>CAVYYF010000006.1:0-198634 GCA_963772675.1 uncultured Bacteroidota bacterium
CCATCCACGCAATTGAGCAGGCAGATGACCAGAGTTTTCTGGTCATGGAATATGTTGACGGTGAAACTTTAAAAAAGTTGGTTGAACAGGATGCAAAATCATTCACGGTAAAGAAGGTGCTGGAATGGCGATACAAGTTTGCGAAGGATTGGCTGCTGCTCATGAAAAAGGGATTGTTCACCGTGATATAAAGTCCGATAACATTATGCTGACCCCAAAAGGCCAGGTTAAAATAATGGATTTCGGGTTTGCAAAAGTTAAAGGCGGATCAAAGCTAACGGCAGTTGGTTCAACTGTCGGAACAGCAACATACATGTCCCTCCGAACAGGCGAAGAAGAAGAAGTTGATGTTCGTTCGGATATTTTTTCATTCGGAATTGTTTTATACGAAATGCTGACTGCCCGTCTTCCCTTTGATGCTGAACATCAGGCAGCATTGATTTATTCTTTAGTAAACGAAGATCCTCAGCCGATTGCAAGATTCAATGATAAGGTATCTCAAAGATTTAGAGGGTATTGTTTTCAAAGCAATTGAAAAGGATAGAGATGAACATTACCAGCATGTAGACGATATGTTGGCTGACCTGTGAAGAGAGAAAAAGAATATTGAATATGCGAGGTCAGGTTATGTCTAAACCACAACTGCTGAATCTGCAATTACCAAAACAAATAAATGAAGCAGGTTCTTACAAAAGCAAATTAAATAGAAAAATTTCCCTGAAAATATTATTTCTGAATTAGCTGTTATAATACTAGTAACAGTGTTTTTCATTTTTAATCCGTTCAAAACAAGTGCGGATCGCACCATCGGCAGCATCCTCAACAGAAAATTCTTTAGCTGTAATGTATTTTCAGAATATCTCCGATCCTGCAGATAAAAATCACACCGGCGATATGCTGACCCATTTATCAATTACATCTCTTTCACAGGTGAAAGGTCTTGATGTAATAAGCAGGGACAGGCTTCTGGAAATCGAAAAGGATCTGGGTCAAACCAATACAAAAGAACTTTCTCCTTCCTTTCAATTAAGATTGCAAAACAGGCAGGTGTAACCACAATGCTAACGGGAAATATTTTCCAGATGGTCCCCAAGCTTGCTGTTACAACCAACCTGGTAAATGTTCCAACCGGGAAAGTAATTGGCTCGCAGCAATTAACAAATTTTACCGAAAGCCAGATATTTAATCTTGTAGACAGTCTTTCTTTATTAATCAGAATGATTTACGAAGCCGTATCACCTTCATCGTCTGAAACTAAATCAGTTGCTGAAGTAACTACCAATCTTTCCAGAAGCTTATGTGCCTATATAGAAGGTCTTAACCTTAGGGAAAAGCTTTTCTGGAAAGAGGCAAATTCTGCATATGAAAGGGCAGTTAATCTCGAGCCGAAATTTGCAATGGCATATTATCGATTGTCAGGCCCAAAGTACACTTAGTGAAACGGAAGATGGACAAAGTTCGTTTCAAAAAGTCATTGTACCTGTCAGATAAAACGACTAAAAGGGAACGGCTGCTAATTCTTGCCAATAATTATAAAATTCAAACAATTATCAAAAAGCAATCGAAGCAAAGAACCAGATAATTCAGTTGTATCCCTTGAAACCACCCAATAATATTGCTTAGATTTCATTATTAAGATATATTTCTTTTAACACTGAAAAAGGAACCGCGATGCTGAGTGAAGTGTCAAAGCAAATCCAAATGCAAAAACGGTCTGGAATGTTTTATCATATTCTTATGCATATCTTGGCAATAAACAGAAAGCAATAACTGCCAGATAAATGTACAATTAGCCTCCTGCCGAACCTAACCCTTACGATACAAAAGGGGATATTATGCCTGGTTTATGGATTATAGTCAAGCCGCTCTGCATATCAATATTCAACCTCACTTCGGAATGATTTTGATGCTTACAAAATAGGGTATTATCATTTGCTAACCAAAGTTACAATGATGCTGAAAGGCATTGCCAAATGTCCGGATATGCAATTGGCCTCGGGGGTGCAGGCGGAGTTACTGGCCGAATTCCATTACCGCTTATTGAAATTCGAAAAGGACAATTAAAAATGCTGAAAACATTGAGTATTTCTTTTTTTAAATTCCAAACTTTCACCTGGTGAAAAAGAGTTTGTATTGTTCCAATTGATTCATTTATGTTACGAATCATTGCAATATTCTCGAATGCCGAAATATGCCAAAGAAGTTTAGTCCGAGCTCCATAAAAATCCAACTGATAAAATTTATGGCCGTGATTATGTTGCCTGGGCGTTAGTTAAAAACGGAAGAACATCTGATGCGGAAAATCTTGTTAATAAAATAGAGGAAGATGTTAGCGGGAACATCCCTTCACTTCAGTTACTGCTGATTATATTTATGCGCTCGTAACTGTTGAAGAAGGTAAATATGAAGATGTCACTTCAAAAATTTAAAAAGGGTACAGGTACTGCCCCTAAGCATGAACCAAATATATTTTATGCAATTTGTCTGCTTCAGACTGATCAAACTGTAGATGCTTTAATGAATTACAGCGCCTCTTACATGGTCAGGAGTACAAATGATTTATACTGGTGCATTATCCCGGGAGAAGTAACATACTGGCCCATTCAGTCGGTTAAAGCCCATTACTGGCTGGGTGTTGCCTACGAGCAACAGGGTAAAAAAGAAAAAGCAATAAGCGAATACAAAAAATTCTTAGACATCTGGAAAGATGCAGATTTTAATTCACATGAAATAAAAGATGCAAAAGTAAGATTGGCAAAATTGAAATAATAGGATTAAATAATGATTGGTGAAACAATACTCCACTACAAAATACTGAAAAATTAGGCGAAGGCGGGATGGGTGAAGTCTTCAAAGCGCAGGATACAAAACTAGACCGCTTTGTTGCGCTGAAGTTTCTCCCCATCAAAACTAACTGCAACCGAAGATGAAAAATCACGCTTCATTCAGGAAGCAAAAACAGCTTCGGCGATGAATCATCCTAATGTTTGTACTATTTATTCTATTGAAGAATATGAGAACAAACAGGGCGAAAAGCAGTTATTCATTGCAATGGAGTTTGTTGACGGGAAAACTTTAACTGATAAAAAAGAAACTCTCTCCGATAAACAAAAACTAGAGATTAGTGTTCAGGTGGCAGAGGGTTGGCTGCCGCCCACGAAAAAGGAATCGTTCACCGAGACATAAAGCCTGACAACATAATGATCCGAAAAGACGGCATAGTTCAGATAATGGATTTCGGGCTTGCAAAACTTTATTCCTCAGGAAATATATCCAGGCTTACAAAAGCAGGCACAACACTAGGAACAATGGGCTATATGTCCCCCGAACAAATACAGGGACAGGACGTCGACCACAGGACAGATATATTCTCTCTCGGTGTAGTCCTTTATGAATTATTTGCCGGTGTCTCCCCTTTCAAGGGAATGCACGAAGCCGCACTGGTTTATGAAATTGTAAATACAGACGTTCCGCCGATCTCTGAAGCAAAACCTGAATTTGATCCTGAGCTTGAAAGGCTTATACTGGAATGCCTTGAGAAAGATCCCCCGGACAGGTGTCAGTCTGCAGCGGAGCTTGCAAGGAATTTAAGAAGACTGAAAAGAGTATCAACAGGTTCACGAACTGCATCAAGAATTCAGCAGGCTGTTCCTGTCGGCAAAGACAACAAACAAAAAATTCTTCTTGAAAATAAAAAATTAAAAATTGGGATTATATCCCTCGCGATTTTATTTGTTGCAGCAATTGTTTATTTCTTTTTTATCCAGAGTCTCACAAAACCGGGAATAAATCTTTCAAATTATAAATACACACCGTTTGAAACCGAAGGTGTAGTAGACGATGGCAGTTGGTCGCCGGACGGGAGGTCGATTGCTTTTGTAAAATTTGTTAATGGCAAAAATCAATTGCGGGTCCGATCAATCGATAATCCCAGCTCCGCTTTATTAATTACTGATGAAAATTTATTTAGACCGTTCTGGTCGCCGGACGGGAAAGATATATATTTTTATTCCAATTATTGGCTAAAGTCAATAGGACTTGCGGGAGGTAATCCCAAAAGTGTTCTTCCATTTAGAATAATCTCAGCTGCCATTACACCGGATAATAAAACATTAGTTTATTGGACTATAGCAAGCTTTGTGGATTCTACCTTTGGAGACTCCAGTACTGTATTTATTTCCAATATTGATGGCAAAGGTCTAAGAAGGTATTTACCTGCTCCTTTTAAAATGGCCAGCGGCTATACTCCGGTTTATATGCAATTCTGACCCGATGGTTCAAAAATAGGGTTAACAACATTTACATCCAGCCTGGTCGAATTCTGGATCCTTCCCTGGCCGGATGGACCTGGTGCAAAACCAAGAAAAATATTTTCTAAAAAGAATTTTTCCCAGCCGCCCCTTTTCAATTGGCTTCCAGATTCCCGGAGGATTGTACTTTCCAATGATAATGGAATATGGATCGCCGACACTGAAGATGAAACACTTACCCGTATTACATCTTCCCAGCAAGGTGAAGATTTCAACTCAATATCTCCTGATGGTAAACGAATTCTTATGGGAATATCTAATACGAATTCTGATATTATAGAGCTCCCTTTTGACGGATCGCCGTTAAAACCCCTCATTGCAACTTCAGTAAATGAATACTCCGCAACTGTCTCTGCTGATGGAAAGCGGATGACCTACATTACTGAAAAAACAGGTAAAGAAGAAATTTGGCTTGAAGAGGAAAATGGTAATGCCCATCCAATTGTTACTAGCGAAGATTTTCCAGGCGACTCCGGCGAATTTCGGGTAGCTGTCATTTCGCCGGACGGCAGACGAGTAGCGTACAATCGTTCAGGGAAAAAATCTTTTGCTCAACTTTGGGTTTCTAACTCCGAAGGAGGAAAACCCGTTTTGATGTTTGCGGACAGCTTGCAGGTAAGAAACCCTTGCTGGTCGCCCGATGGTCAAAGCTTGTATGTTAATATTTATAATGGAGATACTTCCTATGCGGAAATTGTGCCTATAGGTAATGGTGAAACTGTCCATTTACCGGATTCAACAGTGTCCTACGACCTGCCATCCTGGTCCCCTGATGGCAAGTGGATTGCATTAAAACAAAACAAAAGATTGTTATTGATTTCTCCTGATGGTAAAAAAACAAAAATTATTTTGCCGCCGGTTAATCCTTCCCAGTGGAATTATTGTTTGGCATGGTCACGCGACAGCAAAAAGATTTACATTGGTTCATCTGTTGAAAAAATTGCGAGACTTGATGTTATCGATGTGGAAACCGGTAAATCGAGAAAAATAGCTGAATACGGGTATGATGTGATTTTCGGTCAGAGTAATTCACAGTCCAGTACTGCTAGTATTTCTAGCGATGGAAAAGGACTCATAGTAAGCGCGAGATTCAGGAGCGGCAGTTTGGTACATTTTGGACGGCGCGCTGGGGGATGTAAAATAATGAAATTTAATAGCCCCGACCTTTAGGTCGGGGATTAAAAGAAAAAATGAAATTTGGCTTTAGCCACATTCGTCTTTCTTTGGGGCTAAAGCCCTGAACATTTTTATATACCAACACCACGACCTAAAGGTCGTGGCTATTAATGAGGTAAAACTAAGATAGGCGAAACTATCCGCCTGTGGCGGATCCGCTATAAAATACTGGAAAAGTTAGGCGAACCTGCCTGCCCTGCCTACCGGCCAGCCAGGGGCGGACTTGCCCGCCGTAGCCGCTTATTTGATTTTAGAGGTTTGATATGATAGGTGAAACAATTGTTCATTACAGAATACCTTATCTGGGGCATGCTGCTGACATAAATATTGATATTTACAATTGGAGGATTCTATGAAAACTAAATTCTTTTCTCTTACGATTATGATTTTGGTTCTTGCCGTTGGTTCCGGGCGCTGTCAAAATCAAAATAATAATATTGTCATAGGTACTATTGACACCGTTCATTCATCAATATTAAATGAAAATAGAGCAATCTGGATACACGTACCGGGCTCAGCCCAAAATAATATTTATAGCCCGACACGTTATCCCGTAATATATCTGCTCGATGGCGATGCCCATTTTGATTACGTAGTTGGTATGATGCATCAATTAAGTCAGATTAATGGAAATACAATTTGTCCTGAAATGATAGTCGTTGGAATTCCAAACACAGACAGGACCCGGGATCTAACACCAACTCATATGAATCCCAACGCCCGGTTTGACAGCAATTTTGTCAGGACTTCCGGGGGCGGAGAAAAATTTATTTCCTTTATAGAAAAAGAACTGATCCCTCATATCGATTCTTTATATCCGACCGCTTCGTATAGAATGCTTATAGGACATTCTTTTGGGGGATTAATGGTAGTATATACCTTGCTTAATCATAGTAATTTGTTTAACTCTTACCTGGCAATTGATCCAAGTTTATGGTGGGATGATCAGGCAATTCTAAAACAGGCTCAAAAGAATTTAGACACAGAAGATCTGAATGGTAAAAGGCTGTACCTTGCTATGGCAAATACTTTACCAAATAATGAGGATACTTCACAAATCAGAACCGATACGTCATTAGCCAAAAGTCATCCAGTTTCAATTCTTGAATTTACAGATTTGCTTAAAGATAAATCAAAAAATGGATTGTTCTCTGATTGGAAATATTACGATCAGGATAATCATGGTTCAGTACCCTTAATAGCTACCTACGATGCATTACATTTCTTCTTTAATTTTTACAAGTTGCCGTCATTTGCTGTGCTTTCTGACAGCTTAACTAACACAGATTCTGTGCTCACAGCATATTCCGAAAAATTATCAAAGAATATGGGGTATAAAATATTGCCGCAGGAGTCTTTGGTAAACGGGCTGGCATATAATTTTTTAGCCAATAAAATGTTATCCAAAGCGCTCTCACTTTTTGAAATGAACATCAGGAATTATCCTAATAGCTTTAACGTTTATGATAGTATAGGTGATTACTATTCCGCAATTAGTAATAAAGAAAAAGCAATCAAATACTATGAGAAAGCTCTGGCATTAAGAGAGTATCCTGCTACCAGGGAAAAACTGGAGAAACTAAAGGCAACTAAATGATAGGCGAAACAATCCTACGATACAAAATTTTAGAGAAACTCGGTGAAGGCGGAATGGGTGAAGTGTTCAAAGCTCAGGACACAAAACTCGAACGCTTTGTAGCCCTGAAATTCCTCCCTGCTGAACTTACATCATCCGAAGATGATAAGGCAAGATTCATACAGGAAGCAAAAGCTGCTTCGGCAATGAATCACCCGAATATCTGTACAATTTATTCAATTGAAGAGTTTGAAGATCAGCTTTTTATTGCTATGGAGTTTGTTGAGGGTAAAACGTTAAAGGATAAAAAGGAAAGTCTTTCAGCAAAACAAAAACTTGAGATTGGTGTCCAGGTTGCTGAAGGCTTGGCCGCTGCTCATTCAAAAGGAATTGTTCACCGGGATATTAAACCTGAAAACATTATGATACGTGAAGACGGAATTGCACAGATAATGGATTTCGGACTTGCAAAATTATACTCAGATAAAAATGCTTCGCGGCTTACGAAAGTCGGCACAACTATGGGAACGCTAGGTTATATGTCGCCCGAGCAGGTGCAAGGATTAGATGCAGACCACAGGACAGACATCTTTTCTCTTGGCGTTGTGCTTTACGAAATGTTTGCAGGTGAATCCCCTTTTAAGGGATTGCACGAGACCGCCATAATGTACGAGATAGTAAATGTTGAAGCGCCTCCCCTTTCAACCGTAAAAAGAGAAATTGATCCTGAACTGGACAGAATAATCCTAGAATGTCTGGAAAAGGATAAAGATGAACGCTGCCAGTCTGCGAAAGAACTTGCAAAAGATTTAAGGAAAATAAAAAAATCTACCGGTGACAGGAAAAGTAGAATTTATACTGTAAACCAGAACTCATTAAACAAAAGTTCTGAAGCTTCGCAAATCTCAAAATCATCAGGCGCCGTTTCAATCGAAATGTTTAATCGCAGGTTCGAATTAGGAAAGATATTCCGACCAAAGAATCTTCCGTGGGCTTTATTTTTATTAGCACTATTGTTCATTGCTTATTCACAATTTTATAAAAGTGAACCTGAAGTTACCGGTTTTAATAAGTTTGAACAGCTAACCGAACAATCCGGTGAAGAATTATATCCTGATATCTCTCCCGATGGAAATTATATAACATACACAAAATCGGTTAACGGTTTTCAACATATTTTTCTGCAGAGAATCGGCGGAGGAAATGCAATAGATTTAACAAACGATTCGAATGTTGACAATTATCAATCTGCATTTTCTCCTGATGGACAGTTAATCGTTTTTCGATCGGAAAGAGATGGTGGCGGCTTATTCTTAATGGGATCAACCGGCGAATCTGTACGAAGACTCACAGACTTGGGTTACAATCCTGCCTGGGCTCCGGATGCTGAAAAAATAATTTATGCAACAGAATTAATCGAAAATCCATATTCAAGAGTTTCAACAAGCGCCTTATGGGTAACTGATCTGAAGTCAGGCAAAAATCAAAAATTTTATGATGGTGATGCGGTACAACCAAGCTGGTCACCTGGTGGTAAATGGATTGCATATTGGGGACTTCCTATGAGAACCGGTCAAAGGGCAATATGGACAATTTCTGCAACAGGCGGTAAACCAAATAAGATCACAAATGACGATTACATAAATTGGAGCCCGACATGGTCTGCCGATGGTAAATATCTTTATTTCTCAAGCAACCGTGGTGGAAGTATGAATTTATGGAAAGTAAAGATAAATGAAAGTTCAGGAGAAACTGAAGGAGATTTTGAACCAATAACTACCCCATCGATTTCCAGTTCTATGACTAAGATTTCTCATGACGGAAATAAATTGATTTATGTCTCAGAAGATAAGAGAGCAAACATTTATAAAATAAACTTTGATCCAATAACAGAAAGAGCTATTGGCAATCCCGAACCTGTAACAGAAGGTTCAAAACAATTTCTTTTCCTGGATATATCCCCGGATAACAAAAAAATTGCCGTAGCGAGTTCCGGTCAGCAGGAAGACTTATATACTATGAACACCGATGGATCCGGATTATTAAAATTAACAAATGATATTTATAAAGACCGGGGTCCCAAATGGTCCCCTGACGGCAAAAGTCTTATTTTTTATTCAACCAGATCAGGTAAATATGAAGTTTGGCAAATTAATGCAGATGGAAGCAACTCAAAATTATTGACAAATACCACAGGTGCTAATAATCCGAATTGGTTCCCGAATGAAAAAATCATAACTTTTTATACTAGTGGTAATGGTGCAATCACGTACTTATATAATTTAGATTCAACTATTGACCAGACACCGATATCTTTACCCGAATATGATGAAAAAGGTAAATCATTTGCAGAATGTTCTGTATCTCCGGATGGAAATTTTATTGCAGGAGATCGAATCGATAATGCCAGTGGAGATTATAATGGAATAATTATATACTCTATTAATTCAAAGAGTTATAAGAAACTTTCGGATACGGGTGATGGACCCCTCTGGTTTAACGATGGTAAAAGAATTTTATATTCATATAAAAATAGATTTTTTGTACTGGATTCAAAAACGGGTATAAGCAAAATGATATCTGATACCAAACAACCAATGTCTTATTCAGACTATTTTTCAATATCTCCTGATAATAAATCCATTTACTACATAAAAGAAGAAAAAGAGTCTGATATCTGGATGGGGTATTTAAAATAATTATTTAATTGAGGAAAGATAAAATGAATGGTGAAACAATTCTACATTACAAAATATTAGAGAAGTTAGGCGAAGGCGGAATGGGTGAAGTCTTCAAGGCGCAGGATACAAAACTCGACCGCTTTGTTGCACTAAAATTCCTACCTTCTGAACTTACTTCTTCCGAAGATGATAAAGCAAGATTTATACAGGAGGCAAAAGCCGCTTCTGCTATGAATCACCCGAATGTCTGTACTATTCATTCAATTGATGAATACAATGGACAGCTTTTCATTGTTATGGAATATATTGAAGGAACAACTCTAAGAGATAATAAACAGGTACTTTCAGAAAAGAAAATACTTGAAATAGCAGCTCAAGCGGCAGATGGTTTAGGCGCAGCGCACGAGAAAGGAATTGTTCATCGCGACATAAAGCCTGAAAATATTATGATCAGGAAGGACGGGATTGTTCAGATTATGGATTTCGGGCTGGCAAAATTATACTCATCGAGTAATGTTAGCAGACTGACAAAAGCCGGCACAACTATGGGAACAATGGGATACATGTCTCCCGAGCAGGTGCAGGGACTGGATGTAGATCACAGAACAGATATCTTTTCTCTTGGTGTTGTAATATATGAATTGCTCGCAGGTGAATCTCCTTTCAAAGGAATGCACGAAACTGCAATAATGTATGAGATAGTAAATGTCGATCCGCTGCCTATTGCAACAATAAAAGAAGGAATTGATCCGGAGCTGGATCAGATTAATTCTTGAATGCCTTGAAAAAGATAAAGATGAAAGATTTCAATCAGCAAAAGAACTTGCAAGAAGTTTAAGAAAACTTAAACGCGGCTCAGCCGGAAGCAGAATTTACAATGTTAATACCCAGGCTGTTAATACAATGCAGGCATCTGCAATTAATAAATCGGGTGCAACAACATTAAAAGATATTCCAATAAAGAATTTCTTCAGCAGCATTTTTTATAATCCGACTATATCCTGGTCACTGGCAGGAGTTTTAACAATTGGAATAATATTATTGTTGTTTCTCTTTGTCTTAAATAATAAGGTAACGGAAGTACAGGAAATTAAAGCAACAATTCTTCCTCCGCACGGCGTTAATTTCGATAATCAGTGGGGAAGCAATTTAACAATTTCACCGGACGGGAAATATATATCATTTATAGGAGTTGATTCTGCGGGTAATGAAAAATTATGGGTAAGGCCGGTTAATTCATTAACAGCAAGGCCGCTTGCAAATGCTTCTTTTGAAGCATATCCTTTCTGGTCGCCAGACAGTAAAACCATAGCTTATTTTGACAAATCCCAATTAATGAAAGTATCGCTTGATGCGGGCACTTCCCTTCCTATTTGCGATGTAAGTTCAGGCAGAGGAGGAAGCTGGAGCCTGAATGGAACAATAGTAATTTCACCAAATCCTGCCGGAGGTCTTTATAAAGTCCCCTCTTCCGGAGGAAAGCCGGAAGAAATAATTAAAGCTGATACATCAAATAAAATTCTAAGCCTTAGATGGCCTCATTTTCTGCCGGATGGTGATCATTTCCTTTATTCAACACAAAGCAGCGCAAGCGGATCATCACCAATTGATGGGATTTATCTCTCTTCATTAAGTGATACCGACTTCAGAGAAACTGATAAGTGCTTCATCCAACTGCCAGTACGCTAACGGTTATTTATTATTTGTCCGCCAGGGGATACTTCTCGCACAGAAATTTGATCCCGGCAAATTAAAGCTCGAGGGAGAAGCAATGCCGCTTTCGGAAAATGTACAATATTACGATGTAAGAATCAGCGGCACATTTTCATCTTCATTAAACGGTAATTTAATTTACCTGGAACAAAACCAAAGCAGTGAAAAAACTGTGCTGCTTGATAAAAATGGGAATGAGATTAAAAAATTACTCGATCAGAAACCAAATTATTCAGTTTCTTTCTCTCCGGACGGAAATAAAATAGCTTATGATTTATACGATGCAGGCCAAAAGAATATTGACATCTGGACTATGGATTTGAACACGGAATGTTTCAACAAGACTGACATTCGAAAAAAACGCGGATATTTTCCGACCTGGACACCTGACGGGAAACAGGTGACCTACAGTTCCAGCTCAAAAGGCGGAGTTTATGATTCATACATTAAAAATGCTGATGGATCAGGAGATGCTGCCCTGCTTTATAAATCCGGGAATAGTAAACTCGTTACAGACATTTCTCCCGATGGCAATTACTTTGCTTTATAGCGAAGTAAATGTAACAAACGGTTCAAGCGGATGGGATATTTTTGCACTTCCAATAAAAGGAGAGAAAAAACGTATTGATATATTATCAACAAAATTTAGTGAACAATTTGGGACTTTCTCACCTAATATGAAGTGGATTGCGTATCAATCGGATGAGTCCGGCAAATTCCAAATCTATATTATCCCATTTAATGCGATTAGCTCTACTGATAAGGCCAGCGGGAAATGGCAGTTATCAGTTGATGGCGGAACATATCCCAAATGGATGGATAACGGAAAGAAAATTTTCTTTTTCACTCCCGACAATAAAATTATGGCAGTAGATATAAATGAAAGTGGAAATTCCCTTTCTCCCGGAAAACCGTATGAAATATTTAAGCCGGGCAACAATAATATTTCACGGATTTATGCTATAGACAAAACGGGAACCAAAATTATTGCTACAGTTCCTAACGGGCAAATTATTCAACCGCCTGTTACTTTAGTTACAAACTGGCAGAAGGAATTAGAAGGGAAGAAATAAGAAAAAAGTGTCATATCGACGATCCCGACAAGTCGGGAAAGGAGATATCGTTTGATAAATATGTCGAAAAAGATTTCTCCCTTCGGTCGAAATGACAATAAATAAAATTAATTTTATATAAATAGTATTGGAAAATTTAGTTAATTAATCAATGGAGTTCAGAATGAATTTATTAAGATATTTTTTATTAAGCATAATTTTTACACCTGCATTTTTATTTGCACAGGAAAAGACCGATCCCTTTTTGTGGCTGGAACAAGTTGACAGTCCCAAATCAATGGAATGGGTTAAAGCACAGGATACCATTACAGTAAACGCACTGGAAAAATTCCCTGAATTTCAGAATTTATATGAAAACAACCTTAAGATACTTAATTCAAAAGAAAGGATTGCCAATCCCTCCATTGTTGGGAAGTACATCTACAATTTTTGGCAGGATAGCGCAAACGAACGCGGCCTTTGGAGAAGAACATCTTTAGAAGATTATATGAATCCATCTCCGAATTGGGAAACAATCCTAGATATTGACTCTCTCTCAAAAGCTGATAATGTAAAATGGGTCTTCAAGGGTGCAGATTACCTTTACCCGGATTACAATTTATGTCTGGTAAATTTATCACCCGGCGGTTCGGATGCAGCTGTCGTAAAAGAATTTGATCTCAGGACTAAAAAATTTGTTGATAATGGATTTCAGTTGCCTGAAGCAAAGCAATCTGTGGGCTGGGTTGATAAAGATCATCTTTTTGTCGGTACTGATTTCGGTAAGGGCTCAATGACAACTTCCGGTTATCCAAGAATTGTAAAAGAATGGACACGCGGCACCCCGCTAAGTAAAGCTAAGACTATCTTCGAAGGTGCGTCCGGTGATGTTAGCGTTGGAGGATATGAAATAAATACTCCTGAAAGATCTTATCAGTTTATCTACAGAGGAATTACTTTTTATACCTCGCATCTTTATACAATGGTAAATGATTCACTTGTCAAGCTCGATTTGCCTGAAGATATACAATTTGACGGAATATTTAAGAACAAAATGCTTTTAGAACTAAAAACGGATTGGAAAGTTGCGGGAAAAATATATAATCAGGGTTCTCTTATTAGTATAGATTATGACAGATTCCTGAATGGCGCAAGAGATTTCTCAGTAATTTACAAACCGGGTCCGCGTGAAAGCATTATTTCCGTTGGCAACACGAAAGATTATTTGCTTATTGACAGGTTGAACAATGTCAGAGGTGAATTGTATAAATATGTCTTAAATAATAATAAATGGTCGGGAGAGAAAATAAATGCACCGGATTACGGGACGATAGGCATCGTTACAACAAGTGATTTTTCTAATAGGTTTTTCTTTACTTATGCAAATTTCCTGAATCCATCTACTCTTTATTTATATGAAGAAGGCGGAACCGTTAAAAAAGTAAAAAGTCTTCCCCAATTTTTTGATGCCGGTAAATTCGAAGTTAAACAGCACGAGGCCGTTTCGAAAGATGGGACCAAGATCCCTTACTTTATCGTTTATAATAAAGATATCAAATACGATGGCAGCAACCCGACTTTACAATATGCTTACGGCGGATTTGAAATATCAATGAGACCGTTTTACTCTGCAACAGTCGGAACTGAATGGCTGAGCCGTGGAGGAGTTTACGTGCTGGCAAATATACGCGGTGGCGGCGAGTTTGGACCCAAGTGGCATTTAGCTGCTTTAAAACAAAATCGGCAGAAAGCATATGATGATATGGCTGCGGTATCTGAAGATTTGATAAAAAGAAAAGTTACTTCACCAAAACATCTTGGGGTTATGGGCGGAAGCAATGGCGGATTGCTCGTTGGTGTAATGTTAACAGAAAGGCCCGATCTTTATAACGCAGTTGTTTGTCAGTCTCCTTTGCTTGATATGAAACGCTTTAACAAACTATTAGCAGGTGCAAGCTGGATGGGTGAATATGGAAATCCGGATAAGCCGGAGGATTGGGCATATATTAAAAAATATTCTCCGTATCAAAATGTTTTCAAGGATAAAAAATATCCGCCCGTTTTGTTCACAACTTCCACAAGAGATGACAGAGTGCATCCGGGACACGCGAGAAAAATGGCCGCAAAGATGGAATCGTTTGGATACCCGGTGAATTTTTATGAATACACCGAGGGCGGTCACTCTGCAGGTGTTACCAATAAAGAAGTAGCATTTGAAAGCGCTTTAACTTTTTCGTTCTTATGGATGCATTTGAAATGATGAAATTTAACTCAGTTAAGTAATCATTGAAATTTTTATAAAAGGAATATATGATCGCCAAAACAATTCCTTACTACAAGATAATTGATAAATTGGCGAAGGAGGAATGGGCAAAGTCTTCAAAGCACAGGATACAAAACTCGACCGCTTTGTTGCGTTGAAGTTTTTGCCTACTCAACATTTTTTAAGACAGCCTTGTAAGAATTAAAACCCGGGGATTGCCCCGGGTTTTAATTAACTCTATTCAATAAGTTTATTTAAGCAGTATTAGTTTTTTAGTCTGTATAAAGTCTCCTGTATTTATTCTATAAAAATATACACCGCTTGCAAGGTTACTACCATCAAACTGTACTCTGAAATGTCCGGCAGGCATTTGTTTATTAACTAATGTCTTTACTTCCCTTCCTAGTATGTCATATACTTTTAAAGTTACAAAGGACGATTTGGGTAAAGCATAGTCAATAAATGTTGTAGGATTAAATGGATTGGGGTAATTTTGGCTTAATTCAAAAGAGCTTATCCTTGTATCCCTCTCATTATCAACTGCGGTTGCACTTCCCTGAATATTTAGCACTTTCCACCCTATGTTATTGCTTTTGTGTATCTCATCAATTTTATTATCAGGATCAAGCACAACATATATCCTGGAATAAGACGGTGCATTTAAGGGCACTTGCCAGTCAAAGCTGATTATCTTGCTGCCTCGTGCTTTAATAAAGTCACTAGTGCTGAAAGTTGTTTGGCCGCTCAAATTGTGTATTAAGACTCCACCATTTGATGGGTCACCCATATAAAACCTTGCTTCAACGGGCCCTGATGTATTAAGCAGACTAAAATTATGAATCCTTGTTTGTATGTTTACTGTATCGCCCGGATTTGGATTATCGGGATTAAATAATATTTCTTTCGTCTCCTCTCGTTTATCACTGCTTATGTTATATCCTTTTTCAGGATCAAGTCTCCAGGGTAGTATTAATGCTGGATCAGGTTTGCTGCCGTATCTTAACTGCCACCATGTTTCCGGAACGTTAATACCTGAAGGACGGGGATTGACAGCATAATCCAGAACAAGTGCACCACTTTTTGCCCAGTATGCATATGGTGTAACTGTATAATAAGTTTCTCCTATTCCAAGGTCTATCGGACCAAGATGAACATCCAGACCTTTTGTATAGGTGACTGTGTTTGTTCTCGTGGACATGGTGCTTGTATTATAATCACCGTGAATTTCACCATTTGGAATAAACTTGAATGGGACATCAAAACTAACTGATGACCCTAGGTGAAAATTGACTTCATTTTGAATTGTTTCTTCTGTCTTATTGGAGTTTTCAAGCGACCAGTTATATTGAAAGCCCGGTGAACCATCAAGTGTTATTGCGTCGGATGTGTTCCATTTAACAGAAGTCTTTAAAGTACTGTTATCACTGGGCGCTGCAATCTGGTTATAAGAAAGTATATTTCCGACCTCATGATCCGGAAGATACTCCTCTGCTTGCGGGCTCTTACTTGGAAACCATGTTTGCTGGGGAGTGCCCGGTGACACCACCATTGTATATCCTTTAACACTGTCACCTACCATTATAGGATATTCCCAGCAGTCATAATCAACTATAGTTGCATAAATAAAATCGTCGTTGCTGGCGGAAATATCCTGGCTCACTTTGTATGTATGACTAGAATATTTCTGTTTTGAAAAATTCTTTCCGTAGTCACTTTCAATTTTTATTTTTACTCCAACATCTACAATTGGAATTGAAAACCCTCCTTCTACTGAAGCACCCACACTCCAGCCTTTGTGTAATTCTGATTCCATACTGATTTCTGATTCAGAAGATGTATAATATTCAGAATAAAAATCACTTGTTTGTCCGTTATAACTTTTGTTCACATCAAAAGTTGTGTCATTAAAAACATCAAAATGTGTAGGCGGAGCGTTTAGAATCACAAGCGGCTGAACAATATTTGTAGCCTGGAAATAGCGAGGTTTCCCTAACCTTATACCACTACCATTAAAATCGCCCGCCGCCACTGCCCAGTCATAATCTGTGTACGGACCCGTGGAATCAGCCATAAATGATGCGCGGTGATTAAGTGAAAGAATATTATGTGCTGCATCTACCACCGGTTCGTAAACATCAATATTAAGTGATGAATATCCGCTACCGGAGATTACCGATGTAACTATAACCTCCGGATTCCATAATGAATCAGACGGATTTGCATTCAGGTCAGCAAGAACCAATCTCCGGTTATTTTTATCTACACTATTCCGTGGTACATCTATTTCTTTATATCCTCCTAATTGCAAACTGTCTCCAAAACTATATATTCTAATCCGACCATCACCATCCAAAACTAACTCATCCTTCCCGTCATTATTTACATCACCGGAAACAGCACTGATCCCGATATAAGATGTACCCGATGTTTGAAATATACTGGCAATCTTTGACTTATCAACATTAATTGTATCAAGTCCCATTGATACTGACGCAGGTAATAGTCTATTATACGTTGTCGAACTGGATTTGTATAAAGCAAGATCTAGAGCAAACTGATCAAGAGTATTCCCTTCAAAATCACCTGTCGTAATTACCATTTTATTAACTTTATAAGATACATAGGGGAAATCGCTTGATGTATAGTAGTCACTTTTTCTTACTTTAGGTACAATAGTAAGAACTCCATTATTATCTGTAACTTCATATACTTTTGTAAAGATGGACCAACTGGAACTGCTTTGTTCATCATAACCGGCAAGAACTATTTCATCTTTACCATCTCCATTGAAATCACCTGTTGTTAAATCATAGATATAATCACCACCCAGGGTATAATTAAGATGTTCATCTGAAATAGAAGCTTTCTCAACAGGAACTAAAGTATTTGGATCAATATTGAAAATTTTAATTTGAACATCTCCGTTCCTATCACAGTATGCCAGAATAAAATCAGGTTCGGGAGTAGATTCAAAAAATCCTTTGACTAATCTGAACCTTACGCTGGATGAATTTGGATGATCAGGCAGAGCATTATTTATTTTCAGGGAATTCTGATCGTTCCAGGTTAGTGTATTCCTATCTACTTTCGGTACAATAATATTTATTGCATTATTCGAACCTACCCACGCTGCGACAATATTATCCTTACCATCCCCGTTAAAATCACCTGTTAAAGTTTCGATATAATCAGCAGAAAAATCATCATAATATCCCGTACTTAAATTACCATCATATGTCCCGCTGGATGAGGAGTCTATAAAATACTGCCCCGAATTGCCGTAATAACTAAAAATATTATGTTTTACTACTGTATCCTTGTAAATATGATTACTAAAAACCACAATTTCATCATCAGTTCCCAAATTATAATGCCCCTGCAGCGGGTCAGGTTGATTCTGTGAATTTGCATTGCAGAAAAATGCTAACATCAACAAAAAGCTTAATAATGTTTGTTTCATCGGTTTTCCTTTAAATTATTAAATGGCTTATTAATAGACGCAGGAAAAGAGCCGGGAAGTGATAACGACTGAGACGAATATGTGAAAAATTCAAATATTCCTATCTTTTCAGAAAATAAATGAATACGTTAAATTGAATAATTAGTTTTCAATTGGTATGTTAACTCACAGTAGCTGATAACAACTTTGACAAATAAAGAAAACATAACACAATTGCTTGAAGAACTTACCGGTGGTAACAATGCCGCCGTAGACGCTTTAATGCCCCTGGTTTATGATGAACTTCACCAGGTTGCACACATGCAATTAAGGAAAGAAAGAAGAAACCACACATTAAATGCAACTGCACTCGTACATGAAGCATATTTTAAATTAGTAGACCAGACAAAAGTAAACTGGCAGAATCGTGCACATTTCTTTGCAATTGCTTCACAGGCAATGAGACGCATACTTATCAATTATGCATACCAGCGAAAAGCTCAAAAACGAGGCGGTGAAGATGTAAAGATAACATTCGTTGATGAAAATGTTATGCGTGAATCACAACCAGAGGAACTTCTTGCTCTTGATGAGGCACTAAACAAATTAAAACTAATAAATGAAAGACAAAGCAAGATAATTGAATACTGGTTTTTTGTCGGCTTAACACATGAAGAAATTGCCGAAGTACTGGGAATTTCTGTACCGACTGTTCGAAGAGACTGGAGATTGGCGCGAGCATGGTTAAGCAGAGAATTGAAAAAAACTGTGTAATTTGTTAAAACTTTTTGCAAATTATATTCTGATTTAGTTAGCCTGAAACTTTCCCGAATAAAAAACATAATAAGTAAATTAGGACTTTTATGAATTCCGACCGCTGGCAAAAAATAGGAATTATTTTTGATGAAGCACTAAAATTAAAGGAACCGGAAAGAACCGAGTTCCTTCAGTCTGCCTGCGAAAATGATATTGAAATGATCAAGGAAATAAGATCATTAATTGAGGCTGACCAGGAAGTTCCTGAAATTTTGCAAGGAAATGCTTCAGATTCAATTCACATTCCGCACCGTGAAAATTATGATGGCAAAATAATCGGCAATTACAGAATTATCAGGCAAATTGCAGAAGGCGGAATGGGTTCTGTTTTTCTCGCTGAAAGAGCCGACGGACAATTTGATCAGAAGGTAGCGCTGAAAATCATAAAACCAGGTATGAGCTCTGATGAAATTATAAAAAGGTTCAAATCAGAAAGACAAATTCTTGCGAGGCTTCAGCATCCTAATATTGCCAGGACTTCTCGACGGGGGCCTGACAAATGACAATCTTCCCTTCTTCACAATGGAATATGTTGAAGGTGAAATGATTGATGTTTATTGCGATAAAAATAAGTCTTTCTATTGATGAACGACTTGAACTTTTTATTAAAGTCTGTAAAGCAATTCAATACGCACATCAGAATCTTGTAATTCACAGGGATTTAAAACCGGGAAACATAATTATCAAGGATGATGGAACAGTCAAGCTGCTTGATTTTGGAATAGCCAAAGTTTTTGCAGATGATAATTCAACCGAACGAACTGCTCTGACAAAAACCGGTCTACACATAATGACTCCAGAATATGCTTCACCGGAACAGATAAGGAATGAAAACATTACAACTGCAACTGATATTTATTCTCTTGGACTCATTCTTTATAAATTACTAACCGGCGAGAAAGCATACGAAATAAAAAATTATTCTCCCCTCGAGCTGGAAAAAATTATTTGCCATACTGAACCTCAAAAACCAAGCACTGCGGTTAAATCATTAAAAACAAACGATAAGATTAAAACCGAAAAAGTTTGTTCAACAAGAAATACACAGCCAGACAAATTATTTAAGAAACTTTCAAATGATCTTGATAACATTTGCATGATGGCTCTACGGAAAGAGCCGGAAAGAAGATACGCTTCTGTTGAGCAATTTCAGCTTGATATATCGAGATACCTGCATGGCAAACCTGTATCAGCAAGACAAAGTACTATTAAGTACAGAACAGGAAAATTTATATCAAGACATAAAGTTTCTGTAATTTCCGCAGCAGCAATATTTTTAATTATCACATTTCTTACCACCTTCTATACAATTCAATTAAAAAAAGAAAGAGATAAAGCCAGAACTGAGGCCCAAAAATCTACAGAGGTTGCAGCATTTTTAAAAAACATATTTAAAGTTTCCGATCCTTACCAGGCTCGGGGTGAAACAATTACCGCACGGGAATTGCTTGAAAAAGGTTCAAAAAAAATAAACCAGGAACTATCTGAGCAACCTGATATAAAAGCTACAATGCTCGACCTTATAGGGAATGTATACATAAATCTTGGACTTTATGATAAATCTGAGCCTTTACTGAAGGAAGCATTAAACATCAGGGAAAAAATAAGCAAGAACAGCCTGGATGAAGGAAAAAGCATGAACAGCCTCGTGACATTGTATTTGACGAAAGGAGAATACAGCAAAGCCTTTCCCCTGCTAAGTCAGTCTTTAATAATTTTTGACAAACTTTCAGAAAAGAACGATGAGGATTATGCTTTGCTGCTCAGTAATATGGCATGGTACTACTATAGCGTTGGAAATTTTGACAGATCTGATTCTCTTTATAAAGTTGTTGTAAATATTTTAGTACAGAATTACGGCAACAAAAATGAATTGCTTTATACAACGATGAATAACCTGGCCCTTAATTACCATGAAGAAAATAAATACGAAGAATCAGGGAAAATCTTTAAAGAGACTTTGGAGCTGCAGAAGAAGTTTTATGGAAATAAACCTCATCCGGAATTATCAACAACCACGTACAATTATGCAGAACTTCTGCGCGACCAGGGTAAATTGAATGAAGCCGAAAAAATGTTCAAGTCCTCTCTTGCGATGGATATACAGTTACACGGTCCTGAGCATCCTGATGTTGCTTACAGTCTTCAGGGCCTTGCAAGCATCTACAGAATAAAAGGGAACTTCAAGGAGGCCGATAAACTTTTTAAGAAAGTACTACAGATGAGAATAAAATTCCTCGGCAAGGAACATCCAGATGTTGCTTATGCAACATATAATGTAGGTTTGATGTATTTTACAGAAGAAAAATATGATTCATCAAAAAAATATTTTGAAAGCGCTTTGCTAATGCATAGAAAACTGAATGGCCCAAACCATCCATCGGTCGCAAAATCCTTAAACAAGCTTGGAATAATTAATTACAGGGAAGCGAAATATAAAAAAGCCGAGGCTCAGATCAGGCAATCGATGAAAATGATGGTAAATGCGATGGGAACAAAAAATTTAACCTACTCTAGTGACCTCATGACCCTCGCATTTATAAAATCCGCATTAAATGAAAAGGATTCGGTTGATATTCTAAGCAATGAAGCTTTTAATGATGCCCGCGGAGCAATGGCAACAGATAAGAGCCCTTTTATAGCCGGCTGTTTGAAAGATATGGCAAAAATTGCAATGAAAACTCATAATTATGGAAAAGCAGATTCCCTTTACAAACTATCATTAAATATGTACAAACAAGTGATGGATGAAAATAACATTAATATTGTAAATGTGTCTTTCGATTATAGTAAACTTCTTATAAAAATTAATTCCCTGGACAAAGCATTTGATTTAGTCAGCAAAAACCTTGAAATGTTAAAAAAAGAATTTGACGGCGATAACTGGAAAATAGCTGAGGGTAATGAACTCCTTGGGAAAATATATTTTGAAAAGAAAAACTACGCTCGAGCAAATACATTACTATCAAGCAGTTATTCAGTTTATAAAAAAATATTTGGAGAGGATGATTTTCATACAAAAGAAATTCATAAAGACTTAAAAAGTCTCTATTCGTATCTGGACAATAATTAAAGAATGTTATTACCTGAAAAACTCAAAAGAGCTCAAAAATAAATTAGTAACTTATTATTATCTATATAGACATATATCTATTCGAGGCATATAATGATCGGCAAAACAATTTCTCACTACAAAATTATTGACAAACTAGGCGAAGGCGGAATGGGTGTTGTGTATAAAGCCCAGGACACAAAACTCGATAGAATTGTCGCTTTAAAATTCCTTCCTGCTCACGCACTTGCTAATGAAGAAGATAAAGAAAGATTTATCCGCGAGGCAAAGGCGGCGGCTTCGTTAAATCATCATAACATCGCACACATTTATGAAATCGATGAGAACACTGAAGCTGGCGGAAGCAAGCAGATGTTCATTGCTATGGAATTTGTCGAAGGAAAAAATCTTGACCAGATAATTCACGATAAAGGCGGAGCTCCCCTACCGATTAAAACTGCATTAAATTATACAATTCAAATAGCAGAAGGATTGCAGGTCGCGCACGAGAAAGGAATAGTTCATCGCGATATAAAAACAGCAAACATAATGGTGAATGATAAAGACCAGGTTAAAATCATGGACTTTGGTCTTGCAAAAGTATCCGGCTCAACAAAAGTTACGAGACTTGGCACAACAATGGGAACCGCAGCTTATATGTCGCCCGAACAGGCAAGCGGTGAAAAAGTAGATCTCAGAACGGACATCTGGTCGCTCGGTGTTGTAATGTATGAAATGATCTGCGGACAGCTTCCATTTAAGAATGATTATGAGCAGGCTCTCCTCTATTCCATAATGAACGAAGAACCTGAACCATTAACTGCGAAGAGAACCGGCGTTCCGATTTCACTTGATGGTGTAATTTCAAAAGCGCTGGCAAAGGATCCGGGAATGAGATATCAGCATGTAGATGAAATCCCCGCTGACCTGAGAACAATTGAAGTAAAATCAGGAAGTTTAACGACAAGAATTTCTTCACAATCCAGGCTATACAAAATACCGGCTCAAAAGAGTGGTAAATTTAAAATTCAATTGCCCTGGCTAATTACATCTGCCGTTATACTTCTTTCATTTCTACTGTTTTTGTTAGTCTTAAACAATAAAACAAGCAACACTGAACAATCCGTTACAAGACTCAGCATAATTATTCCAAAGGACCATCTACCATTACGAAGTGACGACCAACTGGTGGCAATTTCTCCCGACGGGAAATATGTTACATACATTGGTATTATGAACGGTTTCCCACAATTATTTTTAAGACCAATTAATGGGTTTGAAGTAACCCCGGTGGAAGGCACACAAGGTGCATCAAATCCATTTTTCTCGCCTGATGGAAAGTGGATTGCCTTTTTTGCGGGAGGTAAATTAAAGAAAATTTCTGTTAATGGAGGGACTCCTGAAACATTATGTGATGCACCAGCTAACAGAGGCGGCTCATGGGCTGATAATGATAATATTATTTTTGCAGGCGATTATTCATCCGGACTTACAGAAATTTCTTCCAACGGCGATAATAAGAAAGAACTTACCAAACTGGATTTTTCGAAAAGTGAAAGAACTCATCGGTGGCCGCAGGTATTGCCCGGAAGCAAATGGGTCTTATATACAATCGGTGACCAGGCAAATGTAAATTCATATGACAACTCTAAAATTGCATTACAATCTCTTACTGGGAAGGAAAATTATATTTTAAACGTTCACGGCAGTATGGCTCGTTATATAGAGCCCGGTTATCTCATAATTGCTCGCAACGGCAATTTATATTGTACAAAATTTGACCCGGAAAGTCCCGAAAATATTGCTCCTCCAACTACAATTCTTCAAAATGTTGATGGAGTTTCATCCAGCGGGATAGCTTTTTTCGACGTAACCGAAAATGGTGACTTTATTTATATACCCGGAACTGAAAATAATGATGTTACAGTTGCCAGAGTGGATTTAAACGGAATAGTCGATCCATTAAAATTGCAGAAGGGCGAATATTACGACGCGCGTATTTCACCTGATGGAAATATGATCGCTTTAACAATTGGCAAAAGTGTAGAAAACGACGGAGATATCTGGCTGTATGATATTAAATCTAATTCATTGAGCAGATTTACCTTTGGCCCTGGAAATTATGGACCCATATGGAGTAAAGACGGTAAGTTTATTTATTATTCCTCAGGAGTAAGCGGTTCTGAGGGAATTATGATTAAAGCAGTTAATGGTTCTTCTTCACCTCAAAGAATTCTGATAAGTACGATCACGGATTATTTGCAGTGTGTAACTCCTGATTCGAAATATTTAATTTACAACACTTTTGCGGGCCCTACCCAGGGAGATATTTTCGCCCTTGACTTAAAAAATAATTTTAAAGTTGATACACTGATTGCAACTAAAAACTTTGAATATGGCGGAATGGTGTCTCCGGATGGAAAATGGATTTCATATGGTTCAAATGAAACCGGTACGCTTGAATTATATGTAAAAACCTTTCCTGACATGGGAGGCAAATGGCAAATTTCTACAAACGGAGGAACAGGCCCCTGCTGGTCATCAACAGGAGATAAAATTTATTATCTGAATTTGCAGTACAAAATTGCTACCGTATCGCTTCAAACAAAACCATCCCTGATACCAGGCAATCCTAAAATATTATTTGATGCTTCAAATGCTCGTTTACCAAATACTCCGACTAACCCATATGATCTGTCACCGGACGGTAAATATTTTATTGCTTTGATGAAGAGTGAACAGAGAAACTCTGATAATAATATAAATGTCGTGCTAAACTGGAAAAAGGAATTGAAGGAGAAGTTAGGACAATGAGTTTAATATATCGTTAATTGGGGATATTCTAGCTTCCTGACTTTTTTATGCTGCTATTTATAAAAAAAATCACATAGCCAGACTTTTTTATTAATAAATTCGTTATATTCATTCTTAGCCTATTGTCCTCCTATCCAGTAATCATATAATACCTTTTACTGAATCAGAAAATTTGAGTATCGCTCATTTTGGGTGGTTTTCTTTTTTTAAACAAAAAAGTTTTATCTCAAATAAATTCGGGGCAAAAATGATCGGGGAAACAATTTTGCATTTTAAAATCATTGAAAAACTCGGCGAAGGCGGGATGGGAGTAGTATATCTTGCCGAAGATACAAAACTGGAAAGAAAAGTCGCAATAAAATTCCTGCCCAAACACATATCTTCTGATTCCGAAGAAAGAGCTCGATTCATAATAGAAGCAAAAGCAGCTGCCACACTTAACCATCCCAACATAACTACCATTCACTCTATTGAGGAGGCAGACAATGAGATGTTTATTGTTATGGAATACATCAAAGGCGTTGAGTTAAAAGATAAAATATTATCTTCAGACGAAGCGTTGCCAATTATTGATGTAATTAACTATGCGTTTCAAATTGCCGAAGGGTTGGATGCTGCCCATAAAGAAGGCATTACTCACCGTGATATAAAATCTTCTAATATTATGGTGACTGAAAACGGTAAAGTAAAGATAATGGACTTTGGCCTAGCTAAGCTAAGAGGAAGAACTAAACTTACAAAAATCGGCACAACCATTGGTACAATAGATTATATGTCACCGGAACAGGCACAAGGTGAGGAAACGGATCAGCGGACAGATATCTGGTCTTATGGAATTGTGCTTTATGAAATGCTTACCGGGAAATTGCCTTTCAAGGGAAATTACGATCAGGCAGTATTATATTCGATACTTAATGATGACCCTATGCCAGTTAAGGAAATAAATCCTGAAGTAAGCCTGGATCTGGCTGGAATAATCCAAAAGACATTACAAAAAAATCCTGATTCCCGTTATTCTAGCATGAGTGAAATTATTAATGAATTAGAGCTTTACAAGAATAAAATAAAATCAGATACGGAAAATGTTTTTTCATTAAAAACATTACACCATCATTTGAAAAGACCAAAAATTTTTATCCCTTCATTTTGTATTCTCATTTTGATTGTAATTGTTTCCTGGTGGTATTCCAACCAACAATCAAAAATATACTGGGCAAAGAATACTGCTTTGCCGCAAATAAAAAAGCTCGTTGATTTCAGCTGGAGAGATTATACAGAAGCTTATAACCTGGAAGAAGAAGCAGTAAAATACATTCCCGATAATCCCGAGCTTGTTGAACTCATTGCAAGAACCACACGGAAAATAGACATAATCACTGATCCACCCGGTGCAAAGGTATACTTCAAGCCATATAATAAACCCCTGGCAAATTGGAAATATGCTGGAATAACCCCGTTAAAAAAATTAAGTATGCCCATAAGTGTATTCAGGTGGAAACTGGTTAAAGACGGATACGACAATGTATTGGCAGCAGCTTCGAGCTGGAGTTTAAAACTACAAATGGGATCACCGCTTATACCTAATAACTTAATAAGAAAATTAGATAAGGCGGGAAGCATTCCCAAAGGTATGGTGCGTGTGCCGGGTGCACAAACAAGATTTGGAAAGCTGAATGATTTCTTAATCGATAAATATGAAGTTACTAATAAACAGTATAAAGAATTTGTGGACAAAGGCGGATACAGTAATAAGAAGTACTGGAAGAATGAATTTACTAAAGACGGTAAAAAACTATACTGGCAGGAAGCGATGAAATTATTTGTCGACCAGACAGGCCGACCGGGTCCGGCCACCTGGCAGGCAGGCGACTATCCAGAAGGACAAGGAAATTATCCTGTATCGGGAATTAGCTGGTATGAAGCTTGCGCCTATGCAGAATTTGCGGGGAAAGTCTTGCCAAGTGGAACGCACTGGGGACTGGCAATGGGTGAAGCTACTCCCATCTTAATAATGCCCCAGTTCGGTGGATATGCCGTGTTCGCCGCCTTCAGTAATTTCAGAGGTAAAGGGCCTTTGCCGGTTGGAAGTTTGCACGGAATGACAACATGCGGCGCATTTGATATGGCAGGAAATGTTCGGGAATGGTGCTTGAACAAAACCGTAAGAGGAAGGCTCTTAAGGGGCGGCGCTTGGAACGATCCCACCTACCTGTTCGATGAACCAAGCCAGGAATCCCCCTTTAGCAGATCTCCAAAAAACGGATTCAGATGCGCACTTTACCCCGAAAGTCAGAAAATTCCTGAACGCATATTTGAAATGACAGTATTTAATAAAGTCCGTTATTATGAGAATCAGGAACCTGTATCCGATAAAATTTTTAGAATTTACAAAGAGCAGTTTTCATACGACAAAACCGACCTGGATTCCCGTATTGATTCGAGGGATGAAAGCCCCAGAGAATGGATACACGAAACTGTTACATTTAATGCTGCGTACGGAAACGAGCGTATTATTGCTCATCTTTTTCTTCCAAAAAACTCGACACCACCGTTTCAAACGGTAATATATTTTCCAGGGGGTGCCACCCGTGATTTTAATTCCAGCAAAGATCTGGAAAATTATGATGAATTCAGAAATTTTGTTTCCTTTTTTATGAAAAACGGTAGAGCTGTTCTCTTCCCTGTTCTGAAAGGAACCTTTGAACGCAGGGAAAACGGGCTGGGTCCTGAATTGCTCGATCAAGGGAAATTACACAAGTTCTCGGAATACCGTATACAACTTGTTAAGGATTACAAAAGGTGCATCGATTATCTTGATACTCGCAGTGACATCGACACAAACAAACTTGCATATTACGGTATGAGCTGGGGTGCTATTTATGGACAGATAATACCTGCCATAGAACACCGACTTAAAGTAATTGTATTAATTTCAGGGGGATTTGTAGACCGCGGCTTACCGGAAGTAAATGCAATCAATTATATAACACATGTTAAAATTCCAACCCTGATGCTTAATGGAAAATACGATATGGTATTACCATACGATAAAGCAATAAAACCGGCGTTCAAACTTTTAGGTACACCTGAAAAAGACAAAGAACTAAAGTTGTATGAAACAGATCATATCCCTCCCAAAAAAGAATTTATAAAAGAAACACTTGCCTGGCTGGATCGTTATCTTGGACGCGTAAAATGAAAATCAGTTTTTAATAAATAGACATATAATAAATGATTGGACAGACTGTACTACATTATAAAATTATTAAAAAGTTAGGCGAAGGGGGAATGGGAATTGTCTACCTTGCTGAGGATATAAATCTTGAACGCAAAGTCGCAATAAAATTTTTACCTAGAAGCCTTACTATTACATCCGAAGACAAAGAGAGATTTAAGATTGAGGCTAAAGCTGCTGCCGCACTAAACCATCCGAATATTTCAACTATACATTCAATTGAAGAAATCAACGATGATATATTCATTGTTATGGAATATGTAGAAGGCAAGGAATTGAAAGATATCGTAGAGACACACCTGTCTGCCGACAAGGCAGATCGCGATGCGTCTCTACCAATTGATGAGATTATTAATTATGCAACTCAAATTGCCGAAGGACTTGAAGCTGCTCACAAAAAAGGCATTGTGCATAGAGATATTAAATCTCAGAACATAATGATAACTGAAGATCATAAAATTAAGATAATGGACTTCGGGCTGGCAAAAATAAAAGGTGGAACACAGCTAACAAAAATGGGAGCAACAGTTGGAACTCTTGCATATATGTCGCCGGAACAAGCCAGGGGCGAAGAGGTTGACCAGCGGACAGATATCTGGTCATTTGGAGTTGTACTTTATGAAATGTTGACAGGCAAAATGCCATTTAGGGGAGAATACGAACAGGCAGTTGCTTACTCAATACTTAAATGAAGAACCTGGAGAGATGGACAAATCCAGGGAGGATATCCCGGATGCACTTTTGCAGGTAGTAAAAAATTCACTTCAGAAAGAATATTGGAAATCGGTATCAGTCCACTGAGGATATGCTTATCTGATTTAAGAGAATATAAATAAAAGCGTTTCATCCGAAATCAATCGACAGTTAAAGTAAAATCAGGAACAAAGCTTTATCCGGTAAGCGTATTATCTCTTCAGCAAAAAAATAATTATTGTTACCGCTCTTGTTTGTCTGCTTGCAGTAGCAGTTGCAATTTACTTTTAATTTGATAAAAGATAATTCATCTCCCCTTCCAGGAAATCAGAATAAATCTCTGGCAGTAATGTATTTCGAAAATATCCCTGATCCCAAAGGATGAGAACCACACGGATATGATTACAACTTTGCTCATTACTGCTATTTCTCAGACAAAAGGAATGGAGGTAATAAGCAGGGAACAATTATATAGAGTATTAGATGAGATGGGCCTATCTGATAATAAAATAATAACACAAAAAACAGCGATAAAGGTGGCTCAATATGCAAATGTGTCAACAATATTAGTGGGCAGCATTGTGCAAAGTGAACCATCACTTGCAGTAACAACTCAATTGATTGATGTAAAATCCGGAAAAATTTTAGAGTCGCAGAGGCTGGTCGGTTATAAATCAGAACCAATATTTACTTTTGTAGATTCGCTCGCGCTGCTTGTTAGAAATGATCTTCAAATTAAACAGGCTGACACCTCCGAAATAAAATCTGTAGCCGTAGTTACCACCAATTCACCAGAAGCTTACCGTGCATATCTAGAGGGGCTTAATCTTGGTGATAAAGCTTATGGAAGTGAAGCTACTGCAGCATTTAAGAAAGCAATTGAACTCGACAGCAGTTTTGCAATGGCCTATTATTATTTAGGAGGTTCTCAAAATATTAAAAAAGCAGTTGAGCTGGCAGATAACACAACTGAACGGGAAAGACTTTTAATATTTGCAATGAATTATCGTTACCAGAATAAGCCTACGCAGGCCGCTGAAATCTATAAACAAATAATAGAAAAATACCCTCACGAAATAGAAGCTTATGAGAATCTAGCATCAATACATCGCCAGGACCTTGATCTTGATATAGATTTATTTCTCCGCGGAGTACGTACAAATCCTTCCTCTAAAATGCTCTGGAATGATTTGGCTATAAGTTACACATATAATAATCAAAAGCAGAAGGCACTGGATGCTGTAGACAAGTATATTAAGCTGGCACCGGCAGAACCAAATCCTTATGATACTAAAGGCTTCATATATGCAATGTTTATGGAGTATGATTCAAGCGCTATATTCTATAATAAAGCTCTGGAAATTCGAAAGGATTTCGAACTTGGCACGGCTATAAAATTGGGTTTTTATGAAGCCCTTAAAGGTAAATATAAAGAAGCGCAAAAATATTTCGATATGTCCGGCTTTTCACCACTATTATATCCTTCAATGGATATTCATCGCGGAAAGCTTAATTCGGAATTCGAAAGACTTAGAGAGGTTAATAAATCGAAACTTACTCAATTAGAGGAATGGTACACCTGGGCTATTTTGGAGCATTTATACTATGAAACAGGGCGTTTCGCTGAAATGCTCAGGATAGCAAAGGAAGGTGTAATAGAAAATAAAAAGACCGCCCCCAAAACAATATATGGAAGGGATTATCTTGCCTGGGCATTGGCGAAAAACGGCAGATCAAAAGAAGCCGAAAGTCTCCTTAACGATATATTAAAAAATGCTGATAAGTATTATTCATTTGTAAAATTGAGGGCATTATTTGCCTCTGCACTTGTTTCGTTTGAAGAAGGCAAATATGAGCTTTCAATAGAAAAGTTTAAAAATGTTTACAGCAAGATTCGCCCTAATCACGAGCCAAATTTATTTTATGCTGTCTCCTTACTAAAAACCGGATTGATCTCTGAGGCAGTCGAAGAATTAAATCGCCTTAAAAATTGGCCAATGGATCCAGACCTTTATTGGAACCCATTTGTCACCGGAGAACTGTTTTACGCTTATATCCCTAACGTAAAGGCTCACTACTGGCTTGGTGTGGCACACGAAAAACTTGGCGAAAAAGAAAAAGCAATTAAAGAATACAAAATATTTCTAAATACGTGGAAAGATGCGGATTTTAATTCGCCGGAAATAAAGGATGCAAAAGTAAGACTTAAAAATTTAAAGGCGTAAATAAAAGATGATCGGCGAAACAGTATTACATTATAAAATATTAGAGAAACTCGGCGAAGGCGGGATGGGTGTGGTTTATCTTGCCGAGGATATAAATCTCGAGAGAAAAGTAGCCATAAAATTTTTACCCGGAAACCTCTCTCTCACCTCTGAAGACAAAGAGAGATTTAAAATTGAAGCTAAAGCGGCTGCCGCACTAAACCATCCAAATATTTCGACTATATATTCAATTGAACAGACTGATAAAGAATTGTTTATTGCAATGGAATATGTGGAAGGCAAAGAATTAAAAGATATCGTAGAGACGAATCGCGATGCTACTCTGCCAATTGACGATGTAATTAATTATGCAACTCAGATTGCAGAAGGACTTGAAGCCGCTCATAAAAAAGGCATTGTACACAGAGACATTAAATCTCAGAACATAATGATAGCCGAAGATCAAAAAGTTAAGATAATGGATTTCGGACTTGCTAAAATAAACGGCGGTTCACAGCTGACAAAATTGGGAACCACTGTTGGTACGCTTGCTTATATGTCCCCTGAACAAGCAAGAGGCGAAGAGGTTGATCAGCGAACAGACATCTGGTCGTTCGGAGTTATACTTTATGAAATGTTAACCGGCGAAATGCCGTTTAAGGGAGAGTATGAACAAGCTGTTGCTTACTCTATTCTTAATGAAGAGCCAGGAGAAATAAAAAAACCCGATCCGGATATCCCCGATGCACTTCTGCAGATTGTAAAAAACTCACTCGAGAAAGATGTTGGAAACAGGTATCAGTCTGTTCAGGATATTCTTATCGATTTAAAAGAAAATAAATCAAGGCGGTACATCAGAAACTCAATCCCCTGTCCAGGTAAAATCAACAAGCAAAGCTTATCCGGTAAAAATACCATTCTTCAGTAAAAAAATAATTATGGCTGCTGCTCTTATTTGTCTTGTTGCAGCGGCAATATCAATTTACTTTTTATTATTAAATAAGAACGCCTCTCCCCCACTAGGAAATCAAAGCGAATCTCTTGCAGTAATGTATTTTGAAAATATACCTGACCCAAAAGATGAAAAACACACAGGTTATATGATTACAAATTTGCTCATTACTGCTTTTTCGCAAACAAAAGGATTAGAGGTTATAAGCAGCGAACAATTATACAAAATACTGAATGAACTTGGACAAACAGATACAAAAATAATTTCCCGCAAGACTGCAATTACAGTTGCTCAGAATGCCGGGGTAAAGACAATTCTGCTTGGAAGCATTATACAAAAAGAGCCCTCACTTGCCGTTACTACCAGGTTGATAGACGTCAGCACGGGAAAGATTCTTGGATCTCAAAGGCTTATTGGTTTTATTGGTTCTGCATCAGAGCAAATTTTTTCATTTGTAGACTCGCTTGCATTCCTTGTGAGGAATGATTTGAATATTTCTCCTACTGAAACTTCAGATACTAAATCTGTATCTGAAGTTACTACAAATTCTCCTGAAGCATACCGTGCATATGTAGAAGGTTTGGACCTATATAATAAATTTTACGTTAAAGAAGCTACCGCAGCATTTAAGGAGACAATCGAACTTGACAGTACTTTCGCGATGGCATTTTATTATTTATCACGCCTGCTAAGAACCCCTGAGGAGCGAAAAAAAGCTTTCCAAAAAGCCGTTGAGCTGGCTGATAAAACGACCGAGCGTGAGAAGCTCTTAATCCTAGCAAAAAATTATGTTGATAAAAAAGAGCCAAAGAAAGCAGCAGAATTGTACGAGCAATTAATCAAAAAATATCCACGCGAATCTGAACCATATTTATTAATGAGCAATCTTTCCTCGGATTTGATGAAAGATGCAAATACTAAAGAGCTTTTGAGACATAACTTAGAAATATTACGACTGGGAATAAAAAACATTCCTAAGAATAAGCTAAAACTAATATGGAATGAACTGGCTTATACTTATGCAGCACTTAATGAAAAGAAGGAGGCGATGTATGCTGTTAGACAATATATCAAGTTGTCCCCCTCTGAACCCTTTCCGTATGTTGCTCAAGGAGACGTTTATGCATTTTTTATGAAATATGATTCCAGCCGGGCATCATATGAAAAAGCACTGGAATTTCGAGATGATATTCATTTCTTGCAACTACTACTAGGAAATTACGATGTTATTAATGGCAAATACAAAGAGGCGCAGAAATATTTTGAATCTTCGGGTATTTCACCACTTTTGTATCCTTCTATAGATATCCATCGCGGGAAACTTAACTCGGATCTCAAAAGACTTAGTGAGGCTTTAAATTCAAAACATACCATAGGCGAGAAATTTTACATCTGGTCAATTGCACAACATTTATATTACGAAACGGGGCGTTTTGCTGAAATGCTGAAGATGGCAAAAGAAGGTTCAATGGAAGGGAAAAAGTTAGACCCAAAAAATATGAATGGACGGGATTATGTTGCCTGGGCGCTGGTCAAAAACGGGAAATCAAAAGAAGCAGAAAATCTAATAAACGATATAATAAAAAATACTGATAAGTATAATCCCTATGTAAAATATGAAGGCATTATTGGCATCTGCAATTATTTCTTTTGAAGAGAGGAAATATGAGCTTACAATAGAAAAGTTTAAAAATATTTTCAGCAACCTGAGGCCTAATCATGAACCAAATCTATTTTATGCTGTTTCTTTCTTAAAACCGGATTGATACCTGAGTCAATAGAAGAATTAAGTCGGATTAAAAATTGGCCTTTGAATTCCATCCTTTATTGGAACGAGTGGGCTCCAGGAGGTTTGTGTTACGGTTACATTCCTAACGTAAAGGCTCACTACTGGCTTGGTGTTGCATATGAAAAACTTGGCGAAAAAGAAAAGGCAATTAAAGAATACAAAATATTTCTTGATACCTGGAAAGAAGCTGATTTTAATTCACCGGAAATAAAGGACGCAAAAGTAAGGATTAAAAAATTAGATACGTAGAAATAAAATGATTGCGAAAAACTTACAATAAGGAGGATACATTTATGAAAATAATTTCGCTTACTGTTTATATTCTTCTTCTTTGTCCGTTGGCTATTCTGGGACAAAAAAGTACAAGAATACGCGGTACCGTAACTGATACACACGATTCTCCATTACCGGGTGCAAATGTTTTTATTTCTGCTCTGAATTTGGGCGCTGCCACTGACGCAAACGGTAAATATGAATTTACAGTTCCGGAAGATCAATCTAATGGTCAGACTATTGATATGACTGTCAGGTATGTTGGATACAAACCACAGACGGTTTCCATTTTACTTAAGGGCGAAAATATCGAACAGAATTTTTCTCTTGAAGAGGACGTTTTCCAGAGCGAAGAGGTGGTTGTAACCGGTATTGCTTCCAAAACATCAAAATCAATTGCTGAAGTTTCAGTGTCAAAAATCAACGCAGCCGATCTGACAAATACAAGTACTTTCCAAACAATGTCTCAGCTTATTGAAGGTAAAATCTCCGGTGTTCAGGTTACTTCTTCATCAGGTAATACAGGAGGCGGTTACAGGTTTTATGTCCGCGGTGGTGGCGGTTTAAATGGTGATGAGCAGCCCACAATTTATATAGATGGAGTTAGAGTTGATAACGATGAATTATGGGGCTGGAATGTTGGCGGACAGGCTCCCAGTGCGCTTTCTACACTTGATCCTGAAGATATTGCCAGTATAGAAGTTCTGAAAGGCCCTGCAGGTGCTGCAATGTACGGAACAAGCGGCTCAAACGGTGTTGTTCTTATAACAACAAAAAGTGGAACGTACAGAAGCGGAATATCTCCGCCTTTATCCGTTAGCTATAAATTTGCATACGGTTTAAATACACAATCTTATAAATACAGTACAAATGATTTTATTTCTGCAAACGCTGCAAATGCGATTTTCAGAGATGGGATAATCAGGCAGAATACATTAAATGTATCAGGAGGCTCAAATTTACTAAGATATTATGCTTCCTTCGATGACCGAAGTGAAGAGGGTAATATCATAAAATAATGGCTCAAAGAGAAGAAGTTTTGAAGAGGAATCTAATTTTCTTATCTGAACTTCAAATTTAACATTGAGAGTCTTCTTTAGGATACAGTTTAGCTGATATCAACAGGCCTAGAAATGATTATAATATTATAGGTTTTTTACACGAAGTTCTTACAACCCCTAAGCCGTATCAAAATGTTGACAGCAGCACTATTGCGGGAAGCACGGATAAAAATTCAATAAAATCTTTTACCGGCGGAGTGCAAATTAATTATATACCAGTAAAAAAATTAGAATTATCTTTAAAAGGAGGGGTGGACGACAATAACTACCGTGATGATCACTTGATTTCAACAAATACCTCTTTCAATGGCATTAAAGGAATTGACAACCAGCAAAACACACAGTATTCCTACGATTTTAATGGCAGATATACTTATGATATAATACCCGGTTTGCAGGCAACATCTATCGTAGGGTTCCAGCTTTTTGAAAGAACATATAAAGAGTCTTGGGTTGCATCAGAAGATTTTATTACAGCATTAATTACTGAAGTTGGAGCCGGCTCTCAGATATATACGTATGGCGAATATTTCCTTAACAGCAGAGAAGCAGGAATTTTTACAGAACATAATTTTTCATATAAAAATCAGTACTATTTTTACCGTGGGTTTGCGTGAAGATTATTCCAGTTCAATAGGAACTGAAGCACCGAGTATACTCTATCCCAAAGCAAGTTTTGCTTTACGACTTGATAAATATGACTGGTTCCCTTCAGGTTTATTTAATCTATTTAAGATATCGGGCTGCCTACGGGGAAAATGGACAATTTGCCTGATCCACTAGCCTCCATTCCATTTTTGTGGGGCGCTGAATAGCCGGCGGATACGGCGCGGGAGCAGTCATTACAAATATCGGGAAAATTCATCAATAAAACCAGAAAGGATCAAAGAAATTGAAACAGGGTTTGAGGCTGAATTCTTAAAAGATTATTCTATTGAGTTTACTTATTATAGTCAAAACGTATCCAATTCGATAGTTTACGTGCCAGAAGCTCCTTCTACAGGTTTAACAGCCAGCTTTAATACCGTTTAATATTGGTGGCAATGAAAAACTGGGGTTTTGAAGCACACTTGAAAGCCAGCCTTATTGCGTTCACAGAATTACGGACTTGACCTCAGCCTTCATCTGGAATTATCAGAAAAATGAAGTAACCAATCTTGGCGGGGCTGTAACCTATTTATGATCCGGCTTTCGATGTTAATGTAATTAAAGAAGGCTTGCCCAAACACGAATTCTGTTATACCTGGAAAAAGTCTTGGTGCAAAATTTAATCCTGACGAAACATATGCCGGTCCAATTGAAACTGAAGACCGGGTAGACCTTGGGAAATCCTATTCCAAATCATACAGGCTCCTTCTCTATTACTTTTAGGTTTCTTAAAAATTTTAATTTATATGCTCTGGCTTCCTGGGCTTTAAACCGTAAGATGTTTAACCTTACAAAAAATTTTGCAGCACTATTGGGTAATGTTCCGGAATACAATAACCTTGAGGCTCAGTTAGGAATATTAACACCCGGCACCCCTGAATATATCGATGCAGCAAATAAATTCGCCAAAATGGATTACAATTATTTTGGGAATTATATAGAAGATGCTCAACACTTTAAAATAAATGAACTTAGTCTTAGCTACAGCCTTAAAGATTTATTACTTCAAACAGGTTACAACTATATAAAGGATATTACAGTGGGTATCTCTGCGTTGAACTTATGGACTCTGACAAATTATTCAGGGGCAGACCCGGAAATTAATCTTGGAGCGGCAGCTGTTCATTATCAAGAGGGAAAGGATTTTTTAACATTGCAGCACCCGAGAGTTTACAACCTTTGGGTTAAAATAGACATATAGAGGAGAAGTAATAATATGAAACAATTTATAAACATTCTTGGCGCCAATAGTATTGTCACTGGTTCTTATTTCGTGCAAAAATTATGTAACGAATGTTGATCCGCTTGTTACGTCAGTAGAGGATTCTCAACTAAATACAGAAAAGCAAATTCCATTTTTGATAAAAGGCGTGGAGACTCAATTTGCCAGTGCACTTTGTCGAACTGATGTTTATGCGGCAGGTTTATCCGATGCTCTTATTTTCCCTATTAACACGCCAGCAATACACAATCCCAGATTTTCTGATATTGATACAGGGAAAATTCAATTAAACAACAATTTAATTGATGCTGCTTACAATGCTACGGGGCAATCCAGATTTTATGCCGACGATTTAGTAAGAAGGACAGGTATGATATCTTTTTCAGATACATCTGTAAAAAATAATGCTTTGTTCACCGGCTACTTCTATGGCGGATATGCTCGTTATTTGTATGCATCATATTTTGGATTAATCCTACTCAAGGCGGTTCCCCTATAAATGGAGGCCCTTTTATTGGTTCAAATGAAATGTATGATTTGGCTATCGGGAATTTCAAGGAATCATTAAAATATTTAAACTGATGATTTAATGATAAGAACTGTCAACTCGAGTTATTGCAAGGGCTTATTTATATAAAGGCGATTATACTAATGCCGCAGCTTTTGCTGAAAGTGGAATGCTGAATGGTGATGGTCCGTTTCTGGCTTTGTACAATTCAGTTCAATCTAATGAATGGTGGGCAAATGCCGGCGCATTACTTAGTGAATTCGTTTCAGATTTTAGCGTTCAAAAGTTATATAGATACAGATCCAAATGAAGCAAACAGGATAAAATTAGATTCCGTTTTGAGCACTGATGGCGTGATGTATTATTACCAGACAATTTACCCTGAAAGTGGTTCTCCTCAAAAAATAATTACCTGGCAGGAGAATAATTTGATTAGAGCAGAATTAATTCTTCGCGGTTTTGGTTCAGGTGATGCATTAGGCCTCGTTAATGAAGTCAGGGCATCCCACGGAATTGCTTCCCTTTCTTCAGTCGACCTTGATGTGATCTATACCGAGAGGGATAAGGAACTATTTGCTTCCGCCAACTGGCTTGTAGATGAAAGAAGGTTTAATAAATGGCATCTTGGACCCGGAACCTGGGAATTTCTTCCAGTAACGGAAGCAGAAAGAAATGGTAATCCGAATATTAACTAAAGAAAATTAATTTTTATGATCAGAAATTAAATTTATAAAGTAAAATGATTGGCAAAACTATTCTACATTACAAAATATTAGAGAAACTTGGGGAAGGTGGAATGGGAGTAGTGTACCTTGCCGAGGACATAAAACTTGAACGCAAAGAAGCGATAAAATTTCTGCCTAAACATATATCTTCAGATTCCGAAGAAAAGAGCCAGGTTTAAAATAGAAGCCAAAGCAGCAGCAGCACTTAATCATCCTAATATTGCTACTATACATTCAATTGAAGAAATCAGATGAGCAAATGTTCATTGTTATGGAATATGTAAAAGGTAAAGAGATTGAAGGATTTCGTAGAGACACACCTGTCTGACGACAAGGGAGATCGCGATATGTCTCTCCAATTTAATGATATTATTAATTATACAATCCAAATTGCGGAAGGTCTGAAGCTGCTGCACATAAAGAAGGAATCATTCACAGAGACATTAAGTCTTCAGAACATAATGATTACCGAATGATGGCAAAATAAAAATAATGGACTTCGGACTTGCTAAGATAAGGGGTAAAACAAAGCTAACAAAAATCGGTACTACCATTGGCACAATAGAATATATGTCACCTGAGCAGGCGCAGGGGTGAGGAGGTTGATCAAAGAGCAGACATCTGGTCGTTTGGTATTGTGCTTTATGAAATGCTAACCGGAAAAATGCCATTTAGGGGAGAATACGATCAGGCAGTATTATATTCAATACTTAATGAAGATCCTGAGCCGGTTAATGTGTTAAATCCTGAAGTGAGTCCTGAACTGGTTCAAATAACTGAAAAGGCATTACAAAAAAACCTTGAAACACGTTATGCATCCATGAGTGAAATTCTTAATGAATTAGAGATTTACAGAGATAAGATAAAGGTAGAGACAAGAGATGTTCTTTCACTAAGGATGTTAGTTCATCGTTTGAAAAGACCGAGAGTATTTATTTCTGCATTTGGTATTTTGATTCTGATCGTAATTGTTACCTGGTGGTTTTTCAACCGGCAATCAAAAATCAATTGGGCTACCGAAGAGGCCTTGCCGCAAATAAAAAAGCTGGTTGATCATAGCTGGCGGGATTTTACCGAGGCTTACAAACTTGAGGTGCAAGCAGAAAAATATATTCCTGGTAACCCGGAGCTTGTTGAACTAATTTCAAAAAGCTCCCTTAAAATAAATATTAATAGTAGTCCTGTTGGTGCAAAGGTCTATATTAAGAAATACAGTCAACCGGAAGATCATTGGAATTATTTAGGAATAACTCCTCTTAAAAAAATAAGATTACCTATAGGAATATTTCGCTGGAAATTTGAAAAAGCAGGGTTTGATACAGCATTTGCAGCTTCTTCAACCTGGGATGTTAGCATCGGTGGAGATAAACCATTGGTTCCATATAAGATAACCAGAAAACTGGATAAGCACGGAAGTCATTCCTAGGGATATGGTAAGAGTCGAAGGAGCAAAAACTGATTTTGGAAAGTGCATGATTTTTTTATAGACAAGTATGAGGTAACAAATAAACAATATAAAAAATTTATTAATGAAGGTGGATATGAAAGCCCTAAATACTGGGAAAACAAATTCATAAAAGATGGAAACATTCTTAGCTGGCAGGAGGCAATGAAATTATTTGTTGATCAGACCGGTAGACCCGGACCTGCAACATGGCAGGCGAGCGATTATCCGGATGGAAAAGCTGATTATCCTGTTTCCGGAATCAGCTGGTATGAGGCTGCAGCTTACGCTAGAATTTGCTGGGAAAAAATTACCCACAAAAACACATTGGGGATTGGCAATGGGAAGCGCAACGCCAATTATTATTTGGCCTCAACTTGGCGGCTTTGCTGTCTACGCGCCATACAGCAATTTCAATCATAAAGGATTAATTCCCGCAGGAAGCCTTCCAGGAATTACTGCATACGGCGCATATGATATGGCAGGAAATGCAGGGAATGGTGCTGGAATAAAACACCTGGAGGAAGATTAACAAGAGGAGGTGCATGGAATGATAATACATATATGTTTAAAAGGTTAAGCCAGGCATCCCCTTTTGATCGATCAGTCAGAAACGGATTCAGATGTGCAGTTTATTTAAGCAGAGAGAAAATTCCTGAAAAGGTTTTTGGAATGACGCAATTTGCCAAAAACGATTTTATAAAAATCAAAAACCTGTTTCCGAAGATGTATTTAAAATCTATAAGAACCAGTTTTCATACGATAAGACTTCATTGAATTCACGACTGGAATCTAAAGATGAGAATTCAAATGAATGGATACATGAAGAAGTTTCATTCAATGCAGCATATAATAATGAACGAATTTTAGCTCATTTATTTCTTCCAAAAAATGCATCGCCTCCTTATCAGACAGTTATATATTTTCCCGGATCGGCAGTTTCATTTCAGAAATCAAGTAAGGATATTGAAAATTAGTATGAGTTTACTAATTTTGTTTCATTTATTATAAAAAATGGTCGGGCAGTTCTTTTCCCTATTTATAAAGGAACTTTTGAACGCGGCAAAACGGATTAATTCCCGGATATTATTAATCACAAGGCAAATTCCACCAATTTACGGAATACCGAATTCAACTTGTAAAAGATTTAAAAAGATGCATCGATTACCTTGAAACCCGACAGGATATTGATACAAGCAGAATAGCTTATTATGGAATGAGCTGGGGAGGATTATTTGGAGAGATTATCCCTGCCGTAGAGAATCGCGTTAAAGCAAGTGTTTTAATATCAGGAGGTTATGTTAACATAGGACTTCCGGAAGTAAACGCAATCAACTATATGCCCAGGGTAAAAATACCAACCTTGATGCTGAACGGAAAATATGATATGATATTACCTTATGACAGGGCCATAAAACCAATGTTTGAATTGTTGGGAACTGCTGAAAAGGATAAAGAATTAAAACTATACGAATACGGATCATATCCCCCCGAAAAATGAATTTATAAAAGAAACTTTAGCGTGGTTGGATAAATATCTTGGTAAAATTGAGAACAATTAGTTACTAATCTGGTACTAATATTAGAGACCTCTGAAAAATTCAGGTTGTCATTTCCGTGCAAACGGGAATTATTAAAATTTAATTGGATTCCCACTTTCGTGGGAATGACAAACAACAAATAATCTATTTTTAAGAGCCATTTAACTATATCTTTTAAATATATCGGAGGATTTATATATGCCAATTTTTATGGATATACATAATACAACCGGGCAACTGCAAAAGATATTGCAGCTGCTCATCAAAAGGATTTACTTTTCAGGGCTTTTAATTGCAAATTGTTTACTTCTGGCACGACATTCCAAACTGTACAGGCTTTTCGTTTTTGAAGCGCCAAATAAGCGAATGCGGTAATTGAATTTGCACAATAAAACTCACGTTACTATCCTGGCTAATAAAATAATAGAAGTTGAACTTAGCGAAATGGAATTTTTCTTGGGTAAAATTGCAGATATAGCCTGGTCAAAAAGAAACTCACCCTTTGATGGCTATATTAATTTGAAACGGTTACAGGGCCATAATGCAGGTAGAAACTAAAAGTGCAATGGTGGAAAGCAAAAGCTAATAAATAGTAAATCTCATTGAAGATAATGAAATTTTCAGGGAATAATAGATGGAGTTAAAAATAACTATAGAGGTGTGAAGCAAAAAACATTTTTGAGGAATGATATTATTTCATTTGATTCTGAAGAAAATGCAATCCATTGTGCTTTGGAAATTGAAAAGGATTGACGAAGTATAATTCTAGAATAAGGGAGGGGAAAAATTTTGTTTACAATAGGCTTGACCTTGGTTCACCGGTTTCGGAGTCAACAGTGAATTATTCGGAAGAAGCATTCAGTTATTAAAACGAATTGCGGAATTTGGGAGAGAAGGTCAAATAATTGTATCATCTTCAATAAGAGAGATGTTTAAGCCAGGTGAAATTGGATATTAAAAAAGTCATCTGTCAGTTTTTTAGTCACCAAAGGAAAAGTTTCTAAACAAACTTTCAGAATTGACTGAAAAAATGTGGAATGATGAAAAATTTAATCTTGATAATTTTAGCAAAGAAATAGGTATTGAGCAAAGCACAACTGTATCGGAAAGTAACAGGCCGTGACTGGCTATTCGCCAAATGTATTTATAAGAGAATACAGGTTGACTATGGCCCTTAAAGCAATTGAAAATATGAAGGGCAATATTGCTGAAATAGCTATTGAATCAGGTTTTAACAATCCCTCATATTTTTCAAAATGCTTTCATAAAAAATTCGGTATTCTTCCCTCAGAATATGCAAATGCGATAATATAGTTCTAAACTGCCATTCACAACTGATTATCCTCCCACAACTAAAAATGCAATAAATGTTCTATCATTTGAACTAAATGTGGGAGACTTCTTTTCAAATTTGTATTATCATTGATACAAGAGTTTAAGCCTAATTCCGATCAGAATCCTATTACGCCGTAATAATTAAATTCATAACCAAATAAGGGAGGTTATAATGAAAAATATCTTTTTCTCTTTGATATTAATTGCATTCTTTTTCTTAATGTTAGGATGCAATTCAAAGCCGTCAGATAATCCCGTATCTAATCAAAATGATGGTATTGGGAATCTGAGCAAAGGTAGTTCTGTATTGCAAAAGGAATTAGCACTTGCTAGGTCCTCCACAGCCAAATACCATGATATAGAAAACGCAATACAGGATGGTTATGTAGACATTACTGTTGTAGTTCAACATATGGGCTATCATTTATTGAAAATTGATAATTGGGATGCATTCGATCCAGGAAAACCTGCACTGCTAGTTTATTCAAAAAATCCGGTAACCGGTAAAATGAGATTAGTTGCTGTTGAATATGCTGTCCCCAATACTGGACAGGCACCCGAAGGCTTTGCAGGAAACGATGACGTGTGGGAATATGATCCAGATATTGATAAATGGGAATGCCATGCCTGGGTTTGGTATAATAATCCTGATGGAATCTTTAGCAAGTATAATCCACGTGTACATGTTGAGGAAGGAGATGTTAATCATCCTTAAGAAATAATACATGCTAATATTTAGGCCCTCTGGTAGGAGGGCTTTTTTATTTAGATGAATTAAAACTTTTGCTACACCTTATTATATTCTGTTTGACTTATCCTAAGTTGTTTTTTTATGCCCATGAAAAGCTAGCATATCATTAAAACCGACCTTATAAAATATTTCTGCCGGACACATCACATCCTGGTATGGTATAACAATCCTGAGGGAATGTTTGAACCTTTAACTACACTTGCAAATTAAAGCACAAAGCTAATTTATTCATAAAGTCCACAGTCTGAATAAACATTAGAAATTTCCTAATAATTGCCGAATTATTAACTATCTATTTTAAGATACCACTCAAATTGACTTTATTAAAAAAGAAAAGTAGATTAATGCTTGTTAAAGAAATTGCACAAGGGAGAGAAATTAGTTCTCCCAATTACTCCCCTCTTTCAGCTTAAATATATTCTGTAAAAAAGAGATTCATACATAAAATTTTAAAATCGATCATTGTAGATAGTGTTAATATTTTATTTTGTATCTGTAGCGGCGGTTCTTAAAATAAAAATTATAAAAAATCGAATATTATTTTAAGTTGCTATATAGTCAAAACTGCAAAATTCAGCTAAAATAAGCATTTTTAAAACTATATCAGTTAACATCCCTATTGATATAAGAATTATTATGTAGTAAAATAAAATGTGCTTCATAAAAAATTAACCATTAAATCTTAAAAAGGATAAAAATGTTCAATGTAGCAGTACAAAATGGAAATGAGATTCTCCTTTCCGGCAGACTGGATGCCGCCCAAATAGAAAAAGTTGATCAAATACTAGATCAAATGCAAGGTGATTGTATTGTCAATTTTCAATCCCTTGAATATATTTCCAGTGCCGGTCTTGGATCTCTGCTTAAAACACACTCCAGATTAAAAGCCAGCGGCCATACAATCACACTAAAAAACCTAAATAAACATATTTCAGAAGTCTTCAAATATTCAAGGCTAGATCAAATATTTACTATAGAATGAAAATTCTTAAAAATAATCACCAACTTTTTCTTTTCTGGATTGTATTTCACTATGAATGACGATGATAAGATTCTGGTTAAAGAATGCCTGAAAGGAAATAAGAAGTCATTTGAAGAAATTGTAGAAAAGTATTATAAAACCATTTTCAGGCTCTCTTTTAGAATTACCAGGGATTATGATAACGCCGAAGAAATTACTCAGATAGCTTTTGTTAAAGCTTATGAAAATCTGGAATCTTATAATTCTAAATATAAATTTTTTAGTTGGATATATAGAATGACAGTAAATGAGGCCATAAATTTTTCTAAAAGAAATGATAGAAATCAAAGAATTGATGAAAAGTATAGTACGGACGAAAGGAACCCGGACAAAATTTTTGAAAAAGTGGAACTCAAAGGAAAGGTTCAGGAAGCTGTAATGGAACTTGATTTACTCTATAGGCTGCCGGTAGTTCTTAAACATCTTTTTGATTATTCGTACCAGGAATTAAGCTATATACTTGATGTGCCCGAAAAAACAGTCAAATCACGGTTGTTCACAGGAAGACAATTATTAAAAGATATTTTGATAAAAAAAGAGTTTAATTAAAATGGAATTTATTGATAAAAAATACGTTGAACTGATCAATAAAGAGATTGATCATATTATTACTCCTGATGAGAAAGAAAAGCTGGATATTTATCTATCCGATAATAAAGCAGCTCAGGATTATTATAACGGACTGCTTAAGGCTAATGATTACCTAAGCCAGCTACCTGACCAGGAACCATCCGAAAATCTAAAAAAACAAATAATTAATTCTATTGATTCCAGCAGGTATTCACCCAAAACAAAGAAACAAAACTCTTGGGGTCCGTTATTTGCGCCCAAATTTAAGTTTGCCTATACTTTTGCGGCCGGCCTGATTTTAGGGATAATCATATATGCAATGCTAATAAATAACTCAAATACTGTAAATATTAATGATGTTTATGGAACGATAGGGATTAGTAATGGAGCAAACACGATTGCTGAACTACCATTAAAGTTCTCAGATATATCAGGTAAAATAGATATTAAGAGTGCAGGCAAGAATTTCTGGTTTAATCTCGATCTAAACTCGACAAATAAGTTTGACGTTGTAATTTCCTACCCTGAAGGCGTAAAATTTGAAAACTTCAGATTGGGTATTGCTAAAAACATTGAAGTTTCGAAGGGCCAAAGCTTTATTAAGATAACAAATTCAGGTCCTCAGCAATTCAGTATGTTATTTTCGCAAGTTAGTCTCGCGCCAACCACTGTTAAGATAGAAATCTTACAAGCTGGCAATATATTATATGAACATGATCAGTTAATAAACGAATAAAAAGTTAGAAATCAGCCTAAATACGTACATTTATCTGATTATAAAATAATTTTTAAAAATTAAGGTTTACTACCAACATTTTCCTTTTTCAATTGTATTTGAATTAAAGCCTGAGTTTAACGAATTTTTTACAACCATATTTTAGGAGGTGCGTTATGACAGAGAATAAAAAACAGTTTAATAAAAAGACTAGAGTTTTAATAGGTGCCGGCACGCTGGTTATTATCCTGGCATTGTACTTTGGTGTCTTTTATCCCTGGCCTTCAACAAGTACTGATTTGTCCGGCACAATAGGCGGAGTTGAAAAGGTTAACAAATACCAGGCAGAACAAATCTCCTCAAAAGATGTTGTCCTTTCATCAAACGATATAGATAAAATGCTTCAGAACGATAAAATTCAGAAGCTTATTAACGATCCTAATTTCCGCCTGGCGATGAATGACGAAGCATTTAGAAATGCACTGGCAAGCGACGCATTTAGAAATGCAATAGCGAGCGATGCATTCAGAAATATAATTTCAAATGACGCATTAAGAAATGCTCTTTCAAATGATGCTTTAAGAAATGCACTTGGAAATGAAGCTTTTAGAAATGCTGTCTCCAGCGATGCTTTTAAGAATGCAGTAGCTAGTGATGGTTTTAGAAACGTAGTCTCCAGTGATGCTTTTAGAAACGCTCTTTCAAATGATGCTTTAAGAAATGCAATATCCAGCGATGCTTTCAGAAATGCTATTTCCAATGACGCATTAAGAAACGCTCTTTCAAACGATGCATTTAGAAATGTAGTTTCAACAGATGCTTTTAGAAATGCAATATCCAGCGACGCTTTAAGAAATGCTCTTTCAAATGATGCTTTGAGAAATGAATTAGCCGGAAAGAACTTCAGACAAGCTCTTAGCAGTGATGCTTTTAGAAATTTGATGTCATCAGACGCTTTTAAGAATGCTGTTTCAAGTCAGGCTTTTAGGAATATTCTTACAAGTGATGCTTTCAGAAACGCTCTTTCAAATGATGCTTTAAGAAATGCTTTATCAAGCGACGCTATGAGAAACGCACTTGGTAATTCAGCTTTAAGAAATGCGCTTGGTAATGATGCCTTTAGAAATGCTCTTTCAAATGATGCCTTTAGAAATGCATTGGGAACGGATGCTTTCAGAAATGCAATCGGCAGCGACGCATTTAGAAATGTAGCATTCAGAAATGCGATATCAAACGATGCTTTGAGAAATGCATTATCAAATGACGCTTTAAGAAATGCACTGTCAAATGATGGATTCAGAAATGCTCTTGGAAATGCAGCTTTCAGAAATGCTATTTCAAGTGATGGTTTTAGAAATGCAATATCAAATGATGCTTTCAGAAACGCATTGGGCTCGGACGCATTTAGAAATGCAATCCAGAGTGATGCACAAAGAAACATGATGAAATAATTGAGTTTCCTTTAAATAACTTCCTTGACGAGGAGAGATTATTAAAATAATAGTCTCTCCTTTTAATATTTTTAAAACTAAGGTTGAATTATGGCGTATAGAACCAGGCTAGTTTTGAAAAACATTCATATCATATTTTACACTTTTGTAATAATCTCCTGCCTCTTCCCTGCAAAAATTTCAGCTCAACTCAATGAAATTGACACGAAAAATATGAGATTGATTTATAATGGAATAGCGAGTAAGTATCTTGTTAATTACGTTATTCAATGTTATGAAAATGCGCTAAACGTTAATTCAAAACTTTATGATTATCATACTAACGAAAAAACTACATTATTGATGTATGATTTGAGCGACTTCGGAAATGCCGGCACCGGTATAATACCAAGAAATCATATTTCTCTTTTGATCGCTCCGCTTGATTACCAATATGAAACTGCCCCTGCAAATGAAAGAATAAATACGACCTTCAACCACGAACTGGTGCATATGGTCACTCTTGACCAATCAACTTCTGGTGATAGATTTTTCCGCACATTATTTGGTGGAAAAGTTAAGGAAACATCTGAAGACCCTATTACAATACTTTACAATTATTTAGCTACTCCTCGTGAGAGTACACCGCGATGGTGGAAAGAAGGAATTGCAGTATTCCTTGAAACATGGATGGCTGGTGGAATCGGAAGAGCAATGGGCGGTTATGACGAAATGGTTTTCAGAACAATGGTACAAGAGAAAAAACCAATTTATGATTTGCTTGGATTCGAGTCGGAAGGGACGCAAACAGATTTCCAGGTCGGGGCTAATTCATATCTTTATGGAACAAGGTTCATGAATTACCTTGCTTATAAATATGGACCGGAAAAACTTATTGAATGGACTTCACGTCATGAGGGTAGCAGCGCATACTTTGCTTCTGCCTTTAATGACGTTTACAATCTGTCATTAACTGATACCTGGGATCAATGGATAAAATTTGAAAGTGAATTTCAGAAAAAAAATATTGCAAAGTTGAGGAAGAATCCTATTACACCTTACAGGGCACTGGCAAAACCGTTAGGAGGAGTATCAAGAGCTTTTTATGATTCAACAAATCACAAGCTATATGCTGCAATAGATTTTCCGGGACAGGTGGCGCAAATCGCTGAGATAGATACTCGAACAGGAGGAATTACAAAACTACATGACATCAAAGGTGCGGCATTGTATTATGTAACCTCATTATCATATGATCCATCTTCCGAGACTTTATTTTATACGAACGATAATAATGACTTAAGAAGTTTGTATTCGCTTGATATTAAAACCGGCGAATCAAAAGAACTTTTAAATGAAGAACGAATTGGCGACCTTGCATTTAATCAGACAGATAAATCCCTTTGGGGAATACGACATTACAATGGTAAGTCAACTCTAGTAAGAATACCATACCCTTATACCGATTGGAACCAGGTAGATACCTGGTCGTATGGACAGGATATGTATAATATTGATATATCGAAGGACGGAAAAGAAATAACAGGTGCCCTTGCAGAAATTAATGGGCAGCAAATTCTGATCAAAATGAATATTGACAGCCTGATGGCTGGAAATTTTTCCTACGATACATTATTTAATTTTGGAAATACTATCCCTGCCAATTTTATATTTTCAGATGATGGAAAATATTTATATGGGACCTCTTATTATTCTGGTGTTTCTAATATTTACAGGTATGATTTCGGCAAAAACGATATGGATATAATGAGCAATTCCCAGACAGGATTTTTCAGGCCAATGCCGATTTCAAAGGATTCTCTTCTCGCATTTAAATATACAACCGAAGGCTTTTTACCAATAATGATTGCAAATAAGGTTGCACCAAATGTAAATGCTGTAGATTTTTTGGGACAGCAGGTTGTCGAAAAATATCCGGTTGTAAAAAAATGGATCGCTCCCCCGCCCTCGGTTATCAAAACAGATACATTAATTACGGGAATGCAACCCTACAGTGTTTTTAATCATTTCGGAGTTGTTTCATTTTATCCTGTAGTACAGGGATATAAAGATTATTTTGCCTATGGGCTCCGGTTCAATTTGTCGGATCCAATCGGTTTTCAAAGCGCTAATTTGACAGCTTCATATAGTCCGTACAATCATCTGCCTGAGAATGAAAGACTGCACCTTGATTTTTCATACTCTTATCTTAACTGGAAATTTCAATCAACATTAAACAGGGCAGATTTTTACGATCTGTTTGGACCTACAAAATCAAGCCGTAAAGGTTATTCATTAGGATTAAGTTATCATAAAAATCTTATTTATGATAAGCCAAGAACGATGGAATATACTCTGTTTGGAAATTATTATGGAAATCTTCAAACTTTGCCTTCATACCAGAATGTTTCTGCTACATATAATAAATTATATAACTTTGGCGGAGTTTTTAGTTATAAACATGAAGAGGCATCACTGGGGGCAGTTGATTACGAAAAAGGATATAGCTGGAAGATCAGCGAAAATAATAACATTGTAATATCGGACGTTTATCCACATATACATAATGATTTTGATTTCGGAATTCCCCTGCCGATTAATCATTCATCAATCTGGTTTAGAAGCTCAGCTGGTTACTCATACTCATATGGTGACAGAAATGATCCATTTGGCAATTTTTATTTTGGTGGCTTTGGAAACAATTATATCGATGCCCAGACAGAGAAAAGATATAGGGAATACTACAGTTTTCCGGGAGTTGAACTTAATGAAATAGGTGGAACAAATTATGGGAAATTAATGCTTGAATGGAATCTGCCGCCTCTTAGGTTTAGCAATTTTGGTTTTACATCTTTCTTTGTAAATTACGCCCGTGCTTCTCTTTTCTCCACAGCGATTGTAACAAATATGGACTCGAAACAATATCGTCGTTCTTTTATAGATTTAGGAGCGCAGGTTGATTTCAGAGTTATAATGTTGTTTAACTTAAAACTAACTTTCTCAGTTGGTTATGCCGCGGCAGTTGAAAAAGATCAAAGAATGACAGATGAATTAATGTTTTCACTAAAAATCTTGTAGTTGTAAATGGCTAGAATTGTAATAAGCATCTTACCGGTGTTCGTTTTTTTGGCACTGCTTATTTATATGGATAGCTTTAAGCTTGTGAAAATTTCTCTTGTAGTGCAGACAATTTTTGCTGGGATTATTGCTGCCATCATAAGTTATTTTATTAACAGGTACCTGTTGAATAACTCACCCGTACAACTTACAACTTATACAATGTATATCTCACCAATTATTGAAGAATCTCTTAAAGCATTATTTATAATATATATACTTGCCAAAGGGAAAGTAGGTTTTATGATAGATGCTGCTATTTATGGCTTTGCAATAGGTACCGGTTTTGCTTTGGTTGAAAACATTTATTATCTAAGTGCTTTGAACGAGCCGAATTTAATTATCTGGTTTATAAGAGGATTTGGAACTGCAGTAATGCACGGGGGAACTATAGCCATTTTTGCAATAATAACTAAAAATATAATGGACCGTAAGAATGAATTTAAACTATATCAAATAATTCCTGGATTTTTATTTGCAATACTTTATAATCTTTTCCCGGGATTTATTTTTGCATTCGGCCTTCATTCTTTCTTTAATCATTTTCTTTTATCTCCAATAATATTAACACTCTTACAATTAATTGTCCTTCCCCTGGTTATTGCTTATGTATTTTATAAAAGTGAAAACACTTTGAAAGAATGGATGGAGAGCGGAATGGATACTGATGTTGAACTACTTGAACAAATAAATGAAGGCATTGTGTCCAATACTCATCTGGGAGAATATCTTAAATCACTTGAGAAAAGCTTTGCCGGGCCTGTAATTGTTGATATGCTTTGTTACGTAAAAAACCATATAGAATTATCCATCCAGGCAAAAGGTGTGCTGCTAATGAAACAAGCAGGAATACCCGTTGTGCTGGATGATGATACTAAGGATAAATTAAAAGAAATCAAGTTTCTGGAAAAAAGTATAGGACAAACCGGAAAGCTTGCAATTTCACCTATTTTGCACACTTCCACCAGGGATTTGTGGCAGTTATATATGCTCGAAAAAAGCTGAGAAAATGGATAAAATTGAAGCAAATTTTAGGATATTGATTAAAATTTCAACAATTTTCCATCGGAGTAATTTTTGTTTTTAAGTTAATTATAATTAACTATCTTGCAAATGATATTGTTTTCTTCGTTAAATATTGAAGTAAACGATAATATTTATTGTGCCTATTCCATCCACTATTTAAAATACTTTCAGAGGTTAAGGTGAATGACTTTATTGGTCAGACTATTTTGCACTATAAAATAATAGACAAACTTGGCCAGGGGGGAATGGGTGTCGTTTATAAAGCAGAAGATAACAAACTCAAGCGAGATGTTGCCATTAAATTTCTTCCCTACCAAATCTCATCCGATGCAGAAGAACGACAAAGATTTGAAATTGAAGCGCAAGCAGCTGCAGCACTTAATCACCCTAACATAGCTACAATTTATTCTATAGAAGATTCCGGGAAGGACGTTTTCATTGTAATGGAATTTATAAATGGCATTGAATTAAAAGAAAAAATCAAAAAGGAACGCCCAGAACTGGAAGAATCTCAAAATATAATTGAACAAATCGCGGAAGGATTAAATGCAGCGCATTCGAAAGGAATAATTCACCGGGACATAAAAAGTGCAAACATAATGATAACGCAATCCGGACTTATAAAAATTATGGATTTCGGATTGGCAAAAATAGGTGGTGCTTCACAAATAACAAAATTCGGTACAACACTTGGAACCACTGCATATATGTCTCCTGAGCAGGCTCGTGGTGAAAAAGTCGATACGCGTACGGACATCTGGTCAATGGGCGTAATTTTTTATGAAATGCTCACTGGTGATTTCCCATTTAAAGGCGAATTCGATCAGGCAATTATATATTCAATACTTAATGTTGAACCTGAATCCATAACCTCAATCAGTAAAGATTTACCTATTAAATATCAACACTTAATTGAAAAGCTGCTTGCAAAAGATCGTGAGAAGAGATATCAGAATGTTGAAGAATTTTTAGCCGATTTAAAAGAAACGAAAAATGTAAAAGCTCAATCTGATAATGAAAAGAATGATATTACAATCGCTGTACTTCCTTTCGAAAATATGAGCTCCGATAAAGAGATTGAATATTTTTCAGATGGATTAACGGAAGAAGTAATTGTAAACCTTACCGGATTGAAAGGTATGGAAGTGATTCCCCGAACAACATCTATGCAATTTAAAGGTTCAAAAAAAGAAATATCCAGAATAGGTGAAGAACTCGGCGCACGTTATATAATAACAGGTAGTGTAAGAAAATCACAGGATAACTTAAGAATCTCAGTTCAGAGGATTGATATTATCAACAACAGGCAACTCTGGGCTAAGACCTACAAAGGGAAAGTTGCTGATATATTTGACATACAAGAAAATGTTTCGCGGGAAATAGTAAATGCAACAAAAGCCTTTGATTGCTATCTGCAGGCAAGAGATTTTATAACACGAAGGACTAAAGATAGCATTCGAATTGCAGTAGATCTTTACGAAAAAGCAATTAACCTGGATCCTCAATATGCATCAGCCTATGCAGGTCTTGGTGAAGCCTACAGTATAATTTTTAGGGATTTTGATCGGAATGAAAAGCTTTTAGATAAAGCACTGGAAGTTGGTTTAAAGGCTGTTGAATTTGATCCAACTTCTTCAGAGGCCTATGCTGCTCTCGGTCTTTCATATTATGGTAAAAATGAACTGGCGAAATCACTTGAAGCAACCAGAAAAGCTATAACACTCGATGATAAAAACCCCAATGCATACTGGATCTTATCCAGAATTTATCATACTGAAGACAGAGATAAAGAAGCTACAGTGGCGCTGGAAAAGATGATTAAAATTAATCCTGAATTTTTACAGGCATACCAGGATTTACAAATGTATTATGAACGATTAGGTGAATTGGAAAAACGAAGAGACCTGATGAATACAATGTTAAAGGTATTTCCTGTATATCTGAAAAAACATCCTGAAGATTCATATAAACAAATGACGTTGGCAGTCACTCTTGCTGAGGTCGGGAGAAATGATGAAGCAAAAGTGGAAGGAGAGAAAGCTTTAAAATACAATCCCAAGGATCCTGTTATGATGTATTACGGCGCATGCCCGTATTCGCGTCTTGAAGAAAGAGAACAGGCAGTTGAGCTGCTTAAAAAAGCAGTGGAAAACGGTTACGGAAATTTTGAGTGGATAAAAAGAGATCCGGATTTTGAAAATATTCGCAAAGAACCGGGCTATCTTGAATTAGTTAAAGGTAAATAATAATTCACATTATATTAATTGAGAGATAATTACTATGATCGGTAAAACTATTTTGCACTATAAGATAATAGACAAACTTGGCCAGGGGGGAATGGGTGTTGTTTATAAAGCAGAAGATAACAAACTCAAGCGAGATGTTGCTATTAAATTTCTTCCCCGGCAGATTGCGTCCCAGAAAGAGGAAAAGGAGCGTTTTAAAGTTGAAGCTCGTGCTGCAGCAGCATTAAACCATCCGAACATCGCAACAATTTATGCAATAGAAGAAGCAGATGATGAAGCTTTTATAGTAATGGAATTTATTGATGGCCGTGAGCTTAAAGATAAAATTGCTGGAGGACCTGTTAAAATAAATGAATCGCTCGATATAGCAAAAAAGATTGCAGATGGTCTCAGAGCTGCCCATTCAAAAGGAATTGTTCACCGTGATATTAAAAGCAGCAATATTATGATTACTTCCGATGGGCAAATAAAAATTATGGATTTCGGACTTGCCAAAATTACTGGCAGTGGCTTAATGACAAAAGTTGGCACTACTATGGGAACTGCGGCTTATATGTCACCCGAACAAGCAACTGGTGAAAAAGTTGATGAGCGAACGGACATTTGGTCTCTCGGGGTTATCTTTTACGAATTGCTGACAGGCGAACTCCCGTTCAAAGCCGAATATGAAGCAGCCTGGAATTATGTAATACTTAATAAAGACCCACTTAAGCCCAGCGAGTTGGATCGCAAAATCCCTGCAAATGTTGATTCACTTGTATTAAAAATGCTGGAAAAAGACCGTGGGAAAAGATATTCAAGCGCCGATGAAATTATTAAAGACCTGGAAAAAATAGGCGAAGGCAGTAATGCAGAACAGGATGCTAATATTAAAGCAATCGCTGTTCTCCCCTTTAATAACATAAGCGCGGAAAAAGAAAGTGATTATTTCAGCGATGGACTAACCGAAGAATTAATTCTGAATCTTTCAAGACTCAAAGATATGAGAGTTGTTTCGCGCACGACTTCGATGCAATACAAAGGAACCAGTAAGGGAATAAAAGACATTGGTAGAGACCTTGGCGTACGATATATTATTGAAGGAAGTGTAAGGAAATTTGAGGATAACCTTCGAATAACCGCTCAGCTTATTGATGTCGAGAAGGATGCACAACTCTGGGCTGAATCATATAAGGGTAAGCTTGCAGATGTTTTTGATATTCAGGAAAAAGTCTCACAACAAATAGTAGATGCCTTAATGGTGAAACTCTCGCCAACTGAAAAAGTAGCGCTATCCAAACGACCAACTGTAAATGCCGAGGCTTTTGATTATAATCTGAGGGCGAGAAATTATTTATACCGTTATTCGAAAAATAACATACAATTTGCCATTCAGTTTTTTGAGAAAGCAATTTCTCTTGACTTAAGGTATGCAGAGGCTTATGCGGGTCTTGCTGAAGCTTATGCTGTAAGGTATGCCTACTTTGAAAGAAAAGACACCTGGCTTGATAAAGCTATAGAACTAAGCTTAAAAGCAATAATGTATGATTCCTCCCTCTCTGAAGCTTACGCAGCTCTGGCACTAGCCTATTTTTATAAAAGCTCATTTGAAGAGGCACTAACCGCTGTACAAAAAGCAATCGATCTTGACCAAAATAATTTCTTTGGATACTGGATACTCGGGAGGATATATTTTACTACGGACAAAGATAAAGATGCACTTGATCCGCTTAAAAAAGCAATTGAAATTAATCCCGAATTTTATACTGCGTATGGAGATTTGAGATTGGTAACTGAACGCCTGGGAGATAAAAAACAATGTGATGAAATAAATAATAAATCAATTCAATTTTATCCAAAATATCTTGAGCAGAATCCAGATGACTCAAGGGCGAGAATGTTTTATGCACAAGTATTAGTGTTAAACGAAAAAATTGATCAGGCAAAAAAAGAAACCTCTACGGCTCTTGAATTAAGCCCGAACGATAGCATTCTCCTCTACAATGCAGCATGCGTATATTCAGTTATAGATGAAAAAGAGCTGGCAATTAAAACACTTCAAAATGCAGTTGCCGGAGGTTTTGAACATTATGATTGGATAAAGAGAGACCCTGACCTGGAAAATATCAGAAAAGAGATAGAATTTACTGAACTTATCAAGGATAAATAATAGGTTTTATAATAAACAAATTGAATATATCATACCTAATGGATTAATATGAATGACTTAATTGGACAGACAATTTTACATTATAAAATAATTGACAAGCTTGGCGAAGGCGGCATGGGTGTGGTGTATAAAGCTGAGGACACAAAATTAAAACGCGATGTTGCCATAAAATTTCTTCCAAACATTATTTCAAAAAGTAAAGAAGAAAAAATAAGATTTGAAAATGAAGCTCAGGCTGCCGCTTCACTCAATCATCCAAATATAGCAACCATTCACGCAATTGAAGAAGTCGATCACCAGATTTTCATTGTAATGGAATATATAAATGGACCCGAGCTCAAAGAAAAGATCGATGAAAGGGAACTTACTCTTGAAGAATCATTGCATATAATAGAACAAATAGCAAACGGACTTGCGGCTGCACATCATAAAGGGATTATTCATCGCGACATAAAAAGCAGTAACATAATGCTTTCCCAATCTGGACAGGCAAAAATAATGGATTTTGGATTAGCCAAAGTAAAAGGCTCGTCACAAATAACTAAAATTGGTACAACTATTGGGACAGCAGCTTATATGTCACCGGAACAAGCGCTGGGTGATAAAGTAGACCACCGTGCAGATATTTGGGCGATGGGTGTAATATTCTATGAAATGTTATCCAGCCAGCAACCTTTTAAAGGTGAGTTTGAACAAGCGGTAATTTATTCAATATTAAATTTGGAGCCTGAACCTATCTCTTCAATAAAGCCAAACGTACCACTGAAGATTGAGCAAATTACAAAAAAACTTCTTTCAAAAGATGCAAATCTTCGATATCAGGATGCTGCTGCATTTTTAAATGATATAAAAGAATTTAGAAATAAGAGATCAGATGCAAAGCACGATAACGAGAAAACAATTGCTGTGTTGCCATTTGAAAATATCAGTCCTGATAGAGAGACAGATTATTTTGCAGACGGACTTGCAGAGGAGTTGATAATTAATTTATCAAGAATAAAAGAAGTAAGCGTTGTTGCGAGAACGACATCAATGCAATACAAAGGAACAAAGAAAGATGTTCCGACCATTGGTAAAGAGCTCGGCGTTCGTTACGTGATGGAAGGAAGCGTAAGAAAATTCAAAGATGATTTGCGAATATCAGTACAATTTATAGATGTATCAAAAGGCACTCAGCTGTGGGGAGAAACATATAAAGGGAAATTGGAAGACGTTTTTGATATTCAGGAAAAAGTTTCTAAGGAAATAGTTGATGCGTTAATGCTCAAACTCTCCCCTGTCGAGAAAGTTGAACTTTCTAAACGACCGACATTAAATGCCGAGGCCTTTGATTGTTACCTGCGCGGTAGAAATTTCTTATCAAACAGAACTAAGAGTAACCTTGATTTTGCAATTTTGCTTTTTCAGAAAGCTGTTGAACTCGATTCGCGGTTTGCGGGAGCTTTTGCAGGATTAGGAGAAGCATATGGTACAATGTATCGCGATTTTGACAGGCAGGAAAGCTGGCTGGATAAAGCACTTGATGTAAGTCTTAAAGCTTTAATGTACGATCCATCACTTTCGGAAGCCTATGCTTCACTTGGACTTGCATATTTTGGAAAAAATTCACTTGATGAAGCACTTACCGCTAGTAAAAAAGCTGTTGAATTAGACCCAAATAATATAAATGCTTACTGGATTCTTTCAAGAATTTATCATTCTACTGATAGAGACATTGAAGCGGTTGAGGCATTGGAGAAAATTGTAGCCATAAATTCTAATTTCTTCCAGGCATATGATGATCTTGAAATGTATTACGAAAGATTAGATAATCATGAAAAATATCAGCAGACATTGGAAACAGTCTGCAAAGTTGTCCCGGAGTATTTACGAAATCACCCCGAGGACGCTTACAGAAGAATGGCATACGCAGTTACATTAGCAAAAATTGATAGAAAAGATGAAGCTAAAACTGAAGGAGATAAAGCATTAGATTTAAATCCCAATGACCCAATTATGATGTATTACGGTGCTTGCTTGTATTCACATTTGAATGAAAAGGAATATGCAATTGATCTATTAAAAAGAGCGATTGAAAACGGATATCAAAATTTTGAATGGATTAAACGTGATCCTGATTTCGGAAATATTCGTAAAGAGCCGGGTTTCTTGAAATTAATTCAAGGGAAATAATTATATGAGAAATTTCGAATTAAGTCATATGGTTGCACAAAGCAGAAATCTGCTTGAGGTGAAAAAGAACCAGTTGAAATCTGGTGATCATATTATTTTGAAAACATATAATTCTACTTACAAAATTATGGTTGATTCGGATGGTAAGTATATTGTTTCAGGTGGATGGTTTGACAAGAATAATATGTCCCCATTGAAGACCACAATTAACGGATGTACCTGGGGTGGCAGTGTAATTAAAACAGACATTATTGCCGCGTGCGGGTTATTTTTAGAATTCGGGAACAAACTTAAAACCAGCAGGATAAAAGAAATATTCATATTTCCTATGCCCTGTCAGAATTAATAAAAAATTATAAAGAGTATAAATGGACAATTTTAAAGGAAAGCGCATTTCCCATTACGAAATTCTTGACCAAATCGGCAAAGGTGGAATGGGACTCGTGTATAAAGCAAAGGACTTGAAGTTAGACAGAATAGTTGCAATCAAATTTCTACCGCCACACCTTGCTTCATCAGAAGAAAATAAAATAAGATTTATGCAGGAAGCCAAAGCAGCGGCTTCTTTGAGCCACCCTAATATAATGAGTATTTATGAAATTGATGAATTTGAAGATTCTGTTTTTATGGTGATGGAGTATGTTGAGGGACAAACGTTAAAAGCATATATCTCGAATTTGAAATCAGGTTCGGGAATACCGTTTATGAAAGCAGCAGAATGGATGTCAACTATTGCCAGTGGCTTGAAAGCTGCACACGATAAAGAGATAATACATCGTGATATCAAAAGTGAAAATATTATGATAACTCCGGATGAACAGTTAAAAATAATGGACTTTGGAATTGCAAAACTGAAGGGAAGTTCAGGGCTAACCAAAGTCGGTACTTCATTGGGTACACTATCCTATATGTCACCTGAACAAGCACAGGGAATAAATTCTGATCACAGGTCAGATATCTGGTCGCTTGGTGTTGTGTTTTATGAAATGCTGACAGGAGAAACAATATTTAAAGCCGAACATGAAGCTGCTTTGCTTTATTTAATAGTAAATGAAGAACCTCCTGCACCAAGCATCCTCGATAGAAAAATTCCACATCAAATTGATGATATTGTAAAAAAGGCGCTGATGAAAGATCCGGATAAAAGATACCAGAATCTTTCTGAAGTTATTTCAGCTCTATCAGGAGTTCAATCCGAAATAGAAAAATCCGGCACCGAATCTTCCAAGAAAAAAGCAATAGCAGTTTTACCATTTGATAATATCAGCTCGGACAAGGAGAATGAATACTTCGGTGACGGATTGACTGAGGAATTAATAGCAAACCTATCACGTTTAAAAAATATGAGGGTAATTTCGAGAACCACTACTATGCTTTACAAAAGCTCCAAGAAGGATATTAAAAGCATAGGTAGAGAGTTAGGAGCAAGATATATAATGGAGGGAAGTGTAAGGAAGTTTCATGATGATCTCAGAATTACTGCGCAATTAATTGATGTAGAATTGGATGAACAATTATGGGCGGAGACATTCAAAGGCAAACTTGCTGATGTTTTCGACATACAGGAGAAAGTATCTAAACAAATTGTTGATGCGTTAATGGTAAAATTAACTCCCACCGAAAAAGTAGTACTTTCCAAAAGATCCACATTAAACCCTGAAGCATTTGACTGTAATTTGAGAGCAAGAGATTTTCTTTACAGGTATAATAAAAATCATCTCAACTTTTCTATTCAACTATTTCAAAAAGCTATTGAACTCGATCCGCGTTATTCAGAAGCCTATGCCGGTCTGGGTCAGGCTTATGCTACTTTTTACCAATTATTTGAAAGGAATTCATCGCTGCTTGATAAAGCCATTGAGTTTAGCCTGAAGGCTATAATGTACGATCCAACTTTGCCTGAGGCCTATGCTGCTCTTGGGTATGCTTATTATAATAAGGAAGAATTTGAAGAAGGTATTGAAGCTGCCCAAAAAGCTATTGAGCTTGATACAAATAATTTCCTCGGTTACTGGATTTTAGGCAGAATATATGTTGCGATTGATAAAGCAAAGGATGCAATCGAACCGCTTAATAAAGTTATAGAAATAAATCCCGACTTTTATACCGTTTACGGTGATCTTCAAATCGCCTACGGCCAGCTGGATGAGAAAGAAAAATATAATGAGATTCTTAAAGAAGGTCTGCTGGTTTATGCAAAATACTTATCCAAACATCCTGATGATGCAAGGGGCCATATGTATTATGCCGTTGACCTGGTTCAGGTAGGTGAAAAAGAGAAAGCAAAATCGGAAGCTGCAAAAGCTCTTGAATTAAGTCCGGGCGATCCTCTAATGTTTTACAATGCCGCCTGTTTCTATTCGCAAATGAATGAAAAAAAATTGGGACTGGAATCATTAAAGAAGGCAATTGATTCAGGCTTTGGCGAATTTGAGTGGCTAAGAAGAGATAGTGATTTGGATAATCTTAGATCTGAGCCGGAGTTCGCAGAATTAATTAAAGAAAAATAAATATTTATAAACTATTTAAATGAGTTAATACATGGATGATTTAGCAAACAAGACCATTTCACATTATCAAATAATAGATAAGATCGGTGAAGGTGGGATGGGGGTTGTGTATAAAGCTAAGGATTTGAAACTGGACAGGATCGTCGCAATAAAATTCCTTCCACCCCATCTCGCAAAATCTGAAGAAAATAAAAAGCGTTTTATGCAGGAAGCCAAAGCAGCAGCAGCCCTTAGCCACCCCAATATTATGAACATGTATGAAATTGACGAACAGGATAAATCAGTATTCATGGTGATGGAGTTTGTTGAAGGACAAACGTTGAAATCATATATATCAAAATTAAAATCCGGTTCAGGTATACCATTTATGAAGGCGGCTGAATGGATGTCAATTATTGCAAATGGTTTGAAGGCTGCTCACGATAAAAACATTGTACACAGAGATATTAAAAGTGAAAACATTATGATAGCCCCTGGGGACAAACTGAAAATAATGGATTTTGGTCTTGCAAAATTGAAAGGAAGTACAGGACTAACTAAAACCGGTACATCACTGGGAACTCTTTCTTATATGTCGCCTGAACAGGCTCAGGGATTAAACGCTGATCAAAGATCTGATATATGGTCCCTTGGTGTTGTATTCTATGAAATGCTGACTGGAGAGACATTATTTAAGGCAGAACACGAAGCTGCTTTACTTTATCTTATAGTAAATGAAGAACCGCCTGCGCCAAGCATTCTTGACAGGAAAATACCTCACCAGATTGACAATGTAGTGAAAAAAATGCTTACAAAAGATCCGGAGAAAAGATATCAAAACCTGGATGAATTAATATCTGCATTATCTGATATAAAAAATGAAATTGAAAAAACGGGAAGTGAGACAAAGAAAAAAGCAATTGCTGTTTTGCCATTTGATAATATAAGTTCGGATAAAGAGAATGAATATTTCGGAGATGGACTTACTGAGGAATTGATTGCCAATCTTTCACGGTTAAAGGATATGAGAGTAATTTCCAGAACCACTACTATGCAATACAAAGGGACAAAGAAGGATATAAAAATAATCGGTAGAGAACTCGGGGCAAGATACATAATGGAAGGAAGCGTGAGAAAATTCCAGGATGATTTAAGAATTACCGCGCAGTTGATAGATGTGGATAGTGATGAGCAGCTTTGGGCAGAAACATTTAAAGGTAAAGCTTGCAGATGTTTTTGATATACAGGAAAAAGTATCAAAACAGATAGTTGATGCTTTGATGATGAAGCTAACTCCTCTTGAAAAAATTGTTCTTGAGAAAAGAGCCACAGTAAATCCTGAAGCTTTTGATTGCAATTTAAGAGCAAGAGATTTTCTGAACAGGCGAACAAGAAACACTGTTAATATTGCGATACAGTTATTTGAAAAAGCAATCGAACTTGATACCAGATATGCAGGCGCTTATGCAGGATTAGGAGAAGCTTATGCTACACTATATCAATATTTTGAAAGTAAAGTACAATGGCTGGACAAAGCAATTGAATCCAGCTTGAAAGCTATAACTTACGATACTTCCCTATCCGATGCCTATTCAGCGCTTGCGCTTGCCTATTTTTATAAAAAGTCAAACGAAGAAGCATTTACAGCTGGTCAAAAGGCAATTGAACTTGATCCGCATAATTTTAACGGTTACTGGATACTTGGAAGAATTTATCACAGCACAGACAGAGATAAAGAAGCAATTCCTCTTTTCAAGAAAGTTGTGGAATTGAGTCCCGATTTCTTTTCAGCCTATATGGATCTTCAAATTGCATATGACAGGCTTGACGAAAAAGAAAATAGTAAAAAAATTCTTAATGAATCATTAGGTGTATTTCCAAGATACTTTATGCAGCACCCTGATGATGCAAGAGCTCATCTATATTATGCAAATACATTAATACGGGTTGGTAAAGAGGATGAAGCTAAGAAAGAAGCGGCCAAAGCTGTTGAATTAAATCCAAGTGACCCGTTAATGCAGTATAACGTTGCTTGTTTCTATTCTTTATTGAATGATAAGAAAACTGCGGTAGAAGCAATTAAGAATGCATTCAAAGCAGGTTATGCAGATTTTGAATGGACAAAAAGAGACAGTGACCTGGACAACATCCGGCAAGAACCGGAATTTATAGAATTATTAAAAGATAAATAAACAGTAATCTAAAATCCGTAATTGAGGGCTTCATGACAATTGGGCAAAATATTTTCCATTATATAATAGTTGAAAAACTTGGCGAAGGTGGAATGGGTGTAGTCTATAAAGCCGAAGACACCAAGCTTAAACGCGATGTTGCAATTAAGTTTCTACCTCATCAAATCTCAGATAATAAAGAGGAGAGACAGAGATTTGAAATAGAAGCACAGGCTGCGGCTGCTCTGAACCATCCAAATATCGCAACTATACATGCTATCGAAGAATCTGAAAAAGAAGTTTTTATTGTAATGGAATTTATAAACGGAATCGAGCTTAAGCAAAAAATAAGCAAAGCCCTTCCTTCTATTGAGGAATCGCTTAATATTATTGAACAGACATCACAAGGCTTAAAGGCTGCGCACGACAAGGGAATTACACACAGGGATATCAAGAGCAGCAATGTTATGATAACTGAATCCGGACAGATAAAAATTATGGATTTCGGACTGGCAAAAATGAAGGGAGTCTCGCACATAACAAGATTTGGAACCACGCTCGGTACCACGGCTTATATGTCACCGGAACAGGCCCGTGGTGAACAAGTTGACCATAGAACTGACATCTGGTCTCTTGGGGTTATTGCTTTTGAATTATTAACCGGTAAGACACCTTATGAAGGAGAATTCGAACAGGCAATCATTTACTCTATTCTGAATGAAGAGCCTAAATCAGTTCTTTCAGTTAGAAAAGATGTGCCGTTAAAGCTTGACCAGTTAGTTATGAAAATGTTAAGTAAAAATAAAGAGCATCGATACCAGAACGTATCAGAGATATTACTTGATTTGAAGGAATTAAAATTAAAGAGTAAACAAGCTCCTGTCGAAAAAGAAAAAAAGACAATTGCAGTTTTACCTTTTGAAAATATCAGCCCGGATAAGGATGCTGATTATTTTGCCGAGGGATTGGCGGAAGAACTTATTACCAGTTTGGCAAAAATAAAAGAAATTAAGCTGGTTGCGCCTGCCAATACAATGAAATACAAAGGCACAGATAAAGATATAAAAACTTTAGGCAGAGAGCTTGCTGCAGGATATATAATGCAGGGAAGCGTTAGAAAATTTAAAGACGATTTACGAATTTCAGTTAAATTAATGGATGTTGCGCAGGAGAGCCAGTTATGGGGAGAGACCTACAAAGGAAAACTAGAGGATGTATTCGATATCCAGGAGAAAGTGTCGAAGGAAATTGTCGATGCGTTGAGAGTTAATTTATCATTAACAGAAAAAGTGGTCCTGTCAAAACGATCAACTTTAAACGCTGAAGCATTTGATAATTATTTGCGTGCAAGAAATTTTCTTTACAGGCTCACAAAAAATAATGTACACCTTGCAATTCAGCTTTTTAATAAAGCAATAGAACTTGACCCAAGGTATGCAGCTGCTCATGCCGGTTTGGGTGAGGCATATGCAACACTTTACCAGTACTTTGAGACAAATGATTCCTACCTTGACAAAGCAATCGAATCAAGTTTAAAAGCATTAATGTATGATCCAACGTTGAGCGAAGCATACACTGCGCTGGGACTGGCATACTTTGACAAGAAATTATTAGAAGAAGCAATAACGTCAACTCTAAAAGCAATTGAACTCGACTCAGAAAATTACGTGGCATACTGGATTCTAGGAAGGATTTATCATACAACCGACAGAACTGACGAAGCAATTCAGCAATTTAAAAAGACTATTGCACTAAACCCTGATTTCTATAATGCATTTAACGATATCATTATGGCATATGAAAGGATTAATGATATGGAAAATGCGAAACGTGCTTTAGATGAAGCGCTTGAAAAAATTCATGTATATCTGGCAAAAAATCCGGATGATGCCAGAGCACATATGTATCATGCTATTCATCTTGCTGCGGTGAACAAAAACGAGGAAGCAATAGCCGAAGGAAAGAAAGCTTTGGAATTAAATCCCGGCGATTCTTTGATGATGTATAATGCAGCCTGCCTTTATGCGAGGTTGGGAGATAATCATCTGTCCATAGAGACTTTAAAAAATGCAATAGCTGCCGGCCAGGAAGATTTTGAATGGATTAAGAGAGATTCTGACCTAGACAGCATAAGGAATGAACCTGAATATATAGAACTAATGAAAGGGAAATAATGGAACTTGTTATGATCGGCAAAAAGATACTGCATTATAAGATTCTTGAGAAACTGGGCCAAGGTGGAATGGGAGTCGTTTACCTTGCTGAAGACGAGAATTTAGAAAGAAAAGTTGCAATAAAATTTCTCCCGCAACAAATTTCTGCCAATTCCGAAGAAAGAGAGAGATTTAAGATAGAGGCAAAAGCAGCAGCCTCTTTGAACCATCCGAATATAGCAACAATTCATGCCATTGAAGATTTTGAAAATCAATTGTTCATTGTTATGGAATATATTGATGGGGTTGAACTCAAAGAAAAAATTAAATCAGGTGATATTGACACGGATGAAGTAATTAAGATCGCTACGCAGATTGCGGAAGGAATGGCATCGGCTCACAAGAAAGGAATAATTCACAGAGATATAAAATCTTCCAACATAATGATAACCAAGGAAGCAAAAGCAAAAATAATGGATTTTGGATTGGCCAAAATCAGAGGCGGTACAGAACTTACCAAAGTAGGATCAACCGTAGGAACGATTGCTTATATGTCACCGGAACAGGCAAGAGGCGAAGAACTTGATCAACAATCAGACATTTGGTCATTCGGGGTAGTATTGTACGAAATGCTTATTAACAGATTACCTTTTAGGGGAGACTATGATCAGGCGATAGTATATTCAATCTTAAATGAAGAACCGGAGTCGGTTTTTTCAGTTAAAAAAGATATACCCGACAGGCTTGAAAAAATAGTGAAAAAGTTGCTTGAAAAGGATAAAGCGAACCGATACCAGAATATGAATGATGTAATAAAAGATTTTAATGATGTTTTAAAGAACGATGAACAACCGGAAAAGCGTAATGAATTAAAATCAATTATAGTTTTGCCATTTGAAAATATTAGCCCGGATCAGGATGCAGATTATTTCGGAGAAGGATTAGCAGAAGAATTAATTGTTAATCTGACAAGGTTGAAAGAAATTCGCGTAGTTCCCCGGACAACAGCTATCAAATACAAGAATACAACAAAAGAAGTAAAAGTCATTGGGAAAGAAGTTGAGGCTGGTTATGTCATGACCGGTAGTGTTAGAAAATTCCAGGATAATTTAAGGATTTCTGTCCAGTTGATTGATGCATTCAACAATACCCAGCTATGGGCTGAAACGTATAAAGGAAAACTTGCGGACGTTTTTGACATACAGGAGAATGTTTCAAAACAAATTGTTGATGCATTAAAGATTGAATTAACCCCTGCGCAAAAGAGAGTTCTGGAAAAAAAGGCAACTATAAACGCTGAAGCTTTTGATCTTTGTCTACGCGCAAAAGGTTTCATGTATAGAATGACAAAGAATGATGTTAATATCGCTATTGAACTTTTCCAAAAGGCAATTGAAATAGATCCTGATTATGCAAGTGCCTATGCCGGAATGGGTGAAGCATATTCACATTTGTTTCACAGCTATGAACGGGGGAATCCCAAGATACTTGATTTGGCAATTGAGACAAGCCTGAAAGCTATTTCAATGGATTCATCATTATCCGAGGCATTTGCTTCATTAGCACAGGCATACTTACATAAGGATTCCATGGAAAAAGCATTAGAGGCTGGCAAGAAGGCAATTGAACTCGATCCGAATAACTTTATCGGCTTTTGGATTCTTGGAAGAATATATTATAGTAACAAAAAAGATGTCGAAGCTATTGAACTATTTGATAAGGTAACAAAATTGAATCCTGAATTTTATACAGCCTATAGCGACATAAGGATGTGTTATGATAGATTGGGAGACAAAATTAAACTTAACGAAACCGTTCAAAAAAGCTTAAAGTTTTACCCAGAATATCTTACGCGGCACCCGGATGATGCGCGGGCTCATGTATTTTATGCGATGGATTTAGCAACAGCAAAACAATTTGATAAAGCTAAAAGTGAAACCGCTAAAGCCATTGAATTAAATCCTACTGATATCCTGATGCTTTACAATGTCGCGTGTTTTTATTCTGTAATGGATGAAAAGCAAATGGCAATTGAAACTCTGAAGAAAGCCATTACTGCCGGATATAAAGCATATGACTGGATGGAGCGTGATGTTGATCTTGATAATATTCGCAATGAGCCTGAATATATCGAACTAATGAAAGGAAAATAGAGGAACTTTTTATGATTGGCCAAACAATACTTCACTACAATATATTAGAAAAACTAGGTGAAGGCGGAATGGGTGTCGTCTATAAAGCTGAAGACACAAAGTTAAAGCGTGAAGTTGCTATCAAATTCCTTCCACATCAAATCTCTGCAAACAAGGAAGAAAAACAGAGGTTTGAAATTGAAGCACAGGCTGCTGCTGCCCTGAATCATCCCAATATTGCAACCATTTACGCCATAGAAGAATCGGATAACGAAGTCTTTATCGCTATGGAATATATTAAGGGAATTGAACTGAAAGATAAAATAAGCAATGTCCTGCCCCCTGTTGAAGAATCGATAAATATTATCGAACAAATATCACAAGGATTAAAGGCTGCACACCTGAAAGGAATAACACACCGCGATATAAAAAGCAGCAACATAATGATGACAGACTCCGGACAAATAAAAATAATGGACTTTGGACTGGCTAAGGTAAGAGGTATATCACAAATTACAAAGTTTGGAACAACGCTCGGAACAACAGCCTATATGTCACCGGAACAAGCCCGGGGCGAGCACGTTGATCAGAGAACAGATATCTGGTCGCTGGGAATTATTACATTTGAATTATTGACAGGCAAGACGCCGTATGAGGGTGAATTTGAGCAGGCAATAATCTATTCTATACTGAATGAAGAACCGAAGTCATTAATCTCTTTAAGAAAGGATGCCCCCTTAAAGCTGGAACGTATAGTTATGAAGATGTTAGCCAAGAATAAAGAGCAGCGATATCAGGATACCACTGAAATTTTGAACGATCTTAGTGATTTAAAGAAAAGTGATTCAAGCGTAGATAAGAGTGATGAGAAAAAAACTATTGCAGTTTTGCCTTTTGCAAATATTAGCCCCGACAAAGAAGCGGATTATTTTGCAGAAGGACTTTCTGAAGAACTTATCACGAACTTAGCTAAGATAAAAGAAATAAATCTCATTGCAAGATCTAATTCTATGAAGTATAAAAATTCTGAAAAGGATATAAAAACTATTGGAAGAGAATTAAGCACTCGGTACATAATGCAGGGAACCGTTAGAAAATTTAAGGATGATTTGCGGATTTCCGTTCAATTAACTGATGTGTCTAAAGAATTTCAGTTATGGGGTGAAACCTATAAAGGAAAAATGGAGGATGTGTTTGATATACAGGAAAAAGTCGCAAAAGAAATCGCAGAGGCATTGAGAATCAGCCTGTCCCCTAAAGAGAAAATGGTCCTTGAAAAACGTGCAACATTAAACCACGAAGCATTTGATCTATGTCTGAAAGGAAGAAATTTTTTGAATAAGCTTTCAAAAAATAATATTCAATTTGCAATTCAGCTGTTTCAAAAAGCTATTGAAATAGATCCGCGTTATGCGTCTGGCTATGCAGGATTGAGTGAGGCATATGCATCCCAATATCGATATGCTGAAAAGAATAGCGCATTATTAGATAAAGCGATTGATTCGGGATTAAGAGCGTTAATGTACGACCCAACTGTTTCTGAAGCATATGCTGCCCTTGCGCTTGCCTACTTTGAAAAGAAATTACTTGACGAAGCACTAACTGCGGGTCGAAAAGCTATTGAGCTTGATACAAATAATTATATCGCTCACTGGATATTGGGAAGAATTTATTACAGCACAGATAGAAGCGAAGAAGCGATTGAACTATTTAAAAAAGTTGTTTTAATAAACCCTGAATTCTATTCAGCCTACAACGACCTTTCGAACTGTTATGACAAACTGGGAAAAACTGAAGAGTACAACAGTATACTACAAAAAGTAATCAAACTTTACCCAAAGTATTTATCTCAAAATCCGGATGACGCACGCGGACATATCTTTTATGCACACGCACTTCTTCGGATAGGAAAAACAAAAGACGCAGAGCAGGAAGCAGAGAAAGCAATAGATCTAAGTCCGAATGATGCTCTGATGTCATATAATGTTGCTTGTTTCCATTCCAGACTTGGCAATAAGGATTCAGGCATTAAATATCTTGAACAGGCTATAAAACTGGGATATGCAAATTATGAATGGATAAAACGTGACCCAGATCTAAATAATATCCATAATGAAACCGGTTATACCGAATTATTGAAAGGAAAATAGAGGAACTTACTATGGTCAACAAAACAGTTTTACACTATAAAATATTGGAAAAACTTGGTGAAGGTGGAATGGGTGTCGTCTATAAAGCTGAAGACACCAAGCTTAAACGAGAAGTCGCAATAAAATTTCTGCCCCACCACATCTCTGCAAATAAAGAAGAGAAGCAGAGATTTGAAATTGAAGCACAGGCTGCGGCAGCATTAAATCATCCCAACATTGCTACAATATATGCAATTGAAGAATCGGGCGATGAAGTTTTTATCGCTATGGAATATATTAACGGTGTTGAACTGAAAGATAAGATCAGTAAAGCAAAACCGACGATAGAAGAATCGATTACTATTATTCAACAGGTTGCCAATGGCCTGGGAGCAGCTCATCAGAAAGGGATAACACACCGTGATATTAAAAACAGTAACATAATGATAACTCCGACAGGTCAGGTTAAAATAATGGACTTCGGTCTGGCAAAAGTAAGAGGCGTATCAAACATCACTAAGTTTGGAACTACGCTCGGGACGACCGCTTATATGTCACCGGAACAAGCACGGGGCGAACACGTTGATCAACGGACAGATATCTGGTCATTGGGAGTAATCTTTTATGAACTGTTAACTGGCAAATTTCCTTTCAGGGGTGAATTTGAACAGGCAATAATTTATTCAATTCTTAACGAAGAACCTGAAGCAATTGCTGCATTAGATAAAAACCTGCCTGCCAGATTAGATAACATACTCGGCAAAATGCTGAACAAGGATTTGAACAACCGCTACCAAAATACGGATGAATTATTAAAAGATCTGAAAGAAACTGGTACGCAAAAAACTGATGGTACCGATATAGTAAAAACAATAGCTGTTCTTCCTTTCGACAATATCGGTTCTGACCAGGAGACAGATTATTTTGCCGAAGGACTTGCTGAAGAGTTAATCATTAATCTTTCAAAATTAAAAGAAGTAAGAACGGTTTCCCGAACAAACTCAATGAGGTACAAAGGTTCTGAAAAAGATATAAGAACTATTGGCAGAGAACTTGGCGCAAGATATATAATGGAAGGAAGCGTCAGAAAATTCAGAGACGACCTGAGAATTTCAATTCAGTTGATAGATGTTTCCGGGGGATTGCAGCTCTGGGGCGAAACTTACAAAGGGAAAATTGCTGACGTTTTTGATATCCAGGAAAAAGTTTCAAAAGAGATTGTAGATGCCTTAAGATTGAAACTCTCCCCTTCCGAAAAAATTGTTCTTGAAAAACGTGCAACATCAAACACCGAAGCGTACGACCTTTACCTGAGAGGAAGAAATTTCTTATACAAAGTTTCTAAAAACAACATAATATTTGCGATTCAATTATTTAAGAAAGCCATAAAAATTGATGAGCGATTTGCAGCAGGATATGCCGGTTTAAGTGAAGCGTATGCCACACAATATTACTTCTTTGAAAAGAGTGACCAATTACTGGATAATGCTATCGACTCCGGTCTCAGGGCTCTGATGTATGATCCTACTCTTTCTGAAGCCTATGCGGCGCTTGCTCTTGCATACTACAATAAGAAATCTCGTACGGAAGCCTTTACAGCCGGTCAGAAAGCCATTGAACTGGATCCAAATAATTATTATGCATATTGGGTTCTTGGAAGAATTTATCACAGTACCGACCGTGATAAGGACGCCATTGAATTATACAAAAAAGTGATTGAAATAAATCCTGATTTTTATGCAGCTTATTCCGACCTTGGTGTAAGCTATGAAAAACTGGGTGATGAAAATGGCCAGAAGCATGCTCTTGAACTGCTTATGGATGTTTTTCCGCGTTATCTTTCTGATCATCCTGACGATGCTCGGGCACACATTGTTTATGCAATTGAACTTGTGAAAGTTGGAAAAATTGACGAAGCCAAAGATGAATGCAAAAGAGCAATTGAATTAAGCCCGGATGATTCTTTAATGTCCTACAATGTTGCCTGCTTATATTCGAGACTGGGTGAGAAAAAACAGGGTATAGAATATTTACAAAAATCAATCAAGCAGGGATACACCAATTTTGAATGGCTCAAGCGCGATCCTGATCTTAATAATATTCAGAACGAACCTGAATTTTTAGAATTGATGAAGGATAAATAAGAAAGAGATGATTGTCATTCTGAGGAGTAGCCATAGAATCGGAACGACGTGAGAATCTTTTAAGGGTAAAAAGAATCATTACAAAACAGTATGCGAAATGACAGCATAAAAAACTTTAAATAAGGCTTAAAATTATGATCGGTTCAAAAGTTCTACACTACAAGATTGTTGAGAAACTCGGCGAAGGCGGTATGGGCGTCGTCTATAAAGCTGAGGACACAAAACTTAAACGTGACGTTGCAATAAAATTCCTTCCAAATTTTATATCAAAAAGTAAAGAAGATCGAACAAGGTTTGAAAATGAGGCACAGGCAGCGGCTTCACTAAATCACCCTAACATTGCAACCATTCACGCAATTGAAGAAGCCGATAACCAGATATTCATCGTAATGGAATATATAAATGGTCCCGAACTAAAGGAAAAAATTGAAGAAGGAAAGCAAACGCTTGAATCATCATTGAACATAATCGAACAAATTGCAAACGGATTGAATGCAGCACATCAGAAAGGTATTGTTCACAGGGATATTAAAAGCAGCAACATTATGCTTACTAAATCCGGACAGGTAAAAATAATGGACTTTGGACTTGCAAAAGTCAGGGGTACTTCGCAAATAACAAAGATAGGCACAACTATCGGAACTGCAGCTTATATGTCACCTGAACAGGCTCAGGGAGAAAAAGCTGATCACCGCGCCGACATCTGGGCAATGGGAGTAATATTTTACGAAATGCTTACAGGCCAACAGCCGTTCAAAGGTGAATTTGAGCAGGCAATTATTTACTCAATTTTAAATGTTGAACCGGACCTTATTACCACAATAAAACCCGGCATTCCTGCAAAGCTTGAACAGATTACTAAAAAGATGCTCTCTAAAGACAAGGATAATCGCTACCAGGATGTAAATTCATTTTTATCAGACTTAAAAGATTACCATAGTGTAATACCGGAAAAGCCTAATGAAACGGAAAAGACTATCGCTGTACTGCCTTTTGAAAATATTAGTCCTGATAAAGAAGCCGATTATTTTGCTGATGGCTTAGCCGAAGAACTTATAACAAATTTATCCAGGATAAAAGAAATAAAACTTACAGCCAGAACAAATACTATGAAATACAAAGGCACCGATAAGGACATAAAAACTTTAGGAAGAGAATTAGGTGCCAGATATATTATGCAGGGCAGCGTAAGAAAATTTAATGAAGACTTAAGAATTTCTGTTCAGCTCATGGATGCGCAATTAGAAAAACAGCTTTGGGGTGAAACTTACAAAGGCAAAATAGCTGACGTGTTCGATATACAGGAACAGGTTTCAAAGCAAATTGCGGAAATGCTGATGGTGAGACTCTCACCTATCGAAAAAGTAAATCTTACAAAACGAGCAACAGAAAATACTGAAGCGTTTGACTTGTATCTGCGTGCAAGGGACTTTCTATACAAAATGACGAAAAATAATATCCAGTTTGCAATTCAACTTTTTACTAAAGCTATAGAAATAGACAAAAGATATGCAGCAGCTTATGCCGGACTGAGTGAAGCATACGCACACTTATATTTTTCATTTGAAAGAGATGAAGATTTTCTTGAAAAAGCTATTGAATCCGGTTTAAAAGCATTAATGTATGATCCTTCATTAGCTGAAGCATACGTTGCACTTGCTATGGCTTATTACAACAAGAAACTATATGATGACGCTTTGGACGCAGGTCAAAAAGCTTTGGAATTGGATTCTGGTAATGCAACCGCTTACTGGGTACTTGCAAGAATTTATCATAGCATGGATCAGGATGAAAAAGCTATCGAACTACATGAAAAAGTGATTGAACTAAACCCTGATTTCTATTCTGCATACACTGATTTAACCATTTGCTATGAACGGGTTGGAAATACTGAAAAATACAATGATGCAATTCAAAGATCATTGGAAATGTTTCCAAAGTATTTATCGCAACACCCTGATGACGCAAGGGCCTATATTTTTTACGCGCAAACCCTGGCAAAAGTCAAGCAAGTAGATAAAGCAAAAGAGATTGGTAAAAGAGCATACGAACTTACCCCTAATGATACAGTAATGTTATATAATCTTGCCTGTCTGTTTTCGCGGCTGGAAGAACGAGAAACAGCAGTAGATTATTTCAAAAAGGCTTTAGAATCAGGTTATCAGAATTACGAATGGATAAAACGCGACTCTGATTTTGATAATATTCGAAACGAACCAGGCTATATAGAATTAATGGAAGGAAAATAAGAGATACATTTAAATTTTTTAAGGAAAACTAAATTAGTTAGCCAAAAAATTAAAATTGCCGGATCCCTGAAAATATATACAAAATCCGGTCTAACTGATAACTCAAGAGGATTGTAATGAACAATTTAGTTGGTCACAAAGTCTTGCATTACAAAATTGTGGAAAAATTAGGCGAAGGCGGAATGGGCGTCGTTTACAAAGCTGAAGACACTAAGCTTAAACGCGATGTTGCAATTAAATTTCTGCCGCATCAAATTTCTGCCAATAAAGAAGAACGACAGAGGTTTGAAATTGAAGCACAGGCCGCCGCTGCGCTGAATCACCCAAATATTGCGACAATTTATGCCATCGAGAATTCTGATGATGAAGTTTTTATTGCGATGGAATATATAAATGGTATTGAACTGAAAGACAAAATCAGTGAATCAAAACCGGCTGTAGATGAATCTATAGGTATCATAGAACAGATAGCAAATGGTTTGGGAGCCGCTCACCAGAAAGGAATTACACATAGAGATATTAAAAGCAGCAATATAATGATTACCCCGTCGGGACAAATTAAAATAATGGACTTCGGACTGGCCAAGGTGAGAGGTGTATCACAGATCACGAAATTCGGCACTACACTCGGTACAACCGCTTATATGTCTCCAGAACAAGCCAGGGGTGAACACGTTGATCAGCGGACTGATATCTGGTCTCTGGGCGTAATCTCATTTGAATTATTAACGGGCAAACCACCTTATGAAGGTGAATTCGAGCAGGCGATAATTTATTCAATCTTAAATGAAGAGCCCAAATCTCCTTTAACTGTGAATAAAGAAATTCCTATAAAAGTAGAAAAAATAATTATGAAGATGCTCACGAAAAATAAAGAGCGCCGATACCAGGATACCAATGAGCTAATAAAAGATATTAACCAGCTCAAGACTCAAGGCACATCTGTTGAAAAAAGTGAAGAGAAAAAAACAATTGCGGTTTTGCCGTTTGAAAATATTAGCCCTGACAAAGAAGCCGATTATTTCGCGGATGGACTGGCAGAAGAACTGATAACTAACCTTTCCAAAATTAAAGAGATTAAACTTATTGCCCGAACCAATACGATGAGATACAAAGGAACAGACAAAGATATTACGACATTGGGACGTGAATTGGGAGCGAGATACATTATGCAGGGCAGCGTAAGAAAGTTCAAAGATGATCTGCGCGTATCGGTACAATTAATGGATGTTTCACAGGAAAGCCAGTTGTGGGGCGAAAATTTCAAAGGTAAACTTGAAGACGTTTTTGATATTCAGGAAAAAGTGTCTAATGAAGTGACTGCAGCCTTAAGAGTAAATTTATCATTATCAGAAAAAGTCGGTCTGACAAAGCGTGCTACCGTTAACGCAGAAGCATTTGATAATAATTTACGCGCACGCGAATTTTTATATCGTTATACCAAGAACAACATTGAAATTGCAATTCAGTTTTTTCAAAAGGCAATTGCTGCTGATACAAGATATGCTTCGGCTTATGCAGGGCTAAGTGAAGCATATGCTCATATGTACAATGTATTCGTGAGAAAGGATGAATATCTGGACAAAGCAATAGAAGCAGGTATGAAGGCTTTGATGTATGACCCTTCCCTTTCGGAAGCCTATGCTGCCCTTTCACTCGCTTATTATAATAAAAAACTTTACGATGATGCGTCCACTTCCGGCCAGAAAGCTATTGAACTTGACCCTAATAATTATATCGCTTACTGGATACTCGGAAGAATTTATCACAGTACTGATCGCGATTCAGAGGCGGTTGAATTATTCAAAAAAGTTAGTTCTTTAAACCCGGATTTTTATACAGTTTATGCTGATCTATCAACTTGTTATTCAAGGCTTGGAAAAACTAAAGAACTGGAAAATACAACTGAAACCCTTATGGAAGTATTTCCGAGGTATATATCCAAACATCCAGACGATTCTCGAGCACATATTTTTTATGCCACTAAGTTGGCTGAGTCAGGAAAGGCAGCAGAGGCAAAAGTTGAAGGGGCACGGGCTCTTGAATTAAGCCCCAACGATACTTTGATGCTTTATAATGTAGCCTGTTTACATTCCCGGCTTGGTGAAAAACAGAAAAGCATTGAATATCTATCAAAAGCATTCGATAATGGATATGTTAATTATGATTGGCTCAAAAGGGATCCTGATCTGGACAACATTAGGAATGAACCTGCTTTTATTGAGTTATTGAAAGGGAAATAATTTATTTACATTATTGAAGGAAATTGAATGGAAGAAATGCTGGGAAAGAAGATTTCACATTATGAAATAACTGAAGAGATTGGCCGGGGTGGAATGGGGATAGTCTACAAAGCCAAAGACTTGAAACTCGATAGGATTGTGGCGATTAAATTCCTTCCTCCGCAAATGGCGTCATCAGAGGAAAATAAAATAAGATTCATAAGAGAAGCCAAATCCGCCGCCGCACTAAGTCATCCAAATATATTAGGCATTTATGAAATCGATGAAGCTGATGGATTATTATTTATAGCAATGGAATTTGTTGATGGTAAAACCTTAAAATCACACATTTCAAAAATAACAACAGGAACCGGAGTCCCTGTCGATCAGGCAATTGACTGGATTGAACAAATAGCTCAAGGATTGAAATCTGCCCACGATATGAATATTGTTCACCGCGATATTAAAACCGAAAATGTGATGATAAATAAAGACGACAGGTTAAAAATAATGGATTTTGGCCTGGCTAAAATAAAAAGTAGTGAAGGTGTAACCAAAACCAGATCATCACTCGGAACTCTCTCTTATATGTCTCCGGAACAAACACATGCAATCCCTGCTGACCACAGAAGTGATATATGGTCTTTAGGTGTAGTCTTTTACGAAATTCTTACAGGAGAATTGCCGTTTAAATCTGAACACGAAGCTGCGCTGTTATATTTAATATCAAGCGAGCAGCCCCCCTCCCCTAACCTTTTAAACAAAAAAATTCCGCATCAGCTTGATTCTCTGATTAATAAAATGCTGGAGAAGGATCGGGATAAAAGATTCCAAAGTGTGAATGATTTCTTAATCAGTTTGAAGTCCGTAAAAGAAGATATTAAAAATGCAGCTAATGTTCCGAAAACAAAAGCAATTGTTGTGCTTCCTTTCGACAATATTAGCCCGGATACAGACAGCGATTACTTTGCTGACGGTTTGACTGAAGAGCTAATCGCAAATCTATCAAGGTTAAAAGATATAAGGTTGGTTCCAAGGACTACTTCGATGCGCTACAAAGGGACCACTAAAGATATTAAAACAATTGGCAGAGAATTAGGGACCAGATACATCCTCGCGGGAAGTGTCAGAAAATTCCAGGAAAATCTGAGAATAACAGTAGAACTTATAGATGTTGAAAATGATGCTCAACTTTGGGCTGATACCTACAAAGGTAAATTAGCCGATGTATTTGATATACAGGAACAGGTATCAAAGCAAATAGTAGACATGCTGATGGTGAAACTGACGCCATCTGAAAAAATTGTGCTTACCAAAAGATCCACAATTAATCCGGAAGCATTTGATCTTTATTTACGTGCGAGGGATTCTCTTTATAGAAGAACAACAAAAAGCATGCTTCAAGCTATCCAATTATTTGAAAAAGCTATCGAGCTGGACCCAAGATATGCAGATGCATATGCAGGAATAGGTGAATCCTATTCAGCTTTATACCTGGACTCGCAAAGAAACGAAATTTGGCTTGATAAGGCAATAGAGAACGGGCTCAAAGCTCTAATGTATGATTCAGGACTTTCTGAAGCCTATGCAGCATTAGGACTTGCATATTATAATAAAAGATCATTTGAAGAGGCTGTAACCGCAAGTAAAAAAGCAATTGAACTTGATAGAAATAATTTCATTGCGTACTGGATACTTGCAAGAATTTATATTGCAACTAACAAAGAGAGAGAAGCTGAAGAACTCTGCCTAAAAGTAATTGAACTCAATCCTGACTTTTATTCCGTTTACGGTGATTTGGAAATTATATACGGAAGGCTTGGAGAAAAAGAAAAATATGATGCAATGGTGAAAACCGGAATTGAAGCATATCAGAGATACTTAAGAGATCACCAGGATGATGCAAGATGCCATATGTACCTTGCAACTGATCTGGCTCAAATTGGTGACAAGGATAATGCTCTCAAAGAAGCTAAAAGAGCTCTGGAATTGAATCCGGATGATCCTTTGATGCTCTATAATGCAACTTGTTTCTATACTCAGTTAGGGGAAAAAGAGCCTGCATTAAACAGTTTAGAAAGAGCTATCAGCGTGGGTTATGCAAATTATGAATGGCTTGAGAAAGATACTGACCTAGATCCAATTCGCAATGATTCAAAATTTATAGAATTAGTTTTAAGACTTAATAAGAAGAACTTAAATAAAAATTAATTCCGAAATGAAAGAGGAGAAAAATGAACGAGTTTAAAGGTAAAACAATCTCTCATTATCAAATAATCGACCAGATTGGTCAGGGCGGGATGGGAGTTGTTTACAAAGCTAAAGATTTAAATCTTGAAAGAACCGTAGCAGTGAAATTTTTGCCTGCTCATCTTGCATCATCAGAAGAAAATAAAAAAAGATTTTTGCTCGAGGCAAAAGCCGCAGCTTCTCTTAATCATCCTAACATAATGAGCATTTATGAAATTGGTGAACATGAAAGTTCCGTATTTATGGTTATGGAGTTTGTTGAGGGTGAAACTCTAAAATCTTATATCGCAAATTTGAAGACTGGTTCCGGTATCCCTTATTTAAAAGCAATGGACTGGTTGATAACCATTGCGAAAGGACTTAAAGTTGCCCATGATAATAATATTATACATCGTGACATAAAAAGCGAAAATATTATGCTCTCCCCGGGTGAACAACTTAAAATAATGGATTTCGGACTTGCCAAATTGAAAGGGAGTTCTGGCATGACCAAGACAGGGACTTCTTTAGGTACTCTGGCTTATATGGCTCCGGAACAAGCCCAGGGATTAAGTGCCGATCAAAGGTCAGATATATGGTCTTTGGGAGTTGTCTTTTATGAAATGTTAACCGGTGAGCCATTATTTAAAGCTGAACACGAAGCAGCATTACTTTACCTGATCGTAAATGAGGAACCACCTCTCCCCAGCACAATGGATATGAAAATTCCGCATCAGGTGGATATGATCGTAAAAAGAATGCTCACAAAACAACCTGACAAAAGATTTCAGGATATGGATGAAGTTATTAAGACATTGATCGAGACAAAGGACGCAGTGAATAAAAGTAGCACAGAAACCAAATTAAAAACTATTGCCGTTTTACCTTTTGATAACATCAGCCCTGACAAAGAAAACGATTATTTCGGTGAGGGATTAACGGGCGAATTGATTGCCAATCTTTCCAGATTAAAAGACATGAAAGTTGTCTCAAGAACGACTACGATGCAATATAAAGGCACACAGAAAGATATTAAAACAATTGGGCGTGAACTTGATGCAAGATATATTATTGAAGGAAACGTAAGAAAATTTGGAGAAGATCTTCGTATCACAGCACAATTAATAGATGTTAGCAGTGATACTCAACTCTGGGCTGAGACTTATAAAGGCAAACTAGCTGATGTATTTGATATCCAGGAAAAAGTATCCAAGCAAATCGTGGATGCATTATTAGTAAAATTAACTCCAACCGAAAAAGTGGAATTAACAAAACGACCAACTTTAAATGCTGAAGCTTTTGATTATAATCTTCGCGCAAGGAATTATTTGTATCGACAATCAAAAAATAATATCCAATTTGCTATCCAATTTTTTGACAAAGCAATTGCACTGGATTCCAGGTATGCAGAAGCTTATGCGGGGCTTGCTGAGGCTTATGCGGTAAGATATGCCTACTTTGAAAGAAAAGATGTTTGGTTGGATAAAGCGCTTGAATTAAGTCTGAAAGCAATAATGTATGACTCAACTCTTGCTGAAGCCTATTCTGCTTTGGGCCTGGCCTACTACTATAAAGGTACATTCGAAGAAGCCCAGACTGCAGTTCAGAAAGCATTGTCACTTGATGGGAATAATTTTTTCGCATACTGGATATTAGGCAGAATTTATTTCACAACTGATAAGGATTCTGAAGCGATAGAACCATTGAAAAAAGTTACGGAAATTAATCCGGATTTTTATACAGCCTATATGGATCTACGAATGGTTTACGAAAAATTGGGTGACAAAAATAAACACGATTCCTTTGTTAAAACAACCACCGAATTTTATGAGCGCTATTTAGAACAACACCCGGATGATGGACGGGCTAGAATATTTTACGCACAACTTCTTAATCTTGTAGGCAAAACGGAAGATGCGAAAAGAGAAACCAAGATGGCACTTGAATTAAGTCCAAATGATAATGTTATGTTGTATAACGCAGCCTGTATTTATTCGAGGATGAATGAAAAAGAATTAGCTATTGATACTATAAGAAATATTATAGCATCTGGCTTTGAACATTATGACTGGATAAGAAGAGATCCTGACTTGGAAAATATTCGTGGAGAAAAAGATTATATTGAATTGATGAAAGATAAATAATATTATTTGATAAATATGAAAAGCGGGATTAAAAGCCCGCTTTTAAATTTTATTATATGTTAAACATTTGAAGAAGTTACTAATATTGCCCCGGCTTTTTGCATATCGTCAAAAGCATTTTCTACATCACCTTCGTGCTGATAAATACCTTCCACTGCGTCCTTAATAACAAAAACCTTAAAATGATTTTTTAAAGCATCAAGTACTGTTGATTTTACACAGTATTCAATGGCTAAGCCGGAAACATAAACTTCATCTACGCCATTTTTTTTAAGAAACTCAGCCAGATTTTCATTTGTCGCTTCAAACGCCGAATAGCCGTCATCAACATTTCCAGTACCTTTAAGAAACAATTTATCAAATTTTTGACTGTGCAAATCAGGATAAAACTCAGCACCTGTCGTTCCTTGTACACAATGTTTCGGCCATTTGTTAAAATGAACAGTCTCGCCCGGATGCCAGTCTTTTGATGCAACCACTAAATCAAATTTATCAAGCAGTTTATTTATTACAGGCACAACTTCATTTCCCCTGGGGGCTGGTAAAGCGCCTCCGGGACAAAAATCATTTTGCACATCTATTATTAATAGTGCTCTCATTTATCCGTTCCTTTCTTATGCTTTTCGGTAATTTCTGAAACTATTTCATTCCTTAAATTCATCAGCTTAGAACTAACGCCTATTTTATAAATATGAGGATTTTCAAATCTCTTGTGTTCTTCGGGTAATCTGTTCAACCTCTCTTTTACATATTCGGAAATTTCGTGGACTGATTTTTCTTCGAGTAGAATCGCTCCATTCGCGTAAACCTTTGATTGCAAAATTTCCTTCTTCATATTTTTCACTTCGCTGCTTTTTAGAGGCTGCAAGGGATGAAAAATCCTTTCAGGATCATTTTCATCATTCAACAAAATCCCGTCCGCATAGAAATTTCCATTGCCATTAAAATACCTATGAATTTTTTTTACACCCGGAAGTGTTATTTTCTCAAAATCCTCCGAGAGCTTAAGATTTGGCCTTTCGTCAGCCATACTTAGTTTGTAAACGCCATCAAGCGCTGCATCTTTTTGCCCTGTAATTAGACTTGTGCCCACTCCAAAACCATCAATAGGCGCTCCTTGTTCAATCAAACTTTTTATTAAATATTCATCAAGCTGATTTGAGGCGACTATCTTTACATATTTCAGTCCTGCATCACTTAACATCACTCTAGCTTTCTTACTAAGGTATGCAAGGTCACCGCTGTCGAGTCTTACTGCGAAAAGCTTTTGTCCTTTCGCTTCCATTTCCTTTGCAACTGTAATAGCATTAGGAACACCGCTTCTCAAAGTATCAAACGTATCTACCAGGAGAACACAATTTTGTGGAAAAGCATGTGCAAACTTTCGGAATGCATCTATTTCATCATCATAACTCTGAATCCATGAGTGTGCCATGGTACCGGTAGAAGTCATTCCATATGAATATGCACTATAAACATTGGAAGTACTATTGACGCCGCCTATTACTGCAGCTCGACTCCCGTGAATTGCTGCCATTCCTTGCGCACGTCTCATTCCAAAATCTATAACCATTCTATCCCCTGCCGAATGCCTTAGTCTTGTTGCTTTTGTCGCAATTAATGACTGGAAATTCAGCACGTTTAATGAGACACTTTCTATCAGTTGGGTTTCAATAATATTTCCTTCGAATCTTACAATAGGTTCAGCGGAAAACACCACTTCTCCCTCATTCGGGGCAAATATATCTCCTTTGAAACTGAAATCTTTCAAGTATTCAAGGAAGTCACTCTCAAATCCGATCTTGTTGAGATGGTCAATTGCCTCTGCTTCAAATTTGAAATCGGAAATTATTTCCAGCAGATTCTGCAGCCCGGCAAAAATTGTGTAACCTGAACCAAAAGGATTCTTCCTAAAAAAATAATCGAAGCAAGCACTTAAATTCTGTCTGCCGTCAAGGAAGTACCCCTGAGCCATTGTCAATTCATAGTGATCTGTAAAAAGCCCGGAATATTTTTCATTTAATCTCATTTAACACCATACTTTTGAATCAAACTAATATAAGGCATTTCAAGCTATTTTAAAACCCTCAGCTTAACTTCATTTATGATTACGCTATATTATAAGTGAGAAAAAGGAATCGTTTTGCATTATTTACACTTTCTTTTATTAAAAATTATTAAACCTTATATTAAGTATTATAACGCACACTTATTTATAAGAAATCAATTTTCAGGGAATTAATTTTGACCCTTCGAAGCAGCAATTTGGTTACCGACGAACTTGAAGAATTACTAATTGAAGCATATGAGCATTTAAAACATGGCCGTTTCAGAATGGCGTTAACAGCTGCAAGCAAGGTTTACAAGCAAAGTCCGGATAACTATAAAGCAGCTATGTGCCTCGCCCGGGCCACCCTGGAAAATGGCGCTCCTGCCCGTGCTCTTCAACTGGCTAATATTGCAGTTGAAATAAGCAATGACGATGTAAATTCATATCTATACCGGGGCTACCTGCTAATGCGAATGAGTATTTTTGATGGCGCACTATCTGACCTGGATTATGCAATATTACGCAAACCTGATTTAATTTCCTGGGCGTTCTTAAATAAAGCAAGAACTCTTGCTGGTCTGGGAAGGTTTTTTGAGGCCCTTGAAGAAATTGAAAAAGCAAATGAGTCTGATTCTGAGGAGACTAATCAGATAATAAAAGTCAGAGAATATTTAAGAAGATCGCTTGGCTATGGTAAAGGATATCTTAGTGGTATTTACGAAAAGAAAACACCTGTGATGGAAGAAGCTGAGGATGCTCTCAAGGAAAAAGAATACTGGTTTTCGTTGTGGGCTGCAAAGAATATTTTAAAAACACCGTCAGAAAAGAAAGATCATTCAAAAGCAAAATTATTGGAACTGGAATCCCTGCTTGGGATGTTCCAGGTACGTTTTGCATTTCAAAAGGCTAAGGAGATTGAAAATGAATTCAAAGATAATGAACACTTTCAGAATATTTACCAAAGAATACTTAAGTTCTTCCCTGAAGAACAGATAATAACAAGCGTGGAAGAACCTATACATTCCCCCAGCGGAAGGACAGACACAGTAATAAAGGCCAACAAATTTTTCAATATTAATTATGCCAGAACTTATGACCTGATAGAAAACATCCGAAGCGGAAGGAGAACTTATCTTTTACAATTCAGCGAAGAGACAATTACCTATATCGGCGTTGAAGTTATTTTTGAAAACCCTTTCTATAATCAACGAAATGAGAATATAAATGGTCTTGCTATATGGTTACTGAATGATCGAGAAGTCGGGAGACATCACTTCAACATTGACCTGGAAAAAAACTGGAAGACTGTTGAGTTTGTACAGAGTTGGGGAACTGATACTCCGGGATTCTGGAGCAGAGGCCAGGGAAGAGTAGATATTTATCTGGACAATAATATTGTTTGTTCACGGTGGTTTTTAATAGGTCATTCTGAAGTAGTAAATTTTGAAGATATTGAAAAACCCGATGGTTTTGGGCAATATGAAAGACCCACAACTGAACAACCTCTTTACGTCAAACAAACGTCTCTTGCTTCTCAAGATAACGAATCTCTTGAAGCTCTTCTTTCAAACCTGAACACTTTTATAGGACTCGATAGTGTCAAGCAATCAATGCAGGATTTTGTTGCTTACCTGAAATTCATCAAAGAAAGAGAAAAACTTGGACTTAAAACTGAAGAAAGTCTTTCTGTGCACAGTATATTTTTAGGTAACCCCGGTACCGGTAAAACTACAATTGCCCGGCTGCTCGGGAAAATTTTCAAAGCTATGGGGCTTTTGAAAAACGGACACGTAATAGAAGTTGACAGAACCGGCCTAGTAGGACAATACATAGGCGAAACAGCACAGAAAACAGAAAAAGTAATAACAGAAGCCCTTGGCGGAATACTTTTTATTGATGAAGCATATTCTCTTAAGAAAGCTGGTAATCAACAGGATTTTGGGCAGGAAGCAATCGACGTATTGCTGAAAAGGATGGAAGATCATAAAGGTGAGTTTGTTGTTATTTGTGCTGGTTACCCTGAAGAAATGAATAGCTTTATTAACTCAAATCCCGGTCTAAAATCAAGATTTACTCATTATTTCAATTTTGATGATTACAGCCCTGATGAACTTGTTGAAATATTTAAGCTCATCTCCCGAAAAGAAGAATATGAAATAAAAGAAGTTGCTATTGAACTTTTGAAAAGAAATTTAACAGCATTATACAGAAACAGGGATAGTTCTTTTGGTAACGCACGTCTCATCAGAAATTATTTTAACGAAGCTAAAATGCAATTAAGTAAAAGATATCTCAAGTTACAGGAGGCCAAGCGGTCAAAAGAAGCTATGGTAACTATTACTGGAGAAGATATAAAGGCTATTATTGAAGGAACTACTCTTAAAGAGGTAAAATTTGGAATTGACGAGGAGAATCTTCATAAAGCCATCGCAAAACTAAATGCGCTCACGGGGCTTCAAAATGTTAAAAATGAAATAGATCAGATCATTAAGCTAGCTCGTTTATATATTGAACAGGGCGAAAAACTCAGAGAAAAATTCGGGCAACATTTTGTATTTCTTGGAAGTCCGGGAACGGGCAAAACTACCGTTGCAAGAATTTTTTCCGAAATTTATTCTGCTTTGGGAATTTTATCAAAAGGTCACCTCGTAGAAGCTGACCGATCTGCATTGGTCTCGGGTTATATTGGACAGACTGCACAAAAAACAACAGAAATGATTGACAGGGCAATTGGTGGAACTCTTTTACTTGATGAAGCATATTCACTTATAAAAAAAGGTGATGGAAATGGATCCGATTTTGGCAAGGAAGCAATAGATACATTATTGAAAAGGATGGAAGATGACAGGGGAAATTTTCTTGTAATAGCTACAGGTTATACTGAAGAGATGAAAGATTTTTTGATCAGCAACCCCGGAATTAAATCAAGGTTTACAAGAGAAATAGTTTTTGAAGATTATACACCTGACGAACTACTCGAAATATCAAGAAAATATATCGAGCAAAAAGGCCATATATTAAGTTCTGAAATTGAAGCAATTTTGAAAAAATATTTTAATGAAATCTACAGAACTCGTGATAGAAGTTTTGGTAATGCCAGATTAATAAGAAATCTTGTCGACAGCATACTTAAAAATCAATTGTTAAGAATAGCCGACCTCCCTGCCAATAAAAGGGAAGTATTTGTGATGAAGGAAATCAAGATTTTAGATGTTGAACCACTCATAAAATTCAGAAAGGAAAAGGAGGCTGCTGAAATACAGGGCAATCCTGAACTTCTTGATGAATACCTGAATGAATTGAGCGAGTTGACAGGGCTGAAATCTGTTAAGCATTCTGTAGAAAAACTAATAAGCAGCTTAAAAGTTGCAAAACTAAGAAAAGAAAGGGGCCTGAAAGTAATTCCAAAAAATCTTCACTCGGTTTTTTTAGGTAACCCGGGCACAGGTAAAACAACTATTGCCAGGCTCTTGAGCAAGATCTATAAAGAAATGGGAATACTTGGGAAGGGTCATCTTATCGAAGTTGACAGAACAGGGCTTGTTGCTGGGTATGTCGGCCAAACAGCTGTTAAGACCGATAAAGTAATCGAAAGCGCAATGGGTGGAACACTTTTTATAGATGAGGCTTATTCCTTGGCCAGAGGCGGGAATGATTTCGGACAGGAGGCTTTAGATACTTTGTTAAAAAGAATGGAAGATCATGCCGGAAAATTCGTGGTTATTGTAGCCGGATATACAGAAGAAATGAAAGAATTTATACAGTTCAATCCCGGTTTACAATCAAGGTTTACAAACTTTTTTAATTTTGATGATTACACTCCTAGACAAATGCTTGAAATTGCTCTTGTAATTAGTACAAAGGCTGGTTATGATCTTGATGAAGGTGCCTGGCAATTACTGCTTGAAATATTTAATGGTCTTTACAAGGAACGAGACAAGAGTTTCGGGAATGCAAGGACAGTCAGGAATATTTTATATAAAGCAATTTCAAACCAGGAAGAACGAATTCTCACACTAAATAATCCAACCAATGAAGAATTAAGCACAATTGCTTTCGAAGATGTTGAGAAGATTAGTTATTTGGAATTTAAGTAATTATTAAACATCGTGATATTATACTACTACAATTTTGATAACACCCATACTCCAAAAACAAAATTTATTAATTCTGAATAAGACGATTTATAGTAACGAAAAATCACAAGTGGGAATCTCCTTGCAAATGATAAGATTAGCCAGCAATCAAAATGATAATTGATAACTCAATTGAATACCACGTGCTAAATCGTATTTAAGCATCGGTAAATTTTGTGCAGTTGATGTATTTTGATCAGTAAAGTCATGCAAAAATAAAAGATCAATCTGACTATATAACCACAAAACTGAAAACGAAATCAGGGAAATATTCTTCCATTTATTTGAATTGTAGTACAAATCACGATTAGTTGCAATAACGGCAGGATCAGTGGCTCTCACGTAGTCAATAAATTTATTGTTAGAATCAACAATAAAATAAAGTGCTGCTGCCAGGGAAGCGGAACTAAGTGTAGTTAGTATTATGCCTTTAGGTTTTTCTCCAAGATAAAGATGTCCCCATCCGGGTAAAACTAAGTGAACGATACATAGAATATTTAAATTTATTAATATTCTCTTCACTGCGCATTTTTACCCGGGCAGAATAAAGGGAGTCAATTTCAGAATCATATTTCTTCTGTTTATTATATTGGGTAATAAAATCCTTTTTAATGCTATCGAAAAAAGTAATGATCTTGGGAGAAGTTTTTGCAGAGTCAAGTTCATAATTTTTATCAATTTTCAGAATTGATAAAAAACTATTTTTTGCTGCAAGATTGTCAAGCAGTGAAAACTCCGAAATACCTTTCATACGGTAAATTCCTATTAACTGGCTTGGAGTCGGATTATTGGTAAATTTTAACAGGCTGTCCGCTAAATTAATAGTTCCTGGATAATCAAAATTTTCGAGTTTTTGTCTAAGAGAATCCAGGGAACTTGCTTTTATTTGAGGAAAACTCTTCGCGGTTAAAAACAGAAGGATAACAAATAATAATAATATTTTTTTTATCATCTAAGTAATATCATTCTTTGAAGACACTAAAAGTTATTTAAATTATTATAAAAAGGCATCACCTCTAGCAAATTTAATTACTGCTCCAAAAAAAATCAAATACACTCTAAACACTTAAAAATCTTTATATAGTAAGAATTATAATATCCCTCCGCAATATATTACAAACTTTTAGAGAATCAAAATTCAGCGATAGGATGATTATTTATGGAAGGGGATTTGCAAAAATTAAATCTATCTCATCATTTTCCGTACAAAATCGCCTGATACTAATTCGGGTTTCTACCTTTTAATTTATCGGTAGTATCAAGATGTATTTTATAATTCAATGTATCTTTTGCTGATATAACTACCTGATCATCCACTTCCCCATACTTAGGATTTTTTATGGTCAGTTTATAAGTCGCCGGAAATAATGCAATTGCACTAAGAGGAGTTATTCCTCTCGATTCCCCGTTTATAAAAACTTCACCCCAGGGATAAATATTACAATTCAGAAAGCCCAATAAATCATTAAAATTTACTGAAACAGATTCCAGCTTATCCGTAGTTATGTTAATCTTTTTTTCATACGGCGGATAGTCTGGATGGACCAATTTTAATGTATGCTTTCCAGATTTCAAAGTTAAATAATTATTCTTAAGTGGAGTTTGATCAACTTTCTTACCATCTATGTAGACATCTGCCCAAGGCCGACATTCTATAAAAAGTCTGCCATGAGTTATTTTATCTGTATTACTTTTTTTTTCAATCTTTTGTTTTGGAACATCTGCCTGAACATTTACAACAGAATCAACGGGAATTTGATTTGTTTTAATTGGCTCTGGTGGGTTAAAGAAATTTGATCTGTAACCCTTGAAAAAACCATGATTATATGCGTAAGCTGTAATGATAAGCAATGTAAGGACGATTATCGCTACATAATGATACCTGAAAGGACTTCTAATAATTTTAATTTTATCTGAAGACTTTACAGGTTCATATTTCTCCCCCTCAATTCCTAAAATGCTCAAAACTTCCAGAGCTGACCCTGCCCGATCACGTATTTTTTTTCTTAGAAGACTATTAATTGCTGGCCTTACATCTTCGGGCAAAAGCTGATAAGCGAAATAATTACTGGACTCATTATAATTTAGAATCTTATTAACAGTATCCGAAATTGTTTCTCCGTTGAATGGATTTTTCCCTGTATATAATTCATAAGCGACAATGCCTGCAGAAAATAAATCAGTATGTAATGTTTTTTCGCCACGTAATTGTTCGGGAGACATATAGCTTGGTGTGCCAACTATCGAAGAATCCTGAGTTATTTTATTTTCGGTGCTTATCATAGCTAAACCAAAATCGGCAATTTTTAAATGACAATCGCCATTCAATAAAATATTTTCTGGTTTTATATCACGATGAATGACATTATTTTGATGAGCTATGTTTAATGCTTTGAAGAGCTGGACCACAATATGCTTTTTATCTTCATTAGTAAGATCATTCTGATTAATTACATCACGAAGATTTCTGCCATCAAAGTATTCAAAGGATATATAAAAATTTTTATTAAAGGTACCGAAGTCGAGAACCTTTACCAGATTAGGATGATCAAGTTTAGCTAAAATTTTTGCTTCTCTTTTAAACCTTTCAAGTATAGTCTTGTCCTGATGATTATCAGTATTAAGCGTTTTAAGGATTATCTTTTTGCCAAGATAAATATGGTTGGCAAGATAGACACTTGAATGAGTATCTTTCTTCAGGCAATCAATAACCTCAAACTTCTCAAACAATATTTCATTTGGTGTATGAGTCATTAAAGATTTTCGTCAATTTCCTTTAATTTTAATTGAACCCATCTAACAGAAACTCCCAGCGATTTTGCAGTCAGAGTTCTGTTTCCGTCAAATTCCTTCAACCTCTTTTTAAGTAAAATCTTTTCGAATTCTTTCAAAGTTCTGTTAAATGTTCCATCATCATCAGAACTTTCTTCTATCACAATATGCTCCGGTTGTAGTTTATCGGAATCACAAAGAATCAATGCTCTCTGAATTACGTTTTCAAGCTGACGTACATTCCCAGGCCAGGGGTTTTCTTCAAGCAATTTTAACGCCTGATACGAAATCGGAATATCTTTACTCGAAAATTTGTTTATAAAATGCTTGGTCAACAGCGGGATATCACCTCTTCTTTCTCTTAAAGGAGGGAGTCTGATTGGGAAAACATTAAGTCTGTAAAATAAATCTTCCCGGAACTTTCCTGACGTTACAAGTTCTTTGAGGTCTTTGTTTGTAGCTGTAATTACTCTCACATCAACCTTTATTACATGTGTATCACCAAGCCTGATTATTTCTTTATTTTGTAAAACTCGTAAAAGCTTCGCCTGTAAAGCAACTGATATGTCAGCTATCTCATCCAGGAAAAAAGTACCTTCATTCGCAACTTCAAACAACCCCTTTTTATCCGTTGTAGCTCCTGTAAATGCTCCTTTTTTATATCCAAATAATTCACTTTCGAGTAGAGTATCAGGAATGGATCCGCAAAACTGAGCCAAATAAGGTTTATTAATACGATTACTCAAATTATGTATTGCTTTTGCAACTATTTCTTTACCTGTACCACTGTCACCTAAAAGTAGAACAGTGGCATCAGATTTAGCAACCTTATGAACTAATGCCGCTAGATTTTTCATTGCCGGACTTTCGCCAATCAAGTCAGGAATTGATTTTTGAGATTCAATCTGATTTTTTAGAATAAGATTTTCATCCTGCAATTCATCCAGTTGTGTAATTCTATCCAGAGCAAGCGAAACAAGGTTTGAAAAGAAATCAAGAAAAACCAGATTGTCATCTGTGAATTCCTTCCTGTTAACGACACTGTCAGCAAGTACCACTCCCCAGATTTTGTCATTTCTTATTATTGGAACTCCAATAATTGAGGTAATATTATGTAGTTGTATACTCTTAAATTGAGATACATTTGGATCGCTTTGCACATTGTGATAAAGACAAGGGGACTTTTTTTCTATCACTTTTTGGAGTATCCCGGATGAAAATACTGAAATATCATCTATTGTTTCCTGTTGATAATTCCGCGCAGCAACAATAGTAAATTTATTGCTGACATCATCATATTTTACGACCAGTCCCCTTTCAGCATAAATTACTTTCACAACAAGATCCAGAGCATCATTAATAAGCGCATTTTCAAAAACAGCAGAATTAAGTGTCTTACTAATTTTATAAAGAGTGTTAAGTTGCTCTTTACTTATAAGCCTGATTTGTTCTAAGTCATCTTTTTCTTTAATATCTATCATAACTCAGCTGCCCGATTATAATGTTTATAAATTAATTAACAGTAATTGCAGATGCCGCAGTTTAAGATAACCACCCCGTTTATCGTTTTAATATAATTTTGAGGATTTAGAGGTTTGGATTTTTGTGCTTCACAGGAAAACACAAAAAATGCAGTTAATATTACTCCAATAAAGTAATAAACCTTTTTTTGAATTTGTGACTTTCCAAGGTGAAAAATATTCATACCTAAAAAATTATCAATAAATAAGGCTTTTATGTAAAATGTTGAGAACTTTATATATTATACCAATTTATTAAAATGTAAGTATTTTTACCAACATTTAATAGAGAAAAATTTGCGCACTAATAAATAAAGTTAAATTAAAAATGCAGAATTTGTGCCGAAAAACAAGATATGATTTAGGGCAGTATAAACTGCCCTAAACTACAAAAATGAGCTAATTTCGAATCTTTTTAGATTTCAGTCTAAGAATGGCTAACTGAAATTACGAGAAATTGTTGTAACTTTTACCGTTTTATGGTTTTCCCCACTTATTTGTTCAAAAATTCACAAGCCTAATTTGTTGAAAAAAAGCTATTCAACAAACTTATGCTGAAAGGCATATCGCATAATTTCAGCATTATTTTTCATGTTCATTTTATCAAGAATTCTAGCTCTATAAGTATTTATAGTACTAATGCTCAGAAACAATTCCTCTGCTATTTCTTTTCTTGCTTTTCCCAGAGCGATTAATTTCATTACCTGCAATTCACGAAAGGAGAGATTGTCGTGAGGTAGTTTGTTTTCAGAAGTTTTATAGCCCACGGAATAAACTTCTCTCAAAAGATTTTCACCTGTGTTATCATATTCCTTCACTTCACTTTTAACCGGTTGTTTTTTTTCTGCAGTAACCTTTCCTTCGGAAGAATGGACTGAAAGGATTTTATCAGTATCAATTTTTAGCATAAGCATAGGAATTTTGTTTCGAACCTGATACTTACTATTCTCACCTGTTCCATTCTCTTCTGATCCATTAAAGTTAAGACCAATTAAAAATATGTTTTCGTTTCGCATACTTTCATCAGGAACAGTCATTGTAATACTGCCGTCCACCGATAAACTCTTTCCAACGAAATTTTTAACATTCTCCATATTAACACCTTCCATATTTAATAATTATTTATTTCCCTCATTTACTCTTTTTCTATCTTCATTAGAAACTACTTTTAATTGATAATCTTACATGTTCAGTGTACATTAATGAAACTGTTATAACTACTGCTGCAATAGTTAAACATTAAATCAATCCATAAGAGACAAGTACAATGCCAATAGTTAAACAATGATTTTTGCAGGTATTATACGTAAAATGACAATTAATTAATTTTAAGACTGAAGTAATTACTTAAGCTACGAAATAAATTCGTAGCACAACTTGCAATATGAAAAATCAGTCCCTATGCCCTTTTTAGCAAATATTCCTTAACTTTCCCTATAATCTTAATAAATCATCATGGAAATTTTATGGATAAATATTTAGCTGCGGCAATTGAAGAGGCAAAAAAAGGGTTAGAAGAAGGGGGAATTCCCATCGGTTCTGTTCTCGTGAAGGATGAGAAAATTATCGCACGGGGTCATAACAAGCGCGTACAGGAAAACAATCCGATGGTTCATGCCGAAATTGATTGTCTGATAAACGCCGGCAGAATTGGAAGTTACAAAGGTACCATCCTTTACTCAACATTAATGCCCTGCTACCTGTGCGCCGGCGCTGTCGTTCAATTTGGAATCAAAAAAGTAGTTGCTGGTGAATCGAAGACATTCCCAGGTGCGGTTGAATTTATGAATCAGCACAATGTAGAAGTAATTGATATGAATAACTCTGAATGCATAAAAATGATGGCTGAGTTCATTTCACAAAAACCTGAACTCTGGAATGAGGATATTGGGAAGTAATTTTTTTTAACTCACATTACTCTAAACCGGCCAGTCTTTCAAAAGCTTTCTAACAATCACTATTTGTCCAAGGTGATATGCGTTGTGATCCGCAATAAGTAAAATCTCCCTGAGATAAGTATGCTCTTTGGTATGTGGGATAATTGAAGTCAGATCAATTTTTTCATCTATTGAAAGTTTCATCGTCTCTTCCCTGTCTTTTTGGAAGGTGGTAACTGAATCAGCCCATGTCGGATCATCTATGGCATCTGAGTTTTTAGGCCAGTAACCCTCCGGCCAATCAGGTGACTCCCACTTCGGATCAATTGAATATTTTAGAATATCCTCCTGTGCAATTCTCATATGCTCAAGGTTTTCCCAGACGGAATGAATTTCCTTTGAGGGTCTTTTATTTCTTAGTTCAGGTTTAATATTTTTTATTGCTTGATCGAAAGCTACAAAGGCCTGTCCGCCTTTTAACAATTTAACAAGGTGATCTCTTAAAACGTTATCTTTCATAATTATTCCTGATTTTAAATTAAACCATTTTGTTTAAGGACATACAATCCTATAGCAATTGTAAAGACAGAAAATACGGTAGTAATAAGCAATATTTTTCCTGCTAGTTTACTGTTAACGCCCATCGCATCCGCCATAATGAAACTTGCAATTGCGGTTGGGCACGCAAACAGAATAAAAATTATCCCAAGGTCCTCATCTTTAAAACCATATTGAACAGCAAAGAATGTCGCGACCAAAGGTATCAGGATCAATTTAAAGACTGAAGAATAACCAGATAATTTAATTCCCTCTCTCATATCTTTAAATTTCAAAAACCCTCCTATTCCCAGAAGCGCCAGTGGTAGCGCAAGCGCCGCCACATAATTTGCAGATTTTGCCAGCATATCATTTAAAGGAATCTTAAAGTATGAGAAAGCAAGCGCAAAAATAACACCAAGGATAAGCGGGTTTTTCGCAATTTCCACGAATACTGATTTGAGGTCAAGATTCTTTTCTTTGCGAACCGGAACAGTAAGTGCAATTACTGACAGTACATTGTATAAAGGGATTGTAAATGCCAGCACTAATGAAGCTTTACCTAATTTATCAATACCAAAGATATTTGTTATTAATGCCAGGCCAACAATAGCAAAATTTCCCCTGAAGCTTCCTTGGATGATCACGCTCCTATCATATCCGTTTTGAGTGAAAAACTTCGATAGAAACCAGGTTAATATAAAAGAAATTATTGTACCAGCATAAACAAAAAGAATTAGTCTGAAATCAAGAATAGTGTCGAGATCAATTCTTGATATTTCAATAAAGACCAATACAGGTAGTGAAACATTAAATACAATTTTAGAAGAAAGACTAACAAAATTATCGTTTATCAAACCGGTCTTTCGAAGAACAAATCCAAGTGCAACGATTATAAAAACAGGAAGGACAGTATTGAAAATAAATACCAGGTTCTGCATAGAAATATTTTATTTTAGTTTTGTTTCAACACTTTTGATTTTATCTTCAATTGTCTGTTCCCGGTCGGTTCTTGTTCCGAAACGTAACGTGGATGAAATTCTTGGCGTTCCCATTTCGTGGACCTTCTCGTGGCATTTTTTTATTGCTGAGAATACCTTGTCCCAATCACCTTCAAGGTTTGTTCCGTAAGCATGGAGTTTGGTTTTTAATCCTTCTTCTTTAAAAATCTTTTCACATTCAGCAATATATTTAGACACAGAAATACCACCTTCAAGTGGAATGATGCAAAAGTCAGCTATTACTTTCATAAGAATTTCCAAAATAAAAATTAATAATCAGAATACTTTGAAAAGATAAATTAACCATTTTATCCAGCGCTTACAATCCCACTAATTGGCAGGTTATTCGTAATAATTAACTTTACAGCCGCAGCCGTTCCACATATTCTCGTAAATTGTTAAGTGATTGTTAACCAGATTTTCAGCATCTCTTAGGCGGGTGAATTTTCTGAGAGCCAGTTCTTCTTTATTTGTAGTTTCCTGAAAAATAAATACGCCTTCACATTTTAGGACCCTCACCTTCCCATTAATAATAGTATCTTTTTCAATCAGAATTTCACAAGAGTTTAGCAACTCTTCAAGTTTTGCTTTGGGGAGCAGCAAAACTTTTTTATATCTAAAATTTTTTACTAATTCTTTAGTGTTCATTTTTATATTTTTTAAGGGTCCAGGCTCTCCAATTGTTGATAAAATCATTTTCGTTAGTATTCAGGGAGTTCATAATTCCATTCTGATAATCTATTGGTAGTAATGCATATAATTTTTCTTTACCGTATTTATATGCAATATAACTTACCATCAGGCCGGTAATTCCACATTTGTTATCTCCGTTCGAAGCATTTTGCAGTTTCTGTGGATATTTTCCCTTTTTAATAGCTTTTACAGCACGATCAATTCTATCTTTTGTCAATTGGCCGGAAACAAAAACAGCCAGCCCTTCGACAAACCATTCAATATCATCCATTCCCGAAAAATCTAGGTGTGGATTCAATTGTCCCTGAAAAACATGGACAAGTTCGTGTGTAATTAAATTTTGTGCTTCGGGTCTATTTGATGGATCATGGTCGCAGGCTTCTGTTTTCCAAACGGATGGTGTTAATAGATCAAGCCTTTCGCCGACTCCACTTGCAACCATCCAGCACTTGGATTGAAATCCCGCCATATTCCACGCCTTGCTCCACTGTTTATCAATTGAATTACGATTTGGGAAAACATACACATTAAAAACCTTAGAATATTTTTTACTGAAAAACTTTTCAACTGTTGTAACTCCATTATCCAAATAATTCTTAATTAACATAAAATTTCCGGCATCTGAATCTGTATAATGCAAGATATATTTGCCGAATGGCACTGTATCCCAAATTACAGTATCTTTTTTTGCCGGTGTAGAGCTTTGTCCAAAGATATTAATTGCGGACAAGGTTAAGATTATCAAAAATAGATTTATAATCACTTCTTTCCTTACCATAGTAAAATTCCTAAACATAGTGATTGGATGTATTAATATTATAAAAGACTTACGCTACCATTTATAAAAAATGATTTTAGGCATCCCAGCTTTTAATGCTCATGCATTTACAAATTTCATCATTGCTTCGGGATATCTCATTCCTGCGGCAGCATCTTTTGGAAAAACTTTCTCAATACTTTCCAGTTCAACTTTACTAAACTTCACATCAACAGCAGCAGCGTTTTCCAACAAATATTTCAAATGCTTTGTACCCGGAATTGGAACAATGTCTTCTCCCTGTTTCAAAACCCAGGCAAGGGCAAGCTGTGAAGGAGTAATTTTTTTCTCCCCTGCTATTTCTTCAACTTTCTTAACAAGAAGGAGATTCTTTTCGAAATTCTCTCCCTGAAATCTTGGAGACAGTCTTCTATAATCATCCTGCTCAAAGTCTTCAAATTTCTTAAATCTGCCGGTTAAAATTCCTCTGCCTAAAGGACTATATGCAACAAAGCCTATTCCGAGTTCTCTTACAGTATCCAAAATTTTCACTTCCGGATCTCTTGACCACAGAGAATACTCTGTTTGTAGTGCTGTAATATGATGAACTTTATCGGCTCGCTTAATTGTTTCGGGTGAGGCTTCTGAAAGACCTAAAAATCTAACCTTACCTTCTCTAACGAGTTCACTCATTGCCCCAATAGTTTCTTCGATAGGTATACTTGTGTCAATCCTGTGCTGATAGTAAAGATCGATATGATCAACTCCGAGTCTCTTAAGTGAGCCCTCGCAGGCGGATTTTACATATTCGGGTTTTCCATTTATTGTCCTTTTTACTGAATCCCCTGTTCTCTGAATTCCGAATTTAGTAGCAAGAAATACCTGACCTCTTTTCTCCTTAATTGCTTTGCCAATTAGCATTTCATTTTTGTAAGGACCATACATATCCGAGGTATCAAAGAAATTTATTCCGAGATCAATGGCTTTGTGTATCGTTGAAATCGATTCTTCGTCGTCTCCCTTTCCATAAAATTCAGACATTCCCATGCATCCTAATCCAATTGCTGAAACCTCAGGTCCATTTTTGCCCAATCTTCTCTTCTTCATATTAGCCTCCATAAATAATTCAACATAATTATTTGCATAAATGTGGACTTTTCATCTTAGCGGATGATTATTCGTCACACTTTTATTGCTTATAAGGACTAATTTAATGATATTAATTACTAAAAATAAATTGAGGGGTAATTTTTCCACTCTTTAATTTTACAACAACATATTAAGTGAGTTCAAAATGGATAAATCCTACTGTAAGATTAGTCCTTTTTTCTTTCTAATTATTTACTTCTCCTTTTCAACAATTTTAATTTCACAAACCATTTTTAAAACTCCACTCAGCCCGCGTAATGCTAGCTATGATATGGATGTAAAACTCAATCCCGACACAAAAATAATCGATGGTTTCGAAACTCTTCATTGGAAGAATCTTTCCAATGATAATATCAGTGAATTGAGATTTCATCTCTATCTCAATGCTTTCAAAAACACAAAATCAACATTTATGAAAGAATCCGGCGGACAGTTGAGAGGCATCAATATTGATGAAAACGAAACAAAATCCTGGGGTTGGGTTGACGTTCTATCTATGAAAGTACAGAATGGAGAAGACTTAACTAATAAGATTAAATTCATTCACCCTGACGATGACAATGCGGACGATCAAACCGTAATCAGCGTGCCATTGGCGAAAGCTGTCAGGCCGGGAGAAACAATTAACCTTGATATAAAATTTAAATCAAAGCTACCGAAAATTTTTGCAAGAACAGGATTTGCCGATGATTATTTTCTTGTTGGGCAGTGGTTCCCCAAAATTGGAGTTTATGAGTACCCCGGCATAAGATATGCTACCAAGGGACAATGGAACTGTCACCAGTTTCATGCTAACTCAGAATTTTATGCTGACTTCGGAGTATATAATGTCAATATTACACTTCCCCGGAAGTATATTGTTGGTGCTGTCGGAATTCAAACGGGCGAAAAGAAAAACAATGATGGAACAAAAACATTAACATTTCACGCAGAAGATGTTATAGATTTTGCCTGGACGGCATCGCCCATATTCAAAACTGCAGAAGCAACTTGGAAACACGTAAAAATTAAAGTTTTGCTCCAGCCTGAACATTTTGCCCAGGCCAAAAGACATACTCAATCGGCAATAAATGCGTTGGAATATTTGGATAAACACGTCGGAAAATATCCTTATCCAAATCTTACAATTGTTGACCCACCGTTAAGAGGACTTGGCTCAGCCGGTATGGAATACCCGACTTTTATTACTGCAGGTTGCCTCTGGGGAATGCCTGACGGAATAAGATTCACTGAAAACGTAGTAATCCACGAATTCGGACACAATTATTTTATGGGAATGCTTGCTTCGAACGAATTTGAAGAGGCATTTCTCGATGAAGGCTTTAACACATATCTGGAAACGAGAATAATGGATCACTATTACGGTAAGAAGACTTCTTTTGTAAATTTTGTGGGATATCATTTCGGAGACCTTGAATCTCAAAGAGAAGGATATGTTGGAATGAACAATCCTAAAATAGCAGAGGATTTCAGGACGGCCTGGGGTTATAAGGATGGTGGTTATGGAGCTATCACCTACAGTAAAACAGCCACCTGGATGACTACACTTGACAGACTCGTGGGACGCGAAACTATGGACGTAATAATGAAAACATATTTCAACAGGTGGAGTTTCAAGCATCCCTGCGCCAAAAATTTTATAGACATTGTTAATGAGATAGTAAAGAAAAAATACGGAAATAAATTTGGGGACAATATGAATTGGTTTTTTAATGAAGTACTATATGGATCGGATATATGTGATTATAAACTGGCCTATATTTCGGTGAAAAATGTAAATTCGCCACTAGGTGTTTATGATAGCTCCGGGACAAAATTATTCTACAGATATCATTCTACTAATGGAAAGAGCATTTATCATTCTAAAGTAGCAGTTTACCGTTTGGGCGAGGTTATAATGCCGGTAGATATTCTCGTGCATTTTGATAATGACAAAGATACACTTGTAAGCTGGGACGGAAAAGACAGAACATTTGATATTGAATTTGATAAACCGGAAAAGGTAGTTTGGGCAAAAGTTGATCCCAAACAGAAATTGCTGATTGATGTTAATCTCAACAACAATAGTTATACAACTGAACCAAGCAGTAAATATAGAAAAAAATATTTTGTGAAATTTATTTTCTGGGTTCAAAACTTAATGACTTCAATTTCTATGATTTTTTAGCGAGAATAAAATGAAAATTATAACATCATACACATCGGGATTTAAAAGCAACTTTTAACACAAAAAAGCTCCTAACTACTATTTACATTATTACTTTTTTAATGGCATTAATTATAGCCATCCCCTTCAGCAGCACCATACAAAAAGAAGCCGGCAGTTCTATGGCATTTAGTGCCTTGTTGAAGGATTTCGATTATACAGTATACCGGGATTTTATGAATCATTCTGCAATGGCAATTCAACCATATATATCAACAGCAATATGGATGGGAATATTTTATTTATTGTTTACTATCTTCTTTGAAGGGGGCATCCTCAAAGTTTTAAAAGAAAAGAGGATAAATTCACTCTCAGGTTTTTCTGGGAGGCCAGTGCAAAATATTTTAGTCGATTTTTCAGGCTCGCTATATATATGATAATTACACAAGTAGTAATAGCTGTGATTCTGTTTATTATTTTATCACTAATTCTAAGCTCTGTATATAAATCAGTACCAAATGAAAGCTATATCTTTTACACAGCCCTGATAGGAGTAATTATCTATTTGCTAATATTCATTTTCCTGCTGGTAGTAACTGATTATGCTAAAATTATGATGGTTGAGAACGATGAGTACAGACCTTTCCGGACCATATTACGTTCATTCGTTTTTACGTTTAAGCATTTTTTAAGCACGTATTTTCTTTATTTATTATTGTTGATTGTTCCAATAGTATTGTTTGTAATTTACTTCAAAATAGAATCTATAATTGGAATGACTTCGGGTTGGGGAATACTTATAGTATTTATTATTCAGCAGCTATTGGTCTGGTGCAGAATATTTACAAAAATATGGATACTTGGCAGCGAATTAACCTTATACGGAAAATTTGGAAATAAAGAAGAAGCATCAGAAGGTGAACCTGTTTTCGGAATTTAACCTAAATCCTGGTTGGTAAATCATCGGGAACTGTCTGGGCAGAGATAGTATCGATAATTCGATTTTTTTCTACAATAATCGCTGTTAATTTATTGTGGGTATAAACAGAAGTGTCAATATAAGCAGTGTTGTTTTCTTTATTAAATTCAACTTCGTTCTTCCGGGTGTGACCTACAACCTGAAGTTTGCCAAGGTCTAATAATTTGTTTCTTGTCCAGAGAATTCCCTCATCTGTTTCCATTTCTTCAAGTATAACTTTATCAAACTTTTCTATATCCTCCAGAACATTTTGTGCAAACTTGCGTTTCAGAAAAACAGAAATTCCGGCGTGACAGATGAAACAGTCATCAAGGTTATAATATAAAGGAGCACTCTTAATCATTTCGAGATGTTCATTTATTTTTTCATATCTATCATTGTAAGAGCTCATCGTAGTTTCATAACCATTATAAAGCCACGCAGTCCCCATTCCGCTGAAAGGTTCATGAACAAAATGATAAAACATATAATCGTGATTACCTGGAGTGAATTTGATGCTTTCAGCAATGATATATTCAATCACCTCATAACTGAAATTGCCCCTGTCTACCAGGTCACCAACGCAATAGAGTGAAATGTCAGGATATTTTTTCCTGGTTTCTTCAACTAAGATTTTTAGGGTATTAAAACATCCGTGAATATCACCAATTACTGCTACCATAATTAAATATAGTGATTCTCTTTAGCATATTTCAATAATACATCACGAAATTTGGGATGGGCTATATTTGTAAGTGCATAGACTCTTTCCCGGATTGTTTTTCCAAAAAGCTGGGCAACTCCAAATTCGGTAACTACATAATGGACATCAGCTCGGTTTGTAACAACTCCGGCTCCCGGCTTTAAACTGGTTACTATCTTTGAAAATTTTTCATCTTTAGTAGTGGAGGGAAGTGCTATGATAGGTTTTCCTCCTTTTGATCTCGCCGCTCCACGAATAAAATCCACCTGCCCTCCGAATCCACTGTATAGCCTTGAACCTATAGAATCAGAGCAGACCTGCCCTGTAATATCAACCTCAATAGCAGAGTTAATGGCAACCATTTTATCATTCTTAGCAATTACGAAAGGATCATTTACATATTCCTGGGGATGGAACTCAATCAGAGGATTATTGTGAATAAAATCAAATAATTTTTTTGTACCAAGAACAAATCCGGCTATTATTTTTCCCTGATGAATAGTCTTAAACTCATTTGTCACAACACCTTTTTCAACTAATTCAATAATACCATCAGAGAACATTTCGGAATGTATACCAAGTCCCTTTTTGTCTCCGAGATAATGAAGAACAGCATCAGGAATAGCCCCGATTCCCAATTGCAAAGTTGAACCATCCTCTACGAGATCAGCAATACATTTACCTATTTTAGAATATATCTTTTCAATCTCAGGAGGTAAGTTATTTTCAGTTTGGGGTAATTCCTTAATTGGTTCATTAATTTCCACAATAGAATTAATCTTATTAATATGAATGAAACTGTCACCGTATGTTCTCGGCATATTAGGATTAATTTGCGCAATAATATTTTTTGCTTTTAATGCAGCATTTTTAATCAATCCAACATCAACACCATAGCTGCAAAATCCGTGTTCATCAGGGGGAGAAACATGAACTAAGGCCACATCTACGGATATAATTCCACGTGTAAATAACAAAGGATATTCGTAAAGATAAATTGGTGTAGTATCGGCTCGTCCTTCACTCACGGCCTTTCTTGAATTTCCTCCGATGAAAAAAGCGTTATGCTTAAAATGCTTTTCCATTCCGGGTTCAAGATATGGCAACTCCCCTACTGTGAGCACATGCATCATCTTTACATCTGTTAGCTCGTCTTTTCTTTTGACAAGTGCGTTAATTAAAACAAGCGGAACTGCACAGCCACACTGAACCACTACATTATCGTGAGGCTTAACAACCTGAACAGCTTCTTCAGCAGATACAACTTTACTCTTATAGGATTCAAGAATGTTAAAAGGAATATTAAAACCTGGTTTTATTTCTTCAGTAGTAGTCATTTTTTCATCACTAATTAAATAAGTCAATTCGTAGAAAAGATATGTAATCTCCTGTATTCAAGATCGAAAACATTTGCAATCGCTTCGTTAGAAACATAACCATTATGAGTACAAACGCCTTTTGATAGACCGGGATCACTGACCAATGCTTCCGCTAAACCATTATCGGCAATGTTCTTTATATATTTTAATGCAGCATTATTTAAACCATAACTTGCCGTACGAGGAACAAGTGCTGGCATATTAGGGACACAATAATGAATCACATTATACTTGCTGAATACCGGATCTGACAAAGTTGTAATCCTGCTGGTCTCTACACATCCCCCCTGATCTATTGAAACATCAACTATTACAGAGCCTGTCTTCATCTGTTGAACCATTTCTTCGGTTACGAGATGTGGAGCCTTCTCACCTTTGATGAGAACCGCACCAATTAACACATCGGCAAATTTAACACCACGTGTAATAGTATATGGATTTGCCATAACCGTCGTTATTTTTTTCCTAAAGTTGTAATCAATTCTCCTTAAGCGCTGAAGGTCATTGTCGATTACAATAACCTGTGCACCACGACCAAGAGCAGCTCTTGCAGCTGTTGTACCAACAACGCCCGCACCGAGAATAACTACAGCAGCAGGCGCTACTCCGGTTATTCCGCCTAAGAGAATTCCTCTTCCCCCTTTACTACCGACTTCAAGATATCTTTCTGAAACCTGTATAGCAACCTGTCCTGCAATTTCACTCATTGAATGAAGCACCGGCAGCCTGCCTTCGTTCTCAATCAATTCATAACCGATTGCAGTTACATTTTTCTTTAAAAGCTTTTCAACATTTTGCTTTTTACCAACGGCAAGATGAAGAAATGAAAAAATGATCTGATTTTCCTGAATAAGTTCAAGCTCATCATCGCCTGTGGAAGAGACCTTTACAATCAATTCCGATCTTTTGAATACTTCTTCCGCGGAGTATACAAGCATAGCACCGGTTTTTACATAATCCTCATCTTTAAAATGGCTGCCGCTTCCAGCGCTAGTTTCTATATAGACTGTGTGACCGGCTCTGATAAGTGAATCAACCCCTGCTGGTGAGAGAGCAATTCTCTTTTCATCAAGAAGATTTTCTTTTGGAATCCCTATTCGCATTTAGGAAAAGTTTTATTTTTTAATGTTTAAAGTTACCGAGAATGGGCATGATATTCAAATTAAATCAAAATGACCTATTGAACAGGGGTAATAGGTTTTTTGTCGGAAAGTACAGCAACTACGTTTTTTACAGCAATCATTGCCATATCTGTGCGTGCCTTTTCAGTAGCGCTGCCAATGTGGGGTAACAAAATTACATTTTCAAGTTTTAGCAAATCAGAATTTATATTCAGCTCATTCTCAAAGACATCTAACCCGGCAGCTAATATCTTTTTTCTTTTCAAAATTTTGATAAGTTCTTTTTCATCAATTATTTCGCCGCGGGCTGTGTTAATTAAGATTGAACTTAGTTTCATCAAAGTTAGCTTTTCATTATCTAACAGATGGAAAGTAGATTTATTTGATGGCAAATGTACTGATACAAAGTCAGATTTTTTAAGCAGAATATTTAATGAAACTTTTTTCGCATCAGTTTTCTTTTCCAGAGCTTTGTTTTTTGAACGCGAGAAATAAATTATTCTGCACCCGAAAGCTTGAGCCCTGAGTGCTACTGCTGTTCCAATTCTCCCCGCACCAAGAATTCCAAATACTTTATCCTTCAATTCAACACCAAGCAACAAGCCGGGTTTCCAATGAGTATATTTCCGTTCTCTTAAGAATTTCTCGGCTTCGGGCAATCTTCTTGCGCAAGCAAGGACTAATGCCATTGTAAGATCTGCAGTTGATTCTGTTAAAACTCCCGGTGTATTTGTTACAATAATATTTTTAGAGTTAGCATATTTCACATCAATATTATCATAACCTACAGCATAGTTTGCAATTATTTTACATTTGTTCATGGCATCTATTACGACAGGATCGATTCTTTCTGTCAACAGAGATAAAACGGCATCGACGTTTTTTACATTTTTTAATAAAACTTTTCTAGGTATGGGCTGATCTTTTTTATAATAAGATACCGATAGATTTTTTTCTTTCAGGTAATCGATTGCTTTTTGTGGTATTTTGCGCGTGATATATACTTTCATAACTAACAGAAATGATTATCCAAACAATAATCTTACAATAAATACAGCAGATAAAATTCCAACTACATCTGCAACAAGACCGGCCGGCAATGCGTGTCTTGTTCTTTTAATATTAACTGCTCCAAAATATAGTGCTAGTACATAAAAAGTGGTCTCTGTACTTCCATAGAAAGTTGAAACCATAATTCCAAGAAGTGAATCCGGTCCGTGAACTGAAATAATTTCAGACATAATGCCGAGTGAACCACTTCCTGAAAGAGGTCTCATCAAGGCCATTGGCAGAGCTTCGGCGGGCATGCCTATGAGATCAGTAACAGGTTTAATAACCTTTATCAGCCAGTCCATTGCCCCACCGGCACGAAAGATACCTATCGCAACTAGCATAGCAACCAGGTACGGAATTATTTTTACTGCAATGTTAAAACCTTCTTTTGCACCTTCGACAAATTGTTCGTAAACTTTTACCTTTTTTATCAAGCCATATCCAAGGAATACAACTATCAACAAAGGTATAGCAATTACTGAAAATCCTTCTATAATATTTCTGATAAAATCCGGATTTATTATCGATCCTATTGCCTTCCCTATCCCGGAAAAAATCATCAGAGCCGCAAAAAGAATAATACCTCCAATTGTCAAAAAGAGTTTTGTGTTACTCTTAAACCAGTTAAAAAATCCGCTCTTAATTGGAAATTTTTCAAAAACCTTTGCAGCCGAAACACCAGCAACAGTCGCGCAAGCTGAAGCGAATAACGAAGTACCAATAATAATTGCAGGTTCAGAACTTCCTGCAGCTGCTCTTATTGCAATTGCTGTGGCAGGTATTAATGTAATTCCTGCCGTGTTAATTGCCAAAAAAGTACACATAGCATTTGTCGCAGTTCCCTTCTCAGGATTTATCTCTTCAAGTTCTTCCATTGCTTTTAAGCCGAAGGGAGTTGCAGCATTACCTAATCCGAGCATGTTAGCCGACATATTCATAATCATCGCACCCATAGCCGGATGATCGCCAGGAACATCCGGAAAAAGTCTTTTGGTAATCGGTCTCAGTACGTTTGCTATTATTTTTATTAATCCCGCCTCCTCTGCTACTTTCATTACTCCGAGCCAAAGTGCCATTATGCCTATTAATCCAAGTGAAATATTAACGGCAATTCCCGCATAATCGAGAGCAGAATTTGTAACATTCTTAAGTTTTAAGAATTTCACTTCTTCAAAAATTGCAGTCCCGGAAATCACGCTATCTGTATTTATTGAATTAAAATTCACGACACCCGTTATATCGTCTTTATCGCCCGAAGCAGATGCAATTTCTTTTAAAATTTCCGGACTTGATTTATCAACCTTAAAAAAAATGTTAGGCTTACTTTTATCATTGCCAAATGTTAATGTTACAGGATAAGCAAGGTCACTCTTTATAGAATCATTATAAAATGAATTAAAATTATCTTTTCTGATTTTTAGTGTGGCTTCGGCTTTACTGGCGGAAATAATCTCAGAATTTAATTTCAGAATAACAGTAACCGGAATAGGCTCATCGTTCCTGAACCTATCATTATTCTGATTTATGATATCCGTTGTAACAGCCGCACCGATCCCAAGAAACAATAAAGCTAACCAGATGTAATTTAGCATTAAGCTTCTTCCATTTTATTCATTAGGAATAACAACTACCTTTTTACGAAACGGAAATGAATGATTACCGTTTTTGTTTGCAACAACTACTTTAAGTGAATGTATTCCCGGTGCGACATTATAAATCTCTGCAGAAAGCCGTCCCGCAGAGTTGTCGATAGAAGTTACATTCGCATCCGTGGAGTCAAATTGGAATTTAATTGAATTAAAATCAATACCTGATGAATCTTTGAACATAAAATTAAAGCTTTGATCACCCGCAGCTAAAGTATCTATTTTGCTTAGAGGAATTATCTCAGGAATTCCATTCCTAAAGTATTTGCAAAGTCCTTTGAAAATTCCCCACGCCTCAATTCTGTTAAATTCATCCTCACCTAATCTTCCTGCCTCAAAATGATCAGTGCTGAAGACACATTCAACCAAAATAGCAGGAATTTTAGTTTCTCTTAATACAGAAAAACCGTCTCCGGGGTAAATTGCATAATCAGAATATGTACCGTCAAAAGATCCCAATCCACCCGAATTCCTAACTGCATAGGCGAGGTCTCTTTGTACAAATCGTGCAAGATCACGCTCACACGGTTCATAATTATAATTTCCTTCTTTCGAGTGATAATACGTTGAAGTGTAATCAGTCCAAATGTTATCCGCCGATGCGGGCGCATTATGGTGTATACTAACAAATATATCTGCCCCTATGCTATCAGCCATAACTGATCTTTGCTTCAGATCAACGGTTGTATCTGTTGTTCTCGACATAAAGACAATAGCACCGGATTCTTTAAGGTAGCCTCTTAGGTATAATGAAACCTTTAAATTTACATTGGCTTCTGCTTCGAAGGATTCGAACCCTTTATTTCCTCTTTCGGTTCCACCATGACCGGGATCTATAAATATTTTCTTCCCCGCAATATAGGGGTAATAATCTTTAACAAATTCTAATCTTTTTTCAGGCTGGCGAAATTCGGATGGAAGTTCATAATAACTGTTATTACCTGCCGAACATCCGTAAAAGATGCCAGCAAGTAACAAGAGACCGATACATAATTTTGTGCTAACCACCAAATTCTTCTATTGCATTAATTTCTTCAGTATCTATCACTGCTATATTTTCTATTACCTTAAGATCCAGTTCACTTTTTTCAGATTTCACTGAATATTTCTCGGCATAACTTTTTTTCAATTCTTCAATTGTTTTAGGATCATCTACTTTTCGGATTAAACCTGAAATTTTAGTTGCACAAAAATGATAAGTAGGAATAAAATCAGTTTTTTTAGTTCTTTTCACTTTCTCATTTCTTAAAATCGTAAACGATACAAATGAGTCAAATTGAATATCTTCATACAATTCGTCATTATGAGTAAAAAAAAGAAATACATTTTTATCTTTATATAAAAATGGTGTCGATAACTGCTCAAATTTATCATCCTCTAATTGTAAAGCAATTATCCCGACGTAATTTTCCACCAGTTCTTTTTCTATTTTCTCAATGTTTCTGATCTGCTTAATGATTCTTTTCATTCTTCCCCGCCTGTAATTTTATAACTTTTAGTGCTTTCAACTTTTAATTATACATTTTTCCTGCCTCAAAGCATAGAGACATTTATTGCAATGGTCAAGGTGTTTCGAAAATTTTCCGTTTCTGAAAACACTAACCATTTTTTCAATTTCCTCACCAATCCTTATGAAATCTTTCATACCTATAGCTCTGCTAAATATTTTATCAGGATGTTTAATAAAAGCCAATTTGAGCTGTATTTCAGGATTTTTATCAAAAAACCGATTTACAATATAGGAATAAAATTCTAATTGCGGTAAGTAGTTTTCCGCCCTTTCATTTATTTCCGTTACTGAAATGTCATCTGTTTTATAGTCAATAATAGTAAATTTATTATCCTCAAGAATCAATTTATCAATAATTCCATAAAGAAAATAATCTCTTTCCTTGATGTATATTTCAAACTCATTTTTATAATTTCCAAAAGATTTTAAAGATTTATAAAAAGTCGATTTGTAAAATGTTTTTATGTCATTTAGAATATCTTCCTTCAAAGCTGAACTGATCTTCTCAGAATATTCAAAAATATCAAGCTCAATTTTAAGACTATCTTTTATAAATGTTTCAAGCGAACTATCACTGACTTCGTTCTGCAAGATTTTATGAATTATTATTCCTTTCACATCAGCGAATATTTACTTTTTTCTTTCTCCGGGGTTTCATAAAAATCATTATCGCTCACTAGTTTCCGCATAATTAAAATCATATTTGCTAAAAGTTTCTATTTAACTGCGACTTTTCATTAAACCATGATTTGTATCGGTTAAACAATTTCGTAAAGCCATATTCATATGTTAATTGGTATTTCAATGGGCATTGCTTATAAACTGCTACTTTTGTTGCCGAAATAAATTCTCCCTCCGGCTGATCATTTATTGAACCTGCATTCAATTTCACTTGGTTTCGCAAAATAAATTCTTCTATTTCTTTCAGGCCCGTTTTTTCAAGGCTCTTTATAATTTTAATTGTAGTATTAACTTTTCTTTCATCAGTTTCAAATTTCTTCCCTTTTAAGACTGCAAATTTTAAGTTCGAGGTTAGTCTAAATTCAGTTGAGTCGTAATCCATTCCGAGGCCTGAACTGACCATTCCAAGAATTGAATTGCTATCATATTTATTGTTTTTTTTCTCAGTTCCACTAATAAACAAATAATTTATTGCCCTCGTAACACCTACATAAAATAGCCGCTTGAATTCAGCCAGGTTTTTTCTTTCTTCTATCAAATCTGCAATTCCAACAATTGGTGGCTTCAAATAATCTGAAGAAATATCATTATTGACAGGAACTTTTGTTAATAAGCCAAATTTCTTGTTGACGCTTACGCTTCTGGCTTTAACACTTTCCCTGCTTAATCCTTTCTCAGACTTATGAAGAAAAACTGCCTGGAATTCCAATCCTTTTGCCTGGTGATAGGTCATTATTTTTACAGAATTACTTTCAGCTGAAATAACAGCCTGCGACTCATCTTCAAGCTGGTTTATTGAGTCTTTCAAATAGCTTACATAATCATAAAGTGTTTTAAAGCCTGAGTAGTTATAGTTAGTAGTTATACCTGTTAGCTTTCGAATATTTGCTATTTCCTGGGCGCTGTTCGATCGGGCAGATATTACCGCAAGGAAAGGCGATTCATTAAGTATTTTTCGTAACAAGGATGTGAGATCATAACTTGTTGATAGCAGAATATTTTCCGAAAGAGTCCGGACAGGTTTTTCAAACTTCAGAGAGTGGAGACTATAGTTTTGAAATTTATCCCAGTAGTTCTCACCTTTCCAAAGGGATATCTCAAAAATCTCAGAATCTGAAACATTGAAAAATGGAGAACGCAAGGTTCCCACCAATGCTGTGTCATTATCTTTATCCAACAAAAATGAGAAATAATTGTAAATATCATAAATGGTCTGACGTTGATAGAAGCCTTTTCCTCCCACTACTATAAAAGGAATTTTATTTTTTACAAAAGTATTTTCGAGTTCCTTAAATTCTTTTCTGCGCCTGCACAAAATCGCAATATCTTTGAAATCAACACCTTCATCATTTACCAATTTCCGTATCCGCTTAGCTATCAACTCATCTTCTGCATTCACTGATCCTTCGTTTTCTTCATTGTTTATTTCCTCGGATTCCTGCCCGGAGGCCAATAGTATTTCTATTGATCCTTCTGAACTTGTGTTACTTGCTGATATCAGTTCGTTATATGATACTTCGTTAAATAAGCGATCAGGATTTTCAAATAGTTTATCAAACAATACATTTGTAAAAAGTGAAATTGCGGGAGACATCCTGAAACTCTCAGGAAGGGTTAATAATTTACTTTCGCCATCAGTATTATCAATTTCTTCTTTAGTTCGATTAAACACTTCAAGTTCAGCATCCCGAAACATATAAATGCTTTGTTTCTCATCACCCACTACAAACAGGTTCCCTTTCTTTAGATGATCCAGGATAGGGAGAAAGATATTATATTGAATTTCATTCGTGTCCTGATATTCATCAATCATTATGTAATGATACTTTTTAGAAAGAGATTCCCGGACAAAAGTATTATCAAGTATTATTTTAACGAATAAAAGGATATCCTCATAATCCAGGTATGCGTTCTCTTTCTTTTTATTATTATAAATTTCAACTGCTCTGATAAAGAAGTCTACTAACGTCTTTCCGAAATTGGCTAGCTCAAGCTCAACTTCTTTTTGATTATCCAGTATTTCAATATTCTTTAACCCGGAATAAAAATTATCTATCTTATTCATTCTTGTCAAAAGTAATTCATCTTGTTCACCTGTAAGATATCCCCTTTTCTTTATTGTATTATTTCTGGTTAAAAGCTGATCACCAATTTTGCTTAGTACTATTATTTTTTCAAATAATTCCTCCTTTCTTGAAAGCTCAGAAAGCAAATCCGATATTTCTGTCCCAAGTTCATTATCCGGTTTTTTATTGAGCACTTCAGAATTAATTGCATTTACAGCTTCAACAATAACTGATACTTTGCTTGAAAATAGCTCCTTAAGAGATTGTTGAAATTGTTTTTCAAACTGTGAGGCTATATCCTCTACATCTTTGATATAAATATTTTGTGCAATTACCAGTACATTTTTTCTCTTTTTTATAAGCAATATGAGCTCTTTTGTAAGAATTGACTTCGACCCTAAAATTCTTACAAGATATTTAAACTTTTCCTCCGCTTCTTTTTCTTTCAATGAACTTTTAATTAATTCATCAACCGATAATTCAATTAGTTCATCGGACAGCTGTTCATCAATTGGAGTAAAGTTAGCATCCAGTCCTGCTTCAACAGGAAATTCCCGTAGAATATCTATACAAAACGAATGAATCGTTGATATATTTGCCGAAACAAGCTGGCGTCTAATCGAAGCCAATTTTTTAATGATCTCAGAGTCTTTTTCGGTCCGTAGTCTCTCTTCAATTTCCCCGGCAATCTTTTTATATAATTCACTTGCAGCTTTGTCCGTAAAACTTATTGCAGCTATGTTTCTTAAATTTGGATGTTTTTGGGAGAGAGCAATTTCCAGGTATCTTTTTGAAAGGACAAACGTTTTTCCCGAGCCGGCATTAGCGGTCAAAGAAATATGACGGTCGAACTTTAGCGCAGCTTTTTGGTGATCGGTAAGAATGGACATTAGCTATCTTTATCCAATTTAAAAGACAATACAGGAAGTATGATCAAAAATGTCGTGCCTTGACCTGTCGATTCAACTAAGCTTATCGAACCTTTAGAGTTTTCTATAAATCTTTTAGCCAATTTTAATCCAAGTCCCATCCCTTTTTGTTTTGTAGTAAAGTTTGGTTCAAATATTTTATACTGATATCTTTCGGGTATTCCTGTTCCGTTATCAGATATATATACTTTTATATTTTCGTCTGCCTGTTCAATGGAAAGATCTATCTTTGAAGCATTTGCCTGTATAGAGTTTCTTATAAATTTAATAATTAGCCTACGCAATTGTACTTTATCCGATTCTACATTTGTAGAAACCAGTTTAGTGTTTACATTTATTTCAACTTTTTCATCAACAAAAAGATTAACAGTATCATTAATAACAGAAATTAAATCGATTTTTTCCATATTGTAATTAGGCATTCTCGCAAAACGAGAAAATTCAGTAGCTATAAGGCTAAGGTTTTCGATCTGGCTCAAAAGTGTCGTAGACAGTTTTTTAAACATCTTATCAAAATTATTATTCCCCTCTTTGTATGAAATAATGAGCTGCTGTACCGCTAATTTCATTGGTGTTAATGGATTTTTTACTTCGTGTGCAACTTGTTTCGCCATTTCTTTCCAGGCATTTTCTCTTTCAAGTTCAGCAAGTTCAACCTGATTCTTCTGCAACTCTCGTGTCATGGAATTAAACCCATCTAGCAAATCCTTTATTTCACCCTTTTCATTATTACTTATTTCAACACTTAAATCTCCATGAGCAACTGATTCAGTTGCTTTAGTTAGCCTTCTGATAGGTGAAGAAATTCTATTAGCTAAAAAAGTGCTTAATATAATTATAAGGATTGTTGCAAATGAATATATCCCGAAAAGAAATACATCTACATCAACAATTGAATAAGTTAGTTGAATTTTATTAAATGCATCGTTCACACTTATTACAAATACTTTATCGTTAATATTCATTCTCTTATAAAAGATATTATAATTGTAGTTGTCCAATAATTCATTGTCAAGAAACTCCCTGTAATTAAGGTAATCCATTTGGTAGTACGCTTCAGGATCAAGTTTGTCAGCAAATAACCCTGCTTTGTAATACTGATCTTTAGAATTAAATATCTGCGTCGTGCCTTCATAAATAGAGAATGATATACCTAATTCATCTCCTGCATGCTGAAAAACTTCTGTTAAATCTTTAGCCTTATCATTTTTTATCTGCGTGCGAATGTGATTTTCGACAAAATCTGATCTTATATTTAGCTCCTTTAAGATTGCATCCTGTGTTTTTTCCTTCACAATTTGCCTGTTATAAACAGCCAGAATTATCACAGGAATTATAGATATTATAAGAAATGCGATTAATAACTGTGTTCTAAAGCTATATTTAAAACCTTTAAATTGTGAAATGAAGATCAGAAGAAATAGAAGTAATATAAAAATGCTGTGAATAATGAATATCTTGAAAAAGTTAAACAGGTTCCATGAAAGATTCTTTTCTAATACCGAAACTGAAGTTATCTTACTTTGTTCGTTAACCTGGCTCTTAAAAACATAAGTTAAAAAATACTCGTCATTAAGAGTGAGATTAAGCCAGGCTTCATTGTCCGATGAAAACTTTGCATTTACAATCGGCTTAACCTGGTCAAGAGAAGGATAAATGTCTCCGTAGATTTTTGTTAATTTGTTGTCAGTGAATTCATAAATCTTTAATTGTTGCGGATCGATTACAGAATTGATAATATTTTTATTTGACTGTAAAAACTCGGGAATATTGTTATCCCAAATATTGAGAATATTCTCGTTTATTGTAGCTGATACATAGCCAAGTACTATTCCCCTTTCCTTAATTGGGACTAGTCCTATAAATAATGTTTGTCCTTCACCGGGCCTAATCTGGATAATTTGAAGCGTATCGGAGGTTTTAGCTTTAAGACTATCTAAATATTTTAAATTGTCACTAACGCCAACTGAAAAATGACCAACCTCTTTGAAATCTTTATCCAGTATTGTTACCGATGAATTAAGTGATTCCTTTTGAAGAGGGCTGCTGCTCCATAGCATAAAGGCTTCTGAATAAAAATTACTATTAAGTAAAGAATACGATTTTTTCAGTTTGTCATTTTTTTCAGCATTTGACAACGTCTCATTTAGAAAAAACTGCAACAAATTATCATTGGATCTGTTAACTTCAAGCGCAGTTGTTTTTAATGATTCTCTTTCCAGATCAAGATTAAAGTAGTTAAGTAAGGTAATTGAAATTACCGAGGCAATTAGTGTAATAAAGACATAGTTGTAAGCCGGTACTTTAGATTCCCTGAAACATATAATGTAAACAATAATAAAAAGTAAAGCGATAATTACAATGCTCAAAACCGGGGTTATTAGAGGTGTGTTTTGTATCCTGAGATAGGCTATTCCCAAAGCTTCAAAAACTATGAAAAATATAAGAAAATAGTACTTCCCGTATTTTGATTCCTTTATTCGAAGGAAAGAAACCATCAGTATTATAAAGGCTATCAACATGAAAACAACTGAAAGTGTAAACATCAATGTATCAAGGTTCATTACAAGACCCGGAAGACTTGGGAGAAGATCTGGCTCCTTAAAATATCTTAAAGTAGAATCGAATATTATACTCCTTATTGAAGCGTTTAACGATCTGAATGTAATAAAAAAGAGAAATACTAACGGCAGAATTAACAAGGTTTTTAAATATCTAAATTTTTTATTTTCAGATGAAGAAGTATAGTAATCACGTACATAAAGGTATGCCTTTATTCCGATTACTAATAAAAACAGGGCAGTTATAAAAAATTCAACCGGCGATCTAACTATACCGCCCCCGAATGTTGATGAAAAGTAAGCCGGATCGGTTATAGGACTATTTAATAGTCCGGATGGAATATTTAAAAGGTAAAGTGCTTCTCTGAACAAGCCGCAATATATCACAAACACTAAAAATTTCAGTCTTCTTAATTTTAAATTTTTAACCTCTCTTTTGAAGCCAAGCCCTAAAAAGAGAATACATAATACAACCAACAATGACTGTAAGTGTGATACCTGTGTCCTTAATAAATTTTGAGCAGTTTCAAGCGAAGGCTTTAGAAAAGTAACAGTACCGATTTTATTGTATTTATTATTAAACAATTCGAATGAAAATTTTCTGCCATCGCGTGATAATGAAGAGAAAGGATTATAGGCTATAGTGAAAGGAGTAGAGAATTTGTTTGATAATTCTTCAGTAAAGTTTACATTTTTGTAATAATCGTTTTGCAGCTTGTAATTCTTTTCTATTGGCAAACTAACTACAAAATAGAACTGATCATTTTCAATCAATAGCGTGTCGGTAACCGTCAAATAGGTGACGAGATCCGAGCGGTAAAAATGGACTTCACCCGCCGGGTAGGATAATGGTAAAATATCTTCGGACTTTACTGCAACAATATCATTCCACCCGATCATTCTCCCGTTTGGTGCCAGGACTTCAACCGAACAATTCTCATATTCAGAACCGTTAATTAATTTAATTAATGAGCCATAAGTGGTACTAGGTTCACTTAATGCAGTTCTGATTTTATTAGACAGGCCATCGGCTATGGTAATTAAGTGTGCTTCTTTCGTACTAAAGATTGAATTTACTGAAGATTCAATGTTTAAGATTTTATCCGCAAGTTTATCATCCCAGTTATCTTTTGTTTTTTCAACTAAAACGGGAGTTACGATCCCTGAAATAAAAATCACGAATAAAATAAAAAAGACGATAGCAAAATACTTTCTATCGTCCTTAAATCTCTTAAGAAATTCGGCTATCATTAAATCAATTTATTGTGATTTGAGTTATTCTCCAGCTTTTGCCTGTGTTCCGTAATTGGAGATAAATATGCGCTGAATTACGGTTACCTTTGAAATCATAATCATAGGTTCCGGTAGCAAACGGAGTGTTATTTTTAGTATTTATTTCAGCAAAATTAAATGAAGTAACCCTGTAAGTTTTTAAAAAATCTTCCAGAACAAAATATGCCTGGTTAGAAGAATAATATCCACTAATTCCATTTGGCAAATTGAAGTATGTTTGTGAACTGAGGTGATCTACCAGTGTACTGATATCTTTATTGACTATAGCATCCTGTATTTTTTTCACAACATTTACGACCTGTTCATTTCGTGTAAAATCTTTGTTATCCTGTAGTTTGAGATCAAGGGATTTCTGGTTACTGTCTTTCGGTACCTTATATTCATGGGGCTTGTTCTGAGAATAGATAGAAATGTAGAGGAGAAAAGAAAACACTACTGGCAATATGTTTTTAAGATTTGCTGGCATTGTAAAACATAACTTTCTTAAATTTAGTTAATAAATAAGAGTAAATCTATAAAGATTTACTCTTAATTGAATATTCATTCTATCAATTTACCTGTTTATTGAACTTTTTAGCTTCCCTCTGTCTTTGGGAATATCAGCCTGTTTCAGTTGCCTGTTTCCTGCTACCAATTGAAATGCCCAGTCAAATGAAATTTTATCACCGGTAACTGATTTAATCCTGATCTTGGCATAATGGTTATCCCACGTCCAAATTACATAAGTATGGCCAGGTATTGCAATTTCATCCTTTGTAGATGACCAGCCGGAAGTCGGAGCATATGCGATATTATAAATATCAGTTGTATTGCCCATATCCTGAATCTCACTGTCATCCCATACGTCTATATAGTAAGTCCCGTTATAATTTTCAAAGAAGAAATCTGATTCTTGATCATCATAGGGTACCGTACTGTATGTTTTGAATGAATACCCGCCGTAGTCAGGGTAATTTCTGTAATCGAATATTGATTGATTAAATCCTTCCGGGCGCGGTGTTGAGTAAACCACGTCATAACTTAGATCGCTTTCATTTCCGTTATAATCGTATGCAGTGACAGCATAATAATAAGTATCACCATTACTAGCACCATCATCTACAAAATAATTTATTTTAGTCGATCCTATTAAAGTGTATTTGCCGTTGTACGAATATGCGTAGTACACATTGTAACCAGCTACATCCGTTTCACGGTTAGCATACCACGATAGATCGACCGTATTATCTCCGTTTAATGCGATTATTCCTGTCGGGGGTGAAGGAGGAGTTACATCCAAATCGTAAGAATCATTTATATGAACTCTACAAGCAGTAAATGTTATGGCTGCGAGAAAGCTGATTAGTAATATTTTTGTTTTCATTTTGATCACCATTAGTTTTCAGCCATAGTAAATCAAAATGAATGCCGTTAAAAAAGTTCTGAATTTAGCCTGATTTATCGCAAATTTAATTAAACCTGTACTTAAAAGTATACACATTGTGTAGAGGATTAAATATCTTAAGAAATCATCCTTGTGTTACTTAGTGATTCCTTATTGCAACTCTGTGAAACTAAATGTTGAAGAATTCCCCTTCAAAGTACATTTGGTTTTTATTTATTACGCCTGAAGCTCTGCCAGTTAGTAGCCGTTTATTGAATGGGGAGTTTTGCGATTTGCTTTTAAAACTGTCAAAATCCACAGTCCAAACTTCATCAAGATCCAGAATTGTAAGGTTAGCTAATTCTCCAGGCTGAATTTTAGGAACGGGAATGTTTAATATTTTCCTGGGGTTGATTGCCATCTTTTCAATGACCTGTTCAAGAGATAATATCTTTTTATGATAAAGTTCAGTCAGAGCAACTCCTATTTGAGTTTCTAATCCTATAATTCCATTCGGTGCAAATTCAAATTCTACTTCTTTTTCCTCTGCTGAATGTGGTGCGTGATCACTGGCAATGCAATCGATGGTACCATCTCTTAATCCACTAATAACTTCATCGACGTCAGATTTAGTTCTGAGTGGCGGATTCATCTTATAGTTTGTATCGTAAGTTTTAATGAAGTCATCAGTCAGAGTAAAATGATGTGGAGTGACTTCAGCCGAAATTTTAATCCCGGATTTTTTTGCCTGTCGAACCATCTCAACAGATTTTTTCGTACTGATGTGTGCAATATGGATTTTGCTGTGTGTGTATTCAGCCATAAGAATGTCTCTGCTAACAATCAAATCTTCAGCAACAGACGGTATTGGAGGCAAACCAAGCTTTGTAGAATTTAATCCCTCGTTCATCGCGCCGCCAGCTAAAGTTTCATCTTCGCAATGCTCGATTATCGGCAGGTTGTACATCCCGGAATATTCCATAACACGTCTGAGTATAGCTGCTGTTTTAATTGCAACCCCGTCATCAGAAAATCCAACAACTCCTGATTCTTTCAATTCAGCCATTGGAGAAATAATTTCCCCTTTCCTTCCGACTGTTGCCGCACCAATAATAAATACATCGGTTAGTTGATCTTTTGCTTGTTTTTTTATCAAAGAAACAACCTCAGCAGAATCAATTGCAGGCTCGGTATTAGGCATACAGGCCAGTCCGGTAAACCCGCCATTTGCAGCACTCTGACAGCCTGTAATTACTGTTTCTTCATCTTCTCGTCCGGGTTCACGGAGATGAACGTGCATATCAAAAAATCCAGGCACAACATACTTACCTGTTAAATCAAATTCTTTTTTTTCTCCCTTTGTATCTTCAGCGGTAAGTTCACCGATTTTTACAATCTTTCCATCGCTCAAAAGAATATTTGTTTTTGTCTCTTTTAACTTCTGCTCTGGATTTAAGATATTTACATTTTTTAAAATTACTTTCATTTCTTTTCCATTTAATTCATTGTTCCCAGTAAATAAAGTACAGCCATTCTGACTGCAACACCGTTTGTCACCTGCTGTAAAATTATTTGATTTAATCCATCAGCCACAGCATTGGATAATTCAACGCCCCTGTTAATTGGTCCGGGGTGCATTATTAAAATATCTTTCCCGTTTTTCTCGAGTCTCTCTTCGGTTATTCCGAAAAACGTGGCATATTCTCTGATCGAAGGAAAATATTCGCGCGCTTTTCTTTCAAGCTGAATACGAAGGACGTTTAATACATCATTCTCCTGTATTGCTTCATCTATATCATAAATTACATCGACCCCGAGATCGTGAATAAACCTTGGAATCATCGTAGATGGACCGCAGACTGATACTTTGGCTCCCATAGTAATCAGTCCGTAAATATTAGATAGTGCAACCCTGCTATGCGCAATATCTCCAACTATGCATACCTTTAGTCCTTCAATTTCTCCCAGTTTTTCTTTTATTGAATACATATCAAGCAGGGCCTGCGTTGGATGTTCATGAATTCCGTCTCCTGCATTGATAATACTTGCATCACAAATTTGTGTTAAGAATCTTGGCGTGCCCGCGGCCGAATGCCTTGCAACCACCATATCAACTTTCATAGCTTCAATATTGCGGATCGTATCCTTAAAAGTTTCTCCCTTACTTACGCTGCTACTTGAAGCAGCGAAGTTTATGGCATCAGCAGATAGTCTTTTTTCAGCCAGTTCAAAAGAAATTCTTGTACGCGTTGAATTTTCAAAAAATAAATTAACAACAGTCTTACCTTGTAAAGTCGGAACTTTTTTAATTGGCCTTTCCAGAACTTCTCTGAAAGTTTTTGTTGTCTCCAATATTAATTGAATATCTTCTTTCGGAACCCCCTGCAAACCCAGTAAATGTCGATTAGATAATGGCATAATTTCCTAGATTATTTTTCTGTGTCGATGAGATAAATTGCATCTTCTTCATCGATCTCACTCATTTTGACTTTTATTTCTTCATTTTGTGATGTCGGAATATTTTTGCCGACATAATCTGCCTTAATAGGAAGCTCGCGGTGCCCCCTATCTACAAGTACTACAAATTGTATTGTGTTCGGCCGGCCAAGATCCATAATTGCATTCAACGCAGATCTAACCGTTCTTCCTGTATATAAAACATCATCAATCAGGATTATGTTTTTTTCGGTTATATCGAAAGTAATATTAGTAACTGAAACTTCTGGTTGTTTCAACCGTGTTCGGAAATCATCCCGGTACAGTGTAATATCCAGAACTGCAAACGGCAGTTCTATGCCTTCAATCTCTTTTATTTTTTCCTGAATTCTTTTCCCAAGGAATTCCCCTCTTGTACGCATTCCAATTAAAACTAGGTCTTTTGTACCTTTATTTTTCTCAAGAATTTCATGTGAAATCCTTGAAATAATTCTCTGGAAGCCTTCAGAATCAATAACTTTTGATTTAATGCCCATATACAAAAAATCCTCCTAGGATTGCTCCGGGGAGGTTATCTTTTAATTTATTTAATGTCTTGTTCATAATTCCTTTCCTATCTCTCGGGATAGATTTAAAGGTAAATTTTATTTGTACTAACATAAACCAATGTAAATGAAAAGTAAAGCACAAAACTATTTTTTTGTTTTGAATTTAATAATCAAGAAATGGGAGTGAGGACTGGACGATGAATTATCTAAACTCCAGGACATAATTTACCCATTCATTATCTGCTATTTTATTTATGGAAATTTGATTAGTATAGGAAATTCTATATTTTTAATAAAGGCCTTCCTCCCCTCCCCTAAAATAATGTTTTGTATTCCAAATATTTTTTTATAACCCTATTATTTCACTTGACAAACTAAAGAAAATATATTATCTTGGTAAGTAAGTGATTACATATTTATTTCAGCAAAGAAAATGACAAGAGAAACAACAGATATACGGCAGGAACAGATCAAGAAAGCTGTCCTCGACATAATTGCAGACGAGGGGCTTCACAATATTTCTACCAGGAATCTTGCAAAAAAAATTGGGCTTACAGAAGGCGCTATTTTCCGGCACTTTACCACCAAGCTCGATATTATAAAAGGCATAATGGACGATGTCGAGAGCGATCTGATCGGATCACTCAGAAATATAGTCCTAAAGCCCGATAAAGCAGAAGATAAGCTTGTTCAAATACCTTTGCCGGAATGTAAAATACCTTAAAGAGAATAGGGGTATTACAATCCTGTTGTTCTCAGAGGCAACACATCTTGGAAACAAACAGCTCAAAGAAAAATTGAATCAGATATTATCTGAGCAGAAGCAGTTCATAATTAAGATCGTTAAAGAAGGAATAGCAGAAGGCGTTTGGGATAAAAATATTAATGCAGAAGACGTTGCTATTATTTATATGGGTATCCCTATTACGTTAAATATTGAATTGGTACTAAACAAAAGGGACCTGAATCTGGATAATTTCTGCAAACGAATGTACACTTTAATTTCAAAGGCACTGAGTAAATAAAAAAATTTGCCTGAGTATAGTAAGTAAATGATTACTTAATAAAAGAACTAAATAAAATGTTTGATTTACGTGATAAAGAATTTAACCAGAGGTTTATATGCTATACTTAATTATTTCATTGATAATACTTGCTTCATCTTTCCTGTTCTCTATGCTCGGCCTGGGTGGGGCTCTTATTTATGTACCGGTTCTTAAATGGGCAGGCTTCCCTGTCAAAGAAGTTGCTATTCCATTGGCGCTTTTATTAAACGGATTGACAACGCTAATAGCATTAATCGCTTATTTCAAAAATAAATTAGTGGATGTTAAAGGCGGACTGGCAATGACGATTTCAGCTTTCTTATTTGCACCCGTTGGTGCAGTTGTTTCAGATAAATTGCCCGTTAATATTTTATTGATACTTTTTTCGGTCGCTGTTTTAGCGGCCGCCGGCAGAATGTTGTTTATGTCCAGGAAGCCGGAACCGAAAGAAATAATGTCCTTTAAGAAACGAGCAGTTATCGGAGCTATAATCGGTGGCTTTGCAGGCTTTATGGCCGGTCTTCTTGGCATCGGAGGCGGATTTATTATGGCACCGCTTCTTATGTGGATGGGATACGAAACTAAAAAGGCAGCCGCTACTTCTGCTTTTGCCGTGACATTTTCCTCTTTCTCGGGTTTCCTTGGTCACGTCTCTCAAGGACACTTTGAAGTAACACTAACAATAATATTATCTGCCGCTGTAATTATTGGTGCTTTGCTTGGAAGTAATTTCCTGGTTAATAAAGCAAAGACAAGCAGGGTAAAACAAATCTTTGCTGTTGTATTGTTTGCGATAGCCATCAAAATAATTATAGGGGTAATATAATGTTTACGGGAAAATTTACATTGTCAAAAATTAGAAATCATAATCCTTTCAGTCGTTACATTATTTGTATGCATTAATTTCAGCGTAATGGCTCAGCAAAAAATTGATTGGAATGGATATCTCCAATACCGATTTTCGGATAACTATCTCGATCGATCCAATTTTTCTGTAAGAAGAGCAAAGTTCTGGGTAAATGGAATACTGCCTGATAATAACGGAAACTGGAGCTATAAAATACAAGCTAATTTTCTCCAGCAGGTTAAATATCAACTTTTGCTACAGGATATTTTAGTCCGTTATAAAATAAAAGGCTTTGAAGTTACTGCCGGTCAGTTTGTATTGGATTACGGTCTACAGAGAAAACAGCCTGACTATGAAATCCCTCTCAACGAAAGAGCCAATGTTATAAATGCTCTTGTTCCCGGTGCCGAAACAATGGCGAGAGATATTGGTGTTGAGTTAAAGCTGGATAAAAAAAATACGGGTTCATTCAGTCTTGGATTTTTTAACGGGAACGGTGCGAACAATATTACGAACCAAAGAAATTTTCTTTTCGTAAACCGTGGCAGATTTCTTCTTCTGAACAATTCAGAATCGCAATTGGAAATGGGATACAATCTTTCTTATCGCAATGCTCATAATCTTGAGTTCAATAAAATTTTCGGTAGTAACTCTATTTTTACAGGTAACGATTTCCGCTTTGGTTTTGAAGGAAAGTTAAACGTAGGGCATCTTGAATTACAATCGGAATATCTCGAAGCTCATTTGGGAAATCAAAAGGCCTACGGTTTTTATGCAATTGCAGATTATAAATTTGCTGAAAAAAATATAGTCACCCTTTCAGTCAAACAGCTTAATGACTTAAATCCTTCAACTATTGATAACACCTGGTACATCATCGGATATTCTTATCTCGTAAAAGGAAACAATATTAAGCTTTCTATAGATAATAGCTTTCAGTTTACTTCATATAAAACTAATTCATTAACAACATTACAAGTACAATATTTTTTCAATCAAAAATAAGGATGGTTAAAATGACAAATATTAATCCACAAGAATGGTTAGAGTTCGGACAAAAATTTCACGGTCACAAATGCCCCGCAATGCCGCTAGGTCTAAGAGTAGGCGCAGCAGCAATGAATAAACTCGGTGTTGACAGAGCCAAAGACGGACAGATAGTCGCGTTCGTAGATCTTGGCGAGGACCATTGCGCAACTTGTTTTGCAGACGGACTTCAAGTAATTATGGGAACAACATTCGGTAAAGGCAACATTAAAAAAACACACAAAGGTAAATGGGCAGTTACACTTGTTGATAAAGCCACAGGCAAAGCTGTCCGCGTAACGCCAAAAGCAGAAGCAATGCTTGCAAACAAACAAACTCCTTTCTTCAAAGACTACAGGGAGAAAGGCATACCAGCAAGCAAAGTTCCCCCAGAGGTTGTTGATCCTTTGGTTACAAAAGTAATGAACGCACCGCAGGAAATGTTGTTAAATATTTCTGATGTGTTTGATTATGATTTGCACGAAGCGCCCCACAGCTTCAACAGTTTTGTTTGTGAAGAGTGTGGTGAAATGACAGTGGAAGGTTACGGAAGAATTAAAGACGGCAGGCATGTTTGTATTGACTGTGCCGCTAAGTCCGAAATTATTGAATTAGCTTAAGATAATAAGTCGGAAATAGGAGAAAAGAAATGAAGAATTATAATTTTATTCTCACAATTTTGTTATTATTGAGCGGATTTACCTATGCTCAGCAAAATACAGGCTTGCTCAATAAATGGGTGCATCCGGGAAATGATGCAATTAAAGAAAACGGATACCAAGGAGCCCAGACATGTACTATGTGTCATAACGATGCATTAGATGAAATCACTCACACGGTTCACTGGAACGTTGCATCTCCGATAAGAAATGTTCAGGGACTGCCGGACAGCTCATGGTGGGGAATGGTAAACAGGGAATGCGCTTTAGCTGGTTCATCCGCTCCATCAAATTGGACAGCGGCAACTAATGGAAAATTTAGTGTACAATCAGCAGGTTGCGGTTTATGCCACATAGGTTCGTTAACTTCGCCGCCGATGCCCGGTAAAAATGTTACTGAATCAGAAAAGAATACAGTAGACTGCCTTGTTTGTCATGCAGAAAATTACGACTGGAGCAAAAGGGCAACATTGATAAAAGATTCGACAGGATTACATTGGGGTGAAGATATGTCGATGAAAGCGGCTCTTAGCATTACCAAAACACCAACCAACAAAGCTTGCCTTAGATGTCATGAACATTCTTTTTCAAATGATTACAAGAGAGGCACGCCTTATACTTCCGAGAATGATGTACATGCAAAATTTGGTCTCCAGTGCACTACCTGTCATATCACCGAACATCATAAGATTGCTAAAGGAATGAATGAATCTGATATGGTTGCAAACGATCTTCCTGATGTTCCGGTCACCTGTTCAAATTGCCACGGCGACAAACCACATCAGGGTAGTATAGGAAAAATCCTTAATAAACATATTGATAAGATTGCCTGTCAGACCTGCCATATACCTAAAGTTAGTGGTATAGTATTCGAAAATTGGGGCAAACCGGTTAAAGACAATATTAATGGAAAATATAGTGAACTCTCGAAGTATGACAAGATACCCTCCAATCCAAATCTGTATGTTCCAACCGACAAAATAAAAATGGGTTATCCAACATATATATGGAGAGTACCCAATACTAAAGAACAAAAAAATGCACAGAACTGGATGGCATTTGGAACAGCAAACATTAATACTCAGGGTGCTAAAATCTTCCCTGTTAGAACGTTGACTCAGGTAATGCTCTTTGACAAAAAGCTTAAAATGTGGCAGGCACCTGGCATGGCGTTTCTTAAAAGTGATCCGAAGATGGCAGAATTTCCATTACTTCTCGCCCCTAATAGAGAAGTTTACAATAAAACCGGAGATGTGAAAAAGGCAATTGATGCTGGTATGAAACCATACGAAAAAATGGGATTCAAATGGAGCGGTGAATGGATGGCCATGCAGGTTCCTGGTTCTTCATATATTTCTGTTAATCATGGAATAAAGAGAGAAGGATTATATTGCAACTCATGCCATTCTAAAGACGGTGAAATGGATTTCAAAGCTTTAGGTTACACAGAGCATCAGGTGAAGATGCTTGAGAAAAAGAAATAATTCACTCCGTGAAGGATAGTGAACAGATATATTTATATGATGAAGCTTTGAAGTAGACTCAGACAGGCGGGGCAACCCTAAAGGGAAGAATTGTCTAATTACTTCCCTTTAGAGCTAAAGGTGATATGTTTGCGGCGCTGATGTACATCTTCGCCGCCTATTTGTATTATAGAAACAGTAACACTAAATTTGTGCGGTAATATTTCTTTCGGGGTGTAGCGCAGCCCGGTTAGCGCGCTTCGTTCGGGACGAAGAGGTCCCCGGTTCGAATCCGGGCACCCCGACTAAATGTTTAAGGTATATATTCTTCAAAGCATTAAAAATGATCGTTATTACTTAGGCCATACAAACAATCTGGATAGAAGGCTTGCTGAACATAATAATGGGTTTAGCTCTTCAACAAAGGCTGGCATTCCCTGGAAAATTATTTGGACGGAAAATTGTTATACGAGAAGTGATGCAATGAAATTGGAGAACAAAATAAAAGGCAGAGGAACAAAACGTTTTTTGAACGAAGAATAAATTATAACAGGTTAGCTTCCCGCCTCCGGCGGGAAGGTCGGGAGTTCTCACGTAGTGATTCCTTCGGAAGAATCTCCCCACCCCGACTAAAAATTAAGGAATAAGTTATGGCCCAAAATCATACGTTCGATATCGTTTCAGAAATTGACTTCCAGGAAGTAGATAATGCTGTAAACCAGGCAACAAAGGAAATTCAGCAAAGATATGATTTGAAAGATTCTCACACTGAAATTGAGTTAAACAAAAAAGATAAGTCCCTGAACGTCCACACAAAAGACGATTACTCAAGGAAGGCAAGCATCGATATTCTTCAAACAAAATTTATTAAAAGAGGGATTTCTATTAAAGCCTTAAAATATGATGAGCCCGAAACAGCATCGGGAGGGAGAGTGAAACAAAAAATCAATCTTCAAAGCGGCATTTCAAAAGAAAATGCGAAAAAAATAACTACACTGATAAAAGATTCCAAGCTAAAGGTTAATGCACAAATTCAGGATGAAAAAATCAGGGTGCAGGCACCCAAAATAGATGATCTACAGGCTGTTATAAAAATGGTTCGTGAAGCTGATCTGGAATTTCCGACTCAGTTTACTAATATGAAATAGTGTAAAATTTCTTCCTTTTATTTACACCTCTAACTTACTACATTGATATTGTATTTAGTATTTCATTTTGCGAAAAATGTTTACAACTGATGAAGATATTGTCTGGATATGTCAGTACTGCGGAGTTCATAATTCTGTGTGGGTTGATCTTACTGTATCTCCAAAATTAGACTTCATTGAAGATTGCAAGATTTGCTGCCGTCCCAATAGAATTATTATTACCATTGACGAAAATGAAAATATTTTTCTTGAATATAGACCTCAGGATGAGTAGTAGTCAATTCTAATCTATGCTATATAACTTCGAAGCTTTCTCTGCCGAGATAATTATTCCCTTAATCATTGCAGAACTGAATCCGTTATGTTCCATCTGGTTCAATCCTGTTATAGTGCAGCCACGCGGGGTTGTAACTTTATCAACTTCACTTTCAGGATGATTTTTTTTATCAGCTAAAAGTGATGCCGCGCCTCTTGCGGTTTGTGCCGCCATTAACAAAGCTTCTTCTGAATGAAACCCTATTTCAATTCCGCCTTGTGAAGCTGCACGCACAGCCCTCAAAAAGAAAGCTATTCCACAGGCGCAAAGAGCAGTTGCGGGAATCATCAAACTTTCTTCTATCACAAGAGTTTTTCCTACTGAATCAAAAATCTTTTTTGCTACCGAAAGGGACTTGTCTTCTTTATTACTGCCAGAAAGGCAAGTCATTGATTCACCAATAGCAATTGCAGTATTCGGCATAGCACGAACTATTTTGATATCTTTTCCGGCAATATCTTTAATCGCTTTAATACTTGCACCCGAGACAACCGATATTAAGATATGCCTTTTCGAATCAAGATAAGGAGTAATTTCAGATAATAATTCATTAAGTTGCTGGGGCTGGACAGCAATTATTACAAGTTCAGAACCTGATACAGCTTTTTTATTATCACTAGTAACCCGGCAACCCTTCTTTTCATATTCTTTAAGATGTTGTAACTGTCTTCTTGTTATGTAAATATTTCCCACCGGGAATAAATCATTATTAATTAAACCATTAACAATTGCAAGGCCTATATTGCCCCCACCAAGTACAGCCACTTTTGTTTTTGAATCCATTTTACAACCTCTTAATAATTGATTAAAAATTCATTTAACTCATAAAAGTCAGAAGATATCTTTGTTGACTTTTTTTCTTTTCCCAGGCAAGATTTCAATCTTTCAGGAATTATTATTTTTTCACCAATCGCTCCTTCGATTACATCCATAAATTTTGCCGGATGAGCTGTTTCAAGAATAATTCCGTTAATATTTCCTGATTTATTTTCCTGCAAAAATTCTTTCAGTGCCAGGTAACCGACGGCTCCATGTGGATCAATCATATATCCAAACATTTTGTGAACTTCTTTTATTCCCCCAATTGTCTCTTCATCTGAAAAGTACCTGCTAAAGATTATATTCTTAATCAATTCATAATCATTATTAAACATTTCTTTTATCCTGAAAAAATTACTCGGATTGCCTACATCCATCGCATTTGAAATAGTCCGTATCGTCGTCCTCGGATTGAATTGGCCGGTTTGAAGATATTCATAAAAAACAGAATTGGAATTTAACCCGGCTATAAACTTTGCCACTGGCAAACCCATTTTTTTAGCTATCAGGGCTCCTGTAAGGTTTCCAAGATTTCCACAAGGTACTGAGAACACAACGGGTAATTGTTTATTCTTTACCAGTGCAAAAGCATAAAAATAATAAAGTGATTGCGGAAGCAGTCTTGCAATATTTATTGAATTTGCTGACGAAAGCTGCAATTTTTCGTTCAAATCTTTATCTGAAAAAGCCTGTTTTACCATTCTTTGGCAATCATCAAAATTGCCGTTTACTTCAAGTGAGGTAATATTTTTACCGAAGGTTGTCAACTGCTTTTCCTGAATAGCGCTTACTTTTCCTGAAGGATAAAGTAAAATAACATTTATGCCCGGTAGGTTATAAAATCCATTGGCAACCGCGCTGCCTGTATCTCCTGAAGTTGCCACAAGAATATATATTTTTTTGTCACTGCCTTTCAGAAAATATGATAGAACCTGTGCCATAAACCTTGCACCGAAATCTTTGAATGCGAGTGTCGGACCGTGAAAAAGCTCAAGAACATGTAAATCATCAGAAAGTTCAACTAATGGTGTTGTAAAATTGAAGGCTCGTTCTATGATTTTTTTGAGATCATCTTCTCCGATCTCATCTTTCAAAAAAGGATTCAAAACCTCGAGTGCAATCTCGTTGAAGGAGAATTGCTCAATATTAGAAAAAAAGTCATCCTTCAGAACCGGGAATGATCCGGGGAGATATAATCCTCCGTCTTCGGCAATACCTTTTATTACAGCAGTCTCAAAAGAAACTGGTACTGTTTTCTTATTTGTACTATAAAATTTCAACGTTTCACTTAAAATTTTTTGAAAGAATTCTTGGGCCTATTCTATTTATTCGAGAAATATAGGTATCACTCTGTATTCCCATCTTATCTGTAATTTTTTGCATTGCTACAACAATATCTGAGGCAGTTTTCCTGGACCTCGAAAGTGCAAACATTGACGGACCAGAACCTGAGATACTACTGCCCAAAGCGCCATTTTCTAACGCCATCTTTTTAATTTCATTAAAACCCGGAATCAAAATTGACCGGGTTGGCTCAATAATATAATCCTGCAGAGAACGTCCAATCAGTTCGTGATCTTTCTTCATTAAGCCTGCAACAAGCGCAGCAATATTTCCCCACTGTTTAACTCCGTCATCTAAAGTAATCTCTGTCTTCAATATTTTTCTCATATCAGATGTACGTATTAAGATATGCGGATATAAAATTGAACAATACAAATCTTCGGGGTAATCGATATTTATAACATCGAGATCGTCAACACTTCTTACAATAATAAATCCGCCGAACAAACAGGCAGCAACATTATCCGCACTAGTTCTGCCACCGCTGGTAAGTTTTTCTCCTTCCACTGCAAACCTTAATAATTTGTGTTTGTCAAATTTTGTTTCTAACAAACAATCGAGAGCATAAACCGAGCCCACAGCGCTCGCGGCACTTGAACCAAGCCCAGTTCCCACTCCCATTTTTTTGTGAATCTCTATCTCAAGCCCCTTATCAAAGCCGATTTCGTTTACAAATGATTTTACCGCAACACCTGCTGTGTTATTTTCAATATCTTTCGAAATTTCACCATTATCGCCGGTAATATTTTTTATAACCAACCCTTTCTTGTCTACTATTCTAATTACAACCTCATCGCCCGGATTATCGAGAGCAAAGCCAAAAATATCAAATCCGCATCCAACATTTGATACTGATGCAGGTGCAAAAGCTCTGACTTCTTTTTGCATTTTATCCCTTTAATAATTTTTCCAAAAAAAAACCGGCTCCATTTTTTGAAGCCGGTCTATATTTATATTGTAAATTTTTTATAAAACCCTGCTTCAACCTCCAGACATAGGAGTAGTGGTCGCGTGTGTTGCCCCACACGGTGTTGACAGGGTATTATTTGAAAATCCTAGCTGATTCATTAAAATTCCTTTAGTGTTAAGCTAATGCAAATTATCACTTTTGTCAATATCAAAGCTAAGAAAATCATAGTGTTTTTCTTAGCTCACGGTCTAATCCATTATCATTCTTAGAAAAGAAGAGCTGTCTTCATCATCGTCATCTTTATCCTGATGTTCAGGCTCTTCTTCTTTTTTCTTTTCTGCTTTATCCTTCGCCCAGTTGTAACGTGAAGACTCAAATTTAAATCCGCTCTCTGGAGTTTCTTCCTCTTCCGGCGGATCGATTGGCTGATTTGCGCCTTTTACTCTTATTATTGTCGGCACATCCAGGTCCTCTTTATCTATTTCATCATTTGCAAGAAAATTAAATCCACCGCGAAATGCATCTTGTTTTTTCGATTTAGGAAGTTCACTTTTAACTTTCTTAACTCCTTGGGCTGCATCAAAACCTGTAGCAATAACTGTGTAGGAAACATAATCGTTCATTTCTTCTTTTCTTACACAGCCAAATATGACATTGGCTTCTTCACCCGCTGCTTCGAATATCACATTGTTGCCTTCATTAATTTCCTGCATTGTAAGGTTACTCGAACCAGTAACATTTAACAATACACTCTTCGCACCTTTTATATTAATACCCTCAAGTAATGGACTGGAAATAGCTTTTTGTGCTGCTTCAATTGCCCTGTTCTCGCCGCTTGCAATACCGCATCCCATTAAAGCTTCACCGCTCTGGTTCATTACTGAGCGAACATCAGCAAAGTCAACATTTATTAATCCTTCAACTGTAATTATATCCGCAATACCTCTTGTTGCTTCGTAAAGCACTTCATTTGGTTTATCAAAAGCTGCAAAGGCATTTATGTTTTTATCGAGAATACTAAGCAGCCTTTCATTGGGAATGATAATTAAGCTATCAACATGCTGGCGTAACTCCATAATTCCTTGTTCCGCATTCAGCATTCTTTTCTTTCCTTCCCATCTGAAAGGTTTTGTAACAATACCAACAACCAGTGCACCGATGCTTTGAGCAATTGATGCTACTACAGGAGCACCTCCGGTTCCGGTTCCGCCGCCCATACCTGCAGTAACGAAAACCATATCACTTCCTGAAAGGACTTCAGCAAGTCTTTCCCTGTCTTCTTCAAGTGACTTTCTACCAACATTAGGATCGGCTCCGGCACCTAAGCCGCGGGTAATTGTTGTACCGACCTGAATTTTGTGAGTGGCACTGCTGCCATTCAATACCTGCGAGTCTGTATTGACAGCAATATATTCAACGCCAGTAAGACCCCTTTTAATCATGCTCTCAATGGCGTTACATCCACCACCACCAACTCCAACTACTTTTAGAATAGCTGACATTGTTTTGTCTCTATCTAAAGTTGCAAATCGCGACATAGTTACCTCCTTATTATAGAATATAATTTATAATTCATCAAAAAATTGTTGTATCCTTTTGAATACGTAAGAAACTTTTCCTTTACTTTTTGTTTTCCTGGTTTTAATTAATGTCTGATATTCGCTTGACTTACCACCGGGAATTCCTCGGATCAATCCGGCTACAGTAGCAAATTCAGGACTTTCAATTTCGTTCGATAAACCTGCCCCTAATTCTTGGGGAACACCTATTCTGGTTGGTAATCCAAAAACTTCTTCTGCTAATTCGCTGCAGCCCTTTAGTAAAGAACCACCGCCTGTTAAAACTATACCTGCTTTAATTTTATTTTTAAAACCTGCGCTTCTTAATTCATTATCAATCAGGCTGAAAAGTTCACGCATTCTTAGGCTGATAATCTGTGTAAGAAGACTAACCGGGATTTTTGTGTTTCCCCTAGCACCAACACCTCTTATTAAAATATCTTCATCTTTTATTATTGCGCTTTCAGTAGCGTAACCATAATCACGTTTTAAAATTTCAGCCTCTTCTGTGATGACTCCGAGAGATTCTCTGATATCATTAGTGACCTGGTTGCCCGCAACTCCGATTACTTTAGTATGCTTAATCGTCTTTTTATGAAATACAGCTATATCAGTAGTGCCTCCGCCGATATCCAGTAACGCAACGCCAAGATCCTTTTCGCTCTCCTCAAGAACTGATGAGCTTGATGCTATAGGCTGGAGAATATAATCCTGAACCAGCAGTCCGGCGCGTTCTACCGATTTTTTAATATTCTGGATTGCAGGAACTGAAGCAAGAACAATATGACTTGTTGCTTCAAGCCTTGAACCTGACATTCCAATAGGATTTTCAATCCCGCCCTGATGATCTACAGAAAATTCTTCCGGTATTATGTGAAGTATCTGTCTGTCGGATGGAATTCGAATTGTTCTAACGTCCGATTCCAGTCTATCAAGATCGGATTTTGTAATTTCTTTTTCCTCACTCGTAATTGTCACGTAATTTCTGTGTCTCATACTAGTTATGTGTTCACCGGCAACACCAACATTAACAACATTAATTTCCAATCCAGCCCTGTTCGAAGCAATTGATACTGCTTCCCTGATTGCTTCAGCAGTTTTGCTGATGTTTGCAACCAGACCTTTATGTAACCCTTCCGATGGTGCAACACCAAAGCCAAGAATATCAATTTTATGATCGTCTATTTTTTCAGCAATAACTGCACATACTTTTGTAGTTCCTAAATCCAGTCCTGCTATGATGTTGTTCTTTTTCATTAATTCATACCCGTGTTTTCTGATTTGCCAACGTAAATTTCATTGGCAAACCTCAGATCAATGTATTCACTATTTTCAACTAAATTTTTCCCACTAACCATATCATCCCAGATAATATCAAGGTATACTAATTTCTTTGCAGCTCCGTTCTTTCCAAAAATGACCGGGGTTTTAATACCGGAAAAAGTCAGAATTATATCACCCCCATGCCTCAAGTTGATCTCGGACAGGCGTTTTAATATACCTTCATTGGCTAGTTTAGCTGCATCAATAATTTTGAATGCTTGTTTTATTTCATCAGTATTCAATTTTGATAAAGGTTTATAAGCTTCACCAGGAGGCAAATTACTTATAATCGGTAAATCGTTAAACTTTGTGTTTCCAAACAATGGAAGAAGCTCAAATTGATCAGTGATAAACATTGGCTCTTCGCCACTCAATACGACCGCCTTAATTTTCTTCTCAACAACTTCGATATTAACTTCTGAAACCCCGTCATATTCTACATCTGCATTAGCTACATAAGGATGTTTTAATATACGATCATAAATAACAGGCAGACTCAGACCAGAATATTTTGTCGGATCATCAAGCTTTGCAAACTTCAGATAATCACTTGCTCCGAGTAAATTATTACCTGTTATCTGAATCATTTTTATCTCTCCTTTATTTATTCCCTTCTTAACAAAAATTGTTAGATAAAGTACTCCTGACATCAATGCAATAAAGATTAAAACACCTATTATTTTGCTATTTCTTTCACGCATTTAAACTTATTGTTTAAGTAACTCAACGAATCTTTCTCCTTGTTTCCAGATATCGCCTGCACCCATTGTGATAATTATATCATCTTTCTTTTTCAAATCATTCAAAATGTTTGGTAAATCATTATTATCTTTTACATAAACAACATTTTTATGCCCGAATTTTTTAGCGGCATTTATAATCAACTCACCGGTGACTCCCTCAATAGGTTCTTCCCTAGCCGGATAAACATCTGTGCAAATGAAAACATCAGAATTCAAAAATGATCTCCCAAATTCCTGGTAAAAATCCTTTGTCCTTGAATAAAGGTGCGGTTGGAAAACTGCAACCAGTCTTCTGTCCCAACCGGCTCTTATTCCTGCTAACACTACTGTAGTTTCTGTCGGATGATGCGCATAGTCATCTATAACCAAAACTTCCTTGTTATATTTTATTTCAAATCTTCTATAAACACCGGAAAATGATTCCAAAGCTTTTTTAATTGTTTTAAAATCGATTCCCAGCTCGTAGGCGATAGTAACTGCAACCAGTGAGTTTTTTACATTATGAAGTCCCGGAATCTTAAGCGTAATCTCACCCAATTCTTTACAGTAATATTTCACAGTAAATGTACTGGAAAACTCACTATGTGAAATATTTATGGCCCTAATATCAGACTGAGTTGTTAATCCATAAGTGATCACTTTTTTATTGATCTGTGGAATTATATCCTGCAATGCCGGTTCATCCATGCAAAGGATTACAAATCCGTAAAAGGGGACTTTGTTTGCAAACTCTACAAAGGCTGATTTTATATCATTCAAATCTTTATATGTATCAAGATGTTCAGTTTCCAAAGTTGTTAAAGCCGCAATTGTTGGTGTTAGTTTCAAAAACGTTCTGTCAAACTCATCAGCTTCAACTACAATGAATTCACCATTCCCGAGGCGTGCATTTGTTCCGCCAAGCCCGCTTAGTTTTCCACCAACGATAATAGTAGGATCAATCTTCCCCTCCGTCAGAGTTAAACCAACCATTGAAGTTGTCGTTGTTTTTCCGTGAGTTCCCGCAATTCCAATTCCGTATTGCATCCTCATACATTCTGCAAGCATTTCTGATCTTTTTATAATCGGAATTTTCCTTTCAGAGGCTGCCTGTACTTCCGGGTTATCAGGAGTAACTGCAGATGAATAAACAAGCACATCAGCATCCTTCAAATTTTCGGGTGAATGACCTTCATAAACTTTAATTCCAAGATCACTTAATCTTTTTGTTACTTCACTCAAAGATTTATCTGAACCGGAAATTTCAAACCCTCTGTTGAGGAGAATTTCAGCAATTCCACTCATGCCAATTCCACCAATTCCTACAAAGTGAACTTTTTTAATATTCTTGAACATTACTTGTTTTCTATTCCTGACTTTAATTCCTGAAATCTTTTTAATAACTCTTCGCCGTTTTCATAATCATATGGTCTGATTACAAGCAGTCGCCTTCTGTTTTTCAATTTTATTCTCACAATCTTAAAGACACCATTTTTACCTTTATTTTTTTCGCGGGAGATTTTCATTTTATTTATATCATCAAACCTGAATTCACGTACTCTAAAGCGATCGCCAAACGATATACTTAATTCACCAAACTTTAGATACCTGCTCTTGTAGAGATTAAACAAAAGACTAACCAGCGAAATAATTACAATGAGAGCGAAGAAATAAATTATAGGATCACTAGTAATAAGCTTAAATGAACCCTCTACAAATTCTCCGCGGATCAATACGTACAACAGAAAAGCAACGAAGTAAATAATCGTCGATAAATAATAGAACGACATCTTATATTTGAATATTTTATTATGATTAATTAAATCGTTACTCATACAGCTTCAGCATATTTAATTGCATTTTGTGCTATAATATTTGCAGCATTTGGTTTGGCCAGATTCAGCGCATTGCTGCTTAAAGCAAATAATTTTTTCTCATCATTTAGTAATGAAATTATTCTATCTGATATCATTCCCTTGAGATCTGTTTCGTCAATTAAAATTGCTGCCTCATTATCTAATAGAGATTTTGCATTATAATACTGGTGATTCTCTGCAACATTGGAGGAAGGAACCAAGATACAGGGAATCCCCAGCGTCAGAAGTTCTGCAATTGTTATTCCTCCTGCACGAGCCAGGAGAAGATCACAAGCAGAGTATGCAATATTCATTCTATCGATAAACGGAAATACCTTTATATTTTCGGAGGCAAAATTTTTGAATCCTTCATAACCATTTTTTCCAGTCTGCCAAATAACCTGTACACTAGATTTTTCAAAATCTTTAACGGCACTCGCCATTGCTTCGTTGATTGCCCTCGCACCAAGACTGCCACCGACAGCAAATAGGGTTTTCTTATTTCCATTAAGTCCAAAATAATTTAAAGCTTCTTTTTTAGGAATCCGTTTTAAGCTCTCTCTCACCGGATTACCTGTTAAAAATAATTTTTCTTCATTCCTGAAATATTTTTTTGAATCCTCAAAACTGATATGGATTTCATCAGCATAATTTTCGAGTAATCTTGTTGTAACTCCGGGGTAACTGTTTTGTTCAAGTAAAATAATTTTTGCTCCCATAATAGAAGCGCCAAAAATAGCCGGACCGGAAACATATCCGCCTGTTCCTATTGCTACTTTCGGTTTGAATTTCATATTAATCACTATTGACTGAATTACTGACACAAATAGTTTTACCGGAAATAATAAATTTTCTGTATTGAATTTTCTTGCAAATCCCTTGATCCATATTGGACTAAATTTATAACCGAGTTCCGGAACGATTTTACCTTCAATTTTAGTTTTCGTACCGATAAATAATATTTCAGCTTCAGGGACAAGAGATTTAATCTTTTCTGCAACAGCCACAGCTGGAAATAAATGTCCGCCCGTACCGCCGCCTGCGAACAAGAACCTGTATTTATTTTCTTTTCCACTCATCCTTCTCCTTTATTAACTAAAGATGCTAAATTGGCATTATTAGCTGCGTTTTGTTTTTTAGCATTCGAATAAGCGATGTTCACCAAAATTCCAACAGAGATGCACAAAAAGATCAATGATGTACCACCGTAGCTAATAAACGGTAAAGGCAATCCGGTTGTAGGTACAAGTCCGGTTGCAACTGCCGCGTTGATAAATGCATAAAGAATAATCGAGAAGGTGATACCAAACGCAAGAAGCTGCCCGAAAGTGTCTTTCGTTTTCTTTGCTATAATTATTCCGGCGATAAATAAAACAAGGTAACTGAGTAACACTATGAAAGAGCCAATGAAACCAAGCTCTTCACCAACGATGGCAAAAATGAAATCTCCGTAAGATTCAGGTAAAAACAGGTTACTTTGCATGCTATGACCAAGCCCTACGCCAAATATTCCGCCGCTTCCGAGTCCGAGTAATGCTTGTTTAACCTGGATATTTGCTGATCCGCCATTATTAATTGCACTAATAAAAGTTAGAATTCTTTCTCTTGAGTGTGTAAACAACATCGCAGCAGAAGCACCTGCAAGTAGACACAAGAATGCTGTGCCCGTGATGTGTGTTAACTTGGCACCGCCGATATACAGTAGTACAAAAGAAATAAATACGAGCAAAATTCCGTTGCTTACGTTAGGTTGAATGAGTATTAAACCTGAAATTATTAGCACCCAAAACAATAAATAGAGGAAACCCTCTTTATAAATTTTTAATGTATCACCTTTATCTTCAATCATTGCTGCAAGGTGAATTATTAAAACCAGCTTGGCTATATCAGCTGGTTGAAAAGAAAAGAATCCAAGATTAATCCATCTGCCGGCACCCTTAATATTATGCGCAAAGAATAAAGTCAGTACCAAAATAATCGTCATTAAGATTATAGCCGGCTTACTGAACTCCTTATAAATTTCATACGGTATTGCACAGAAAAAAATCATTGCGAGTATTCCAAGTATCACCTTGAATAAATGAGAATTAAACAGGTGAAACAGACTATCAAATCTTATAGCGCTGTAAGTGCTGCTGGCACTCATAACAATAATTAACCCAAGCAGCATTAAAGCAAAAACATCAAAAAATATTGTTAAACCTAGTTTTTTCATTTACAGTTTATTTACAGAGTCCTTAAATACCCTACCTCTTTGTTGATAGTCCTCAAACTGATCAAAACTTGCACAAGCAGGAGATAGCAATACTACTTCACCTTGCCTGGCTTCTTTACTTGCAGAAGAAACTGCATCCTGTAAAGATTTTTCCATCTCTACTTTTACATCGTGGTGGAAAAAGTTAAAGACCTTATCTGCTGATGAACCGATTGCATATATTTTTTTTACTTTTTGAAGTACAAGTTCTTTTATCTGGTCATAATCGTTTCCTTTATCCTGTCCACCAAGTATCAGAAAAATAGATTCATCAAAACTCCTTAGTGCATACCAAACAGAATCAACATTAGTAGCTTTAGAATCATTTATATACCTGACGCCATCAAGCTCGCGAACAAATTCTAATCTGTGTTCAACACCCTTAAAAGATTTCAGCCCTTCTATTATTTTGTCATTATCAAAGTTGAATATTTTCATTGCACTTATAGCAGCCATTGCATTTGCAAGGTTATGTTCACCTGGAATAGAGATATCACTTACCTCACATTCAAATTCAGTTTGTCCATTTTTATTGTAAACCACTTTCTCATTTAATCTGAAACATCCATTCTGCTGACTTTCATTTAAAGAGAAATAAAAATCCTGACTCTCATATGGTGAGATATACTTATCAATAGTTTTATCATCTTTATTAAGTATCACGTAGTCAGAATCGTCCTGGTTTTTAAATATTCTAAACTTTGAATAGATGTAATTTTCAAACTTGTTTTCATATCGGTTTAAATGATCCGGTGTAATATTTAATATTGCCGCAACCTTTGGCTTAAATTCATCAATCATATCCAGTTGAAAACTTGAAATTTCAAGAGCGACGAATTCATTTTCTTTTACATCCGAAGCAATTTCTGAAAATGCTTCTCCTATATTTCCGACTACATAAGCTTTTGCTCCACACGATTTCAATAAATGTCCGCATAAACTGGTTGTGGTTGTCTTGCCATTTGTACCGGTTATTGCAATAATATTTCCTTTGCAAAAGGCAGATGCCAATTCAACTTCTCCAATTACTTTAATATTTTTTTCTTTTGCTGTCACAATTACCTTTGAATCTGATGGAACGCCAGGGCTGACAATCATTAAATCGCAATCAAAAACTTTTTCAGAATGATGGCCAGTCTCGAATTCAATTTCATTTTCTTTAAGAGCTTTTATTTGCTTCTCCAATTTTTTCGCATCACCTGAATCACTAACAAACGGCTTTCCACCTAATTTCTTTACCAGTTTTGCTGCGCCTGTTCCGCTTCTTACTGCACCAATTATCGATATTTTCTTCCCTGAAATTTCCATTAACGTATCTTGAATGAAGCAAGACTCACAATTGCCAGAATTATCGCAATTATATAAAAGCGCGTTACTATTTTTGGTTCCGGCCAACCCAGCATTTCAAAATGATGATGCATCGGAGCCATCTTAAAAATTCTTTTCCCTTCACCATATTTCTTTTTAGTATACTTGAAATACGATCTTTGTATAATCACTGAGATAGTTTCCATAAAAAATATTCCGCCAAGAATTGGTATCAGCAATTCCTTTCTGACCAAAACTGAAATAATTCCAAAGGCTCCTCCAAGAGCCAGCGAGCCTGTATCTCCCATAAAAACCTGTGCGGGATAAGAATTAAACCAAAGAAATCCAAGCGATGCCCCTATTACCGCTGAAATAAATACAGTCAATTCACCAGCACCTGGTAGAAAAATTATATCGAGATATCTTGAATAAATTGCGTTACCGCTCACGTAAGCAATAACAGCAAGAGTAAGCATCACGATTGTTGTAATTCCTATTGCCAATCCATCAAGACCATCTGTAAGGTTCACAGCGTTAGAGGTTGCCGCAATTATAAAAACCACTGCAGGCACATAAAAAATTGACAGATTGAGATTAACACTTTTCAAAAACGGAACAGTTGTTAAAGTACTGAAACCTTTAAATTCAGGAGTAAAATAAATTACACAACCGATTATCAATCCTATGGAAACCTGTCCAAGTAGTTTGTATCTTGCTATCAATCCATTTGGTAATTTCTTTACTACTTTCAAATAGTCGTCGAGAAAGCCAACAGCACTTAACCAAATCGTTCCAGCCAGAATTAGAATTACATATATACTCTTTAAATCACCCCATAAGAGTACGGGAACTACAACGGAGATTATTAATATTATTCCGCCCATAGTTGGAGTGCCGGCCTTAGACCAATGTGATTTTGGTCCATCTTCTTTTTTTGCTTCGCCGATCTGGTGCTTCTGCAAAATCTTAATGATTTTCGGTCCAAGATAAAATGCCAGGAATAACGCAGTAATTGCGGCCAAGGCAGACCTGAACGTCAAGAACCTAAACACCTTAAATCCAGGCGGGCTGAATACTTTGTTTATATAGTCAAATAAATAGTAAAGCATTAGCCGTTAATTTTATCCTCAATTACTTTTACAAATTCTTCCATTTTCATTCCGCGTGAACCTTTCACTAATATCACAGAGTTTTCGAAATTATAATTCGAAAGAGACTTTCTCATTCCAAATCTGTTTGAAAAATGATTAGCTATTAATTGTCCTCTTTTTAATTCATTATGTAGATCCCACATCAATGTGCCGATTGTCATAACTTCATCTATTTTATTCTGTTTAATTACCTGAGCCAATTTTTTATGAAGCATCCTTCCTTCTGTACCAAGCTCAAACATATCTCCGAGAACAGCTATCTTTTTTCTTCCCTTAGAGATCTTGTTCAACAACTCAATTGAATATCTCATTGATTCAGGGTTTGCGTTATAGGTATCATTAATTAACGTTATTCGTTTTTTATAATTTTTAATGTTTAGTCTTTTATCTACACTTTTAATCTTTTTAATGCCTCTTAGTATTTGGGCTTTATTTAAGCCCAGCTTGAAAGCTACAGCAGAGGCGGCTAATAAATTTCTTGCATTTTGCTCCCCATAAAAGAACGCACCACTGATTTTCGTATTCTTATATTTTACTTCAACAATCTCTTTCCCACCTTTATCAGTTCCTCTTAAATTCCCATTAATAATAGTATCCGAACTAAATGAGTATGAAATTCTGTTCTTATAATTTGGAAAAAATTTTTTTAGCATCGGATCATCGTAATTCACGAACAAAGTTCCGTTGTTTCTCTTAGTAGCCTCAAACAGAGCAATTTTTTCTTTCAGCACACCTTTTTTATTTTTTAGAAATTCGAGATGAGAATTTCCAATGTTTGTTATCAATGCGTAATCCGGTTCAGCGATTTTTGATGTATAGCTTATTTCGCCGAAATGATTCGTCCCAAGTTCCAAAACTAAAACCTGATGTTTGTGATTTGTACTCAAAATCGTTAAAGGCACACCAATGTGATTATTATTATTTAGTATCGTTTTATTCACTTTGTATTTTTCACTCAATAAAAAGGCTATCATCTCTTTTGTCGATGTCTTTCCTGCGCTACCTGTTATTCCAATAACCTTCGCATTTAATTTCCTTCTCCACATTTTTGCAAGATCACCATAGCCTTTGATAGTATCTTTAACCGTTATTACCGGCAAGTTCAGGTCATCGTAATTTTTATATTTATTTTCGTTCAACATTACAGCGGAAACACCTTTTTTAATTACTTGCCTGATAAAATCGTGACCGTCAAATTTTTCACCTTTAATCGCTACAAACAGAGATTTTTTTTTTATTTTTCTTGAGTCAATTGAGACCGAACTAACTGATCTATAATTATCAGGATTATAAATAACAGCGCCTGGTATTTCGAAAATGTCTTCAAGTGTTAATCGCATTTTTTTCACAAATATTTTCGCGCAACTTCCTGATCTGAAAAATGTTTCCTGACTCCTTTAATCTCCTGGTAACTCTCGTGTCCTTTTCCTGCGACCAAAATCACAGCGTTGTCTTCCGAATCCTCAATTGCTTTTTTTATTGCCTGTTCCCGATCCGCAATAACTTCAAAATTGTCTGATGTGATTCCCCTTTTTATATCTTCAATTATTTCAAGCGGATTTTCAAATCTTGGATTATCTGAGGTCACAAACGCTTTCTTGCTGTATCCAGCAGCAATCTTTCCCATAACGGGTCTTTTGCTTTTATCTCGATTACCGCCACAACCGAAAACTGTATAAACAGGATTTTTGTCTTTCACAATTTCTTTAATAGCTTGTAATGTTTTTTCAAGACTGTCTGCTGTGTGCGAATAGTCAATTATAACTTTCTTTGAACCTTCTCCTATAATTTCAAATCTTCCGGAAACCTGCTTTGTATTTTTGATTCCTTCTACGGCTTTATCTTCTTTTACTCCTAATAAAACAGAAACAGCGAAGGCTGCCCCTGCGTTGTAAGCGTTAAACTCACCAACAAGAGAAGTACTTGCTGGATATTCGACTCCATTTCGTTTAATAATAAAACTTGTACCGTTCATGTCATATTGGATATCCTTCAAAATAAAATCTGCATCTGAGGTTGTTCCATAAGAAAATAATTTTGCTTTAGAGTCCTTTATAAGCATTTTACTGCTTTTGTCATCTGAATTGTAAACACCATATGCAGATTGTGACAGGGAATCAAAAAGTATTTTTTTCGCACCAAGGTAATTCTCAAAATTTTCGTGAAAGTCCAGATGATCCGATGTTATGTTTGTAAATACTGCTGCTGCGAAATTTAGATTATAAGTTCTTTTCAAGACCAGTGAATGAGATGATGCTTCCATTACTGCATATCCGCAGCCACGATTGAACATTTCCAACAAAAGCTCATTCATATCATTTGATTCCGGTGTTGTCAAGGTGGAATTCAATTTTTCGCTTCCAATATAGTTTGATATTGTCCCGGTCAATCCTGTATTATACCCAGCTGTTTCAAGTATACTTTTTACAAAATAAGATGTTGTAGTTTTTCCATTTGTACCGGTAATACCAATAAGCTTCAGTTTATTTGATGGTTCTTTAAAAAAATAGTTTGACAACTCTGCCAAAGCTATTCTGCTATCATTCACAAGTACTTTTGCTGAGCCCTGGCGAAGGAAAATATCTTCAGGAACAGCATTATTATCTTCCAGTACTACAGCGAGTGCACCCTTATTTATTGCATCCAAAATAAATTTGTGCCCATCTGTATTAAAACCTTTGACCGCAACGAATATCGAATTCTTTTTGACTTTTCTCGAGTCATAAACAATCGAAGCAACATCTTTTCTTTGTACCTGCCCAATAACCTGGATTGCATGAACGCTATTTAATAATTGAGTCAATTCCATCAGTAAACCGAAGCACCTTTAATTTGAACATCTTTACAATCGATATAGCAAACAAGACCTTTTGAAATTTTTTCGCCAGCCTTAATGCTCTGCGAAATAATCACACCGGATCCGCTGACCTTGAATTTTATTCCCAGCTTGCTTAATATTTTTATACCGTCTCTCAAACTATAATTTAATAGGTCCGGCATTTTATTTTTAGGCAGAGAAGTCAAATCATTTGCCAAAGTTTTAGAGGGTTGGCCTTCAGACGATATTCTATTTTGTTCACTTTGTTTATTGCTTGTGAAAACAACCTTCATATCCTGTTTCTCAGTTGGCTGTTCTTCAAAGTAATTTACATCTGTTTTAATGATTCTCTGTGCGATGTTTCTGAAGATTGGTGCAGCTACCTGACCACCATATTTGCCTTTCTCAGGAGAATTAACTAATACAAAACAGATTATTTTGGGATTGTCAGCAGGAAAAAATCCTATAAAAGAAGAATTATATTTTGATTTTGAATAACTTCCGTTTACCAGCTTTTGAGAAGTTCCAGTTTTGCCGCCAACTGTTATTAAATCCAGTTTAGCATTTTCCCCGGTTCCATTATTTACTACGCCAACAAAAATGTTTCGCATTTCTGCAGAAGTCCTGGAAGAAATAACCCGTCTGATTTCTTTTGGTGTATTATCTAACACTACCGTACCATTGTGCCCAACAATTTTTTTAATTATCTGGGGCTGATATAAAATCCCGCCATTTATTATGGCAGAATATGCTGCGATCATTTGTATTGGTGTAACAGCAATTTCATAGCCATATGACATAAATGCCTTTGTCACAGCCGACCATTCATTCGGTTTTTTGAGTTTGCCTTTTACTTCTCCGGGAAGGTCAGTTGAAGTATAATTTCCAAAACCAAAAGCTCGAACATATTTATAAAATAAATTATCATTGATATTCTGAATCAGCTTTGCCATACCTATGTTGCTTGATTCTTCAACTACACCTCTTGCTGTCAGCCATGCATGTTCGTGTGTATCATAAATTGTAACATTTCTAAATCTATACTTCCCATTTTCGACATATACTTTTTGATTTTCCTTTACAAGATTTTGATCCAGCAAAGCAGACATCGAGATACCTTTAAAAGTCGAGCCTGGTTCGTAAGTATCAGTCACTGCCTTGTCTCTTCTTTCGTCGTCATTATAATTCCAATAATCGTTAGGATTATAATCATTCATATTTGCAAGTGAGAGAATTTCTCCTGTGTTCGGATTCATTATAATTCCAACTGCTGACGTTCCGCCATAAACTGACAAACCATTCTTAAGCTCTTCCTCGAGAATAGATTGGTAGGTCTTATTAATAGTTAAGACTAAATTGTCTCCCGGAACAGCCGGTTTGGTTTCTTCTTCAGAGATTGTAATCATCTCACCAATTGCATCTCTTTCGACTAAGCGTGCCCCGTCTTCACCGCTAAGTTGCTTATTAAAAAACCTCTCAACTCCATTAACACCCTGTCCATCGCTTCCCACAAATCCCAGAACATGCGAGGCCAGATCATCATAATAATAAACCCTCGTAGGGTCCTCCCTATGAAACAATCCGTTTACTTTAAGATTTGTAAGAGGGAATGCTTTAGCATCGGGGACTTTCTTTTCAAGACAGATCGTTTTACCGGAATCGCTCATAAGATCATAATAATAATTCTTACTCCTTCCAAAAATTGAAGAGAATTTTTCTGCTATCTTGTTTTTCCCCGACTTTGAAACCATTCTGAGATCAAGATAAAAAGAATAATCACTTCTATTATAGACGAGAAGCACATTGTTCCTGTCGTAGATCAATCCTCTTTCAGCATCAATCTTCTCAAGGTTTGTCTGTTGTCTCTGAGCATAATATTTTAATTCTTCACTTTTCACTATCTGGATATCAACCAACTTGATAACCAGAGCAACAAAAAGTAAAAAGACTAAAACTATTACTATAAGTGCTCTTGAGTTATTCATACTTCTCTTTCAATATTTTCTCAATTTTTTCAATTTTTTCTTTACTAACTTTAACAGTCATCTGTGGTCGTGTATTCAATTCCAATCCAAATTCATTTTTTGCAATTCCAACTATTCTTTCTTCTGATATTAAATCCTGCCTCTGCCCAAGCAATGCAATATTCTGATTACTAATTCCTTTTAATTTTTCTCCTAGTAGGAATTTTTCTTTTATCATAGCTTCGCATTTTAGTTTTACGCTTACATATCCAAGTCCCAACAGGGTAAAAACAACCAACAAAAAAAGAGTGGAGACAATGTTATGTTTTGAGCCTTTATTCATACTCTTTCTGCGGCCCTCAGTTTAGCGCTTCGTGCACGAATATTTCGTCTTATTTCGCTTTCTGTTGGAACAATTGGTTTTTTGGTTAATATTTTTAATCTCCTTTCTTTGTCGCATTGACAAACCGGAAATTCCTTTGGACAAATGCAATCAAGCATTTCATATTTGAAATGCTCTTTGACTATCCTGTCTTCCAATGAATGGTAAGTAAGGATTACTATCCTTCCGCCTTTTTGAAGCAAGGAAACTGAATCACTTAAAAATGTTTTTAGAACTCCAAGTTCATCATTCACATAAATACGCAAAGCCTGAAATACTCTAGATAATGTTTTTATCAGAAATCTTTCCGGTGTAATCTCAGAAATAATTTCTCTTAACTGCTGTGTCGATTCAATTTTACTGATTTTCCTTCTTTCTAATATTTTGCGTGCTATCTTTCTAGAGTTTTTTTCTTCACCATATTCATAAATAATATTTGCGATGTCTTCCTCTGAAAATGAATTAACTATATCCGCAGCACTTACTGCTCTGGACTTATCCATTCTAAGATCTAACATCGCGTCTTTCTGATAAGTGAAACCGGAAGTAGGATTATCAAGTTGGAATGATGATACACCCAAATCAGCAAAGATGCCTGTGAATTGTTTGATCGATTCAATTTTTGATATTGGCCCTACCTGAGCAAAATTGAAATTGTAAATTTTCATTCTCTTTTCTTCATCAAAAATTTTTTTTGAAAAGTTGAATGCATCTAAATCCACATCAGTAGCGACAAGCAACGCATCATCATTTAGTTTCTTTAATATTGCTTCCGAATGTCCACCGAATCCTAAAGTTCCGTCAAAATAAATCCCTGATCTATCAGTTATCAGGTAGCCTAGGCTTTCATTCAATAAAACCGGCGTATGATGTGACCCCATCACGGCGCCATTACTTTAGCTGCAATTTCTTCGTAAGTTTCTTTAGTTGATTTAAGATACTCATCAAATTCTTTTGGATTCCAAATTTCAATTTTCTTTAATGCACCAAGTATTATAACTTCTTTTTTTATCCCTGAATATTCCAAAAGTGTTTGTGGAATTAATATTCTCGATTGTGAATCAAAAGTATCTTCGGCTGCATGCTGCAAAATCATTCTTATAAATTTTGCTTTTTGCGGATCGAAAGGATTTAGTTCTTCAAGTTTTTTTTCGAAGACAAGCCATTGGTCCAGCGGATAAACGTCTATACATTTTCCTGTTCCCCTGGTCATTACAAAAGTATCATTTGCTTCAGGTGATACATGCTTACGCAACTTTGCAGGAATACTGACTCTTCCTTTAGCATCGACCGAATATGTAAATTGTCCTCTAAACACGGCTAAATCCTTATTTGGTATTTTTCACCACAATTCCCCACTACTCCCCAAAATAAGGGAAATTATTGCCAATTGTCAAGGATTATTTTGATTATTCTCCACGAGTTTCCCAAAGAAGAGGCACATGCACTTAAGAAGTTACTTTAGGGAATCAGGTAAATTCTTGTAAAGGAAAGAGATTAAAAAGGCGAAAACTTGAAGAGTTTTTAGAATGCTATAAATAAAATATTTATATAATTTATTTAGAATTCTTTTTAGAAATGTCAGACATTTGATTATAAATTTTGATTCAGCATTATAATTCTAAAGAGTTATGAAGGTAATTAATTAATGATAAAGCATTTAATATTAAACTAATATTGGGGACGACTAAAGTTATCAACTTTAATTTTCTTTAGAGTAGGGACAAAAAGAATAGTGAGCCATCTGCCGGAATCGAACCGGCGACCTACTCATTACGAATGAGTTGCTCTACCAGCTGAGCTAAGATGGCTTAAAAAAAGGCAAACCATTCTATCCCTGAACAGATAAAATTATGAGTTTGCCTAAGTTAAAATTATAAAAGACTATCTAGCTCTCTTTTTATGTCTGTTTTTTCTAAGTCTTTTTTTCCTTTTGTGCGTCGACATTTTATGACGCTTTCTTTTTTTGCCGCAAGGCATTAGTTACCTCCGTTATTATTTATTTTGCATGTGATTCTAATAATTCTTTTGCCCTTTTTCCAACATCATTATCAGGGTTTTGCTTAACCGCTTTGTTCAACCATTCTTTTGATTTTTCCAAATCCCCGGCTGACAAATTTACTATCCCTAAATTTAAAAACGCAATCTGATGATTAGGTTTATATTTTAAAGCAGTTTCCATTTCACTTATAGCTGTTTTAAAATCTCCTAAATTATAATAACAAACCCCCATATCTACTCTTGCATCAGCATCTTCAGGCTGTATCTTTAAATATTGTTTATAATTTACTATTGCCTGCTCATACAAGCCAGAGTCATTCTTAAGGTGCGCTAATGCTAAAATTGATTCTTTATCATTTGGATTTGCTTTTACGCGAGCTTCCAGCTCATTTATTTTCTGAATATTATTTAGATTAACACCGGAACTCTGAACCTGGTTTACATTTCCCAGATCAGTCTCGGTAACTTTTTTTGCATCCAAGACGCCGGAAAAACTCAGGATAAGGACAATCGCTACTAACAATATCCCGGTAATAATAAAAAGCTCTTTCCTATTCAAAGTCTTGGATAATGGCTGCTGCTGCTTTTTATCAGGAACCCCGCTTTGCTTCGATGCTTTTTTCTGGTGGGAATGCTGCTTCTTTTTTTCAACAGGTTGCGCTGTGCTTTTTACTTGTTTATCTTCAGCTTTGTCTTTTAACTTTATTCCACAGCCTGCACAAATAAAATTTTCAGGACTATTCTCTTCACCACAGTTATTACAGACAACAACATCGCTTATCTTATCATTCGGGGAATTTTGTTGGTTCAAATTTCTAAAACTAACACCGCATTCCGGACAAAATTTAAATTCCTTTTCTAATTTAAGACCACACTCAGGACAAAACTTAGGCATAAGTTTTTATTACTCCCGCTCCTTCATTCCCTTGTCAACCATTTCCTTGAAATCTTTTGAAAATTTAAAAGTGGGAACATAGTGTTCAGGCACAAATACTGATTCACCAGTTTTAGGGTTTCGCGCCTGACGGGCATTTTTCTTCTTCACTTTATAGCTTCCAAATCCCCTAATCTCTATTCCTTTGCCTTCCTTCAGAGATTCAATAACTGTTTTAAAAAAGCCCTCTATTATAGCTTCTGTTTCCAGCTTGGTTAAGCCTGTTCCTGATGCAACCTTATCAACAATATCAGCCTTGGTCATGTCACCACCTTTAAGTTGTTAATAATTTATAAGTCTTTATAAATTAGTTACTTAAATTATTAAACATTTAGTGTAAAATCAACTTATTCCACACTATCTATATAATACACATACAAAATTGCTTCTATTAAAAAATAAATAATAAATTAACACCATAAACAAATTAATTTTCGGATATTTCCAGCCTGTATCTTTTCTATGCAGACACCAAAACAAGTCTCATTATGATAATAAATCACAGCTTTTTATATGAATTTAGCCACCAAAAGCACTATAAGTCTGAGTAGCTGCTGGCACCAAAATTGTCCAAATTCACATAGAAATTAAGCAAAGTTATATTTTTCGAGGGCAATGTGGAACTAATACCTATCATAAAGGCATCACTAGGCATTTTTACATTATTAACATCCATAACTTTTACGGTCTCCTTTGTAGTTTACAAAATCAAGAACCGAAACCGCGCAAAACCTTATGAAAGAAAGCCTATTATTTTCGATTCGAGCCCATTATTAGTGGTACAAGACACCTCTGACGAAAAGGTAAGCAAAAATTCAATCAGCAAAAAATTCAAAGTTCTAAACAAAAATAACCAGACAGCCAAAATTTTTCCAATAGCTTCAGGTCGTAATAAGAAGAAGTTTATGAGACTCGCTGTAGCAGAAAACTCTAATCATTCTCCAAGAACTGAAACACCCGGAAAATCTCCTAACGAAGTCTTTAACATTTATAATTTTTATTCAAATAATGATTCCAGGCCGATGCACAAACTAAAGGTTAAAACTCTTAATACCGAATAATAGCATTCCTTTCTATACCATCAGGCATTATCTTTGATATTGTCATCATTTATGACATTACATTATCTTCTTGTAATTTATAATTATCTGGTATAATTGTGCAGACACAAACACTCTATATAAAAAACATGGTATGTCCGCGATGCATTAAAGTGGTCAAAGAAGAGTTGATAAAAATCGGCTTAAAGGTAAAAAATGTTGAGCTTGGTGAGGCCACTATCGAAACTAATAACAAACCTGTGAATTTTGATGAGGTCAGAAATATTCTTGAAACAAATGGTTTTGAATTACTTGACGATAAGCAAGGTAAACTTGTAGAAAAAATAAAAACTCTTGTAATTGAAAAAATCCAAGCCACACAACCGGGAGAAATAGAAAAATTTAATTTTTCGAAATACCTGTCTGAAAACCTGAATGTAACATATCAATATCTTAGCCACTTATTTTCTTCGCTGGAAGATACAACAATTGAAAAATATATTATCCATCAGAAAATTGAAAAGGTAAAAGAACTCTTGGTATATGATGAACTAACCTTAAGCGAAATAGCTTTCAACCTCGGTTACAGCAGTGTTCAGCATTTGTCCAGCCAATTCAAAAAAGTCACCGGATTTACACCCAGCCATTATAAAAGCCTGAAACACAAAAAAAGAATCCCCCTCGACAAGGTTTAAAATTCTATAAACTTTAGATCAATTATTGTAACGCTCCCACGCCATCATTTTAATACTTTTGCCTTGTAAATGATAAAATAACGAGGTATTAAAAATGACTACAAAAAAATTAAATATTGAAGGAATGTCCTGCCAGCATTGTGTTCACGCTGTAAAAAGTGAACTTTCAAAATTGGACGTAAATGTAAAAGATGTACAAATAGGTTCTGCTGAAGTAGAATTTGACGAACAAAAAATTAAAGAGAACGACTTAAAGACTGCCGTAGAAAATGCGGGCTATAAGCTGGTATAATTTGTAATCCTTTAAGAAAGATAGAGAATAAAATGACAGACGAAAATGTAAAATCAAAAAGAATTTCAGCGCCGGTTGAAGGCATGACTTGTGCGAGCTGTGTTGCAAGGGTTGAAAAAGCAATTTCTAAAATCGAAGGGATAAAAAATGTAACAGTTAACTTCGCTTCGGAAAAAGCTTCGTTTGAATATGATCCGGATACAACTGATTTAAAAGATATCAAAAATATTGTTGAAGAAGCTGGTTATAAGATTGATATAAACGAAGAAACCACTACCGAAAAGAAAACAGGGAATCAAGACGTTGAAGATCAGCATTCAGCTTATGAAAGCAAGCTCAAAAAGGATTTTATTTTTTCGTTAATTATGACAATCCCTATACTCATAATCAGCATGGGTATGTCTTTTGAAACATTCAGGGAAATCATCCCTTTATCAACAGACCAGTTTAATAAAGTTTTATTACTTCTTACTATTCCTGTAATATTTATCCCAGGCAAAAGGTTTTTCGAAATCTTCTGGAATAATCTAAAGTATTTTTCAGTTGATATGAATTCACTTGTTGCAATAGGCACAGGAACCGCTTTTTTATTCAGCACTCTTGTAACATTATTTCCGGAATTGATTTTACAACCAGGGAATGAGCCGCACGTATACTTTGACACTGCTGTTGTGATCATCACATTAATACTTATGGGGCGCTGGCTGGAGTCAAGAGCAAAATCGAAAGCCAACACAGCAATTAAAAAATTGATGGGACTCAAGCCTAAAACAGCACTGATAAAACGCAACGGGAAAGAAGTAGAAATTGAAATCGATAAACTGCAAAAAAAGGATATTGTGATCGTAAAACCCGGCGGGAAAATTCCGGCAGACGGCATAATAGTTTCAGGAAATTCTGTACTGGATGAATCTATGATTACAGGTGAAAGCAGACCGGTTGAAAAAACCAAAGGCGATAATGTAATTGGCGGAACAATAAATAAAACTGGATCATTCGAATTTGAGATAACTGAAACGGGTGATAACTCTGTTCTCGGACAAATAATAAAAATGGTGGAAGAGGCTCAGGGCTCAAAAGCTCCAATACAAAATTTGGCTGATAAAGTTGCTGCCATTTTCGTTCCTGCGGTAGTAGGAGCGGCAATTTTAACTTTTATACTCTGGTTAATCTTTGGAGGTACTAACGCTTTAAATATCGGTTTGATAAATTTTGTTGCAGTGTTAATTATAGCCTGCCCGTGTGCACTTGGATTAGCTACACCGACCGCTCTGATGGTTGGAACGGGAAAAGGAGCACAGCTTGGTATTCTTATTAAAAATGGCTCAAGCCTTGAACTTGCTCACAAAATCAATACCGTAATTTTTGATAAAACCGGGACTATAACCAAAGGCGAACCAACAGTTACCGATATTTTCACAAACGAAATAACCGAAAATGAATTGTTAACATTTGTTGCGTCAGTTGAAAATAAGTCTGAACACCCCATAGCAGAATCAATAGTAAAATATGCAAAAGAGAAAAACTTAAATTTAACTGAAACAGAATCGTTTAAGAGTCTAACTGGACAGGGAATTTCTGCAATTATTGATGGAAAATTAATTATTATCGGTAATAAAAAACTGATGGATGATTACTCTACTAAAACAGATAAGTTCAAAAATGAAATTGAGAAATTATCAAGTGAGGGCAAAACTATTATCTTTATAAATATTGATGGTGAATTAAAAGGACTGCTTGGAATTGAAGATCCGATCAAAAGCGATTCCAGAGAAGCTATAGAGAAACTTAAAGAAATGGGTATAAAAACAGTTATGATAACCGGCGATAATTTCAGCACTGCCGAGAATATTGCAAAAAGAATTGGGATCGACTCATTTGAAGCTGAAGTAATGCCGGATGATAAAGCAAATGCCGTAAAAAAATATCAGAGCAACAATGAAGTTGTTGCAATGGTTGGCGATGGCATAAATGATGCACCTGCACTTGCTCAAAGTGATGTGGGGATAGCAATAGGAAGCGGAACCGAGATTGCAATGGAGACTGGTTCGGTTGTTTTGATGAGCGGAAACCTTGAAGGAGTGATTGGAGCAGTCAAATTATCTAAAAGGACTATATCTATAATCAAGCAGAATTTATTCTGGGCTTTTATCTATAATACTATTGGAATACCGCTAGCAGCACTTGGGTTGCTCAATCCAATGTTCGCAGCGCTTGCAATGTCGATGAGCTCTGTTTCGGTTGTAAGTAACTCTTTGCGGTTAAAAAACTTCAAAATTAATTAAATAGACTTTTATCGTAGCACAGGATACCATCCTGCGCTATACAATAAATTAGAAGCCAACCAGGTTTATATTTTCATTTTCTTTTTTCAGATCTTCGGCAAAATCTATAAATTCCTTAAAACCATTCTGACCCGTTATTTTTTGATCTGCGGTCCTAATTATAAATTCATTCTTATTGTTTAGTTCAATCTCTTTAATATCACCAGGAATAATTTCTATTTCTTTCTTAAATAGATCTTTAAAAATAATTTTACCGTTTTTAGTTTTTATCTCTATAGGCTTGTAACGATATTTATAAAAATGAATGACTGCCCTAACAGAAAAGTATAATATTAAAAGTGGAAGAAGCCATTGTGTTTTAATATCTGTCAAAGAAATTAAAACAAGCGTTATTCCAATAACGAAAAGTATTGACGCATAAACCGGACTGAATTTATTTACATGATTTAACTTCAGATCATAGTCTTTCATTTGAAATCATACAAAATATTCTAATTTACATTTTGGGTAATCTTTCAAGATATGAGCTGTTGCTGAGAACGGCAAAAGTATCAATTTTTCTTAATTCATCCAGAGCAAAACAATTCATATAACTCATAGAACTTCTCAGCCCATCTGAAATACTATCAATCACATTTTTAACAACGCCTTTATATGCCACCATCGTTTCTTCACCCTCAATAAATTCATTTCGCATTTTCACTCCGAAAGAAGCCGAGCCGCGGTATTTCTTCCATAGTTGTCCATTATATTTGATTATCTCACCGGGAGTTTCTCTTGTACCCGAAAGCATTCTTCCCAGCATAACAGCATCAGCGCCAAGCGCAATTGCTTTTGCAACATCTCCCGGACTTTTAATTCCACCATCTGCAATAATTTTAATATTCAGTTTATTTTCTTTTCTTGAAAACAAAACATTTAGTAAAGACGAAACCTGTCCAATTCCAATTCCTGTCTGAATTGAAGTTGTACATACGCTCCCACTGCCTATTCCTACTCTTACCGCATCTGCGCCGGCACTTTCAAGTTGTGCCAGGCTCTTTCCATGTGCAATATTCCCTACAATTAATTTTGCATCAAACTTCTTTTTTATTTCCTCAGTTTTATTCAGTACTTCATTGTTATTTGCATTGGCGGTATCAATACAAATAATATATCCTGCCTCAACTAATTTTTCAATTTCATTAAGCGGTGAAGTAAGAGCTATCGAAACGCCTCTTATTTTTTTGCCGTTATTATTATCCGCCAAAATTTCCTTTAATGAGCTGTCAAATCTGTTCAATATACCAAGACAACCAAGGTCAGTAAGCGATTTTGCCATTTCGATTCCTGTTACAGTATCCATAGGACTTGAAACAACAGGCACCGTTAAATTTAGTCCAAGAAAATTACATGCTGTACTTGCTTCTGTTCTTGACTTAATTCTTGAAATTTCTGTAGGAATTAAACTTATATCGTCGTAAGTCAATGATTGATTAAAATCATTAAGAGCTTCTTTGGTGTAAACCTTCATTCAGGGATTTTTCCTTTACTATTTTTTTAGAAAAGATATTTGTGATTCGTGAAATAATCATGTCAATTAACTAAGAGTTGACTCAACCTCATCTATTAACTGATCCATTTTTTTCGTGACTGCAACAACAGGTTCCGGAGTGTTCATATCTACTCCCGCACCTTTCAATATATTTATTGAATAATAACTGCTGCCTGCTTTTAGAAAATTTAAATATTTATTAACTGCGGGATTACCTTCTGCTAAAACCTTTTCAGATAAAGTTTCAGAAGCAGCAAATCCTGTAGCATATTGATAAACATAAAAATTATAATAAAAATGCGGTATCCTTGCCCAGGTATAGCTTTCTTCTTTATCTAACACCATTTCCGGACCCCAATATTTTTGATACATATCACTGTACATATTGCAAAGATCTTCATGAGTTAATGCCTGGCCTTTTTCTGAAGCAGCATATGCCTTCATTTCAAATTCTGCAAACATAACCTGGCGATAAAACGTTGCGGTAATATTATTCAGATATTTTTCAAGGAAGTATAATTTTTCTTCGTTTGAATTTACATTCTTTATTAAATAGTCGAGTAATAATGCTTCATTAAAAGTAGAGGCTACTTCAGCAAGAAAAATTGTATAATTTGCATAAGGATAAGGTTGAGACATACCAGTATAAAAAGAATGCATATTGTGTCCCATTTCGTGTGCAAGAGTAAAAACATCGTTTAGAAGATCAGCCCAATTCAAAAGGACATAAGGATGTACTCCAAAGGTAGTTCCCGAAGAATATGCTCCGCTTCGCTTTGCCCTGGTTTCATAAACATCTATCCATCTATTATCAAAGGCTGTTTGGAGAGAGTTAAGATATTCTTCCCCCATAGGTTTCAAAGCATTACTAATTATTCCTTTTGCTTCTTCATAAGAATATTTCTTTTCCTTCATTGTGAAAAGGGTTACATAAGTGTCGTAAGGATGAAGCTCTTTAAGTTTTAACAATCTTTTCTTAAGAGCAGACCACCTGTGAAGAGGTTTTAAATTTTTGTTCGTGTTCTCTACTAAATTATCATATACAGAAACATGAATGTTGTTCCTGTCCAGAGCTGCTTCCCTTGCAGAATTATAATTCCTGGCTTTTGCATTAAAAATATTACTCTTGAGATTACCGTTAAATAAAGAAGTAAAAGTATTAACGAAATCGCTAAAAGATTTATAATAATTTTTATATGCCCTTTCTCTGAATTTTCTGTCTTTTGAATACATTGCTGCATAATAACGAGCATGAGATATTTCCGTCGGTTTCCCTTCATCATCTTCAACTACAGGAAATTTCAAGTCTACATTGGTAAACATTGAAAATGTATTATAGGCAACCTGGGTAGTTTCTGATGATAGTGCCAGAATTTTTTCCTGTTCAGACGATAGGGTATGCGGCTTTGTCCTTATCAGGTTATCGATATAATGCCGGTAGACATTAAGTTCATTATTTGAATTTAAGAATTGTGAAATCTTTTGTTCGGGTATAGTAAGAATTTCAGGATGAATAAATGAATTGGCCGTTGATATTTGAGCGTAAAGGTTTTTAATCTTATCATTCATTGCCTGATACTTTGTCACTTTCATATCACTATCTTTAGCAAGCATTGAATAAAGATATAACCTTTCAAGCTTAATACCCATCTCGTCATCAAACTTCAGGCATTGAAGCAACACATCAGCAGATTCGCATAATTTACCAACAAAATTTTTATAGTTATCAATATTCGTTTTTACCCACTCGAAGTCCTTATTCCAGTTTTCTTCGTTAGGATAAATATCACTTAAATTCCACTTATATTTTTCGTCTATCTCAGATCTTAATGGCAACGACGTTGTTTCATTTGTTGACCCTGTTTTAACAACTGACAGAAAAATTGGCCTTTCAAATTTTTTTTTAGTTCTCATATATTTTACTTCCCCTGATATTTTTATGTGGGAAATTACCTTAAGCCGACTTTGAAATTACAAAATATTTTTCAGAGTTTAAATTAACTATGAAAAAATAGCGCTTAATTATTTAAAGCCATTTCTTTCTTTTAAAGAAAATTAGCATACCTATAACAACACAAATCATAACTAAAATGACAAACGGGTAACCATATTTCCAACTTAATTCCGGCATATTCCAAGGACTGTTTTCGGCGTGGAAATTCATTCCGTAAATACCGACAATAAAAGTTAAAGGAATAAAGATCGTAGAAATAATAGTGAGAATTTTCACAATCTCATTCATTTTTTGACCGGACTGTGAGATGTAGACCTCCTGCAAACCATTGATTACTTCCCTATAGTTTTCAACATTATCAGCAATCTGCTTGATATGATCATGAAGATCCCGAAGATATATATAAGTTGATTTTGCAATGAAACTGTATTGTTCCCGTTCCAAAGTGTATATAATATCTCTTAACGGGGAAACCGCGCGCTTCAACCTTATTGTTTCCTTTTTGATTGAATGAATTTTCTGGAGTGTCCCTTCTTCCGGACTCACTAGCAATGAATCTTCAATTTTTTCAATGTGTTCATCAATTTTTTCAAGCACTGTAAAATAATTGTCAACCATAGTGTCTATTAATCTATATGCCAAATAATCAGCACCTGACTTCCTAATTCTTCCATTATTACTTCTGATCTTTTCTCTAATCAGGTCAAAAACATCGCCTTCCCTTTCCTGGAATGTGATTAAAAATTTTTTACCAAGTACAAAACTCACCTGTTCTATATTCAATTCATTTAATTCATTATTATAACTTATCATTTTTGTAACTATGAAAACGTAATCATCATATTCATCAGACTTGGGACCGTGATTTACATTTAGGATATCCTCAAGAACAAGCGGGTGAATTCCAAATATTTTTCCCGTTTCATCAATCACTTGAGTATTATGTATTCCGCAAATATTTATCCACGTAACATTTTTACTTGATTTATATTTTTTAAGTTTGCTTAATTCCTGCTCAGAAATATTTATTTCATGTACCCTGCTTGCATTAAAATCGAATGCACTAATTTTTATTTCTTCAACCTTTTTCTCACCTGTAAATACTAGCGAACCCGGTGACATGCCTTTTTTGTTTCTTTTCATTTTCTTAAAAAGCAAATTTTATCTCCTCTTGATTTCATACATAAAGTAAAAGATCGATAAAAAATATGAAAGTTTAAATGGATTAATTCTAAATTTTAGCAAAAACTTTAATCAGGGTGAATTTATCCCTATTCTATACTTAATATTAACTATTTGTTAAGCAAGCTATCAATAGAAGATTTAAAAAAATCATAGTCTCTTTTGCCCACAATTGAAACCTGCCTTTTGCCGTCTTTGTCAAAAATAAAGGTTACCGGTACAGCGCCTGACCAATTTTTATCCAGCAAATCTAAAAGTGCATCTACATTGTCCTTGCTCGCCATATAAACATCCAGAATTGATTTGTTTTTCTGAAGGAAAGGAACAACAAGTGAGTCTTTTTCAGCAAGCAGGTTGACATTTAGACTCACAAAGTCAACTGGCTTGTCCTTAAAGTTGTCATTCAGTTTGATAAGTTCAGGAAATTCTTCTACACAAGGAATGCACCAGGTTGCCCACACGTTAACAAATAAAACTCTACCGTTTCTATTACTAATTAGGCTGGAAAGCTGGTCTTTATCAATTACCCAAATATTATCATAACCTGATTTACTATCCGCTGTAGCATCATTTCTTTTGCCGGCAAAAATCAAAACTATTGCTAATACTAAAAGCATTCCACCAGCAATCAGAAAATATTTATTAATTTTCACGAATCAACTCTTTTAATTGTACAGCCCATAGCTCTTGTCTTTTGAACAGCTACTTTTTTACCTGATAATATTTCGTTCAGTGCGTTTTTTAGATCATTATTTTTTGCTTGTCCTGCCCCTCTTGCATCATCAATTCTGCCGTGGTACAAAATTTCAAAATCAGAATCCAAGACATAAATTTCAGGTGTTACCTGTGCATCCAGTCTGTTGGCAATAACATTATTCCAGTCTTTTAAAATCGTAAACTTGAAATTATGATCTTCGGCGTGCTCTTTTATGTTATCGATATCCTCTGCCTTATTAGAATTAATTCCTATGAATTCAATATCCTTTGAATGATAATTATCGTAAAGATCTTTCATCTTTTCGTTGTAAGAATTTGAAACCGGACATTTAGTTGAAATAAACATCAGAACGATTACCTTAGAATTTTTATAATCAGTTAGTGAATGGGACTTACCGTTGTAATCCTTTAAAGTAAAATTTTCGACTTTAGTTATTTCTTTATCAGAAGAACTCTTTTGTGGGGCGGAACCAAAGACAAGAAAACTCAACAGGCAAACAATAGCCATGCTAAAGACTGAAAAAATTAACTTTTTCATCACTCCTCCGGTTTAAAAAATAATTCGAAATATTAGGATCATTAATCGGCTAAAAGGTTTGAAAAATTAAAATCTTTTTCATCAAAAAAAAACATATTTATGCGCTAGGTTTATTTGGTCTCCAATTTTGTTTATAGCAGCATCAAGGGTACGCAAAACTACCTGTCTTCTCTCATTTTTTTCTATTTCTTTAAGTAAAGGGAGTTTTTCTTTTGCATCTAACTTTACTAAAAGATCAGCTGCGTGATTCCTCGTTCTGAAATACGGATTTCTAAGGGCTTCTGAAACGGCATCGATAACTTCTTTCCGATGAGTTTTTGCAAAATTCATTGCACAATCCAGTGCAACAATATCAAGTAAATGCATTCCACCATAGCTGTATTTATACTTTGTGTATTCTTTAGTCAGTTTAATTGAACGCGGGTCTTTTAGGTTATTCAATCCTTCGAAAATATATCTTCTTATTATATTTCTGTGAGAGTCGAGGGTTAATGCTTTTTCTGCAAATTTAAAAGCATCCTTCATCCTGATCGTAATGATAGAAAACGCGGCAGCACCCTTAACATAATCATTGGTTTCAGTATTAAATTTGTAAGCAAGAAATTTTCCGTTTTCATCATTATGAAAAATCGATAACGATTTAACTGCCTCTTCTCTCACTCTTGCATCGGGATCTTCGGCAGCTTCAAGCAATGGCTTATAAACAATGTCCCCGCCGATTTTTCTGAGGCTTTGAACAGCGATTATTCGAACACCATAAAAATTATCTCTCCGAATCGTTCTCTCAAGATAAGGAACTGCTTTTTCACCAAACTCGGCCATTGCCTGCGCCGCGACCATTCTTCCTGTTACATCATCGTCATATTGAAGCTGGTAAATAAGTTCATCAAAATCTTTGTTAAAATGGACGACACATAGTGTTCGGAAATATTTATTGAAACGAACAAGCTGTGGCTTTTCATTACAATCAAATGTAAATGAATTTTCTTTCTTACTTATCAATAATTCTTCTTGTATGTCCTGTTTCCCGGCAACAATTTCTATAAGGACAGGAGCAGTAAATAATCCGACCGCGGGTAGTTGTTCCTGAACCTGCTTAACATTCAGAGTCAGTTTTTTTGTGTTTTCATCCCACTTATATGAAACATTATACACAGGGAAACCTGCGCCATAAATCCATTGATTAAAAAATTCTTTAAGATCTTTCCCGGATGATTCTTCCATCGCTTTTCGGAAATCTTCTGTGACTACTGCGGAATCTTTAAATTCACTTACATAGTGATGTATTCCTTTTTCAAAAGCCTTATCACCGAGGTAAAATCTCAGAACATTAAGCACGGCAGCTCCTCTATCATAAGCTTTACCACCACCCATTTCAGCCGGTACAACACCGGTTGAATCACGTTTAATATTTTTTAGAGGATCATCTTTAACTTCATTAAAGTAAGCCATATTTTCATTATATCTCAGATATCGGAACTCATTCTTTCCATATTCATTTTCGGTCCATAGATCAGTTAGGTATGTAGCAAAACCTTCATTCAACCAGACATGTTTCCATGTTTTACAGGTCAAGAAATCGCCAAACCATTGGTGAGCAAACTCGTGAGCTATCAAACCGTCTGCACTGTAATTCGGAACAGCTCTTTGGTCATGCATGAGCCGTCTATTGAGTGTTGTAGCTGTAACGTTTTCCATCCCACCGTAAAGAAAATCCTGTACCGTTGTTTGAGCATAACGTGAATATGGATATGGATAGATGTAATTTGAATAAAAGTTAAGCATCTGTGGAGTTCTGCCATAGAAATAATTGTATTTGTCTTTCCATTCTCTTGGTAAATTATATTCAAGAATTGTTCCACGTAATTTTTCTTTTACGGTTACAAAATCACCGACGATCAAAGTAGTTAAATAGTTTGCATGAACCTGATCCATTTTCCAATCAAACGTTTTTGTTTTAACTGAAGCATTTTGAGTGACAGAAATCAAATCTCCATTAGAAATAGCAATCAGGCTATCTGGAACAGTCGCAATAATTTCAGATGATAATTTATCATCAGGTTCATCGTAAGCAGGATACCAATATCTGTTTTCCGTTCCCTCACCCTGTGACCAAATCTGGTAAGGAATTTTCGGATTTTCTTTAGCGGGATAAAAGAAAAATAATCCTGAACTCGGCAAGGATGTATATTCGATCGTAATAGTTACGTTTTTATTTTTATTTAATTCTTCTTGGAAATTAATATATAGCAGATCACTATCCTGTGAAAACTTCAGGTTTTCATTTCCATATTTTACAGACGATACTTTTGTGGTTTTGCAATGAAGAATAAGTTGATCAAAATTGTCAATGAGCGGTGCGAAGGTAAATTCCTCCTTCCCTATTACCTCCTCTTTATGAAAACCAAAACTCAAAAATAATTTTACATTTTTCTGATCATAATTTCTTGTTTTTATATCCAAAACAAATTTAGATTGGCTTTGGGCATTTAAACTACAAATAAGGAACAAGATCAGATATAAAATTGCCCTGCCTTTTTTGAAGAATATCCTGTGCATTTTAGTTTCCTGGTTAATTCTAAAGTTTTATAGTTTTTCTATCACTTCTCTCGAGGCAGTATATCTGCCGTGGTATCTGGCAGCTGCTGCTTCCTGTAACCTTTTTGCTTCTTTCTGAGCATATTCGGTATATTTCTCAAACGAATCGAGTTCATAGTTTACCCTGTAAACAATAAAATCAGCTTCAGTTTCAGGAACAAGTATTTTAAATATCTTATAACTATTAAAATAGCCTGTATTTAACATGTTCGGAATGTGTTCCCCTTGCATCCACTGCAGCCATTCATCCGCAATATCCGTTTTTACTCTAAGACTTACTGAATAAATTATCATATATATTTACCTGAAGATTATAGCTTTAAAAATTAGGCATTTCATCACAAAGAAGAAATTCATTTAATATCAAAAATTGCAATCATAAACATTAAATCTTAAATTTGGATGAAGATTATTTTCAACTCCTGAAAGGCTTTAATGAAGCAGCTAAAAAGATTTACTTTAGTTACATACTTGTTCTATATTGTAGCGTTTGTACTTATCGCATATACAGTTCTCGATAAATATATTTTAGTAGATAATCAACAAACTAAGGTAGAAACTGTTACTGCCCCCAAACCAAATGAATTTGGATTTATTTCAAATCATTTGATCAAGGATGATCTCTCCGTTAACACCAATGAAACTTTCTCAGACATTCTATTAAATTATAATATCGGGTATCCAACTATTGATTTTTTAGTTAAGAATTATGATAAGGTTTTTGACTTTCGAAAAATCATATCTGGTAACAGGTATCACGTTTATATGACTCAGGATAGCATTCCAAAACTGGATTACCTTGTTTACGAAAAAAATCCAATTGACTTTGTAGTTGTTGATCTGAAAGATTCAGGAAAGGTTTATGACGGATCGAAAAAAGTTGAGATAAAAAACAGGACAGTTGAAGGAACAATTAACAATTCGCTCTACCAAACTATGGTAGATAATGAAGTTGATCCAGAGCTTGTAATTAAATTATCAGAGATATATGCCTGGGAAATTGACTTTTATAGAATCCAAAAAGGTGACAGCTTTAAAGTAATTTTCGAAGAAGAATATGTTGACGGAAAGCCGATAGGAATTGGAAATATTGTCGGAGCTTATTTCAACCACCGGGGAGAACCATATTACGCAATAAATTTTGATCAGGATGGGAAAAATGAATTCTTTGACGAAAATGGAAAAAGTCTTAGAAAAGCGTTTTTAAAAGCGCCGGTTAAGTTTAGCAGAATAAGCTCACGATATTCATTACGAAGATACCATCCGATAGAACACAGAGTTAAAGCTCACCTCGGCACAGACTATGCCGCACCAACAGGGACTCCCATACTTTCAACGGGGGATGGAGTTGTAATTGCTGCGACTTATTCAACCTTCAATGGAAATTATGTGAAGATCAGACATAACAGCGTTTATTCCACACAGTATCTTCATATGTCGCACATAGCAAAAGGAATTCACAATGGAGTACGTGTTAAGCAGGGACAGGTTATAGGGTACGTCGGAATGACAGGTGAAGCAACAGGCCCTCACGTCTGTTACAGGTTCTGGAAAAATGGTATGCAGGTTGATCCGTTCAGACAAAAAATTCCTTCAGTTCATCCTGTCGATCCAAAATATTTGCCTGAATTTGATAAAGTCAAAAACACTATCATTGCAGAACTTGACACGATTAATTCTAATAAAGAAGATGATATTAAAGTAGCTGCTGGGGTTGCTTCACCAAAGCCTTGAAATTTTATTTAATTAGTAGTTTTTGAATCAAATGCATTACAGCCATTGCTTTTCCTCCCTTCGATATAACCCATTTCTTTTATATATTTAACGTTTAAAATTCCCAGATCGGAGATAATGAACGATAAACACGAAGCCGTAATTGGCCTTGAAGTACATGCACAATTAATTACAGAATCAAAGGCCTTTTGCAGCTGCTCAACTAAATTTGGAAATTCGCCTAACACAAACGTGTGTCCTGTTTGCCTAGGTCATCCGGGCGTTCTGCCAGTGCTTAATAAAAAAGTTGTTGAGTTCATTACATTAATGGGAATGGCAACAAACTGTACTATTAATGAAAGATCAGTCTTCGCGAGAAAAAATTATTTCTACCCGGACCTTCCGAAAGGATACCAGATTTCGCAATATGAATTTCCTGCCTGTGAACATGGTTTTGTAACCGTCACAGCTAAAGAAGGAACATCAAAAAAAATCGGAATAACCAGAATTCACATGGAGGAAGATGCCGGAAAATCAATTCACGATCAGGCTTTTGAAACATTGGTCGATGTTAACAGGTGTGGCGTTCCATTAATTGAAATTGTAAGCGAACCGGACATCAGCAGTGCTGAAGAAGCTGTTCAGTATCTCAACAAAATTCGACAGACTGTACAGTACCTGGAAATCTGCGACGGGAATATGGAAGAAGGTTCTCTCAGATGTGATGCAAATATTTCGGTCAGACCCAAAGGCCAAAAGGAGCTCGGTACTAAAACAGAAATAAAAAATATGAATTCGTTCCGAAATCTTGAAAAGGCAATAAACTTTGAGATATCCCGGCAAATAGAACTTTTGGAAGATGGAGAAAAGGTTGTCCAGGAAACACTCTTGTGGAATCCTGATAAAGATGAAGCCATTCCAATGAGAAGCAAAGAAGAAGCTCACGATTACAGATATTTTCCCGAGCCGGACCTTCTCCCGGTTATCATTAATGAAAAGTGGAAAAAGGAGATTTCACAGAAACTTCCTGAACTTCCCGAAGTAAGAAAAGAACGATTTATTAAGAAGTTTGGTTTACCTGTGTACGATGCTGAAATTTTAACTTTGAGCCGTGGAATTGCAGATTATTATGAAAACGTGTTAAGATTTACAGACGACTACAAAAGCACAAGCAACTGGATTATGGGTGACGTTCTGAAAATTATCAACGAAGAAAAAATCGATATAAAAGATTTTCCGATTAAAGCTGAAAATCTCGGTAAATTAATCAGCCTGATAAATGAAGGAACGATAAGCGGGAAGATTGCTAAAGAAATTTTCCCTGAAATGCTGAAGGGACACAAAAGCCCGCAAGAAATCGTCAAAGAGAAAAACCTTGTGCAAATTAGTGATACTTCTCAAATCGGTAAAGTTATAGATTCAATACTTGAAAATCATAAAGATGAACTTCAAACATATTTTGAAGGCAAGGAAAAAGTATTCGGATTTTTTGTGGGACAAGTTATGAAAGAAACTAAAGGTAAAGCTAATCCGAAAATGGTGAATGATCTTTTGAGAGATAAATTGGAAAAAATAAGAAACAAATAAAGCACTAAACTTATTACTTGCAGGAGAATAAATTGTCATTTAAATCTGTTTTAAAAAGAATCGTAGGAATAAAACCACCTGAAGATCCTAAAAAACCCAAGACAAAAAAAGAAAAAACAAGAGAATTCTTTGAATCACTAATATTCGCCTTAATAGCTGCATTTTTTATCATAACTTTCTTTGTTCAAAACACCAGGATTCCCACTGGCTCAATGGAAGACACAATACTGGTCGGTGATTTTGTTTTAGTGAATAAATTCATTTACGGCTCATCATCTCCAAGATTTATTCCTTTTACAAACTCTCCTCTTCCCTATTTCACTTTACCGGCTTTGAGAGAACCAAGAAGAAAGGATATTGTAGTATTTGAATTTCCCGGCAGCAAAGACCAAATGCACGCTGATGATTGGGGAGTTCAATATGTTAAAAGATGTATCGGCATTCCCGGAGATACTATACAAGTAATTAATAAAGTTGTTTTCGTTAACCACAAACAATTATGGATTCCAACACACATACTTTATTTAGATCCAAACATTAAGCCGCCAGGGTATGTTGATCCCGACATATTTCCCAAAGGAGCTCCCTGGAACAAGGATAATTACGGGCCGCTAATTGTTCCTAAAAAGGGCTGGACGATTCCATTAAATCTTGAAAATATCGAAAAGTGGAGGACAATTATAGACCGGGAATACGGCAAGCGCGTTGTGAAAATAGAAGGAGATGAAATTACAATTAAGGGTAAGCCGGTTACATCATATACATTTAAGAAGAACTATTATTTTATGATGGGTGATAACCGGGATGACAGTCTGGACAGCCGTTATTGGGGCTTTGTTCCTAGAGACGCTGTGGTGGGTGAAGCATTTATTGTTTTATTTTCGTGGGACAGAGACATTCCATTTTCAGATCTTTTCAGATTAATTGGTTCTATAAGACCCGAAAGAATTTTAAAACTTTTACATTAATCTTTCATCAGGTTGAATCAGGAAGCATAACTTCCTCATTTTATTTTAGCCAAAAGGAATAATAAAATGTTTAGTAAATTTAATATTAAAACAAGTAGACAAACACTATTAATAATTCTGCTTTCAGTTTTTTTTATCAGTAATAATGCAATTTCACAAACCAGTAAAACAGATTCAAAACCATATTTAATTCTAATATCTTTTGATGCATTCCGCTGGGATTATCCAAATAGAGGAATTTCGCCCAATATACAATACATGAAAGAGAACGGAGTATCGGCTATTTCTCTCAGATCAGGCTTTCCCTCAAAAACATTTCCGAATCATTATGCGATTGTTACCGGGAATGTATCCAGCTGACAATGGACTGATTGCAAACACTTTTTACGACCCATACACAAAAGAAACTTACAGACTCAGCGATTCCACTAAAGTGCAAAACGGTAAATGGTATTTAGGCGAGGCCTTCTGGCAGACCGCTGACAGAAATGGGATTAAAACCGCAAGCTATTTCTGGCCCGGCTCGGAAATGAAACCTGATTACAGAAGCCCAGATTATTATGTACACTATGAACATGATCGTGCATTTAATTCCCGCGTGCAGGGAGTAATCGACTGGATGAAACTCCCTTATTCCGAACGTCCGCATTTCATCACCTTATACTTTGAAGCTACTGACGATATGGGCCATAAATACGGTCCCGATTCTAAAGAAGTTAATTGGGCTATTGAAAAAGAAGACTCAGCGCTCGGATTGCTTTTTCAAAAGCTAAAAGAGATTAATCTTTTTGACAGCACAAATGTAATTCTTGTTTCAGATCACGGAATGACGAATATTTCAAAAGATCGGATTATAAATGTCCAGGATATTTTAAAAGATTATAAAATCTATTACCAGGAAAACGGGCCGTTCATGATGCTGCAGCCTGAAAAATCACAAGTAAAAGAAGTTTATGAATTATTGAAAAAAAACAGGAATCATTTCCAGGTTTACACTAAAGAAAATATTCCTGCTTGTTATCATTTCTCCAACAACGCATTTATCACAGATATTATTATAATGGCCGATCTTGGATGGAGCCTTGTAGATAATAGGTCAATGAAGTGGGCTGAAAAGAGTGATAACCGTGGCAACCATGGTTATGATAATTTTGCGATGGATATGAACGGAATATTCTTTGCCATGGGACCTGCATTTAAGAAAAATTACCGGGTCGGAACAATTAACAATATTGATATTTATCCCCTGATGTGCAAAATATTTAACATTGGTCCGCGTTCTAATATTGATGGTAAACTTGAGAATATTGAATATGTATTGAAAGGTTATTAAGATTACAGCGAATGAATCTATTAAATATTGACTACGAAAAATATAAATTAAAAAACGGACTTGAAGTAATACTCCATCATAATTCAACTCTTCCTCTCGTTGCGGTAAATTTATGGTACAGAGTTGGTTCTTCAAATGAGATAAAAGGCAAAACTGGAATTGCGCATTTATTTGAGCATATGATGTTCCAGGGCTCCCAGAACGTTCCGAAAGAAATCCATTTTCGTTACATACAGGAAGCTGGCGGAACATTGAACGGATCAACCAGCTTTGACAGAACTAATTATTATGAAAAAGTCCCTTCAAATTATCTCGATCTCGCTCTCTGGCTGGAATCAGACAGGATGGGATTTTTACTACCTGCACTCACCCAGGAAAAACTGACAAACCAGATTGGCGTTGTTAGTAACGAGAGACTGGAAAGATACGATAATCAGCCTTATGGTTTAGCCTGGGAAATACTGGTTTCAAATTTATATCCTGAAGGTCACCCATATAGCTGGCCGACAATCGGGTTTATGAACGATATCAAAAGCTATAGGCTTGATGACGTCTCAAGTTTCTTCAAAAAATACTATTCACCTTCAAATGCTACCCTTGTTGTAACGGGAAGCTTTGAAAAAGAAAATATTAAAGACCGAATTTTAAGATATTTTGAAGAGCTACCGGCATCAAATGGGAATACTGGCAATCACAAACAACAACTAGTTACACCTGAAGTAAATTTAAATGAAAATATTTTTATTGAAAGATTTGAAAACGTACAGCTCGAAAGAGTTTATTTTGCCTGGCATACCGAAAAAGCATACGGAGTTAATGATAATTCACTTGACGTTCTTTCGGATATTCTAACCGGATCTAAAAGTTCACGTTTAACAAAGCATCTGGTTTATGATACTGAAATGGCTCAGGATGTTTCCGCCTTCCATTTCTCAGGTAAATATGATGGACACTACATGATAATAGCGACGGCTAAGCCTGGAATTTCATTAAGTAAGCTGAAAGAAGAAATTTTTAGAGAAATAGAAAATATTGGTAAGAAAGGTATTACACAAAAAGAATTAACAAAATCAAAAAATCTTATAAAGTCTTCATTTATTAATTCGATGCAGAACCTCGATGTTATTGCAGATCATTTGAATCACTATAATTTTTATCTGAACGAACCCAACTCTTTTAATTTTGATTTGAAAAGATATGAAGAGGTTACAAACGAATCGATTAAAAATGCCGTTAATAATTACCTGACAAATAAATACATCGAATTACAAATAAGACCCGTTGATAGAAAGCAGAATGAATGAAACTTTAGACAGAAGTATAAAACCATCACCTTCAGGTGGAATAAAATTCAAGCTTCCACAGATAGTAAGGTTTAAACTTAAAAATAATCTTAATGTCCTCTTTGTCAGAAAGGAAAACCTTCCTGTTTTAAGATTTACTTTAATTGCAGGATCGGGAAACAAGTATGATCTCACCGATAAAAAGGGACTTGCGAATCTCTTCGCAAGAGTACTCGATGAAGGAGCCGGCAAATTTAACGCAATTGAACTTTCAGAAGAAATAGATATTCTCGGTTCCAGTTTTAATATTAGTTGCTTTAATGACAACATTCATCTGACAATACAGACTTTAACTGAAAACCTGGACCGATCACTTGAATTATTCGGAACAATAATTTGCCATCCCCACCTGGATGAAAAATCGTTTGAAAGGGAAAAAAGGAAAACCCTTACGTACATCCGGCAGATTCAGGATTCGCCTGAAGATATAGCTGATGTCGCTTTTGACAAAATAATATTTGGTTCTGAGAATCCTTATGCTTATCCATCAATCGGTTACAATGATGACGTGAATAATATTTCTCAGAATGATATGAAAAATTTTTATAAAAATAATTTTATGCCCGGCCATTCTACATTGATTGTTGTTGGAAACTCAACCAGGAATGAACTGGAAGAAAAGCTGAACAAATATCTTTCAGATTGGAAATCAACGATACAAATTAATGAACCTGAATATCCATCCAAAAAGGAAAACCTTACTATTTATTTGATTCATAAAGAAGGCTCGGTTCAAAGTGAAATAAGAATTGGTCATCTATCAGGGAAAAGAGATAGCAAGGAGTTTTTCGCCAAACATTTATTAAACCTAGTTTTAGGTGGACAATTTTCCAGCAGGATAAACCTGAACCTCAGGGAAGATAAGGGTTATACGTACGGCGCTACTTCAAGGTTTAATTATTATAAGGATGCTGCACAATTTGAAGTGTCAACTTCGGTTGGTTCAGAAAACACCGGGAATGCTATCAAAGAAATTTTGAAAGAACTTAATAAAATAAAAGACGGAATAACCGACAAAGAGCTTGATTTTGCCAGATCGTCTGTAATCAGAAGATATCCCGGAAATTTTGAAACCCACGGCCAGGTATCAGCAAATCTTGTTTCATTAGTTCTTCATTCATTACCCGATAATTACTTCGACACTTACATTGATTCGCTAAGTAAACTAAAGCTAGAAGACATAAATAAAGCTGTTGTAGAAAATATCCATCCCGATAAGTTATCAGTACTTGCAGTGGGAGATAAGAATTTAATTCTTAAACAATTACAGGAGTTGAATATTTCTGAAGTTATTGAACTTGATATTTGGGGAAATAAGGTTGAACCTAGACTATAATACAACAGACGGCCTGACAAACTTATAACCGATCTTTCTGAACTTTATCAATTCCGGAATCTGCAAATTCAATTCATCCGGCGTTAACATCAAAACATGTCCTGTCTTAGATTTTGATTTTCTAACAAAATCTTCAAATTGATTTCTGATTTCCTTCTCGCTTCCGGAATTTAAAGTACCGCAATCACTGAGCTTGATATATTTCATTCTACCTTTATCAAGGAAATTCTTAATAATCTTCATCGCAGGAGAAAAATAAAACGCCGACTTATCATCCAGCACAAAAAAAGCGGCTCCTGAATAATCAGAAATTATAGATCTAATCGAGTTTCTAATTCTATCGGGAGAAAAATCCGTTTTCATCTTATATTCGAGGTCAGTTGTTTCATCACTAATCAAGACACAAATTTCTTTCTGTGCTGAGGTTATCTGTTGTTGTAAAGCCGTCGTTTTTTTTGAAGGGGACAACAATATTGAAAATCTTTCAGGAAGTCTGATAAATTTTTGAAAATTTTCTTTGCTCAATTGACCTGCATTTTTTACGATTATACCGACAGTTCCAGCATCTCTTTCGATGTTTTCATCATAGTAAAACTCAGCCTGAAGTTTAAGATTGTCACCGGAATAAATTTTCAGAAGAGTCGCGCCACCGATTTTTAATTCCTTTGACCTTACAACAATTCCATTAACCCCGAGGGAATCTTCTACTTCATCAAGCAACAATGCAATAGGTAGATCTTTGGGCACTTCAACTTTATATTTATAATGAAGAGAATCATCATCCTTGCGGTAACGTCTTTCCTTTTTTATCCAGTTATTCTCAAGGCCGTAATTATGCAGAGCTACAAGAAATCTGGAATTTATAAAGTCCGCGCTTCTTGCTTTTTCTATCGGAGTATAATGATAGTGAGTGAGTCTATTTACGATTAAATTCGCAATAAGAAAAACAAAAGCCAATCCAAATAATATCTGAATCAGCTTTTTTTTATCTGAAAATATTTCCATTAAATATATCTGCTTATCGTAGCTCTTATTCTAAACTATACTAAATTATTTATTTTTGAAATCAGGCTTACGCTTTTCTAAAAATGCTTTAGTTCCCTCTTTGAAATCTTCTGTGCCGCATGCCAGGGAAAACAAACTTGCTTCATAATTCAATCCCTCTTTCCCGGAAACTTCGTCAACCATATTTACTGCTTTAACGGAAAGCCTGATTGCCTGCTGTCCTTTTGAAGTTATTTTCTTTGCCATTTCCATAGCTTTGTTCATTAACTCTGCTTGCGGATAAACTTTATTAATAAGCCCGATTCTTAAGGCTTCATTTGCGTCAATCATATCTCCGGTTAAAATATATTCCATTGCACGACCCGAATTAATTAAGCGCGTCAATCTTTGTGTGCCACCGTAACCAGGAATAATTCCAAGATTAACTTCTGGTTGGCCAAATTTGGCATTGTCAGAAGCAATTCTGATATGACATGCTAAAGCAAGTTCGCAGCCACCGCCAAGTGCAAATCCATTTACGGCAGCTATCACAGGCTTATCCAGGTTTTTAATGAGGTTAAAAACCGCCTGACCATTTTCCGCAAAAGATTTTCCGGAAATTACATCGAGTTTGTTCAATTCTGATATGTCAGCCCCAGCCACGAATGCTTTCTCTCCGCTTCCGGTTACAATCACAACATAAGTTTCAGAGTCAGATTTTAATTCTGTAAAAGCATCTTTCAACTCGTTCATCGTTTGGGAATTCAGTGCATTAAGTTTATCGGGACGATTGATTGTAACAGTTGCTACATGACCTTTCTTTTCGACTAATAAATTTTGATAGTTCATATTGCACTCTCACATATTTATGTATATAGGAAACCTGATTTTTAAATCGATTGAAATGAACTGATTGGTTTTATAATAGTTATAAGAAGCGAGAATCTCCATCATAAAAGCCGAAAGCCCGACTCCTGCAGAAAAACCAAACTTATTTTCATTTTGAGTAAAGTTGTTTTTCCCCGAACCAGCTTTGAATTCGTTCAGAACATGGTAGAAGCCATAGTTTGCGGAAAATTCAACCAGCGGTAAAACTATAACCTGACTATTTATGATTGGTGGAAAATAATACCTTATGCCAAGATTAACAGGAATTACATTTGTGGAATAATTTGAATAATCAGACGAGCGATAAAAATCCTGAGAACCGGGAAAATTCTCAAATCCGCTTTTCAGGAATAAAAATACCGGAAGATATTCATCATTTGTGTATGATAACTCGGCATTGAAGCCATATCCAAATTTTGAAGTGTTTGCAAAACTTCCCATCGGAAAACGAGGTCCGACTCCAAATGCCAGAAATATTCCCTTAGCGGTTTGATCCGGTGAACCTCCGGCCAAAACTATATTGCTACCAATCAAAAGAAAAAATATGAAAAGCTTTTTCATCAGAATTTAATTTTATCATTACTAAGTTACAAAATATTGGGGTATACTAAAATGAATTGTTAATAGCCTTTTTGCGAAAGAACGATGAGATCAAAATTAAAAGAAGCGTAAATACTAATTGTGCAGGCAAAAGATATGGAAGGGCCCATTTATTTATTTCTAAAAAACCATCCCAGCCAGAGTATTGAGATGCAAAAAGTATATGAACTATTTCACCTGAAGTAGAACCAAATATTAGAAAATGCAGCCAGAATATTGAAAAAATGGATATTGTTAACCAGTAAATATTTTGAAAATACTTTATCAGTAAACCAACTGAGATAGAAATTAATACAAGTGATGCGATTCCAAAATAGTCGATATTGCCGATTTTAAATGGAATAAATTCAAACGCAAAAACTAAAAAGGTAATTGATGAAACCAGTAGAAAGTTTTTCCTGGAAACTGTTGATGTCAATGCCAAAAAGATAAAAAGACAGAATAACTGCGGAAAATTCCAGAGCAGATATATCGGATAATCAATTATGGAAGAAAGACCAAATTCATAAAAGTAATCCGGATCACCTATGTCTATCTTGTGTATTAAAAATAAAACGCCGGTAACAATTATTACCGGCAATAAAACCCAGAGTAAAGGAAGTACCGTCCTTTTATGATGGGGAGCAACGAATATTTGCTTTATAAATGGTAACTGACTTTTTCTAAATACAATTAGGAACGGAAGTATTAAACTAATGTGAAACCGAAAACCTATTATTATTATATATGTATCCAGATTATAATATCGCAGAACAATCCCTGCTGCACTCACAGCCAGAACAGCAATTACAAGCCGCGATGGTTTAACCAGGTGTTCCACTTATTGGTTCTCTTGTATTTCCATCTTTTTTAAGTCAGTACCAAGTCCGTATTTATAAACCAGTTTTCCGCCGTGTTCACCAGTTTGATAAACAAAATAACAACCTACAAGTGCGATGAGAACAACAATATATTTTATGTATCCTGTAAATTTTTTCTTTAATACGAGCACAGTCCTGATAACAAGTAATGCTGCAAAAAACCAGAGAGTTATATTCGCTAAATCTTCATGCTCTCCGATTGCATGAAATTGAATAATAGCCCCCTGTTTTTCCCATGCACTTGCTAAATCAGCCGCCTGGTTGCCTGTCAACACCGCGGCAATTGCACCAAGCACACCAAGAAACAAAATAATATGAGCCGCCTTTGAAAAGAAATCTTTCTTTGAAAATGCGCCTATTATTTCAAACAAAGTATATGTTAAAAACAGTACAATTGGAAAATGAACTAATTTCGGGTGAAGGCTTGCTAGAAATTCCATTAAATTTCCTTAATTAATTATTATGAAATATTATCCACAAAGAATCGATCCCCCGTTTACATTCAGAATTTCCCCATTAATGTGATTCGCAAGATCGGAAGCGAGAAAAAGTACCGGGCCCGCAATATCTGCTGCCGTTGCAACGCGCCTCAAAGGAATATCATCCTCAATTTCTTTGAGATATTTTTTATCGGATAACTCATCATTTGTCATATCGGTATGAACCCATCCCGGCGCTACAGAATTTGTTGTGATATTATAAGGACCTAATTCCGTTGCCAAAGATTTTGTAAATGAAATTACACCACCTTTTGAAGAAGCATAGTGAGAATAATTTGCCTCTCCTCTCTGCCCCGCAGTTGAGGTAATATTTATTATTCGTCCGAATTTATTTTTCTTCATTGATGGAATAACAGCTTTGGTAAACAAAAAAGTTCCGGTAAGGTTTATGCGGATTGTTTCTTCCCAATCTTCCAATGACATTTTATCTGCAGGACCATACTTCCAGACACCGGCATTGTTAACAAGTATATCAATTTTCCCGAAATCAGAAAAAATATTATTTACTGTATTTCCAATTTCAGTTGCGTTACTAAGATCACATTTATATGCTCTCACTTTTGATTCATTTGGACACTTAGCAATTATTTTTTCAGCAGCATTTTTGTTCGCTTGATATGTAAAAGCTACATCTGCCCCGGCATCAGCAAATAGTTTTACGCATGCTGCGCCGATTCCTCTCGAGCCGCCGGTTATCAGAACTACCTTTGATTTTAAATAAATCATAACTAATAATTTACCTTATAAAGAAATAATCCCTGAGCAGGGACAGCTTCACCAGCCGCTTCCCTGTCTTTCAAATTTATTAATTCCGTAATCAATTTTGTACCCTCTTTTTCTTTGACGAGTTTCAAAAGAGTACCAACTATTGTTCTGACCATTCCGTGCAAATACCTGTTCGCCTCTATAAAGAATATCACAAACTCCTTTGATTCGCGCCAGCTGATTTGAAAGACCTCACAGACTTTGTTATCAGTCTCAGTATTCTTTCTTGCAAACGAGGTAAAATCAAATTTACCGATCAGTGATTCAGAAAGTTTACTAAGCTTCAATATATCAATCGGCTCGTGATAATGCCACGAGTATGGATAATAAAAGGGTGATTTTATTTTAGAAATCAAATAAATATAGCTTCTTTTTTTTGCGTCAAACCTGGAATGAAAATTCTCACCTATGTTATGGATACCTGTTATTGAAATGTCTTTTGGCAAGATTGCATTTAGAGAATGAGAGAAGCGATAAAGATCCAGATCAACGTCTATTTTGAAATTCGCAACCTGTCCTAATGCGTGCACCCCTGAATCGGTTCTGCCTGAACCGATTAAATTCACCCTGAATTTAGTCAATACTTCGATGGTCTCCACAATCTTCTGCTGAACAGTACTCCCATTTTCCTGTATTTGCCACCCAGCATAGTTTGTTCCGTCATATTGAATTTTTAGCTTATAATTATTCAAATTCGAATAAATTCCTTAAATCAATAACAATTTATACCTTTTCAATATACTAAAGCCCCAAAAGTTTTTTCCTCTAAACATATGAAATTATATGATTATTATTGTTATTTTAGTAATATAAAATAATTTAACATCTATTCCTTAAAAAATATTCATCTTTATTACGGAGTAATTTGACAAGATGGAAAAACCTACAGTTTTACTAGTCGAAGATGACAAATCCAGCCTTGATATAACCAAACTCTTTCTTAAAGATGTTTGTAATATAGAAACAGCGCAAGATGGCTTCACTGCAATAAAAATGGCTAAAGAAAAGAAGTATCCTGCAATCCTGATGGATATTGGGCTTGGCAGAAATATGAACGGTATTCAGGCAACGAAGGAAATCAGAAAGATACCGGGATATGAAAATACTCCTATCGGTGCATTAACTGCATACGCTATGAAAGGTGACAGGGAAGAATTTTTAGCCGCAGGATGCAATGATTATTTATCAAAACCTTTTGACAAACCCGAATTAATAAAGTGGGTCAAAAAGATATTATTTGGTGAATAACAGATTATTTTTATTTTATATAAACAGTTTTGATGTTCACAAATTCCTTTATTCCAAAAGCAGAAAGCTCTCTTCCATAACCCGATTCATTTATTCCACCAAAAGGCAGCCTAGGATCGGATTTCACAAACTCATTAACAAAACAACTTCCGGCTGTAAGTTTTTTCTTCGCTATCCTTTCTCCTCTCAAAATATCTTTCGTGAAAACAGCAGCGCCTAATCCAAAAGTTGTATCGTTTGCTATTTTTATTCCTTCTGCTTCATTCTTAACTTTTATTAAAGCAGCAACGGGACCGAATAGTTCTTCATCATAAGCCGGCATTCCTTTTTTAACTTTTGTAAGAACTGTCGGCGGGTAAAAAGCACCTTTGCCCTGAGGTATCTCTCCGCCCAATAATAATTTTGCTCCCCTCTCGATGCTTTTCTTTACCTGCGAGTGAAGTTCGTCACGCAGATCATTCCTCGCTTGTGGACCGAGATTATTAGATTCATCGAAAGGGTCACCCATTGCTTTAGATTTCATTTTTTCAACAAAAAGTTTTTCGAAGTCATTATATATTGATTCAACTATGATGAACCTTTTTGCTGCAATACAGCTTTGTCCGCCATTAAGTAGTCTCGAGTTCACACAAGTATCAGCAGCTTTATCAAGATCAGCATCTTCAAGCACGAGGTAAGGATCGCTTCCGCCTAATTCAAGTATAGTCTTCTTTAATTGTTCACCGGCAGCTTTAGCAACAGAAATTCCTGCAGCAGTGCTTCCTGTAAGTGTAACAGCTTTAACCAATTTATTTTTGATAGCATCACTAACTTTTTTAGAAGATATAACCAATGTTCTGAAAAGATTTGGGGGAAATCCTGCTTCCTTAAAAACATCTTCAATCGCAAGAGCACAGCCCATAACATTTGAAGAATGTTTTAGCACACCGGCATTCCCGGCCATCAGGTTGGGAGCAGCAAAACGAAATACCTGCCAGAAAGGGAAATTCCAGGGCATAACGGCAAGCACAACACCTATTGGCTGAAAAGTTACAAAGCTTTTTGATGCATCCGTTTCGATAATTTCGTCCTGTAAAAATTTTTCTGCATTCTCAGCAAAGTAATCACAAACCCAGGCACATTTTTCTACCTCAGCTCTTGACTGCGCAATAGGCTTGCCCATCTCTAGTGTCATTATTGCTCCCAAATCTTCTTTTTTATTTCTCAGAATTGATGCAGCCTTCTTCATTTTTTCTGACCGCTCTTTAAAATCCGAACCTTGCCATTTAACAAAATCATTGTGTACTGAATCAATTATCTCACTTACTTCTTCAGAACTCATTTCTTTATACTCTTTCAGTAATTCTTCACTGGCGGGATTTATAGATTTGATCATAGCATACCTCAGTTTTTATCATTTAGTATGATAAAAAATAAGTAATTATAAATTGAAATTCTAAGGAAGGATTTTTAATTAACCAGAGTTAAAACTTTTAATTCCTCTTTATAACAACAATTGTTTTATCATCATTATAAGAACCGCGTTTTGAAAATTTTATAACATCTTCAAGAACTGCATAATTTATTTCCCTGGCTGATTTGTCTTTTACTTTCTTCAAAAGATCCAATAATCTCTCTTCACCGTAATTATTGAACTCTGAATCAGTAGAATCCGTAACTCCGTCTGAATAAATAAACAAAACATCGCCGGGATGAATCTTTATATTATCTACAAGGAATTTAGCATTCGGAGTCGGTCCCAATACAGGGCCGGTGGTATTCAACAATTCAACCTGGTTAGAATCGCCCTTTAAAAATATAGGAGGATTATGCCCTGCATTTGAATAAAGAAACAACCCGCTCTTTTCAGTAGATAGTTCACCATAAAACATAGAAGCAAATTTATCGTCTGCAAATATTTTGTTAACAAGCTTATTCATTCTTTTCATTAGAGGCGAAATTTTTATCTCAAAATTTGCACCCATTCTTAATGCTCCTGAAATATACATTGCCTCAGCCGCCGCGCTTACTCCTTTGCTTGCCGCATCTCCTACAATAACGGCAAGTTTATCATCTTCTCCCATTTCGATGTAATCAAAAAAATCACCGCCAACTATTTCCGCAGGATTTGTAACTCCAAATAGTTCATAGTCATGAAAATTATATTGATGTTCAGGCAAAATACTTTTCTGAAGTTCCCTAGCTTTATCAAGGCCCGCTTTCATTATATTAGCTCTTGATGAGACACTTCTCTGTTTGATTCTTGAAGTCAATGCCGTTGAAATAATATTCAGCGCTAATCTCAGTTCTTCATTAATCTCATCGGAGTTCAGTGCTAGTAAATATTCATAATAAGGTTTGTCGTCAAGTTTAACCTTGTAGCCAACTCCGGATGCTGAATATCTAAATATTCCCTTCTCTCTCAGAGTAGCGTTGGTTTCGCTTCCGAGTACTGTACGTTCCTTCGCTATATAATCGAAGATTGGATAATCGTTAATTTTCAGCGAAAAGTTTTCTGCAATTCTTTCAATTTTACCTGTCTGATAGAGTAGTTCATAAGACCTTTCATCTGTATTCAGCCGCCACATCCTTCCGCCATTTATTTCAATCTGCTGGTTGAGCACAATCTGGTTCAATACTTCGATCAACATATCTTTATCGGAATCAAAATTTCCCGAAGAAATAGTTTCTATAGTCTTATATAATTTTCGCTGATCCATTTATTCTGATATCAATTTAAAGTTTCTTAATAAATCCAAATTTTGAACGACAAAGATACAATTTATTACAAATTTTATCTAAAATACAGTTACCGGCTAAACCGAAATATATCCAAAGTTAATACCAAGGAATCACTTTGTGTAATAGTCTATCATCTTTTGAATAGCAGCCTTACAAACAGGACAAAAATGATTAAACACAACCTGGTTCATTGAGCATTTCTGTGCCGGACGATAAACTCCTTTTGCAACATAACCTCCGCCTTCAAAAACTCCAACCACATTTTTATACTCCGGTGTTGCGGGTGTCGGAATTGGAATGGTATCCGCAACCATTGCTTTCCACTTTGATTTAAAGTCCACAAGTGTGGTCAAGTTCGGTTCGAGCGGTTCCACGTCAGTCGGGAAAAAATCGCTGTAGGCTACTGAGGAAGTATAATATTCATCGCCAAGGAAAGCGAACCCATGACCAAATTCATGCGTAAAAACGAAAGGTGAATTTTTATTATCAGCAGTACAAACTGTACAGAAATTATAAAGTCCGCCTCCGCCGTACCTATCAGTGTTAACTAAAACGTATATCTGGTCATACGGTGCGTTCGAAGCAAGATCACGCACTGTTTTATCATCGGAGGTCAGGCAATATCTTGCTTCATCAAAGGTATAAAATGAAGTATTTAATAAAGTATTTCTCCATATTCCCTCGCCAGGAACATCAGTTCCTGATTCCTGTGATGCTGCTTCCACACCCCATATATTAAATTTATTTTTATTCCTATCATAAGGCGACGTTTCAAAAAGATAGCCTGCAAATCTTTCGCAATCTTTTTTAAATTTGCCAAGCTGATCTTTCGTATATCCGTCAGGCAGAATTACAATATCAACTTTTGTAGCCGGGTCCCCAGAATAATGAACCTTAAAATGTAGGAAACCTGTAGTTATTATCCGGTTTGATGAAATAACTTTTCGGATCAATTTTGTATTCAAATTTTTTAACCGGAACATGTTCTTTATTCCTGGTATAAAATTCAACTCTGACTTTTCTTTTGGGAAAAGGCATAGTTACTGTTTCATAAAATGTTCTCACAGTTTGTTTCGCCTCCGGCGTAGTCTGCCACTCATTCAGCAAAGACGAATAAGTATGATAATAAATTAATGTGTTTGTGCTGTCATCAAACGCTTTGAAAATAAAGGCACCGTAGTTGAATCCTTTATCCAGATTCGTTTTTCTCCCTCCCCAATATGGTTCAACTTTAAGTTGATCTATCGAATATGAATCGTGAGCAGAGTCAGCAGTATGGAAATAATCTATTCTCAAAGATTTATCGATGAAATAATCATTGAATTTTATCTGAGCAAAGACTGAACCAGCTAAAACGACACTAATAAGTAATGTTTTCATTTTTAATAAATAATTTTAGGTAAGTAAATCAATCGTCCTTTTTCATATAAACAACTCTTTGAGGGAAAGGGATTTCGATTCCTTCTTTGTTAAATTCCTCATAAATAGTTTCACGAAGTTCGCACTGCATTGTCCATGCATGCCTGTAATCATCCGTCCTTGCTGCTAATCTCAGGTCAAGTGAGGAATCCCCGAACGATAATAGCACAACATCAGCAGGAATTTCTTTAGAAATTAGAGGATGAGCATTTGCAGCTTTTAACATTATTTCTCTCACTTTTTTCAGATCAGTGCCATAGGCAACACCTACTTCAATTATCACTCTTGTTAAAATGTTCGGATAAGTTACATTAATAATCTTTGACTTAACAATTTCATTGTTTGGCATAATAACCAGATTATTATCGAAGTCGAGTATCTTGGTACTTCTCAATACCGATACTCACAACATCACCAATATCATCCCCGTACATTATCCTGTCCCCAATCCGGAACGGACGATCTACCATTATTATAAATCCGGCGATCATATTTGATAAAGTATCCTGAGCTGCAAGGGCTATTGCCAGCGAACCCACGCCAATGGAAACTAGAAAGGCGCTGATATCAACCTTAAAATGGGATAAAATAATTACAATCGCAAGTGCGCCAATAATTATATTGGAAACTTTTTTCAGTAAAGGAAATAAACTACCACTAAGATTCCTGTTTTCGCCCGGCATTAATTTTTTCGGCATACCAGTCGAATAATATTGTTATTACACTGTAGGATGAGAAGCAGAATAATTAAAATCAGCACGAGGTAAAGTATATTATCAGCCAGGCCCAAAGATTTATCAACAAAAGGATATGATTTCTTAAAGAGGGTATCTGCATTTTCTTCGTATAAAAAATATCCGTATCGAAGATTATTAACTGCAAAATAAAATCCGCCTAATATTATCAATCTGAAAGTGCCTGTTTCAGCTACCTCAAGTATTTTATCATCCAGTTGCGATTTTGACTTTCTCGACAAACGGTTTGATTATTTCTTTCAGTAGATAGCTAATTATCTTTGCGACAATAAATGAAAGAACTATTATCACAATAGAAACTGCAATTTCAAAAATAAGATCGTTACCGATCAAGCCTCTTATATAGTTAAAGAAACTGGTCACGTTTTTATTTTCCTTGAACCTGGTTTTACTAAATCGCTTCCCTCTTTACACAATTTACATTCTTCCGGTGCGTATGAAATTACTTCCATTTTCATTGCGCTGAACTGCGGATAACCAAAATTAACTTTTCCGTTGCTTCGGTCAACAATGAATCCGACACCAGCAACATTTGCCCCCTGTTCTTTGACAATATCGATCACTTCAAATACGGAACCGCCGGTTGTTACGACATCTTCGCAAACCAAGACATTTTCTCCTTTTTTTAGAGAAAAGCCTCTGCGTAGCGTTAATTTTTTATCTTCACGCTCTGCAAATATTGATCTTTTATTTAGTTGTCGCGCTACTTCCTGGCCAACAACTATTCCACCTATTGCTGGTGCTATCACGGTATCTATGTTGTAGTCTTTGAAATGTTCTACAATTTTTGCGCATATCTTTTCAGTGTATTCTGGATACTGAAGAACTTTTGCACACTGGAAATACTTATCACTATGTCTTCCGGAAGTTAGAAGAAAATGCCCCTGGAGAAGCGCTTCAGTTTTAAGAAAAATTTCATATATCTCTTTTTCAGTCAAGCTCATCTAAAAATTCCTCCATTTCCTTTGTGGCATGTTTATCCCCGTTTTCTTTCGCGATTTGTATTCCCTCTATATATAAACCTTTTGCTGCCTCTATTTCGTTTTGTCTTTCTTTGAGTTGTGCATATTGCATATATGCAGGTACATATTTAGCATCGTTCTTCAATAAAAATTTGAAATATTTCTCAGCCTCCTCAAAATTATTGGCCGACATATATTCCAGCGCAATTCCATACAACAGAAACGAATCATTCGGTTCTTTCTCTAATAGTTTTAACAATGACTCAAGCCTGTTATTCAATTATTTTATTCCTTCAATATTTGAGGCAAGTTTAAAATCTTTTTCAGTCACACCGCCTTCACTGTGTGTAGAAACTGAAATTTTAACTTTGTTCCAAGAGTGCATCAAAATATCAGGGTGATGATCCATCGATTCAGCTTCGGCTCCTACTTTATTTACAAACTCAAGTGCTGATTTAAAATCCTTCAACTCAAATTCTTTGCCGATTTGTTTATTCTCAAAAGTCCAACCTTTAACCTTGCCCAATTGTTCATTTATTTCACTCTGACTTAAAACAGCCATAATGCCTCCTTCATTTATCATTTGATCGTTTAAAAGATACAAAAAAAAAGCGTATTAAAAATAATACGCTTTATAACAGAATTTGTTTTCAGGATCAGCTTTCACCACCTGTATCAGTTTTTTCTTTTTCTTCATCGTTGATGTCAAGATCCATATTTTCATCCATAAATACCAGTTCTTCCGTGCCTTCAACATATTTAGCAAGTATCTTAGCACCTTCCTTGAAAGAACCTCTCAGTATTTCTTCAGCCAGCGGATCTTCTACATATTTTTGTATTGCTCTTCTTAACGGTCTCGCTCCGTATTTCTGATCGAAGCCTTTATCAACCAGGAAATTCTTTGCTGTATCATCAAGTACGATTTCCATTTTATGCTCAGAAATATTTTTCAGCAGATCCTGTAATTCAATATTTATGATCTGGAGAATATCTTCCTTCTCAAGATTTCTGAACACGATTGCCTCATCAATCCTGTTCAGGAATTCAGGATTAAAGAGCTTCTTCATTGCTTCTTCAAGAGTATTCTTCATTGAACTGTGCTGATCGCCAGCTTTTTCACCACCAAAACCAAATGATCCTATATTTTTGATGTCTCTGGCACCAATGTTTGTCGTCATTATAATAATTGTATTTCTGAAGTCGACCCTTCTTCCAAGGCTGTCAGTAAGAACACCGTCATCGAGTACCTGCAGTAATATGCTGAAAATATCCGGATGCGCTTTTTCGATCTCATCAAAAAGAACAACTGAATATGGTTTCCTTCTTACTTTCTCTGTCAGCTGTCCGCCTTCTTCATAACCTACGTATCCCGGAGGCGCTCCAACCAATCTTGAAAGAGAGAATTTTTCCATATACTCACTCATATCAATCCTGATAAGAGAATTTTCAGAATCGAATAAATATCTTGCGAGAGCTTTGCTTAACTCAGTTTTTCCAACACCTGTTGGGCCAAGAAATATGAAACTTCCAATTGGCCTGTTTGGGTTTTTAAGGCCTGCTCTTGTTCTTCTGATCGCTTTTGTAAGTTTTGAAACGGCTTCATCCTGTCCAACAATCTGCTTCTTAAGTTCTTCTTCCATATTAAGAAGCTTTTCAGATTCAGTCTGAGCAACTCTGTTAACAGGAATTCCCGTCATCATTGCAACAACTGTAGCAATATCTTCTTCATTTACATCGTGAACTATGTCTTTGGTTTTAGCTTCCCATTCGTTCTTAGCTATTTCAAGATCGGACTGAAGATTCCTTTCTTTGTCTCTTAATCTCGCAGCTTCTTCATAATCCTGTTTTTTAACTACCTGAGATTTTTCTAATCTTACTTTATCGATATCGCCTTCAAGTTCAAGAATTTCTTTCGGAACTTCAAAATTTCCCATATGAACTCTTGAGCCAGCTTCATCAATTACATCTATCGCTTTATCTGGGAGATGCCTGTCGGTAATGTACCTATTGCTTAATTTTACAGCTGAGTCAATTGCATCTTTTGAATATTTAACGTGATGATGTTCTTCGTATTTGAACTTGATGTTATCCAATATCTGAATTGTCTCATCATAACTCGGTGGTTCAACCATTACTTTTTGGAATCTTCTGTCCAGTGCGCCGTCGGTTTCAATATATTTTCTGTATTCATCAAGAGTAGTAGCGCCAATACACTGAATATCACCGCGTGAAAGCGCCGGTTTAAACATATTGGAAGCATCAAGCGAACCGGAAGCACCTCCGGCTCCAACAATTGTATGAAGCTCGTCGATGAATAAAATTACATCGCGTGCTTTTTCAAGTTCGTTCATCAATGCTTTCATTCTTTCTTCGAACTGTCCGCGATATTTTGTACCGGCAACAAGTCCGGCAAGATCAAGAGTAACGACTCTTTTATCCTGCAGAATTCTCGGTACTTTTTTCTGAACTATTCTTAAAGCAAGGCCTTCTGCAATTGCAGTTTTGCCAACACCCGGTTCACCGATCAGAACAGGATTATTTTTCTTTCTTCTGCTTAATATTTGTGCTACTCTTTCAATTTCCATATCCCTGCCAACAACCGGATCAAGTTTATCTTCTGCAGCAAGTTTGGTCAGATCACGTCCAAAATTATCGAGGACAGGAGTTTTTGTCCTGTCTACTTTTTTGTCCGGAATGGCTGTTCCGCTACCGGGATCCCTGGGGTTTTTACTGCTGAGCATTGCATTCAATTCTGAACGGGCAGCATCGTAAGTAACGTTAAACTGATGAAGTATTTGGGTAGCAATATTGTCTTCATCTCTTAATAATGAAAGCAGCAAATGCTCTGTACCAATTACATCAGCTTTATAAATTTTTGATTCAATTTGAGTTAATCTTTAAAACTTTTTCAGCCTGTTTCGTTAAAGGAATATTCCCGATCGTAAGGGTACCTCCGGAAGTTCTGACAGTATCTTCAATAGCCTTTTTCAATTTCATTAAATCACAATCAAGGTTTCTCAAAATTCTGACAGCTACTCCCTGTCCTTCCCGGATTATTCCAAGAAGCAGATGTTCGGTTCCTATATAATCGTGACCAAGCCTTAAAGCTTCTTCACGACTTAATCTTATAACATCCTGAAGTCTGTCTGAAAAATTTCCATCCATGTTATGTCCTTATTTTACTGAGGAGGATTAATTCTAATTTGCACCGTATTAAAAATAAAGATTGAATTTTCTTCAATCAAGACAATCAATAAAAGCTTAATACCCTTAATTTTTGCACTTATTTTTAATATAGCGGCTTCAAACCTCATTGTTTCCGCGTAATATATACTAAGATATTCATTAAATCCAATAGAAATTATTTTACACTTTCAATTTTATCTCACTTTATGTGATTTCAGTCTAAAATCAAAACTTTCCCTTAATAAATTATTTTAAATGAACAACAATATAACCAGTGAAAGCTATATAACTTCACAGGGTTGTATGTAGTTGATCCTAACATCATGTATACTATTTATATGTCAAACAATATCTTACTGACATAAACAGTATGCAAGAAAAAACTTTACTAATTCTAACCAAGAACTTCTTACCAGATTTGTTTCCTTAGCCTGCGCTAAATACAATCTCAATTATTTGCTTAAAAATTAAATAAATGGTAAAATGTTACGCTATTAATTAAAATTTGGAGTCATCTAAATGGAAGCGATAACGGGGTTATCAATAGTAATAATTATTGCAATTATATTCTTTTTAATAATATTCTTTTATTTCGTTCCAATTGGGTTGTACATAACAGCGTTTTTCTCAGGCGTAAGGATGAAAATCTTTAAGGACCTGATCGGAATGCGACTCAGAAAAGTACCCCCTGTAGTTATTGTACGAAGCATGATAACTGCCACAAAAGCGGGAATTAAAGTTGATCAGGGAAAGCTTGAGGCTCATTACCTGGCGGGCGGTAACGTTGTTAAAGTTATTAACTCTCTTATCTCTGCCGATAAAGCAAACCTAGGTTTAACATTTGAAAGAGCTACTGCAATCGACCTGGCAGGGCGAGATGTTCTTGAGGCTGTAAAAATGTCTGTACTTCCAAAAGTTATTGAAACGCCGATGATTTCAGGTGTTGCAAAAGATGGAATTCAATTAAAAGCAATTGCCAGAATTACTGTAAGAACAAATATTGAACGACTGGTTGGTGGAGCTACCGAAGCAACAATACTGGCAAGGGTTGGAGAAGGAATTGTGTCTACTATCGGTTCGAGCAGCAGTCATAAACACGTTCTTGAAAATCCTGACAGTATTTCTAAAAGTGTTCTTGCTAAAGGTTTGGATTCAGGAACTGCCTTTGAAATTCTTTCAATAGATATTGCAGATGTAGATGTGGGGGTAAACATCGGAGCTAAGCTTCAAACAGACCAGGCAGAAGCAGATCTCAAAATTGCACGCGCAAAAGCAGAAGAAAGAAGAGCTGCCGCCGTTGCTCTTGAACAGGAAATGATTGCTGAAGTTGCAAAACAAAGAGCAAAAGTTGTGGAAGCAGAGGCTGAAATTCCAAAAGCAATGTCTGAGGCTTTTAGGTCTGGTAATCTTGGAGTGATGGATTATTACAAATTAAAAAACGTTCAGGCTGATACAGATATGCGTTCTTCAATTGCAAAGCCTGAAGAAAAAAAGGATAAGAACTCAGGTGGATAATTTTTTTCAGATATTATTTATTCTTTTTATCATATTCAGCTTTCTTGCTCCTTTGTTCAAGAAAAAGCCTGGAGAACAGCAGAAGAAAAGACAACAACAGCCGGTTGATGATGATTCAAATTCATCCACAAGCTATCCCTCTTATTCTACTTCTACGACTTCAGAAAGAGATAAGGTAAATTATGATATCCTCCAGGAAATAGAAGGCATGTTCAACAAACCTGCTGAAACAACGCCTGTTACAGAAACCAGTGTTAATGAAGAAAAGGAAGTAGAACATTACAAAACTTCTGAATGGCATGAGCCGAGCAAATCGGAAGCAACAATTGATGATGAATGGCACAGACCCACTACTTTGGCAGATTATGAAAAAGAAAAAGAATTTATGGATGAAAAAGCGAAAGAATTTGAAAAACTTTTAAATAAGAAAAAAGAAGTGAATATAGTTGCCAGAAATATTAGGAACTCGATCAGGAACCCAGAAACGCTTAAAGAATATATTGTTATTTCTGAAATACTTGGTAAGCCCAGGGGATTTGAATCATATTGATCGCTATTCGCCCGGATTTGCACTTAAACAAATCCGGGTATTTTTTTGTGCAAACCTGCTTTGAAATTATAACACCGGATATTTAATGACAGCAATCCTTTTAATTTCAATAATTTTTATAGCTTTTATTTCTCTAATACTAAATTCAATAAAACGAATTTTTACAAACCATTATTCTCCATCAAAAGCCAATATAATACTTTCCGTAATTGTAGCAGCAAAAAATGAAGAAGAAAACATCCCTGCTTTAATCGATTTCCTTTCAAATCAATCTTATTCATCAAATCTATTTGAAGTAATCATTATTGACGATAATTCATCTGATGGCACTTTTAATAAAGCCACATCTCTGACAAAAGGATTTGACAATTTTTCAGTTTATAAAGCTAGTTGACAAAAAATTCCCCGGTAAAAAAGGAGCTTTGCAATTTGGGATTGAGAGAGCAAAAAATCCATCCATTTTAATAACAGATGCCGACTGCCTACCTGAAAAGAAGTGGATTGAATCATTTGCATCTAAATTGGACTTGGGAAACGATTTTGCTTTTGGTGTCGCCCCGTTCATTCAGAATAAAAAGCTAGTAAATAAAATCAGCTGCTTTGAGAACCTGCGCACACATTTGTTGACTTTTGGTTCTGCAAACCTTGGCCTTCCCTATTCCGCTACAGCGAGAAGTTTCGGATTCAGAAAGGATTCGTTCGAGAAGCTTTCAGGATACGAGAATACTACCGAAACACTAAGCGGCGATGATGATTTGCTGCTACGAGAAGCAGTAAAACATAAAATGAAAATTGGCATTGTCGCAGATAATGATACCTTTGTCTATTCGGAAACGCCTAAATCATTTTCAGATTATTTGAAACAGAAAGCCAGGCATACATCAACCTCTATACACTACCTTTTTTTTCACAAGTTAATTCTAAGTATATGGCATTTAATAAATTTAATTATGCTGTTTTCACCACTATTAGTTTTTGTTAATACTAAATTCCTGATTTTATTCTTAGTTAAGCTATTTGGCGATATATATTTAATCTCTTCTACAAAAAATTATTTCAATTATAAGTTTAATTTTTTGGGAATAATTTTTTACCAGGTTATTTATGAAATCCTGCTGATTGTAAATTTCTTTAATGCGATATTCCGAAAAGTAAAATGGAAATAAAGGAAAACCTAAATGTTGCCTGGCTTGACGAAAGCCACCCCAATTATGAACGCTGGAAACGTGCACGCGAAATTTCATTAGAGCGAGGTAAATTTGTCCGATCAATAGTCGCGCAGAAAATCAAAAGTGAAAATTTGACTATTCTCGATCTCGGTTCCGGCCAGGGCGGAACGGCAAAGGTACTTTCCGAAAAAAACACAGTTATCAGCTTAGACCTGAACATTGTCAGATTAAAATCGCAGGAAGATTTTAAAGATAACATTTTAAGAATTAACGGGGATGCTTTAAATGTTCCGCTTAAGACTGATTCATTTGATCTAATTGTTCTGCAGGATGTGATAGAACACGTAAACAACCCACAAAGTCTGCTTAACTCTTTGCATACCTTACTTAAGAAAAACGGCACACTTTATTTAAGCACACCCAATAAGTTTTCGGTTTTTAATATTATCTCCGATCCGCATTGGGGATTTCCAGTTGTCTCATTGCTTAAAAGAGAAAACATCAGAAAATACTTTTTGAAAGGGTTTAGAAAATCTGAAGCAGAAAGAAATGATATTGCTGAGCTACATTCTCTGGAAGAACTATTAAAATTGTTCACAAGTAAATTTACATTTACCCTTTATACAAACTATTCAGTAGAAGAATTATTAAAAGGAAATAAGGGAATCATCTGGAGTGATTTTCATCTTACATTATTAAAGTTAATTAAATTTGTAAAATTTGATCAATTGATAATAGGTCTTGCAAATGATAAGACCGGGCATTATAAATAAATACTTCACTCCAACTTTTTATTTTCTTCTGGAGAAGATTTAATTCTCATTTTCCAATTTGATTTGAAAATCAAAAGCTCTATTTTGACAGTAAAAATTTAGCGGTAATTTAATGAACGATAAACTTCTTGCCGAAAAAGCCATAGAATCAAAAGCAAAAGCACTGCCCACTTATTCTAAATTTCATGTTGGCGCTGCATTACTTACAGAAGACGGAAAAATATACCAGGGCGGGAATATTGAAGTCAGTTCATACGGGCTTACAATTTGTGCAGAAAGAACTGCTGTGTTCAAAGCTATTTCGGAAGGGGAAAGAAAATTTAAGGCCATAGCCATCGCAAGTGATCTTGATGGTTTCTGTTCACCGTGCGGCGCGTGCCGGCAGGTAATCAGTGATCTTTGCGGGGACATAGATATTATTTTGGTTGACAGCAAAAAAAATATTCAAAAGCATAAAATGTCTGAGCTGCTTCCTCTGGCATTCAGTGAACAAGACTTAAAATAATTTTTACCCCGTGAATTAATGTGGCGGGATTTTCAAGTTAACGAAATATTTTTCAAATAATTAGAATTGAAATCTTTAATTTTTCTATTTCATGGGATAAACTTTTAATTTATTATGGAATACGCACCACACTCACTCCCAAAAGAAACAGGCTGGATAGAAGTAATTGCCGGCTGCATGTTCAGTGGAAAAACCGAAGAACTTATCAGAAGATTAAGAAGGGCCCAGATAGCAAAACAAAAAGTTAAAATATTTAAACCTAAAATTGACACTAGATATTCAGAAAGCGACATCGTTTCTCACAGCGAACAATCTCTCCCGTCAATTTTAATTTCAGATATAAATGAAGTAATAGAACAGGCAAAAGATGCCCAGGTAATCGGAATAGATGAGGCCCAGTTTTTTTCAAATGATATTATCGATATCTGTAACAGCCTTGCAAGCGACGGCAAAAGAGTAATAGTTGCAGGACTCGACCAGGATTACCGGGGAATTCCTTTTGAGCCGATGCCGCAGTTGCTTGCAATTGCAGAATATATAACAAAAACTCTTGCCATTTGCATGAATTGCGGAAATCCAGCAGACAAAACGCAAAGGAAAACAACTTCCTCTGAAAGGGTAGTTGTGGGCGCTTCAGAAATTTATGAAGCGCGCTGTCGAAAATGTCATTACATCCCAAAAGAAAATTAGAGGAGAATTATGGATATCATCAGAGGAATTCTCGGACTTATCCTCCTATTAGGAATTGCTTTTCTTCTTTCCAACAATAAGAAACGAATTAACTGGAGACTTGTCGGCGGAGGACTTACACTTCAAATAATTTTTGCATTTTTAATTCTTAAAGGTGAATATCTCCGCTCAATTTTTAGTCCGCTTGGATGGGTAAAAGATTTTTTCAGCTGGGTCAGCTACTTTTTTGTCGTACTTTTAAATTTCACAACCGAGGGAGCTAAATTTGTTTTTGGTAATCTTGCAATTAGCCCGGGACAAACAGACAGTATGGGATCATTTTTTGCTTTCCAGGTTTTACCTACAATTATTTTCTTTGCCAGCCTGATGTCGATTTTATATTACCTCGGAATTATGCAGAAGATAGTCCAGGGTATGGCATGGGTTATGGCAAAAGTTATGGGAACGAGCGGCGCTGAATCTCTTTCCTGCACTGCAAATATTTTTGTCGGACAAACAGAAGCGCCACTGATGGTTAAACCTTTCATTAAGGGAATGACAAAGAGTGAAATTCTCACAATAATGGTCGGCGGAATGGCTACAATTGCGGGCGGAGTAATGGCAGCCTATATTCAGATTCTTGGAAACTCGTACGCCAAAGTGCACGGGATTCCACTTGACCAGGCGCAGCAATTATTTGCTACTCAACTTTTAGGTGCTAGTTTTATGGCTGCACCGGCAGCAATGTTGATCTCAAAAATTATGTATCCCGAAACTAGTGAGCCTGAAACTAAAGGAACGGTGAAAGTTAAAGTTGAAAAGAATGCTTCTAATTTAGTTGAAGCTGCTGCAAACGGAGCAGGCGATGGATTAATGCTTGCGTTAAATGTCGGCGCTATGCTGATTGCATTTATCGCGTTGATTGCTTTGGTAAATTATCTTCTGCAGGGTCTCGGTAATATTACCGGATGGAATACGGGGCTACAGGCAACTTACGGTCAACCGCTGAATTTTCAACTGATACTTGGATGGATACTTCAATTCCTAGCTGTTGGCATCGGAGTTCCCTGGCATGATGCACTTAATTTCGGAAGCTTGCTTGGAACAAAAGTAGTATTGAATGAATTTGTTGCTTACCTTGAAATGGGAAAAATGATAGCTGCAAATACATTAACAAGTCCGAAAGGAATTTTGATGGCAACTTATGCGCTTTGCGGATTTGCAAATTTTAGTTCTATCGCAATACAAATTGGAGGTCTTGGCCCATTGGCTCCGAGCAGGAAATCTGATATTGCAGCTCTTGGAATTAAAGCAGTGATTGGTGGATCGCTTGCAACTTTGATGACTGCTACATTGGCTGGAATGCTTTTTTAAATTTTTGGATTTTGGATGTTAAATTTTGAATGATTTTAAGAGCCATTTATTTAAGGGAGAATAATATGGTAAAAAAGAATAATTTAATACAGGATAAAACTTTCAATTTCTCTTTAATGACTATTGAGCTTTATAAAAAATTGATAGCAAAGAAAGAATTCGTGATATCAAAACAACTTTTAAGAAGCGGTACAAGTATTGGCGCTAACGTAGAAGAAGCACTTGCAGGTCAAACAAAAAAAGATTTCATAGCAAAAATGGCTATTGCTTCAAAAGAATCCAGGGAAACAAGTTATTGGTTACGTTTATTGCAGGCAAGTAATATTGTAAATCTATCATATGAAAAATGTCTATCAGAGATTAACGAAATTATTAATATTTTAACAGCCATAGTAAAGACCTCACAATCTAAAATTTATTCGTAATTCAAAATCCAACACTCAAAATTTGGTTGACCTGAGTTTTAAATATCGCGAACTGATAAAAGTTATTCAGAAAGAAATTCCTGAAAAACCCGACGTCTCATTAATCCTCGGAAGCGGACTTGGTGATTTTGCAAATAGTGTTGAAGTAAAAAAAACAATTTCTACAAAAGATCTTCCCGGTTATCCACCATCTACGATTGAAGGCCACGAAGGCAAAATTCATTTTGCAGAGTACGAAGGGAAAAAACTTTTAATCTTCCAGGGAAGAATCCATTTTTATGAGGGCTATGACATTTCGGAATGTATGCTACCTGTTTTTATCTCTTACAAATTAGATTGCAAAAGAATTTTTATTACAAACGCAGCCGGAGGAGTAAACACAAATTTTCAGCCCGGCGATCTTATGCTTATCACTTCATTCAACAGCATTATGATAAAGAAAGAGATTACTGAATTAATTGGCATAGCATCTGAAAAAGGGAAAGAAAATTTAAATGATTTCACTTCGAAAGGATTTAACTCAATCATAAAAAATGCAGCGCTCAAAGAAGGCATCGATCTGAAAGAAGGAGTTTACTGGTACAACAAAGGCCCGGCATATGAAACTCCGGCAGAGATCCAGATGGTTTCCGGATTCGGCGGGGATGCCGTCGGAATGTCATCTGCTCATGAAGCCATTTTTGCTGCCTTTCTGGGAATGCAAATCTCGTCTGTCTCCCTGGTTACAAATCTTGCCGCAGGACTTTCACCAAAAAAACTATCACACAAAGAAGTGACTGAAACGGCAAACCTGGCTAAAAGCAAATTTGAGCGGCTTGTTAAAAGGATGATTTCCCTTCTTTAATTCATACCTTTTTTTCAAATAGCAAATCTGGCAAATATAAACTCTCTGACAATTTGCCGTGAATCGTGCTTGATTTCAAGCTTTTAATTACCGGTTTAGTTGACTTTCAGGCCCTTATCTGGTAATTTTAGCAGTTAATTAATTTTCAAAAAATTCCACTGAAAAACTATTTTATATGAAAGAATTCAGATTCACCCTCATAGTCATACTGGCAGCAATTGGATTAAGTTTATACTTGCTTTATCCCACTTATGAAACTTACCAAAGTGATAAAAAGATCAACAAGGAACTTGATGCAAGAAAAACAGAAATCTTACAGGCATCGCCTGATATCACAAAGGAAAATCTTGATAAAAAACTCAGATATGTTGAAGACAGCTTAAAGGCAGCAGACGCCAGCTATGCATCAATAAAACAAAAGAGTTTAAAGCTCGGCCTTGATCTTCAGGGCGGTATGCGTGTTGTTCTTGAAGTAAACACAGGCAAGCTTTTAGAGAAGTTAGCAAAGAGTCCCGATGATGTTTTTAAACAGGCAATCGCTCAGGCTGAAAAAGAAGCCGCAACATCTGATGAGTCTGTTGTAGATATATTTGCAAGAAATTTGCAGCAGAAAGGAATCAGGCTCAGCAGGTATTTTGGTTCGATCAGGGATGATGACAGCAAAATTGTAAGTGATTTGAAAAAAGATGCAGATGATGCTGTAACACGTGCAATGGAAATCATCAGGAACAGGGTTGACCAGTATGGAGTATCCGAACCATCAATTCAACGCCAGGGTGGAAGAAGAGTTATTGTTGAATTACCCGGCGTTGCGAGAGAAGAAGAAGCAAAACAACTTTTACAGGGAACTGCTTTACTTGAATTCAAACTTGTAAAAGATCCCGAGTATACACTTGCCATCATGAAGAAAATTGATAATGTACTGGCTGGCAAAAGTCCCACGGGCGACTCTACTTCAACCGACACAACTTCTGTAAAGAAAAATTCAAAATCTAAAAAGAATAATGCAATGGATTCTGCCCTGGCTTCAAATGACACGACTCAAAAGCAGCTTTCCAAAGAAGAATTTGCAAAGGAACATCCTTTCTTTTCAATTGCATTGCTTGATCAAAACGGAAGAACTGCAGAAGCTTATGTAAGAGCAGATGAAAAAGACAAATTAAAATTAATGCTTGCAAGACCGGAAGTTCAGGCAGTAATTCCGAATAATGTTGAGTTTGATTTTGGCGCCAAGCCTGTAGCATACCAGGATGGAAAAGGAATCTTTTTATTATACTGCGTTAACAAGCAGCCCGAACTAACTGGCGGTGTAATAACAAATGCACAAGCTAATATTGATCCGAACACTTCTTCGGCAATTGTTAACATGCAAATGAACTCAGAAGGAGCTACCGAATGGGCCAGAATAACCGGTGCCAATGTTGGCAAGAGAATGGCAATCATTCTTGATGGAGCAGTTTACTCGGCGCCGAATATTATCGGGAAAATTCCAGGGGGTAGTTCACAGATCACGGGAATGGCAAATATGGAAGAAGCAAAGCTGCTTGAGATTGTTCTTAAAGCAGGTGCCCTGCCCGCCCCGGTAAAAATTATTGAAGAAAGATCTGTCGGACCATCACTCGGCCAGGATTCAATTTATGCCGGATTCAAATCTACATTAATAGGCTACATATTGATTGCAATATTTATGATGCTTTATTACAGGAAAGCAGGAACGATCGCTGCAATTTCACTGATATTTACAATTTTATTTATTCTCGGTGTGCTTGCAGGGTTCAGTGCAACGCTTACACTGCCCGGCATTGCAGGTATAATTCTTACAATTGGTATGGCGGTAGATGCTAACGTTCTTATTTATGAAAGAATAAGAGAAGAGCTTGCAACCGGTAAAACAATTAAAGCATCTGTCGACAGCGGTTTTGCAAAAGCAAATTCAGCTATCGTGGATTCAAACATTACCACGTTCCTTACAGGCATAATACTTTACCAGTTTGGTTCAGGTCCGGTACAGGGATTTGCATTAACTCTTATGATCGGTATTGCGGCAAGCTTATTCAGCGCGCTGGTAATTGCAAAAGTTGTCTTTAGTATTATGGTTACAAAAGGAATGAAAATTTCTCTCGGTTAATTTAACACGGGCCTGCCTTCCGGACTCGTATTCAGCGAGCGGATGTAAACAGGCGTACAAGTATAGTTTATAGGAGCAAAATTATAAAATGCAATTATTCGAAAATATTCAAATAAATTGGTTAAAGAAAAGAAAAATATTTTATTTCGTATCTGCTACTCTTTTCCTTATAGGATTAGTGAATGTCATTTTCAGAGGCTTCCAGTTCGGAATTGATTTCAAAGGTGGTTCTGAAATTGTTCTGCAGTTTGATAAACCGGTCAACATCAGCCAGATAAGAGGCTATATTGAAAATATCGGGCTTGGAAGTATTGAAATAAAAACTTTCGGAAGCGAGACCGGCGTAATGATAAGAACCGAATTACAGGAAATTCCTGCTAACCTTTATCCAAATGTAGTTAAAGATATTGAGACGACTATACATAGTTTTTATCCAGGCAGCCCACTTCACAAGGTTGATTCAACTTCCAATTCAGTGACCTATGAATTTGCAAATACGGATACTACCAGCAGCCTTGTTACTAAACTTATCTCAGCCGGTTTCCAGGCGGGCAAAGTTTCGGAAGAGCCGGACAACAAGCAATTAATTGTGAACGTCGGAATTGCAGAATGGGTAAAACAAAACCTTAAAGAAAAAATGGCTGATAATCCTTTTAAAGTCATTAAGGAGGACCACGTCGGACCTAAAGTTGGAAAGGAACTTAAACAGGATGCAGTTATTGCTATAATCTTTTCACTGATCGCAATCCTTGTTTACCTTGCATTCAGGTTTAAATTTATTTTTGCTCTCGGCGCAGTAGTTGCTCTTTTCCACGACGTTCTCATTACTCTTGGTTTGTATGCAGCACTTTACGGTGTGATACCGGGACTGAACCTTGAAATCGATCTGACTGTAGTTGCTGCTTTCCTTACGCTGATAGGTTACTCGGTAAACGATACAGTAATTGTGTTCGACAGAGTTAGAGAAAATCTTAAAATACATAAGACAATGCCTTTGGAGGAACTGATTAATGCCAGCGTAAACAGAACAATGAGCCGAACGATTTTAACAGGCGGTACAACATTAATGGCAACTATTGTTCTGTTGATATTTGGTGGTGAAGTGCTCAGGGCGTTCTCATTCACTCTCTTCTTCGGTATCATCATCGGTACTTATTCTTCTATATTTATAGCCAGTGCGCTTGTTCTCGAATACGCAAACAGATCGAAGAAAAAAGTACAATTTTAGTATTATCTAAATAACCTTCGAGGTTTTTTCAGCAACCTCGAAGGTTTTCTAAAAACCCTCCTAAATAAATTATTTACTTCCCCCCTACTTTTTATTATATTAAAATCAATCAGAATTTATAACCAGTTACGGGGATCATGCCGGGATCACAATTATTAAATATGGTTAAAACCGATTTACGAGCCAAACACTACAGTGAAAGGACCGAGAAAACTTATATAAACTGGATTCGCAGCTACATAATTTTTCACAATAAGCAGCACCCTAAAGATTTGGGAACAGAGGAAATAAAGAAATTTATAAATAATTTAGCGGATGAAGGGAAGGTTTCAGCAGCGACACAAAACCAGGCTTTAAATTCGATACTTTATTTTTATAAAAATATTTTAAGAAAAGATATCAAGTGGATTGAGAATATTAAATATGCACTAAGAAAAAAACACCTTCCAACAGAATGGTTATGATGTAAGGACAGTGCAAGAATTACTGGGACACAGGTCGGTAAGAACTACAATGATTTATACTCACGTATTAAACCGTGGTATTACTGTAAAAAGTCCGCTTGATTAAAACATGTTATTTATGCATTTTCTGCATAAATAACACGAAGAGAGAATTTTAAATGTTTTGTAACTTGTTGATATTAAGTAAATTATGGCAAAATCAATTATGCACAGGCATGTTATTACTGCAAAATGTGCATAATATTTTACAAAATATCTAATTAATAACTGCAGTAGAAGTAATAGTTATACGTTTATGATTAAAAAACATTATTCAAAAGATTTCAATTACAAGGGAGAATTTCAAAATTTATCTGTACTAAGAAGATTCGAAGGTGGAATAGAATATTATTCAGAGACAGATGGTAAATATTTTGCCATAATTAATGAATCTACTTTATCCGATTATTTTTGATGGCCTTGATGATATATTAATTACAATCATAGAATTTAGGAGTAAAAATGAATTCGAAGAGTATATCACAAAACGGAAAAATTAGTACAGAATTATTAAAGTTCTTAAAAAATTGTCATTCAAACTATATCTCTGAAATACAAAAAGAAATCAGTAAATTCCCTAAAGATTACATCTTCCCGGATGGGAATCCTATTCTTCCAGTATTACCGACAAATCTAATTCAAAAATCAATAATGCTAATAGGTGCTTTCCCTTCAGCAAGATTTGAACGGAGAGATGGGAAACTAATTCCTGTAGGAAATAATCTTTCTCCTTTCGCAAAGGAAGAATATTTTGATGGAAGGGAAATTAGAAAACGAGCATCAAGAGAATTTCTTGATAATCATTATTTCCCACAATTAAACATAAATCCAGACGAAATTTGGATAACAGACTTAGTCAAAATTTATTTATTTCCAGGGAAACATATTAAAAATTGTGAATGCTTATCAAAAAATATTTTTGTTAATACGCATAAAATGTTTAAGGAAATTGCAAGTTCTAAGGCGAATATGAAATGGATTAAGAATGAGATTAAATTGTGCAATCCAAAACTTATTATTACATTAGGTGAAGTTCCATCACGAATAATTAGAAACGAAAAAAGTCTAAAGAATAAAGAATTGTTGAACGGTGAGATAAAAGAAATTAGTATTGATGATAAGAAATATTTAGTTGCAAGTTTAGCACATCCCGAAATAAGAAGAAGAAACAAAGATTGGAATGATTACACTGGTAAAGCAGTTGAAAACTTACAAAAGCAAATAAATTAATTCTTAAAAAACGTATAACCAGCAACTCAACCCGACCGCGGATTCTGGCGGGCATAATTTCGGTTATTGGGTTTGTCTTGGTAAGTAATCATTGTTGTTAGACGTTGACATTCTTGTAATCAAACTTGCAAAAAGCGCGTACAAAGAAAGTTACGCACTTTTTGCTAAATAATCGGTATTTGTGCAACTATGTAATCGCGTTTGTTATGGGCGGCGGGTTAGTTGCAACGCCGTTATAGTGCAAAACAAGTAATCATAAATAAATATGGAAACTAGATATCATAAACTTGATTTGGATAAAGAAGAATAAAGAATATTATCATCTTGTAAATAAATGTGCTATTGTTCAAAAACAACTAAAATTTCTTAATGATAAGATTCTTAATCTTAAACAACCAAAATATTTCTCTTTGCAGAAGTATAAAATAAAAGCCTTATATAGGCAATTGAAAAGCTACAAGCTATTGTTAACTCTTGGTCTCAAGAATATACCATATTTATGGGGAAGCCAAATTTAACACTTAAAAATAATCTAGACCCTTCTATAGGTTATATGCATTTTACTCGCTTACTAGAAATGATGGATATTCTGATAAGGGATAAACAAAGCACAACAATTTCAAATTTTTTAAGAATACAAGAACGTAATAATAACCAAGTGAACTTCGTGATTGCTATTATTTCTGCATTTTTATCATTGGTTGGTTTATTATTTGCAATTTATGTTTTTCTAAAATAGGGATGCACTATAACCTGCAACTCAAAAGCGACCGCCTCTGTGATGCGGTCACTTTTAGGGTTTTAAGTTTGCAAAATAGTTAAGCATTGTTTTTGATTTTTATAAGTAGTTTAAGTAACTAACAAACTGTTGTTGCAGTGAAAGATAATAACAGTTTGTAAATTTTTTTGGCGATTTGAGGCTAAGGTAGCGTAGCTTTGTTGGGCGGCGCTTTAGTTGCAACACGTTATACGTTAAATATCAATGCGGGAGTTGTAGGAAAAACTTTGATATTATTTATTCTTTAGAAAAAAATAAAGCTATTAAACATAATTTAGGAGAATGATTATGGACAAAGATGAAAAAGTAAAACTTGTTGTCGTATAGCAGATGATTTATGGAACCGCGGTAATATAGATGCCGCTGATGAAATTATGCTTGAGGATGCAAACTACTATGGAACATATGAAATGGGAAAGGAACTCGAGAAGATTGGAAGAGAGCAATTACAATGTACGATCAGCTTTTCAGACTCACGTTATTTATGAAGATTTGATCTTTACAGAAGATACTGTTGTAGGTCGCTGGACTGCATCGGCTACTCATTCTGGGAATTTACCGGGTCTTGCTCCTACTGGTAAGCAATAAAAATATCGGGAATTACAATATATCGTTTTGTGGAAAGTAAAATATCTGAAGCTTGGGAGGAACTTAATATGTTAGGTATGTGGCAACAACTTGGCGTAATTAATTTTCCGGGTCACTAACAATATTACAAGTTTTGCTGTTAGGCAATAACATACTAAACTAAATTGTTGCAGCCGGCGCGTACGATGAAAGTTACGCATCCCGCCACGGCGGGGCTAAATTATTGGCATTGTCATTCTAATCGGCATTCTTGTGTCGGACGCCGGTTATCGGCAACACGTTAAGTGCATAAGAAGCTCAAGAACGAAGACAAATAAAAATTCAATCTTTGCAGTTTTATATGAAGAAATTTTCTTTTGCAAATGTATTTTTATATGTTCTTAACGAAGAATAAAAAACACTAATATATTAATCACTCTACCCTGCGTATTAATTATAAATAGCAGTTCTTAGAATTTATTTAGAGACCAAATTGATAAAAAATAACTTTTTACATAAAAGCAAATTCTGGAAATATATACCATTTAGAAGATATCTAATATTTGTCTTGGCGATATTCTTCTTATTTTCAGGGATTGGATTTATTATCGATCTGATTTCAGGAGGTTCATATTCAGAACTGCTGCTTTTTATAAATGTATTTTATTCGGGGATTGTTGCAGTATTCTACGTTTATAGTTTTACAAGAAATCTTAAATTTCTTCCTTTTACTATCTTATTTCAGTTTGTGGTTGGAAATAACATTTGGAATACGACTAACCAATTACTGCTTACCGAATTTCCCCAAAGAGCATTTTTTGATGCCATTGGAATTTCAGTAACAATGGTTCTGGGATATATACTGCTTATTATATTTATAAATAAGGAGGGAATAAAAAATTTACGACTTCAGGCTGAAATGAACCTTGCGCAGGAGCTTCACTCGAACCTTGTTCCCAAAATTGAAATTGTTAATAACCGTTTTGAAATATTTGGAATATCTAATCCTACTGATGAAGTCGGTGGCGATTTAATTGACTTTTTCGAAAATGAGACTGAGTCATACTTGTTATATTGCAGATGTATCAGGTCATGGAGTTGCGGCAGGTTCGATGATGGGGATGTTTAAGAGCACGATTCGGGTTTTATTAAACAAAGATGAACCGCTTTGTTCAATTTTAACTGAAACCAGCAAGACAATTTATAATTTAAAAAAGAAAAACATGTTTCTTACGTGTGCATTTTTAAAATTTAATTCAAATTATACTGTGGAATATTCAACAGCAGGTCATCTTCCGGTTTTAAAACTTGCAAATGATTCAAACAATTTTGATGAATTGATAATAAAGCAACTTCCAATTGCGGCGACAAAAGATTTTAATTATACAACAAACAGTACAGTATGCAATAAGAATGATTTATTCATATTACTGACTGATGGAATTACAGAGACGTCAAATAAAAAAGATGAAAACTTTGGAATGGAAAAAGTAAAACAGATTATTCTTAATAACAGAAATGATGAATTGTCCCATATTTATGAAAAAATAAATAATAAGTTAGTTTCATACGGTAAACAAAAAGACGATCAGACAATTTTACTAATCAGATGTTTATAATAATCACAAGTATTATTTTTTACAAATGCACATAACCAGCAAATCAACACGGACGCCGTTTTGAAAGTGGCAATTTTGTGGCTTTTTGGCTTTAGTTATAAATGCAAGGTTACTGCTTGGCAGTAACATATTAAGCTAAATTGTTGCAGCCGGCGCGTACGATGGAAGTTACGCACCTTCGGCTAAATCAGTGGCTGTTGTGTTTTAATCGGCATTCCTGTTCTGGGGCGCCGGTTAT
>CAVYYF010000007.1:0-523842 GCA_963772675.1 uncultured Bacteroidota bacterium
CATATCTCTTGGGCGTAATGAAAGTCCTTCGCCGCACCGCAGTATATTGTTTTTATGACTTTCCCAAATGTATTTTGTAATACCCAATGGTGTGAAAAGAAACTCTTTAGCAAATGCCAGGGGCTTTTTTGCCTCAAGGAATTGAATGATACCGCCAAGAAGAACAGAACCACCGCTGTTATAATTAAATTTTTCACCCGGTTTATTTGCCATTGGCCGGCTAAGAATATATCGGAAACAATCATTGGTTCAAACATCTCTGACGGGTAATCATCCCACTCCAAACCCGCTGTCATAGTTAAAATATGTTTTAATTTGATTTCCTCTCTTCCCCCTGATTTTAATGAACCATATTCCGGGAAAAAATTAAATACAGGTTGTTCAATATCTACGTCTTTATGATGATCCAAAGCTATTCCAATTAATAAGGAAGTAACACTTTTTGTGCACGAACGAATTTTTTGCAGATCATCCCCGTTATAACCGTAAAAATATTCTTCTGCTATTAATTTGTTGTCTTTGAATATTAAAAGTGATTTTTATGCTGCCGTATTTCTGATCAATCACTTCTTTCATCAGGTTTGATATTGACGAAGAATCTCTTGAAAAACTATAGATTGATTCCGTTTTCAAGCCGTCACCTGTTTGTTCAGGTTTTTTGCAGGAATAAGTTATCTTTCCGTTTTTATCAGGAACTCGCGGGTACAATAATCTGGCTTCAAGATTTTTATCGGCACGAACAAAATCTAATGGTTTTAAGGGATCATCCTGTGAATGGATTGCGCCTTTAAGAATTTCATTTTCAGCATCCAGGCTGCATATTAAAGTATCTGAATCTTCATCAAGCAAAGTAATTCTTTTTGCAATAGCACCAGTATCGGCATATTTAAATAAACTTCCATTCAGCTATGGACTCACCGTCCTTCAGGAAAAAACCACGTGCTGTCATTATTCTAGTACTATCTCTTCTGATTAGCAATGCAACTTGTTGTGCCCACGGCTGAAATAGAGAAGATGTTTCTGGTGTTGATATCCACAATCCTTCGATATCAGTAGTAGAATTGATATTTCTATTAAAACAAGTATTGAAGGAAAGTATTATCAAAGCCGCCGTAAGGAATAATTTTGATTTATTCATCCCGGACTCCTTTAATATATTGGATATTCGGTTACTCGATATAAGTATATTGTTTTGATTTTATTCTATACAACATGGTATAACGAAGTTGCCAATAAGCGGCGCCCCAAAGCCTGCCCGCCGAAGCCGCAGGACGAAGACGGGAACAGAGATGCCGCTTAAAAAACAACTGCCGAATGATTTAGGCAAACTGCCGATGCTTAACTTTCTCGTAAGCGCAGTTTGAAACAATGTTATTTAATAGAACTACCTTTAACAAGTTAGCCGAAACGGAACGACTAACTATAAAATTTATAAAATGCCGAAAGCGAATATGGGGTCGGCTTGAGTGGCTTGTTAGCTGCTTAATTTTTATTGTGTTTTTATTTATATCCTAAAATATTTTTGTTAAATATTCTTTCCCTTTTATTATAACTTCATATGCTTTAATAACGATTAATAAATCTTTGGTATTAATCGATATGTCTTTTTTATATATTCAGAATAATCCATTTCGAATTGTTTAAGTAAAAGTTTCTCTTCAATTTCAATTCGATGAATGAATGCAATTGTAATTGGTAATATAATTATTGTAAAGGATACCCAATTGTTAAGAGAAATTCCAAAACCAATAAAAGAAACTAAAGAGCCTAAATATGAAGGATGTCGGATAATTTTGTAGATCCCATATTTTATTATTTTATGATTCTCTTTAACAGTTAAATTGACAGTAAAAAACTTTCCTAACGACCAAACTGCTATAAATCTGAATATCATTCCTGCTATTATCAAAAAAAGTCCTATATACGGTATAATTATCAACCTACTTATAGGGAATTTGAAAAATATACTGACAATAATTCCTAAGTCAATAGCAATAGCTATTGTAATCCAGATAATTCTCATTGAACCTTTGTCTTGGTCATCTTTATTATTATCGGAACGAAAAAATATATTAAGTAATAATTCTGAGATAAACCATATAGCCCATATTATAATAAAGGTAATCATATTTTATGCACGGCTTTTATATTGTTTTGATCAATCTTTTATAATTAGAACTTTTTATAATATTAGCAGCTAACGGCGTTGCCGATAAGCGGCGCCCCAGAACAAGTATGCCACTTGAAAAACAACTGCCGATTATTTAGCAAACTGTGCTTAACTTTCATCGTAAGCGCAGTTTGCAATTTATTAATTAGAACTACTAGCTTTAACAAGTTAGCCGAAACGGAGCTACTAACCTTAATACTTATAAAATACCAAATGCGAATACGGCGTCCGATTGATTGACAGGTTATATGGCATCTTACTTTTTAGCTCGTGTTATCCATATTCTTTTATTTTTTTTAAGATTATACATATACAATTCATTTGAAGTAATTAATACTTTATAAGGTGGCAACCAATAACCGCTATCATATCTATCATATTCCGGTACTTCCCATAAACTTCCATCTTCAGTTTCAAGAACTGCTCCATCGCCATATTCTTGAATTACATTTGTATAATATCCAGAATTGAGTATAATATGTCCGGATAAATGTTTAACAAATATTTCATCGCCTTCAATAAAAGCTGTTCCAGAATTATGATCTTCATCAACAATTATAATTATATCTGAAAGTGGTAATGCATATGTTGCGTATGAAGTTATCCATTTGCTTCCATCCATTAATTCAATTAGATCATCAGACACATCTTGAATTGTGCTACTCAAATATTGAACTTTTATGATTTTTGTTTGGTTGGGCAGTTAACAATTGTGAAATAATAAAAAACAAGAAACATGACTTTTATAATTTTTGAGTTCATTTTATAAACTAAAATATTTCATAAAAATGTCTTTATATGTATTCCAAAATCCACCTATAATAGTAGTACAAGAGTCAGAAATATTTGATCGGTTCTTTATATTCAGATGGCAAACTTGATAAGTCTTCTTTTCTCAATTCAAATAATGGATCGTGAGCGGCTCTGTTTCTCAATTTGCGTAAACATTCAAGAATATTGTAAAAATTATCATTTATTAGTTCGACTTCATTGATAAGCAATAATTTTGCAGAATATGAAAAATCAATATTGTTTTGTAAGACCTTTTTCCCATTCTTGATATTATTTTCGATTAAATATATTTACAAGGATTTCAAGTAATGCATTGGTTAAAATTAAAACAGAACGGGGATCTTGACCGACCTTATTTATATTATGAAATATTGGGATTAGCTCAATCTTTTCGTCTTTTCCTTTTTTCATTAATTTCTCACTAATCTTTAAAATATTTCCGATACTTTGAACAATATAACGGCGTGGTTTTTAAGCCGCCGCCCATAGCAATAATGCAGCTTAACTTACCAACGCTAATAATTTATAAAAACTTCTTTTACTTAAATCACTTTTAACAGCAACTTTGTTTTCTAATCTAAACTAAAAAACCTAACCTACCGCATCGAAGAGGCGGCCGGCTTGAAGAACAGGTTAGGCTGTTAATTAAATTACAACTAACGTATATTAAATTATTATTTATTTATTTTGCCTTTAAAATCATATTCTTGCGACTTTAATTTTTGTGGTTCTTCTAAAGGTTCGGTTACATTCTTTTCAATAATAGTTCGAGCTGATACTATCACATTCCATGCTTGTCTCAATTCTCTGTCATCTTTTGTTGATTTCCATTGTGCCAAAAAAGTAAAATACATACTCGCTGTTCTATAAGCTTTGAACGAATCCTTCTCGCGCTTCTGGTTCAAGATATAAGCAATTTTCTCTATACCACTTTTCGCATTTTTGTGTGTAGGATTTTATCATTTTCAGATTTATGTGCAGCCGCGGGTAATTCCCATGAAAAATTATAAGCTTCTTGGTGTGCTTTGAGTTTTTGGTCTAGCGCGGCAAAAAAATACCTATATGATCTTTCATACTTAAATTTTTTGAAAGTAATATAGGAACCAATAATTATTCCTATAATGCCTGCCAAGGAAGAAATAATTGCGGATTCCATAATATCTCCTGAAGAATTCTAACGATTAAAACTATTTGTATTAAAAAAAATAATTTATACAGCCTAACGGCGTTGCCGATAAGCGGCGCCCCAGAACAAGTATGCCACTTGAAAAACAACTGCCGATTATTTAGCAAACTGTGCTTAACTTTCATCGTAAGCGCAGTTTGCAAGATGTTATTAATTAGCACGATTACCTTAAACAAGTTAGCCGAAACAGCCTGTCCCGCCAAAGGAAGGAGTGTCCGCTTGATTGGCTGTTTAGGTTTTGTGATTAAAATATTTATCTTTTATTATGCGCCATTCTTCATTTGTTAAAGGGAAATTGGTGCCTTGGCTTTGCCGGAAAATGCTGATGTTTTCTAAACCAATAGTAGCTTTTAATTCATTTCTATAGATAGGTTTGTTGACTATATTTTTAAAACTCTCATTTTAACTCTCAACCTTTCTTTATTGTTATAAGAAGTATCAACCCAGTATTTATCTTCATCATTTGTTACATTCAATAATTGTGGGTTTGAAGTAATTTCTGTTAAAGCATAGATCCCACCCTCCGCACCAGAAAGCCAAATTAATGCAAGATGACCTTTTGCAATTTCATTTATATGTTGGTTGACTGTCCAATGCATATTTGGGCCAATCGCGTCATCAGATAAAGCGTTTAATACATCATAACGATTCGGGTTAGCTTGAAATATCCATACTCTTTCAGCCTCCGGAATTAAAGCAATTAACTCAGGTTCAATTGTCTTATTTTTTTGTTTAGCGTCAATAAACTGATAATTATATTTTTCTGCAATGATGTTAATTGAATTGATACCCAGTTCCTTACATTCAATTCCAATAGTTTCTAAAAACTTTTTCCTTTCTGCCGGGATAATATTTGCGCATAGGACTAATTCAACGAAACCATCGGGTTGTTCATTTTTTAATAATCCATAGTATTCCATCACTTGTCCTGAAGCATCTCTTGAAAGAATACCGCGTTTAACTTCAACAATCACTTTTCTTTTAAATTTATCTTCAAAAATGATATCTGCATAACACTTACCAAGTCTTATTTGTTGTCCAATTAATTTAAAACCGGATGAGGGGAAAAATTCATCGGGGTATTTTGCAATTAAATTTTCAATATCTTTTTCTAACATTATTTTTTAACACTCCTGTTTAATATCTATTTTGCGCGGTATATTAGCTATAGGGGCATATATAATTCATTCTTCTGTTTTATGTCTTATTTTTCATCCGCAAGCTCCCCTTACAGGAAATGCCGGTTGGAGGGCCCCATCACTCTATTTCATTTAAATTAGCAAATTAGAACTATCAAAGCAATCAATATTTTTGCTAAGCGGTTGAATATCTCGATAAATCCCTGGTAATATCTCTTCCTTAAAACTCAACCTCTTCCATCCCCATATCCCTGTTATTCTTATATGGCACGCACAACTCAAAATTCTCTTCAACACTTTGTGCCAGGTATTTCTTTGCCTGCTTTACATTTAATATTACAGGCATTCTGTTATGTATCTTTGCCATAAAAGTATTGGGTTCGGTAGTAATCAAAGAAGTGCAAACCTGGTCTTTTATTTTGAAGTAAAGTGCAGGCACAAAAAAGATCTCGCTTTTCTTCAGATAGATTTCGTGCGGTATCTTTTCTTTTTTGCTTATGCGCTTCCATTCATAAAACCTGTCCATCGGTACAAGTGCTCTGTTCTTATTAAACAACCTTAACCAGAATGGCTTCTCTCTTATCGTTTCTATCCTGCTATTAAATATCAATGGTGATTTATCTGAAAACTTTATTCCCCATTTAGTGCTTTCAAGTATATTATCCTCATCCTTATTTATCACTGTAATGATCGGCACAGAAGGGGGAATGTTCAGCTTGGGAAGCTTTTCGTTCTTTAATAGTTTATTACTTATTGCTATTCCCGCATCTTCGAGAGTTGCAATAATCTTTTTAGTTGGCTGGTCTAACCCGAATCGTCCGCACATATAATTTCCGTTGTTTGTTTTTAGGGTAACTTAACTAGGTTTAATTTAGCAAAAAGTATTTTAATTGGCAGACTAATAGCCTTGAAATAGACTGTTTTACTAATGATTTGCAATTCTTAATCGAATAGTGTACGTTTGAGCACTATGGATAAGAAAACCTTTCATTCCAGGCTGTTTAAGAGGAAAATTCAGCCGGATAACCCGGATTATTGGATAATACTGTATGCCGAAGTTCAGCACAGGCTTAAACAGATTGAAGATCTCAACTGCCTCTGCCATTTCTGCAGAGATGAAAGAAATTCACTTCAATGGACTCTGAAAAACCTGATAAAGGATGGTCACATAGAAGAAAATCCCAAACCTAGAAACTTTGCTGGTAAAGGGTACTGTGCTAAGATAAAAGACGAAGAGCAAAAGCAGGGTCGTCCTTATTAGCTATTTTTTTACTTTTGCCCTCCTTCGCCCTTCGGGCTCGTAAGTTATCGTTGCTCCATTTCATTTCGCACAGCGGAGAGCCTTGTTTTTAATTCCAATGCAAAGCAACAACAATAAAAAAAGCCGGAGATTATCCGGCTTAATTTGTCTATTGAACTCCTTCGCTACTAGTTCAACTCATAAATAATCTATTACCTATAAGTACTCACTATTTAAACTATAAGAATGAGTCTTTGCTATTAATTCATTTAATTGATTGTTAGACATACCTATTTGTTTGCTGTAAAGGAATTATTATATCTATTTATCCAAATTATTTTCATTTTTATTGGCAGCATTTTTTTGCCTGTGTTGTTTGCTGATTAGAATTATTATTGTGGCTCCCAAAATTAGCAGAAAGAATATTAGCATATAGCACCATTCAGCCGGCCCAGCGTGCCCCATTGATTCAATTCCAGTTGACATCTCTAACCAGGACCAAACCGGGTTTAAGATTATTGTAATTATTATGCTTGATGGAATTGCTGTTATGATTACCACAAATAATAATAGAATTATATGAAAAGGCTTTTTAAACTGATCTTTTCTTAAGCGGCTCAATACCCAAATGGTTATACACAAACCGATTATTATTACAATTAGCCAAAAGAATGCAAAGGGTATATGCTGAAGTATAAATATATAGATAGTCTCACCAATTTTCATAAGGTTCACTATTAAAGAAAATATTAATATTCATATTTTATGGTTTTAACTGAGCAGAAAAATAAAGTAATGGGATATTAATTTTAATTCAATCATTTTTTGGAATTTAATTAGTTAAATTTTATTTATTACTTTTTTATCAACTCCGGAAGATTCCTTAATTTTGAAACGGATCTAAATTTCCCCTTATCCTCAATATAAATGTCCAACACGGCGGGGATTCCTTTTATTTCTGTTTTCATTGTGCCAACAATAAGCTGGATTCCCACCAATCTTCCATCCACTAAATTTAAAGTAACCTGAACGCAAGAAGGAAGATTTAAGTTATTGCTATCTCCTGCTATCCCAGTGTGTTCTCCGCAATCATTTACCTCCCATTCAGTTGTAACTTTAGGTCCGACAAGAGATTTTAGCCAATCTTCAAATCGCTGTTTTGATAAAGTGGAGTCAAGGTCACATACATTAATATTTTGTGCATATGTGATGAACTTCTTTTCTTGAGATTGAGCATTGCATAAGGTAGATATTAAAAAAAGCAGAATTGTCATATGGATAAATAGACCTTTATAGGATCTACTGAGTTCTGAAGTTAATTTTTGCATTTGTATTTACTCCTCTCACTTAAAAAACGCCATCCATTTATTAATGCTTATTCATTTCTTGTTTAATAATATTCTCAAATCTTGTTCTGCTCAAGTAGTGATCTTCTAGCAGCCTTCCATCCCTAATTAAGCTAAAAGTGCCAAAACCGGATGGAGCTTTCTGGGCTTCTTTGGGAGTATTTATTTTTAATACTCTTAAGTTTATGCCGTTGTTTATTGCTGATTGCTTTAAGTCGGTGATTGACTTTTCGTGCCAAGGACACTGATCAGAATAAACCAAGTTCCAGCCTTTGTATTTTGATTGTTGTTTTGTCCAATCTATTAATCTTGGTTTGGGCGATTTACTGTTAAATGGTTTATTCATCAATTCAAATCGTCCAAGCGCGTCACCAACTATAAACCCGTTTTTTTCAAATAAGCTTTTGTTAACCATCCACGCACCATCACTACTCAATGCACAAACACCAGATTTTTTCTCTTTCTTGGCATCATGTTCGCAAATGCTTAATAGTTCACTTCCTATTCCCTTTTCTTTAGCATCCTTTACAAACAACCCAATGCACTGAATAAAAAAATAATTATCAGCTTTGATAGGGCGCCATGCAAGTTCGGAAGGAATGTATTCAATAAATCCTAATTGCTTATTTTGTTTATCCGTTGCTATTTTGATTTTTAGTCCATTGTTTATTTTTAATTTAAACCATTCAACCTTGCATTTGTAACCGGGTGAATTTTTGTCCTTGATGCAGTAGATGCCAAGTTCGGATACATTTTTAGTTGTAACATCGATAATATTTGATTTGATCTTGTTAAGCTTCATAATAATAAATATTTAACCACTCAATTTTCTACAGCAGCAAGGATATAATCCGATATTAAGCTATCTGTTTGTTCGTGCATGCCTCGTGTATTATAATTCGTTGAGGTAATAACTATACTCATATTCAATTCCGGAACAATAACAACCTTATTCCCGCCATTACCGCTCATATAATAAGATAGGTATTTTTTTGATCCATTCCCAAATGATTTAATCCACCATAAATATCCGTATTCTGTTTCATCATCTATTCTAACATGCGGTTTAGTGGAAATTTTGATCCATTCTTCTGAAATTATTCTTTTACCTTTCCATATTCCACCATCAAGATATAACTGAGCAAGTTTAAGCAAATCCCTGCTTTGCAAATGAAGCCCACCGCCGGTCATCGCCTGGCCAGTAGGAATTATCTGCCATTCTATTTCTTTAATTCCCAGTGGTTCAAAAAGATATTTTGCTGCGAAATTTTGCACGGATATTTTGGAGGCACGTCCTAATAATCCTCCAAGCACTACGGCTCCCGCAGTGCAGTAGCTGAAGCTTCTTCCATATGGCAAATCTTCCGGCTTTGTTCCCCATGGGGGAGTTCCGCGAACCGGCAAATCAAGTGCAAATTTTATATAATCTTCAATGAGATACATTCGTTCTTCATTCCCGCTGGGAAAATGTATTCCAATCATCACATTCAAGTATGGAACTCATAGTTAAAAAATCTTCTATTGTAATTTTATCTTTTCTCGGATCAGAATTTTTTAGCGGTAGTTTATCATGAAAATAATCAAGAACATGTGTAGTTACTCCCGGAATTATTTCATTATCTATGGCAATTCCAATTAACATACTTGTAACTGTTTTTGTGGCTGAACGTGTATCCCTTAAATCTGTTTTTTTTGAATCGCCGAAATATTTTTCATAAACCAATTTATTGTCCCGTGCTATTAAAATACTAGTTATTTTCTTGTACTTTCCTTCAATAACACTATTCTCCATTTTTAAGAGAGTGTCGGCAGAAAGCATTACAGACTCAGTATTTGCAATTTGCCAGTCATTGCTTTGAGCAAAACAATTCAGGCTTAAAATTATGATAATACTTATATATTTGATCATAACGGTTTACCTCCTGTTAATAATTTTGAAATTAAACTATTCAACTTTAGTATCGCGTTCCGTTAATTTATGTTACGACTTATATTATATTCTTTTGTTTATATTCTTCTGGGGAACGTCCTATGCATCTAGCAACTGGATTCACTCTGTTAACAAATGCTCATAATGCGGCTGGCTGTTGGTAATAATTAACAAGTTGACCTGAATGTGAAACTCCTAAAATAACAATGGTAGGTTTTTTCACCTGTCCGGGCAATATTGTTGGCATTAACAATATAACGTATAGAATAAGCTTTTTCATTTTTATTCTCGCTTAAATCAATTAAGAATTCTTTTTCTCTAAATGTACATAAAATTTAATTTGAGCTATTTTTTACTGTCTTTACAAAAAATGTTAAACTTGAGATGTCTTCTGGACTAGTATGATCAGGATCAGCAAAAGCTACTGGCTTTGTAATCAACCCTTCATTTTCAAAATAATCCAACAGGTCCCACATAATTTCGTGATATGCGATAATTAATGTTTGCTTATTATCTTTAAAATCAAATTCTATTTTTAAGGAATTCAGATTGACAATTTCTTTTTACTTTCTTTTACTATATCATTTGTAAGTTTTATGGCAAATATCAAATAATGGATTCCCTTTTTCTTCAACAATCACAGGTATTGTGAATAACTCCATCTATCATCAAATAACCTATATGGTGTAAATGCTTTTTTTGCATCAGATCAATTATTTCCGGTTTTAATATAGTCATCAAACAATTCTTCCGATAAATTCTTCCAATCCACTAACAAATGGAACCATATTTTTTAAAGCGTTTTACTCCAATTTATTGATAATTTTATTCCCTCATCCGAAATTCTATTGGTTCCGCAAGAAAATTTCCGCTTTGGGGAAATATGCCCATATTTCACCATCCCAGAACGGATGTTCGATCGTAACTTCTCTTTTCATCTATCAATCCTTGCTTTTTCGAATTCATCCCATACTAAGCCATCAATCACATAAGAAAATAAAATACTATAAGTATTTTTATTCTATGAATTTTTCTTTAATACATCATTTAACTCAATTAAATCATTTTTTAATGAATTACCAAGACTGGAGCTATTGTTTTTGTGTTTACGTAATTTTTCAGTTTGCTCTGTTCAATAATTGGAAAATTCGTTCTATAGATATTTTTTTCTTTTTTTAATAATCTCCAATCTTTCAATAGCTTAATTTGGCTTTCATTAAGATTTATACCAGCATCTCTCAATTGGCTAATATTTTTACCATCAATGCAGTTCATCAATATAATCGAATTATTATCCATTTTAATTATTTTTTCCGGCGAGCCTCCGGTTGTAGTAATATATTGCATAATTTCATAATTAGTAAAATCGTTATTATCACTGCTTTTTATATTTTGTGCATTCACCGAGATTACGGCAAGAAATATCGTTAACAATAAATAGAAAATTAAATTTTGTAATCTGCTCATAATCATATCTCCTAATTCATGTTTAATAAATAAAAATCTAATAATGTACTTATTGAATAAACTCTTTTATCGCTCATATCCAGACAAATTCGAAGATGTATTGGATATATTATTCAATAAAAACCAATTCTGAAGGAAATTGAAAAACAGTCTGCAATCAATCTGTAATTACTGATATTTTATGATGCTTCCCTTTTTAACAAATGCGATTTCCGCTTCTTAAAACGACAATTTATATGCCACTGAATTTATCGCAAGAGCATTAAAATAAAATATTGTGTTGTTCGGTATTATACAATACTGTGCGTATTCGCACATTCATTTCATTACTAAATAATATCAACTAAATTTCTATTAAATGAAATTATTGATTTAGTTTATATAGAATATTTATAAACGCGCTTAAAATAAGTCAATCGTATTTTATCTCTTGTAGTTCGCGGATTTTATTACATTTTTTCCTTGCGCGACTACAAAATCAGTTGGGCCATGAAACACACTGTTAATTTCAACAATATCTTCTGCTCTTTGCGCCGTGTATATTATTACACCAACTTTGTGGTTTTGCGGGTTAGGGCCATGCAGTTATATATCTTAAATCGTTGCCTAAATAAACGGAATCTGCTATGATTTTATCAGTCTCAATTTTTACAGGTATTTGTTCCATATACTTTTAAATCCACAAGTTTCCAGTAGGAGTACCGTATATTACCAGTGAATAGTGTGAAAGGTCCATCATTAAAGCTTCTTGATCTTTTATTACAGTGCCATTTTTATAAAATCGTTTTTGAACTTTATCAACATATTCTTTTATTTTGTTTTGAATTCCCTTGTCGGACTCATTTGTTGGTATTATTAGTTTAAACGGATGTCCGCTATTCAAGACTGAATTAATTGTTCTTTCGAAAGGCATATAATAATAATCTTCATCATGTTTCATTAGTGTTAAGTGGGAAAACAACTTTATAATTTCTGGGTAAAAATCAGCAAATGTGGGGTACTTATCACGGTTATTTTCATATTCTTTAAGCTTTTTGCAAATATCTGGTAGGTATATGAAGCCTCTTGCTTTTTCTGCTTGAATAGCTCTGTCGCCGTCCTCCATCCCGTTATAAATATAGCTTAGTCTTACGGTAACTGTGCGAACCAAATGTTCGTTTACGCAGATATTCCATTGCGGATAGCCTATCTTTCCCATTCGTTCTTTTATGGGATTAAAGAGAGAGGAGACCTCGTTTATTCTGTCTGCATATTGTTCCGTTAGCGGATTAATAAATGAATGACTGAACTCATGCCATATCAGATATCTGTAATTTTCAGCGGTACCGAAGTCAGGCATAGAATCCTTTACTCCTTGGGGACCTACAATGCTATACAGGTCAAATCTGTTTTTTTCTCTTTCTATCCTCGGTCCGAATCCACCTTGGTGAAGCAGTAGTGCCACGATTATATTATAACTTTTCTGTGAGATACCGTAATATTTTTCGATTTCGCCTACGTAATTATTATCCCCTATTTTGTCTCGAATGCCTTTGACAATTTTTTCATAGACAGGCTTGTGCTCATTATAGAAGCTCATAAATTTTGTTTCAACTGCAAATTTCCGCAAGGCATCAATAAACTTTTCTAATGCTTCTTTGCTGCCTGCTCTCTCTACAATATATTGAGTGATTGGGATTTTTATTTTTAGTGCCGGTGGGTCTGAAAGAAAAAGCATTGCAGTGGGTGGTGCGTCAAAAGCGAACGATTCCTGACTCATTTCCGAAAATAGTTTTACTGCCTCTTGTTCTTTGTACGGTGTAAAGTATTTTATTACCTCGTTTTTGTATTTGAAATCGAATCTTGTTATCAACCCAAAATCTCCATAGCCACTGAGATATTGTACAACAGAAAGGAGTTCAATCCTGGGATCGACAGTTATATTTAATTTCTTTTCATTTCCTCTGACAAAAGGGGTTAGTAAAAGAAGCGCAAAAATAATTTTCTTGTAAAATGAAATCACTTTTAATCTCCTAATTATAAATTTTAGCTAACTCTTAACATTATTTTTCAACAAATTAAATTTTGTAATTTACTCCTAACTAACTTTAAAAAGTAAATTTAAGCAATAAAAGTCCATTTTTGATTTAGACTCACAAAATTTAAAAATGTTCACTAGCATTTCTGTTACAAGTCTTTTTTTTGCTATTAAGTAAGAGCTAACATCAATGCGTTGTCATGAGAAAAAGGTAATTAAGCAATCACTTTTTTATTTTAGTTAGAAACTTACGAATCCAGTTTACCTTTTCGAGCCCAACGTATCATAAGCAGAACCACCCCTAAATACCACAATCCTGTAAATATTCCAACGTGAGGAAAACCGTGAACATAGGGCGGATCAGGGAAATAGAATATGTTCGCACCAAGAAGGGGAACAATGGACACAAAGATGCCTGCCCAGCCTATGATTCTGCCAAAACGCGGATCGCGAATTAAATTAATAGCAAAAAATAATGTGCCAAGCCCAATAAATATGTCAAATGAAACATCTAGACCAAGCACCACATCCCAGATTCTATGCTTAAGCAGAGCACTTAATTGCTCGTCTGGCACAGGCGCGGTCGAGTAATTAATTGCAAGTTGTACTATAATCATCGCTGTGACTAAAGCTCCTGCCAAAGAATTAAAAATCTCTGCCAACTTAACCGTTGGTGTATAACGACGAGCTTGTAAAATTTGAGCAAGGGCAATGCTCGCTATAGCAAGTGCCGGTCCAAAGCTGGCTCCCAGTATTAATTGGGGAATGAGCGGTAGGTCCACTAACGTCATAACAGGATAGACGAAACACGCCACCAGGCCTGTAGCAATGCCAATCTTCATCCAATTTTTAACATTATCGACATTTGGATTGCTAACAATTGTTTGTTCTGACATTGTATTATCCTCCTATTTAAGTTTAAAAAATCCCAATGCCAAAATCAGTTAATGCGTATAATTCACAATTTAAAGATTCTGCTACTGCACCATTAATTTCCAGCTTTGTATCCCTATCAATAACTTGTCCGAAATTACTACATTCACCTGTAACTTTTGTGTAGCCGAAAGTTTAATAAGTAAATGCTAATAAAATAATTAGGTAACAAAAAAGTTTCCGTTTTTATCCCTTTTTGCTGAATATTAATCATAATATGAACTATGTTTAGTAAACTGGCAAATTTTTTTAGTTGGCTCTCCTCAAAAATTGTAATGAATTCATAATCATTGGTCTTATAAATTCAGTTGGCATCATCGATAATCTTTCCCGAACATAAAGTGAAGACATTCCATGAACAAAAGACCACAATGAAAATGCAGCAACCTCAAGATCAACATCTTTGAAAATCCCAGTTTCCATAGCCTGCTTAATGTTTAATTTAAGTAGCTCATATGTCCTTTCACCTTCATTCCAATGCTTATATTTTTTTATTTGTCTTGAGGAAGACCTAGAAATAAACATTAAATCATAGTATTCCGGATTTTCCATCGCAAAGTTCATATAAGCTTCGCCATGCGCCTGTAATCTTTCAATAGGGTCCTTAATATGTTGAATTGAGAGTTGTTTCCTATAAAATTCGTCAAAACCCTTGTTATGAAGTTCATACAGCATTTCACTTTTATCCTTAAAATATAGATAAATTGTACCAACACTGTATTCAATTTTATTTGCTATTTTTCTCATTGTAACATTTTCGTATCCCTCATCAGAAAACAATCTAAGTGAAGCTGAAAGGATAGCGTCTTTCATTTCTAATTTTTGTCTTTCTTTTCTTTCTTTAACGCTCATTTAGAATACAGTGTTTATTTACTGAACTGAATTTAGTAAAATTACTAATTTGTGTCAAGTAGAAAATTAGGATTAATTTTTATCGCATTGGCTCAAAAATAAGGTAACCGAAACGATATTGTAAAAAGGTTTTTGGGTCATAATATAGTTAACCAACAATTATTACCCAACACGTGTGTAATTTAGGTGTATTTCTATAATAAATTGTGCTTAATTGGTGCGGGAATATTCTATGGATCTTTTGAACTCCTTCGCTTCCTTCTCGCCCCGCAGATGCGGTGTCTTTGGCGCTCGTAAGTTATCGCTGCTCCATTCCATTTCGCAGCTTTATGGTATAAAAAAACAATTGCTCATTCGATCAATCGGTCTCGCTCGCTCATCTTCGCTTCGTCACCTCCGCTGAAGAACTAATCACGTAAAGAAAGGGAAAAAGTGGAAAAAAATCCTGCGTTATCGATAAGAAATCACGAAGGGTAAATCTTAACAAGAAAAGCCGCTAAATTTAGAGTTTTAAATGAATTTACCGTAAGAATATTATAAGGAGTTACTATAAGCCCTTATAATATATAGACTATGGCGGAGAGGGTGGGATTCGAACCCACGGTACCCTTGCGGATACACTACCTTTCCAGGGTAGCCAATTCAACCACTCTTGCACCTCTCCAAAGTAAACTAAATAATTTTATTTTTCTTCAACCAATTATATCCATCTATAGTTTTAAAGAATAATTCCCTTTTTACAGCTTTACTTTTGTTTTCAAACACTTCCTTGTAATGGATCACATATGGTCTATGGCCCTTTGTATATTTGCTACTTCCTGCGTTATGCTCTTTTAATCGTCTTTTCAGATTCTCTGTTGAGCCATAATAATATGAATTATCTTTTTGACTTTTTAATATATAAACAACATACATCCATTTATTGTATTACCTGGCTAAATTACGGTAGCCAATTCTCCCAAAGGGATCCCTATGGGAAACCACTCTTGCACCTCTCCTGATTGAAGCCCCTAAATATAAATATTTCACTTTCCTTTAACAAAAATTTGGCAAACTAATAACACAAGGAATATTTTTCAGCATTAATCAGCCCAATCAATTATTTATATTATGGTAATAATTTAATAAGTTTATTGTCTTATTATTGTTCTCCTTGCGGAAAATCAATAAATGCTCATTTAACTAAAACATTGGAGAGATGCTAGAGTGGTTGAATAGGCTGGTCTCGAAAACCAGTGTGGTACTTGTGCCACCCAGGGTTCGAATCCCTGTCTCTCCGCATTTGGGTGAAAAATAAAAAGCCCGCCAACTAGGATGCTGGCAGGCTCAACCGCTTAAGTTAGACAGGCAGGGGAGAACCTATCTAACACGGTTTATTAAAAATTACTATCTATAAAATCTTCCTCAAGTCAATTTAACTAAATAAATCCACAATAATTAACTATTTCCTAAAAACTTTTAGCAATACTACTCCATGCGAAGGAATAATAGTATTATAATTATTATTAAACTTTCCGATGTTTATTTGTCTCCATAAATCGCGCAATAAAACTTCATCATCTATTCCCAATTCTTTTAGACTCAAATTAAATTCTTTTGATTTGCTATCCAGATTGAAAATTCCAATTGCAATATTTCCATCGCTTAACTGTTTCTCCCAAACCTGTATGCTATCCCTTTTGATGACCGGCACAGCTTGTTTTCCCAATGGATCCTGATCAAGTGCAATTACCTCATCATTTGTCAAAAGATTCAGGGTAAAATCATCTAACTTTTCAAGATCGCAACCAAGAAGTAGTGGCGCAGACAACAGACTCCACAAACTGATATGAGTATATTGTTCATCAGGACTTAATCTTGTAGGGTGTAAACTTGGCCCCCAGCCAACCCAACCAACAGTAAGCATATCCGGATCATTCCAGTGTCCCGGTCCGGCATATTTTGCATCTTCAACCTGGTTGAAACCAATTTCGCTGAGGCTTTGCCAGGTATCTGTGATATCACCTGTAGTTCTCCAGAGATTTCCTCCTACTTCTGTCCCCCATTCCCAGACGTTTCCCATTCCATATTGACATAAGCTAAAAACTATATCACGATCCACTTTATTGAGGGCATCCCTCATAACAAAGTAAGGTTTTTTTAATTCAGTTAAAGAATGATCTTTTGCTATATTATCGTACGAACACCAGTCATACTTTAAATAATCAATTCCCCATGAAGCATAGGATTTTGCATCCTGTAACTCATGCTGATAAGAAGCGGTATAACCACCACAGGTTAAGGGTCCGGGAGAACTGTAAATCCCAAATTTTAGGCCAAGCGAATGAATACTGTCACCCAGTACTTTCATACTTTTAAATTTATCATTAACAATAATATTCCCATCTGCATCTCTCTTAGGTGCATCAGAATCGCCCCTTATTTCCCATCCATCATCAATGTTAATGTAAGTCCAACCGTGTTGGGATAGTTTTTTACTTACGAATTCTCTTGCAGATGATAATACCTTATTTTGATCGACACTTAGCCCCCAGCAATTCCAGCTGTTCCATCCCATAGGAGGTGTCAGCGCAACCTGGTAACCAATAACTATCTTTAGAAATTCTTTTGCTTCACCATATTTATTTTTTGCAGTAATTAATACATCGTAAATACCTTTAGTACTAACCCTGCCCGTAATTATTCCTTTTGATTTATCAATTCTTAATCCAGAGGGAAGATTTCCGGCACTGAATTCCATCGGTCTTGCACCTGATGCGGCAACCAAAAACAAAAACGGTTTGTCTGCTCTTTCACCGCAAACTTTTGCTCCATTTATTCTCGGTTTATCAGGTACAGGGGGTGTTAGTATATACGGTGACTCTTCAGCATAGGTAATACTTTCTTCAGAATTAGTAAAATAGAAATTGTAAGTGATGTAATTTGAATGATCCTGTTCTGCCAGAGAAAAGTCTACATCTTTCTTCATACCAGGTTTTAATTCAACTTCATAAGACTTGTCGTAAGTCATTTTCCCGTCCAGTTTACTTACAGCACTTATTGTAAATTTACCGGATAACGTTAGCGCAGAGGATGAATTCCCAAGCATTAATGATTTAGTTATTGAGCCATCAGAATATTTAAACTGAACCTGTTTATAATTAAGCGTAAGGTATTCGCTCTGCTTAGCCATGCTTATTGATTGGTCCCCGCTATAGCATCCGCCAAGTCCCCCTCTATCATAGACTCTTATTGCAAAAACATTTTCCGCATCCCATTTTATTCTGGGATCATTCACTGACAATTTATATACTCTTTCAAGGTCCCAGTATGTCATATTTTGAGCGTAATATATTGTATCAATGTTTTTATCTACCGGCACATTTTTCCCGTTTATACCAAGTATTTGCCCGTTGATAAAAGATTCGTCAAAATCATCTATCTTTCCGAGGTGTATCTCTAAAGTGTCTTTCAAGTACGATTTTTCTTTTAATGAAGATGGGATAAAAATACTAACTCTGTACCAGGCAAATCCATCCAGATCGGAATATCCCTGATCCTCCCAGGATTTATTTACTTTGATAGATTTCCACTTAGAATCATCATAATCTGCTTTGGCATAAGCCTGATTATCACCAGGCGTAAATTTCCAAACATTATTAAATTTAACTGTTGGTTCTTGTTGTGAATAAATCTTAACGGAATAAACTGATAGCAATAATAAAATAGTAGCCAATAAGATGTAAGATTTTTTCATTTTTACCTCAAAAAGGATTAATTGTACCGATAAATATAATTTTTTGATAAACAAGATTCATAAAATTTAATCTAACTATTTGAAACAAAAAACCCCTGTCAAAAACAGGGGCTCTGATTTCTTAAATATCTTATATTATCCAGCTCTTAATGAATCAACAATATTTTTTCTTGCCGCTCGTACCGAAGGTAAAAAGCCTCCGATTATTCCCATTATCACTGAAAAAGATAAAGAAGTAAATATAATTGAGGGTGAAAGAGCAAACGTAAATTGAAGCTCAGAAAATGATGTGAAGTTTAAAGTAGAAATGGAGATAAACTGGAGGAACGATGCAATAGCTATGCCAATAATTCCCCCGACTATTGAAATAAGAATTGATTCAGTTAAAAAGACTATCATAACACTTCTTCTTTTAAAACCAAGCGCTCTCAGCGTTCCAATTTCAATAGTTCTGTTGGACACAGCAGCATACATAGTTATCATCGCGCCAATCATTGCACCTAAACTGAAAATGATTGTAATAAATATTCCGAGATATTTTATAAAATTAGATAAGGCCTCGGACTGTTCCTCAAAATACTGTTGTTCTATTTTTGGTTCATACTCCTGTAGTCTCGTGTCTGATTCAAAAGCTCTTTTAAATTTCTCAAAGTCACCTGCATTTTCGAGCTTAAGTGTAACTGTAGACACGGTGCTGCCGCGGTTAAATGCATCAAGCAATTGTTTTGAGTCTCCCCAGAACTCTGAGTCAAACCCGCTGCCCCCGGCGGAAAATTTGCCAACTATGGCCCAGTTATCTCCCGCGAATTTCACTTTATCCCCGATCTGAGCACCTTTAAATCTATCTATAATTCCGGAACCAACAATCAATTCCCTCGAACCAAAGTTAAACATTCTTCCTTCAACCAACTTGACCTGTGGGCGTAATTCAGTTACTTCGGGTGAGACTCCACGTACAGTTATGTTGCTTAATCCTCCTCCCACCTTATTAAGATTTATTACTACGACAGGTTCGTAGGAAATAATATCTTTACCTTCAGGCGTCTTTTTAATATAAGGCAATGCGCTGATTATATTTTGAATATTCCCGCTAATTATACTTGATATCTCACCGTTGGCAGATTTACGACAAATCATTACATTATCTTTCTCACCTGTTGAAACCATGGTTTGTTGAATACCATATGCCATCATTAATACTGCAGCAAAAACAAAAACAACTAATGCTACGCCTGCAACAGTTATTGCATTTGTTAATTTTCTTTCTTTAAAATTTTTCAGACTATATTTAAATGGTATTTGCATAAATAATTCCTTTACGAAATCAACCTACAAACCTGAATCCGTCAACTATATTTGTTTTCAATGCTCTTTGTATCGGGAAAACTGCTGAGAAAATTCCAACCAATGCTGCAGCGCTGCAAGCAATTATTACTGTAACAGGCTCTACCTGAAATACCGGGAAAAATCCTTTTGGAATAACCTGAGAAAAGCCCATTACCAGAGGATATGTTAAAAACAGACCGATGCCTGCACCCACGGCAGAAATGAAAAGACTTTCTCCCATAATTAATCCTACCAGGTGTTTTGCAGAGAATCCCAATGCTTTCATTACCGCGTATTCCCGGGTACGTTCTCTTGCAGACATGATCATTGTATTTCCAAGAACGAGCATAATGATTCCTATAATTACAAAAGAAATTACATTCATAGATGTGATAATCGCACTGGAAGAAGCGATAAAGCCCTGTTGAAATGCCCGTTCGGATTCAGTTTTAGTTTCCGCTGTAGAATTTTTGAAAAGCGCATCAACTTTATTCGATATTTCGCCGGCCTGTGCGGGATCTTTTATCTGTTCAACATACCAGCCCACCTGGTTAGCTCTTCCGGGACTTTCCTTCAACATTCTTTCGTTTACATATTCCCAGTGAAATATCATTTGCGAAGCATCTGTTGATTTGTAACGGGGTTTGTATATTCCTCTTATTACAAAATCCCATCTGCCCGGGAAAATGTCTCCTTCAAGGGTCATTGCATCGCCAACTTTTAGATTATATTTCTTCGCAATTTCGGCACCAAGTAGACAGGCATTTCTCTCTTTTTCATAATCACTTAATTCTTTTTTAGGAACAATATATTCAGGATAAACATCTAAAAAATTATCTGCAACAGCATACCTGGCAAAGAAATTATTTTTATCGATGTATACTCCGCCAAACCAGTTTGCAAAAGTCACTTCTGTAACTCCAGGTATACTTTCTATTTTAGATTTGTATGCAAGTGGAAGAGGAAATATAAATGAAACAGCCTGCCTGCTTACAAGTCTGTTGGCAGAAGAAGCTTCAACTCCGGCTCCCCAGGCAGTAACGACAGTTCTCAAGAGACCAAAGGCAACAACAGCAATTGCAATTCCAACTATAGTCAGAAATGTTCTGAGTTTATGTCTTAAAGAATTTTTAATGATGAGCTTTAATATCTTCATATTTTCTCCTAAACAAGATCGCCTTTATCAAGGTGACGTACTACCCTTGCCTTTTCTGCTGCGTGCGGATCGTGTGTTACCATAATTACCGTTTTCTTAAACTCTTTATTAAGCCTGTCAAGCAGGGTCAGTATTTCATCAGCTGAATTTTTGTCAAGATCTCCAGTTGGTTCATCGGCAACTAAAAGAAGCGGATCAGTCACAATAGCCCTTGCAATAGCTACTCTCTGTTCCTGTCCTCCGGACAGTTGCTTTGGATAATGCGACATCCTATCACTTAACCCAACTACAGCCAAAACTGTTTCAACGTGTTTTTTCCTTTCAGCTTTTGAAAGTGAAGTTAAAAGAAGAGGAAGTTCAACATTTTCAAATGCAGTCAGAACAGGGATCAAATTATAAAACTGGAAAACAAAACCTATGCTGTGCGCTCTCCACTTTGCAAGCGCCGATTCACCCAGCTTCGAAATTTCCGTATCACCAACTTTAATACTTCCTTTTGTTGGTTTATCAATTCCGGCTATAAGGTTTAATAATGTCGTCTTCCCTGAACCGGAAGGCCCCATCAAAGCGATAAAATCTCCCTCATCAACTGAAATATTTATATTATTTAATACAGGTATATTAAATTTATCACGTGTATATGATTTAGAAACATTTTGTACATCTATGATCGGAGGCATAAAATTTCCCTCATCAATAATTAATTTATAAAATTTTTATTTCTGTCCCGTCCTTAATATCTTCAGTGGGTTTCTCAATAACTTTGTCCCCGGCTTCAACTCCGGAAAGTATTTCAATATAACTGCCTGACTCCCTGCCGGTTTTCACTTCTACTTCGATTACCTTATTATCCAATACTTTAAAAATAAAACTCTTTCCTTCTTTTTTGACAACTGCGGTGTATGGCACTGCCAGCATTGGTTTTTCATTAATATTATTCTTAACGGCGGTTGTATCTAAGAATAAAACCTTTGCACTCATTTCCGGCAAAACTTTTTTATCATATTTCCTGAAAGCGATTTTTACCATCACAGTTGCTTTTGATCTGTCTGCAGTCGGGACTATTTTGGCAACATAACCCGGATACCTGACATCGGGATAAGCATCAAGAGTTATTTCGCAATCCTGTTCCTGTTTTATTCTTTGAATATTTGACTCTGAAACATCGGCTTCAACCTGCAAAGATGACATATCAGCCATAGTAACAACTGCTGCTCTCGAAGTTGAACTAGCACCAAGCGGTGAAACTATTTCCCCCACATCAGCATCTTTTGTTAATACTGTTCCATCAAATGGTGCACGGATCAATGTATTTTCAAGTGCAACTTCTTCCGCCTGCACCTGAGCTTTGGCTACATCAATCGCTGCTAAATTTCTTTTATAAGCAGCTTCTGCAGCATCCAGTTCCACCTGTGTTGTTCCACCCATCTTATACAACTTTTCCTGTCTTTCATAATTGTTTTTTGCATCCTGCAGGGTCGATTTATTCAATTCAAGATTTGCTTTTACCTGGGCAAGTGCTGCCTTAACATCATTATCTTCCAGCCGGGCAATTATCTGTCCTTTTTTAACAGCGTCACCTTCCACAACTCCAAGATAAACCAGTCTGCCTGTTGCCTTTGATGCAACCGAAGCCTTTCTTTGCGCAACCACATAACCGCTTGCAGTAAGCACAGCACTAGATTCAGAAGGTGAAATTCTTGTAACTGTGGCAACTTTTGCTTCAACACCTTTTGCAAAAAGTTTATTGAAACCAAAATAGGCTAATACCCCAATAAGAATAATTATTACAGCAGTAACCACAGTTTTGGTAATGTTTGAATTATTACCCTTATTATCAGTGTCAGAAGATCGATCTATTTTTAACGATGAAAGATCTGCGTTTTTATTTTCCATAACCGGTTAAAAATTAGATTTTGTAGTGAGAAAATTAAAATTACCTTATGAAAGATAATGAAATTATTATTACCTGATACTCCACTGGTAACGTTAAATATTCATCAGTGTAAATATTTCACCGCTTGACAGAAATATAGCTATCTCAAAGACCGCGCTGGAAATGATTTATTAAAAATTATACTAAAGATGGGGAATGTACTAAAAATATCTTAAACCTAAACAGGAAAATTTATCATCTGATTGTTGCCAGGTGCGGTGTATCCTTAATATACTGCACCAACTGGTCAATCATAAATTCTTTTTCATCTAGTACAGCTTTTACAACATCGCCAATAGAGATGAAACCTGTAAGTTTTCCGTTATCAAGAACAGGCAAATGCCTGATCCTTTTATTAATCATCAGCGCCATGCATTCTTCGGGACTTTTGTCAGGCGTTACGTAAATAACTTTAGAGGACATTATTTCTTTTACCATTGTCTCTTTTGAATTTTTACCGACAAGAATAACTTTCCTTGCATAATCTCTCTCAGACATAACGCCTACAGGATTTCCCTTTTTATCCAGTACCAAAAGAGCACCGATACTTTTATCGGCCATAATAATTAATGCTTTATATACCGTAGCATCAGGTGGAACTGACCATATTTGATCCCCCTTGCTTAATAATATCTCTCTTACAGTTTTCATAACAGTCTCCAAATAAAATATTATCAAATTTCCTATCATTAACGCATAATACTTCAGTATAAGAACAGGCACTATTGACAGTTTTAAGATAACAATATTTTGCCTAAATGCTACAATTAAATTTTACCAGCCGGGTGAAATCACAAAACCAAATTGTAGACTATTATCAGGTCTTTGAAACGCTTTTGCATAATAAACCTGTCCTACCATGTATCCAAATAAATTAAATCTTGCTGCAATGCCTGCAGAAAAGACAGGAATGCGTTCATTCGAACTGGAATCAAATTTCAATACAGGCTCACTACTTTGTGACCAGGCAACTCCCCCGTCAACAAATAACGATAACTCCGTAGGCAGATATGGAAAATTAATCAGTCCAAATTGTTCATTCCCAAACAGTGGCACTCTGAATTCCATATTAAAGACAACCATCTTTGACCCCAACAATCTGTCAAAAACCGGGCAACCATTTAGCCCACTCCCACTACACTCAGACTGATCAAAGGAGTTTAAATCATATCCCCTTACAAGAGTTTGATAACCTATGGATAATTGTGAAAGCCGGTTGCTTTCGGAGTCCCCCCCATATCTGCCATAATGTAATGCCCTAAATGCAAGCGTAAAAGGTGAAAAGAAAAAATATTTTCTGAAGTCCGCAGTGAGTGAGACAAAATCCAGAGATCCCAAGCTCGGTTGTATCGCAAAACGGTAACGACTACCATCCACAGGCGAAGTAAAGCCCATAAAAGAATAATCACCAACATAAGCAAGATCAGTCTGGAAAAGATTAAGGGCCGGAGGTGAATTCAGACTTACAGTGTAGTCATTAACAATATAGTCACCCAGTGTAATAGTATGTTCCGCTTCCAGATCGAAGCCTATTCTTTGATAGCCAATTCCAAATTCAAAACGCCTGTTAGTTGATAATGGATATTCTCCAAGCAAATTTATCTGATTATTGAATACTCTTTGCTTATAAAAGATAAAATCGTTTGCCAAATATTGCTGCCCCTGAATAGTAACAGTATCCAGTGTTTGACCATAATACCCTGACAGGTATGGGATATGCCCTATAGACGCTCCCCAATTCAATCTCCTTTTACGATTGAAATAAACTACCTGCCCTCCCACATCCTTAAATTGACCGTTTACTTCTAATGCACCAGTTAAAATATGATTACCAAGAATATCACTGAACATCATACTTACTGCACCACCTAAATAAGTTCCATATCTATCCGTAGCTACTCCAACAGCAGCCTGGCCAATATTGTATAACTTAAGTGCAGGTTCGTAATCGCTTTTGTTAAATTCATTTTCAGCTATAAATCCGGTCGTTTTGTCATCTAAATAACTTTCAACTATTCCCTCGCCAGCTTTGTCTTTAGGCGGCAGCGATATTACTTCTTCCAATTCTTTCTTACTTGACTCATACATTTCCCCCTGTGCTTCTTCCTGATTTACCCCGCGTATGTTATAATTAGTATTGTTGAAAACATCAAATACGAGTCGGCCGGTTTTTTGAGCTACCGAAATAGCAGGAGACATTTCCGTCAAACCACCTATTCCGGTTGCAACATTTGTTACTCTATAAAAATTCATTGTATTAAATGAATATCTATAAACGTTGCTGAATCCATCAGGATCTGCGATGAGATAAAGACTTTTTCCATCCGGTGAAAATTGAGGATTAATCAATTTAACTCCTTCCCCCATGGTAAGGTATTCAATTGCCCCTGTTTTTATATCAAGCAACCCTATGTGCATTGGCCCGAAAGTATATCTGCTGAGATCAGTTGCCATTCCCTGTTCAGTTGCAAATGCGAGTGTTTCACCATCCGGCGACCAGGCAGGCTGAAGCTCAGCATATTTATCATTTGTTAATTGTTCAATTTTTTTGTTATTGAAATTATAAAGGTAAAGGTTACTTATTCCGCCTGATGTTCCTGAAATGGCAAGTTGATTTCCGTCAGGCGACCAGGCAAGTTGTGAAATACCATCAACATTCTTCAAAGTAAACGTTTCTTTTATCTCACCTGTTCCTATATCAACTATTGAGATTGCATTATTTCCATCTTTTACAACTACAAAAGCAAATAATTTTCCATCGGGTGACCAGCTCCCGGACGAATTAATAAACTGTAGATCATCAAAATGAGCATCACTATTTGAGCTTACCAATTTTTTATAAACTTCACCTGTTTTTGAATCTATCAGGTAAAGATCGAGCGTAAACAAATCATGACGAGAAATCACAGCTATATATTTCCCATCGGGGCTAATTACAGGTGATAAGTTTATTGCATCTTTTTCTTTTGTGATCTGTTCTCCTGTACTGTCCGGATTGGTTCTTCCTTTTAATTCTTTGGTGTATGCAGATATTACATCTTTTTTCCAATCGTCGGACAAAGAGTCCAGAGATATACCGAGAGCTTTTTTAAAAGCTTTATCCCAGCCAACATCCAATACATCATTCAGAAGCTTTGAAACTGATTCATCTCCCCACCTACCGCCGATATATGACCAGATAGCCTCTCCGTATCGATACGGAAAATACTTGGGATCTTTACCGACATCATCTATTGAAGGCATATCATTATTCAAAACAGCATCACGCAACCACATAGATGTGAGTGCATCTTTCCTTCCAATAGAAAGATACTCAGCCATTCCTTCAATAAACCAAAGCGGAATAGCCTGAACTTTTTTGAACCCGTTTTTGGTGGAACGAATAATATCATATTGAAAAGCGTGCACAAGTTCATGGCCAAGAACGTGATTGTTACTTGCGTAACTGCCCGTAAAAGGAAGTGTAATTCTGTTTTCTAAACCTTCGGTGACGCCGCCTGTACCCTGTGATAAGAATCCCTCAACGACGTTGGTTTGTTCAAAATCTGCATGATTAGCATAAAGTATTACAGGCTGCTCTTTCTGAAGTGTATCACCAAATATTTTTGTAAACCTGCTTCTCCATCTTTCCAGCATTTCGGCCGCATCATAAGTTGCATTCTTTTCTTCAGGGTAATAATAAATATTGAAATTTTTTGTTTTTAAAACATTAAAATCGAAATTTTCATATTGGACCTTATTCCTGCCAAAATATTCCTGACTATACAGATTAACTGTAAAAAACGTAACTATGATTACTAAAGTAAAATAAAAAGCATTTGTCCTTTTTACATTTTCCATCTTAAATCTAACCTCATCATATTATTCCTAGTCTTAAGGAATCAATAATATTTCTACCAGGAATAATTTTCAAGTCATTATTTGATAAATATTTATAAGGATAATCTTTGGGAGAATGTATTGAAAAAACTAAACAGACACTGAACAGAAAAGACTCAATATATTAGACACAATTTAATCACATATGCGGCTTACAAAAAAACTCTAATGTTTATTTCGTCATACTTTCCGGCATTTGCACAGCTACAACCTCTCCTCTTACTGTAACAACACCATCAGCTGATATTGTAATTTCAGATACAACTTTTCTGCCTTTTATTTCTTTGACTTTTCCATTAATCAAAAGTTCAGGGCCTAAAGGTGTGGGTTTTAAATAATCGATTTTCATAGAAGCAGTAACAAATCTTAAAGGAGGATCGGAAGCGAAATCTCTGCCTTCATTTTTATATGCCGCAATAGCAGCAGTTCCTGTACCATGACAATCAATCAGGGAAGCAAGTAAACCCCCATAAACAAAACCTGGTATGGCAGTATGATGTTCGCTCGGAGTAAACCTGGCAAGAGTATCTTCTCCCACCGCATAACTTTTTAGCTGATACCCTTTATCATTTAATTTTCCACAGCCATAACAATGGCTTACATCATCAGGATAAAAATCCTGTATAGCTTCCAAAATTATTGTATTCATTTCTAATCCCAGATTAAATTAAACATACTAACTATGAATAATTTTATATTTATATAGTCTAATTATATAAATTTTCTTGTTTAAAATAAAAGAAAGAATGTATTACCTGCTTTCTGAGAAGCTGTTCAGATTATCTCAATAAATTATTATATGAAGAAGTATCGGCCAATAAATTCAATGCAGCCTGTAATTGTTTGTCGTACTTCAGGTATACTTCCGTTCTTCCATTGTTTCCGAGAAAACGGGCGGCTAATTCTCCTTTAATTCCTCTTAATATTTCGTCCTTGTAAATTTTAAGCTCCGTAAGATCCAGTTTATCAAATTCTTTCCTGATATGTTCAAGATCGGCTGATAAAGTGCCGTCTATTTTTTTAGCATTAACATCTGCAATCATTTTATCAATCTGTTTTTCAGCTTCTGAATGATATATGTATTTTTCTTTGTCGAGATATTTTTCAAACTGATCAAACAGTACATTGTCGGGTATCTTGCTATAATCCTGTTTCTCATTCATATAATAATAATGATCCGCAAAAGTGAAGAACATCCCCTTTGCAAGAAGGTCCTTAGTAATATTTCCTTCTATGATATAATCGATTGTAGTGTCGGGGACGATCCCCCCCCACTGTAAACAGTTCGTTTGTTATCTGTCAGGAAAGATGTTTTTATGATTGAGTCAGGTTTAACAAATACTTTATTGTCTTTAGTGTAATCAATCTTCTGAATGCATCTACCGCTCGGTGTATAATATTTTGCTGTAGTTATTTTTAATGAAGTATTGTAATCTAGGGGAGTGATAGTTTGAACCAATCCCTTTCCATAAGATTTTGTTCCAAGTATTACTCCCCTGTCGTGATCCTGCATTGCACCTGCTACAATTTCAGATGCAGAAGCTGAGCCACCATTTATTAGAACAACTAATTTTGAATCCCCTACCAGAGGTTCCTGTGTAGCGAAATATTGTTTTTCATCGGTCTGTTCACGTCCACGGGTGGATACTACAAGATCCCCTTTGGGAAGAAATTTGTCACAGATATCCACAGCCACATCCAGCAAGCCACCAGGATTCCCTCGTAGATCAAGTACAATTGATTTAATTTCTTTTTGCGTCTTCAGTTCAAGCAAAGCTTTTTTTACTTCATCAGCTGCTGAACGGCTGAAATTTGTCAGTTTCAAATAAACATTGTTGCTGTTCTTAGGATAGAACCCATAGTAAGTTAAACTTTTAACCATAATCTCTTCTCGGACAAGGTTAAAATTTAAAGTATCATCATCATTTCTCAAGACTTTTAAATGGACAATAGTACCAGGATCTCCTTTAACCAGTGATGAAATCTGATCTAAATTCTCAGGCGTGATTTTAATACCACCTGCCTGCAAAAGTACATCGCCAATTCTTAAGCCCTGTCTCTGAGAAGAATAACCATCCATAACTTCAACTATAGTAACTCTGTCTCCTCTAACTCCAATCGAAATACCAATACCGCCGTATTTTCCGTTTGTTATGAGGTCAATGTCCTCTTTTTTGTTAGCATCAATGAAAACTGTATAGGGATCAAGAGCATCCAGCATTCCCTGAATACCAGCCTGCATAAAATGTTCAGGGTCAATCGGCTCAACATAATTGAAAGAAACTTCTTTGTATACTTTGCTGAAAAGATCAATATTCTTTGAAATTTCAAAATAGACATCATTCCTACCTGCAAAAAAACCCGAGAAGAGTAAGATTATCATCCCCGCTAACAAATACTTTTTAACATTCTTCATTTTAAACTTTTTCCTTCTTTTCAATTAGGTTGATTTCTTCAATTATTTTTTTGTTGATTTCTTCAATGGTTTTTGTACCGTCTATAATGCGAAATCGTTTCTCATTATTAGCTATTGATAAATACCCATTTCTAACACGTTCAAAAAATATATTATCAGAAAGTTCCATTCTGTCAAGGCTCGATTCGGACTTTTTCATTTTCCTTTTATTTGCTACAAATATCGGGATATCAATAATAAAAGTAATATCCGGGATCGTACTGTCAATAGCCAACTTGTTTATATGACTAACCGTTTCAAGATCAATTCCTCTACCGTATCCCTGGTAGGCTGTAGTTGAATCATGAAACCGGTCCGAAATTACATAAAACCCTTTATTAATCGAAGGCTGAATTTTTTCCCTAACCATTTGTGACCTGGAAGCAGAAAAAAGGAAAATCTCAGTTTCCATCTTCATATGGTTATGTTTTTTATCAAGCAATATTGACCTGACTATTTCAGATATCTCGGTACCTCCCGGTTCACGGATAATTTCAACGGTTTTATTCTGAGAAATCAAATATTTTTTAAGTAGATCTACCTGGGTTGATTTTCCGCAAAAATCAATACCTTCAAAAGTTATAAACATTTTTACTCTGAATAAATGGAAAGAAGAAACTAATTAAATTTTTTAATTACATACCTGAGTTGTTCAGGCTTTATATATTGGACAGAAATGTTATCAGGGGACTCAATCTTCGGACTAACCCAACCAAGCGTATCGAGTACAACATCCCTGTAATGTACATAAGCTTTGAATTTATCGTTTGTTAACTTACCTAAAATATCAATGCCGCCTCTCACGCCAATTGAAATCTTATTAGGCAATAAAACTACCTCCCTGTCCTTTGGAACATCAACTACATCGACATGAACATTATCAATATTTCTGTCAACTATCCTCTGAATATCAATTGTAACAAAAGCATTATTCTCTTTGTAAGTCATTCCCTGAATGTTTTTCAGATCAATCCTCCTGGCAATTTTATCACTTATATCGCTAAGCTTGACATTTTCAGTTTGAATAGAAGTCATTTTTTGTAAGACACTTAATGGACCAAATACAACTACAGAATCAGGTACAACTGATATTTTTGATGCAATACCATAACCTTCCCTGAAACTAATATCAATATCAGGTACAATTTTAAGTTTCTTACTAGTAATTTTTTCAATATTAATTGAGAGTGTATCCGGCGTTATATCAATAACTTCAAGGTCTGAAGAGAGCCATTGATTCTCGCTAAGGTAATTGTAAAGGTTAATATACTTACTTCCCGTATCACTGTTGGCTGTAACAGTAAACGCCGGTTCAGCTCCTATTTTCGCTCCGATTAATTTCCATCCTTTGCCTTTCACCTTAACAGAAATATCCCTTGGAATTTTTGATCCGCTGGTTAAACCCTTCCGGAAGTCAACTAACTTTAGCGGAATTCTAAAAGTAGAATAATAATCATTTGAAAGTGAAACCGATATCCATAGAACAACCGAAAACAAAAATGAGATTATTATTATATGTATGTTGTTCTTCATTTAACAAATATAAAACTAAAAATAGCATAAAAAAACTCCACAATGAGTGGAGTTTTTTTATATTTTATAATTTTTTAATTTATTTTAAGCTTTTGAAATATTTCAGCAATTCATTCCTGTTTGCTCTTGAAATTTCCCTGCCTTTGATCGGGAAATCAGAAATGCTTCTTGCCTTATGCCTTAGTTGATGCACATTCATTGATTCAATATCGACTTCGTCGATTACTTTTGTTTCATTTTCTTTTCCCAGTGCTTCCTCTCTAAGTCTTTCTATGGTCCCAGAATTATCTTCACTTTCAATTTTTGGTTGTGCTTTTTCAATCTCAACTTTCGTTTTGCTAACAGGTTTTGATTCGTCAATTTCAGGGAGCATCAAGATAAGCTGTTCATCCGGCTGAGGAATAATGTGAGTTGAAACTACCTGCCCTACTCTCCCTGCTGCTACTGAACCTGCATCAACTGCCGCTCGGACAGCTGCAGTTTCCCCAACTACTTTAATGGTTACTAACGCAGGCCTTGTAACAGTCTTGCCTGCAAAAGAAACATTAGCAGCTTTAAGCATTGCGTCAGCTGCTTCTATCGCAGCCACTAATCCCTTAGTTTCAATTAATCCTAACGCCTTTGGCATAAGCTATTATTTTCTTTTTGGTAGAATTTGTTCAACTTCTGCGTGAGGACGAGGAATTACATGAACTGACACTAACTCACCAACTCTTTGAGCCGCTGCTGCCCCGGCGTCGGTCGCTGCTTTAACTGCACCTACATCTCCGCGAACCATAACAGTTACATAACCACCACCGATGGTCTCTTTGCCAAGTAGCTCAACCTTTGCTGCTTTCACCATAGCATCTGCAGCTTCAATAGAACCAACTAGCCCTTTTGTTTCTATCATTCCAAGTGCGTCAAGTGCCATTGATATGCTCCAATTTTTTTAATTGTTTCTTAAAAAATACCTTATAGGGACTTAAATGTCAATAATAAAGTTTCTTATTACTGCCACCTCAATTTAACCTTTAAGTTTATGTTCATTCAGATATTCCTGCAAAATAATTGCCGCCGCATTTCTGTCGATTATTCCTTTATCTCTTCTTTTGCTTCTTTTATTAGTGCTTGAAATCATCATTTCTGCAGCTATAGATGAAGTGTACCGTTCGTCCCACAATATTACTTCTAGCTTGTACCGTTTTTCCAGTTCCTCTTTAAATTTCATTATTTTCGGTGAAATAGAAGATAGCTTTCCATCATCACGAAATGGATAACCCAAGATAATCTTTGAAATATTTTTTTCTGTAAGTAATTTATCCAGTTCATTCCAGGTTTTATTATTATTGTTAATTGTAATGTGAGGGTATGCAAATGTTTTAAGGGGATCACTAAGGGCTATACCTATCCTTTTTGCTCCGTAATCAAATGCCAATATCCGGTTTTCTTTGTCATCAGTCATCTGTGTTACACACTTTCAAATCTTTCAACAGAATAAATGCCTTTTAATTTTTTCAGGCGGTCTATTATTCTTGTCAGATGCTCTATATTATGCACGTACAATGTTACGCTGCCTTCAAAAGCAGAGTTATTTGTATTTATATTAATCGATTTGATATTTGTATTTTGATAGGAAACTATTGCGTGAGAAATCTCATTTAGAATCCCCGGAGTATCATCGCCACTAACCGTGAGCCCTGCCACAAAAAGTGAGCTATCATTTTCCGGCCACTGCACAGGAATTAGCTTTGAGTTTTCTTTTTCAGAAATGTTCAAAAGCGTACTACAGTTTCTTCTATGAATTCTTATCCCTTCACCTACTGTAATATATCCCACCACCGGATCACCGGGGATAGGGTTGCAGCATTTTGCATACGAATAAAGTATTGTAGATTCTTTCCCTTCAATCAGTACACCGCCAATATCATGCCTCGCAGTATCAGCAAAATTATCAAAGGCGATTGCGTGACCTTCCTTAGCCTTTTTCTCTTGCTCCCGTGTTGCCGTAAGTACGTCATCAAGATTAATCTTGCCCTGTGCAATCGATCTGAAAAAATGTTTTGAACTTTCGAATTTAAGATTTAACGCAATTTTCTCTGTGTCACCCTGGCTAAAAGATAGTTTCATTTTTTTGGTCTTCTTTTCCCAAAGATCTTTACCTGTTTCAACAATCTCTTCATCCTCTTTGTTGATCCATTTTCGAATAGCAGATTTTGCTTTGTGAGTAGTAACAAATTTTGCCCAGTTTTTATTTGGGTGTTGATTCTTTGAAGTAATTATTTCTACCTGGTCTCCGCTGTGAAGAATTGTATCGAGTGGAACTATCTTGCCATTAACCTTTGCTCCGATACAATGAAAGCCTACATTGCTATGGATAGCAAAGCCAAAATCTACAGGCGTTGAATTGGCTGGAAGCCTTCTCAATTCACCTTTGGGAGTGAATACATAAATTTCGTACTGGTATAGATTAAGCTTAAAGCTTTCCAATAATTCTTTTCGTGCTTCTTCCTTTGATGCATTTTCAAATATCTCCCTGATCCAGTTCACCCAAGTTTCAAGCTCTTTATCAGAAGTAGCTTTGTCTTCTTTATAACGCCAGTGAGCTGCCACACCTTTTTCTGCCACCTCGTGCATTTTGTTTGTTCTTATCTGAACTTCGACCAATCTCCCTTCAGGGCCGACAACAGTTGTGTGTATTGACTGATAGTTATTAGTCTTCGGAATCGAGATATAATCTTTGAACCTATCCGGTACAGGAAGATAAACCTGATTTACAATTCCCAGTGTGGTGTAACAATCATTTGTATTTACTGTTTCCAGTATAATTCTGATTGCAAACAGGTCATAAATTTCTTCAAAAGGTTTATTGCGCCTAACCATTTTTCTATAAATGCTGTAAAGATGTTTTGCTCTTCCGCTTATATCGTATTTTAAAGAATATTCATCCAACTTTTCCTTTATAGGATCGCTGAACTTTTTAATATATGATTCTCTTTCACGCCTTTTGCTTTTTATTTTTTTTGCAATCTCTTCGTATGCTTCTTTGTTCAGATACTTAAATGATAAATCTTCTAGTTCCCACTTTACACGACCAAGACCAAAACGATTAGCAAACGGAGCATATATTTCAAGAGTTTCCTGGGCAATCCTTCTTTGCTTATCAGCATTTACGAACTCAAGTGTTCTCATATTATGAAGGCGATCAGCAAACTTTACTAAAATAACACGGATATCTTTTACCATAGAGAGAAGGAGCTTACGATAATTTTCTGCCTGTGTAATTTCCTGTCCCTTAAATATCCCGCTGATCTTTGTAACGCCGTCAACTATGTCTGCCACTTCGGTTCCAAATTCCCTTGCCAGCATATCAAGATTAAACTCTGTGTCTTCTACAACGTCGTGTAGAAGAGTACTGACTACAGTTATGTCATCAAGTGGAAATTCTTTTGCTACAATCATTGCAACTTCGTAAGGATGAGTAAAGTATGGTTCACCAGAAGCACGAAGATCATTTTTGTGAGCTTCGATACAAAATTCAAATGCTTTAGCTATCAATGGCTCATTAGCAGACGGCAGATTTTTCCTGCACGTTGCAAGGAGATCATCGAGCATTTTCCTGTCTTTTGTATTCGCAATACTCATTAGTTAAAAATATCGTCAATTATTAAAATACGTCGCAATTTACCTTATTTTTAGGAATTGTTAAATAGCTTAGAAAAGTAGCAAACTCCGGTTAGTTAACAGTAAGTTCCTTTTTTAGATCCATTACACGGTCAAGCCTGTCCCCCAGCTTGTCTTTTGTATATTCGGAAAGATTCTTTAGCGAAAGGATCTCATCGCACAGTTCCAATGCCGATTTTTTATCCCCAAGTTTAATATACTGTTGTGCAAGAATATGCTTCAACACTATCTCATTATAGAAATTTGAGTTTGGTAAGCTGGTATAAAAAACAAGCAATTTATTATAAACATCAATTGCTTTTTGAATGTTAACGCCTTCATACGCTCTTGCGAGTGGCCACATAAAAAATCTGCTCCCCGGATATTGTTTTAAGCTTTTCTCAGCAAGGCTAATTGCAGTCTTGTATTTCTTTTGGTCAATATAAACCCATAGTAAAGTATTGATAGCCATGTACCTGTGATAAGAAGCTTTGTCAACCGCTAATTGTAGGTTTTTTATTCCCTTTTCTGTTTCGTCTTTAACAAAAGGAAGCCATTTTAGGAACTCAGTTTTCCTGCTCCGCCAATATTGATAGCACCCTATAGGTAATCTTGCTTCATAAAAACTCGTATCAATATTCAGGCATTTTTCAAAATCACGTACCGCATCTATACTATTTGAGAACGCCGAAAACCAGTTGCTACGGAGCACCTGGAAATAAGCATAATAGCCTTCAACTAATGCCTTGAAATAGATATGCCAGAGATTATCTTCATTTTTATCTAAAAGTAGCTCTGTTTTTGTTTCAGCAGTGTCAAGGTTGGCAGTTATGTAATCAGAGTTAAATGGTTCCTCATAGTCATAAGCTTTCGCAATCTCATTTGCCACCATGTAAATATTGCCGAGTGGGAGCTTCGGATATGACTTATTTAAATATTCAAAAGTGCTTCTGGGCATTGGCGTAATTTTGAAGAATAATATCGTTGATCCCGCTTTTTAAAAGGGAATCAACCGCCGGATCAGGATAGGTCTGAGAAAAGCCTTCAACTGAGAATAAAATTACACAGAATACAATTATTTTTTTATAGAGTACCAAATGTCCTGTCTCCTGCATCACCCAATCCTGGTAAAATATATCCTTTATTATTTAATTCTCTATCGAGAGCTGCTCCAAAAATCATAACATCAGGATGGTCCTTTTCCATTTTTTTTATCCCCTCGGGAGCCGCCACGAGACAAGCAAATATTATATTTTTTGCTCCTCTTTTTTTCAAAAATTTAATTGCTTCCGAAGCACTGCCACCAGTAGCCAGCATAGGATCGATTAAAATAACAGTTGCCACATCAATATTTTTAGGAGTTTTATAATAATATTCAACCGGCATTAAAGTGTTTTCATCACGCTGCAAACCAATATGCCCAACGCGAGTATTTGGAAGAATTGCCAGAAAACCGCTTACCATTCCTAGCCCGGCTCTTAATACCGGAACAAGCACAACATCCTGGGATGTTTTAAAACCCTCAGTAACTTCAAGAGGAGTTTCTACATTAAAAGAAGTTAATTTAAAATTCCTGCTGATCTCAACAGCCAAAACAGTAGAAATTCTTTTTACTGTTTCTCTAAATAACTCCGGCTTTGTAGTTCTTATCACGCAGTAATGTCACATCTCTTTTTATCATCGGATGGTCAAGTACGGTAAACTTTTTATATTCTGGTGCCATTTATAATCTCCAAAATTATTTAATTTTTCTTCCAAGTACTGATAGCAGATTCACCATAGGCGAAAGTGGAGGTGTATAATTATAATTAATTGAAGCAAGTACCTCGGCGCTTTGTTTTGTCTTTATCAAGGTTGAGATCAGATCACCGAAACCAGATACTTCTTTCCCTCCAAAGAATGATGCCCCAAGTATTTTTTTACTTCCCTTTTCATAAGTGATTTTTCCGAAAACTTTTTCGCTACCGGGCATTACTTCAATTAAATTTGGTACGACCGTTTGTACTGTATTAAATATATATTTTTCTCTATATGCTTCCTCCGAACTTAATCCTACGCTGACCACATATTTATCAAATACTTTAACAGCTGCGTTCTTAACTACTGGCTCTACCCTTTTGTTGCCACCTCCCGCATTCTCGCCGGCAATATGTCCAAAATTATGTGCAATAGTTGCTAGGGGAAGATAATCGGGGCGGTTTGTAACAGCGTTAGTAATTTCAATGCAGTCCCCCGCAGCATAAATATCTTGGCATGACGTGCGGAGTTTTGTATCAACTTTAATTCCCCCCTTAATCCCTATTTCCAGTCTACAATCCTTTGCGAGTTTAGCATTTGGTATAAAGCCAGTTGCAATAAGAACAATATCGAATTCAAGCAACCTGCTGTCAAGATTGATGCTTTTTAAAATATTATCGCTAACAGTCGTTCTATATTTATCAGTTCCCCCGTAAAAGGAAACATCTTTCTGCTTCAATAATTCATAAATTAAATGTTGAACTTCAGGTTCAGCAGAAGGTAATGGATATTTATCCTTTTCAACAATAGTGACGGAAACCCCTAATTTAGTAAATGCTTCAACAGCTTCAAGTCCGATATAGCCGGACCCAACTATGACTACTTTATTTAGTTTTTTTTCTTTTACAAGTGCCAGAATATTTATCAGATCCTGCACATTTTTCAAATTATGAACATTATTTAAGGAAGTTGGAAATTGTTCGTGTTTCCTGGCAACTGAACCGGTTGCCAGAACTAATTTATCATAATTAAATTCTGATACAAAATTGCCTCTCAAATTCCTGATTAAAACTTTTTTCCCCTTCCTATTTACTGATTCAACACTATGGTTTGTATAAACTTTTACTCCTTTTTTCTCCAGGAACTTCTCTGGAGTAAAAAAAACGACTTTGTTGTAATCGTCGATTTCACCGGATAAAACATATGGGATTTCACAAGTACCCGTTGATATAAATTTACCCGCCTCGAAAAGAATAACTTCAGCATCGGGGTTGAATCTTTTAGCTTTAGCAGCTGCCGCAGGACCGGCAGCATTTCCCCCGACAATTATTATTTTATTCGGTTTGATCATTTTTCTTTAAAACTTAGAGTAAAAGATACTCCTTCGAAGCCAAAATGTCTTCTTATTAATTTCTCTAAAAATCTTTTATAATGATCAGGAATATTCTTAGGATAATTTGTAAAAAACAGAAAGACCGGGTAATGGTCACCCACCTGGGTTAAATATTTAATTTTAACTTCTCTTCCAGTATGAGTTGATGGCGGAGGATTTCTTTCTAATTCAGGTAGAATTATATCATTTAATTCACTTGTCGGTATTTTCTTTTTTCTCTCTTCATATATTTTTTTGCTTAATTCGATCAGTTTGAATATCCTTTGTTTTGTTAAGGCTGAAACAAATAAAAGGGGAATGTAATCAATGGCCCCTAATTTTTGTCTTATCTCGTCTTCCATTCTTTTTGCAGTGTTGGACTCCTTCTCAATCAGGTCCCATTTGTTAATTGCAATAATAATCCCCTTTCGCCATTTGACAGCTTCATCAATTATTTTCTGATCCTGTTTTTCTAATCCTGACTTGGCATCAATCATCACTATCGCTACTTCGCATTCACCTATAGCTTTTAATGAACGAAGATTTGAATAGAATTCTATGCTTTCTTCAACTTTTTTCTTTTTTCTCAAACCAGCAGTGTCAATTAACACAATTTCTTCACCGTAATATTTCATGATTGAGTCCAGGCTGTCACGTGTTGTTCCGGGAATATCAGTTACAATACTCCTGTCAAACCCAAGCAACGCATTTGTCAAAGATGATTTGCCCACATTCGGTTTACCGACGATGGCTATTTTTAAGCGGTCATCTTTATCTTCAATATTTTTTTTTAATTGGAAATCTTTTGTAAGCTGGTCCAGGAAATCTCCGATTTTTCTTCCCATTAATGCCGAGATATCAAAAACCTTATCTATACCCAGTGAATAGAATTCATTAACGGCAGGTTCAAATTTTTCAGAATCAACTTTGTTAGCAACCAGAAAAAAAATTTTGCCTGCACTTCGAAGCATTTTAATAATTTCACTATCCATCGGATTTACGCCATCGCGAACATCAACCAAAAGTATAATTTTATCAGCCTCATCAATTGCGACTTCAACCTGATCTCTAATAGCTTTTTCAAAAAGATCGGGAGAATCAGGTACATATCCGCCCGTATCTATTAGTCTGTATTCTTTCCCGGACCACTCAGCTTCTCCGTAATTGCGGTCGCGTGTTACCCCACTTATGTCATCAACAATAGCATCTCTTTGCCCTATCAACCTGTTGAAAAGTGTGGATTTCCCGACATTCGGTCTGCCAATTATAACTACAAGAGGTTTTTTCATATCTAAAAATAATAATTAATAAGCAGAATCATTGCTGTTTGGATTACAATAAAGTACAAAGTGTAATGTCTGAATAAACTATGCATAAAAAAACGATACAACCAAATTGCCAGTATCAGTCAGTTCAGCAGTACCGTTATTAAAAAAAGAAGAAATATAAAAATTAAAAGCTATAACTTACATTCATCGTTGGAACGTATTCAGTTCTGTTGGCGAGATTTTAAAGCTCTCAATCGCATATTTACTGATAAATTATTATTAAATCTTGCAGCACCCCACGCAGCTTCAAGAGCACTGATTATATGGTTTATGTATAACAAAGAAACAGCTCTTGTTGAAACACGGTACAAATCATTTGCCTCACCACGTTGATCAGAATAATAAAGATATCTGGACGAAAGGATGTGAAAATCAGTATCGCCTTGATTAGCATCATCCCAACCATGACTAAATTGAGAATATTTACCTATTTCCTCATAGTATTGCTGCTCACCGTGAGGTGGAAGAATATGCGAATAACCATCACCAATATCCATTTCCATTCTGTTTAATTCACTCCAGACTAGATTACCATTATTATCAAATACATGATAATCGCTTGATTTAAGGGAAGGATTTAAATTCGGCAAATTATTCAGTGTCCATTGAGCATACACCTTTACACTCCAGTGTTGATCTGCATAATTCTGGAAGTAGTCAGTTTGATTGTTGCCTTTATTATTATAAATCACCGCTGTTGTAATTAGAGCTGCTTCAGCAACAATAAATACGGCGGACAGCCAAATATTTCCATTATAAAATTGCCCGGCGCCCGGAACGGCAAGTGAGAATAACCCTGCTTTGATAGGTGATTTTTTTTCAACCGTCTCAGATTTCAAAATTGCCATATCCTGCTCGTACTTTGTCATCGCAATTTTAGAATCTGAATAAAGATTACCTGTTAAAATTACATTCTCATTCTTTAATTGCCCGAAGGTAATATTATAGACGGATGGTACAAATAAAAAAACAAGCAAGAATAAAAATACTTTTTTCATTATTTTTTTATGATTTAATTAAATGAAAATTTAAACTAAAAGTCGAAACCAAAAGCAATTCCCCCATAGAATCGCCACTCTTTTCCATAAGTTATATTCAGATCGTTAATTGTCCTGGTAAATCTGTCAAAACCGTAAGCCGCACTGAAAAATACTGCAGTAGGAAAGATATAAAATGAATTCATCATAACCCTTACTTCAGAACCAACGCCTTTCTTAAACTGATTTAGTGAAGGAGCATTTCCCGTCCATGCATCTCCAATATCCCCAAAAAACGAAAGGAATACCTTGTCAACATACAATTGCCCGATCCTGGTATCGATGTTTTTTGCGAGTGGGAACCTGTAAGTTAAATTCAACCACGCAACTTTGTTACCTGATATAGAATAAAATGGATATTCTCTCATTCCTATAAGCCCACCAAGGAAATAATCGAAGAAATCAGGTTGGGACGGACCCAAAATTGCTCCGGCACGAACTCTGGCTGATATTGTCTGAGTGTGAGTAATTGGGTAATGAGATTGCAGGTTTAATTCCACTCTGTGAAAATTAAAATTAGTATAATCTGGCTGAAGTATTCCATCTACAACGGTATATTTACCATCCGGATTAAATTTATTGAATTCGTAATTGTACTGTAGTTCAAGATGTGTTCCGACAGGATTAATATCCGAATCAATGTACGGCGCTTCAGCATCAAGAGTATATTTGATTTGAAAATTTCTGCCAATCAGATATGTATCATTGCTTGAAGGATAGAGTGTTTTTTTGTCCGGCAAAAGAAAGCTGCTTAAGTTTGCAGTATAGCGGCTGAAAATAAACCTGAATTCAAGTCCCTGGTTTCTTGTGAAGATTTTATATTTGGCAGCAAGATCAACCTCAAAAAGATTGTATGTTACAACAGTAGGAATTATAAAATCATAATTGACAGTATTTCCTACAGTATCTGCACCGAAGTACACATTAACATTCGATTTTCTTGTAATATTATATAACTCAAGAGTCATTGCAGGTTTAAGCCCGAGATCGAATAAACCAGGTATTTTATTTCTATATTCCAGAGTCAGAAAAAGGTCCCTCTCTCCGCGGGTATTAATAGTTCCTCCGGCAAAAAGCGAATACCTGTTCAGCATATCCATTGAGCTTACAATTAGTCCCGGCTTTAATTTTTCTATAAAGGAGTTAGTCGTATTGTAATTATCCAATCTTAATATCGGATAAAATGACAGCTTGGAAAAAGATCCGCTATATTTTTCTTTTTTATAATCAGGCGTCTTGGAATCATCATAATTTTGTAAATGTTTTAAGTTAAAATTTGCAATATCCCCATTGGGTTTGTCTTCACCAAGGGGTGGATCTTTCTTCCACACATATTTTTTTTCTGGATTTACTTTTGCCTGCTCTTCAGGAGTAATATCAAATATTTTATAACCGGTTGAAGTATACCCTGCATAAAGTATGTCTCCATTTGATGAGACAGACGGCATAAATGCACCGCCAATAACGTTTGTTAATTGTTTCTTTTCATTAGTCTTTAAATTCAAGGAATATATATTGAAAATGCCGGACTTATCACTTGAATAAATCAGATTACCATTCTTATCTAAAACTGGATTTCTTTCATCATCCTTTGTAGCTAATACTTTAGCCAGATGCGAACCATCGACATCAACTTTCATTATATCTCTGCCGTCTTTATCAGAGTAGCCAAATATGATATATGAATCATCATCGGAGAATTTTGGATCGTATACCTGTTCCCCGTTTTGGAAAAAGGTCAATTGTTTAATTTTTTTTCCGTCTATATCAATACTTCCCAGATTAGTGGTACCATCTTTTTCAAAAAGAAAAACTATTTTCGATCCGTCGTGCGAAACATCCGGTTGATTTGCACGTAGATCATGCGTCAAACGTGTTTCCGAATCTTTATCTATATCATAAACATAAAGATCGTGCACATTATAAAAATTAGGATTATCGTCTCCCAGTTTTGAATAAACTATTTTATTTGTCCCCTTAATCCATGAAACAGTTGATCTAACATTATTAACCAGCAATTTATCTGTATTAGTTTTCAGATTATGAAGGTAAATTCCTGCAATTGATAAATAATCGCTTCCTTTATTTGAGATATAAATGAACTTTGTACCGTCCTCAGAAAACTTTGGATAGAAATTACCAAATCCCACTGAATCTATTTTCTTGCCTTCTACAAGGTTGGAAAGTACATCTTCGCTTCTTTCTTTATAGCTTGTGGTTACAAAGTCTCTCCATTCATCATAAACTTCCAAACCGTCTTTATGCAAAACATCTTCAAAAGCCTGATCAATTGTTACATTACTTAACTTACTTAAGGCTTCACTGATCTTTCTTAGTTTATCTTCGCCATATTTCTGAGAAATATATCTTGTCAGCGCAAAGCCTGCGTTATAAACTGATTCATTACCAAGGCTGGTTTTTTCAAAAACTCCCATTTGGTTCCAGGTTAGCATATCCCCATCGAGTGCGTATGAACGTAGAATCATATCGCGGTGTGTGTCCCAGGTATCATAATGAAAATCCTTACGCATATATTGTGCAGTACCTTCAGCAAACCATGCCGGAACATTTACAGTTGCGATCGGATATGACAAAATAAAATTTGGAAATCCATACAAAATATCAGGCCGCCTTTCATCTTCATAATTCAGTGCCTGAATATAAAAAGCGGGAATTGTTCTCGACATCTTCATCGATGCCTGGATCTGAACCATATGAGTTAATTCGTGAGAAATTACATTCCGCAGCCAGTTGTGTGTACCACGTAAATCGAAATCAAGTGCGCTCGTCCATATTTCAATCTTATTGTCAAAGAAATATGTAGCACCGTTAGAATAATCGTCAATATCCTTTATAACAAAATGAACCGTCTCAGGTTCATAATGATAAAGTGAAGTCAGTGGTCCCCAAACTTCATCAGCAATCTTAGCGACTACTCTTGCTGTCCTTTCCGCACCATCATGAAAATGAACAACAACGTGTTTCCCTTTAATCGTATACCAGTTAAGTTCGGGATGGAAATCAGTGAATTGGGCAAAAGCTGAATTAAAGCTCAGAATGAACAGGAGTAAAAATAATTTTAGTATAAACCTATTTTTGTTGAATAACATATTTATCCGGAAATGAAAAATGTTTTACTTTACAACCGCAATTTTAATAATTTTGCTTTCAGATTTTCCGTTAGTACTCGTAGCCAGAATTCTTGCAAGATAAATTCCGCTTTGGACTTTACCGACATTCCATACTGTTTCATGATCTAAACCGCCGGTAGCAAAATCATTTAATTCATCAACAAAGCTACCCGCAATGTCAAATATCTTAATATTGATCCGCGAATCCTCAGAGACATAATAACGAATATTTGTAGTATTTCCATAAACAGGATTAGGATAATTATAAGCTCTGTCAGGCGGAAAATATTCACTGATATAATTTTGCTGAGAGGCAGCATTAACAAAAGATGAGTTCAGATTATCACCATTTTCAGATGACCAGAATTGTTTTCCTGCAACAGTGCTGATTACCCACGAATAGAAATTATTATCATAAGTTGTAGCGACTAAAGAAAGTTTCCGTTATTTTCAAAAACTACAGGTATACTTGAAAGAGAATCACCAACACTTATTGGAAACCATTAACAACTTTCCCGCGTTCCGCCATCAATAGCAAAAATTCTTCCATCAAAAGTTGTAGCGGCTATAATTTCTGATTTTCACATCACCTTCAAAATCAGCAGCCAATGGAACTCCGGTAGAAGTCTTACTCCGAGAGGATCAGTAAAAGAGAAATTATCTGCAGAGAGCCCCATTAATATTTTTTGCAATTATTTTATTATTTTCTGGATAATATAATATAATTATTCCCGTCATTCTTTAAATCAACAATTGAAAAACTTGTTTGAGGGAATTTATGGTGCCACCTATCATTTTCAATATCATATTCAGTTTGAATTTTACCTTCACTAATTATTAATACTCTTCCCTGTAACTGAAACTACCGAGATATATTTGCCACTTGAATTTTTAGTTAAAGCAATATCCCATCCCACACTACCTAAATCAACACTATTCCATCAGAATCGTACAACATATTGCCTGATATACCAGAATAATGTAATCATCCACAGCAATTTTAGTAATGAGGTTTAGATGATATATATATACTGTCAATCAAATTCGGTGGGCCAGGGGGACTTGGCATTGTATAAGTATAGATTTTGCCATGAGTACACCCAATCTAGCATTGTAATGCTCACCTGTAAAGAGATTAATAACAGGGGCAGAAGTGGCTTCAGAAACAGCCACAGCCTAGAAGTTAGTACTTGTCCAGCCTGGTTTGCATAAAAGTTTAACCTAGTTGAATCACTGCCTACAAATAATATGTAGTAACCACAGACTTTAAAGTAGCAGGCTTAAACTTAGAAAATGAAGGGAAGGAATCTACAGGATTTCCATCTTCTCCATAGATAAACAAATTCGAGTTAGATATCAATCCAAATTCGAAATCATTATCGTTTTGCAAGACACTTAATTTCGATGTGAAATTTGAACTAACTACCTTCCTAGAGAAAATATTTTTTATTATTGTATCACCATAAGAGACATTAAACGTCATAGCGTTTGCAGTATCAGAGAAATCGGAAATAGTAATTAAACTATTTGCACCGCTGTTTGCGTTTGTATTCGGTCTTGTATCTTTTGAGAACTTATTTGTAAAAAACTCCGAAGGGTTTGATTTAAACCAAAAGTCCTCCGGTGATCCTTCACCGACAATTTGATCGCCGAAAATATCCGTGAACTGCTGGCCAATATCCTGAATGCCATCAGCCTCCTCAACATAAACTCCTCTTGTAGTACCTGCGTTAATAGAATTAGAAGCAAAGTTATTGTTAATTATATTTTCATCGACGTGCCAGATTACTATGCCGTTGCCGGGCACTGCCCAGTCAAATTCATCAACATCAGTAACAACACCATTAATAGCGCTTACATCATAATTATTAAAATTATCGACATCCTCCGAAAAGGATTTTGTTAATGTAACTCCATTAGAGTTGTAAGTTACAATTTCCCCATTTTTATGGGCATCTCGGTTTCTGTTCTCAACAAGAAAATATTCTTTTGAGTTGATAGGGATCTTTAGAATTACTGTATCCGAAGCTGCAGCAGCTAATTTTGCGAATACTTTTATGTCCCTATAATTTCCTGGATCAACCGTTACAACATCGGCCCACCCCATATAAATTTTTGTCCAGGGCGAAGGTTCAGGAGGAAATAATCCGGAATACGCAAAGAAAGACTGACCATCCATCAAACCAAATCGTCCGATTGCACTTTCACCTGTTGAAGTGTTATAAAGATCCGGTAGACCAATTGCGCTACCAATATTTGCCACCATCAAACCATTTATAGTAAGTTGAAGAAAAGATGTTGTTAATCCGTTAGAGATTTCCCTGCTCTCCGTTTCAGGCATTACTATGGTATTAGTAATCTTAAAATTATTTTGAACAGGAAAACCATCAAATGAATTTCCATAAATGTTCTTAAATGATTTTTCTCCTAAATATAAAGAAGGAATGTTATGCTCGTTGCCAAGAGTTCCCGGTATCACAACGTCCCTTCCCGCTCCTGCGTGAAAAATTGTAAAAACATTGTATTGAGAAAAATCAAATCCCGGATTCGCAGAATCCGCAAGCTGCCATACTTCGTTACAAAAATTTCCCAAAAGAGTGTAATCGGTAGAATTACTTGGTGGAGAATAATTTCTCATCGTTTTAGATACAGTAAGTATTCCGGGCAATACGGTGTATTGAATTACAAGCTTACCATTGGAAACTTTCTGGAAATAATTTTTTGCAAAAAGCAGGTGAGATTCAAAATAAGGTTTATTATGCGGCAAGGGATCCAGAATATTTTGTCCATAATCCTGAGAATAAATAGAGCCAAATTTTCCATTACCGAATGTAGTTCCGTCTCTGTCCGCTTGAAACTCGACCATTACAGCAAGGATTTTTAAAGTATCAGATTGAGCTGAAACCTTCGACACATAGGGAGACGAAAACGGGCGCACTTTCTTAATAAAGTTTTGGGCAGATGAACTGCCCAAAACAAAAAGTAAGTTAAGAACAACGAGAAAATACTTCATTAAATTTAGATCCCTCTGGGTAATCCTCTTGTTTGGCCTGTAGCACCTCCCCAGCCTATTGAAACACTGAATCTCAGAGTGTCAGACAATGGGTGATTTGCTCCATTTGGAAAAATTGATGTTGTAATATAACTGAAATCAAATCCATAAATATCATACCTGATTCCGGCACCGAAGGTCACAAATTTTCTGTTTCCGTATGCAGGGTCCTCATAGAAAAATCCAGTTCTCAAAGCGAATAGAAAATCACCCGGCTGGCCATACCAATATTCCATACCCATTGAATAATCCATTGATCTAAAGAAAGGTTTGGCTCCCCACGCCGTAAATATTGCCTGGTAAAACTCTTTTGACTGGGTACTATCTTTATCAATCAAAAGTTTACTGATATCGCCTGTCCACATCAAAGAGTTATATTCATCTTTTAAAATCTGGTAAGCAAAACCTAATCTTAGATTTGTAGGAATAGGATCAGCCTGCGACTGATCTATGTAATAAATTTTGGGACCGAGATTACTTAAATTAGCTCCGACACTAAATCTATTCCCAAGATCTCCTAAAAATGGTATTTCGAAGGAAGCTGGTCTCCACATTGTTGCAATGTCAAAACTTACTGAAGTAGCAACACCACTGCCTTGCTCATTTGCAGTTGGTTGATCTGAAAGTCTGCTGTGAATTATTCTAAAATTCATACCAAGCCCCCAGTCACTACTAACTTTAGTTGCATAGCCTAAAGTCAATGCAGCATCAAATGATCTAAATGTACCAACTGGAGTAGGAGAATCAGCAGTCGTTCTTACGAACTCACCAAAATTCATGTAAGTAACACTTGCTGTTATGCTTCCATTCAGGCTCTCAACATATTGTCTGTATGTCAGGTAATCATAAAAAAGATCAAGATTGAACTGAGGCAGCCAGTTACTGTGTGTGATACTTACTTCATTGCCGGTAAGGAATGCAATCCCTGCAGGGTTCCAGTAAATTGCGGCTCCATTATCAGCAAGACCGGCTCCAGATTCGCCAAGTCCGCCAGCTCTAGAATCCGGCGCAAGCAGTAAGAAAGGCACCGCAGATTCTCCTCCCTGAGCAAATGTTGCTTTCTGCACTACACCGAAAAGCATGCTGATCATTATCAGCTTAATGATTGTTTTCATTTTATTTAACCTCCGTTAAATATATTTATAATTAATTTTGATTTCATTTATTCAATGAACATTTAATCTAATTTAGATTACCTGATTATTGCCAACTTACCTAAAACACTTTTACTATAACTTCCATCAGCTGTCCTGACAATTATTTTATATAAATATGTTCCGTTTGCAATCGGTGAACCATCCTGGTCTCTGCCATCCCAGGGAATTTTCACAAATTTATCACTCACATTCATTTTTACAATCTGCCTGATCAATCTGCCGGCAACTGTATAGATTCTTATTTTTACGTCTAATAGTTTATTAAGATTTTGTTGAAATGTAAATGTAGTATTTGAGGTAAAAGGATTAGGATAGTTGTAAACATCCTGCACCACTAATTCGCTATCAGAGACTACGCTGAAATTTGCTTCTGCACTTGAAAAATTATTAAAAACATCCCACGCTTTCACTACAAGATTATAATTACCTGAAGGCAAATTACTGAATGGATAACTTATCTCTCCTGATTTACCCTCAGAATTAATATCACTTGTAAAGTAATTTGTGAAATCAATAGGATTGTTTTCATCGCCGTTCAAAATCCCCACAAACTTATGCCCTACACCGGTTCCGGTTGTATTCAAACCAGTTTCATCGGCTAGCTTAACAAGTAAAGTAGAATTAGTATTTATTAAAGCTGATTTGCCGTAGGCCGTATTATCAAAAAATATTTCAATATTCGGACCTTTACCATCATTCACTGTTGTAGAGTCAGTTCCACCAACTATTATTTTATTAGTAAATCCTAGCCCGTCAAGACTACTATTAAAAAAGTACATTAATATTTTACCATTTTTGTTTTCATAAGAGATATCCTTAGGTACAACAAAATTTGTAGAGAACTTACCATTGGAAACAGACACCCTTCCTCTGAAAATTACACCACCCTGAACAACCATCGAAATGTTGCTGCCTAATTGTGGTAGAGGAGCCGTACTTTGCGAATCAAAAATTGTAAGTATACCTTCTCCGTTAAAATCAGTCCATAACGAATTATCTGCTTTTAATACACTTCCATTAATTTTTGTATTGCTCAAAGCCTTTACCTGTACATCAGGACCATTGACAGAAATATTATTGCCATTTACTGAATCTATAGCAGCAGTATATTCGGGTATAACTAACCTCAAAGTAGGGTCACCTATTAAATGGTATTTCTGATCGTTAATACCATTGTATATTTGTTTTGCGGAAAATAGTGCTTTACCCAGAGGAATCATCAAATTGAGTGAATCCCTTGGAACATTTAACAAACTATTAAAAAATGTATACATCAAAGCAACATTGTATGATGCATAGACTAGCCTTGTTGCCGAAAAAGTACCAATACAACCAGAATTTTTCATAAATAATAAATCTTCTGCAGTGCTTGTAGCATCTGTTCTATCGAAATACCCAAAATCGCATGTCGCAGCTGTTAAAAAGAAATATTTGTCATTGTGCAGCATAGGCAATGATGTTGCCTGATCAAATACATCTTCCTGTGCCCATTGTGACGGACTACCGTGACCGATAAAATTCACTATCAGACTGCCCTCATTCATTGCATTAATAATTGCTTTATTTACAGTAGGAAATCTATAGCCCAGGCTTGTATAAACTTCAGGATAAGCGGCCATATATATTTTATTAAGATCAAATGAAGAAGGGATAATATTATTAGCAAGATATTCTGAGGGCCCTGTATGATCAGCTCCATCCGGTTTGTGATCAGCACCAGTATAACCGTCATCCGCAACTAAAGTAATTAAATTTTTCCAGGTACTATTAGTACTGTTAGTTTCATAATTTATTATTTTATCAATAACGCTATTTGCTTCATCAGAACTTTGCACAGTAATTCTTCCTGAAGCCAAATCAATAAAAGAATCATTCCCGCTGACGTTCACAAAAAAGTCATCGCTTGTATATGAATTAATCTCATACAGAGATTCCTGAGTTTCAAAAACAGGGACAAAATTGTTGTTATAGCCTTCTACGTTTTTATAATCGTAAGTACCCTTACCAAAGAATAAAACATACTCTGGCTTTGTCTGCCAGTTATCATAAGCATATTTTATAAAATCTCTTATTGCAGAAACATCCAGCAGCCCACCGGAAAATTCATTAAATATTTGATCGACGTCTACAACAATGGTAGACATTTTTAATTTGGCCTGAGTTTCTCTATATGTCTTTAATCTGTTAGCTGCCTGAATAAAGTCTTTGTTAGTAATGATAATAAATTTAGCCCCCGTAGAAATTCCGTGTAAATTAGAATTTTGTTCGGAAACTGGATTTTCCGGAGTCTTAAAATTATCGCTTCCTTCAGCGATATAATGAGAGACCTTTCCTGAAATTTCAGAAACCTGAAAATCAAAATCTCCACCACTTATTACCGGGTTTGCTATCATTTTAACATTCGCATAATCAGTGACATTGAATACCTTGATATAAGATGATGTAAAGTTTGAGAGCTGGTATTCAATTACAGATGAAGTATCTTTGGAAAAGAATGATAAATAATCACCTGCTGCGGAAAGATTCCTGTCATAATAAATTTCAAAATAATCAAGGTAACCCTGTGAAGTTTTTGCTCCAGGAGTTATTGTGAACTTAAGCACGCTCCTGTTTTCTGGAATAGTACCCGAATAGGATGATGTAAAAGTTGTGGCATATCCAAGTCTATAGTTATCCGGAGAACCATACCCACTGATATAAGTTGAATATATCTGAGTATTGTTTTCTGCTACTTGTAATCCAATATTTTCCGAGGAAATATTTGCAAACCTGCATTTATATGTTATTGGTACGTTGGGCAACCTGCCATCAAGTTTATTTGTATAAGTGATTGAAGGACTTGGCTCAGTAAAAGCGTCACCAAAATATTCACGGCCAGTTTGTCCAATATTTTTTTCATCCTTATCCCAATCGACAAAAGCTTTTGTTGTTGTCTGCACATATCTTGTTGAAGTATTGAGGCTTGATTCATCCTGCATCCTTTTACCGTTCGCGCCGTCCACAGTTATCCAGTAATAGTTTTTATTAGAATACCAGTGATGGTATCTTTTAATCGATCTTGAAGTTGTATCATAATCCCAGAAATCAGTACCCCTGCCATAAAAAAGTATGTAATCAGCGTCATCAAATTTGCCATCATCCTGACCAACGACCATAATTGCATTTTCCTGCAGATCAGAAGGTCTTGGCATATTAAAATTCTCCGACAGCACTTTACCGCCATTGTTATAAATCTTAATAGTTCTAGGATCTAGATTATTCACATCAAAGCCGTAGTCACTCATCATAGATTTTGTAATCTTATAAATACCCTCTTCAGTTGTTTCTACCCTCACCCACTTATTACCCGTTGAAAGTACGCTATTGAATACTCCTTTCTTCAGTTTAACATTACTATTTGTCCAGTTTTTAGCAACAGAAAAATTAACCATAGCATCCTGCAGAAAATCACTTGCAGGTTTGGAAGAAAAAATTTGAGATGAAGAGAAATTAATCCTGAAAATTATTTTTGTGTAAATTTGAATTTTATTCTGAGCAGAGAAAAATTTAACAGGAGAAATTATTATTTGCTGAGTTGGCACACTTCTAGTGAGCCCATATTTACCGAATGAAACAAGCTCTTCAGTATTTCTATAATCTGAATACTTATCATTTAATTCATATGAGAAATCATCTATACCTTTAGATACTCTCGGCCTCGGTATCGGAATTATTTTACCGTTTATCTCTTTAAAAGAAGAACTTAACACCTGAATTGTATTCCCAAATTCGCTCGGTACTCCTACATTCATTAAACGAACGGGTATAGCGGGTAAACCCCACTGGTCGACATCTTGAATATAGCCGTTAACCAAACCAACGTTAATATAATTTTCATTATTAATTGGTACAACACTGGAGTCGGCGTAGCTGGGAGTGTATTCGATTACGAGTGAGTTCCTATCCGAAGAGATAACTTTAATATCTCTTTGTTGCGGAAAAAGAGAAACGCTGAGCAGCAGAACAAAAATTATCGAGATTTTGCTTTTCATTTAGACCTAAGTTTTGAACCAATTAAAATTGATACAGAAAAAGATTGAAATTATTTACTATTTGTCATTCTGTAACAAATTCTGTGTTTGTAGCAAAATCTCTGCTTTTCCTCCTAAAAAGATTGTTCTAAATTTAGTCAGTAATGGGCTATATAGTCAAGTTTTCTGCAAAATTTTTAACTTTTCAAACTTAGCCAAAATCTCATCACCTGAAGGGAAATTAAAGTAAGAAATATCCTGTTCGAAGACAACTTCCCTTTTTGTACCTATAAGGACCATTTTCCTTTTGTTAATACCCAAAAAGTTTAACGCCCCGAATTTTCTGCTTACTACCTTCTTTTCATCAAATAACAATGGAATTGTAATATCCCTTTCATCACAAAATTTCTTATGCGAATCTACCGCCTCAACATTTATACCAACTACTTTAATGTTGTTTTTCAAAAACAAATTTTCTTGCAATTGATAATTTCTTAATTGCTCTGTGCAAACACGGGAATTATCTTTTGGATAGAATATCAACAGAATATTTTTATCCAGGTTTTCATACAGGTCAAAATAGTCACCATTCTGATTTCTTAATCTAAAATTTTCAACTGCTTTACCTGTCACTACAAACCCAGTACTTCTTTGTTAGCTCTCATTGCCTCAATGCAAAACTGAATATGTTCCTCTAATGGAATTCCAAGTTCTTCAGCACCATTAAATATATCTTCTCTGCTTACTGATTTTGCAAAGGCTTTATCCTTTAACTTTTTCTTAACCGATTTTACTTCAACTTCATCGACCGTTTTGTTCGGCCTGACATAAGTAACAGCAGTGATAAATCCAGCCAGCTCATCGCAGGCAAATAATACTTTTTTTAGCTTTGTGTCTCTCGGTTCACCGGAATAATTGGCATGTGATAGAATAGATTTTCGAAAGTTTTCATCAAACCCTTTTTCCTTTAAGATTTCTGATCCTTTAAATGGATGTTCCTGTTCTGTTGGAAACATCTCATAATCAAAGTCGTGAAGCAAAGCTACATTACCCCAATATTTTTCATCTTCATTATATTTTTTTGCGTATGCACTAACACATATTTCTACTGCATAAGCATGTTTTAAAAGGCTATCGCTTTTAGTATACTCTTTCAATATTGATAAACAAAAATCTCTGTTTGCTGAATTACCTCCCATTTTATTCCTTTATTTTTTTAAATTATTCTTATGATAAACTAAAAGACGGACAAAGATTTCCAAGGACACATTGCAAACATTTGGGACGATTAGCAATACAAATATTCCTCCCGTGCGTTGCAAGGTAATGAGAAGAATTTATCCAATCCTCTTCAAACAAAAGTTCCTTCAACTTAAATTCTATTTTTTCAGGATCATTTGATTTTACGAACCCTAATAAATTTGATAATCGCTTTACATGAGTATCAACTGCGATTGCAGGGATTCCAAATCCGTTTCCTGCCACAACAGAAGCAGTTTTCCTTCCAACGCCAGGCAATTCATTCAATGCTTCAAAATCTGAAGGAACTTTTCCATTGTATTTATTAACCAGCATCTCACAACATTTTTTTATGTTTTTAGCTTTGTTGTGATAAAACCCAGTTGAGTAAATATCTTTTTCAAGTTCACGAATTGGTACTTTCAAAAAATCTTCAGGCTTTTTATATTTTTTATAAAGATCTTTTGTTACAATGTTTACTCTTTCGTCAGTACACTGAGCAGAAAGAATCGTCGATACCAAAAGTTGAAAAGGATTTTTATGAATCAGTACACATTTGACTTCCGGATATTCTTTCTTTAACAAGTCAAATATTTTTTTAGCATATGCCTTTTCAGATTTTATCGTCATCTTTGTGAAAACGTTTATCTTTTATAAAAAGTCTTTCAACAGGTTTATTATTTAAAATATGACTTTGAATTATTTCCTCAACATCGTCAGGTTTCACACCTCCGTACCAGATTTGTTCAGGATAAACAAGAACTGTAACACCAAACTCACAGGCATCCAGGCAGCCAGCTGAATTTGCCCTCACATTAGGACTCAATCCAAGTTCTTTTAATCTTTTCTTAAATAGTGTTCTAACCTCTATACCCCCCTTATCCTGGCAGCAGCCTTTGGGATGCTCATCCGGTCGCTTGTTTTCACACACAAAAATATGTTTTCCGAATCGTTTCATTTTTGCTTAAAATTATTATTTGGTAATATAAAAATATTATAACTTAATAAAAGCTATTTCTATTTTCTCAAAATATATTGTTATATTTTAGTAACTATTTAAAATATATAAGGGGAAAATGAAAAAGAACCTTAAAATCTTCATTTTTATTTTAGCTTTCCTATCAGGGAATTGTAGCAATTCAGATAACGGTAGCAATCCTATAGACGGCAAAATCTACCCTGCTGATGTTAATCTTGAGTGGGAATACAATACAACTGCACAAACAGACTATTATGATTCTTCCGGTAATATTGATAGTTCTCAAACTATCGATCTGGGAAATACAATCGTTAGAATCACTGCGATAAACCAAACTATAAGCGGCTACAATGATCTTATAAAATTCGTATCATTTGAAGTTTCTTCTCCCGGTTATTCCACGACAGATTGGTATGAAAACAAAGCTGATGGTTTCTATTCCATAGCTTACAAAACAGCAGGCGCCACTCAGCCAGTCATGCCGAAATATAAAAACGGGAAAATATATTACAGTTTAAATGACATTAAAAGAATTTTTGCAACTCCAGGTTTTAATTTGTTTCTTAATAAAGCTACAGATGATTCAATCCAGTTCTATGATACACCCAGAAAAGTATTAGCTTATCCAATTCAGATTGGCAATAGCTGGAATGAATTGAAAGCTCCCTTTGTGAGGGATCGTGTTATTACCGGGAAAGAAATTATTAAAGTTAGTGGCACAAACTACGAGGTTTATAAAATTGGATCCATCTGGGATATGCCGCGTTCAGAATTTACAGATTATCTTAGTATGGCATCTGGTTTGATAATGAGAGAATTTTCTGCGGATAGTTTAGTTGTAACAACTGTAAATAATCCTGATGGTAACGGAAGATTCTTAAAATATAAAAGTGTTTCCAGGTTAGTCAGGAAAAATTTTTAGATTAGTAGCGCGTACGGGATTCGAACCCGTGATCTCCGCCTTGAGAGGGCGGCGTCCTAAGCCACTAGACGAACGCGCCTATATAAAAATGGAATATGGTAGACGGAGAACTTACATACTTTCACATTTTCCATCTACCATCCCTTAGTTGTCCCATCAGGGGTCGAACCTGAACTCTTCGCATCCAGAGTGCGACGTGTTGCCAATTACACCATGGGACAATGTTCAACGCCTAAAATTAAAGATCAATTGCTAAAGTTCAAAATATTGCTACCACTTTTTAAGTCACATTACCTTAAATCAAATGCTTTCTGTATATTTTACACATTGTTTTAATAATTTCAGTTATAAATGAAAACCAGGCTTTCCATATTTATTTCTTTATTGTTCATTCTACCTGTACATTCTCAGACTTTTGTATACCAGGGCTCAATAGGAAGTTTTAAGAATGCGTCCGCTTTCTATATTACCTCGGCCGGATATTTATATGTAACTGACAAAAATTCTGATGAAGTTTACAAACTTGACACACTCGGTAATAAATTAAAAGATACAGGCGGATATGGCTGGACTGAAGCCACCTTTGATCAGCCTTCAGATGTCTTTGCCACGCCCCTTAATGTTTATGTATCCGATAAAAACAATCACAGGATTCAAAGATTTGATAAGAACTTAAATTATATCTCACAACTCTATACGAGGGAAGATCAGAACACAGATGAACGATTTGGATTCCCCCTAAGTTGTGTAACTTCGAATCAGGGAGATATGTACATCCTGGATTCAGAAAATAAAAGAGTAATAAAGTTTAATACTTTTGGCAAGTTTGTTCAGAACTTTGGAGGCTTCGATGCTGGCGCTTTCTCACTAACTGATCCTAAAAAACTGGCTGTATCCCCTGATAATAATATTTACATACTAGATGCCAAAAGACTTGTCATATTTGACCAGTATGGGAACGGAATAAAAATTATTAATCTCGATGAAAATTTCACCGGTATAAACATGGTAGGATATAATCTAACATTAAATACTGAATCGGATGTTTACATAGCAAATCTGTATAAACAGGATGTAGAATTATCCAAAGCCAAATTGATTGCAAACCCAAAAGATTCTTTTGTAAGTTCATTGGTATTTGGACAGAAATTATACGTATTAACAAAAAATGAAATCTGCATATTCACTAAAAATTGATTCTGTCAATAGAATCGCCACAGGACAAGATTTAAAACTTTCCATCGGGAAAAGATCTATAAAGATAACTATATTCTTATTTTTAGGACTATGGTGCCTTGGATTTACTTATGCTTCACTCTTCCCCCAAAGTAAGATGATTGTTTTGTATCCTTTAGTAAAACAGTTTTATTCAACTGTCTGCCACCAGATTGCATATAAAAGCATTGAAATCAATGGATTCAATTTTCTTGTTTGTGCAAGATGCAGTGGTATTTATTTCGGAGGGCTACTCAGCTCGATAATATTTTTATTCTTCTCGGTACCTTATTCCTTAAAAATAAGTTATATCTTTATTGCAGCAATACCAATGGCAGCTGATGTAATCCTTTATTCAATCGGTATATATTCTTATTCAAAGATTATTGCTTTAGCAACCGGTTTTCTCTTCGGTTTTTTTGTTGTTAGTTTTATTTTAATCTCTTTAGAAAATTTTTTTATTAAAAGAAAATACAAGGATCAATGAACTCGCATAAATACTTTCCGCCTCTTGTTTGTGGTTTTGGTGCCGCAGTATTATCAACAATTCCTGGAGTAAAAAGTCTTGGTTGTTGTCTGGTTATTCCTATAGCCGCATGGCTTTCTTTAATTCTAAATGAAAAGATTAACAAAGTTCAGCCACCGGTTGCGACACAAAGTGCGATATTTTATGGATTGCTTACTGGTTTCGTAGCTGCAATTTTCTCTACCGGGTTTGATGTTTTAATTACTATTATTATGCATACAAATGATTTTGTGCAAACCTTGCCTCAAACAGAGTCAGTATTGCAAGGCTGGAATCTTGGAGGACTCTGGAAAGATACTTCATCATTATTACACAAAATGTCATCGGACATTCAGGCAAACGGATTCTCGTTATTATATACCATGGCAATCTTATTTAGTAATGTTATTATAGATTCTATCTTCGGAATGATTGGCGGACTTATTGGAATGGCAATCCAGAATAAAAGAAAGAAGTTTTAGCAATGATCTCAGCAATTATTTTTTCAGCACATTTAATTTTTGCGCTGGTAATCTTCACAAAGAAATGGCAGGATGAAAACCTGAAATCCGGGTTTATTAAATCTTACATTAATTGGAATTTTGTTTGCTGTTGGGTGGTCAATTTCAGGAATTATTGCAAAGCTGATTATGGGACCTAAGGGGCTGGGAATTTTATACGACCGGGATGCTTTTTCGCTTACAATTCTTTCAGTGGCAGAATATTTTTTCTACAATTTTTACTACAAAGAAGATTCTATTTCAGGCGATACGGAAAAACGATAACTGCCATCTGATCAGTTTGTTTTTGTGAAGGATCTAACGCTTCAAATCTCCATTGTCTTAGTGAGTTAATCGCGGCATTTTCTAAACGTGTATCGGCTTTTATAAGAGGGAAAATATTTCCTACAGTTCCATCCGGCAGGATTGTAAATCGCAATCTTATATCAATCTCTTTATTCACACCTTCGGGATATTCCGGTAAACTAAAACTGTAAATTTTCCGCTGTCCCTGGCCACCCCAGTCAATATCATACCCAAAACTTCCGCTTCCGTTTGCTTTGTTTCCCTGCCCTTCAGCTGTTTCTTTCGCATTAGTTTTTATTTTACTTTCTTTTGAATTAGTATCTGATTTCTTTTTGTCTTTGTCAGCCGGTTTAATAATATTTTCATTAGATGTGTTTTTAGCCTCAGGAAGTTTTACTTTTTTAACAACTTCACTTTTATTTTTGGTTTCGTTTTTTTCTTCCTGCTTAGATAGTTTTTCCACCTGATTTACTTGTGTCCCGATATTACCTGACGATCCGGGTTGTCCTGAAGTGCCAAAAGATAGTTCAACGAATTCTTTGGTAGGGTATTCAATTGTAAAATTCAAAAACAGAAATGCCACAAACAGACCTATGTGAAACAAAAGCGAAACAGATACAGAAAACTTTTTAATAAATCTATAATTAAACTTCATTTCTACTCATCATTTCCTGACTATGATTATCATCAATCAAAGCTTTTCTTTTTCTGTTTGGATTGTAAATTTATCAATTCCTGTCGCTTTGGCAGCATCAATTACTTTAATAACCACATCCAGCGCTACTGTTTTATCAGCCCGAATAATAAGATTATCTTCAGAAGTTTTATTTTTTAATATGCTTAGTTTTGCCGGTAACTGCTCCATCCCCACTTGTTCCTGTCCCACGAAAACTTCACCAGCAGAAGTTATTGTAACAATTAAATTTGCAGAGGCAGATTTTTCATTAGTTTTAGAACCAGGCAATTTAACTTTCACGCCAGTTTGTATTACAAACTGCGAAGTGAGCAAAAAGAAAATGAGCAGAAGCATCACTATATCGGTTAACGAAGAATAGCTAAATACCGCCAGAGGTTCATTAGAAGTTTTAAATCTCATTTTATAACCTTAAGGAGTCAGGAGAAATTATCAGAGCATAACTCCATATTATTTTAATTTCCTGATATTTTAATTTGAGTTCCATAAAACAATCAAAGATCAATTTCAATCTCATCATTATCGCCTTCAGCAGGATTTTCATTTGTATCCTGAATTACATCTATAACATCATTGGCAACTGTTTCAATATCTCCCACTAATTTTTTTACTTTACTTACGAAATGATTATAAAATGCAAGAGCGGGAATTCCAACAATCAGACCAAAAGCAGTTGTGAGCAAAGCTTCCCAGATACCTCCGGCCAGATCGCTTGGATTTGCAGCACCTGCGAGGTTCTGAATGGTCATAAATGCAGAGATCATTCCAGTAACAGTTCCCAGAAACCCAAGAAGCGGGGCAATACCAGCAATAGTTGCTAGAAAAGGAAGTCCTTTTTCGAGTTTGCTGATTTCCTGTGAGCCGGCATTTTCAATTGCTTCTTTTACGCGTTCGTGTCCAAGTTTATACTTTTTCAAGCCTTTACGAATAATATTTGCAACCGGTGACTTCTCTTCCATACAATAGCTAATAGCACTGGAAATATCCTTCCTTTTTAGCAGACCTCTTATCCTGACCATAAACGCAGGTATATTAGTCTTTGACTTTCTCAAAACAATATACCTGTCAATAGTAATAGTCAATCCGATAATTGAACACAACAGGATCGGCCACATAATATAACCGCCTTTCAAAAATACCGAGAGTAGATTCATCTTGCACCTTTTCGCAAATTATTATTCATTATTGATTACTTAACAGAAAATCTTCAGCTTCCCTCATTGATTTAAAATTTCTCACCTTAACTCTGTACCATATTCCCTTTCCCGGAATATTTGCTTTTTCAATATAAGCGTCATAACCTTTTGCTTTGAATTTTGCTACCTGCTGATCAGCAGCAGCTCGAGACTGCCATGAAGAAACTTGAGCCGTGTAAGTATTTTTTCCGAATGCAATATCTTCATGCAGCAATGATGTATCAACCGGTGCCGGAAGATTTTCAATAGTGAGTGACGAAGCATCATTTTTTTTTGTTACTTTTAGACTGCCATCAGAATTATTTTCACTGGTTTGTTTGCTTTCTATTGTCTTTGCATTTTCATTATTCCTCTGCACAACTTTTGAATTTACAGGCGGCTTAGTTTCATTGTTATTAGTACTAATAAAAGCCTTTGTTATGTAAAAATATAGTGCTATCGCAATAGCAACTATTACAATTAAGGCAATAATAAATACTGGATATACTCCTTCCCTGGAGTAGGAAGATTGTCTTTCCTCTACGCGTTTAAGTAATTTGCTCTTACGATTTTTTTTTACTTCTTCATCTTTTACTTCAGTTTCAGGAGCCTCAACCTTTATTATATTATCAAGATTATTAGTTTGCTCATTTGTATTTATTTCATCTTTACGTTCTGGTTGCGATTCCAAATTTTTGCCTTGTGACTGAAACTCATTATCGTCTTCATCTGTTTGTTCATCAGTTTCATAATCTTCCAAAGAAATCACATCAGGATCTCTCATATATTTGTAAGATGAAGAGTCCGGCAGCTTCGTTAATTCGTCTTCTTCAAAATATGAAGAGAAAGACCTAACACGTTCAAACCTCTCTTCTAAATCTATATCATCAATTATCAAAGGATTTTGCGTTTCCGCAAAAGTTCTTGCTACATCCGACTCAACTATCCCTGCATTAGCTTCCTTAATAATTCCTTCTTCAATATTTTCTTCAGGGTCTGATTCACCTTCATCCACCATCGTTATGCCAAAGTTCCAATCTGGCTTTTCTTCTACAGTTTCTTCAGCGGCCTCTTCATAATATTGCTCTCCAATTATTGAAATCTCTTCTTTCTCTACATCCAAAATTGAATCTTCTACGATTTCCTTAGAAATATCCTCTCCAAAATCCCAGGAAATTCCCTCCTCCGTCGGTTCATCCGCCACATTAGCGACATCCTTTGATTTTGCAGTAAGTTTACTGTCGGAAATATTTTTCGATGGGACTTCACCCCAGTTAAATTCAAGCTGATGCGACTTGATCGAATCAGTATCTATAATCAAAACTTCATTACCCTTGGTGTACTCCTTAACGATTTCAATGTCTGCAATAAGTTTATCGACTCTGCTCTCAACTAATTTCCTTAGTTCCTGCCCAGTTAAAGGAATAAAGAAATCTGAACTATTTACACCTTCTACAGGAATTACAGGTTTGCCGATACTTAAGCTGAAATGAGAATCAAGAGGATTATACTTTTCATATTTAAGTACTGGTACATTAAAGACTATTTCTTCTTTAACTTCTTCCTCGCGAAGCTTGGTGGGATAATAAACCATCAGTTCAACAAAGATGGAATCCTTGTCTGAAGATTCCGTTTCAGGGATGCTTGTTCTGATCTTTCCTTTTCTAAGCTGAAAATGTCCAAAACCTTTAAGAAATATTGCTTCGCCGGGACTTAGAAGATCAGAGGATTTTTTTAAAAAGATTTCAAAAAAAACCTTAGCTTCCGAATCAGGAACACCTGCCCGTTTCGCAATTTTTCTTATTAATTCAGCTTTGGTCATTTACTTTATGATTTTTACCATTTATAAGTGAAGCCTGCAATCAGATCAAGCGGAGCTTCTCTATAACCATACCATTTATAATTTTTCCGATCTACTAAATTAGACAACTCTACATTTAATGAAAAATTTCTTCCAAATTTATAAGCAAATTTAGCACCTAAATCAATATATGAATCGATCTTTTTAAGATTACTTACATCAGCATAACTTTCTGAATAATAATAAAGTCTGGGTTCAAAATAAAATCCGAATTTGAAGTTGTAACCGTAAGACAATGTTGCCTTGAACTTGGGAGAGTAGGGTATCTGATTTGATGAATTATCTTTTGTATCATTATACTCTGCGGTTCCGTAAAAAACTCCAAAAGGTCCCTGATGAAAAAGAAGGTTTACAAACATTGAATAATTTTTTGCACCAGTAAAATTCACATCAAACATTCCAGATTGAGCAGAGCTTACAAAAAACGGAAGATTATCAGCATTGAAGTATTTTATGCCAGCGTCAATTTCATAATACTTAAAATATTGAAATTTTAATACTGCATTAAATGCCGACGTTTTTTTTACAAACGAATTGGAAAAATAAAGTGGAGGTTGAAAGGGGCTGGCACGTGGTGAATTATAATATTGGATAAGAGAAAAATATTTGTTTGCCTCCAATAATTCGCCAGCACTTAAGAACTCCGCAGTAGGGTTATATTCCCCGTACAAAGAAATAAAATCATTTAACTTTAATGCAGCAGAAGCATAAGGTGCAGTATAATTTGTGCTGTTGTTTTTTGAGTAGCTAATTCCACCTGCTACAGTAAAGAAATTATTTATACTAAACTGTATATAAGGTCGTACAAAAATATAATCGGAACTTCCTGAAGTAACAGCATTGTTTGTAATAAACTGTCTGGTATAATTTATATTACCTGCAAGTTTGAAAATAGTGAAATTGCCTCTGAGAAAACTTTCAACTCTCAATAAATTTTCAGAAAAATTTTCGTTCCCCAGGTATGAATATTTATCGTTAGCCTTAATATCAAAATTAAAATACTTACCAACAAGATTATTTACATCAACTGAATAATTACCCTTATAATAATTTCTTTTGGTAGACGGATTGTTTGAGGCAAAAAATCTATAGGAGTTTATGCCATAATCACCGTGAAATTTAAATTGAGTCCCCCTAAGAGAAGCATCATTCGGGACAAAAAATGCAAAGTTTAATGCACCTTTAAATTTATACCAATCGCTGTTATCAATAAATGCTCTATGATTTTCTCCTTTAATAACTGCTCCTATCATTCCACCGCCGAATGGCTGCGTCATAGAAAATCTTCCGGCAGGAGAAGTATATATCCCTGTTCCGATTGTTAACCTTGAATTATATACATTCTGTGTATCGGCTAAATTGAGTTGGTCTTTAATTGGATTGGGCAGATCAGAAATTCCAAGTTCTTCAGATGAATAAACAGGTTTGATAAATTCTTCTGAAATTGTTGAAATAGTACCTGGATCAAGTTTTTTAGCCTTCTGAAGTGAAATTACATCTTTGCCTGTGATGACGAAATCAGGTAATTCAACATTGGGATTTTTCTTTTCTTTATCCTGAGGTAAAACCAATGTGGAAAAGAAAAGTACTGTCGTAATAATTAATAATCTTTTCATTTTACTTTCCTCAGTTTAGCTCCTGCCTCTTTACCAAATTCATCATTTCTGTGTTTTGAAATAACTGTTCTGTACATTTCTTTAGCCTGACGATTATCTTTTAGTTTTAAGTAACAATCCCCCAACCTTAAAAATGATCTTGTCAACCATTCATCATAAGCAGAAAAAATTGTTCTTACTCTCACGAATGCGCTGATAGCATCAGTTATTTTATCCTGTTCGAATAAAGTTTCTCCGAGATAATATTGCGCTTTTGCACCAATATCATCCGTTCTGTTAGTCGCTAGTCCCTGAAAGTATTGTGTAGCATTGTCATATCTCTTTGCTGCCAGGTCTATTAAACCCAGTTCAAATTTGGCTTTCTGTGAAAATATCGAACTGCCGAATTCTGTGACAACATTATTAAATGCTTCATAAGCCTTCGTAACATCTCCCTTACTTGAAAGAGTAACCGCTTTTAGAAACATTATTTCCGGAAGCCTGGAAGATTGAGATAATTGATCCATTCCCCTGTTAAGAATATTCAGTGCTTCATCATAATTTTTCATGCTGTTATAAATATTTCCCAATTCAATAACAGCTGCAGCAGCGGATTCACTTTTAGGATAATTATTGAAAACACTACTGAAATTAAATACAGCTTCCTGATCCTGATGTAAATTCTCAGCACTTTTTCCTATCCAGTAATAAGCATCCGGTATTGATTTACTAGAAGGAAATTTTGTTATAAAATCTTTATAACTGGTTTCGGCTTTGTCATATTCCTGTAGTCCGTAATAAATTTCTCCCTTCTTAATATATATCTGATCAGCAAAGCTTAATCCCGGGTTTCTATTAACAAATTCATCGATTAGTCCAACGGCTTTTTCAGGCTGATTTTTTGCAATATAGCTATATTGGATTCCGTTTATCGCATCAAAAACATGAGAAGAAGTCGGGTAATCAGTCATAACTTTTTGATAACTGGCAATAGCAGAGTCGTATTCAGCAAGATTAAAATATGCGTCTCCGATTGAATAATAAATTGTAGGGCCTAAAGAAGATGATGGATATTGTTGAAGCACATTCCTGTAATTCATAATTGCTTCATCGTAATTGTTTTGCTGAAAATAAATCCATCCGACTATATAAAGTGATTTATCTGCATATTCTGAACGAGGAAATTTTCTTTGAAGATTTCTAAATTCATTAATTGCTTCAGTTGTATTACCCGATTTATATAAAGTCTGTGCATACTGATAATAAGCGCCTGGATTGCTCAGAGATGACTTACCAAAATTAAAAAGTTCTTTATAAACTTTACTCGCAGAAGCAAAATTTTTAGTGCCGTAATAACTGTCAGCCAGTCTCAATCTCGCATCCACAGCTTTCGAATCATTTGGATATTTTTTGATAAATTCAGAAAAATTTAAGACAGCATTTTCATAATCGCCAAGATTATAATAGCAATAAGCTTTGCCATAAATTGCCAAACCGTAAACTTTAGGATCAGAGTTTGATACAAGATTGTATCTTTTCAAACTAGTGTCATATTGTTCAAGGTTAAAATAACTTTCAGCCAAAAAGAAATTCGCTTTATTACTTTCAAAATTTTTATCTTCCGTTGAAAGCTTTATTAAATTAGATACTGCGTCGTTGTAATTTTTTGAATAAAAATCTGCCGTTCCAAGCCCAAGCAATGCTCTCTTCTGAAGATCTTCCGTCGTGCTTTGTAACGCTAAAACAGATTGGAAATTCTTTATAGCTTCATCGTATTTATTTTGTTGTATTTTTATTTCGCCCATCAGCGTATAAGCTTTTGCTTTTATAGATTCATCCGGGGCGTCAAAAGCTGCTTGCAAAAACTTTTCAGCAAGGTCGTATCTTTCGCCGTTGAAATATACTACTCCAATTAAATATTGAACACCATACGCAAGATTGTTATTGGGATATTTAAGTAAAAATTCTTTGTAAATGTTGAATGCCTCGGCTTCCTGCCCAGCGTACCTTTTAGACTCCCCTTTCCAGAAGAAAGACTTAACTGCAATGCTATCGCTGCCTGCCGACAAAGAATTAAACATACCGTAAGCTTCATTATATCTTTTTTGCTGAAAATAACACCATGCCAGATCATACTTAACTTCAGGTAGAAGTTCATTCATTGGAAAATCATTTATTACTGTTTTATAAGTTTTCTCTGCCTTAGCGTAATCTTTAACCCTGTAATAAGAATTACCCAACAAGAACAGACTTTGAGCATATTGATTTTTAGGTAAAGAATTAACAAGAGGATTGTTCAACTCAAGTATCGATGATTGATAATCTTTCAACTTAAAATAAGCCATCCCTATCCTGATCTGTGCATCGGGCACGAGTTTACTATTACGATGAAAAGACAAAAGCTGGTCATAATATTTAACAGCATTTTTATAATCGCCTTGTTTTTCATAAACTCTTGCAAGTGTGTAAATTGAATAATCTACAAAACTATTGTTCTTAGGACTTTCGATTGCCTGCTTTAAAAATGAGACTGCTTCATCAAGACGATTTTCCTTTGAATAAGACTCCCCTATAAGATAAAGTGCTGATCCATCGTAGTCGCTGCTTGGATATTCACCTAACAAAATGACCAGATAATACCTGCACCTGGAATAAGACCCGTCATCATAAAATATCTGGCCCAATTTGTATAATGCCTTATCTCTAAATGCAGACCATTTGAAATTGTTCACAAGGTATTCGAATCCATTGGAGGCGGCGCTTGACTCTCCTAAATGTAGAAGAGCATCGGATGAATAATATTTGGCAGTTGCATATAATTCATCAGTAATGGAGTACTGCTCAAAAAACTCATCGAATAAATTAGCTGCCCTGGTATAGTCTGCTGAGTTATAAGCATCCATAGCAGAAGAATAAATTTGGGAAGTACTTTGTGCTTTTAAAATAACAGTTATAGATAGCAGAAAAATAATAATAAGAAAGGATGTTTTTCTCATTTAGCCCTGGTAATTAATTTTATCTTAGTTTTTATTTCATCGAATCAAGTTTTTTAAAAAATTTTTTATCTAAAATGAACTTTCAAATAGCCTTTTAGCCAGTTTTGATTAAATAAGATTTATTAGCATAAATTTTTGTTACCAATATAGGTTTTTAGCTTTCATAAAATCAAGGCATTGAAAGGAATAAATAGTTTACTTAAAGAAAAATATTAAATATATTCCTATGTAATATGTTTAACTTTTGGGGCTATTATTTAGGGAATATTTCATAACTAAATAAAGAGCTGATAATGAAAAAGACTCTAGTGATTCTACCACTGTATCTTATTATTAGTTTCTCAGAAATATTTGCTCAGGAAGTGTTTATTGGCGTAAAGGGGGGAATAACATCAGTAACTGGACCAGCCCCATATACAAATGATATCTCATCGGGAGGCGCCGGATTTTCAAGTGAAGCTAATTTCGGTATTCTCTCCAAATTCCATTTTTTCATAAGTCCGATCACACCGATAATTTCATTTACCGTGCATACTTTAAGGAGTAACTCAAATGGGACAGAAACTTCACAAAATGTATATTCTATTGGTACAAGTTTACAGTTTACACTTACTGCAGCAGCAGTAAGTCCATATGTTGCTTTGGATGGCAGTTACAACTTCTTTGGCAAATTTAATATTGATAATCCACCAGCCTTTTATTCGCCTGATAAATCACCAAGCAGTGCTACAACATTAGCTTCCAAAAACAGGTTTGGCGGAGGGGTCGGACTTGGTATTGATCTCAATTTAATAAGCGGTATTGATATTGATTTAAGTGTAAGATATTCAATAATGAATTTGCTTGGAGCAGATACTTCAGAAAATAATATTAACTTCCTGACATTTAATGCTGCAATCCTATTCTAACTCTGCTAATTTTTTCTAATAGTTAATATTAGGAGTTTTTGCCATTTTTAGTTTTCAGGAATGAGTTGAAAACTTCCAATCCAAAATCCGAAACACTTCTACCAGCAATTTGCTGAAGGCTGACTATTATAGTTTTGATCTCCTGACTGGAATTCTTCAATCGAAATGCGCCATTTATATGTGAATAAAGCTGGCTCTCATATTTCATTGAACAAAGGATGGCTACAATGCACATTTCCCTTTCCTTCAGAGAAAAATCTTCTCTGCCCATAACTTTGCCGTAACCTTCCGTAATTAACCACTCCGAAAGTTCTGGAGAAAATTCTTTAACATTCTTAATTAGTTTATCAAATTTATTGCCGTAAATTTTTTTGCAATTTTCTACACCATTATTTTTATCTGACTTCACTGATCTTGATCTTAGATCATTAAGCGGGAAAAAGTCAGAAGCAATTTTTAATGAGATTAACGCTGAGGGAAAACCTGCAAACAGATAAGTCTGAAGTAAGACTTCATAAATTTTTACAGGGTTGACTCTCTTAACCTTTGCTGAGTAAAGTAGCTCTTTTAATACTTTCTTTTTTCTTAATACCGCAGCAGAGCTAATTAACGGTAGGATTAATAATTTGTATTTTTTATTATTCTTTTGGAGAGCTTGATGGAAGTTTTTAGTCATTTAGGATAAAAGTTAAAACCCCCACTTAGGGGGTTTTAAAAATCGGTAAAATTATTTAAGTGCTGTCAATTCATATTCAGCGGTTTTTCTATATGTGACATCCTTTTTCGCTTCTGTAAACATTTCTTTTGCTTTTTCAAGATTACCTTGTGATTTATAGTCTACTCCCATATAATAATATGGTCCGCCTTTTGTTATTGTTTTTCTATTTCTAAGCGCTTTTTCAGCCGCTTCAATTGATTTGTCATATGCGCCTGTTTCACTATAAATTTTAGCCAGCGCCAAATAAGCAGCATCATAATCACTATTTGCAACGGCTTTCTCCAAAAAACCTATTGCTTTAGTGCTGTTGCCGTCAGTCATTGCAATTGTACCTAACTTGGTGTAGGCCAGTGCAAGATTTGACTGAACCATTTTTTTAACGCTGTTATTCTTCGACATCTCTACCACTTTCTCAAAATTATCTGCTGCTTCCTGGTATTTTCCCAACGAAAAATAAACACCACCGAGTGCGTTATATGCGGCATCAAAATTCGCGTTTATTTTCAGGCAATCTTCAAAAGCATTTTTAGCATCTTCATATTTATTTGCCTTTTTGAGCGCCATACCCTTTTGATAAAAAGTCCTGTAATCTTTATCGATTGCAAGCGCTTTGTCATATTGCTCAACGGCACCCATATAATTACCTGCCTTTAATAACTTATTGCCGGTATTGTAAAGCTTTCCTGCCTCCGGTTTCATCTCCTGCGACATAACTGTACTGGCAAGAAAAACTACTAGTAACAGACAATAAGATACACTTGAAATTGTTCTCATTAGTATCTTCCTCTAATTTATGGTTGGAAAATGTGCGGAAGACGGGACTTGAACCCGTACGCCAATTAAGGCACTACCCCCTCAAGATAGCGTGTATACCAATTTCACCACTTCCGCAAAAGTGTGGTGAAAAAATACTTCTGTTGCTTTATAAAATCAACCCTCATTTTATATAAATATACAACAAAAATTGAGCTTTGGTTCCACGGCAATAGGGCGAAATTTAATGATTTTTTCTTGATCTGAACAAAATTTTGCGCAGTTCTTCCCTAAAATGCTTTTCAAAAACGAGCAGTTTGGATATCTGCTCATAGGAAAGGATATCATTTAACGAATTTATGAAATTGGTTTTTTCTTTAGCAATCGCTTCGCCATAAGATAAATATCCAGCAATCATTTTTTTCATTTCTGCTGAATTCTTATCCCCGTTGTTTTTAACATAATCAGATATTTTGCCTAATTGAGTATCAGCGCTTGAAATTAGATCTTTTACCTTACGCTGATATTCATTTCTGCGTGCGAAGAATTTTAATGTCGTTTCTTCGTTCATCTGAAGGACATCAATTAATTTGATTTTTTCCAGTTCTTCGATTTTGCCCATTCCTCTTCTATCACTATCAGGACCTTTGTCCTGGGCAAATGATGGTGAGACGATTGAAATTATTATCAGTAGTGTAAATAATGTTTTCATTTAAATTCCTCTAAAAAATCTTTTTATTCTTTAGCTGTTCATAAATAACAGAAGCATCATTCTGATTTACAGATTGTAGCAGGGTATTATAATCCAGTTTATCTACAAACTCAGATCCTGCCAGGTTTTGATTATTGCTGTTTAACTCTTCGATAATCATTCCATCTAGTAAAGAATCATAATTCGCCTCAACATCAGCAGGTAGATTTGTTAGAATAGATTGGTCTGAGTTTGTCGTAAGGTAATCAGAAATTTCAGTAGTAGAATAATTAAGGGCCGGGCTTCCCTTCTTAATTACATTATTTGAATTTGGAATAAATAATAACACCACTATCACTGCCAAAACAGCAGTAGCAAATGAAAATGCAGGATGATATTTTTTCTCTTTGCTTTGCTCTCGTCTGGCTCTGAACCTTGGGACCAAATTGATGAAATAACTCTCATCAACTTCGGGCTTACGAGTCTCTTCAATATCAGAAAATAATTCACGATATTCTGCGGCTTCTTTCTTCAATGAGGGAGATTCGCTAATAATCTTTTCAAATTCCCGCATCTCTGAAGAACTTATTTCCCCAGTAAAATATTTGATTAATTTTTCATTCATTGTTCTTTACCATTTCCATCATTTTCTTCATTGCCTGAAAATAATTCGATTTCAATCCGCCAATACTTTTACCCGTTATCTCCGCAATTTCTTCGTATGTCATCTGCTCATAATTTTTTAGTATAAAAACTTCTCTTTGTTTCGGAGGTATCTTTTTTAAATACTCTTCAATCTTTGCAAGCTTTTCTTTTGCTTCAATATTATTAATTATGTCTTCATCTTTCCTTACAACAATTTCAGGATGATCCTCAAAAGAAAATATCTGTTTTAATTTTCTCTTCTTTATAAAATTTAAACTCCGTGTGGCAGTTATTCTGTATACCCACGTATATAAAGAAGACTGAAATTTAAAGTCTTTTAATTTATTATACATTACTAAAAGAACTTCCTGCACAACCTCATCTGCATCAAGATGATTTCCCGTCATTCTCCTTGCGTGCCAGTAAATCTTATGCTGATATTTCAGCACAATTTTATTGAACGCACTCTCATTACCATCGGTAAAATTCCTAACCAGGTCAAAATCATTATTACTATCCGGCATTATACCTTGTCTTGTGATAATTTGACAATATATCGTATTAAAAGGTTTAAGCAAAATAACAAAGAAAATAGCTTTAAACCATTCCAAATAATTTAGTGTCAAAACAGCAAAAGAAAGATCACAAACCAAAAGGAGAAAGTAAAATGAGAACCAGAATAATTGCAGCGATGATTGCGTTGATGTTTGTAACGGTAGCTAGTGTCAGCATTTATGCCCAGGCTCCAAAAGGTAATATGAATAAGAAAGGAATGATGAAAGGGCATATGATGGGTGGGAATATGATGAAAGGAAAGATATTTGAAAAGCTAAACCTTACAGATGCTCAGAAAGGCCAGATGGCAAAATTGAGAACCGATTTCCAGACAAAAATGGTAGATCTGAAAGCAAACCTGCAGAAAGATAAAATTGCCCTCAAAGCCTTACGCAATAAAGATGATGTAACCAGAGACGAAGTTATTGCTTCTGTTGAAGCAGTAAATAAATCCAGAGATGCTATTTCTGTGGCCATGGCAAATCATTTAATGGATGTTAGGGATATATTAACACCGGAACAAAGAAAGATAGCAAAAGAACATTTGTCAGGTATGTTAATGGGAATGAGAGAACATGGTATGATGGGACACTCTGGCTGGAACAAACGAGGAAACAGATAATACGGTGTTAAAAAAGCCCCGATTTATTCGGGGCCTTTTTTTTTCTACAGCTAATGTGAGTTTTGCCGGTGTATAAGTATTTTTAGCTGTAGAAATTTTCTATATCATTAAAATTAAAAAGATGCCCTGAACATAAGCTGTGCTCCGCAATCACCGAAATGCAAACTGGACGGGCCATTACCTAAAGTTGTCCCGCTTGAATTGGTAGATGTATATGAAGATTGTGGATAGTACATACCGCCTAGATTATACAAGGCTCCAAGTGATACTTTATTTGATTCAATAATATTCCACCAAAAACCAAAGGATAAACCAAACCCTACTGCTGAACCGCTGAATTCGTCCTTAGTGTTGCCTACTTCGCTTTGACTATCCGTTATCGTATTAGAATAATGCGTAAAAGAACCCCAGAGAGACCAGAAAGGATCAATTTTGGAGGGTGTTTCTCTACCTCTGAAATAATTGTTGTAACTCAATTTTAATCCAAATTCAGTAATTGTTTCTTCCCTGTTACCGCCCCCCGTATAATCAAGTTTATTATCGTCTAACGAAATATCTGCACCTATAGTTAAACTTGAATGATCAAAGAATTTTTCGAAAGCAAATCCGGTTGAGGTCATAGGTTTTGTAGTAGTATTGCTAGTCTGCTGAGGCAATGAACTAACATAATATTTTCCAAGGGTAAAATCTTTTTTTACGGAAAATATAATCCCCCAATTGCAGGGATCATCAACTTGCGCGAACGCGCTTACGGCAAAAGCAAAAAACAGAAAAAGCCAAAATGATAGAAAAGTTTTCATACCATGCTCCTTTTGTTTGTTTTTGGAAATTCCATTTAAGGGTATGTTACCTTTGTAACAAAAGCATTTGAATACCTTAAGTTATTTTATTTTTTCCCACTTAAGAAATATTAAATGATTAGTAAGAATTAAATTTCTTTTAGATTATTACGTAAAACAGAATTGATCAGATATTTATTCTAAACCCTGATATAGTATGAAGTAGATCGCTAATTATGAAATAAAAAACTATATATTTTAAACAAGAGTGATGTTAAATGTGCCCAAAGGCAGATAGTATCGACAAGAGGTTCTGATAGGTACCGTAGACTGTAAAAAATTGACAAATGCATAAATAATATTATCCTGATGAAATATCAGGATTATATTCTTGAGGCGCCGGTTGGATTCGAACCAACGAATAAGGCTTTGCTGGCCTTTGCCTTGGACCACTTGGCTACAGCGCCATTACAAATATACTCAAACAAAAGGATTTCTAAAAAATTAAGATGTGTATTTATTGAATTCAGTAAATCAAACAATTAAAAGACAACTAACTGAAGTAAGTTCCCCTATTCTAAAATATTATAGGCTTAATGTAATTGGGTGATTTGAATTGCTTTGGTCAAGCTTTTGGTAGTGGGCTAATTTGAAATTGATTTTGAAATGACTGATTGCAATTTTCTTTTTAAGAGGAAATGTTATCAACTCTTCTTTTTCACTTACGTGATGAAAACCATTTTCGTCTTCCCAACCATAAGGAGAGATTTTAAATAATATTAGCATCAACGGGAAAAAGATGATACAGAGTCCTATATAAATCGCTAAAAAATGCATAGAATTGCACCTACTAATTTAAAATGCCTAAATCAAAATTTAGGGGAAGTAATAAACTAAATTATAAGGCAATTGTCAATTTATTTATTGGGTACAGAGGATTTTTTGATAGTTTTAAGAATGGTGAGGAGGAAATTTCTGACTTTATTAAAAAAGAAATGAAAAATTATAAAACAATTCAGCAATTTTACTATAGTACTGTTTATTATAATTACTATTGAAAATTTTTATTTCGGATTTGTTGGCCTTTTGTGAATTTCGCTTATCAAAGCATTTACTTCATAGAATACAAATTACTTACCCAATATTCGCTAATGCCTTTTGGAAAGATTACATCCCATTTGGGGTTGTCAAACGTAATTGATTTTAGAATATTCCCATTTTCAGAGTAATCCAAATACCGCAAACAACGAGCTTTTTGTATGGAGCAGCCAAATTCATATAATATTAAAGTATAATAATAATCGTTATATTTTACCTCTTCATACGGGTGATCAATTTTAATTACCTCCCTGATAGTTTGTAAATCCTTTTTGTACGGGAATAATACTTTCTTTATCCAGGCTTTAATAAGCTTGCCATTTTTACTTATTCTTTTCTTCTGATATAAATATAAAAACTCATCATCATAATTAAGATAATCCCAGCCTACATTGTTTTTAAGTATCCTATAAAATTCTATAGCATATTTAAGATCGATAGCAATCGCATCTTTTTTATTTAAATACGTATTAGCCTTTTCAAAAATATTAAATGCTTCCGTTCTTTCATCAATTTCTGCATAGGCTTTTGCGAGATTATAATAATGCCAGCCCAGATATTCTTTTTTATCCGCAGCATTTGGCCATCTTCTAGCTTTAGCTCTTTTAATATCTGACAAATAAATATCTATTGCTTTACTATAATATTTTAAATTTAAATAATTATACGCCATCTGAGAATGATCCTTACTCATAGCATACAATTTCACAGCCTTATCATAATCGCCTATATCTGCATAACACCCGGCAAAAGAGTTTATATAAAGAGCGGGCTTATCATTCCAATTTTTAACTCTATTGAAATAATAAATAGCGTTTTTACAGTTCATCTTTAGATTAAATAATAGTCCTAGTCTCATTAAATATCTTATCATTGCTCAGCCCTAATTTTATTGCCTTTCCATAATATTGAATGGAACTGTCGGGTTTATCAGGAAAATATTCATCAGCAATTTTATAGTATAAGAGCTGAGGGATTTCTTACTCCTTGTGAAAGAGCCTTAGAGTAGTAAGTAATCTTGGCCTTACTACCATTAAAATGATCACCAAGAAAATCGAATAAGCCTTGATAAGGAGTCTTCCCCTTTAAAGAATTATATAGCCTAATCAATATTGATTGGGTGCTATCCGTATTACCAATATATTCATAGTATGAAGCAACCTTTAATCCTATAGTATAATTATTAGGATCATATTTAAAAGCTATTAAATCTGCCGCATCAGCTGATCCATTATCTCCATAGCGCCTTAGAATATCTGCCATATTTCGATAGACGATAGACTTAGCTTTAAATGAATTTTTAGGTATTAAATCAAGAGCTTTGTAAAAATATGAGGTCGAAAAATTCAAAATCTTTTTTTTATCCTTAACGGGAAGATTGTCTTTATACATCATCCAAAACGTAACCTCACCAAGTCCGGAATGAATTGCATAAAGTGGGATGACTTTGGGAGAAAGCCTGATTACCTTATCTATATTTTTCTTAATTCGTTCAAAATTATTAGGGTTATAATTGCTAAGATCATTTTTAACTTTTGACAAGTAACTTTTGAGTGAGTCACTGCCGTATTGTTCTAAGTATTTAACGCCGGAGTCTATACATTCCTTAAAATTATTCGCATTAGAATATTGAATTATTTTTTCCCGTAATTGTATCTCTGATGTCTGGGCTAATAATCCATTACAAACCAAAAGTAAGATGAGTATAATGGTTTTTGAGGTTAATGATAAAGATATATTATGTTTAACAGTATTAAGCATTTTTTAGCAAATGTAATTCTAAGAGATATTTTCAGCCGAAATATTTTTTTAAAGAATCAGTTTATTAAATCCGCCAAAGATTAGACTTGTTAAAGGTCAAAATAATAATCAAACAATTTAGATCTGAAATTATTCTACTAATGGTTAATTAGTTCGACCAGTGTTCTATCTATGAATATAGAATTATTTTGGATGCTCAAAAGGAAGGCTATGAAATACTATTTCGGATTTGTCGGTCTTAAATCAATTTCACTTATCAAAGCATGCACAGGAAGTTTAAGAACTGCCATAACTGATTCTGCTACATCATCAGCTTTTAATATTTTATCATAATTAGGATGCCTGCCGGGTCCCCCAAAAAATTCAGTCGCAACTGAACCTGGACAAATTGCCGAAACACGAATATTAAATTCTCTCAACTCCAGCATTAAAGATTTTGTAAAACCAAGCACAGCATGCTTTGATGCAGAATACATTGTACCGCCAACAAAAGCATTCTTTCCCGCAAGCGAGGCGATATTTATTATCGAACCGCTTTCCCTTTCAATCATTTTATTAGCAACGGCTTTTGTGAAATTATAAATACCGTAAAGATTCGCATCAACCTGTATTTTAAAATCTTCAAGATTGGAATCTATAAGTTTTTTAAATACCCCTATACCCGCGTTGTTTATAAGATGGTCAACCTTTCCATACTTTTCAATTATTTTAGAAACGGAATCATTGACAAATTTTTCATCCGCTACATCTCCTATAAAATATTCACATTTAACACCAGCACTTATAATTTCAGCTTGAGCTTTTTTTAATGCTTCAACATCTCTTCCAAATATCATCACATCACAATTTTCTTTTGCAAATCTTAATGCGATTGCTTTCCCTATTCCCCTGCTTGCACCTGTTACGATTGCTAATTCTTTCCCATTTATCATAAGTCTCCTTCGATTGGTTTAACATCAATATCTTCAGCAACAATATTACCTTCCTGAAGGAATGCCCAAACTATCAGCCGGGCAATTTCTTCACTTGTCATCATTCTTTCAGAATTTTCCTTTCTCATGTCCTGTGACCACATAGGTGTTTCAGTAGCACCAGGGTGAATATTAATCACCCTGATATTATGTTTTCTTACCTCTTCTCGTAAGACATTTGTGTAACCAAGCAGACCGGTTTTTGAGGCCGTGTATGCACTGCTTTCCGTAAATATTTTTTTAGCTGCACTTGAAATAATATTAATTATCGTTCCGCCGCCATCTTTTATCATATGAGGCAGAATATATTTGATTGCATAAATTGAACCAAGTAGATTTGTGTTTATAATATCATTTATTTCCGGGATCGAATTATCTTCGGCTTTTTTGAAGGATGTAACACCTGCATTGTTTACCAGGCAGTTAATTTTATGCTTTGCGGAGATTTTTTTTACAACCTGATCTACATTTGCCGATGAAGCAATGTTACAAGGATATGTCTCTATTTTGAGTTTTTCTTTTGTCAGTTCTTTCTTGAGCCGTTCAAGTTCTGTTGTTCTCCTTGCGGAAACAAAAACGTCGCAACCGACTTTCGCAAATTCTTTTGCAGTGGCCCTGCCTATTCCTGAACTTGCGCCTGTTATCCATATACCTGCTCTTTTTTCTTTTGTCATAAATTCTTTTGTGATATTAAGTTCATTACTTCCGCCCGTGTTCTGGCATCTTCTTTAAAAATTCCGTGCACCGCACTGGCCGTTGCCGATGAATTCTGTTTTTCAACTCCGCGCATCATCATGCACATGTGAAAAGCTTCGGAGACTACTGCAACGCCCTGTGGCTCAAGATATTTATTAATTGTGTCTGCAATCTGCTGAGTCATTCTTTCCTGCACCTGTAGTCTTCTCGAAAAGACCTCAACGATTCTTGGAATTTTACTTAACCCGACAATCTTTCCACCCGGAATATAGGCAATATGCACCTTTCCAAAAAAAGGCAGAATGTGATGCTCACACAAGCTATAAAAATCAATATTCTTTACAAGAACCATCTCATCATATTTTTCATTAAAAACAGCACCGTTTAATACCTCTTCAATATCCTTATTATATCCGCTCGTGAGAAATTCATAGGACTTTGCAACACGGTGAGGAGTTTTTAACAGCCCTTCCCTCTTCGGATCTTCTCCAATCTCTTTTAACAAATTGGTAACTAAATTTTCAACATTATCCTTATTCAAATTTTATTCTCCTCGATATTCAAAATAATTATTTTCAGTTTCGTAAAGTTTAACAGAATACAATTTACCGGATGGGATCTTTTTTTCTAACTGTTTCCAGATCTGAATAGTAATATTTTCTGCAGAAGGTTGAATCCCTTTCATAAAATCGACTTCAAGATTAAGATTTTTATGATCTACTTTTTCAATTACATATTCATTTATTATTTCTTTTAAATCTTTCAGGTCAATCAAATATCCGGTTTCAGGATTTATTTCACCTGCAACAACTACTTCCAAAATATAGTTGTGCCCGTGCCAATTTGGATTGCTGCACTTTCCGAAAATTTTTGAATTTTCTTCATCGGATAAATTCGGATTAAAAACGCGGTGAGCAGCATTAAATGTAGCGCGCCTGGTTACATAAATCATAGTTGTTCCCTATTGATAATCAACTGTTCAGGGCTTCCAGCACTTCTTTGTCGTGATCAGAAACTTTTACCTTTGGAAATATTTTTTTAATCTTTCCATTTTCATCAATGATAAAAGTTGTTCTTTCAATTCCCATATATTTTCTGCCGTACATACTCTTTTCTTTCCACACGCCGTATTTCTCAATCATCTTTCTACTTTCATCACTAAGTAAGGTAAACGGTAGCTTATATTTTTCAGCAAATTTTTTGTGTGATTGGACTGAATCGGCACTCACGCCAAGAATTTCAGCTTTAAGTTTGCCGAACTTAGGAAATCCATCACGAAAACTGCAAGCTTCCTTTGTACAGCCGCTGGTATCATCTTTAGGATAAAAATAAAGTACAACCTTTTTACCTTTGTAATCACTTAATGAAATTGTTTCTCCATCCTGATTTTTTAATTTAAAGGCAGGAGCCTTATTCCCTTCTTTTAGCATAAAAATATCCCTCGTATATTAAATATAAACCTTCAGCGTCAACTAAAAACTCTGAAGGTTACTACAAATTTAATTGTCAAAAAATAATACTAATAAATATAAAGTGACTATTTAATAATTGAACAAATAGTCTTTTTTTATTTCAATGCATTCTTTATAGCTTCGTAACTTGGTAATTCGCCTGGACTTGGCATGACTTCTGCATATTTTATTTTACCATCTTTATCAATAACAAAGGCCGATCTTTTTGCAATCCCTTTGTAATCAAGGCTTCCTGCACCGAACGCATTATCTACCACATCGTATTTATTTATTACTTCTTTATTAAAATCACTTAATAATGGGAAGTTATAATTATTTTTTTCTTCAAATAATTTTAGAGCAAAAACGGTGTCCACACTTATTCCTAAAACCTGCGCATTAAGACCTTCATAATCTTTTAATTCGTCCCTGAAACTACACAACTCATTTGTACAAACGCCGCTTCCTGCAGCCGGGAAAAATAATAGGACTACATTTTTACCTTTAAAATCATCAAGACTTACTTTTTCCTTGTTTTGATTTAGTAAAGTAAACCTAGGCGCCTGATCTCCAACTTTGATTGACATAGTATCTCCTTATTTAAAAATATTCTAAAATTATTGGCTAATTAAGACTAAGTAAATTAGCTATTTAAGGCAGGATTTTCAAGTTAGAAAGAATTCAATCTTTTAGTATTACTTTGCCTAACTAAGCAATCCAAGTTTTTTGGTCCACTTTCTGAAACCGTCTTTTAATTGCTCAAATGAATCAATGGCAAAAAGAATCGGCTGTAAATGCCAGACGTCATATTCCTGCAACACTATTTTTTCAGGATCAAAATTCCTCACTTCAACTTCATCGGAAAGAGCGTGCTGAACTTCTTCTTTTGATGAAAGTATTCCAGCGCCGTAAATTCTCATCCCTTCCGGCTGGCGGATCAATCCAAATTCAACTGTGAACCAATGAAAAGTTTCAAGATATTTTCTGTTCATTCCTTCCGCTTTTAATGCGGCCTCGCCAAATTGCTGATAAAACTCTGCAAAGTCTTTGTCAGTCAGCAATGGCATATGACCAAACATATCGTGAAAGCAATCGGGAGCAGGTGTGTAATCAAGTTCTTCTTTTCCGCGAATATAATCAGTCGATGGGAAAACTCTTCTACGAAGCAAACCAAAAAAATCATTCACATCGATTAATCCAGGAACACGTGCAACCTTCCATCCGGTGGTTTTACTAAACACGCGACTTAAATCCTTTAAAGCAGGAATTTGATCGCGAGTAAAATTTAATTTATCTACACCGTCCATATATTCAGCGCAGGCTCTACCCGGAAGAAATTTCATTTGTCTATCGAAAAGATATTTCCACGACTCGTGATCTGCTTGAGGATAATCAGGATATTTTATTTCGTCGTGCTCGGGAACGGGTCCCTGTAGTTTTTGAGGAATGCAGCGTGGATCTACTCCATCCTGAGCTGCCTTTTCATATGCTGAAAGGACCTGGTCGTCTTTCTTTTGATCTTTCATAGGCTTAGGCTCCCTGGATCACAAGAAGTTTTTAAATTAAGTTCCGTCTTGTGGACAGCAACTATATAATTAACTTATGAATTAGGCGACATAAATTCAACGGAAATACAAGCTCATACAATATTAATTTCTTCTTCTAGTTCTATCCCAAACTTAGTTTTTACAGATTCCTTTATTTTTTCAGCAAGTGCCAGAATTTCTGATCCCTTTGCATTTCCGTAATTTACAAGCACTAGAGACTGCTTCGAATGAGAACCTGTATTACCTACTCTTTTACCTTTCCATCCACATTTTTCTATCAACCAGCCAGCCGGTATTTTAGTTTTATTATCATCCATTTTATAACCGGGAATTTCGGGAATTCTTTTTTCAATTGGGAATACTTTTCAGTCTCTATTTCAGGATTTTTGAAGAAGCTTCCGGCGTTACCTATTTGCGATGGATCGGGCAATTTGCTTTGCCTGATTTTACAGATAACATCACTCACATTTTTAATTGTAACCTTTTCAAGATTTAACTTTTCGAGTTCTTCTTTTACTGTTCCATAATCAAGTTTCAAGACAGGTTTTTTGTTCAACCTCAAAACAACTGAGGTAATTACAAATTTATTTTTTAACTCTTGCTTGAATATGCTATCACGATAACCAAATTTACACTCTGCTTTATTAAATACTTTTTTTTCTCCTGAATCAATAAAGATCCCTTCAATATATTCAAAAACATCTTTTAATCTCCTGCCCATATGCACCAATATTTTGCATTGGCGCAGCCCCACAGTTCCTGGAATAAGCGAAAGATTTTCAATTCCGCCGAACTTTCTTTCAACACAAAATAAAACCAGATCATGCCAAACTTCACCTGCCCCTGCTTTTACCAGAACAGAGTCTTTATCCTCTTGAATAATTTCAACTCCGGAAATGGAATTTTTTATTACAAGACCGTGGAAAATTCTGAGTGAATAGAACATTACTGCCACCACCTAAAATAAATTTTGGAATTTTCTTAAAATTTTTATCTGTTAAGATTAATTGTAGTTGTTCTTCGTTCTTTATCTCGCAAAATAGATGCGCTTTAGCATCTATTCCAAAAGTATTAAGTCTTTTAAGCGAATAGTTTTTCTGAATATTCATCTCTATGAGGATTTATTTTCCCTGAAAAGATACAGATTTCTTTCGAATAATCAGAAATCAATTTTTCTTTTTGGGAATAGAATTAATTATTTTGCATAATATAGAACTAATAAATTAAAATACAATAAAATCAATTTGAAATTAGAACTTAATTATCATCAATCAGGAGTAGTACCCTTCCGTAAAAAAGGTAAAAAGAAAATTGAGATTTTTTTGATCACTTCGGTGAAAAAGCAAAGATGGATAATTCCAAAAGGCTATGTCGAATTTAATCTCTCCGCTTTCGAATCTGCAAAAAAAGAAGCCATTGAGGAAGCCGGGGTGCTGGGAAGCAATGAAACTTTTGAACTTAGGCGAATTTATCATCCAGAAATCCTATGGGAAATGTTTCATGAAAATATTTTCGATGGAAGTAATAAAAGAATATGACGATTATCCGGAGAAAGCAAAAAGAAAACGGAAATGGTTTGAATTAGATGAAGCTGCTGAAAAAGTAGCAATCCCTGAAATTTCAAATATGGTATTGTCTCTAAAAAAGAAACTAGAATAGTCAATTCGATAAATTTTTATTACTCTCTATTCCCACCAATAATTTTTTCAACTGCTTCCTTACTTGTTTCATAGTCATAACCTCTTGAGGAAAGAAATGCATATAATTTTTGCTTTAGCTTCATTTCTTCGAGGTTTCTGCTCTTTCAGGGATTTGTATTTTTTCGTTGCAAGTTCTATCAGCATTGCCCACATCATTTCCTTCAGGGAATTTTTCGTTCAAGACTTCTGAAATAATTTCCGAATTGACTCCCCTTTTGATCAGTTCTCCTTTAATTTTATTTTTTCCCCATAGTTTCAACCTGATATTTTCATCTGCAAACAACCTGGAAAATTCGAGGTCATCGAGATATTTATTTGTCGAAAGATCGTGTAATAATTTCTTCAATCAGGTCTTTATCATATTTTTTCTGGCGAAGTTTTGTACGGAGTTCGAAAATGGAATGATGTCTTCTGCCAATGTATGAAAATGCTCTATTCTTGAATGATATTTTTGATTTTCCCTTATTAGAAACTGAAAATGGTCTGCAGGAATTTCTGTGTCTTTCCTGAGACCATTTTTCAAAAACACTTCGTAGGTTAAGAAAAGTTTTTCATCATTTTCGAGATAAACAACTACATTATTTTCATCCTTCTTAACTACCCGGGTTATTTTCATAGCCTGTTATTTATTTCGAGCCTTTTTTCCCTTTTGATTTTTCTTCCGGTTCTTCCTTTTCTTCTTTTTTATCAGGTTTATCAGTCGAAAGCATACCAAGCTTTGTTTTTACTTCTTTTTCAATTTTCTTAAATAACTCAGGACTTTCAATAAGCTTTTGTCTGAATTGTTCTCTTCCCTGGTACCTGTCTTCTCCAAACGTGAACCAGGCTCCGCTCTTTTTGACAATATCCAGGTTAGTGGCAAAATCAAGCAGGTCACCTGTTTTGCTAATGCCTTCATTATAGAGAATATCAAACTCAACTTCTTTAAAAGGTGGCGCCACTTTACTTTTTACTATTTTAACTCTTGTTCTGTTACCTATTACGTCAGTTCCGTCTTTAATTGCACCAATTCTTCTTATGTCCATTCTAAGTGATGCATAAAACTTAAGAGCATTTCCACCAGTAGTAGTTTCAGGATTTCCAAACATAATTCCAATTTTCTGTCGCAGCTGGTTTATAAAAATAACAGATGTCTTGGATTTTGAAATTGCACCGGTAAGTTTCCTCAAAGCCTGCGACATCAACCTTGCCTGAACTGCCATAGTTGCATCTCCCATTTCGCCTTCAATTTCAGAACGGGGAACGAGAGCAGCGACAGAGTCGATCACGATTATATCCAATGCATTGCTTCGTACAAGCGTGTCAGTGATCTCAAGCGCCTGCTCACCAAAATCCGGTTGTGATATAAGAAGATTAGCAGTATCAACGCCGAGTCTTTTTGCATAATTTACATCGAGTGCGTGCTCGGCATCAATGAAAGCTGCAAGCCCACCGGCTTTTTGTGCTTCAGCAATAATATGGAGACAAAGAGTTGTTTTACCACTTGATTCAGGTCCGTAAATTTCTGTAACTCTCCCTCTTGGTACACCGCCAATTCCAAGCGCATAATCAAGTGACATAGCCCCTGTAGGAATAGATTCTACAGCAACAATCACTCCATCACCAAGTTTCATTATAGAACCTTTGCCATAAGTCTTTTCAATGCTGGCAATAGCATCGTCAATTATTTTCAATTTTTGTTCTTTATCTGCGGCCATTATTCCTCCGAATCATTTTAATTTATATTTATTAATTTCTTTGTATATCGAACCCAGCGGTAATAATTCACTTTTAATCAGTGAAATTTCATCAGCCTTAAATTTAATCGCCGGGACTTCAAATTTCTTAAAACTCTCAATAAAATGTTCACTGACATTTCCCCGAATTCTTAAAATAGTAATGTGGGAAGTAAATTTTTTATTTTCCCTTGGGATTAAAAATTTTTCAAGACGGGAATTTAATTCTTCCACAAGATTAAAAATAATTTCATCAGTATGCAAACCTAACCATAAAATTCTTGGCTGATTTCGGGAAAAGAAAAATCCGAATTGAGTTATTTCACAATTTATGGTACCGTAATTCTTTATAAAACTTAATTCCTCAGAAATTTCCTTTACCAGCTGTTCTTCAATTTCACCAATGAATTTTAAGGTCAGATGTAGTTTTTCTTTCGGTTCCCACTTAGGTTTATTCTCTTCAGCGTCAGCCTCCATTCTTAAAGAATTAATTCTGTCCCTTATTTCTACCGGCAAATTAAGTGAAACAAAAAGCCTAGCCATCTAATGAAATTCCAAGCAAATGTTTTCTTATCATATCCAGGGCTGCCTGAATCGTTCTTTGTTTATTAATAATCCTGTCATCTCCGAAAGTGAATTCTTTCGCGGTGCAAACCTTGTCATCACAAAGTCCGATATATACAAGACCTACTGGCTTGCCTGTTGTTGCTCCGGTTGGTCCCATAATTCCGGTTATTGATACCCCAAGGTCAGTACCGCTAATTGATTTTACTCCCTCCGCCATTTGCCTTGCTACCTCAAGGCTTACTGCTCCGTGCTCCGAGATAGTGTCCTCCAGGACTTTAAGAATCTCTACTTTTGAAGCATTGCTGTATGACACAATTCCTCTTTCGAAATATGCACTGGCTCCTGTTACATTTGTAAGTACATTTGCAAGTCCTCCACCTGTACAAGATTCCGCAAGTGAAATCGTTAAACCCCTTTCTTTTAATAATCTTGCAACAACTTCTTCAAGATATTCTTCATCTCTACTAAAAATAAATCTCCCTGCTTTGCTTCTGATCCTTTGCTCAATCTCAGTCAATTTATTTTTGGCTTTCTCTTCCGTTTTTTCCGTTGCTGTGATCCTTAGTTTTACCCCAAATTGACTGGGAAGAAATGCAAGCTTTGCTCCCTCAAGTAATTCATTGAGGTTACCAAGTTTTTCAAATAAAGCAGATTCCGCAATACCTGTAGTCTGCAAAGTTTCTCTTAAGGAAATTGTTTTAGGATTATGTAATCGTTCCTTTAAATCTGGAAGAACAAAATCTTCCATCATCTCCTTCATTTCAAAAGGGACTCCGGGCATCACCACGAATATTTTATTTTTCTTTTCAATCCAGAAGCCGGGAGCAGTACCACGCGAATTCTGGATAACCTTTGCAATTTTTGGCACAAGTGCCTGCCCTTCATTAACTTTCGTTACTTCCCGTCCTCTTTTGGCAAACATTGTTTTTATATCTTCAAGAACGTCATTGTTCTGCACAAGTTCAGTATTAAAAAACTTCACCACACACTGGCGTGTAATATCATCATGCGTTGGGCCTAATCCTCCTGTAACCACAACCAGATCATTATTTTCCCAACATTCCTTAAATTCTTTTAAGATGTCTTCTTCCTTGTCTGCTACGACAGAGCTTTTCTTCACATAGACTTGTATATCAACTAGTTTGCTGCCGATATAGGCCGCATTTGTATTTAAGGTTTGCCCGATCAGTATTTCGTCACCTATAGTAATTATATGAGCATTCATATGTTCTTTCTCTTTGTGAATAAATCAGAACTTAAAAATGTACAAAAGAACCTGCAAAACAATTAAAGAATAAAAACCAGCAACCACATCATCAATCATTATTCCTAAACCACCTTCTAGTTTTTCAAGGTTTCTCGCTGGAAATGGTTTAACTATATCAAATACCCGCCATACAATAAATGCAATAACAGAGACTATAATTCTCTTTGGCAAAAATAATAATGAAATCCACATACCAACTACTTCATCAATCGTGCATTGACGGGGATCTTTTCCGTATACTTTATCAAATTTATTTCCCACATAGATTCCATAGACCATAAAAACTATTATGGCCGGAATAATTATCAAGGGCTTTTCAAATCCCGGGATAAAATAAATCAACAATGCTGCAAGACTTCCAAACGTACCCGGCACAATTGGCATATACCCTGTAAAAAAACCGGAGCCTAACATTTTTTCAAAAAAATTAATCTTCACGTTTAAAGAGCCCTTCTATAAGATTCCTGTTTTTGTACAGGTACGTAATTCCTGAATGAAAAGTTATTGCTGTTATAAACAGCATGAAAAAATAAATAAAATTGCTGTCAAGTAGCATATCAAATATTTCTTTATTTGCTGGAAATATTTGTGGAGATAATTTACCAACATACATAATTAGTAAATAATAAAGAAAAGTTATCTGCAGAAAGGTTTTCCATTTGGCATAATAACTTGTTGGAAATGTTTTTCCTTTATAATCAGCATATGCCCTGAGACCTGTAACAATAAAATCCCTTACAAGAATTACAATTACCATCCATAAAGGAATCAATTTAAGAACAGCAAATCCTATAAATGCTGATGAAGTAAGAATTTTATCAGCAAGCGGGTCCCAAAATTTCCCCCAGCTTGTAATATAATTAAACTTTCTCGCAAGCCAGCCGTCATACCAATCCGTTAATGCTGCAATAATAAAAACAGCCAAAGAGATTTGCTTAAGCAATGGGTTATCAGAAAGAAATAGAACCAGAAAAACCGGTGTAAGCACAATCCTTAATATTGTAAGCTGATTTGGGAGAATCATAAATTAGTAATTAGACAATAATAAATATTTTTAAAATTACGGCAGATAGAGCTAATTTTTAAATCCAGCGTTGTAAATTACTAATTTTTTGAACCTAAATTCCTAAGAAAGGAAAATTCATATATCCCCGTATTATGTCCATCTTTCCAACTCAATTGAATAGCATAACTTCCAATTTGCTTAATATTCGCAATTTTTAATTGGTTTTCATTAAAAATTGGTATATAATGTCTCCCCTGGCTCTGACGCAAAGTTATACAGGTCGCACACGGACAAAGTTCTCTTAACTTCCTCAGACTAATCTCAGTAGCGGTTCCATTATCCCATTTAATGTAGATATGCTGTGACTGCTTAACCCTTATATTAACAGGGTACATTAAGTTAGTCTCTCACCTGTTAGTTTATAAAGAACATCAAGATATTTTTTTCTCGTCTTTTGAATAATATCTTCAGGCAAGATCGGCGGTGGCGGTTGCTTATTAAAATTTATTGAAAGAAGATAGTCTCTGACAAATTGTTTGTCATAACTTTGCTGGGCCTGCCCTACTTTATAATTGTTTTCAGGCCAGAAACGTGATGAATCGGGCGTAAGCAATTCATCAACAAGAATTACTTCACCATCAATCAAACCGAATTCCATTTTTGTATCCGCAATGATTATCCCTTTTTTAAGAGCTAAATTCGAAGCAGTCTTGTATATATCCAGAGCTGCCTTTTTAACTTCCTTCAGTGTTTCCTTATCAATTATTTTTTCAGCCTGGTCAAATGAAATATTTTCATCGTGTGTGCCAATTTCCGCTTTGGTGGAAGGGGTAAAAAGTGGTTCAGGTAATTTTTCTGATTCTTTTAAACCATTAGGTAAATCTATTCCTGATATCTTTCCTGTCTTTTTGTAATCATTCCATCCTGATCCCGAGATATAACCTCTTACAATACATTCTATAGGAATCACTTTTGCTTTCTTGACTATCATTGATCTTCCCTGAAGTTGATCTCTGTACTTCTGACAAACTTCGGGAAATTCATCAATAACAGTTGTTACAACATGATTTCTGACAATATTCCTGGTTTCATTAAACCAAAACTCGGAAATTTTAGTTAATACTTTTCCTTTGTCCGGAATTCCCTGTGACATTATTACATCAAATGCGGAAAGCCTGTCGGTAGAAACTATCAGAAAGTATTCACCGATTTCGTAGACATCTCTAACCTTTCCCCTTTTTACAAGTTTTATATCGTGAAAATTTGTTTTCAGTATTATATCTGTATCCATAATCTCCATTCCATTACTTAACAACAAATATAATCACGAGGTACCGATTATTCAATGTTGTCAAAGTAAATACTTTAGGTTAGCGGATGGATATTTTATTCCACTGGAAATACACCGCAAGATTTTATCTGGAAATGCTTAATATATAATTATGAAACATTCAAAACCAAACTGATTTTAATGCTTTATTGAAGCACCAACCTGAATTTTAATTCCATGATATCTGGGGAGACATGACTCCACGCCAGGGATATAATGGACGAACTTTTATAATTCCAGTCCCTATACCCGATGGGCCTGCTTGATGAACCGGACTCTCAATGCTGCCGGAAGCATTTGCCTGATTGCTTGCACTCCCCTGAATAATCCTTCAAGTTGAATTGCTGAAAGAACAACAGAGTCTTTTGAAATAGTTAGTCCTGTTGAAGGGTCCAGGATGTTAGCAAGATATTGTTCGATTTTGTTAATCTCAGTATTACTCACATCAACATAAATTGCCGTACCCGATTTCAGATTAAATGAAATATTGCCGGTGAAATTGACATAAAATGACTGGGGAATAACACTCTCAAATTTTAATTCTGGGTCCGGAACATGAAGAAGAGAGAAGCTCGGTTGCGTTGGTTTTTTTTACATGCGAAATAAATTACCAATAAGAATCAGGTTATCAGAAAAACACTTGATCGATATTTGCCGGGCATTTATCCTCTAATAATTAACAAACCGGACCAATGAGAATAATCTGGCTAATAATAGTAATATTTGTGTATTCTATTTCAGCAAAGATTCGGGAGCTAAATTGACAGCTTCAATGTCTTTAAAATATTTAACAGTACCTACTTTTAGTTCATATGTCGATGCCTCATCACAAACTATCAATCCTTTTGGATGGAGTTGCAGAGCGCTGACCGTCCACATATGATTAACTCCTTCTTCAACAACCTTGTTAAGAGCTCTTGATTTATTAAGCCCACTTATTATTATTAAGACCTCTTCCGCATCAAGAACTGTTTTTACTCCAACAGTTAATGCTGTTTTGGGAACTCTTGTTTAAATCATTGTTAAAGAATCTAGAGTTAGCAACAATTGTATCCATAGTTAAAGTTTTAACTCTTGTTAAAGAACCCAAAGATGAAGCCGGTTCATTGAATGCTATATGTCCGTCGGGACCTATACCCCCGACGAATAAGTTTATTCCCCCTGCTTCTACGAATCCCTTTCTCATAATCTTCACATTCCTTCTCGAGATTTTTTGCATTGCCATCAAGTATGTTTATATATTCTTTATCAATGTCGATATGCTTAAAGAAATTATTCCACATAAAAGAATGGTAACTTTCGGAATGATCTTCCGGCAAACCAACATACTCATCCATATTAAATGTAGTCACATACTTAAATGAGACTAACCCTTTCTTATTAAGATTTATAAGTTCTTTATACATTCCAATCGGTGAAGAACCTGTTGGAAGCCCCAGCACAAATCTTTTTTCCTGGGTTGGGTTGAATTTTTTTATTGTAGCGGCGACATAATTTGCAGCCCATCTTGAAACAAGGTCATATGTAGGTTGAATTATCAGTCTCATATTTTGTTCTCCTTAAAATTTTTATTTTAGAATTTCTTGTTTTGTACCGCAAATGATAAATCAAGATTTACGGTAATAGGATTAAAATCATTTCCCTCTATAAGCAATTTTCCCGCCAATAATTGTCATAACTACTTCATATTTATCATTCATTACCACTATATCAGCATCTTTTCCAACCGCTAAAATTCCTTTCTTATGATCAAGGTTTATGACTTTAAGCCCATTTAAGGACGCCATTCTAACAGCTTCTGTAATTTTGGCATTTGCAGTTTCAACCATATTTTTTACCGCAATATTTAAGAGTTAATGTACTGCCAGCAAGTGTTCCATCCTCTAGAAAGGCTTTCTTTTCTTTCATAAATATTTTTTGGTCAGCAAATTCATATTCGCCCTCGTGCATACCACCCGCTCGAATAGAATCCGATACCAAAATAATTCCGCTCGCTCCTTTTAATTTTAAGAGAAACTCCATTACTGCCGGATGAACGTGAAGAGTATCCGCTATTAATTCTATCTTCAATTCATTATGCAGCAAGGAACCAAGAATAATCCCCGGTTCTCTGTGATGAAATGGCATCATTGCATTGAAGATGTGGGTAACATGTGCAGCACCATTGTCAATTGCAGTCTCAACTTCATCATAGGTAGCCATAGAATGCCCGATAGAGAGAACTACCCCGTCTTTTGCAGCAGCCTGCATAACAGCCTCGGATCCGGGAAGTTCAGGAGCAATTGTCATTATTTTTATTTGACCTTTTGAAGCTTTCCATATTTTGTTCCATCCTTCAATGGAAGGTTCCCATAAGTATGATTTGTTCATTGCTCCTTTGAACTGTTTATTCAGGAAGGGTCCTTCCATGTGTATACCACGAATATTTGAATCAGGATTGGCTTCAATATAATTTGCTAATCTTTCTAAATCTTCCAACAATAATTTTTCAGGTTTTGCAAACAGTGATGCCAAAACTGTTGTTGATCCATGTTCAAGAAGATATTGACTAATGGTACCAATGCTATCGTTAGAATTATCTGCAAAACCATGTCCTGCTCCTCCGTGAATTAAAAGATCCACGAAACCGGGGCATATCAACATGTCTTTCACATTATAAACTTCGCAATCTTTAGGTATATTAGTTTCAGAAGATTTTCCTAATTCGGAAATCTTATCATCTTCAACTATCAAAACTCCATCGTTCAAAGCTCTGAATGGTGTTATTATTTTTCCGCCCAAAAGAGCAAACTTCATATTTTTTCCTTAACATTTAAATTCTGATGAATATTTTTTTACGATATAGAACAAAGACAATAATAAACAACAATAGAACGTAGCATATTGCCCAAATAAGTGAAGCGTTGATAGGAGAGTTCCACCTTAAGAAAATATTATTAAAAAGAAATTCCTTAAGTGGAATACTTTTCCCTGCCGAATTTGAAATGTTTACAACGTCAATTATCGTCTCAATAATTTCAGATAGAAAATATGCTACTATTGCGTTCAATCCGAAAACCTGGAAAGGCACGGACCATTTCTTATAACCCTTTACATCGATAAACCAAAAGCATATTCCTAAAAAGTTTAATGCAAGACCGGCAGTATAAATTACATAGGAGCTTGTCCACAGGTTTTTATTAATCGGGAACCAAATATCCCAAATATAACCAGTTACAAGTAAGAGGTTTCCAGCAACAAATAAATAAACTGTTTTTGTGATTTTATCTTTATCGCTTCTTAGAAGATAGCCGGTGAGAACACCTAGTATACCTGTTGCAATTGCCGGAATAGTGCTCATAATTCCTTCTGGATCCCAAACTACGGATTGTCCCCACAAATGCTTTCCAAATACCAGCCTGTCTAACCACGCCCCAAGGTTTGTAGATGGCTCAAGATTCGCATACCCTACTCCCGGAACAGGAATAAGCATCATTATTCCCCAATAGAAAATTAAAATCAAAAAACTAACTATAAAGATTGTTCTCTTGTTATATTTTAGAAAAACTAAAGCGGAGATTAGATAAACAACGGCGATTCTTTGAAGGACGCCGGGAATCCTTATGGTTGAAAGTTTAAAAAATGGAAATCCGTTTAAGAATACTCCCAACAAAAAAATAATTACCGATCTTCTGATGATTTCAAAAATTATTTTCTTATGAGAAGTATTCTGTTTAATCTTCTTCGAAATTGAATAAGTTATTGCTACCCCTACAATAAAAATAAAAAAAGGGAAAATGATATCAGTTGGCGTGCACCCGTTCCATTTTGAATGTCTTAATGCAGGATAAACATATTCCCAGGTGCCGGGACTGTTTACCAAAATCATTCCGGCAATTGTTAAACCTCTGAACACATCCAGAGAAACAAGTCTTTCTGATTTAGTAACACTCATATTACATACAGGGTTATAAACTGTTTAATCATAATTCCTTATCTATCTCTCACGAAAATTCTAACCTGGTGTGATATTCTCTTTTTCCCATTACTATCGTATGCAACTGCTTTAATATCGTGTTTGCCTTTGGGAATGTTAAACCAAACCCAATCATATGGAGGATTTGTATTAAAGCCCAACGATTTTCTGTCCCCAAAAAATTCGACTTTAACAATTTTGCCTTCTTTATCAGAATACTTTGTGCCAATCACCACATTTGAACCTTCATTAATCCAATCTGAACTTAAAGGACTTATAATTTTAATTTCAGGATGTGAATGAATTGCCATTTTTGTTATCGAGGACTCAGGCATGTTCCTTGTATTAATTGTATTTACTAATGTACCCAAAGAGTCGTCGCCGCTGATTTCCCAGAACATCAGACCTCTTAAATCATATGCATCAACATAATGGGCTTTTAGCGATATTGATTCAGGATTATCAAAGGTCCAGAATTTTTTCTTATCAGGATTATATATGTAAGGAGCCATTGCATATTTATCCCAATGAATTTTATAATCCTGATTTTGCAATTGGATTAAGTCAGAATAATAATTGAAACCGTGTTCAACATTTCCTTCGGTTTCTTTTCCTTTAATGCCAAGACCGTTTTTAACATTTTTTGCAACTTTCCAACCTCTTCCATAAAATGCAGCACCCGGCACAAGCTTGGAACGGCTAACCCCGTAAATGCAATTATATAAATGAATTGATTTGTCAAATGAATCTCTCTCCCAGTTAAAAGTTGTATCATTTACAGAGGAAAGCAAATTTGTATTGTGTCCGGTAACATCATCCCATCCACCACGGTAATCATAAGTCATTACGTTATACCAGTTCAAATACTGTTGATCTTTATGAATGTTATAATACCTCGCATATTTTTCAGTAGCCGGAACTGCTGCGGTCAATAATAAATGAGGAGTAATAGAATCTAATTTTGATCTAAACAATTCATAAAGCTTGCTGAGATTATTGTTATCCTGCCAATTATGGTGAACACTATCTTCTCCTCCGTTTACAGGATACTCCCAGTCTATATCAAACCCATCAAATATTCCTGCTGCTACTTTTTTCCCACCGGCATTGTTTTCTTTTGGAAGATCGCCGATTATAAATCTCTGTATGCATGAATTGACAAAATATTCCCTTGACTCTTGTGTCCGCGCTGCATCAGAAATATATCTTGATCCGGTCCAGCCACCAATTGATAAAACAATTTTAAGTTTTGGGTATTTTTTCTTCAGCTTTTTAAGCTGATTAAATTGTCCTCTCAATTGTTGAGTGGAATCATCAGAAATTCCATCCACACTCATCTCTGAAGAATAAACCTGTTGATAAGCAAGGTATGGATTCATAAATCCGACAATAATATTACCAGAAGAATCGGGCTTCGGAATTGCAAAAGCATAATTAAGTACAGTAATTTTTCTTGCTGAGTTACTTGTGACTATATTTTTGACAACATAGGGATGTTTTCCTTTTGCTCTCCATTCGGGATAGTAGGCTATTATTTCTTTTTTTTGTGCAAACATCAGTGTTGGTAAAAGCAATAAAACAATTGATAAGAATATTTTTACTTTATTATTCATTTTATATCAGAAATTTTTCATCCCATTACAACTTTTACTTTATTAACCGAACTTGCCTTTTGAATTGGTACCGGGCCATCGATTAGTTTTCCATTTAAAGTGATTGATTGAACACCTTTTTCAATTCCTTTAGGATTTTTTACTTTTATATTATAAGTGGCGCCACGCCATTTTCTTATAACTTCAAAATTTTTCCAATTAGTAGGGACACAAGGATCAATTATCAGTCCTGCATAAGTCGGACGAATACCAAGGATGTATTTGGAAACCGCAGTGTAAAACCATCCTGCAGTTCCTGTTAACCACGGATGCCTTGCTCGTCCGTGTGCAGTATGATCCTTCCCCATTATGAACTGGCAATATGAATAAGGTTCTGCTTGCCTAATTTCGATACTATCATTTTGATTATAAGGCAAGATTGAATCATAATATTTCATCGCTCTGTTTCCGTGGCCAAGCTTACATTCAGCAATAACAGCCCAGGGATTTGGATGACTGAAGATAGCAGCATTTTCTTTTATGCCTTTATACACGCGTGTTATATAACCAATGTCATCATCTGGTTTTGAATAGGCCGGCAATACAAGATGTAATCCGTATTGTGAAAACAAATGTTTATCTACTGCATCCATACATTTTTTTGCTCTTTCTTCCGATGCAACACCGGAATAAACCGCCCAGGATTGTGCATTAAGAAATACTTTACCTTCCTCACTTTCGTGGGTTCCGATTTTAATACCCTTTTTTGTAAAACCTCTCAAATACCAATTGCCATCCCATAATTCTTTTTCACATGCCTCTTTGACTTTATCTGCCATTTTAGAATATTTTTTCACATCGTATACTTTTTCCAAGCTGTTTTGCAGAATCAATAAAAATATTTATAGCCCAATAATGCATGAACGAAACCATTGCACTTTCACCGCCACCAAGATTCAGGCAATCATTCCAATCAGCTCTTAAGCCCTGGCAAATACCGTTGCTACCTATATACTTTGCAGAGAAATCCAGAATTTTTGTGAGATGTTCATAAACCGTCCCCTTTCCTCCATCAGCATAAGGAATAACTTGATCGAAAAATTCCGTTTCTCCTATTCTCAGCAACCCACTCGCATATTGAAGCTACAAGCCAGAGTGCGTCATCGGCACATACATCTTCCAGACCATGAACCATATCCTCCGGACTTGGGGCTGGAACAACTGTTGGCAACTTAACGCCAGGCAATTTATTTTCCACAGGTTCAAAAACTGCCGGATCAAAAAGATGCAGTGCATATCCCTTACTCGTATGACCTCTAAGCAGTTGGATAATTCTATATTTAGTTTTTTCAGGATTAGTATGAACAACTCCCATCACATCCTGAGAAGTGTCACGATAACCCAGACCAACTCTTCCACCTACTTCAATGAAAGAACCAAAACGCGACCATACGACACAAGTCTCCGCCTGATAAAGTGTCCACGTGTTTATCATGGTATTTAAACCGGTATGGGGTGTTTTACATTGAAAGACAGAAGTCTTTTCTTTCCAATAGTTTTTTAATTGTTTAAATGCAGAATCAACATTTCTTAGGCTGGAATATTTCTTCTTGATTACATAACCTTTTTCATTTCGGGAACCAACCCCAAGCATAAATATTAATCTTTTTTCTTCACCTGGTTTTAACGAAATCTTTTTATGGAGAGTACAACATTGATTCCCGCCAAGCTCGGTGCTGTTTGAACAAAGACCTTTTTCAACAGCTTCAGGGTTTGTTTCGGTTCTATAATTTCCAATAAATGTATCGCGCACACAATCATAACTATCGGGTTTAAAGTTTGAAGCAAAATAGTGATAAGTCCACGGTTCATAGAAAAAGTCGTATTCTATGATCCCATCTTTATAGTTTGATCCGCTAGCGTACAAACTCATTTGTAAATTCTGATTATCAATCTCAACGTGATGAAAAGAAAATTCTGCGTACGAAAAGACACTGATGTTCCTTTTTTTTCTACCATTATTTTTAATCTTCACATCCCATAATTCCACATCATCATCTATCGGTATAAACATTAATTGGTCAGCCTCGATATCCCTGTAATCGCATTGAAATTTTGAATAAGATAATCCGTGGCGACAAATATACTTGGCTCTCTTAAAATTTTTCCCAACGGGCTGCCACGAGACTGACCAGAATTCTCCTGTATCGTCATCACGTAAATAGACATAATGCCCGGGTCTGTCCAGTGGAATTCCATTTTGCCTGAACCTGGTAACCCTGTGATGTTCTGTGGATTTGTAGAACGAAAATCCTCCCGCATTATGAGAAATGACGGTGCAAAGATCTTTTATTCCGAGATAATTTGTCCACGAAACCGGCACATCCGGCCGATCAATTACATACTCTTTATTTTTATCGTCAAAAAAACCGTAGCGCATTAGACAATTACTCCAAATATTTTAAAAAATTATTCCGTTGTTGCCATTTCCTCTTCAGGAATTTCACGGAATGGTACAAGCCACGAAATCAAAAAAGAAGGAATGGTTGCAATCATAACCCAAATGAAAAAATGTTCGTAGCCTAAGAAATCACTTATGAATCCACTTATCATAGAGGGGACCAAAAACCCTAATTGCATCAGAGATGTAGCAAAAGCATAGTGGGCCATTTTATATTTGCCCGGTGCAATTTGTTGCATCATAAATAACGTTAGACCGATGAACCCGAAACCATAGCCAAAATATTCAAATACGACTGCAATACTTATAACAAAAAAACTTGTCGGTTGGAAAATTGCCAGATAAGTGTAAGCAGCAAATGGAATATTGAAAAAGCCACAAAGTATCAACAAAGATTTTCTCAGTCCTCTGTTAGCTGTAAAGTATCCGGCAAGTACAGAACCGACTATAAAAGCCAACGGCGGGAAGAGACCATAGAGTACCCCAATATCTTCAGTTGATAATCCGAGACCGCCAACATGTCTGTTTGCTCTCATAAACAAAGGCACAATCTTAATCGCCTGTCCTTCAGCAAACCTGTAAAGGAAAAGAAATACAATTCCCCAGAGAATATATTTTTTCTGGAAAAAGGTTTTTACAACGTCCCAAAATTTAATTGAAGCTTCTTTAATGGTAGTTACATTTTGCGCTTTTCCGCCAGATGGCAAAAATTTAAAATGATAAATACTCATTGCAATCAGGATAACTCCGAAAGATCCCATTACAATTGTCCAGGCAGGTTTAACTCCTATCTTCTTTTCCAGAATGCCTGCTATTAAAACAAAGGCACCTTGGGAAAGAATTTTTCCTACATTATAAAAAGCTCCCTGCCACCCAATGAATTTCGCCTGATCAGTTGCATTAAGAACATTAATATAAACCCCATCAGCAGCAGTATCGTGCACAGCTGAGTTTAATGCAATTATTCCAAAGAAAACAATAGTCCAGGTAAAGTATGAAGGTAGCTGGAGAGTAAGTATCAGCAATCCAAAACTAACCCCACCTAAAAATTGAGTGACTAAAACAAAATCCTTTTTTGTGCGAAACATTTCAAGAATTGGTCCCCACAAAGGCTTTAAAGCCCACGGAATTGTAACTAGACTGGTAAAGAAAGCGATCTTGGCATCAGATATCCCAAGGCTTTTGTACATCAAAACAGAAACAACATTCACAATAACAAACGGAAGGCCTTCTGCAGTATACAAAGTTGGTACCCAAAACGCCGGGTGGACTTTTTTTCCAGTAGTCTCTGCCATCAGTATTCCTGACTTATAAAATAGATAAATAATTTATAATTTATTAAAAACGATTTCATTTCCCAGCCAACGTACTTTTCACTAGTAATTATTTGTAGGATTTCATAAAAAGGAATACCTAATAAAAACTCATCAAGCAATTAATTAATTGGATTTGAAAGTTTTGATGAAGTTTATCAAATAAAGGTCCTGCGTAAAAGGAAATAAAATAATCATAAGTAAATTTTTCTTATCATATTTTTCTTATCATATTTTTTTTAAGCAATTTAAGAATACCGGGACCAATAATTTCTATTAGTCCCGGTAAGGTTCACAGTATATAACTATAACTTCAGGAGTTATTTCAATAGAACCATTTTCTTTGCAACCGTCATATTACCCTGTTTGAGAATATAGAAATATATTCCGCTCGAGAAATTATCCATTGTAACGTGGTAATCATATTCGCCCTGTGGTTTGCTAACGTTATCAAGAACAGTTTTAACCAGTTGTCCAGTTAAGTTATAAATCTTCAAGCTAACCGGACCACTCTGAGCAAGACTAAACTTAATATTAGTGGAAGGGTTAAATGGATTCGGGTAAGCGTTGTACAAGTTAAACTGAGTAGGAACATGAGCTGAATAATTATCGATAGCAGTTGCATTATTAAACCAGTTAGGATCTCCAATTGGTCCGCCGTCTGTTGCACCAGTCATTAATGCAGTATTGGAATATTTTAAATCAGTTGCTTCAGGTAGCGGCCAGGTTGGTGTCCAATCTACAGCGGATCCAGCAATAGTCTTCTTATAAGAATAGCTCTCCGTAGTTCCGGTTCCGGTTCTAACTGCCTTGATCCAGGCAAGTAGACCAACACCGTAGGTTGTGTCAGCGCCAGGACTTAAAGCAGTAGTTATAGACGGTCCAAAACCGGGGTCAACGTTTTGGTTACCAGCCTGAACAAATCCCGGCCAAGTTGTATTATCTGTAAACATATTCTGAGATTCAGCGTTCATAAATACAGGAGTTATAATTGAATCCTGATGTGCCGTATCATCCCAGGCTGTCCAAAAAGAAGTGAGCCCAGAAGACCAGAAATAAACATTATTTTTAACTTCAACATTACGGGCAGCTTCTGCTGCTGTATAATCAGACGCACCATTGACAGCGTGACCCAATAAAAGAGCAGCCGAAGTTGAATCCAGATTATTGAAATAAAATATTGAAGGAATTCTGGGTGGAGCAATTTCGTCCCATCCTCCAATATATTCATTAATAGCCTCACCAGTAGCATATACATCATAGAAAAGATTATCATTTAATTTTGCATTGACTACGTGCTCAGACCAAAATGGACCCTTAGAAGCCAGAACAACATCGTTATGAGAGAATTCAAAATAATTTGTAATACCTGTTGTAACTACAGGCCCCATAGCTATACCAATCATGGTATTGTTCTTTATCATGATAGTATCAGTACTCCAGTTTCCGGCACCATTCAAACTACGTAACAATTCCGGCACGTACCACGCTGTAGCAACGTTAATACCGTTCCTGAATTTAGAATTTGTAATATAAAATTTATTACCATTTGAACTAAAAGCTATTTCAAATTGGGCCATTTCATCGAATACACAATTATCTACAGTCAGGCTAATATTATCAGCAGATATTTGAACTCCCTGTCCAAAAGCTGTATTATTTGCATTATTAGGAGCAATACCAAGCAAATAAAGATTTTTTAAGGTAACGCTGGTTCCTTGTCCGGTAAATGTAAAAAATACACCTGGTATTGAAAGATCAGGGAGCACATCAGCTTGAATACAAGGAAGTTTACCAGTTGTAGGATCAGGCACTCCTATAACTGAAATTCCGGATTGAGATGTTATTGTTGCATCCAGCAAATATGTTGTATCAAGTGAAACAAGCTGATACACAGCGTGATTTTGAACACCACCAGTAACATCGCCATTAATAATCTGATCTAGAGTCGACCCATTTGCGTAGACAACCAGAGTACCGCTTTGTGCAAAAGATTGTCCCGGCGTTAATACGAACACCATCATCCCAAGTAGAAATATTGTTGTGAATAAAGCTTTCATGAAAGTACTCCTTTCAGTTAAGATTTGTTTAGTTAATTATATTTGATAGAATTATTTCATCAAAAATTCTATCGTTAACACTAAAGGCTGTAGCGAAAATAAATTCTCACCTCCTTTATCCAATGCCGCCATCTACTATAATTATTTATTTTTTTTTATTTTTTTAATAATGCTTTGTCATTTAAGCTAAAAATTTATCCGCAATCCTAAGTCAGCTGTCATCCCATAATCCCCTTGTGATGACGGAACACCAGTTGGAGCCTGAATTACAACTTTATCTGTTTCGCTATTAATATTTGTCAAGTCACCAAAGAGTTGAAGCCCAAACCACGGAAGATCCTGTTTTGCTGAAAAATCCCATCGTGTATATGATGCTGTATTACTCCGTAACTGGGGCCAGAAATTTGGACCGGAAAAAATATCTTCTTGGTATATCAAAGAAATCCGGGCTGAAAAACCCTCGTAGTCATACCCTAGAGATAAATTAACAATATTATTTGGCTGATATAGCAGCCTGGTAGTATATGCAGTATCAATGGCTACAGGCACACGGCTTCCTGGCGGTTTTCCATAGTAAACAAATTGGTAATCTTCTTTAGAATAGACATGTGTATAATTAACATTCAGGACTAATCCATCAAATGGATGAGGCAAATACCAGAAATGAGTTTGCCAGTCAAGCTCAAGCCCATAGACCTTTGCCCGATTGGGATCATTTACATAAGTATTTATCTTGGTAAAGTCCGCTGGGGGCAACAGATGCTAAAGAAGGTGGATAATATTTTTACGCTTTTGGCCCCTGTAACATAGAAAGTATATGGAAAGATAAGATTATCTATTTGCTTTAAAAACCCTCCGACGGTAAGGAGCCCGATCTCGTTATTATAAAATGAAAAATAGGCAGGTCATAGTTATACGAACGTGAAGGAACAAGATCAAAATTATTATAATCAATATACCCTTCTGAGATGACACATCGATCATTGGAATTATAGCATTAAAATCTGGATAAGCAAGAGTGTTCCTATAAGAAATACGAACGTCAAACCAAGCAAATGGTTTATATTTAAGTGCAAAATCAGGCAGCCAGAACCCATGAGTTTGAGTGACTGTAGTATCATAATGGTTGTACGGCCCACCAAGCGCTGATGAAGCATTTTCAACACCTCTAACCCCTGTATATGTAGTTTGCAGATTCTGATACCTAATTCCCGGTATTAAAGTAATATCGGAACCAATTTTAATTGTTGCCATTGCATATACAGCACTTTGATTTTCATGTCCATCATAGTTATTTGTTTTTGAATTGAATTGGTCGTGAAAATAGGAAGCGGAAGCAAGTGGGTTGCTTTGAATTAAGGAAGAGCTCGATGACAAAAACCTAGCCAGTTCCGATAACATACCATAGCTTAAAGGATAATGCATCATGTAATCACCTGAAAGAAAATTTCCGTAGCTGTAGTCTGCATCCAAAAATGCTAGACATAGGAAGACTAGTAGAGTTAACGTAAGCTAATAGTGAAGGAAAATGTTGTTATCAGGCTGTCAACATACCTTGCACTTTGGAGCCCAAGCCCTTGTGAACCAGTGGTGCTGTAGGAATATGATCTGGTTTGATAACGGTACATCCCGCCGAATTTAATTACAGATGTAATATTCTCTGACAGGTTTAGATTTGCATCCAAATCTAACGAAGCACTCAGTGCACGCGCTCTGGAAAAACTGCTGGTATTTGCTGCACCATTCAGATATGCTGAAGATAAATCATTGTTTGCAGCTTTCACAATGTCCATTGGATCCAGATTATTTTGATTTAATAAGACCACCCAAACCTGCTGAACCTTGCTGAAAGGTGATATTCCAGTCGTTAGGATCTTTGGTTTCGGAATACGCGTGTGAAAGCACAGCGTTACATGGAATCTTGGCAATTGATATTGTAAACGCACTGCATTTGTAATGACACTCAAAGTGCTGTGTGAGTAAGACAACGAATAGTTATGTATATTACTCCCTGCACTGCCGGTGATACCAAAATACTCTCCACGATCCTGAGAGTCAGTAGTGCCTGTACTAAGGAAGTTAGTAAAGTTAAACATGCTCGGGCAGATTATAATCCAGAACAAACGCACCATTATATCTTTGTCTATCTCTGGGAATATTATCTAAATTCAGACCGTTAGTTATATAAAGTGGTATAGTCGGACCATTGTTAATTCCGTAACTAGCTCCAAAAGAGTTAGAGGTTAAATTTTTGCGTTCTACACCTACTTGAGCAAAGATTCCAAACTTATTATCAAAGAATCTATTTTCCACGCTAACTACATACTTGTAATTATTTAGTTTGTTATATGCATTAGAAAGAGCATTATAACCTCCTTGCAAAAGGAAATTAAATTGCGGCACACAGGCTCCTTAACTTTTGCTTCACGCATTTCCAGATTTACTATACCTCCTATAACACTTGCATCCATATCAGCAATCACTGTTTTCTTAACTTCCATACTTGCTAGCATATTAGACGAGATCATACTTAGGTCAATGCTCTGATTATTAGGGTTAGAAGAGGTTAATTGAATACCTTTAATTAATATCTGAATTGGAAATTTAATAGTCATTAACCTCTTATTACTACCTGATGAGCTTCTCCCTATTTCGAAGGACTGACATTCCTGGTAATCTCCCTAAAGATTCAGCAGCATTTGCATCAGGTAATTTCTGAATATCAGCTGTGGAAATAATGCTTGTTATTTGATCCGAGGATAACTGTTGATTTATAGCCTGAGTCTGCCCACTCGCCTGGCCATTAACAACAACAGGATTACCCTCTACTGTTGTAGGTTCTAATGAAAAATCTTGTTTTGTTGTTTCATCTTCTCTCAAGGTGATTTGCAATTCCTGCTGCTTATAACCGATATATGTTACTCTGACTGTGTATGTGCCAGAGGGTACATTCGATATAACATATTTTCCATGGCTGTCCGCCGCAGCACCCAGGCTGGTACCAAGAAGTATTACGTTTGCACCAATAAGTGGTTCACCTGTTGTAGCATCCTTTATATTTCCTTCCAGACCTGCTGAAGTAGCGAGGGTTGAATTGCTAATGAATGCCAGCGCAAGAATTAAAATACTTAGAACGTAAATATTTCTACGCATTTTTATCTCCTTAAAAAATGGTGACTATAAAATTTTATTTAATTCCAAAATCTTTATGTAATTAAGGATTACTATTCCTTTTCTATTTGCATTTACAATTATTTAATGAATATTAAATCAAACAGAAATTTCATCTCTCTGAATGAATTCCTTTGCATAACTACAAGCGCCCAGAACTGCCGACTTGCCATGCTGTAATTCACTTTTAAAATTTTGACCCTGCCTTTGTATATATTCAATAGAAATTTTTCGAAGTAAAGATTCAGAGGATCTAAAAGCAGTTCATTGGAATCTGCAAGTCCGCCAAAAAGTATTATTGCTTCCGGATTGAAATACGTAACTATATTTGATAGCGCTCTGGCTAAGATTTCCCCTGTGTAATCGAATGCTTTAAGTGCAATACAATCCCCACTTCTTGCCGATTCAGTTATCTTTGCACCGGTTAATTCATTAAAGCTAAAATTCCTGAGTACGCTTTGTTCATTGGAATTACTAAGAAAATGAAAGACACTCCTCTTTAGCCCACTTGCAGAAACATATGTTTCCAAACAACCGTTACGTCTACAGGCGCATTCTCTACCATTTGGAACAACGGTAGTATGACCGAGTTCTCCAGCAAGACCGTTTTCTCCTTGCAAGAGATTGCCGTCTATGTATATTCCACTTCCGAGCCCAGTACCTAAAGTAAGTACAATGAAATTTTTCATCCCCCTTGCTGCCCCGAAATTATGTTCACCTATAGCTGCTGCATTTGCATCATTTAAAATTGAAATCGGGAAATCAAAATGTTTTTTCATCATCTCTACCAGGTTAACATTTCCCCATTTCAGGTTAGCTGGTGATTCGATAGTACCTTTAAGATAATTAGCACTCGGCGCAGCCAGTCCAATTCCACTAATGAAATAATTATGTTTAATTTTAGAATACTCGCCTTTAATTATCCCTGCCAGACGAATAAAGAAATCATCCACCCCTTTCTCAGGTTCTGTCTTAAATTCATCCTGAAACAGTATCGAATTATTGAAGTCCGTAATAGCAACTACAGTGTTGGTACCTCCGACATCAACCCCGACAACTATTTCCTCTTTTTCTGGTAAATTATGGTCCATATTATTTGATAATAGAATTAAAGAATATATATTTTAGTTCGTTGCTCCAACAAACTAATTATTTAAATTTTTTACCTTTTTTTGCTTCCTGAAACACTATTCAAGTTTAAGCCGTAATTTTATAACCATCGAATATCTCTTCAATCGCAAGCGTTGCCGCACCAATTAAGCGAGGAAGAGTCTTAAGCGAAGTAGGAAGAATATTTATATTTTTTTTCTTTCCGAAATATGCACGCTGCTTTACTACGGCATTAATTTCCGGATAAATCAGGTCCCAGACCTGAGTAATCTTACCGCCTATTATAATAGCGTGGGGATCAACTGCTTTGATAATATTTGCAATTCCTAATCCGAGATAATTTCCGGTTTGTTTAATGATTTCAATTGCAACTTCATCCCCATCTTTTGCCATGTCAATTATATCCTGCGCTATAAAATCAACAACTTGTTTATGCTTTGCAGGTTTTTTGGCAATGTAACTATTAACTATAGCACGATCCGATGCATAGGCTTCCCAGCATCCCTTATTTCCGCAGGTACACTTCTCCCCTCCTTCAAAAATTACCATGTGACCAAACTCTCCTGATGCCTGGAATTCTCCATTCATTAATTTATTTTCAACTACTATTCCAGATCCAATACCTTGTCCAATGGAAAGAAAAACATAATTAGATAAATCAATTGCATGATCACCAAATTTTAATTCTGCCAGTGCGGAAGATTTCGCATCATTTCCAATCGCAATGTTTTCAACAAGAGGAAGTCTCTTTTTAAGTGCTTCTCCGATATTGAAATCTTCCCATCCAAGGTTCGGAGCAAAATTGACAATAAGGTTTTCCGGATCTACGATTCCAGCGATACTGACCCCTACCCCCTCAATATGACTAATACCATGTTTCTCGCAAAGATTTAACAATTCACTCACACATTTGTCCATAAACTTTTCAGTATCTTTTGAATCTGTTTCAATGGATGTTATACCTTTTACACTTCCATCAATATCAACGACCGCAAACCTGGTAAGCGAGGCATCAATATTAATTGCCCCAACATAATACTTCCCTAATTTTAGAAATAAGTTGATGGGGTTTCTGCCAACGTTTTGGTCCTGATTAACTTGTTCATAAATAAGATCTTCCTTTAAAAGCTTCCGAAATTATGCTTGACACAGTACTCTTATTCAGCCCGGTCAATCTGGCAATATTGATTCGTGAGATCGGTTGTTTTTCTCTTATAATATTCAAAATCATCCCTCTGTTTATGCCTCGCAGTACCTTAGCATTTCCAGTGATGAGGTTAGTATTTCCAGGATTCATCTGTTAAATTGGAAAATGAGTTCAAATAACATTAAGTTGGTTGTCCAAACAAACTAATCGAACTTAAAAATATTCTGGTATAATGTCAAATTAATTTTTGCCTAAATAGAAAATAAATTAGGATAGCCTATATACACTTGCTCAAAGATTTAATAAACTTGCAGATCTTTGCCAATTACAACTTTGCCATCAAAACCACCCTTCCTAATTCCATCAATTAGTTCTTTGTCCGTTGCCCATCCTAACAATATGCTAGAGTATCAGAAGTTTTGGATTTATTTGCTCTGCAATTTTACCCAGTTCAACATCGGAAGTATGAAATTGTTTGCAATACTGAGGCCAGTACTCTCCTCCGGGACGGTCCTCTGGTTTTAGTTTTGATGCCGGATAAACTTCGTGAATCAAAATATCAACTCCTCTTGAAGCAATAATGAGTGCTTCGCAAAGACGAGTGTCGCCGGAAATAACAATTGAGCGATCAGGCGTATCAATTCTATAGCCATAAGCTTCTTTCCAATTACCGTGCAAAACAGGAATCGCAGTTATCTTCACTCCAGCACTATCATAAACAACTTCCGAATTTATTTCATGCACATCTACCTTATACGCGTCGGGAAGTTCTTTTTCCAGTCCTTCAACTCTTATTTTTATGTCTTCGGAATATGCTTTTAAAAGATAGTCAGTCATCCTCTGCAATCCGTAGGGACCATAAACCTGCAAATGTTTTTTTCTTCTCATTACCCAGCTAGTTAAAATCAGGTCGGGATAACCAAGAGTATGATCGCTGTGAAGATGAGTTATAAAAGTTGCTTCAGGACCACTTATAGGAAGGTTTGCTTTATTAATCTGGCGCATAACTCCTGCGCCGGCATCAAAAAGAAAAACTCTTTTTTCGTAAATAACTGCAGTAGCCGGCCCCGACCTAGCCGGGTTTGGATATGGATTACCCGTTCCTAAAAGTATTACGTGAGTCTTATTAGCGGCGGCTTTATTAATTGATTGAGCAGATATAACCACTGATAAAAAGTAATAAATCAGAAATAAAAAGAAAAAAACAATGACTTTCTTAGGCATTAGCTACCTCGCTTCAAATTAAATTGGATTTTATTATTATATATCTGGATATATTCTTAAATAAAAAGATAATCAGCACTAAAATCCATTGGCCTGCAATGGATTAACCTTTTGAATAAAATACGACTATTTTTTTTTCAGGATCAACTATTTTCAAGATATTTTTCGAATCGACCAAGAGTTTGACTTAACCCTTTAGCGGCATTCAATGTTTTCACAGTACTGTCATGCAATTCAGCTGTTTCAAATACCATTCTCATTGTAAAATTTGTTTTCCCATTCAGTTCTTCAAAAGTTACAGTAACAGTAAATTTCGGACTTGGGCCATGCATAATAAATTTCCATTGACACCGGGTTTAATATCCATTGATTCAATAGTGTTGGTTAAGCCATCAGGGCCCCACCACTTTGTTACGTGATCAGAATCAGTTCATACTTTCCAGACAAGTTTGCGTAGAGCGTTAAATATTCTTTCTGCAAATATCTCCCTGTCTGTTGTTACTGAATCGTTATTTATATTACTCATTTCAAACTCTCTTCCAGTTTATCAAATGATTGATTCCATCCGGCACCGGCCATATCTTTCATCTTGCTAGCAGGCATTCCAATCTGTCTCATTGTAAGTTTTGTTTTCCCACCTATATCTTCAAAGGTAACGTCCACAATCATTTCATCCGGGAATTCAGGCCCCATTCCCATTTGTGAAGGAGATATAACATTACCATCTTTATCAGACATACTTTGAGTGCATAACAATTTTTCATTAGGAATAATTTCCTGAAAGACACCGGTATTAAACATATCTCTCCCGCCATTCTTTTGCCTCATGCAAAAAAGATATTTCCCGCCTACTCGCAAATCAATTTCACAAGTTGGCGAAATAAATTCTTTTGGCCCCCACCACTTCATAAAATGTTCAGGCTCCGTCCATGCTCTCCAGACAAGATTAACCGGTGCATTGAAAACGCGTGTAACGATGAGTTCATTTTTCTCATTCATTATTTTTTTCCTTTGTTTGTAAATGGGTTAAATAATTTTCGAGTGCATCTAGTTTATCTTCCCAGAATTTTCTGTATTGCTCAATCCAACCGGCTACTTCGTTTAATTTTTCAAGCCTGGCTTCACAGTAGCGTTCTCTTCCCTGTTGTTCTATCTCAACAAGCCCACATTCCTGTAATATCTTAATGTGTTTTGAAACAGCAGGTCGGCTTATCTTAAACTTATCTGCCACTCCATTAAGTGTTAATTTGTTATCTGACAGCAGACTTAATATCGCTCGTCTGTTAGGGTCAGCTATTGCCTGGAAAACGTCTCTTCTGCTCATTTTTTAACATTTTAGTAATATGTAACCGAACGGTTACAAATATAAGTCAAACTTTTCAACTGTGCAAATTAATTTTTTACGTATGTGAATCAGACAATAAATTTAAAATATAACAAGAGCAGGTAATTTCTATACTTTAACCATGTTTCCGCTTTTCATTGCTCTGTAGACTGCCTCAATTACTTTAAGATCTTTAAGTCCTTCTTCGCCGCTTGCATCAGACTCACTTCCGTCAAAAATGCATTGTGAGAAAGTATCCATCTGTACTGCCTGCTGGTTTATTTGCGGCAAATCCAACTCTCCCCTGTTTGTTGATCCGGTAATTCCACTATAGCTATATGCATTCTTAAGATTAAACCATCTCCTATCAGTACCGATATAAAGACGATTTGCAGGAGTCATATATGAAGTATAGGAATTGGAAACGTGCCCGCCGGGAAACTTCATTTGCCACGTAACGGATTCTTCAACTTCACTGAATTTTTTATAATCCGTTTTATATTGTTGCGCTGTTACAGAAAGCGGTTCCTCACCGATAGAATACCTGGCAGCCTGTATAGCATAAATTCCAAGATCCATCATTGGACCACCGCCCGCCAGTGCTTTTTTTAATCTCCACTGGTTTGGATCTCCGATCTTAAAAGCAAACTCTGATTGTACATATATTATTCCACTTTCACCATCAGACCTGAATTTCATCGCTGCTTTATGATGAGGTTCAGTATGTAATCGATAGCCAATAAAAAGTCTTACACCGGCTTTTTTACAAGCGTCTATCATCTCCTGACATTCTTTTGAAGAAAGTCCCATCGGTTTTTCGCAAAATACATGCTTACCTGCTTTCGCTGCTCTGATTGTATATTCGCGGTGCATAGAATTCGGAAGCACTACATAAACTACATCAATAGATTTATTGTCAGCTATCTTATCAAAGTTTTCATAATTGTAAATGTTACTATCAGGAATATTGTACTGGCGTTTCCATCTTTCAGCTTTTGCGGGAGTACCTGTTACAATGCCACTTAAATAGCAATTGGAAGTCTCCTGCAATGCAGGTGCGAGCTGGCCTGTAGCATAATTTCCAAGACCAACCAGAGCAATGCCGAGTCTTTTATCACTTTTAACTGACTTTTTGTTTTCGTTTAAAAGTTTTTCAGGAAATTTTGGAACGGCTGGCAACATAAGTAAAGCCGAACCCTTACCTAAAGTTGTAATAAATTTACGGCGAGAGTATTTCATTATAATTTCTCCTGATAGTTTATTAGGCAGAATTAATATATATCAGGAGTGATTAAATACCAAAGATTAAAAAAGGAAAAGTAAATATTTAATATCGACATAGTTCTTTTTAACCTTTGGGGTTTTACTTTAGCTTAATCTAAAGCTTTTCTGATTCCTTCCGGCCTTTATCACTAAATTTGCTGCGATGGCTGCAGCATACTCATACGATGTCCTTCAGTATCTATGAAAACGCAATAAAGCCCACACCTGGTATTTCACCAGGTTCTCCCGGTTTGTTTGGATTTCCTCCTATAACTTTTCCCCCAGCCTCTTCCACTTTTTTCATTGACTCACGAATGTCATCTACTGAAATTACAGGTGATGGATGCTGATCAATTGCTTCTTTTGTTTTTTGATAAAAGCCGCCGTTAATCATTCCTGCTTCTTTCGGGCGCATAGTTTTTCATCTATTTCCGAAGTAGAAACAACCATATAATTTCCCATTTCCTGACCGAGCTGCTGGATTTTCCATCCGAATACTTTAGCATAGAATTCAGACATACGTTTTCTATCTTCCGCCGGCATTTCAAAGTGTACTACAGGATTCATTTTTGACATAAATTATCTCCTTATTTAATTTTTTATTTTAATTATAAAAATATTCTGCACGTTTAATCAGGAATTTCTACCTCGACAAGTTTAGCAAGTTGGTCAAGCGATTCCTGCCAGCCGAGATAACACATTTCTGGTGGAATAACATCCGGCACACCTTCCTGTACAATTGTGACATCAGAACCACAGGAAACTTTTTTTATAGTAATTGTTGTAATCATTTCACCCGGCAAATTCGGATCATCAAATTGATCTGAATAACGAATTTGTTCGTTTTGTACCAACTCCAGATATTTCCCTCCGAACGAATGACTTTTGCCTGTTGAGAAATTTGTAAATGACATTTTATATGTCCCACCGACTTTAGCATCCAGGTGACGTACTTTGCAGGTAAATCCATTAGGCGGAAGCCATTTTGCCTGGGCATCAGCATCAAGAAAAGCACGGTAGATTTTTTCCGGCGTTGCTTTAAAAACCCGATGAAGTTTAATTGTTGACATAATTTTTTTCCTTAATTTATTTTAGTTATTCATTTCTTTGAAAAAAATCATTTTTCACACGACAGCATCCAATTTGTGCCAAACTTATCGCGCAGCATTGCAAATTTTGAAGCAAAGAAAGTCTTATCTAACTTCATAAAAATTTGTCCGCCATCAGAAAGTAAATTATAAATTCGTTCTGTTTCATTTTCATCCTGAACACTTAAAGTTATATAAGCACTCCGCATTGGTTCTGCAGTGGGAATATCAGCTCCCATTAGAATACCGTTGCCGATTTCAATTTGTGCATGAAGTATTTTATCCTCCCAGTCTGGGAGGAATGTGTCTTTATCCCGCATATCACCAAAAGTTGAAATCATTGTTATTTTACCGCCGAGATGTTTTTCGTAAAATTGAAAAGCTTCTCTGCAATTTCCTTTATAGTTTAGATAAGTATTCAATTTCATTTGATTTGATTTTGACATTATTTAATTCCTATTAATGAAATTGTTAATAATATTAATTAGCCTTCAGAAGCAAGCTTTTTTCGTCTGGCAAGTTCTTCTTTAGTCTCATTTTCTAGTGCAAACGAACCTATTTTAAGTTCGCCTGCCGGTTGATAAGTCGTGATTATTACACCTGAGCTTGATGATTTAACATCAACAAGTTTAAGATTTGATGGGTTTGTACCATCGCCAAAGAGTTGTTTACCTTTTCCTACTGTCACAGGGAAAGTCCAGATTTTTATTTCATCAACAAGTTTATCGTTGATTAGTGCTTTAATAAGTTTACTGCTTCCGTGAACCTGTAACTCCGGACCATCCGTAGCTTTTAATTTTTTTATTTCTTCAGCCACATTATTTTTTATAATGAATGAATTTTTCCAATTTAGTTTTGAGAGTGATTTTGTAACAACATATTTTTTTGTCGTATTAAATTTATCTGCTGTTGGATCACCTTTTACATATGGCCAATGCGAAGCAAAGATTTCGTAGGTTTTTCTGCCCAGTAAAAGTTCAAATGGCTTATCCATAAATTCCCCCATGGTTTTACCCATCATTTCGTCCCAGTAATGGAATGACCAGCCACCGTATTTAAAGTTGCCGGTAGGATCTTCTTCCGGTCCGCCCGGAGCCTGCATAACTCCATCAAGGGTGATAAACGTGTTGATAACTATTTTTCTCAATATTTCCTCCGTTTGAATATTTCAACCCAAAAATTAGTTTAATTCATTTATAATGATCTTCTTCATTCTAAGAACAGCTTCCATTGCTTTTTTTGCTTTCTTTGGATCTTTCATCATTTCGACAAAAGCATCAGGCACAATCTGCCAGGACACACCAAATTTGTCCTTCAACCAGCCACACACCTGTGATTTCGGATCTCCACCTTTAGAAAGGTTATCCCAATAGTAATCAACTTCATTCTGGTCTCTACAGCTAACAACAAATGATAGTGACTCATTAAAGTTAACGCCACTTGGCATCCCGCTGTCCATCGCCATAAACCGTTGTCCCAAGAGATTGAATTCCGCGTGAACAATTTGTCCTTCAGAATTTTTATTTTCCGGTCCATAGAGCTCAACTCTATCGATTTTAGAATCATCAAAAATTGAAGTATAATATTTGATCGCTTCTTCAGCTTTACCTAGCTGAGTCCCATCAAACATAAAAAATGGTGTAATTGCTAAAGGTGTCTTTGCGAAAGTTAGCTGCCAGGAAAATCCAAATTTATCTGTAATCCACCCATACTTTTCGCTCCAGGGATATTTTTGAAGCGGCCAGAATATTTTCTGACTTCCTTCAGAAAACTTGTTCCATAAATCGTCAATTTCTTTTTCTGTTTTACAGCTTACAAAAGATGAAATAGCCTGCGTAAATTTAAACACTCGTCCGCCATTCAAAGCAACAAATTTTTGTCCATTTAATTCAAATTCAACTGTCATCACACTCCCCTGTTCACAACCAGAGGCCTTCGCACTTGCTTCATTATAACGGGTAGTTGTTAAAATTTTAGAGCCTTTAAATGCTGAAGTATAAAATTTAACAGCCTCTTCAGCATTATTATCAAACCAGAAAAAGGGTGTTATCTTTTGCATGACTACTCCTATATCTAACTATTTACGGGAAAATATTTATTCACGACTATATATATTTGAACCTGTAATTTTCTCATTTTGTAATTCCTTCAGTTTATAAACCGAATTATTCGCTTTCTTCAACAACCGATAAGATGTTTCCCGCTGGATCTTTGAACCAAGCTATCTTCATTCCGTCGCCGGAGAGTATACCTCTTTTATCGGTCCTTAAATTTTCCTGATTATAAATTTCAAACTTAACCCCTTTGTTATTTAATTCTTCAACTGTTTTTTCAACATCATTAACAGGAAAATTTAAAACAGTAAAAGTTGCCGGGAATGTGTTGGGCTTTGAATATATCAATATTTTATTTGTGCCTGCAATGTGCAGGTTTAACAATTCTTTCATTTTCAGTGAACCCGAAACTTCAATGCCTAGTACTTCGTTGTAAAACTTTTTCGCCTTATTAATATCATCTCACTGAAAAACTGCTGAATGCTTTTGAGTTATTAAGCATTTTTTTGATCCTTTATTTTATTAACAATATTTTTAAGCTGATGAATATGTCTATGCGTATGATAAACAACAAACCACGCAGCTTCCCTGCGGGTGATTTTCCCAACTCCCGGTAATTCAAACAAGGTACAGGTTTTTGTCAAATCAAGGCTAACTACAGATTGAATCATGTCTTCATTCAGTGAATTTAATGTAACTAATATTTCATCCTTTTTATAATTAATTTTTGCAGGAACAATAAAACCGGGAGACGTAAATTTTTTGCTAAAATCAAGCATTGATGTTTTGATAAGATCAACCCTATCGGGAAAGTTAGCTTCAGTAGCTTCAACTTTATCATTCAACAACTTAATGAAAGACGAAATAGATTTGATTAGGTGTCCGCTAAGTTCTCCGGCAGTCCAGCTTCCTTCAAAAGGGATTGTGTTTATTTCCTCCGGGCTCAGGGATGACAGCAACGAGGTTAACTGTGTATTATTATCCCTGATGAAATTTGCAATTTCCGGTTTTTCCATATTTTCTCCGGCGTGTTTTTGTTATGGCTACAACACAAACTTAGATACACAACATTTGAAATGTAAGGTGTAAATACGGCAATCTTAGGGGTTGATTGCGACATACTTATTATATATTTTCAAACTAATGTTGTAACAGTTATAATTCTAAACTTATTTATAAAATAATTTAGAATGTGAATGTTATGAAGCATATAACAATACTTGTTCCTGAGGGAGCATCAATAAACGGAGTTGAAGGTCCGCGGCTCGGATTCAAAGAAGTAAACAATTATCTTCAGGCAAAAGGCGAAAAACCGATCTTTAAGGTTGTCTTTGCCGGGCTAAAAAAATCTGTCAAGAGTCAGCGAGGGCACATATACAATTGCAACAGATGTTTTGTTGAATAGATATAAAAAAAACAGATTTGATTATTATTCCGGCATTCTATGGAAGCTTAAGAGAAGCAGTGGAAGCAAATAAAAAGTTTATCCCCTGGATAATAGCACAACATAAAAAAGGAGCTGAAGTTGCCAGTCTTTGCGTTGGCGCATTTCTGCTGGCTGCTACCGGATTGTTAAAAGGAAAACAATGCTCAACCCACTGGAGAGCAACAAATGATTTCAGAAAGTTATTTCCGGACGTGAACCTGGTTGTTGACAGAATTTTAACTGACGAAGATGGAATTTATTCAAGCGGCGGTGCATATTCATCAACAAATCTGATTTTATATCTGATTGAAAAATATGCAGGAAGAGAAATTGCGATTTACTGTTCAAAATTCTTCCAGCTTGATATTGACCGCGGATGTCAGTCACCGTTTATAATGTTTAACGGACAAAAAGAACACGACGATGATTCAATTAAAGGAAATCCAGAATTTCATCGAAAACAATTTTGCAGGAGAAAATTACAGTGGACAGGCTTGCGGAAATGGCTGCATTAAGCAGAAGAAACCTGGAGAGACAGATTTAAAAAAGCAACAGCAAATACTAGTAGTAGAATATATTCAACGAGTAAAAATTGAAGCTGCAAAAAAAAGCCTTGAAGGAAGCAGGAAAAGCATAAATGAAGTAATGTTTGACGTCGGTTATTCCGACACAAAAGCATTCAGAACAGTTTTTAAAAAAATTACAGGCCTATCCCCGGTTCAATACAGAAATAAATATACGAATATTGTGACAGCTTAAAATTAACCTAAATACAGAATTAAGGGAGAAAATATGGAATACACTAATCTCGGTAAAACAGGATTAAAAGTTTCGAAGATATGTCTTGGATGTATGAGTTTCGGAGACGCCAAAATCAGGAAGTGGTCACTTAATGAAAAAGAAAGTATGCCTTTTTTCAAAAAAGCGATTGAATCCGGTATTAATTTTTTCGATACTGCAAATATGTACTCGCGCGGAGTCAGTGAAATAATAACAGGTAAAGGATTGAAAGCATATGCAAAACGCGAAGAAATTGTTTTAGCTTCGAAGGTGTTTTTCCCGATGCGCGAAGAACCAAACGGAGGAGGCCTGTCACGCAAAGCAATAATGACTGAAATTGATAACAGCCTGCAAAGACTACAGACAGATTATCTCGATCTATACCAGATTCATCGCTGGGATTACAATACACCGATTGAAGAGACTCTCGAAGCATTGCACGATGTAGTAAAAGCAGGCAAGGTTCGTTACATCGGCGCATCCTCGATGCATGCTTACCAGTTTACAAAAACTCTTTACATCGCCGATCTGAAAGGACTTACTCGTTTTGTTTCTATGCAGAACCATTACAATCTATTTATCGCGAAGAAGAAAGAGAAATGCTGAAGCTTTGTACTGAAGAAGGAATTGGTGTGTTGCCGTGGAGCCCGCTTGCAAGAGGTAGACTTGCTCGTCCGTGGCAGAAAAATCCTGATACAAAGCGAGCAAAGAATGATGAATATGGGACACTACTTTATGGAAATACAGAAGATTCTGATAAAAAAATAGTTGATGCAGTCACAAAAATTGCCAAAGACCGGGTTGCAACCAATGCACAGGTTTCTCTTGCCTGGCTGCTTTCAAAACCGGTTGTCACTTCTCCGATTGTAGGCGTAACAAAGTTAAACCATCTTGATGATGCCGTTGCGGCAGTATCCCTGAAACTAACAGAAGAAGAAATAAAAGCATTGGAAGAAAATTACGTACCTCATTCTGTAGTGGGATTTAGCTAATAAACAAATATTTAAAATTAAAAAACTGCCCTGCAATATTAACAGGGCAGCTAAAGAATAGGAATTTGATAGATATTAATTTGCAGCAAGCCCGACGGTTCCTGAAGAAAGCCCGCTTACTGTTTGTATTGATTTTAATCCCCCGCGCCTGTTATCAATTCTAAATACGCTTATAGTGTTGGTTCCGGCGCTTAGAGCATACAAATATTGTGAGTTGTTGCTTATTGCCATATCTATTGGAGAAGAGCCCGCTCCCGTTGAAGCAGCATTACCACCGTCATTAAAAAGTTTGAGCGTTCCGTCATGCTTTATCCAATAGCCTGAAATGTTACTCGTTCCTGTGTTCGTAGTGTAGGCAAACCTTCCGTTGTTAGTAATTGCTACCCAGCAAGGTGCGGTTTGTGTGTTGTAAACCGGACCCGAAATTAAATTGACTCCGCCTGCACTTACATTATAAGAAGACATTGCACCGGCAAGTGAATTTCCGCCGTATGCGTCAGAAACTATTAAGCGCCCTCTTCTATCAAATTCAAATCCAAATGGCGTGTCTCCTGCAGAAGCCTGTACGTTCGGTCCGTTTGCAATTCCATCGTGTCCTACGGAATAAGAGAGAATTGAATTAGTTGCTTTTTCTGTTACAATCAATACTCTGCCATTCGGATTGAATTCTATCTGAGCGGGACCTGATGCACTGCTGCTTAACGGTTTTGTTGAACCTGAAATTTGTGAAAGGCTGCCATCGTGATGAATTTTAAAACCTGTAATATTTCCGCTTCCGCCTGCATTCAAAACATAAAGGAGATTACGGTGAACCGTTACGCTGATAGGCTGTTCGCCCCCGGAAGGTTTTTTATCGACCAATGAAAGACCATTCCTCCCTACTGATAATACTGAAACTTCGTTGCTTCCGGCATTGACCGCAAAAATAAAACCGTCGTAAAGTACTAAAGCACCTTGCGAGCCGAGCCCTGCCCCGGTTCCTGTTCCGCCTGTTGAATAAGATCCGGCATATGATAAATTTCCGCGACCCGATCTTCTGTACATTATCACTTCATTTCCTGCAGCGGAATTGGAAAGAGTATAAACTGCATGAACATTTCTGCTATGTCCTTTGTGGTCATTATCAAAATCTCCTTCAAAATCATCATTGTGATTTCCATTGGATTTTGATAGTGCCTGAGAAGTGTTATCGCTCACAGGAGAGTTTATCGAACTCATATCATCATTTGAACACCCTGCAAAAGCTATGAGCAAAAGAAGTGAAAGAAAAGGAATAATTCTCGTGTACCTCATTATACCTCCGTGCCTGATTATTAAAAAATGAATTGCAGCAGCAACTTGCATTTAGAAGATCACAGAAATATCACGAGTGTATAAAGATTGTATGTAATTTAAGGGAGAAAAAGAATGGTGGTTTGTTAATTACTCTGTTGCTTTTTTAAAATATTACTTAAATATTCTTGTTTTCCTCAATTCCCTGTGATAGCGTAACCAGACTAATAGGAGTTTTAATATTCAAATAAATTGGTCCCGCAACTTCTCCAAACGCATTACCAAAGATGCAGACGATTAAAGGTACCCAGTATTCAGAGAAAATATTATTGATACAGATTGCTAATGAATCGCTAAAAGATATTCCATCAAATAAATAGCCAAATGTAACTGATATACCTAGCGCACCGGAAAGCGCCCAGTAACCAAGCTCAAACATTCCGACAATCACAGCCCACCACATTTCTTTTTTACCAAAATTGCTGATTAAAATTCCTACAGTGAATCCCTGCACAACTGCCAGTATCGGCGAAACCAACAGAATTCCTAATAAGAAAAATAAAAACATAACTGGTATAATGATTATCACGATAAATGTAATGGAAGCGGCCAGATATTTATTTGCAATCATAATTTCGCAATTGTTTGAAAGGCGGGTATTGAAATTTTTGGATTTGTTTTTTTACAAAGAGTGAATATAGTCTTTCTGCTTTTTTGTTTTCGCGTTTAATAATAAATATCCCCGCCAGAAGAGATACCCAGATAATGTAGTATATGACAAAAAAGATTGTATAAACACCTATCTTTTCCATTTTGATGCCTAATCTTTATAGGACCGATCAACTTTTAAAATTTGATCTGAGGAATTGCTCTTGAAGCATCAATGAGAATAATGTTGTCTTTTTTAATTTTAAATCGTTAAGAACTTTTCACTTGTAGATATTATATGTATCAAATATAAAATAACTGTCAATGCTCCAGATTAGTCGATTTGCTTATTCATAGTACTAGGACGTGATGTGCTAAGGTTTATGTTTTAGTTTCCTATTCCCACGAGCATAAACCCAATTTATTTCTTAAAGCTTCCTAAATCCAGTAATTAACCCCACGAACGATCTTCCTGTATACATCGGAAAATATTTCTTACTAAGTATGTCTGTAATAGGAGCTAAATTTGATTTCTTTTAATGGTTTACTTTATACAATACAGGTAATTCAATATTGAGCGATTATAACTAATATTTCTTTAATCAGAAAATGTTATCAAATAGTTTCAATCATATGTGTCTTGGATATTGGTAATTGTATCCTTTCTAGGGTCTAACGAACTTTTCTTTCCAAATGACTTAATTTGCCAACATGAGTTTAATACTAATTTATCTAATTTATCTGTAAAACTTACTTATACTTTTCTAATAGTCTGGAAACTTTAAGAGAATTCTCAATATTCTAACAAAGGATTCATCTACATTCTAAATCAATATGTTCTTCTCTCAAGCATATGTGAACTAATTTTAATTTAAAATATTGCTCAGAATTGATTTGCGATTCCTGTTAAAATCTAGATCCAATCCTGGACAATAACTCATCTTTTGTAACAGGATTTTCTAGAAAAATACTTGCCGTTAAAGTAATTCATAAATCCTCTAACAACTTACCTTTATACCTCCATTTCACTTATTTGCAACATACGAATTTCTAATGTTTTATTGATAGGAATTTTTGCAAGCACTTTCAAAATAATAAGACGGCTAATATTAAATTAAGTTCACTAAAATCTTTCTCGATCTAATGCTAATTATTATATTATAGCAACAGTAATTGTTTATAATCAAATCATTTTAAAATATATTCTGCCGGAAATCATTAAATGCTTTTTACACTATAATTAGGCTTTACATCATTCCGTGCTTTACTTTCTCATTTTTACTAAATATGACAATTTCACATTACCTAACCGAAAAACCGACCTGGCAGTGCTTCCCAATACCTGGTTCATCATCACGGAAAAACTAAGAAATAGAAATATTATGTTCCGTGTGCAAGTCTCGATACTCTATTTGAAAAGCTAAAAACAGTAAAGGATAAGAAATGCGAGATCACTGATCAATAAATATTAAATGCACCATAACCTTCTAAAGTGGTATATACCTTAGAAATCTGAAAGTAAATATCCAATTAGTAACCCAATACAAATAGGTTAATAACTATTGTATAGTATATACATCTATCATTTCACTCCTCAAAATCCAGGTTAACCGGAGTAGAATGGAACTGAGTACGTGAAATGTCATATTTGTTACCGGCACAGTTTTATCGACTTCTGTAATCTTAACATTATCTACCCAAAATTCGCCGGTGCCAGCAATAAGAAATCCATAATTAATTGCCAACTGAGTTATCAGGAACATCAAGTACAATTGAATATTGCTTCCAATCCGTCGTACCTGTAATTGGCCTTTTCCCCATATTATCAAATCCCAGCGGCTGTTTATACTCCGGGTTTTTACCATCTATCCTCATCCACATCTGTACACGGCGGTTCACATCTTTGGTCTTTATATAGGCGGTTAACTGTAATCTTTTTCCAAGATAATTTTTAGCAGTAATAGCCTGCATTAAATTACCAAATTCTCTTTCAGCAGTGTTGTGCGATAATACATATGCACAGGATTTCCCGCTTTCGGAAGTGGAGTTGTCAGTTCCTACTTCATACAACGAAGTATCGGGAGCCTTAAACGTCCATCCTTTGGGAACTTTGTTAATAGTTTTTGCAATCATTACAGTGGCAACTATTAAAAGAAGTATAAATAAAATGACAAACAGCTTTTTCATAACTTCCCCGTAAAATGATAAATGTTTAGTAAAAATATTATTCAGCCAGCTCCCCGGACAGAAAGAGAAAACGATGGGCGCCTCCCACTAAATAAGTATGCTATTTTAATGAATACTTCCATTATTGGCAAGTAAAAAATTAAGATTTCAGATTCGTTTAAATCATATTCTTATATACATCCCGAAAGAATAACCAACATCATCCGGCAGCATATCTGATCCCCAGAATTTCAATTGGAAAGCTCCAAGTTCCAAAAGGATTCTATTATTAATCGACATCCCAAGCGCTTCCTCAAGAGTAGGGCCCAAAAAGAAATGAGTTTCTTCTCTTGATCCGTAATTGATCTTTTCATTTCCAAATGCCAGTCGCATTCCACCTGAAAGATACAAACCCTTGTTACCTGGAGACAGAAAATATCTAAGATCATATCTGTATCCAAAATTCACAAATGATCCTTTCAAAAACTTTGATGGATTTTCAACATTATAGTAAAGGAATAAATATCCAAATCCGCCGCCTGCGTGACTTCCAAGTTTATTAAACCTTTGATAAAGAAATTGTATTCCATATTTGATATTCTTCCCTGCTGAATAAGTAGGTCCTACATATTCATCTACAACGTATTGTGCTACGACTTTCCTGTAATTGTATTGTGATGAAGATGTATCTATAGTTTCCGTAATATTTGCATCGGCTGAAACAGGTTCTATATTATTTCCAAATATTGTGGAATCTACCGCACTGGCTAAATATGTCGAACTTTTCTCACGGTATTTTTCAAGAAATGATTCAGTACTTTTCGAAATGCCTTCATACATTAGTTCTTCCAGCCCGTTCGTTACATCAAGAGAACTTGACAATTCATCAGCCTGTGTATCAACAGTATCGAAAGAATCCCTTTCCGTCGGGTAAATAAAACTGAGGTCGCAATAAAAGTGCCCTGTCTCAGAAAACATATCGGTTCTTTCCCACACCATAAACTTGTGGATAACAATTTTTAATGGCAGGAAGAGACTATCCTCCTTAGTTGACAGCATCTGTGTAACTGACTTCCTGACAAATTCGGATACAGGGTGGTCAAGATTATATGGTACCTTTTTATTCAATATTCCAACCTGTGCTATTCCCAAATTATCTGCTTTTTCTTTCCTATCGTCTATAACCATTATAACTTTTGCATTTACATCTTTTCTAGCCTTAAGATTCAGCTCCTCACTTTTATAATTTGGAGTAATTAAAACCTGGTTTGATCCGCACCCGATATAGAATAATGAAAAAATAATTACTAAAAAAGTAATTCGGTTTGATTTGAATATATTATTCATTATGCGTCCCTGTAGATTTTTATTTCCGGATTATCATAAAATTATTTTTAATAATAAATTCTATTTTAGAATAAGTTCAAGTGATACCCCATATTGGCCTGCAAATCCATCTGAACCTACCTGAGGAGTAACGACCACACTAAAGTTATTATTTAGCTGCTTCTCAATAGCGAAGCCAATACCAAAAGCAACATTTGCAAAAGTCAAGTAACCAATGCTCATATAGGGGAAAAGATTAATGTTTTGACCTATTGCATTCATAATCCTGGCATAACCTGAAATGCCTACGAGAAATGACCCGCTATAATTATAAGAGCTATAAGCAAGATTAAGTACTGCACCTAACGCAGAATCTTTGTGCATGTAAAAATCAACATAACCTGAGCCTCCTTCCGTACGTTTATAAGCGTCAGACGAAAAAGCCCGGTAATAATCTGCCCCGATATCAATTGTCCCAACAATTGATGTACTAAGATTGTAGGCCATGCCGCTTTCTGAACCGTTATTCAAATAAGCCACTCCGGCATCTAACGAAAACTTCCCGACTTTCGTAAACATTCCCTGCGCATTAATTAAATGTGAGCATAAAAAGAATAATATTGTTATTGATATTCTTTTCATAAAGCTTCCTGTTAAATATATCTGACAAATTTCTGCAACGGACATAGCTTGATTTACAACACTGTTATTCAGAGAATTTATAATTGGGAATACCCCTATCACTGTGGTCAGAAGGAACTATTTTCTAAAAACCAATACAATTTTAAAAATTCCTTTCAGATTGGCAAGTAAAAAATAAATGATTTTTGATCAATCTAACTGAATAAAGTGGCTTCAATTTAGCGAGGGGAAAGAAAGGGAACTATTTTTGCAGGTAGTTCCCCCTTTATAAAAATGCAAATTTTAGATTAACTAAGCACCCACCCTAATGCTGCCTCGTGCGTATAGAATGGGCGTGATGAGTATCCACTATCTTTTTTTTCAACCAGAAGGGGCAATACAATATCCGTGGGCGTTTGGGTTATTATGGCTATTTTTTTGTTCCCAAAAATTTCAAGGTGCTGCTTATAATATTCCGGTATCTTATCATATTCATTTAATGCTATTTCAAAGTTTCCTTTTGTAAAATCTAAGATAAAACCTTTTGTGTTTTGCGGGATTATTTTTTGAGATATGGCATCATCCCAGGACGTGAATATATCGTCCAGAGTTATAGAGCCAAAATAATATTTGTACATTATCCCGGTCAATTCATCAAACCTATATTTAACTTTATCGCCCACTGAAAATAGTTTTAAACATTAAAAATGGGATTATCAATTACGTATAATTTACTAAACGACTGTATAATAAAGAAAATAATTATCATTTGGAATCTGTTGCTGATTAAAATCACCAATAAATTTCTTCTCCTGCAAACATAACTTTTGTCTCGGCAATGTAATCGTGCAAGCATCTTTTACTCTTACCAAAGATAAAAAGCATATCCGCAAACCATAAGAAAATTCCAAGTACCGGCATCGAACAAATTAACGAGGGTAACAAAAATCTTAATAAATAACTTTTTGTCAGAGGAGGGATTTTCCCTTTAAGATCAGTAATTTTTATGCCGATTATTTTTTTTCCTACAGTTTGACCATTCTTGTACAATAAAAAACCATTTACAATAAAATATATGAGACAGGAAGAAAGAATAATTACGAGAAACAAAGCTTTAATATATTCCTGGTCTCCCATAATCAATTTGCGAAGATCGAGAGAGAAAAAAGATCCGTAACCAAACCTGATAACAAAAGTTGATATTATCCAGACAATTGCCGTATCTATCATAAATGCCAGTAGTCGCACTCCACGAGTTGCCATTTTAATATCTACAGGAAATGTTGTCGCCTTTTCTCTTTTTCTTATTTCCCCAAATATTTCTTCGGCCTCAAAATAATCCCTTTCGTTGTCAAGTTTGGCATAAATGTCATACAATTGCTGCAAAGACTGCTTTGAATAATCTGTACCCATTGGACTCCCGTTTTTATCCTTACTAAATTTAGACAAATATTGCCCAAAAGCATTAAAAATGTGATGAAAATAGTTTAATTATTATGGACGGTTCACAATCATTACAAACTATCCTGTGATATTTTATAAAATGGACTCACAGAAAAATCATTCTTTGAGCTACGTACTTATCATTTGAATGTCTGATTATAAATCGTAATATTTATATTAGTCAATTATTAAAGGATCTACTATGAATATTTTCAGCAACATCCGTAAAATTTTTATTTTAACGGTTATTATCAGCTTACCTATCTTTGCTCAAACACCGCTACCAAGTCCTTTTACATTGCAGGTAGGTGTAGGCTTTGGTAGTGTTTCTCCTAAAGGTGATTTCGTTGGATCAACCACGGAATATTATTCCGGGACTAATTATGGACAATCAGGCGGAATAGATTACCAGGTTAAAGCAAGAATTGGCATTTTGGGACTTAATCTTGTAGGCCAAATGGATTATGCTTCATTAAGCAATAATGGGAATTCAACCCCGGGTCAGGGAAGCATTGATTTATCTCAGAAAATTCTGTCTTTGAAATTAGGACCCGAATTTAAATTGAGCATTCCGCTCTTTCCGGTTACTCCTTATATTGGAGCTAATATCTCCTTTAATCATTTTAGTGGTAATGTTTCTTTCCAGGGAGTTGCCTCTGTTCCAACCGGCGAGTATGATATCAAAAGCGATTCAAGAGTTGGATATGGAATTTCAGGTGGAGTGATAATAAATATAGTGGGTTTAACTCTTGATGTAGGTGCGCAATATAATATTCTCAATGCTTTTGGTAAAAAGTTTAATGTTACAAATCCAACTCAGAGCAAAAGAGTTGATTCATATCTTGCATTAAATGATGATCAGGATCCTTTATATCAGGCAGGCAGTACGGATCATTTTATAAGCAGTTCAAGAACTCTTAGCACATTTGCTATAACTGCAACAGTTATGTTTGGATTATGATATTAAAAAAGTGTCCTGCCATATTTGCAGGACACTTTATTCAAATCCAAATCGACAATGACTATTTTTTTCTTACCTTTCTTTTATTATCGTTCTTATTCTTTCCGAATTTTCTGAAATCTTTTTTCCCTTCTCTTTTGCCGCGGCTTCTGTTTCTTTTTTGCTCCCTTTTTTGACCGGCTATTTCCACACCAATCTGACGGGTTTTAAAACATCTTACCGTTAAAGCCAGCAAGTATTTCATCGGAGTATTCCTGATCAGCTTCAAAAAAGGAAAAAGTCTTAAGTATTTCAATTTCACCTATTTCAATATCCCTGACGCCGGTATAATCGTTTACCATTCCGATAAGTTTTGCAGGATTGATATCGTCCATTCGACCAAGATTAATAAAAAACCTGGTATAGCCATTCCCGCTTTTACTTCCACCTTGCGCATTTCCACTACTTACCGGCGTGTTAAGATCAGAAAGATTTTTATAGTATTCTATAAAACGGTTGAACTCAACAGAGACGAATTTTTTGATCAACTCTTCCCTATCAAGCCATTCAAGTTTTTTCAGAATTTCAGGAAGAAATGAATTTATTTCAGAATCATCAACTTCAATTTTTTCTATCCTGTCAACGATGTGAAATAACTGGGTCCGGCTAATATCTTTGCCCGAGGGTACCTGGCGAAAATCAAATTTTTTATTAATAAGCTTTTCAATTTGATATATTTTATTTTTCTCTTTTAAATTAGCAATAACGATTGATGTCCCCTCCCTGCCGGCTCTTCCTGTCCGCCCGCTTCGATGAGTATAAATATCAGATTCGTCAGGTAGATTGTAGTTAATGATATGTGAAATATTATCGACATCAATTCCGCGTGCAGCAACATCCGTTGCAATTAACAGCTGCAGACTCTTTGCGCGGAATTTATTCATCACGCTGTCTCTTTGTGGCTGTGAAAGATCACCATGTAAAGAATCAGCGTTGTAGCCGTCTTTCATTAAATGCTCCGCAACTTCCTGGGTCTCTCTCCTGGTTCTGCAAAATACAATTCCATATATATCGGGATTAAAATCCACTATCCTTTTCAATGCAGGATAACGATCCTTAGCATGGGTCATATAACAAATATGGCTTATATTTTCCGCACCGGAATTTCTTTTACCGATAGTGATCTCCACAGGGTCTTTCATATAATTATTTGAAATCAGACGAACTTCCTTCGGCATTGTTGCTGAAAAAAGTAAGGTGTTTTTATCAGCAGGGGTTTCTATCAAAATCTTTTCAAGCTCATCACGAAAGCCCATATTCAACATTTCATCCGCTTCATCAAGAACAAGCGTGTTAATGTTTTTTAAATGCACAATTTTTCTATTAATAAGATCGATCAGCCTGCCGGGTGTTGCCGAAATAATATGAACTCCTTTTTTTATCATCTTGATCTGCCTTTCTATACTTGCCCCGCCGAATACTGCGGCAATTTTTATTCCCGGAGTATACTTCGCAAATGAGAGTAGATCATCAGCTATCTGAAGACAAAGTTCCCTGGTTGGTGAAAGGATTAAAAATTGTGTGTTTTTATTTTTCGTATCAGTCATTTGGACTATCGGCAGACCGAAAGCAGCTGTCTTGCCTGTACCTGTTTGCGCAAGGGCGATAATGTCTCCTTTACCCTCCAACAAAAGAGGTATAACCTCCTGCTGAACGGGCATTGGTTCTTCAAATCCAATTTCATTTATAGCTTGTAAAACATTTTTTTCTATTCCAATTTCTTCGAACGATTTTGTCATTTGAAATTATTCCAATTGAGATGTTATGTATTATTTTTTTCTGAGGAAACTAATCAGGGTTGGAGTTATTGTAAATTCAGACCGGCTGGGTTATTTTCCTTTTAATAACCAAAATTACGTATAATAAATTGAATAACCTATTTGTATATTTCAGAATAGCTTTAAAATAAAGATGACATCTTATAAAAAGATGTCATCTTTTCTATCAAGAAAAATAATATTTTTATTTACTCCCGCCTGTGAAAGGAATAATCATTGGGACTTTCTTTTGATATTCCTGATATGCGGCTCCATGGTATTTTATCAGGTCTTTTTCTTCAAAATATTTTACAGCTATGAGGATATATGCTGTAGTTGCAATTGAAAATATTAAATGCCCGAGAGTCATGGTGGGAGCTGCCCAGAACGCAATTATAAAACCTAGCATAATTGGATGCCTGACAATAGCGTAAAAATAGTTTGCCTTAAATTTGGGAAATTGATATTGCCTGCTCTTAAAATTTTCATAAACTTGCTTTAAGCCAAATAAATCAAAATGACTGACCATAAAAGTTGAAAGCAAAACTATCAGCCAGCCAAGCCAAAATAATATATTTAGAACCAGCGTAAAAGCCCCACTTTCTGTATTCCAAATTACAGAAGTCATTGGATGCCATTTCCAATATAACAGAAACAATAACAAGCTTGCAATAAGAACATAAGTACTTCGTTCGATAGTGTGACCAATAATCTTTGTCCACCATTTCTTAAACCATGGGCGTGCCATTACGCTGTGTTGCACTGCAAATAATCCAAGCAAAAATGCATTTATTAAAAAAGAACGCATAGTACCAGACACAAAACCTGAATCAATTGATTTTGGAACAATAAAATTTCCTACAAACCCGATAGCATAAAGAAAAGCCACAAAAAAGACCAGATAACATAATACCCCGTAAAGAAATATTAATTTTTTTTTCATATATAATGCTCCTTAAGAAATTTTTAAATTTTACGGAAATTATTTACGAAATGGATAAAATGTGAACATATTCCTGCAATTGATTATGTAAATAATAATGGCCTTAAATTGACATTTATTTACTGGACCAATGATTATGTAAGAATATTTCGTGAAACAGAATTTAGAAACAATAAGTTTTGTCTTAGGCTAGTACAACCTGCAATAATTTTAGTATATAGTCAATACAAAAGTATTAAGAATTCTTTATCGTAAATATAGTAAGGAATTATTTCTGTGTGCCTGATTATAAAAAAAAGGAAACCCCGAAGTTCACTAATTGACCTTCGGGGTTTTTTGATATGCAAAAAATAATTTAAATGACTATTTCAAACCACGATCTCTTAACATTGGTTCGAGACTTGGATCATGTCCTGTAAACTCGCGGAATATTTTACTATAATCTTCAGTAGCCCCGCGCGACAGAATTATATTTCTAAAACGGTCGCCGTTCTTTCGTGTTAGCCCGCCATTATGTTCAAACCAGTCGAACGCATCATCATCAAGCATCTCCGTCCAAATATAAGCGTAGTATCCAGAGGCATAACCGTTCGCCCAGATGTGAAGAAAATAACTTGATCTGTAACGGGAAGGTACATCTGAAATCAATAAATTATCTTTTTTCAAACTTGCAGTTTCAAATTTATCTGAATTTTGTTCAGGCAAATTTGCTGACAGAGTATGCCATGCCATATCCAGATCAGCAGCTATCAGAATCTCTGTAAAATCATATCCCTGATTAAAGTTTGAAGCCTTTTTTATTTTATCTACAAGTTCCTGCGGTATGGGTTCACCTGTTTTGTAGTGCAAAGCATAATGCTCTAACACTTTAGGATAAAGCGCCCAATGTTCGTTAAACTGTGAAGGAAATTCAACAAAGTCGCGCGGAACATTAGTCCCGGACAGACTCGGATATTTCTGGTCGGCAAACATTCCGTGAAGTGCATGACCGAACTCATGAAACATAGTTGTAACTTCATCGTAGCTTAGCAGCACAGGCTCACCCGGAGCAGGCTTGTTGATATTTAATACATTATAAATTACTGGCTTGGTACCAAGGAGTTTTGATTGCTGAACAAAATTATCCATCCAGGCACCACCGGATTTATTATCTCTCTTAAAATAATCTGTGTAAAAAAGAGCAAGCGGTGAGCCGTCTTTGTCAAAAACCTCATAAACGTGAACGTCCTTCTGGTAAACTGGAATATTATTCAACTCTTTAAATGTTAAGCCGTATAGTTCGTGAGCTGCATAGAATACTCCTTTATGAAGTACATTATTTAATTCAAAATATGGTTTAACCTGAGAATCATCCAGACCGTATTTTTCTTTTCGAAGTTTACTAGCATAAAAACTCCAGTCCCATGGTTGTAGCTTAATCTTTTCGCCAGATTTATTGATAAACGACTGTATTTCAGCAGCTTCTTTTTGTTCGTTTGCAACTGTTGCTGGCACTAATCCTGAAAGGAATTTTTCAACTTTTTCCGGAGTCTTTGCCATTTGATTTTCAAGAACCCATCCCGCATAATTTGAGTAGCCCAGCAACTTTGCTTTTTCTGCCCTTATTTTTGCAAGTCTTTCTATATCTGAACGGGTATCATTAGCATCATTGTGTTCACACCTGTTCCACGATGCTTCAAAAAGTTTTTTACGTGTTTCCCTGTTGGTAAGAAATTGCAGATCGGGCTGTTGAGTAGTATTTTGTAAAGGAATCAACCACTTTCCTTTAAGTCCCCGTTCAGTTGCTGCTTGTGCCGCCGCCTCTATTTGTGCAGGTGTAAGCCCGGAAAGTTCACTAACATTGTTCACGACAAGAGCACCGGTTTTTGTTCCTGCCAATAATTTATTAACAAATTTTGCCTGAAGTGTTGCATCTTCTTCATTTAGTTTTTTTAGCTTTGCCTTGTCTTCCGGGGAAAGATTTGCACCGGCATGCACAAACTTATCATAATAATACGAAATTAGTTTTTTTGATTCAGGGTCGAGCTTTAGCTGATTGCGTTTCTCATAAATTGATTTAACTCTCTGAAACAATTTTGCATTAAGATAAATGGCATCTCTATGAGCAGCAAGCCTGGGGGCTTCTTCTTCCTGTATTTTTTGTAAAGCAGGATTTGTATTAGCTGAAGTAATTGCATTAAAAACTAATGCAACTCTCGATAAAAGCTGGCCACTTTTTTCTAAAGCAACAAGCGTATTTTCGAATGTAGGGGAAGCCGGGTTTTCAGCAATTTTTTTAACCTCCTCAAGTTGTTGCTTCATTCCTTCCTCAATTGCAGGCTGGTAATCACTGTCTTTTATTTTATCAAAAGGCGGCGCCTGAAACGGAAGCTTGCTTGGCGAGAAAAAGGGATTCTTATTTTGTTTCTGCATTTTTCCAGATGAATTCTGTACGTTATTATTGCTTGCAAAATTAACTGAAATAATACTGAAAGCAAAAAAAAGTAGCAGTGTTAAATAATATTTTGAAGTCATAGGAAATATTCCTTTTTATAAATTAAAGTAATAAACAAGATAAAATGAATTTATGTTCCCTGTCAGAGACTTTCCACATAATTAAATCCTATTTTAATCAAGAATTTCATAAAAACGTAAGATTTAAAATATGAATAATTTTTGTCTCTAAAAGGGAGATAAATATAAATGTTAACCAAGGATTAAGACTTGCTATTAAGAATTCTATATTTTAACTTCGCTTATAAGGGTAGCTTACTTTTTCGATTATAATATTTAGATTAAATTTTTAAACCGTGTCGGACAGGTCCTCCCCTGCCTGCCGACGTAAAGCGGTTAGCCTGTCAGCATCCCAGCCGGCAGGCTTTTTATTGCCGAATCTACCCTGCTAAAATCAGAATATCAAAAATACAGTCTTTTCATTGATTAACAGGGTTAGTATTCCCATTCCTTTGTTATCGGCAAAGCAGATAAGTGTATAATTTGCTTTAGACCTTACTATCAAACATTAGTGTTTTACGAAAAAGTAATTAGTAATTGAAAGCCAGAACAATCCGGCACTCCATCCGGCGATTACTTCGGTTGGTGTGTGAGAAGTGAACAACCTGCTTACTCCAATTAAAAAAATTAATAATGCGGCAAAAACGTAAACGACATAACGCGCAGACGTATAAATTAGCCTTCTGCCAGAATATTTTGCGAGGGCCGTATAAAGCACAACAGCGATTAATGCGTGTCCGCTAGGGAATCCAAGATCATCACTGAAAAAGACATCAAACATATTACCAGGGCTATTAGAATTCATTGTAAATTTAAGAATGAGCAATAAAATTACTGCGCCGATAATAGTGAACAAAAATTCAGTCAGTCTCTTATTCTCTCTCAAAAAATACAGGAAGCAGGAGACAAAACCGACAATTAAAACGAAGTCAATGTGCCCACCTAATGCAGCAATATCTTTGCAAATTGCAACAAGCCAACCCGGCCCATAAGGAGAATGAGGCCAGCTGTTTGTCAGCCCGAAAGTAGTCCTCATAAAGTTATGAAAAGCTACTTCGTTTGAATGATTTGTCAGCAAGAACATGATAATAAATAGCGCCAGTGAAGGTACAGCTATAAGCATCATTGTTTTAAATGATTTTGTACTTCGTAAACCCATTTAACCTCGAATAACTAACTTTCAATTGTTATTATACTTAAAACTAAGGAACTGCGGTTAATAATAAAATTAAATGCGACAGTAAATCACTAAATTAATTTGAAAATTAAAACCCTGTTGAGGAAGGTTTTTTTTATAGTATTAGATTAAAAATCTATGTGTACGATAGATCAAATAATAAGGTAATTTATATTTTTAATGACGCCCGCCTGAAAGAAATTTCATCATTTTGTGAAATTCCTCCAGAGTCAGTTCGACTTTTTCGGAATCAGGCTTACATGCTAACGTAATGGTTCGTATAAAACCACCTCTAGATTCTTTATCTTTTACATGCGTTTCAAAAAAGACTGATGATAACGCATGTGCATCCGCTATTTTCCTTTCATTTCCAATATTATTGTTGGTTGAAGAATGGCCACTAGCTTCGTCAAATTGTTGCTCCATAAATAACCCCTGTGTTTAGCTGGCTACTAAAAAATTATTAAGATTAATATAACAATTTCCCTTTAATAAAGTAAATATATTTTATTTTTTCAGAAATGATATTCCGTTTATATAGCAAAAGCCAACCCGGCATTAATTCCTAAAAAAGAAATAGTTTCACTATTTCTGGATGAGTTGTTATATTGAATATTAAAATCAATTGAAGTCCCGCCTTGAGCTATTTGAAATCTGAGCCCAGCTTGTAGTGCCCAAATAAAGGATAATACAGATGAATTTCCTGTATCAGCAATTTTTGAACTCATTAGTCCCAGCTTTGCTCCGAAATACGGATAAATTTTGCTACCTTCTGATTTGATAAAATCTCTTACACCCCCGGTAAATGTCAGAATATCCATATCTGGTGAAAGGCCAAATAAATTGATTAAAGTAGTAAATTTGTTGTAACCGACTTCAGTTGAAATTGCTACATTTGAATCTTGAAGATAATACTCGATTCCACCGGAAACCCCTAGCCCTGCCTTATAACTATTGGTAAAATCGCCTGTGGTCTTTTGATAACCCACATTAGTAGTAATCTTAACCTGTGAAAATGAAGAAACAGAAAAAAGGAATAAAATAACTAAGAGAATAATTGCTTTTTTCATATTTACCCCCAAGTGATAAAGAGTTTTTTGATCTTTTCGGCAAGCCCCTTTTTCCTACGGTCTGAATGTAAGCCATAATCTCCTTACATATTAGGCTTAATTTAAGAAATGGCAATCACTTAAGCAATTTTTAGATTTTTTATAAAATGTCCTAAATAAGAATTAAGTGGGCTCAATCTGAAATTTTAGGAAAATTCAACTACTATATAAAGAACATAAACTATTAGAAATTAATTCCGGTGAGAGTCGAGAATTTGCTGAGTTCAGTAAATAAATTAAATAATTGGTATAAGGATTATTAATGATTGCTAAATCAATCTATATTTAAGAATTAAATCCTTAAATTTTAATAGGCTATTCAGATAATAATTTTTAATCATATAAACAAAAGCATGTGAAGTTTCAATGCCACAGTTATCCGTAATTATCTTTCCTATTTCTATAGCACATTCAAAACAGTCATGCTCAATTATTGGTTTGTAAATTTTCATTCTACTTTCAAATAAATCTACGAATGGAATTTCGCCATCGAATTTATCTTCATCTGCTTCAAAATGTTCAAGGTATTCAAGTTGCAAACGAGTTATTCTGTCCCTATTAGATGCAAACAATTTATTTGAAGAAAGTAAATAACAAACAATAATTAGCTTCAATAAAATTAATTCTCTAAAGACCTTAGATCTGTCAAGCGTTTTTATATTGCTTAATTTCTCAATGAAATTGTCTAGTTGAGTTGAGTCAATAGTAGATATATACAGCAATGCTGCAAGATCATTAACCTTTATTTTCTTTTTAGATAGGAACATATTTTCAGTTTTTTTTGGCTACTATTCAAAGAATTGTGTAACATTTTACAAATAAAATAAGCAAAAAACCACCCTACCTTGCGCAATTTTTAATTTACGTAATTTCCCCAAAAACCTGAGAATTTACTAAATCCAGTAAATATCTAAAATAGCTATTTGCAAAATCGGTAATTCTTAATAAGACCCACATATGTTAGCTGCTTAGTAATGAAAGTTGTAAGAGGATATTTTCAGATTACATGAACATTCTGATATAAGAGTAACTTAGATTTATTTTCAATAAAAAGTTGAGGATTGGGTATTGCAGTAAATACTGAATAATTAAAAAGCTCATTACCAAGTGTAATGAGCTTTTTATATTTATTACAAATTTACAGGAGTAACAATATTGTTTCACTGATTAAAAAAGTTCTGAAGAAAACTTTACTTCAACAAATTCATTTTTTTAGTTTCTGTAAAATTTCCAGCAGTCAGCCTATATAAGTATACCCCACTTGATACACTATTGCCATAATTATCTTTTCCATTCCAGTATGCTACATGATAACCAGCTGAAACCGCTTTGTTTACAAGTGTTGTAACTTCTGCACCTAATATATTATATATCTTTATAGTTACATCCACCGACTGTGGGACATAAAATTTAATTGATGTAGAAGGATTAAAAGGGTTAGGACTATTCTGCAATAATTTAGTTCCGTTCGTACTAGCAAGAGAAATTGTTATTGCATCATAATATTCAAACTCTCCATTATTATCCAATTGTTTAATCCTATAAGAAAAACTTGTTCCACTATTTGGCTGGTCTGTAAATGAATAGCTGTGTGGTGAGTTGCTGTTTCCAGAACCACTAACAAAACCTATCTTTTGCCAGCCTGAGTTTTCACTTTTCCTTTCAATTTCAAAACCATAGTTATTAACTTCAGTTGCTGTTGTCCATTTTAATATTGCTTCATTCCCACTTACAGAACTGGAAAAAGAGATTAACTCAACAGGCAAGGATAAGTTAAGATTAGTGGTAAAACAGGTATAATCAGAAGTTTTAGGATGCTTATCTTTTTTTGTAGCTATAACCCTCCAAAAATAAGTTGTGCCACCATTTAGACTAGTTAAATCAATATTTATGTTCGTAGTTACTAAATCTTTTATGTCAGCTACAATATTTGTGAAATCCTGATTGGTAGAAATTTGGACTTCATAAGCATCTGGAGCACTTCCATGTTCACTAAGTGACCAAGTAAATGTATATGGACTTGTTATTCCTGATTCATGTATTAGATGGGGAACTATTTATTGGTGTTTTTACTGAAGCCTGAGTACAGCTTGCTAATAAAAGTATGCTTATTATAATAGAATTAAAATTTTGTAAAAGTTTCTTCATTTTGCCCTCTTTCAGATTTGGTCAAATACATTCAAGTTTTATACAGTTATAAATCAACTATTATGCCATTTAAGATGTGGACATCTAAGCCTTTTATTTACAATTAGTTACACAAATCGGATCTTCTTTTTTATCTCAATATGGGACATCCACTTGCCCGCTTGTATTTAAATTTCAACCTCTTGTAGATTAGTGGTGAAAAACAAATAACCAAAAAGATGGGTGTAATTATTGCTTTTGTATTAAAATTCTTTATAAAATACTTAAAGGACAAACAGTCCAATTAGTAACTTCTAATTGGAAGGGGCATCAATTAAGGGCGGTTATATTAAAACAATTTTTTTTGTTCCTACTATACAGGGCGTAGTTTATTTATAATTCTTTAACAATTAAATAATAATGACTTAACATATAAATTCCTTGAATGTTTTATTATGCATAAGCAATTAATTCATTTTGTAGAGAACATTTTAATAAAAAGGATTATATGAATTTTATTATAGTTTGCATAGCCATCTGTGTATTGACACCTTTGTTAATGTTTATACTCTATCTTAATGCACCAATTGGATGGGAAGATGAAACTGGTTTTCATAACGAAGATAATAGCACCCGCTAACTGAAAAAGCACTTATTTCTAAAGAGCTTATTCAGGAACAATTAACGATACAAACCCGCAAGGCTAATTAAAGCTATACCAATTTTTTTATTTTACTAATAACTCACGGATAAACTTTCTTTCTCTCAGACATACATTTGCAGGCTGGTTGGTTCAAACAGGTGTAAACATATTTGAAGTTTCCAAATTGTTGGTCCTTCAGACTTAGGGTAATAGAAATTTATTCTCATTCGAAAGCCGAGGATTTGCCTAATTCAGTGGATAAATAGAATAATTGATAAAAAATCCTGATTAAATATCAGAACTTTTATTTTTGAGGCGCCGGCTGGATTCGAACCAACGAAAAAAGCTTTGCAGGCCTTTGCCTTAAACCACTTGGCTACAGCGCCATTTAATAAACCTATTCTTTTCCACCAAAATATCCCCTTTTGTAGATTTATCGAGCGGGAAACAGGGATCGAACCTGCGACATCAGCCTTGGAAAGGCTGCACTCTACCAACTGAGCTATTCCCGCATTTTTTAAAATGCCTAACCTTAGAAGATTCCTAAAAAATATAATTAACAAATGAAAGGTGCATTCTAAAGTTTATAACTAATATCCATTTATTATGCCAATGATTTAATAGTAAAATATATGAAATTGAATAAAATAGATTAGAATAATATGAACCATTTTGATATGATGTAAAAAAAAGGAACAGATTATTAGCTATGAAAATAACTTACATATACCAAAGGATTAGTTTGATGTTTACAAATGCAAAGTTTTATCTCACATAAATTCAAAAAAGATTATTGAGAAACCCAATCTCAGGCCCTGGGTTAACTTTCATTAGTTAAGGCATACATTTGCAAGTTGTTTGGTTCAGATATGAGTGAGCATATTTAAAGTTTCAATATTGTTTGGTCATTCGGATATAAGAGTAACCAAAGTATATTCCCCCTAAAGGCTGAGGATTTTGTTCAATCAGAGAAGATGATATTGTAAAAATAAAATTACCAAATAAAGATTATCTCTTAATAATATTTTCCTTCACAATAAAACCAACTGCAATAATAACAACTTAAAGCAGAATTAAATAATCATTTATTAAATCTATGCCCTTTCTCAGGGTGTTTTTGGTACCGGTAGGTGTGTACTTATTTACTGTTTTAAGGTGCACAAATAGTACACGGGTGATAAAGATTCCAATCTGTTTAAAATAAAAAAACCGGATATTCGGTTATATCCGGCATCTGAAGTGGGCGGAGACGGAATTGAACCGCCGACACAAGGATTTTCAGTCCTTTGCTCTACCGACTGAGCTATCCGCCCGTTAAAAAGTATCTTTTACTTATTAAAATCAGGATTCAAAAATATAGATTTTTATTATAACCTCAAAAGTTTTGAGCAATAAAAACTACTCTTAGAAATTTAGATCATCAATAATCTAATCAGATTATTTTCTTTTCTTTTAACACTGATTCAACCGTAACAGCCCCGATTTCCTGCAGTTCATAGCGAACTCTGGTATTCGGTTTGTTTATTTTTAGTATTCTACCCAGGTCAATTGGTGTGCCGATTACAACCGAATCACATTTTGTTTTGTTGATTGTAGTCTGAAGGTCTTTCATTTGGTCGTCACCGTAACCCATTGCAGGCAGCAGTGTTCCGATCTTCGGATATTTTTTGAAAGTTTCTGTAATTGATTTTACTGTGTACGGCCTCGGGTCAATGATTTCGGAAGCGCCGTAATTCCAGGCCGCAACCATTCCAGCGCCATATTGCATTTCGCCGTGTGTTAATGTCGGGCCATCTTCAATAACAAGCACCTTCTTCCCCTGGATAACTTCCGGTTTATCTACAAATATAGGTGACGCGGCTTCAATTATTTTTGCATTCGGATTCAACTTGTGAATATTATTTCTAACTTCTCTTACTTTCTGCGGGTCAGCAGAATCGATTTTATTTATAATAACTGCATCTGCCATACGAACTGATGTATTTCCCGGATAATAATAAAGTTCGTGTCCTGCTCTATGCGGATCAGCCACAGCAAAAGTTACATCGGAATGATAAAATGACATATCATTATTTCCACCGTCCCAGATAATTACGTCGGCCTCTTTTTCAGCTTCTCTCAAAATTGCCTCGTAATCAACTCCGGCATAAATAACGCTACCCATTGCAATGTGTGGCTCATATTCTTCCATTTCTTCTATAGTACATTTTTGTTTTTTAAGATCTGAAATAGAAGCGAATCTCTGCACCGCCTGTTTTGCAAGGTCGCCGTAAGGCATAGGGTGTCTTATTGAAACAACTTTTTTCCCTGCATCTCTCAATAATTTTACAACTCTTCGTGAAGTCTGCGATTTTCCGCTTCCGGTTCTGACGGCAACAATAGAAATTAATGGTTTACTGCTCTTGATCATTGTCTGAGCCGAACCAAGTAGCTTGAAGGAAGCGCCGGCAGCATTTACAATAGATGCTTTCGTCATTACATAATCAAATTTTACATCTGAATATGAAAAGACGACCTCATCAATTTTTAATTTTTTGATGAGTGATGTCAGCTCTTTTTCATCATATATTTTAATTCCTTTAGGATAAAGTTTGCCCGCCAGAACATGCGGATAAACTCTCCCCTGTATGTTCGGGATTTGTGTAGCAGTAAATGCAGCTACATTATATTTTTCATTATTGCGATAATAGACATTGAAATTATGGAAGTCTCTTCCGGCGGCGCCCATAATCAGCACGTTGGTTTTTGACATAATTGCCCCACTATATTTATTGTGAAATGTATTTTAATTAATATTATTCTACGGTCACACTTTTTGCTAAATTTCTCGGCTGGTCAACATTCAATCCTTTTTTAACTGCGATGTGATATGCAAGCAACTGAAGCGGAATAACTGTTAATACCGGCATTAACATTCTAATTGTGTCAGGTATTTTAATGGAATAATCAACAAGACTGTCAATGTTATCATCATCCTCACTTGCGATTGCAATAATTCTTCCATTTCTAGCCTTTGTTTCTTCAATATTGCTTATTATTTTATCGTAAGTGGAATCTTTGGGAGCAATAAACACCGCGGGCATATTGTCATCTATCAATGCGATTGGTCCGTGTTTCATTTCCGCTGCAGGATACCCTTCTGCGTGTATATATGAAATTTCCTTCAGTTTTAGAGCGCCTTCCAGAGCGACGGGGAAATTATATCCACGTCCGAGGTAAAGAAAGTTTTTTGCACCCTTGAATTTTTCTGCAATCGCTTCAATCTGATCATTTAATTTTAATATTTGTGAAATCTTATCCGGCAACGCCTGGAGCTCTTCGGCGATCTTTATTCCGTCAACTTTACTCATATCTCGTTTGCGCGCGATAAGCAAAGTAATAAGTGCCAGCACAATAAGCTGTGAAGTGAATGCTTTTGTTGAAGCAACACCTATCTCAGGTCCGGCGTGACAATAAACTCCGCCTTGTGTCTCACGAGCAATTGAAGAACCAACCACGTTACAAATTCCGAGGCTAAGAGTACCGCGAATTTTTGATTCTTTTAAAGCCGCAAGCGTATCAGCTGTTTCACCGCTTTGCGAAATAAATATTATTCCGTCATCTTTATTTATAATAGGATTTCTGTACCTGAATTCAGAAGCATATTCAACTTCGGTTGGGATACGTGCAAATTGCTCAAGCATATATTCACCTACCAAACCTGAATGCCACGAAGTCCCGCAGGCCGAAATTATAATTCTTTTTGCACTTGCCAATTGATCTGCAACAGACCGAAGACCGCCCAATCTTGCAGTTCCCTCATCAAAGAGAAGCCTTCCTCTCAATGAGTTTTTCACTGATTCGGGTTGTTCCATAATTTCTTTAAGCATGAAATGTGGATAGCCGCCCTTATCAAGCTCATCAATCGTCATACTTATTTCGTGAACTTCTTTTTTAATTTCAGTTTCTTCGGAAATATCCCTAGTTATAAAATTGTTCTTTGTTATCTCAACAACTTCACCATCTTCAAGATAAACAACCTGTTTCGTATGAGCTATAATCGCAGAAACGTCGGAGGCTACAAAATTTTCACCGTCGCCTACACCGATCACCAGCGGGGAGCCTTTTCTTGCTACAACTAATTTATCCGGCTCCTTAGAATAAATAATTACAAGTCCGTAAGTTCCTTCAATTTCAGTAAGTGAAGCACGGACAGCATTAAATAAATTCAAGCCCTTTTTAATAAAACTATCGATCAGGTGAGGAATAACTTCTGAATCAGTATCGGTAACAAATTTATATCCGAATTTCTGCAGGCCTTTCCTGAGAGTCTGGTAATTTTCAATAATTCCATTATGGATAACAAAAATACTTTTATCTTCGTTGAAATGAGGATGTGCATTCACTTCATTAGGTACACCATGGGTAGCCCATCTTGTGTGAGCAATACCAATTTTTGCGTTCAAATTGTATTTCTCAATCTCCTTTTCAAGTACGGAAACTTTTCCGGGCTTTTTAATAACATCAGAATTCCCGTTATTGATGATCCCGATTCCGGCAGAATCATAACCACGGTATTCCAGCCTTTTTAAGCCATTAATAAGGATGGGTACACAATTTTTATCCCCGATATATCCTACTATTCCGCACATACTCCCTCTTATAAATTTCTTTATTTATTTAAAACATTCTTACTAAATTACTTATTTTTTCCAACTTTAGAAATGTATAATTCGACAAAAGGCTAAATAGCTATTTATTCAGCCTTTTTTTGAAATAGTCTATCGTAATTTTCAAGCCTTCTTCTCTGACTATTTTGGGGGCCCATCCGAGAATTTTACGCGCTTTTGTAATGTCCGGCTGGCGAACCTTTGGATCATCTTCGGGCAATGGTTTATTTACTATTTTACTTTTTGTCCCGGTTATTTTGATAACTTCTTCCGCAAATTGCTTTATTGTTATTTCTTCCGGATTACCAATATTAACCGGGTTTGTTTCATCAGACATAAGTAGCCTAAAAATTCCATCAACAAGATCAGAAACATAACAAAAGCTTCTGGTTTGCAAGCCATCACCAAACACAGTTATATCTTCACCCCTTAATGCCTGACCTACGAAAGCCGGAAGCGCTCTTCCATCATTTAACCTCATTCTTGGGCCGTATGTATTAAAGATTCTGACTATTCTTGTGTCAAGTTTATGATAACGATGATAAGCCATTGTTATTGCTTCTGCAAACCTCTTTGCTTCATCATAAACACCACGAGGACCAATTGGATTAACATTCCCCCAATATTCTTCTTTTTGAGGATGAACATCAGGGTCGCCATAAATCTCGGAGGTGGATGCAAGCAGCATTCTTGCATTTTTTTCTTTAGCAAGTCCAAGAATTTTATGAGTACCGAGTGATCCGACTTTTAGAGTTTGGATCGGGAGTTTTAAATAATCAATCGGGCTGGCGGGCGATGCGAAGTGTAAAATATAATCTACTTTGCCCGGAATGAATACATAGTTTGTAATATCGTGTTTAATAAAGCTGAAATTTTCATTGCCGGCAAGATGAGAAATATTTTCAATGTTACCTGTGATTAGGTCATCTATGCAAACTACCTTAAATCCCTCGGCAATAAATTTATCGCAGAGATGTGAACCCAGAAAACCGGCTCCGCCTGTAATTACAACATTAGCTTTTGCCAATTACCCTCCTCAGCTTGTCAAATTTTCAAAGTAATTTTTCTCAATGATATCAAACTTACAAAAAATCCCAGCACCGGACCTAATAACAGCATTCCCTCAAGAAAATACCTTAATCTGAAATGAATTATCTCGTATAGTTTGAAATAATTATTGAAGTAATTAAAAAAAATCAAAAATATTCCGAGAGAAATAATACTTGCAAATAGACCTATTAGCACACCGTTCAGAACAATCGGCATTTTAATGGTGGATAGTTTTGCACCTACAAGCTTCATTGTTTCAAGTTCTTCATATTTTGAAGTAGTGATCAGTTTAACTGTGCTGTAGACAAGATAAAGCGAAATGAAAAACAATATTGCCGTAATAATAAAAATATATTTCTTTATTTCGGTCAAATATTGAAGCAACTTATAGATAAAATCCTGCTGAAAAGAGACTTCATCAACACCATTGATTTTTGAGAAATCAGAGATTAATTTTTTAAGCGTATCCTGCTGAACAAAATCTCCTTTTATTGTCACAAGAAAAGAAGCAGGAAGCGGGTTGTAGTCCAATAATTTTCTAAAATCCTCTCCGGTCTCTTTTATAAAATTATCAGCAGCCTGATTTTTATCGATATATGAAACCGACTTCACGAATCTTTTGTTTGAAATTTCCTTGCTGATTTTTGAGGTTTCTGACTTACTGATGTTATCTTTCAAAAAGACATTTATTTTAACGCTTTCTTTCAGATTATTCTGAAATGTATTCGACGCCTGAATAATTATCGCACATGCGGCAATCAACAAAACAGAAATGCTTGTAGAAATAAGTGAAAGGAAGAAAGAAGATTTAGCTCTTCCAATTAATTTTAGCGATTCTTTTATCCAGAAAAATATCATATTACTTCTTAATATTTAGAAATTAGATTCATCACGCCAGCTAATTATCTTCCACTTGTGCGACGAAGGATCTTTCCTGAAATTCAGATTTACCCTGCCGTCAATCCTTTCAACATCTGTTGGATTAAAAGTTATTGTTAAATTGAAACCCCGGACTATATTTGCACTCAGTGAATCCTGAGTGGACAATATAATATTATTCCAGACTAAATCTAACCTTTGTGTATTTCTAAACAAGCCATAAGTGGTCTTCATTTCCTCATCCCTTCCCCAGGATACATCGAATCCCTGGTCGTAATCCCTGTATGTAAATGTAAAATCCTCGCTGAGTAATTCTCCATAAATTGTTGTATCCTGAAATGTATATGCATACTGGAAGTTTTGGAATACGCCACCAGTGGTTGTAAGATCTGAAAGAGCCGAACCAGACGAGGTAGGATTAACATCCAGAGCTGGCGCAAATGGATTTTTGCATCCTGCAAAAAATATGAATGTAATAAAAAAATATTTTAGCAGATTACTAATAAAGCCTCCCTTTCAGATCACTCCAGCTTGGTACGCTGCTGTTCTTTGTATCCTGCCAATAATAAATTGCCCAAACAGACCGCGAGTCCCGCACCATATTAAATTTTAATTCACCCTGATAATTTGCGGGCAAATCAGTTGTATTAGATGGTACATTCAGAGAATATGATGCGCTGTAAACAAGACTGTCACCGAATGAACTCGACGATACGTTTGATAAAGTCAATGTAATAGGAGAATTCACATCTACTTTTGTTATTAGATTATTAAAATACTGCTCTTCATTTGAAAGTCCCCAATTATCCGTCAGAGTCGGGAACTGTGATGCGGCCGAAGCCGCAGGAGAAAAAGAAAATTTCTGAGTGGTAAAAGATGGATTTGCAAAAGTAGCGATATAGTTTTCTGCACTTTTGTCCTTTAATGAATTCTGAAGGTTTTCTATCAAAATATCCGGCGTAACCGCTAACTGATAATTGGATCTTGGTTGATTCGGTGTTTGCGCATCTCTTACATTAAAGAGATCACATCCGGATAAAAATGAAAGGGAAATTATCAGGTAAAGGAATTTCATTTTTGTGCAATAATAATTATTCTTTGCGAATTCATATCATCAAATTTTTCGGCCGCGAATCCGCCAAAAATATTTGTGATTTTAAACCCTGCTTTTTCAATTGCAAAAACCAGTTCATCCTTGCTGTACATTCTTACAGATTCCATGTAGTGGTGTTCTTCACCATTTCTGCCTATAAAAATATCCTTAATAACCCGGTTATTTTCTAAATGTCTTTTCTGAACCAATGTACAATGTTCAAAGCTATCGTTTGATTCCCTTACAAGATTATTCTCCAAATAAGTCTTATTAAAATAGTCGAGGACAAAATAACCGGAAGTTTTCAAGTATTTAGAAGCGATATCAAAGAGCAGAAAGTTTTCTCTATCATCGTTAAAATAACCGAAACTTGTAAAGAGATTTATTACGAGATCGAACTGTTTATCGATAAAAAAACTTCTTATATCGGATTTTATAAAGTCAATTTTAACTTCGTTATCTTCGGCAGTATTTTTTGCCACGTTCAACAGTTTTTCGCTCAGGTCGACTGCCGTAACTTTAAAGCCATTTTTTGCAAAAATGATTGAATGTCTTCCCGTTCCGCAAGCAAGATCGAGCACATCGGCTTTAACAGGAATATCAACAAATCTTAAAATTAATTTTACTAATTCTTTTGCTTCAGCATTGTTCCTGTGCCTGTAAACATCAAGATACTCATCTGTATTAAACCACTCTTCAAACCATTCAGTCATTATAATTCAATTCTTCCTAAAACTGCTCTTCCGATAGTAGCCTCGTCCGCAAATTCAAGATCACCACCAATTGGCAGACCACGCGCAATTCTGGAAACTTTAATCCCTAATGGTTTTATTAACCTGGCAAGGTAAAGGGCTGTGGTTTCTCCCTCAGTATCAGGATTTATCGCAAGAATAATTTCTTTAATATCTTCTTTCTCAAATCTTTTTAGAAGTTCTTTAATTTTAAGTGAGTCGGGTCCCATTCCGTTCAAGGGAGAAAGCACTCCTCCAATAACGTGGTATAGACCATTAAATTCGTGAGTTCGTTCAATCGCAATCACATCACTCGCTTCTTCAACAATACATATTATATTTTTATCGCGCTTTTCACTTTTGCAGATATCACATAATTCTTCAACTGAGATGTTGTAACAACGCGAACAAAATCTCAGCCTGGTCTTTAATTCTTCTATTGCTTTTATAAGATTTGCAACTGAATTGTTATCACTTTTTAAGATGTGTAAAGCAAGGCGCTGAGCAGTTTTTCTGCCTATACTTGGCAGTTTGCTTAGTTCCTCAATTGCTGCAACTAATGGTTCTGCTATTTGCAAATTTACATCCCCGGGATGTTAAGTCCGGGAGGAAGCATCCCCTTTGTTACTTTTGCCATTTCTTCTTCAGCCATTTTGGTAGCACTCTGCAGAGCTTTGTTGACAGCAGCAACCACAAGGTCCTCCAGAATTTCTTTTTCTTCAGGATTGATTACCTGCTGATCAATTTCAACTGAAATAATTTCTTTATTTCCGTTAGCAGTAGCCTTTATCATTCCACCGCCGGCTTCCTCAGATACTGATTTTCCGCTCAGTTCGTTCTGTACCCTTTGCATCTCCTCCTGCATTTTCTGGACCTGTTTCATCATGCCCTGCATTCCACCTTTCATCAAATTCCTCCTGTTTTCGAGATTTTTTCTGTAAAAAAGTGCATTTATTTTAATTTTTCTGCAAATATAATATAATCGATTGACTTTGTATAGCTAATTTTCATAATTTCCAACCTAAATTTTCTGAAGGGCAAATTTGATAGATAAATCTACTGCTGGTGGAAATGGACTGAAAAAAGAACTCCCAATGGATGACCAGAATTATCTTCTTCTGGAATACCCTGATTATTTGACTAACGGGGGTACTAAGAAGGTGAAAGTCAAGGATTTGGGGATGAAATTTGCTTCCATAAACTCATTCTTTATGGATTACCTGAAAGAGTATCACATTCCTGCTGCTTTTATAAAAGCGCAGGATAAGAATTCATTGAAATTTATCAAGCATGCAAGATTACCGTTCGTTGTAAAAATATTAAACCTGATCGATAAAAGGACAGCAAAAATTTTTTCAAAGAAGGAAGGCTCAACACTTAAACTTCCCATTTTCGAATATCATTGTGGTACCGGTAAAGATACAATTGTTTCTGAAAGTCATCTTGTAACTTTTGACCTGTGTTCAATTGAAGATTTAAAATTGATAAACCGTATCTGCTCAAAAGTTAATGCGGTACTAAAATCTTTTTTTGAAAGACGCGGAGAAACTCTTGCCGAAGTAAATTGTTTATTCGGCAAAAGCGAGAATAAAATTTACCTGATTGACGACTTCACTCCCAAAAGCCTTAAAATCATCCCTTTCAACGGTGATAATAAATCGATCAGTCCTTATAAATTTGATACTCCTGCCACTGTCCGAAAATACACTGATCATTTATTTAACGTGTTGAGTTCGTAGAGATGTTTACAAAATACGGATATGCTACACTTGGAATAATTTCCATCATTGTCTTTATTTTAATCTGCTTAAGCTTTTTTGTAAGAGATAATTTTTTAAAATATATATTAATAATTCTTCCTCTTCTGTTTTTAATCTTTTCTTTAAATTTTTTCAGAGACCCAAACAGAACTCCTCCTTCGAAAGAAAACGTAGTCCTCTCACCTGCAGATGGAAGTGTACTGTTCGTTAGGGAAGTTTTCAGCGATAAATACCTTAATGGCAAGGCATACCAGATTTCAATTTTTATGTCGCCTTTGAATGTTCACGTCAACAGGATTCCAATTTCTGGCCAAGTAGAATATTTGGAATACTTCAAGGGAAAATACATTGCTGCATTCGAAGATAAGGCTTCCGAAGAAAATGAAAGGGCTGAATTCGGAATTATGAGTAAATTTGGGAAAGTATTTTTTACACAGGTTGCAGGATTTATAGCGAGAAGAATTGTCTATGAAATAAAAGAGGGTGATTCTGTTACAGCGGGTGAAAGATTCGGAATGATAAAATTCGGCAGCAGGTCAGATATAGTTGTCTCTTCTGACTGGCTGGTAAAAGTAAAAAAAGATGATAACGTTCGAGCGGGCGAAACAATCCTTTTTGAATTTCCAAAACAATAATGAAAAAACTCAGACCAACTGCTTCGATAATTCCTAACTTATTCACTTCGATGAATATGTTCTGCGGCTTTTTGTCGATTATAAATGCAAGCCAGGGAAATTTCATTTACTCAGCATGGCTGATTATCATTGCTGCTATTTTTGATGCGCTGGACGGAATAGTTGCACGCCTGACAAACAGCAGCAGCGCGCTTGGCGTTGAGCTCGATTCACTTTCGGATGTAGTCAGCTTCGGTGCAGCCCCGGCGTATCTGATTTACGCAACTGAACTTTATAAGTTAAATGCGCTTGGCGTAGTTATAAGCTCCTTATTAATGATCGCCGGTGGTTTCAGACTAGCAAGATTCAATGTGCAACTTGTTGGATTTGATAAATCATTTTTTAAAGGCCTTCCAATTCCGACATCCGCTTTGACTATAGCAACATTTATTTTAACTTTTTACATAGGTGGTTCAGGATTCTCAACGGCTCAATCAGATTCCGTTATTCCCCTTGTTATTATTCTTTCCTACCTGATGGTCAGCAAAATAAAATATGACACCATCCCAAAATTCTCATGGAGTGCTATTAAAGAACAACCGTTCATTATTATCTTTATTATAGCCGGGATAGCTGTGCTTCTAATAACTTCAGGAAAAGCCCTCTTCTACATCTTTGTTTTATATATTCTATTTGGTATTTTTCGTTATATATTTTACAGTTTATCAAAGAAAAACTGAACCCGATCCTTTAACCACGATAAAACTTAAATCTCAGGTGAAAATTTGTTTAAAGCACAAGTATTAATAAAAAGAAGACCTTCTATTTTAGATCCGCAAGGCAAAGCTGTTGAAAAAGGTGCGGAACATCTTGGTATAAAAAATATCCGTGATACACGCATCGGTAAGTTTATTGAATTTATAGTAGAGACTGATAACAAAACCGCTGCCGAAAAAGAGGTCAACGATTATTGCAGCAAACTTCTTTCAAATCCTATAATGGAAAATTTCGAATTTACATTAACAAAGTTCGATCCTTCGGAGATAGAAAGCTAATGACAGGCACAAAACCAAGATTCGGAGTTGTTGTTTTCCCGGGATCAAATTGTGACTATGATGCGTTTTATGTCTTGAAAAAAATATTTGGATACGACGTGCGTTTCCTCTGGCACAAAGATACCGACCTGCAAAATTCAGATGTAATTATTCTTCCGGGAGGTTTTTCATACGGCGATTATTTGAGAACAGGCGCCATCGCAAGATTTTCACCAATTATGAACCAGGTGTTGGATTTTGCTGAAAAAGGCGGCTTTGTTATGGGTATTTGCAACGGATTCCAGATATTGTTGGAAGCCAGACTACTGCCGGGTGTTATGCTGCAAAATAATTCTCTACAATTTGTATGTAAAGATGTGTATCTTTCAGTCGAAAACCACGATTCTCCTTTTACAAAAGGAATTGAATCAGATAAAGTTCTTAAAATTCCTGTTGCTCATGGCGATGGAAATTATTTTGCTGATGAAGCTACTCTGAAATCGTTGACAGATAATAATCAGGTAGTTTTCAGGTATACTTCACCAGATGGACAAATAAATGATGAACATAATCCAAACGGATCAGTAATGAATATTGCAGGAATTATAAATAAAAAAGGGAATATATTAGGAATGATGCCGCATCCCGAAAGAGCTTCCGATCCCGTGCTGGGCAAAATCGACGGCGGAATGATCTTTAATTCAATCGGCAAATACTTTTTAAATTAAAGGATAAAGAAATGTTTGGAAATATAGGAATGACTGAAATACTTATTATCTTTCTTATTATTCTTGTTTTCTTCGGAGCAAAGAAAATTCCGGATATAGCACAGGGTATGGGAAAGGGCATCCGTGAGTTCAAAAAAGCTGTTAAAGATGTCAGCGATGATGGGAAAAAAGAAGATTCTGATAAAAATAATGATAAAAAAGAGTAATTAAGCAGCAATTGAAACTTTTAGAACGGATTAAATGTTTACAGATAGATGGTAAAATTTTATAAAGGACAAAAGAATGTTTGACAATATTGGCGGCGGTGAAATACTTATAATCTTATTGGTATTTCTCATCTTCTTTGGCGCTAAAAAAATACCGGATCTTGCACAGGGGCTGGGGAAAGGAATAAGAGAATTTAAGAAAGCAGTCAAAGATGTTCAGGATGACATCTCGATAAGCGATAAAGACGAAAAGCAGATAAAAAAATAATCCTATTTTTCTCACCATTTTAACAGCTTCTTTTTTAATTAAGGGAAGCTGTTTATATTTCTATCAGAAATAATTTGAAGAGGGTAATATTTGCTTCCTTATACCAATCACTTTGAAAAAACAGAAAAAATAAAAGCAGGCGAGCTTTCTCTTAAGGAGAATGTGGAATTTTTCCTGAACAGGATTGAAGAACAGAAAGACCTTAACGCTTTTAACTTTGTTTTTGATAAAGCTGCAAAAAAAGATGCTGAAAGCATTGAAGAAAAGATAAAATCAGGAAAAGCCGGAAAGCTTGCCGGAATGGTGATTGGGATTAAAGATGTTCTCTCGATAAAAGATAAACCAACAACCTGCTCATCAAATATTCTTAAATATTTCACTTCCGTTTACACAGCCACAGCAGTTCAAAAATTAATTGATGAAGATGCAATAATAATCGGTAAAACAAATTGCGATGAATTTGCTATGGGCTCGTCGAATGAGAATTCAGCTTTTGGTCCTGTCCTTAACCCAATTGACAAGGAAAGAGTGCCCGGCGGATCGAGCGGAGGATCGGCGGCGGCAGTTGCAGCTAATCTTTGTGACACAGCACTTGGAACTGACACGGGCGGATCAATCAGGCAGCCAGCTTCTTTTTGCGGAGTTTATGGATTAAAACCAACGTACGGAAGAATTTCCCGCTACGGTCTAACGGCGTTTGCTTCTTCTTTTGATAGCATCGGTGGGTTTGCAAGAAACACAACGGATATTTCTTTGCTGGTTGAAACTATGTCAGGTAAAGATGAAAGGGATTCAACTTCGTCCAATAATGCAATTCCTGAGATTATAAAAAATTTAGATGAGGGTGATAAAAAATTCAGGATTGGAATTGCAAAAGAATATTTTGGCGAAGGTTTAAACGAAGAAGTTAAAAAAGAAAATGAAAAGCTTATTGAGAAATTAAAAAACAAGGGAGTTGAAATTATTGATATCACACTCCCCCACTCCGAATATTCGATTGCGACTTATTATATTTTGACAACTGCAGAAGCATCCTCCAATCTTGCACGGTACGATGGCGCAAGATACGGACACAGAATCAAAGAGAAGCTTCCCTTGCAGGAGATGTACAAAGCTTCACGCTCCGAAGGATTTGGGAGCGAGGTGAAAAGAAGAATTATGTTAGGTACTTACGTACTTTCACACGGATATTACGATGCATATTATATCAAAGCACAAAAAGTAAGAAGACAAATAAAAAATGATTTTGATAATGCTTTCAAAAAAGTTGATTTAATTTTAACTCCTACCACGCCAACCACAGCATTTAAGTTGGGTGAAAAATCCAGCGACCCGCTTGAAATGTACCTGAACGACATTTACACAACTTCAGCAAATCTCGCAGGCATACCGGGTATCAATATTCCGATTGGAAAAGATTCAAACGGACTACCGATTGGCACTCAGCTTCTTGCAAATCAGTTTGATGAGTTATCGCTTTTGCAGATAAGTTATTTTATAGAGAAGAATATTTTAAGTTAATCCCCAATAGATACATACAAGCAAAAATCCTTAGAATTTATCCCAAAATCCCTATAAAATTATATTCTAATTACCTATATTTAATGATTGAATTTTTCTAAAAAAACAGAAGATCAGGAAAAACAATGAGCATACTTGTAGATAAAAAGACACGACTCGTGGTTCAGGGAATCACAGGCGGCGAAGGATCATTTCACACAGAACAAATGATCGCTTACGGAACAAAAGTGGTTGCAGGAGTAACGCCGGGAAAAGGCGGAACCGATTTTTCAGGAGTTCCTGTTTACAACACAGTTGAAGATGCAGTCAAAGCACAGAAAGCAAATACATCAGTAATATTTGTCCCCCCTGCTTTTGCGGGAGATGCAATTCTTGAGGCAGCTAATGCGGGAATAAAAGTTATCATTTGCATTACTGAAGGAATACCTGCAGCAGATATGCTGAAGGTTTACAATTCAATAAAAGGTAAGGGAGTTGTTCTCGTCGGACCAAACTGTCCGGGTGTAATTTCTCCGGGACAGGCAAAGGTCGGAATTATGCCGGGCTTCATTCACAAGAAAGGGAGAATCGGCGTAATTTCAAGAAGCGGAACACTGACTTACGAAGCAGTTAAACAATTGACTGATGTCGGACTTGGCCAGTCAACCTGCGTCGGTATCGGCGGCGACCCGATAATCGGTTCACGATTTATCGATATCATAAAATTATTTAACGAAGATAAAAACACTGACGGAATAGTTATGATCGGTGAGATCGGTGGATCAGCAGAGGAAGAAGCTGCCGAATTCATAAAAAAGAATGTAAAGAAACCTGTCGTTGGATTTATAGCAGGAAGAACCGCACCTCCGGGAAGAAGAATGGGCCACGCGGGTGCAATTATTTCAGGCGGAAAAGGCACAGCCGTAGAAAAGATGAAAGCGATGAGACGTGCGGGAATAAAAGTAGTTGACAGTCCTGCTGAAATGGGTTCAACAATGTTGAAAGCTTTGAAAGGCACAACAAAGAAAAAGGCTACTATAAGAAAACCGATAAAGAAAAAAGCTGTTAAAGCAACAAGAAAGGCAGTTAAGAAATCAACACGCCCGGTTAAGGAAAAGATAATATTACTATTTCAAATTAAGGAGTAAAAATTGAGCAACAGAACATTAGCGATAATAAAACCGGATGCGGTTAAAAAAAATAAAATCGGACAGATAATTGCAAAAATAACCGAAGCAGGATTTAAAATTAAAGGAATTAAAATGACAAGGCTGACAAAAGATTCAGCCGGTGGATTTTATGAAGTACACAAAGGCAAACCATTTTACGATGAACTCGTTGTATTTATGTCATCCGGTCCTTGCGTTCCGATAGCGCTTGAAAAAGATAATGCAGTTGCAGATTTCAGAAAACTGATCGGCGCAACTGATCCGGCAAAAGCAGAAGAAGGAACAATCAGGAAATTGTATGCTTCTAGTCTGGGAGAAAATGCAATTCACGGGTCCGATTCGGATGAAAATGCGGCAATCGAAATTGCACATTTCTTTTCGAGAAAAGAACTGCTTGAAAATTACAGTTTATAATTATTTTGAGAAATACTTAATAAAATGAAATGGTCGTCCGGCAAAAACGGATGACCATTCTTTTTTTATATGAAAATATTTTCTCACATACTTGTTTTATCCTTTTTATTTACAACAATTTCCTGTTCACAAAACAAAAAACTGGAAACAGGCGCTGACCGTTTTACTTCCAGAATATCTATTCTTCTTTAAAAGACAAAAAGGATTGAACTAGTAACAAATTCTGCAAGTCTGTTATCGAATGGCTCAACACTTTATCAGGAATTAATCAATAAGGGTTTAGATGTAAAATTGATCTTTACTCCCGAACATGGGTTCGATATAAAAACTCCTGCCGGGAAAGATGTAAATAATTCCACGACTCAATGATTCAATAAAAGTCTATTCACTTTACGGCTCGACAAAAAAACCTACAAAAGAAATGCTTAAAAATGTTGACGTATTGATTTATGATATACAGGATTTAGGAACGCGATTTTACACATACATTTCTACATTATTTTATGTTTTGCAGGCAGTCGCAGAGAATAATATTCCTGTTTACGTGCTCGACAGACCTGACCCTTTAAATGGAATTACAATTGACGGGCCGGTATTGAAAGAAGATCAGAAATCTTTTGTTGGAATTGCTCCACTTCCCATTCAATATGGAATGACTCCCGGAGAACTTGCTTTATATTTTTCAGGAGAAGGATTGCTTGGAAAGGATTTGAAAGCGAGTATTAAAATCGTCAAAATTAAAAACTGGAAAAGGAATTCATATTTCGATGACTATTATTCTAAATGGACAAAAACTTCGCCGAACATTCCGGATTTTGAAACTGCATTAGTTTATCCGGGTACTTGCTTTATTGAAGGAACAAATATTTCAGAGGGACGCGGAACCTATAAACCATTTCTTACAATCGGTGCACCATTCATAAATTCACTGAATTTGATAAATAAATTAAAAGAAATCGGCACCGAAGGTTTAGCTCTTAATCCAGTTCAATTTACGCCGGTTTCTATTCCCGGAATGTCTGAAAATCCCAAATATATGAATCAGACCTGCAGCGGCATTTCTATAAAGGTTACAGACAGAAATAAATTTAAATCCGTGGAATTTGGGATTAAGTTGATATATGCACTAAGGGAGTTGTATCCTGACAAATTTCAATTAACAGATTATTTTGATAAACTTACGGGCGACATTTCTGTTCGAAATGAAATTATGGATGGAACAAAGCCGGATAAAATTATTAAATCATGGCACAAGGAGCTTAAGAGCTTTAACAAAATCAGAAAGAAATATTTACTCTATTAAAAAGGAAATATAATGAAATACTTATCAGCAGTTATACTAACGTTTATATTATTAGCAGGTTGCGGTAAAAAAACAGAACAAGCACCTGTTAAGAGTGCAAATCAATATAATGTGGATTCAAGCGATATAAAAGCAACACCAATAGATGCTAAGGATGAAACTTTTTCGCTTGAATATAAATTCCCAAAAGGCAAAACTTATCATTACAGACTAACAACTATCACACACGACGTACAAACAATAAAAAGCGACACGACTTTGCGAAGTGACGTAACACAGAATATTATTTATTTAATCGACCTCAAGCCCGTTTCTGTTGACAAAGACGGAGTGATAGAATTTAATCTCATTTTTAATTCTGTAAAGCTCAATGCAAATGCAAACGGTAAAGAATTTAATTTTGAATCTTCTACTGCTACTGATTCTTCAGAGATTAATAAATATGCAGAGTATAAAGCGTTAACAGGTTCGGATATGGGAGTTAGGGTTACAAAAAAAGGAGAAATACTGGAGATATTCCGTACAGATAAAGTCGTAAATAATTTCCTGGCAATAAAAGGCTTTGCGGATTCAGTGAATGCGGCTCAAAGAGAGCAGCTAAGAGAGAATATGGTTCAGGGAGCTATTAAACCTTTGCTTTTCCAGGTCTTCAGACAAACGGTAGATCATCCGATGATGGTAGATTCCGGCTGGACCATTAAACAACCGCCTTCACAATTAATGGTTTTCAACATACAGAGTACTAATACTTATAAGGTTACTGGTCTTCAAAAATTGAGCAACGATAAATTAGCAGTCATCGAAGGTGGCTTGAAAACAGATATTTCCGGAAAATATAAGGTGAGTCAACAAGGGGTGGATTATACTTTTAAAAAGCCTGTAACGTCGGCTGGAGGCAAATTTTATTTTAATCTTACTGATGGCTGCATTCAGAAAGCAAAAACATATACAAAGATTGATATTAATTTTGATATGAAAGCAAGAACTCAAAAAGGTTCAAAAGAAGAAGTTATAACGAATAATTATATTCTGGAAAGATTGTAAACTGTGTCCTGATTTCACTATTTGTCATCCCGAACTTGTTTCGGGATCTTTTTTGTTTTACAAAGATTCTGAAATAAACCTGCCTGCTGGTCAGGCAGGTTCAGAATGACAGCTTATTTTCAACTTTACAAGTGAAATCAGAAAACTACCTAGGCTTTTATTTCCCTCACAACAACTTTGCTGCCTTCAACTCGCAGGACTTTTAATCTGCTTCCCTGGTGCACATAATCGCCATCGGCAACAACATCTATTTTTTCGCCATCAAAATCTGCCATTCCCGCCGGACGTAAAGTTGTAAGAGCTTTCCCCTCCTTCCCTATTAATTCGCTCAATGATTTTGAAGATACAAAACCTTTATCTGCATTTTCTTCAGTAGAAAGGACAAGCCTGCTGAACATATTGGATTTAGGCAAATATTTTGCAAGTATAACTAATAAAACTATAGCAGCTACAAGCGAAGATGCAAGTTGAATGATAGCCATTGAAACCTGGTGCATATCAACAAACGGCAGCGAACCGCCAATAAGAGCAAGGAAAAGTGATGCGATCACAAAAATAATTCCGAGAACTCCGGCAACTCCAAATCCGGGGATAACAAATATTTCAAGTAATAATAAAATCACACCGACAACGAAAAGGATAATGTCAAGCACAGAGGCAAGATCAAGAATATAAGATGAACCAAAGAAAAGCAGCAGAGCAACAATTCCGGCAACTCCCGGCAAACCAAATCCCGGATGTTTGATTTCAGCAAAAAGCCCAAAAACACCAACCATTATTAAAATAGAAGAGACCACCGGATTATGCAAAAATTTTACGACGTCCTCAGCCCAGTTTGGCTGTACGTCAACTATCGTTGCCCATATAAATTAAATGCTTTCATCACATCATCGAGGTTATTAACCAGCGTATCGGCAATCCCGTATTTCAATGCTTCGTCAGTTGTAAGGGTAACGAGTTGTGTGCTGTCAACAAGGCCAGGTACAACTATTCTTTCATCAACCATTCCCTGGCAGATGTCAACAGGTCTGCCATTTTTTTCGGCAACACTTCTCATTTGTCCGCGCATAAATGATTGATATTTTTCGCCGACTTTTTGTCCCTGTGCATCAACAACAGTGGCTGCCCCGATTGAACCTCCGGACACTATCGCAATTTTTTTATTCGCCAGTGCTATAAAAGCCCCGGCAGAAATTGCACGATGATCTATGTACGCGATTGTTAATACTTTGCTTGAAGTTATGGCATCTACTATTTGTACGGCAGCATCAACTCTGCCACCGAGTGTATTAATTTTAAATATAATCGCCTCAGCATTGTTTTTATTTGCTTCATCCACCACGCGTGTAATATAAGGTGCCAGCCCAAGATCAATCTCGCTTTCGATGTGTGCAACATAAATTTTCTTCTGAGCAAAAGTATTGCAGGCCAAAAGAATTATTATGATTGATATTTTTGAGAAATGTCTCACTGTTCCGCCCTGCTAAATAATGTAAAATAAATATACAACGAAATAATGAAATTTTAAATTGGAGTTTTCTAGATAACCTCAATCAGTATTTATATTCTTCACGAACAGGACTAAAAATATCAAGTATCTGAGCAGGTTTGTTACCGGTCACCGCTTCATGCTGAACATTTCCTGGTATTATGTATGTGTCCCCATCTTTAAATAATCTCTTCTCTCCGTTGATCGTCATTTCCAGCTCGCCTGAAATTATGGTGCCTGCCTGTTCGTGGAGGTGGCTGTGCATAGGCACAGTTGTGTTTGCATCCAAATCTACGAGAGATAATAGCATTTCTTTTCCCCAAAAAGTTCTTATTTTAACCCCCGGCAGCATTTCTTTAGCTTCCCTGTTTTCAAAATCACAAAGGTATTTCATTAGATTCTCCGATTTTCTGTGTTATGATTCTAAATATAATAAAAATGAACTTGATTTGGGATTTGAAGGATCTCGCATTTTGATTACATCTAATTAAAATAAAAGTTGAAGATAAACAAGAAAAAACCGAAATTACTCTTGCAAAGGGGAAAAGAAAAACTTTGCTGTCAAACTAAAAAGAAATAATTTTATAAATATTTGGAGAGGGGTTAAAAAAATGGAAAAGCTTTTTACAGAATATTCTGCATATTATTTTTTCAGTGCCTGGCTGCAAGCAGATGCTGCTTTGATTTCTATCATAGTAATATTTGTTATTTTTAGACTGCAAACTTTAAACTCCAGAATTAACGATTTAAAAATGGCCCTATTTAATATGCCTAATAGAATTTTTCCTGCTGATATTACAAAATTCGAAAGGTATTCGCCGCTTGAAAGAGAAGAATTCATAAATAAAAAATCGGAAGACAAATATACTAGTGAAATAGCAAAGATTTTCAAATATTGGGATCTTACTTTAGAAAAAGTAGATTATATAAAGAAGGATATGAAATTACCCATATTATTTTTAGCCATTGTACTGGGTTTTTGTGGTTTAGCATTGTTTATGTCAAATTATATCCACTCAATTGGCTTTTGGTGGGAATGTTCAATAACAATTTTTATGTTGATATTAAATCTTACTGCCTTAGGTTGGAACATAATTTTTATTTTTCAGTCATTAAAAGAATAAGACCTATTCAATCCTTTCCATTTTTATAGGAAGTAAAATCTCTTGTGCTTATTTTAAAATAAGATGACCCAATTTATCTCTTTTTGTTTTCAGATATTTCTCATTATTTTCGTTTGGCAACATTTCAATTGGAAGTCTTTCAACAATTTCTAGACCGTACCCCTGTAGCCCGACAACTTTTTTAGGATTGTTTGTAAGCAGCCTGATTTTTTTTACACCAAGATCCAACAGAATCTGCGCACCAATACCGTAATCACGAAGATCAGGTTTAAAGCCAAGTGCTTCGTTTGCTTCAACTGTATCTTTCCCTTCTTCCTGTAGTTTATAAGCGAGAATTTTATTTGTGAGTCCGATTCCCCTTCCTTCCTGTCTCATATAAACAATAACTCCCGAACCGTTTTCTTCTATCATATCAAGGGCGGTATTCAACTGGTCGTGACAGTCACATCGCAGCGAATGAAAGACGTCGCCGGTTAAACATTCCGAGTGCATTCTGATTAATGTGGGTTCTTCAGGATTTATTTCCCCTTTAACTAATGCTATTTGTTTCTTGCCATCAAGTTCACTTTTGTACAAATGTAACCTGAAATGTCCATGCTCCGTAGGAAAATTTATATCTGTAATTTTATCAATTAATCTTTCTTTCTGAAGTCTGTATTTTATTAATTCCTGGACAGTTAAAATCTTCAAATTAAATTTTTTTGCAATTTCTATTAATTCAGGTACACGGGCCATTTCGCCATTTTCTTTAAGTATTTCGCAAAGTACCCCTGCCGGTTTTAATTTAGCAAGCTTACACAAATCGGCAGCAGCTTCGGTGTGACCTGCTCGCCTTAGAACTCCTTCATCAAATGCACGCAAAGGGAAAATGTGTCCCGGTTTGGCAAAATCTTCATCTTTTGAATTTTTATCGGTTAGCTTTTTAATAGTAAGCGCCCTATCGGCTGCAGAAATTCCCGTTGTAGTTCCTTCAATAGCATCGACCGTTACAGTAAACTGAGTTCCATGCAATGCCGAATTTGAATCAACCATAAGCGGAAGACCTAATTCATCAAGTCGCTTACCGCTCAACGCAACACAAACCATTCCTCTGCCATGCGTGACCATAAAATTCACAAGGTCGGGAGTTACATATTCAGCAGAGCAAACAAAATCCCCTTCATTTTCGCGATCTTCATCGTCAACAACAATAATTACTTTGCCTTGTTTAATTTCCTCAATTGCTTCATCTACTTTGCAAAACATTTTATCATTCCGTTCTTTTGTTAAATATTGTTATTCCTGATTATAAACCAGTAATAACAACTAAACAGTAAATTAAATTATCTTTTAGTATCAAGAAATTATTTCAAAACCTGGGAAATAGCGCTGCGTTCGAATTTCAATTTAATTTTATCGTTAACTTCAAGCAGCACAGTTTTTTCATCAAGTCCGGCAATAGTTGCATGCATACCTCCACTTGTTACTATTTTATCACCCTTGGCAATATTGGATAGCATTTTCTCTCTTTCCTTTGAGCGTTTTTGCTGCGGCCTGATGATCATAAAATAAAAAATTACAAAAATCGCACCGAACATAACTATGGTGCTTATTAAATTCCCCGATCCACCTCCGCCCTGCGGCGCCATTGCTATTAGTGATTCCAATTAATCCTCCGTAGAATTATTTTCTTTTGATATTTTAGTTATAATTTTTTCTTTCCAGTCTTTAAAGTTACCCCCGATAATTTTTTTTCTTGCTTCTTTCACCAGGCTAAGATAAAAATGCAGATTGTGAATGCTGCCAAGTTCAAGTGCCAGAATTTCTTTTGCTATGTACAAATGCCTCAAATACGCTTTTGAATAATTTTGACAAGTGTAACAATCGCAATTTTCATCTATAGTTGAAAAATCATCTTTATATTTTGCATTCCGCATCGAATGAACGCCGCTCGAAGTAAATAAATTTGCGTTGCGCGCATTCCTGGTCGGCATAACACAATCGAACATATCGACACCTCTTTCAATGGCCTCGAGAATGTTTTCCGGTCTGCCCACACCCATTAAATATCTGGGTTTGTTTTCCGGCATAAAATCGGTTGTGAAGTCAACCAATTCGTACATCGATTTCGGTCGGCTCACCTACAGCTAATCCACCTATCGCATAACCATCAAAATCCAATTCAACCAAATCTTTAGCCGATGATCCTCGTAAATCTTTATAAACACTTCCCTGGATAATTCCGAACAAAAATTGTTTGTGTCCGTAAAGGGGTTTCGAATTCTCTAATGCTTCTTTATTCAAGATTGCCCAATCGGAAGTCAGCTTTTTAGAATGCTTTGCGTATTCATAATCGCATGGGTAAGGTGTACATTCATCCAGAACCATCATAATATCGGAACCTATACTTCTCTGAATCCCGATAACTTTTTCCGGAGTGAAAAAATGTTTGGACCCGTCCAGATGAGATCTGAATTCTACTCCATCAGGCTTAATTTTTCTTAATTCTGAAAGACTAAATACCTGGTAACCGCCGCTGTCAGTAAGAATTGGTTTGTTCCAGTTGATAAATTTATGGAGTCCTCCAGCATTTTCAAGCGTTTCCGTACCGGGGCGCAAATAAAGATGATAAGTATTTGAAAGAACGATCTGAGCTTTGATATCATTTTCAAGATACGACTGGTTTACTGCCTTAACCGTGCCCTGAGTACCAACGGGCATAAATATCGGTGTTTCAACAACACCATGATCTGTTTCGAACTGCCCTGCCCGCGCTTTTGAATGAGTATCCTTAGCTAAAATTTTATAATTTAACAAATTTACCTATAATGCCATGATAAATCAATTTATTAGAGAACGCTAATTTAATGGAAAATTGGCTTAAGAGCTAAAATTGGTGTGCCTTTAAAGCAGTACAAAAATTAAAAGTGGACAGAAGGAAAGTTTTCGGAGTATCTATCTGTCCACCGCTGTGGAGGCTAGGAATTATTTAAGATTTTGTATTGTTTTGCTTATCCTGTCTTTCTGTTTCTGATCAACTGTCATTTTTAATGCTTTTCCATAGTTTTCAAGCGCGAGTTCTTTATTACCACTTTTTTCATAAGCATCTGCAAGACTGTCATAAACATTCCAGGAATCAGGATGTCTGTCAATATTCATCTTAAAGGTTTCAATTGCTTTATCATAATTTTTTGCGTTTAGATACTGATATCCCGTCGTGTTAATTTCATTTTCAGTGGCGATTTTCCATGCATCATCGATTAATTTACCGGCTTCTTCAGTCTTTCCGAGTTTATTCAACAAACCGGCTTTTACTCTCATATTGGAAAAATTTTTGTTGATCGATATTGATTTGTCTACCCATTTCGTACCATCATCAAGGCTAAAGTCATTCCGCAAACAATAGGCCGCGGCCTGCATAAACGGCTGCCAGTAAAATCCTGCTAGTCCTGTTAATTCTTTTCGAATACTTGCCAGCACTACGTTTTTAACATCAACTACTATTTTGAAAGGAACATTTAATTTTTCCCAGCGAAGATTAGCCTCAACAGAATTAGTCGTTGGATCAGTAAAAGTGTAGGTTAATGCTTCAACAAAATCTGCTGTCTGAGGTTTAACTTTAATTCGTAAAGCGTCCTGACCAGGATTATAAAAGAAACTCCCCCATGCGGCATTGTCTTTGTTAAAAATTATTGTCCATTCATTTTCAGAGGGAATCATATGCAAACCATATTTCCCAGCCGGCAGATCCATCCCATTAATTTTAACATTGTCAGAAAAATCAATTGTAGTATTTTCATTTGCCCCGGCACGCCAGACTTCGTTGTAAGGAACAAGTCCTCCCCAGATCTTTCTTCCTTTTACTAACGGCCTGTGATAATCAATTGAAATATCTGTTAGCCCTATCGTTTGTTTTACGGAAGCTTTTTGGCTTAGCTGTGGAAACGTTAGTTGCGGTTGTGCCAAAATTTCTTTCGGAAAAAAAGCACACACTGCAATGATCAAGGCAGCACAAGACAGGTTTTTACTAAGATTCATTCTATTCTCCTTTTGTGGTTTTGCTAAATCTATACAGCTCAAAAAGGAAACTTTACAGATTTATGATGAATGGTAGGCAATGATATTTAAATAAAAAACAGATTTTTTTGATTTTTAGAAAAAATACGTAAACATTCCTCTCTAAAGCAATTACAAAAAAAAACCACGACTAATTGTCGTGGCTCCGATCATTTGAATAGTTTACTATTAAACTAATTCAGGACATAGATATTCTTCTTCTCACAAATCTGTTTCAAGACCTGCGGCCAGACAGTTACACTCACTTCACCAAGATGAGCTTTTTTAAGTAGGTACATGAGCGTACGTGACTGTCCGATACCTCCACCAACACTTAGAGGTATTTCATCATTAACAATTGCTTTGTGATAAGGATAATTCAAAAAGTCCATTTGTCCTGTAAGTAAAAGCTGTTGTTTAAGCGTAACCGAATTAACACGAATTCCCATAGAAGTAAGTTCATGTCTTCTTTTAGTAACAGGATTCCAAACAAGAATATCTCCGTTAAGTCCGTGCATTTTTTTCCCATCATCAGATCTTGTTTCGGTAACCCAGTCATCATAATCTGCAGCTCTCATTTCGTGTGGGTAGCCGTCTTTTAATGTCCAGCCAATACCGATGATAAATATTGCAGGGTACTCCTGAAGAATAGCAGTTTCTCTTTGCTTCCTTGGCATATCGGGATATTTACTTAAAATATCTTCCGCATGCATAAAGACAATGTCATCCGGCAGGTTTGGATATTTCGAATTCTTAAGTTGTGGAAAAGCTTCCTGAATGTAGGTCTCAGCACCTTTGAATACTTTCCATATCTTTCTCACAGTATCTTTAAGAAAATTTAAATTTCTATCAGCAGGTTTGATTACTCTTTCCCAATCCCACTGATCGACATAAATGCTGTGATCGTGATCAAGAAAATAATCTTTTCTTACAGCACGCATATCTGTACATAAACCTTCCCCTGCTTTCATATCGAATTCTTTAAGCGCGCCTCTTTTCCATTTTGTTGCGGCCTGAACAACCTGGGCATCAATTGGATGTTTGTCATAATCGTTTTTGATATGAAACTGGATCGGCGATCTTGATCCGTCACGGTCAAGATAGTCGTTAACACCACTTGAAACATCGACGATAAGCGGTACCTGAACCATCATCAGGTTTAGCTCTTTGCAGAGGTTGTCCTCAAAGTATCGCCTTAACAAATGGATGGCTTTTTGTGTGTCCTTCTTGTTTAGCAATGAACCGTAACCATCAGGAAGAATTTTCTCTAGTTCATTATAATCCCCTATTCCAGGCCCGGCAAGATCAGCTTTCTTATCTATCATCTTATCCCCCAAATATTGTGAAATTTAATTTGAATTAGATTGGAAATGTTTTTTTTGAATCGCCCTCCATGATTTGGAATCAATATTCTGAAAATTGATTTGCCCAAAATTAAACAAAAATTATGTTTAAAATCCATACAAAATGATGGTAGTAAGTGAGTCTAATAATATCTAAATAATAAATCGTTTTTCTTCTTCGGTGGGAATTCGGCAGGTGTTTCTTTTTCCAAAAATAGCGTACCTGTTTTTTGCTATTAGATCATAAATGAAATCGCGAACAGAGCGAGGAATAATTTTGAGATAGTAAAATATTTTATAGAAAGGAGTTAATTCTTTTGCAATCTCAAGTGCTGCTTCTGATTTAATTAAGTATTTTCCGTCCCTTATAAGAATTACCGAATCGATATCTTTTTTATTTATGGAATATTTGTCTGCAAGCCCGATTCCGGCCTCAGACTGAAGAGAAGCAAATTTGAATATGCTTTTATTATCTCTTTTAATAATGAAGTTAACCCAAAAGTTGCAGAAATTACAAACGCCATCGAAGAGAATGATATCTGAATTCTGATTCATTTAGTAAGAATGGGATAAATACTTAACAAATATTAACCTTGTGGCTTTTAGGCTTTAAAACATTTATTCATTATTAACAGTAAGTTTGACAAGATCTATTTTAATTGCTGAAGCACGCGCAATAAGAATAGTAAACCTTTCGCTCACAATAGTTTCACCCTGTTCAGGAATTTTTCCGATTTTAGAAGAAATATATCCGCCAATTGTTTCGTAATCACCCGTTGGTATTTCAAGGTTATATTTTTCATTAATAAAATCTATTTCAACCTTGCCACTGATCAGGTAAGTATCTTGCGCAATTCTCCTGCAAATATCCTCCTCCACATCATATTCGTCTTTTATCTCTCCAAACAATTCTTCAATAATATCTTCCATTGTAACAATACCGGCAGTACCTCCAAATTCATCTATTACTACAGCAATCGAAACTCGTTTCTCAAGAAATTCATTCATCATATCGATACTTTTTTTTGTCTCCGGCACAAATATAACATCACGCATCAAGCTTTGAAGATCATTGTGACTTTTAAATAAATCATACGCCAGGATTATTCCTTTGATGTTATCCAGGTTATCATCGTAGACAATTAATTTTGAATACCCTGATTCAATAAAAACTTTTAGAGAGTCATCTATGGTCTTATTGATTTCAATTCCTACTATCTCAGTACGAGGTCTCATTGCTTCATATACACGTTGATCAGCAAGATCAAGAACCTTGCTTATAATATCGCTTTCTTTTTCATCCACCACGCCCGCCTCGTGACTTTCCTGCACGAGACTTTCAATATCCTCTCTGCTGAAAATATGCCTGATATTTTCCTTGCTGAGATTAGAGGACTGAGTCAGCAAAGTTGAGATAGAGGAAAATAGCTTCACAAATGGATAAAGAATAAATGAAATAACCCTTATAGGAACCGCAGAGATAAGAACTACTCTATCTGCAAGTTCACGAGAAAGATATTTCGGGATCAGTTCTCCGAAAATCAACAAAAAGAATGTTGAAATAAAAAGTATTGTGTATTCACCAAATCCAAAAAGCGATGCTAATAAAATAGTACTTAAAGATGCAAATGCAATATTAATAACATTATTGCTTATAAGTATAGTGGAGAAAAAATTATTCGGATTATTAATAAAATAATGGGCGCTTTGAGCAGATAAATTATTTTTCCTGGCTTTAATTTCAATTTTAATTTTATTGGCTACTACGAATGCAATTTCGGCACCAGCAAAAAATCCGCTAAGTACGATTAAACCAATTAATATTATCAGATCGTTTAGCATATTAAGGTCTTAACTAAAGAATCAATTCTTTTTAATTAATAAATAATCAATGTAGTAGTCAATATATATAACACAACATTAACAATCATGGCCGGATCAGTGATCATCACTTCCGTTGTGTTTTCACCTTTCTGGTTCATATAGACAAGATACATATACCTGAAAATACCGAAAACGACAAACGGGGTCGTATAAATCAGATTATCTGTGTGAAAAATTGTAACCGTCCTTTCTGCAACAGTATAAAGTGCATAACAGATAATAACGCCTGCAGATGCAACTGTAGCCATTTGGTCTGCAAAATTTTTGGAATAATATTGTAGAACTTTCCTGGTTGCGATAAACTCGACATTTTCAGTAAGATTCAGCTCCGAACGTCGCTTCATTACCGCAAGAAAAAGAGAGATAAACATTGTAGTTAAAATTAACCAGCTGGAAATACTAACACCGATTGCAAAAGCACCTGCCAAAACCCTGAGCATAAATCCGGCCGCAATAGAAAAAATATCTAGCAAAACAATATTTTTTAATACAAATGAATACAGAATATTGAGAATAAAATAAAAACCGACAGCAAAAAAGAAAAGGAGGTTAGATTTTAGTAACAACAAGACAACTATAACAAATAATGCCCCCGCAGAGCTTATAGCCTGGCCAACATTAATTTTTCCTGATGCGACAGGCCTCGATTTTTTTTGAGGATGCAGCCGATCGCTTTCTGCATCGACTATATCGTTCATTGCATATACAATGCTGGAAGTTAGACAAAATATTAGGAATGCTAATAGGGCAGAAATTAAATAATTTTTATCGAATAGATGTTTTGAAAATATCAGCGGAACAAATACAAAGAGATTTTTGATCCATTGCGGAAGTCTAAATAATTTTAGATAATTTATTATCATTAGAAGACAGCAGCTTCTTCGTAAATTCCAAAAACTTCTTTCATCTCACTGACCATTTCACCTAAAGTAACATAATTATTTGCAGCCTTTATCAAAACCGGCATTAGGTTTGTCCCGTCCGTGCATGCAAGCTTAATCTCGGCAAGACTTTCTGCAACCTCTTTTTTATTTCTGCTCTGTTTTAATTCAGCCATTTCCCTTTTTTGTTTCTTTTCAACTTCGGGTGATATCAATAAAATTGGAATTTCAAGCTTTTCATTATCTTCGACAAATTCATTAACACCTACAATGAACTTTTCTTTTCTTTCAACTGCTTTTTGATAGATATAAGCGGCATCGGAAATTTCCTTCTGGAAATATCCTACTTCAATCGCAGGTATTACCCCACCAAGAGAATCAATCTGCTCGAAAATTTCGTTTGCCTGTTTTTCCATTTTGTCTGTTAAAGCTTCGACAAAATAACTCCCGCCAAGTGGATCGACTGTGTTCATCACGCCTGTTTCATACGCAATTAATTGCTGCGTGCGTAAAGCAATCTTAACAGCTTTTTCGCTTGGTAGCGCAAGAGTTTCATCCATAGAATTTGTATGTAGTGACTGCGTTCCACCGAGAACACCAGCGAGTGCCTGGAATGCTGTACGGATAATATTATTTTCGGGCTGCTGAGCCGTAAGTGTACAACCCGCAGTTTGCGTATGAAATCTCAGCCACCACGAACGCGAATTTTTTGCACCGTATTTTTCTTTCATCCTTTTAGCGTAAATTCTTCTGGCAGCACGGTATTTTGCAATCTCTTCAAAGAAATCCAGATGTGAATTAAAGAAATATGAAAGCCTTGGGGCGAATTCATCAACATCCATTCCTCTTTCAATGCAGGCTTCGATATAGGCAAATCCATCTGCTAGTGTATAAGCAAGCTCCTGAACAGAAGTTGATCCAGCTTCCCTTATATGGTAACCGCTGACAGAAACAGGATTCCATTGTGGGACTTCATTTTTACAAAATTCTATCATATCTACAATTATTCTCATTGAAGGATGGGGGGGAAAATATATTCCTTCTGCGCGATATATTCTTTCAAAATATCGTTCTGTAGCGTTCCTCTGAGTTTATCAAAACTTATTCCTTGTCTTTTCGCAACTGCAAGATAAAACGCAAAGATCATTGCAGCCGGAGAATTAATTGTCATCGAAGTTGAAACTTTATCAAGAGGAATTTTATCGAAGAGAGTCTCCATATCTTTCAGAGAAGAAACGGCTACTCCACAAATTCCAACTTCGCCTTCGCTTAATGCAGAGTCAGAATCCCAACCCATTAATGTCGGCAAATCAAATGCAACGGAAAGACCAGTCTGACCATTGTTAAGCAAATAATGAAATCTCTTATTTGTGTCTTCGGGCGAACCAAAACCGGCAAACTGCCTCATTGTCCAGATTTTCCCACGATAGCCGTTGGTGTGAATTCCTCTTGTATAAGGGTATTCGCCGGGGAAGCCAATTTCACTCAAATAATTAATGTTTTCAACATCATCCGGGCCGTATAGCGGGTTGATTTCTTCACCACTTACTGTAGTGAATGTCATTCCGTTTGTTTTTGCATTTTTTAATTTTTCATCGAATTTACTTTTTCTATCTTTATATTCCTGATCCATCTAAAATCCTTTGGTTTTCAATTACAAAATTATAAAATCTATTAAAAATAAGATAATTAGCTGGTTCTTCCGAACCTCCTGTCAAATTCATCAAGAGATATTTTTACTAAAATAGGTCTGCCATGTGGACATACATAGGGCATAGATGTAGCAAATAACTGATCAATTAAGAGCCTCATTTCACTATCGCTCAATTTATCTCCTGCTTTGATTGCTGTTTTACAGGAATAAGATTTTGCAATGTTATCTCTGTCATCCAGCTTTTTTCCCCTTTGATTTAACAGATACTCATCAATTAATTCGATAAGAATTTTTTCCTCCGAACCTGCTTTTACATCTTCCGGCACACCTTCTATTGTTATAAAATTCTTTGATAAAAATTTTATAGCGAATCCTAGTTTTGATAAGTAAGTGTACAATTCTTTTACGATTCCATAAGTACCGGGATCTAGTTCCATCTTCCGTGAGAATAGCAACTGCTGAGAGAAAGGCATATTCGCTTCGAATCTTTTCATTGCTTTTTCATATAAAATTCTCTCGTGCGCAACATGTTGATCGATAATCATCAATCCTGATTTGATCTGAGATAAAATGTATTTATTATGAAGTTGAATAATAAATGGCGAATCTTCGCCGGATGTTGTTTCCTTCTTTTTCTCCGGAGCTTCGTGGTAAACTTCCCTGTTCACTTTTTTTTCAAATGGCAATTCACTTGAATCATTCTCACTTCTTTTTACAATATTATCTGGAATTGAACTAAAAATTATATCGATTTCAGAATCAGAAATTCTTTTCCCGCCGGAGCCTTCTTTTGAAAATGAAGGTCTGTCAGAGAAATCATTTGTATTAACTTTATTAAAATGATTAAATTTTAGTTTTTCCGTTTCGTCTGTCGCATCATTGAAAGCCATTGCCGGCACAAGATCGTGAGTACCAAGTGTTTTTCTTATAACCGCAACTACGAAATTATAAATATCTTTTTCATCATCGAATTTTACTTCCAGTTTGGAAGGATGAACGTTTACGTCTATTTTTCGTGGATCAATCTGAAGAAAGAGGACGAAGAAAGGATAGTCTCCCTTTTCAAGAATGTTGTCAAATGCAGTAAAGACAGCATGATTTACCTGTCTGCTTATAACGTACCTGTTATTTAGAAAGAGATACTGCTCACCTTTACTTTTTTTGAGCATGCTTGGTTTGCCGATGTAACCGTGGATACTTAAATATTCAGTTTTTTCATTTACAGGAACGAGCGCATCAAGCATATTATCTGCAAAGACTTTAGTTATTCTGTTTTCAAGCGAGCCTGAAAGATAATCATAAATAACCTGATCATCATTGAAAAATCTGAAATGGATTTCACTATGGCTGAGCGAAATTTTGTTAAACGTATCGATGATATGTTTCAACTCAGTCGCATCCGTTTTAAGGAAATTCCTTCTGGCAGGTGTATTAAAGAATAAATTTTTAACAGAAACAGATGTGCCTTTGGGATATGAACCTTTTTCCTTAATAATATTTTGAGCGTCATCAAATCTTAAAAGTGTACCCAGTTCTTCTTCGAACATTTCTGTTCTTATTTCAAGCTGGCTAACAGCAGCAATTGAACTTAAAGCTTCACCGCGGAACCCAAGCGTCTGAATGGCTTCCAGATCTTCATAACTAAATATTTTACTGGTAGCATGTTTTTGAACTGACATTATTGCATCTTCTTCATTCATACCTGAACCATCGTCAAAAATCTGGATTAAAGCCTTTCCGGCTCTTTTAATTATAACATCAATATTTTTTGCATCTGCGTCTATCGCATTTTCAAGCAATTCTTTTACGACTGATTCAGGACGTTGTACAACCTCTCCGGCAGCAATTTTGTTTGCAATGTTTTCGGGTAATATTTTTATTCTCTTTTCAGCCATTTATTTTTTTATATACCTGTAAATCTCAAATTCATTTCTTTTGTCAGTCGATTCGATCTTCCATTTATCATCTTCAATTTTAGGGAAAAACACATCTCCTTCTGCCTCAAAATTCATATAGGAAATCAGCATCTCATCTGCACTTTCCATACCTTGTTTATAAATCTCACCTCCCCCAATAATAAAAATCTTCTCATAATTTTCTTTATTGCAGAATGAATACGCCTCATTCAAGCTATGAAATATTTTAACATCTTCAAATGGATAATTTATGCCTTTTCTATTAGTTAAGACGATATTTAATCGTCCCTTTAGAGGCTTGCCAAGAGTCTCAAAAGTTTTTCTTCCCATGATGACAGGAAAACCAAGCGTAGTATTTTTAAAGTGTTGAAATTCTTCTTTAACGTGCCAGGGCATTTCGCCGTTTGATCTGCCAATTACACCATTTTTTGCAACGGCTGAAATGATAATGATCCTCACACCGCTACCTCGAATTTAATTTTATCCTGGTAGTTGTAATCTTTTAATTCAAAATCCTCAAACTCCAGTTCATCTATTGGCTTTTTTGCAATAACGAGTTTTGGTAATGGTAACGGTTCGCGCTTCAGTTGCTCTTTTAGACCTTCACTATGGTCAAACTTTTCCATCTGAGATCCCTTTTCAGCATAATAAACGTGAGCATCGACTATTGTATGCGCAAAATAACCCAGTCCTAAACGGGTTTCCTGAGCAATTATCTGAGTCAGTAATGAATAGGCTGCCAGATTGAATGGTATTCCAAGAGCAATATCACCCGATCTTTGTGTAAGATGACAATTCAGTTTACCAGCACTAACATTAAAAGTAAAAGTGTAATGACAGGGCGGAAGTTTGCTGGTTGTTGCATTGCCTGGTTCCCAGGCACTTACCACGAGCCTTCTGCTATTTGGGTTTCTTCTAATTTCATCAATAATATACTTTATCTGGTCAACCTCCCTGACCACCCAGTTTCCATTTTTATCTTTTTGAGCACTTGGAAAATGTCTCCAGTAGTAGCCATAAGCAGTATCGAGATTTCCATTTTCATCAGCCCAGGCATCCCATATTTTGGTTTTCTCTCTTAAATTTCTTATGTGATCTTCACCAGAAAGATACCAGAGAACTTCGTGAAGTAGTGATTTCCACTCCATTTTTTTTGTGGTCAAAAGCGGAAAACCTTCGGCCAGATTAACACGGTAAAAAGCTCCAAAATATGAAAGGGTATCAACACCAGTGCGAGACTTTTTCCTGACTCCCTCCTCAAGCACTAATTTTACAAGATCCAGATATTGCTTCATTGAAAATCCATGGTTTAAGTTTTTCTTAGGTAATGAACAAATTTAATAAAAAATGGAGTAGCGATAAACTAACGGTTGAAGATATAATCTATGACTTTCTCACCTGCTAATTCAATCCCTTTTTGAAAATTATTGATGGATTCCTGCTGATTCTTAAAAAAAGATTGTAATTCTATCGGAAATACTTTATCACCGTAGCTGCTTATGGAATTTTTATCAATTTTTCCGCAAACAAGAAAAACAGGTATATCCCGGGAAATACAATTATCGATCACAACCTTTGCTCCTTTATTCATAAGGCTTTGGCCGTCAAATGCTCCCTCTCCTGTAAGGATGAAATCTGGAGCAACTTCATCAATCTTACCTGACAACATTCCAGTTATGAAATCTTTTGCCATAATAATCTTCACATTAAAAAAAATCTGCAACCCGGCTGCCAGGCCGCCCCCAGCACCGCTTAAGCCCGCAGAAGATTCAACTAATCCATTATCTTTGAATAGCTTAAGCATTTTAGTAAAACCCAATTCCATGACATCTATTTCTCTATCCGTCGCTCCTTTTTGTTTTGCAAAAGTAATTGCGGCACCATTTGGCCCGAGCAGCTCATTATCCACATCGGTTACTAGTTCAATACTGAAAGGTAATCTAAATCTTGGCCATGATATTTTGCTTGCTAATACATAATTAGCTGGAATGATTTCGACCTCATTTTCAAAAATATCATATAATCTAAGCCCAAAGGCGGAGCAAAAGCCCAAACCCAGGTCCGACGTTCCTGTACCACCAATTCCCAAAATTATTTTATCCACATTTAGTCCACTCTCAATAACTAAATTAAATAACATCCCTAATCCCTTTGAATTTAATAATAAAGGATGTCTTTTCTCATTCGGAATTAGTTTTAATCCAATAACCTCTGCAGATTCAATATAAAGGCTTTTATCATTTGCAGAATACCCGGTCTTTACGACAAATAACTCATTATTGTAAGGCTTTGTAACTTCGAAAGTTAGTACTTCTAAATTAAAGTTTCGGCAACATACCTGGAGAAATCCATCGCCGCCGTCGGAAATCGGAAATTTCGTTATTTTAAGCTTGCTATCTTTCCCTAATATTTTTTCGAATCTATCAGCAGCTTCAGTAGAATAGGAGCATTCTTTATAACTATTAGGAGCAAGGAGTATCTTTTTCATTTTACTTTTAGGATTTGCTTTACTCTATTAAATACAATATCTGCATCAATCCCTCCCTTTCCCTGGAAAGTACATATTTTGGGATCACCCTGACATCTATTCTGGCAATAGTCCTTTTCAGGCAAAATAATCTCTGATTTATTACCTTTTGGCGACCAGAGCTGGGGAGAACAAGCTATCAATGGGCAGAACAATGATAATGTAGGCACTCTCAGTCCAGCTGCTAAGTGCATAGGGCCCGTACTGGATGAAATAAGAAGGTTAAGTGTACTAAAATTTATAATTGATTCACGCAGTGGTTTTTCAATGTTCGGATAGATTATATTATCCAGGTTTCTCAATTCAACAGGAATTTTTACATCTGTCACTACTACTTTAACATTATCGACCTTTTTTAGATTATTGATCAACTTTAAATATTCTGTCAAAGGCATGTTTGGCGCCGAGTTTCCGCTTGTTGAGTTTATACCAATCAGTATTTCGCCTTCCGGACATAAGCATTCTTTCATTTTTGTAGCTATAATTTGTTCTTCCTCGCTAAAATGAATCTCCGAATCTAAAAAATCCGTCTTGATGCCGAGTTTTCTTAATTCATCCAGACAGTAGTCAGCTTCGTGTCTCAAAGGGACATATTTATGTCTATAAACGCTTTTTGTGTTTGTTAAAAACTGGTAGAACTTATGCCCCACCCCAATTCTGGTCCTTATACCGGCAAAGAATAATATCCAGTTAAGCTTTTCTGTCGGCAGTAATGTAAGAGAATAATCAAACCCGTATCTTCTCAACTTCCCTGCTAAATCTATTGAACTCTCACTTTCATCAAAAATAATTATATCATCAACATTGGGATTATTAAAATAAATTGCCTCGGTATATTCCCTAAGCAGAACTGCTACAAAACTGTGAGGATAAGCCTTTTTTATCTCTCGCGGTAATGGGGTTGATAAGACTACGTCGCCAATTCTATCAGGCCTGACGATCAATATTCTGGGATTAGGATTCAAATTAAATTAAAAAGAATTTTAATATTTATTAGATTACAATATGATAAAAAAGATAGCTCTTGTAACTACTGGTCATCCTCCGCTTGACGAAAGAATATTCTGGAAATTTGCCCTGAGCATTTCTTCAAATGGTTATGAAACTGCTATTTTTTGTTCAACAGAGAATATTTCTACCCCAAAAGATAACATACTGCTTAAAGGATTTAAAGATGACTCATTAAGCAGAAAAGAGAAACTAAATAAGCTATACTGTCTGATCAGGGATTTTGAACCGGCTTTAATAATTTGTTCGGAAGTATCCGCAATCATTCCTGCTTACAAATATAAAAAGTCTGTTAATAACAAATGCAAAATTATTTCGGATATTACTGAATGGTATCCTGAAAATGTGGCATTTAAACATCACGGCATAAAAAAGTGGTTCTCATATTTTGTTCTGTATCTTTTTAATATTTATACTACAAATTTGGCAGATGCACTAATTTTAGGTGAAAATAACAAGGTGAAAAGATATAATTCAATTTCACCCTTAAAACATAAAGTAATTATTGCCTACTACCCTGTTTTAAGAAAATTCAAATACTCCGCACCGATTTTTGATAAAAAAAATTTTTATTTAAACTTCTCCGGCAAATTATCAACTGAAAGAGGATTTTACCGTTTTATAAATATCGTTAATTACATTGCAAAAAGACATAAGGATATATTGTTTACTATTGTATTAAGCGGAAAAGATTTATTGCCTGAAAATGAACTTGCAATCAGAAATTCCTTTATGAATAAAAATATTTCTCTCGAAATAATTCATTTTTCAAGTTATGATAAAATTTCCGAAGGGCTCAAGGACGTTCACATTTGTTTCGATTTACGCGATTTAAATTTTGTTTATGATTCAATTCCCATAAAATTCTTTGAGTATTTGGCTTGTGGAAAGCCAGTCATTTATTCCAATATTAAAGCGATTACCGAAACATTTGATCAGATTAATTTTGGATTTCTCGTAAACCCGGATAATTTCAATGAGATAGTAAATAAAATTGAAACGTATCTATCCAACAGTAAACTTCTCCTTGAACATTCAGAAAACGGACGGGCACTCATTGAAAATGGGAAAAATTGGGAAGCGGAATCACAAAAACTGATAACCCTGATTAAGAATTTAACCTAAACATCTTAGTCACTTTTAACTTCACAAATAATCTAAGTGTAATTAAATAACCTCCAATTGAAATAAAATCCGCAAATATATTCCTCAAATTTAAACCCGCAAATAAAAATATTAGTGCACTTAGTATAATAATTGAAAGGTTTTTTGTCTGATAATCTATTTTTATTTGGTCCCTTGAAATAAAAAACAAATAGGCTGCACCAAATAAGAATCCGATCGCCGTTGCAAAAGCCGCTCCAATAATTCCATATTTCGGAATAAATATCAAATTCACGATTATATTACTTACAAAAGCAATCAAATCGGAAGCAAGAAAATGGAAACTCTTATTTGAAATATTCGGGTAAACTGAATAAAAGGAAGAAATACCACTAAATATATATCCTGTCAGCACAAGTGGAAGTATTATTATTCCAGACTTATACATCGGATTAAATAAATGGAAACCAAAGAGGTTAATTTCAAACAAATATTTTGAAAACAAGGAAACTGTCAGAAGAATAATACAACTTATTGCGACTAATTTACTTAATGTAACTCCATAGGTGGATTTATAGTTCTCAGAATAAAATAGATTTAAAGAATAAGGATTCCATGCCGTTCGAAATGAAATTACAAACACATTCATCACCATAGCAATTCTGTAGGCCAGACTATATATCCCAACTTCACTAGTCCCTAAAAAATAATTTAGAATGAATCTGTCAGCCACATCCACGGCAGCTGAAAGAAAACCTGCAAATAATAACGGGTAAGCAAATTTTAGCAGCACTTTTAGAATATTCGTGTCGAGCTTTAAGACATAATCATCGCGTATTACCTTTAGCATAATTACTAAAAGTATCATACTTGATATCAACTGAGCAAATATAATCCCTGCTACTGATAGCCTGAGAATGAAAACAAAGACAATATTGAAAATCAGATTCAAAATTGCTCCAGTACCGGAATAAGTAACGGCTAGCCTTGAGAGCTCCTTTGTTTTTAAAAGCAGCAGGATATAAAAGCAAAGAGTTTCTATTAATAGTGAATTAAATATTAAAATAAAAAGGGATGAATATTTAGTCGAACCAAAAACGATTTCTGAGATAGGCTTTGCAGTCAAACAAAATAATACAGTAAAGATAACTCCGAAAAGAATTATAAAATTTAATAAAGTGGAAAATATTATTTTTCTTCTTCCCTCGTCATATTCTTCTATATAGAATTTATTGAGCGTACCGTGCATTCCGAACTGGTATAAAACAGATATTATTGCGTAAACAGACATCAAAAGCGCATAATTACCAAATTCGGATGTGCTGATCAAGTTGGAATAAAAAGGAAGTAAGACAAAACTCACAGAACGGATAAAAAGGTTTCCAAGTCCGTACCATGCAACAGATTTTGAAAGGCTCTTTGCCATTAAATAATTTTATTTATTCTGTAAAGTTCTTTTAATTTATCATTCACATTTTTATATCCGTGGTATTTCTCCACCCAGGATTTTCCTTGCCTGCCAAGTTTGATCCTTAGCTCACTGCTTTTAATTAGTTCATTCAATTTAGAATATAATTCACTGCCATTGTTGGCCACAATAAAAGGATTTTCAGGCAGCCAATTACGATATTCATCAGTCATATTTGTAACTGTTGGAATACCCATCGCCAGAGTCTCAAGTCCGGCTTTCCCGTAACCAGTCCCCCCCATCGCACCTCCAACCTGATCTATACAAATATCAGACTTACTCTTTTTCTCAAGCACTACGCCTCGTGAAACATTCTCAAGCAATATAAAGTTAATTTTCTTTTCTTTTTTGATTTTTTCAACCACGGAAATTATTAACTCCGTACCTTTATATTTCCTGTTCGTTGGTGTATGTATAATAGTAATATTCTCATTCTCTGATTCATTTTTTTGAGGCAGTTCTGATGGATCGTAAGGGTAGAATAAATAGCGAAGATCTTTCTTCAAATCGAGATGATCGTATTCAGATGTGATATTCAAATCAGATATTGCATCCAATTCTTTTATTAGCCCTCGAATCCTTAGATCACTCCCATAATAACAGCAAACAATTTTCTTCCCCTGCTTTTTCCATTTTATTGCCTGAGACGCATTTCTAAATAAATCCAGACCGGCATCGAAATGAATTATATCGTAATCATTCAGATTGTATTTAGCAATTGTCTCATTAACAATTGATCGTCTTGAAAAATCATTAATCCTGAAATAGATACTTTCAAAAATATTTCCTGGCTTAAAAGGAGCTATTTGATGCTCACTGATATTTTCCTTCAATGTAACTTTTTTCCTCCTCCATTTTTTCGCCAGGTTGAAATTAGGAAGAGGTAAGTTAAGACATATATCTTCAGGAAAGTCAAGCGGATTTTTATGTAAGGTCACAAGATGCGATTGATCACCACACTGATTATGCATTTTATAAAAATCATAGGGAACACCGGCATAGTTTTGCGGAGCGATGTGTAATATTCTAAGCATTAAAGATCTTTAAATAATGTGTCTCTGAAAATCCCTCTTGCCCCAAAATTTTCTTTAAATCGTGCCAGGCCCCAGTTAGGGTCCATATTGACTGTAAAAATTCCAAAATCAAGGAAACGAAATCCTTCTTCCTGATATTTTTTCATTATCTCATAAAATAAAAGATTTACGGCACGGTATTCCTGGTAATCTTCATCATGACTGATGTAAAAGGCCAGGACTACTTTGGGATTTGCATTAAAATTACAAACGCCGGCAATTAATTTTTTGTCCAGAAAGGCTCCCCACAACCTTATTTCTTCGGGAAACATTTTCTTTAACTTTTTAAGTTCTTCAACTGTATGTGTGGGAGTAACATCATGACGAAGTTTCAAGTTCTTTTTTAGTATTTTATAATAATCGTCAAATGCTTCACACTCTTTTATTACTACTCCTTTCTTTATAGATTTATTTACAGCTGTCCTCGCTTCAGCTCTGTATGTCGAAAGTAATTGCCCTGCTTCAATATCAAGTTGAACAACACTTGAGATCTCTCTCTTCAAATAATTAAACCCATTTTTGACCAAGGCAAAATCTATGTAATTAGAATACTTCGATTCATAAATAATAGGAGGAGGTGTTATCTGAATTCTATCATATTTAGATGAACCGCTATAATTTAGTAATCCCTCAACCAATTCAAATGCATCCTTTAGATTCAAATCTATATTGTAAACGAATCCTCCATATGATGCTCCACTGTGGGAAGAAAACATTTTTTTCTCTTCTCTTTCTACCTCAACAGCTGGCAATACTGAGAATAATTTATCATTTTTTAATACGACAATTGAAGCATCCTTAAACCTGGATTTAGGGTGATATGATAAAAACTTTCTCGTGTGGAAGATCGTGCCGTTATCTGAGCCATTGACAAAAATATCCCACTCCTCTGCTGCAAGGCCCGATCTTTCAAAAGGAATAAATTTGAACATAGTTTAATTTGTTATCGGTTTATATTTCAATATTAGTTTTTTAGAAACAGTTGACTGATAAATTACCGGTGCAACAAAAATCATCATTGTAATTATATATGGATATTTATACCTCGCATCGCCGAATGTAAGTAAATGAATAGTTATTCCAAGTACCATAAAGAGCAGAAATAATCTAAATTTACTATTTCGTGCTATATTCCGAAAATTAATTTTTATTACTAAAAGGAACAGAATCACTATCGAAAAATAATACAGATGATGCAGAATGAGAAGAATAAAGTAGAAAATCTTCATAAGAAATGGTCTATTGCCTAATAACTGCTCATCGCTCCCTGTAATGATATTTTTCATCACTCTGTAAAGATTCCAATCTGTAAAACTCAATAATCGTGAAACTGAAAAATCATCCCAGATAAACATATGAATTATTTTTAGGGGAAATAAAGAGATATATTTTAAAGGATGGCTGTAAATCCAACTGTAAGCTTGTTTTAGCCAGTATCCTCCTTTTTCAATATATGTTCTACTTTCCGGGTTCGGAATGTAGCCAATTTTAGCCTTCTCAAAAACTTTGTCGTTGTAAGCACCGGTTGCATCGTCATTCGCACCGATTAAAAGATTGACTGGTCCGTTTGTAGATGTAAAGATAAATTTATTAAAATGTGAATAGTTAAACAATCCGAACAGTATAATAAATAAGAGAGCCCCTGAAACAATAAGGCCCGACTTAGTAAATAAATTTTTTAATGTATCACCTGAGAAAAGCTCCAGTATCAAATATGCAGCAAGCAGTGCCCACCCGATTGGACGAACAGCAACAGACATAGCAAGAAATATCCCCGACACAAATAAAGTATAATTTCTTTTTTGTAAATAAAAATATACACTTGAAAATATGAGAACATTAAACAGAAGTTCGGTGAAATTAAACAAGATCATCCCAAGAGTGGACAAATAAAAAATATATATTACTATAAGGCTCCTACCTGCTCCCTTACCAAATAAAATATATGTTATTTTATAAACAAGCCACAACTGAAGGAAGTTTAAGAAGATATTAAATAATCCGATTGTAACTGGAGAATTATAAATTGAGAGCAAAATAATGAGCACATTTATATACAAAGGTGCAATAATATAATCCTGGTAAAGATGAACCGGAGCGGGATAAAAAGTATGAAGTCTTAAACAATCCTGAGCTAAGGTAAAATAATAAAGGGAATCACTGTGATAGCTTAAGTTTGAAAATAGGACGTAACTAATTTGAATGAGAATATAAATAGTAAGGAGTATCTTGATGTGACTTTGAAGGAAGTTTAGTGCTTTTTCTAATTTCAATTTTCTTATTAAAAATCAGATAAAATATAAAGTTTATCAAAATTTGAATTGTATAGAAAACATGCTCGCATTACCAATACCTAATTTGAATGGTACATAAGCATAATCGAGAGCCAGATTTCCCCATACCAACCCAATGCCCGTTGTTAGTCCATATGTATCAAAACCCGTTTGATAACCGCCGCGAATTGAAAATACTTTATTATATGTAATTTCACCGCCCAGATTCAAATGGTTTTCCTTATCACGTGTGTAACTTAAAAATTCTGCGCCACCTGTCAGGTCCAGCTTAGAATTTGGGATCTCAATTTTGTAAGATGTGCCAGCCCGGATTTCAGTTGGCAGCTTTGTGCTAACATATCTTAAAGCATTCATTGAGCCTAAATTTCTGACTGAAGCAGCCAGTTCCAATCCATCAATGGGCGAGTGATAATTTAAGCCAAAATCAAATGCCAAACCATTCGCTTCGTCTACAAATATATTTTCATATAAATACTTTACTGAAAATCCTACATCCAACATAGAGGCGATTCTAAACCCTGTACCGATACTTCCTGAAAAATAATTCGCATTGAATTTCGAAATTGGATCACCAGGCTGTGTCCTTACTTCAATATCATTTATGTTAGTTACGTTCAAACCAATCGCAACAGGTAAACCAAACAATGAAGTTTTAGCTCCTGCCAGTTCACTCCTTATATCCTGTATCCAACTGTTATGCATAAACATAACTTCGGGGGCATCATTGTCAGCCAGTTTAGCGGGATTATAAAAAAGAGCCGTAAGATCATTCGAAAACGCAGAGCCTGCATCCCCAAGAGCAACATTTCTCGCACCGAAACCAAATTTTAGAAATGATAATCCGCTGTTTCCACCAGTCTGTGAAAAGGAAACAGAAACTAAAGCTAATGTTGTTATCAGTATTTTTTTTAACATTAAGAATTCTTCAACCTGTTTTAATAATAATTAAATCAGAACCTGACATTTACACCTATAATATGCCTGTCCTCAGGAGAATATTTTTCGATAACAAACGCATAATCGACGCCAATTATCCAATCGCCACCGAGAGACTTAAAATAAGAAAATCCTATAGAAGGTCGTTTGGGAAAATCTGAATTGCTCAGATTAAAATTATCAATTCCACCTCTAATATAAAGTTGTTCGATAATATTATACTCAACTCCAAATCTCAGAATATTTGTTCCGGCATTGCTGTTTTCAAATTCAGCCGAGGCCAGAATTTTATATTCTTTATTTCTATAGCTGAGACCAATCCTTTTCAGAAGTGGAAATGAATCTTCTGTTGTCTTTCCATCCTGACCTAATAAAGGTGTACTGTCCCATTTATATTTACTATTAATGTCTGATATAACAGCTGCAATATTAAAATTATCATTTAATCTGTACAGGGCTCCTAAATCAAAACCTAACCCGGAGGCTTTTAATCCCTCAGCAAGATTATAAAAATAAAATTTGGTTGTCAAGCCTATAGCTAGCTTACTTGAGAAGGTCTTAGCTAATGAAATAAATATTAGATTTTCGGAAGTAGATATCGTCCCGGTTTCAACACCTTCATTATCTCTGGCACTTATATTGCTGACACCTGAATTTATTAGACCGATACTAACACCTGCACTGGAAACTGGTTTTATCCTTTTTTCATCATAACTATTTTCACCGTAAGGATGAATATCGAACCGCGCTGTAAAATTAATAAAATTGAGGCTTCGATCCAGAGATAATATGGAATAAGAAGTTTGGAATAGCATTTTTTCCTGGAAAACAGAAAGTGCAGGATTATAATATGTTACTAAATTCCCTTCAGTTACCGCCGACATTGCATTCCCCATTCCCATACCCCTGGCACCAAATCCCATTCTGCTGAATGCGCCGGGTGTACTGCTGATTCCACTAAATTGCAATTGGCAGAAAGCCGCTGAACTAAATAAAATAAAAAAAACAAAAAACTTTTTCACATTAACCTCTTATTGGATTAGAATTATTTTACCAAATAATGGATTTGCTGATCCACGATCAACGCGATAAAAATAAACCCCGTTGGTTACAATTTTGCCGTTATCATCTTTCCCATCCCAATAATCCAATTGAGTGCCATTCGGGTTTGACGGGTTCCCACGCTGTGCGTTCTGGATAATTGTTCTGACATAATTCATTCCGAAATCAAAAATACGTATTGTTACCGGAACGCTTTGTCCTCCAGTAGAATATTTGATTTTAACAACGTTGTCAATTTGAGGATAAAATGGATTTGGAAATGCATAAGATTCATCCGTCGTTGAGAGCGGCTGTGCAACCAAATAGATCTTCCAGTTCCCCTGCCAAACTCCTCCAGTTTCTTCGAACCTTACCAATCCATCATCAGACCCAAACCAAAAATATTTTCCATCATAAGCGGCATCATAAAATATGGAAGTTAGTAATGGCAGCTTTGAAACTGCATCAACAATAGATGAAGGAGACGACCAGGTTTGTCCGCCATCTATACTTCTGAAAAGACCATTATCAGTAGACGCAATAACTTCGCTATTTTTAAATCCAAAATTATATGAAGTTTGATTCTTTAAATAAACCGCCCAGTTGTTTCCTCCATCTGTAGTAACACTTACACCATAAGTTTCACCTGTATCTGCTGCCTGCCATGTTGAAGCCCAAAGCGTTGAATTAACAGAATTGTAATCGAGGAATGTTGCCCAGTTCCCGCTTATTGGATTTGTTTCGTTTTGGTGATTAAATTTTGTCCAGCTTGGATATTGAGCACTTGCATTAGTTGTTTTGTTAATCCCTCCGGCAGTGCCGATATAAACAGTACTATCATTTGCAACTGCAATAGAAAATCCTTCAAAATTAAAACTACCTGTTGCACAAATCTGACCGCCTACTGGAGTGATACAATAATTTAATGTATCGGTTGGTGAAATATGATCAACAGAATCGGAAGGCAGAACTATCCTTTGCCATGTCTGACCGTTATCAGTACTTCTTCTGATTCCGCCTGCAAAGCTTGCAATCCATACAGCGCTAGGGGTAAAACCAATATCGAAAATTACGTTATTTTGTGTAACAGTAATCGGAACAATTTTTAAATTGTTAATGCCATAGGTAATCATTGAATCAGCTAAAACATCTACAGGTTGAGGGATACTGGTCCACGTTTTACCGAGATCGTTTGAATATTTTAATCCTGTCCCCTTGTCTATTTGCTGCTGCACATTACTATCATAATATCTTATTCCGGTCGAGGCCCAGATAACTCCGTTATTGTAACCAATTGCATAAACGCCATCTTCACCAAACGGATCTGTACCAAAATAGTTTGTCCAGGTTACGCCGTCATCTGTTGATATATTTAGCCCCTTGCTGATGGTGATAATAGTATCGCCCACTGTTATAATTTCCTGCACACTGTTACCCGCGGGTGTTTCGTCATTTGTTTTTGAAAGAAAGCTGTGTTTATTCAGATTATACTTAAAAGGAATTCCCTGAGGTAAAATTGTAATTGAAAGGAAAGAAACGAACAAAAAGATCGTCAGGATAGTTTTTTTCATTTAGTGTATCACCCTAATTAGTTGAAAGAGATAATCTGGCAATTATATTAAAGAATGGTAAAAATGTGCAATAATTCTTCTTTTATAGTTTTAAAGATGCTGCAAATGAGAAAGAAGTTTTTTTCCTATATTCAATTTTACTCTATTATTTTGAAAATTCCAACCCCAAAATTAAAGTCCCGTTATAATAAATGGTGAGGGCGAAAAACTAATTAATAAGATAAAAAAACTAATATAACCGAGAACTATCCGCCACATACTAAGAGGAGTATAATCCGGAATAGGCGGGTGTTTTAATTTTATAAAAAAGAAAAGAATCAGCGCCCAGAAAAGCCAGCCTGCCCACCCAAGAGTAAATGGTAAAGCAATATAACTTTCTAACAATCCAAGAGTTCCAAAAATAAATAGGAGAGCAAAAAATATTACGGCAATCTTGTAATGATTCTTTTCACCAAACATTGTATATGAAATATGACCTCCGTCCAACTGTCCGATTGGTAGCATATTCATTGCTGTAATTAAGAGACCAAACCAGCCAACGCATAAATATGGATAGTGATAAATTTCACTCATCGGCGGAAAAAATTGCGATTTGCTCACAAATATCATTTTTAGAAATGAAAACAATAATGTATTTCCGAATCGCAGCTCGATAGCATTCTTGCCAAAATCAGGAGAAAAATAATCAGGATGGATAGAAAGTATATATTCTTTTCCCGGTACGTGTGTGAAACCATATATCAAAACTACAAGGCACGCTATAAAGCCGGCAATTGGCCCTGCAACGCCGATATCGAACATAGCTTTTTTTGATTCCACGGGAGATTTCGTTTTTATCACTGCTCCCATTGTTCCGAAATTCAAAAATCCAGCAATTGATGGAAATGGTATGAAATAGGGTAATGTCGCTTTTACCTTATGATACATCGCAGCAAAGTAATGGCCAAATTCATGAACACCAATAATAAATAAAATTGAAATTGAATAAGGCAAACCTTTTAAAAGAAGATGAACATCGTAAGGCCCTTCGCTTCCGCTGATCCATTGAACTCCGGCTACTGTAGTTGTCACAAAAGTAAAAAGGAAAAGCCCGATGTGTAATAAATAATTCTTTTTATCTTTTTTATCTGGCTGGATATTTGATTCTGTCTGATGCCCTGCGTTTATCTCTTCCGACATTCTATAATTCCAAATTAAAACCTAACGAAGCATAACTTTCGTTAAGATTATAAAATTCTCCGTGCACACTTTTCCCTGTAAAATAAGAAAATGAAATACTGAACCCTTTTTCATCCCATCTTCCGAACTTAATTCCTGCAGTGACAATATTAGTGCCTGAATACTTCCCTATCTTCTCGAGTTTAAAATCATAACCTATAAAAGGAGTAAATGCTTTAACAGGAAAACAGTTGAAATAATTATCAAACCCTGCCTGGTAGATTTCCTTCCCGATATCTGTTGGTACAACATGAAAGATGTAAGTAAAGCCGGTATAAAAACGAAAACTGTTTATACTATAGAAAGGAAATAATTCAAAAAATTCCTTACTGTAGACAAAAGGATTACGACCATTACGCCATTGGTTAGTTGCATGATCAAAGCTTCCATCAACTAAGTGAGCGCTTATGTGAGCAAAGCGGAAACGAAAGCCATATTCGTTGTTATCGTTAGTAATTTTATAACCTGTGTTGATACCGAATAAGTAGTCTACAGCTTCAACAGGAAATTTAAACCCGCTTTCACTCCTCAACCTTGTATAAGTGAAAACATCAGCGCCAAATGAAAGTGTTTTATTTCCATTTTTAATTTTGTAAATATCAGAAGACGTTCCGATATCCAATCTGATATTTCTCTCTGCTAGCAAATAGTTAAAGCCAGCTCTTGGTTCCAGAAAATTAGCTGCAAAAGGCCTAATATTCATGCCGGAAGGAAACCACTCCTTTGTTTCCTGAGCTGAAATTTGAGAAAAAAAAGTAAGGGTAAAAAATAGAAGAAGTATTTTTCGCATCAGATTGTTTCCGTTTTCGACATTAGTTTCTTTTTAAGTTTTTGTTTTACGAGTTTGTTATAGCCGTACTTGAATTTTGAAGTCAGGCTGGCAATGGCATAAAGGTTTGTAGGAAAAGCAAACGAAGGTTCGAAATAACAATTGACTGTGCAACCCTGACAGTAATCAAATCTTCCTTCCATTTTCTGAAAATACTTAATTTTTTCTGATTGCCTTAATTCCTTAATTGGTCTATCGATCTTAATTCTTTCATGTTCAAAATGATAGCACGGCAAAATAATCTCGTTGTAAGGTGAAATAACTATTACTCTAGAAACGGCTTTACACGAAGGATCAGTAATGCTATTACCTCCGTCGCGTCTCAGTTTCATAAAGCCTTTATTCAGATAAACATCCAGTTTGCCATCGCAATACTCATCGATGTAATCGACAGCTTCGTCACTTAAGCCCGGGTTTCCGAAGTAGGAAAAAACAGGATTCACCAAAAGCACCAGTCCGTGTTGGTGAGCTAATTCATGCATCCTTGGCAATTTTTTATAGGTCTCATTAGTTACCGTAAAAAGAATATCAGGAAATTCGCCATAGGATTTTGCTATTTCAACACTTTTAAGAACGTGATTAAAACAATCTACTTTTCTTATCCTGTTATGCTCTTCTTCGTCCGGTGAGTCAAGTGAAAAATGAAGCAGGTCAATGTTCCCCGCTAACTTATCAGCAAACTTTGGATAGAGCAAACCATTGCTGGTAATGCTTGTCTGCATTTTAAAACTTTTAACATATTCAGCCATCAAATGAATATCTTTGTGGAGAAGCGGTTCACCCCCGGTGAGATCAATAAATTTTACACCTAGCTCTGCTAACTGCGAAACATTTGATTTAAACTCATCTAGTTTAGCGTAGGGAGTGTTCTTAAAATTTTCATGATCGCCGAAATGACAAAACTCACAGAAAGCGTTACATCTGTATGTTACATAATAATTGCAGAGCAAAAGCATAAATAAATTATCCTAATATTTTCTCCCTTTCCAGGCTACTTTTCGGCTGAACAATACTATAAATGGAAGTACCAGTACGTAAACCAAATAATATAACTGGAAGCTTATAATATACCGGAAGTTCTTTCCGATCCCCAGATTTCTTAAGATCGGGTAAATTACAAAAATGTCCAGTATTATTTTAAGAACAATCAAATATAAACATAGAGGTGTGTAAAAAAAAGGCGTAAGCAATATGCCAAGATATGATAAAAAACCATTTGCCATTATTGCAAATCCTCTCAACGGTACATCCAGACCGCCAACAGCCCATCTCTTTTTCTGACGGAAAAGAGATTTAACATCAGGGCACGGCAGTGATATAACCAAAGTATCTTTGTCAACAGGAAAAATGATTTTATATTTTTTAAGCTTGTAAATCGCCATCATCAGGTTAAAATCTTCGGTAACACTGAATGGAAGATTTTCATAGCCCCCGACTTCATCATAAGCACTTTTCCTGTAAGACATATTGTTCCCGATACAGCTTATCGGGTTGCCAAGATTTATTGTGCTCGAAGCAACTATAAGTAGATAGATAAAATCAAGGCTTTGCATTCCTGAAAAGTGATCGAATGCTACCTGAGTAGTAAACCCATTAACCATTGCAACATTTTTAAAATAATATGAAGCAGTCCTTTTAACCCAGGTTGGCTTGATCTCGCAATCGGCATCGGTAGTCATTATTATTTCATTATTTGAAGCTTCCAGTCCGTTTGCCAGTGCATTAGTCTTCCCCTTTAGTCTGCCTATCTCTTTCTTAGAATTTATTTTCCTGAAAATCTCTTTACCTGAAATAAACTCATCAATAATTTTCCCGGTATTGTCAGTTGACTGATCATCCACCAGTATTATTTCCAGTTTACCTTCAGGGTAAATAAGTTTGTCAAGTGATTCCAGGCATCTTTGAATATTTTTCTCTTCGTTCCTTGCCGCTACAATTACGGACACAGTGGGGAGCTCAGTTTCTTCCATAGTCGGAAATCTCTTCCCAACGCCAATAACATAAATAACAGAATGGACAAAATAACCGCAGATAACTATGAAAAATATTATTTCAAACATTCTTCCGGTACTCCAATTCTAAATCCTTTTTTATGTGCAGTTTCCAGAATAATATTTATTGAATCACGAATTACATTCATCGACTTCAGGCTGTCGTGCAAAACAATAATTGAATCTCTTCGTAAATATTTCTCTGTTGCTAATTTAACTGCTTTTATATCACCCATGAAATCGTAAGTAAGAAGCGACCACATAATAGTTGTTAGCCCACACTTTTTTACAAGTGATGAAGTGTTAAATTTAAACTTCCCGTGCGGTGGTCTGAAATATTTTGCATTATAATTAAACTTATCTTTTAATAAAATTGTAAAAGAGTTTATTTCATTTAGAGACTCTGAATAGCTAATTTTTGTCAGCTGGTTATGGTTAAAAGTATGATTGCAAATAAGGTGCCCCTCATTCAAAATATTTCTGGCTAATTCAGGATAATTGTTGACATTATTCCCTACACAAAAAAACGCAGCTTTAATTTTATTTTTGTCCAGCATATCTAGAATAATTTCAGTTGCATCAGGAGTTGGTCCGTCGTCAAAAGTAAGCAGTATTTTCCCATTAGAAGTATTCCATCTAAAACTTCCGAATGTTTTTTTTAGTATTAAAGGCGGATTATATAAGTATTTCAAACTCTGTTTTGTTTAGTTTTTCAATAAACTATTCTTAAATTAGCAAATACACTTTCTTAGAACAAATCAATTTAGCATGAAGCATTTGCCTGAGCACCAGAAAGGGATAATAGCTGTTTTAGCCGCTGCATTATTGTGGAGCACCGGTGGAATTTTGGTGAAAGCTGGTATCTCTGACGCCAATGCAGATATCCTTTTCCAGATGTTTCTTCGCATCTTTTGTTTTCCTTATTCTTTTCAGGAAGAAATTATTGCTGGTTAACTCGTTTACCTTTCTTAACGCATTTTTCTATGCTGCCTTGTTAACTCTATATGTCTTTGCAACAAAAATGACTACCGCAGCAAATGCAATTTTCCTGCAATATACAGCACCAATTTATGTACTACTACTTGAGCCTGTATTAAATAAGACCAAATATGAAAAAATAAATATCATAACGATCTCTGTCTGCTTTGTTGGAATGATTCTATTTTTTACAGGAAAACTTTCCCCGGGAGATTTAAAAGGAAATATTCTTGCATTATTATCTGGTGCAGCTTTTGCTGCTTTCCTTTTGGGAATGAGAAAAAATGATCACAAGTACCAGTACAGCTCAATATTTTATGGGAATGTAATTGTGGTCCTGATTCTGCTTCCTTCAATGTTTGGATTGAAAAGTATATCGCTACCGGATTTTAGTATGCTCGCCTTCCTTGGAATTTTCCAGATCGGCGTTGCTTATGCAATATTCAGTTATGGATTAAAAAGAGTCTACGCAGTTGAGGCTTCCTTACTTTCAATGATTGAACCTGTGCTGAATCCTGTCTGGGTTTTAATATGGTATGGTGAAATTCCTTCTTTTTATGCAGCAATAGGTGGGGCGATAATTCTACTGGCAATAGCTGCGAGAACAATAATAAGCGGCTCCCCTTCCTTGCGAGCAAGATTTAAAAGTTAAGGCGCCAACCTCACAATTCTCCATTTATCTTTTTCCCTTAGATAAGCAATCCTGTCATGCAAACGGTTTGGTCTTCCCTGCCAGAATTCAAATTGCGCGGGAATTATTCTGAAACCTCCCCAAAAATCGGGAAGCGGAACCTCACCTTCAGGATATTTACTTTTTATCTCAGCAAATTTCTCTTCCAGCAATTTTCTACTCTTTAATTCAGAACTTTGTTTTGAAGCCCAGGCTCCTATCTGGCTTTCATACGGTCTTGTTTTAAAATACGCTTCCGATTCTTTCTTAGAAGTTCTTTCAATAGTTCCCATCACTCTTAATTGCCTCTCAAGTTCCTTCCAAAAAAAAACTACTGAGGCCCTTGGGTTTTCCAACAAATCTTTACCTTTTTTGCTTCCAAAATTGGTATAAAAGACAAGGCCTTTTTCATCTATACTTTTTAAGAGAACTATTCTTGCAGAAGGCATTCCATTTTTATCGGCAGTAGCAAGAGTCATTGCGTTCGGGTCAAGTATTTCAGCATCTACTGCTTCCCTCATCCATTCTGAAAACTGACCAAACGGGTTTGAGCTGACATTTGATTCGTCAAGTCTTCTTGATGACCATTCCCTTCTTAGATTCGCTATTTCATCGTTATTTATCTTCACAACTCTTTAATTCATTTACAATTATAGCTACAACTAATTGGTTAAGTTTTTATGTGGAAATCTTCTTAATTTTAATATTCAAAGATATAAAATTTTCAGTTCAGCCTAAGGAACTAAATTTAACAACATCACAAAATTACTCGCTATTTATAGTCCGGTTCCTTTGGTATAATATGAAAAGAAAAATATCTGGAATAAACTTAATGATAATTAACTTAATATTTTTATATCTGACTTAAAATGACAATAAACGATCTGACGAAGGAACAAAAAGAAGAACTGGAAAAGTTTGGAGCTAATACCTGGTTTGTAGAATACCTTCACAAACTATATGAAGAAAATCCCTCAGAACTTCCTGAACAGTGGCGAAGTTTTTTCAGCGGTGAATCTCCAATTACAAATAATGGAAACGGCAATAATAATGTAATTGAACCTTCAGCCCCGTTGGCCCAAAATGTACAAATGACTGAACCCGGTAAGGAAGATCAGGTAAAAGTTATAGCTGGAAGCGCCGCTAGAATTCTGGATAATATGACCTCGAGTCTTACTATTCCGACAGCAACATCCCAACGTTCTATTCCAGTAAAATTGCTGGAAGAGAATAGAAGATTAATTAATAATCATCTCAAGAAAACTGAAGAAGGAAAAATTTCTTTCACACACATAATAAGCTGGGCAATCTTAAAAGCTGTTAAAAAAATTCCTGGCATCAATAATGCATTTACGATTATAAACAGGAAGCCTCACTTAATCGAACGAACTAATGTTAATCTTGGCCTTGCTATTGACATTGAAAAAAAGGACGGTTCACATTCGCTGATTGTGCCAAATATCAAAAATGCTAACAAGATGAACTTCAGGGAGTTCTGGAATAAGTACGACGACCTTGTCAGAAGATCCCGAAAAGGCTTGATCGATCCATCTGAATTTTTAGGAACTACAATAACGCTCACAAACCCCGGCACCATTGGAACTGTCGCCTCAATTGCAAGATTGATGGTTGGCCAGGGCGCAATAATTGCGACGGGAGCAATTCAATATCCTGCTGAATACCAGGCGATGTCACAATCAACAATTTCGACGCTTGGCATCAGCAAAGCAATGAATATAACCAGCACTTACGATCACAGGATTATACAGGGTGCTGAATCAGGATTGTTCCTGAAAGAAGTTCACGAACTGCTGCTGGGCGCGGATAATTTTTATGATGAAATATTTAAAGATCTGAATGTACCTTTGCGTCCGGTCGAATGGATGACAGATTATCAACCAGGTGCATTTAACGGTGGAGGAACAACCACAGAAGAAATTGAAAAGCAAGCGAGAGTTTTACAATTGATTAACCTTTATAGGGTCCGCGGGCATTTGATCGCCAACCTTGATCCGCTTGGTTCAAAAACTACCTACCACCCTGAGCTTGATCCTGCGACCTATAAATTTACTCTTTGGGATCTTGACAGAAAATTCATCACCGGCGGTTTCAGCGGAATGAATAATGCATCTTTGCGAGAGATATTACAAAACCTTCAAAATACATATTGCGATAAAATCGGCGCTGAATATATGCACATCCAAAATCCTGTAGAAAAAGCATGGCTTCAAAGTAAAATGGAACCTGTGCAAAATGTGCCAGACTTCAGTCTCGAAATAAAAAAAACAATATTGAATAAACTTATTATTGCAGAGACTTTTGAAAACTTTATTCATAACAGGTTCATAGGTCACAAAAGATTTTCACTTGAAGGATCAGAAACATTAATCCCCGTACTCGATGCGATTTTAAATGAAGCCTGCGATCAGGGAATTCTCGAAGTTGTGCTCGGAATGGCGCACCGTGGAAGATTGAATGTTCTTGCAAATATAATTGGCAAATCATTCGATTCAATCTTTTCAGAATTTGAAGATATACACGATCCAAATTCCATTGAAGGTTCAGGAGATGTTAAATATCACCTTGGAGCTACCGGACAATACAAGACAAATAATGGAAAAACTATTACGGTCTCAGTTGCTTCAAACCCGAGCCACCTTGAATGGGTAAATCCTGTTGTTGAAGGAATTGTAAGAGCAAAACAAACACGATTGGGCGACAGCAAAGAACACAAAAAAATAATGCCTTTGCTTATTCACGGCGACGCAGCTTTTGCGGGACAGGGGGTTGTCGCAGAAACATTAAATCTTTCTCAGCTTACCGGGTACAGAACAGGTGGAACCGTACACATAATTATAAATAATCAAATTGGTTTTACTACTACTCCTGAAGACGCCAGATCATCTGTTTACGCAAGTGACGTAGCTAAGATGATTCAGGCGCCAATATTTCACGTCAATGGTGACGATCCTGAAGCAGCTCTGTGGGTTGCCAAACTCGCTTTTGAGTTTAGACAAAATTTTAATAAAGATGTGGTAATAGATCTTTTTGGTTACAGACGTCACGGACACAATGAAGGTGACGAACCGGGATTTACCCAGCCATTGCTTTATGCAAAAATAAAAAATCATCCTTCTGTAAGAAAAATTTATTCGAAGGCTTTACTAGAAAAAAGATTGCTTAGTGAAGAAGATATTAACAGGATGAGTAATGAAATAGTTTTATTACTTACAGATGCATTTGATAAAATCAAAAAGAAAAGTTCAACATTTAATGCCGATGCTCCACTTGCGGTGTCAAAAGAAAAAATGGAATCGATAGAGCCAACGGAAGATACCAGAATTACTGAAGGAACTCTTAAAACAATAATAACTGGAATAACTAAAGTTCCGGATAATTTCCATGTTCATCCGAAACTTCAGAAATTCCTCGAGAAGAGGAAAGGAATACTTGATGGGTCTGAATCAGCAGATTGGGCCTTAGGGGAAGCTATTGCATTTGGCAGCCTCGTTCTTGAAGGAACTCCTGTAAGATTAAGCGGACAGGATAGTGTAAGAGGAACTTTCAGTCAGCGACATTCAGCCTTGACCGACATTGAAACAGGAGAAGAATTTATTCCTTTAAATCACATTACTGATAAGCAGGCAAAATTGGAAGCGCTCGATAGTTTTCTTTCAGAAGCAGCTGTGCTTGGTTTTGAATATGGCTACAGTACGGCTGATCCGCTTGCATTGGTTTTGTGGGAAGCACAGTTCGGAGATTTTTCAAATGGAGCCCAAGTAATTATCGATAACTTTATTGTTGCCTCTTACGAAAAATGGAAACTTAGAAATAATGTTGTGCTGCTTCTCCCCCACGGATATGAAGGTCAGGGACCTGAGCACTCAAGCGCAAGGTTGGAAAGATTCCTTATCCTTTGCGCAGAAGACAATATGCAGGTATGTAATGTAACAACACCGGCTCAATATTTTCATTTACTGAGAAGACAAATAAAACACGCTGTTAGAAAACCACTTGTACTTATGACTCCCAAAAGCTTATTACGTTTGCCGGAAGCAAGATCAACGAAAGAGGAATTTATTAATGGAAAGTTCCAGGAAATTATTGATGATAATAGTATAGATAGAAATCAAAAAGTTGAAAGAGTTATTTTATCGAGTGGGAAAGTATATTACGATTTAATTAAATATCGAACTGCAAATAAAATTGGAAATGTGCCAATAGTCCGAGTTGAACAATTTTATCCGTATGCTTCCAGAAAGTTCAAAGAAATATTTTCAAAATATGCAGAAGCCGGAAAAATGGTCTGGGTTCAGGAAGAGCCTAAAAATATGGGTGCGTGGAATTTTATGTCGCTCAGATTGATAGAAGATTTGACAGAGAGACAAAAACTTTACTATTCAGGTCGACCTGAGGGAGCCAGTCCTGCAGTTGGTTCATCAAAACAATCAGTACAGCAGCAGCGGGCTTTAATTGAAAAAGCATTTAAGATGTAAATAATTGAAGACTCAAAAAATTCTTATCTTTTTTATTTAATAATTTTAATATCTCACCATTTGGTGCTTATTATTTTTTCTTTAACTGGCTCAGTTACAAGGAACTTTAATGTAAATATACTGCCTTCGTTAGGTTCGCTCTTTAGAGATATAGTACCTCCAATCAAACTCATATATTTTTTTACTAACGCTAAACCAAGCCCGGTTCCTTCATACTTCCGGTTAAGACCCTCGCTGGCCTGCCTGAATGGCTCAAAAATTATTTCGTGAAATTCCTCAGCTATACCTATTCCGGTATCCTTTACTTCCACTACTGCATATTTTTCTTTCTTTCTTGCTGCTATAATAACAGAACCTTTTACAGTATATTTTAGTGCATTGCTTAACAGGTTAGTGATTATTGAAACAAACAATTCTTCATCTACATAAGCTTCCAGTTTTTCTTCAGCTGTCTCAAGCATAAGTTCCAATTCTTTATTTTCTGCTACTGGCTTGAATAATTTGATTTGTTCATCTAACAATCTTAACAAGTCAAATTTTTCAATATCAATTTTCTGTTTATCTGATTCAATTTTTGAAATATCCAGTATGTTATTTAAAGTTTGATTTAATCTTTTGCCACTATTTTTTATGACATTCGCCATCTCAATTAATTCTTTATCTTTTAATTCGCCTGCCAAAAATTCAGCATAACCAAGTATCCCAATAAGAGGTGTACGAAGTTCATGACTCATATTTGAAAGGAAATTATTCTTAAGCCTGTTCATCTCTTCAGCTTTTTCTTTGGCTTTTAATAATTCTTCCTGTTCCCTCTTTCTCTTTGTTATATCTTCTTTAACAGCAATAAAACTTGTTACAGTGCCCTCACTATTTACAAGCGGAGAAATTAATGCTGCCTCCCAATACAATTCTCCATTTTTCTTCTTGTTCTGCAATTCTCCTTTCCAAACTTCGCCGGCAAGTATTGTACTCCATAATTCCCCATAAAATTCCCTATCCTGCAGACCCGATTTTAAAATACGAGGATTCTGTCCAAGAGCATCTTCTCTTGTATAGCCTGTTACTTCACAAAACCTTTCATTCACATATTCAATTTCCCCTTGCGGGCTTGTTATAATAACTGAAACAGGACTTTGCTCAACCGCGAGAGACAATTTCCTAAATCCTTCTTCAGCTTGTTTTTTTTCAGTGATATCTACCAGGTAGCCCCTTATTTTTTGAAGTTTTCCTGATTCACCAAATACTCCAACCATCATAAGTATTACACTTATTTCTTTCTGATTCGGCAGAATAAAATCAACTTCGTAATTACTTACTCTTTTATTTTTTTCAACCGCCTTAATTAATTTTTCCCTAGATACCGGATTTTTATAAAAATTTGAAATATTAATTTTCTCCAATTCCTTTTTATCTTTAATTCCGAACATCTCCATAAAGGTTTTATTGCAATCAATTATTTTTCCATCCATATTAGTGACATAATCAGCCGAAATATCATTTTCAAAATAATCCTTTAATTCGTCCCTGCTTTTTCTCAACTCTTCTTCTGCTAGCTTACTCTCAGTTATATCTTTGGCTATTCCCCTAACAATTGGTTTTTCCACTCCTTCACTACGAAGAGAATTGTTAAATAACCAATAACGCTTCTCGCCCGATTTGTTTTGAATAATCATTGTTCCGCTGGCTTTTCCATTTGATTTAATTTCAGTCAAATAGCGATCAAATTGATCTTTTAACCTTGGCATTAGCAAATCCTGAATTTTCATATTCAGTAATTCATTTCTCGAATAACCGGTTAGTATCTCCGAAGCCTTATTAACAATTAATACTTTACCATCAAGGTCATGAGTGCAAATAAGGTCGCTACTGTTTTCAAACAGATCTCTAAACTCATCTTCACTTTTTATTAATTTCTCCTCTGCAATTTTTCGCTCAGTTATATCCCTGATCGTCCCTATCATTTTTATGGGATTATTTTGTTTATCAACAATCAGCTCTCCTAATCCGTGAACCCATCTTTCTGCATTATCATTCTTTCTGATTATCTTATATATTTTGTCAAAATTCTTTCTTAATGTTATTACTTCATTTGTGAAATAGTCCAGCATTAACTTCTGCCAGTCAGGATGAATAAGAGAACCCCAGCCTTCCACCGATTTATCATAGTCGGGGTCGATTCCCAAAATAGAATTCAGAATTTCCGAGCTACTCCAGGTTCCTTTTTTAATATCCAGCACGTAAGATCCCAGCTTAGCAATTCTTTGAGTTTCTTTCAGGAAATTTTCATTTAATTTTAATGTTTCCTCAGCAAGTTTACGATCTGTGATGTCACGAGAGATTCCAAAGGTGCCAATGATGTTGCCATCCTTATCCCGCAAAGGCATCTTTGTTGTTGAAACCCACTTTATCTGACCGTCGGGCATAATTTCCTTTTCTTCTATACCCACAATTGGTTTGCCGGTTTGGATTATTGTCTTTTCATCCTCGAAAGCTGCCCTGGCATGTTCCTCATCAAAAAAGTCAAAGTCCGTCTTCCCCAGAACTAAAGAAGGATCGCTAATACCATAGGAGATAACCTGTTCTTTGCTTATTCTTGTGTAACGACTGTTCTTATCTTTGAAATATATATGGTCAGGAATATTGTTCATCAGCGTGTTCATCAGAAATTGTTCTTCTAACAGCTTTTCCTCAGCCTTTCTGCGATCTGTAATATCGCGGATTATACACAAAGCACCTATACTTTTGCTTCCTATCCTTAATAAGGATGGATTAATTTCCACGACTTTATTTTTACCTGACTTAGATACAATTCTAATTTCAAAAACATTTACACCTGTTCTATTTAATATTTTCGTAATATTCTCTTTTACAATATGCAGGTCATCCTGGTGGATCAGATCGTCATACCGATTATAGATGTATTCACTAACCGGCCATCCTGTAATGGTCTCAAATGCAGGATTCGCCGAAATTATTTTACCTTCAGATGAAATAACCCAAACAGCATCACTTAAATGATTTAACAAAGTTTTATATTTTTCTTCGCCTTCCTGAATTATTTTTGAAACCTCGATATTGACTTGCTGATCTGACAGGATTTTGCCAATCAAGACAGTTGCTAGCGGGAATAAGAAAATAACGGGTATTCCAATTTGTTTAATTACAGAAATTGCTGTTGGAAACGGAAGAGAAAACATAGCCAGAAGCATTACAATATGGACTATAATACCGAAATACAAAAGGTGAAAAACAGTTATTTTTTTATTTACCACCTTTCTGTATTCGTAGTATATAGTCCCCATTAAAACTGAGAATAATATCACCAAAGAGCCGGGCAACACTCCGGAACCTCCCTGGTAAAGACGAAATGCAAATGCCATTACTCCTGCAATTACTCCGGATACCGGCCCAAAAAATAAAGTTGCAAGGCTCAAAACAACTGAACGCCCATCGAATATTATCCCTTCTGAAAAAACTATCGGGTGGATCATACCGATTATAGAAACGGCACCGAAAAGGAGTCCTTGAATTATTAAACCTGCTTTTGTATGGCGGGAAAATCGTTTATCAACAAAGCCTGAGACAATGCTTAAGGAAACCAATAATGCAAGATTATAAATAAAGTCAATAAAAATCATAAATTTAAATTATTAATAATTGGATCAGGCTATTGGGAAAATAGAATTTTATATCATCTTTAAGAATTCGCCTCAACATTTTTGATGGTGTTATCATTCAAATAATTAAAAACATAACTTACACATTAAATATAAGTAGAAAATAATAACAACTCACAATACAAAAACAACTGTATGAGGTATAGAAAAGGATTAATGTTTCATATATTTCAAATATAAATCAAGGATAATTAAAGTCAAGATTTATGGATAATAAACAGATATAGAACCTGTTGGTTCCAATAACATCTGGCCCTGTAAAGCTGGTTCAATAATGATGAAAAAACGCACATACTTGGTCACTTCCTATCCTGCCATTAATTTAATAATTTGATCGAAACAATTATCCTAATGATTTATTAATATTCTGCTCATTTGTTTTCAATAAAGCTGAATCAATTAATTCAATAATTTTTTGAAATTCAAAAGGTTTGGAAAGATAGTGAGTTAATCCATCTGAAATAAATCTGTTCTTATCACCCGGCATTGCGTAGGCGGTAATAGCAATATATGGTTTATTTTTATTGTCTTTAAGTTCTTTTAATTTTTTTGTTAACTGGATTCCATTCATATCCCCCGGAAGTCCAATATCAATTAAAAATGCATCATAATCATTTTCTTTTGCCATATTTATAGCTTCTATTCCAGTATGAGTACTATCAACATCATATTTCCCTTTTAATATTCTTTTAACCACATCTATAGTTATTTGATCATCTTCAACATATAGCAATTTTGGTTTTGATATATTTTTATTACCCGCTTTATTATACATAATAGTTATATCCAATTAGTACTGATAAACTTTTCAGCAGCGCTCTTATTTATTGGAAGCCTTAATGTAAATGTGCTTCCAACTCCGGGTTTGCTTTGCAGTGCAATTGTACCGTTCATTATATCCGTATATTTTTTCACCAGACTCAAGCCCAGCCCGCTCCCCTCAAACTTTCGACTGAAGCCTTCACTTGCCTGTCTAAATGGCTCAAATATTATTTCCTGAAGATCCTCCTCCACTCCGACACCCGTATCTTTTATTTCTATTACGGCCTGGTCTTCTTCCTTCCTGGCATTTATAGTGATGCTTCCTTTTGCTGTATATTTTATTGCATTGTTTAACAGGTTTGCAATTATTGATACAAACAATCTTTCATCCACGTAGGCATTCAATTTTATTTCCCGAGTTTCAAAATTAAAAGATAACTTTTTTTCTTCAGCAGCGATTCTAAATAAATCTATTTGTTCATTTAAATATTTTAGTAAATCCAATTCCATAAATTCGATTTTTTGATCTTTTGACTCGATTTTTGAAATATCAAGAATATCGTTCAAAGTTTTATTTAATCTTTTTCCGCTTATTTTTATTATGTTTGCCATTTCAAATAATTCAGTATCTTTTAATTCATTTCCCAAAAATTCAGCATATCCTAAAATGCCGATAAGCGGTGTACGAAGTTCGTGGCTCATATTAGAAAGGAAACTTGATTTGAGACGATTCAACTCTTCGGCTTCCTCTTTCGCCTTAATTAGCTCCTGCTCATATAGTTTGCGATCGGTGATATTACGAACTGCTGCGACAACATAATCACTTTCAAGCTCTACAAGCTTAATGTTTATCTCCACAGGAAATTCTGTTCCATCTTTTCTCCTATGAATTCCTTCAATTAGTAAACTTCCTGAATCGCGAATTAGCTTCATGCGTTCGGGAAAACTGTCCTCCGTTAGAGACGGATCAACATCATACAATTTTAATGTGAGAAACTCTTCTCGTGTGTATCCAAGTTCCTGAAAAGCGTTTTCGTTACAATCCAAGAAACGACCTGTTTCAAGATCAATAAATTCTACTGCATCGTTAGAATGATCGATCAATGTACGGAATAATTTTATTTTTTTGCTAGCTTCCTTTTGCGCCGTTATGTCTGTGAAGAAAGCAATAAGGTGTTTTCTATTATCTATATAAACGATTGCATTAAAGATGTTCGTGTAAAATATTGTGCCGTCTTTTCTCAGGCAGGGAATATCCATTGAGAGTGACTTCTCTCCCTGTGCCTGCAATTTAAATTCGGAAATTACATATGACAGGCTTTCCGGCGGATGTATATCCTTAACACTCAAGCCGGTCATCTCTTGTTTTGTATATCCTAACATTTTGCAAATAGCTTTATTTACAAGTTTAAATACTTTTGTTTCAACATCAACAACTAAGATTCCTTCAGCAGCACTTTCAAAAAGCAGCTTATATCTTTCTTCCGATGCGACTAATTCTTTTTCAGCAAGTTTGCGATCAGTAACGTCCCTGGCAATCCCCATTATAGCATAGGGCTTGCCTTCTTTGTCCAGCCTTACCCCTGTAGTTTCAATGAAGACTTCTTCTCCCGTTTTTGTTGTAACCCTATATGTTTGAAGATCTTTGTTCGCACCATTTGCAATTACATACGCTATGTTCTTTTTAGCTGTTGGTAAATCATTCTGATCTAATATGTCAGAAATATTTAAATTTTTAGTCTCCGCGGATGTATATCCGAATAGAGTTAATGCTTTATTATTTATCTCAAGTAGATTGCCCTGCAAATCAAAAATGTAAATTAGTTCAACCGAATTATCAAAAATGGATTTATATCTTTCCTGGCTAATCAATAACTCTAAATTTGTTAGTTTTTGTTTTGTTATGTCTTCCTTGATTGATATAAAATTAGTCACTTCACCCTTATTGTTAACCAGCGGAGAAATTATTGAAGATTCCCAATAGATATCACCATTTTTCTTTTTATTCTGCAGTTCACCTTTCCATTCTTTACCGGAAAGTATTGTGTCCCAAAGATTTTTATAGAAATTCTTATCCTGAAAACCTGATTTCAGCATGCTTGGATTTTTCCCGATCACTTCTTCGTTTGAGTATCCGGTCGTCCGGCAAAACTTCTCATTTACATATTCAATTATTCCCTCTTGATCTGTTATAACAATCAAAGTCGGACTTTGTTCAATTGCACGGGATAATTTTAGAATGCTTTCTTCATCTTTCTTTCGTTTAGTAATGTCCTGATTAACCCCATAGATCCTATAAGTGTGCCCTGAATTATCTTTTAAAGCCCTAAATTGAACGCTGACATTTGCGACATCTCCGTCATCACGAAATACCCGTGCTTCTATTTCACAAAAATAATCTGGATCAGGTGACTCAATTGCATCCTGCAAGTTTCTACCCACGATATTTGAATCATCGGGATATACAAGTCTGCTGGCAAATTCTTTGGCGCTCATTATATTTCCACCCTGTTTTTCAGTAGATGATCCGTGAATAAGCCTATAATACTGATCATTAAATAAAAAGTCTCCTGAATCGACATCGTATTCCCAATAACCGAGTTTTGCAATTTCTGCAGCATTAGCCAGGTTTAGTTCCAATTTCCTACTTTCGGTGATGTCAATGGCAACTCCGATCAGTCCCAAAACATTGTCGTTTTTATCTTTAACAGTGGTTGTGGAAAGATAAACCTGAAATTCACTTCCATCTTTTCTTTTGTTCCATAGCTCACCATTCCATCCGTCTTTTAGTGTAGCCGGCAATATTTCATTCACAACTTCTGGCGGGTTCTTTAATGAACGGACTATGCTCATATTCTTTCCGATCAGCTCAATTTCACTATAGCCATAAGTTTTAAGGAAAGTCTCATTTAAGAAAATTATATTGTCTTTCAGATCAGTAATACTTACACATTCATTAATACTTCTTAAAGAATGTGCCAGCATAGTAATTTCTTTTTCTGCTGTTTTTTGTTCTGTAATGTCCCTGCCAATACCAACAATTCCAATTATATTTTCGTCTTCATCTTTCAGTGGAACCTTTGATGTAGAAAGCCAATGTTTTTTGCCTTCTTTATCGGGGTAGAATTCTTCCCTGTTAATTATTGCTCTACCCGTCAGGAGTAATGATTGATCATCCGCGAAAAAACTTTCAGCTATTTCTTTAGGGTAAAAATCAAAATCGTCCTTATCAATAATATCAGATTCATTTTGCAAACCGAGATTATGTAAGTCTGCCAAATTAGCTAACTTCTTTTTACAAAATTTATCTTTCACATAAATTGCATCAGGAAGGTTATCTATTACTGTCCGCAAGAGGATACGTTCATTTTTGAGCTTCTCTTCCGCAATTTTCTGCTCGGTAATATCTGAAAAGACACAATGAGTCTGCTTAAAATTGCCAAATTCATCTTTGCCGATTTTTCCATTATAAGAAACAAATATTTTCTCACCATCTTTACGAACCATTTCATATTCAGCATTAAGGACTTCTCCAATTTTTTTGAAATGGATGAAACTTTCATTTGCCGACTGAGCAGATTTCGGCGTCATAAAATCTCCAAAGTATTTACCGATTACCTCATCGCGTGTGTAACCAAGAACATCTAGCCAGGCTGGATTAACATCAATTAAACGGCCATCAGAATCTAAGGACTGATAGGAAATCGGGCTACTTTCATACAATAGCCTGAACCGTTTTTCACTTTCTTCCAAAGTTCTCAAATTGTTTCTTTCTACAGTCTGGTCACTAAAGACCAACACTATGCCAATGACTTCGTCAGCATCGTTTTTAATTGGAGCCGCACTATCGGAAATAGGTATTTCTTTGCCACCCTTATTGATTAGTAGTGTATGATTTGCTATTCCGGTCATTAGACCGCTTTGTATTACTCTTTCAACAGGAGATTTAAATTCCTGGCGAGTTATTTCATTTATAACTTTGTAGACTGAAGAGATATGTTTTCCGGATGCTTTGCCTTCATTCCAACCGGTTAATTTTTCCGCAACATTATTCATCTGTTTTATTTTGCCGGTTTCGTCTGCAGTAATTACCCCATCGCCAATACTGTATAGAGTTGTACGAAATTCGTTTTCAACTGAATGCAAATTTTTTCCAATTTGAAAAAGTTTTTTATAGGTATTTTTTTGACGCAGGCTAACGCTTAAGATTATTCCTCCAGTCAGAAGAAGTATCAAAACCAAAGTTATAACTGCAATGAAAATTTCCCTTGTATAGAGATCGGAATAAATTTCACTCTTATCAATTTTCGCAATCATAAACCAGTTCGTCCCGGGTACAGGACTTATAAAAGATAACACATCTGCGTTCCTATAGTCTTTTCCTTCCCAAATACCTTTAAAGCCTAAAACAGCCTGCACTGCAGGTACATCTTTTCTGTTCAAAGGTATTCTCAGATTCAACGCGGCATTTTTAAGAAAACGTAGCTCGTTTACAAAGAGTACACTATCATTGTCCTTACGGATCATCAGGGTTTCTGCAGTTTTACTCTCGGTAGGCCAGGATTGAATAAGCGGATAAAGATAATCATCAGGATTTATCTGGAATACAATCACTGCAATTACTTTCCCATCTTTGCTATGAATTGGAGTAATAATATTAAGATTAATATTATGTTCTATTTCGTTATTATAAAGTTCAGTGAATATTGTATTATTTTTCTTAACAGCTTCATAAATATGCGCAGAAGTAAAGGAATCAATTTTTGCTACTGATGAATCAAGTGAAAGAAGTAAATTACCATTGGTTGATGCGAATCAGGATATTTTCATAATCAACACGAGTAGCAATTGACTCAAAAAAGTCTCGAAAATCTTTTCGAATTTTGTAACTATTGATTTGTATATTTAATTGTTCTATTGAGCTCCTGATAAAAGGAATTCTGGAAATAACATTTGCATCACCAAGTCTTTCCTTTTCCCAAAGTAATATTTGGTTGATCTTTAGTTCTGAGATAGTCCTCAGTTCATTATTCTTGTTCCTCCCGGATGGATTGCTCACTATTTTTATTTATATAATAAGCGCTAATACCCAAAGTTATACTCAATAGGATGAGAATAAATATCAATTGCCACTTATTGTATAAAATTGGAATCTTATTTTAGCTTTCATAAGTAACCCCCATAAAACCAAACTACAGAAGACAACCGTTACAATTTCACAGCTATTTATTTAATTAGAAAATTATCGTCTACTATTAGTTGGTATTATGGATCTTTTATATTTGATTCTAAGTTTTGACATACCTCTAGTCTATTACGATACTAAGGTAAATCACTTTGTGCCGGTATGTAATCCCCCTAATGGATGAAAAAAGTATTACTCCTTTCGAACTAGTAGTAAATTATGCCGAACAGACAAAGGCGGTTAAACCAATTTTTGATGTTACCTTTACCTTCTTTATCGGAATGACTTAGACAGGTTTTATTATTTTGGTGTATATGTACTCACTTTTGCTATAATGATGAGATTAAATCAATCTTTTCCTTTTAGTATAACAAAGTTGACTATAATAATCGAAATCTTGATATTTGTTCATCATAAGAAAGCTTAATGCGAGCGTAACTCAGTTGGTAGAGTGTCAGCTTCCCAAGCTGGATGTCGCGGGTTCGATCCCCGTCGCTCGCTCAAGTTTACTTTGCTTAATTATTTTTGGTCTATTCATTAAGAGTACTTTCCATTCATCCTGCACAATTCTTAGTCCCATTTTATTTAACCCACTTAAAAATTGTGCTTTCCTATTTGCAATTTTTATAAAATTTTGATATGTTAATTTTGTAAGCCTAAGTTTAGTGACTTCAACTGAACTGAGAAAAAATAAGAGAACAGAAATTCATTATAAAATTCTGTATTTTTTTTAATAAACACTTCCGTTTTACATATTACGTATCCTAACGTAGGAGGTAATAAAGGGGCTAGGTGAGGGATAAGAGGGCTAAATGTTTTCTTTAATAGATGAGGTCTCGAGGTCTCAATGTATCACCTAAAAAGATGGTTGATTTTAATTATTGCTTTTTGCTCCGTTGCAAAAGCTCAGGATAACAACTGGAATGCTGTCCTTAATATTACCCCATTTCCATCCCCTTATACAAATGTTTGGGAAGTTAATCCCGGCGCTGTAGGTAGTTTAATATTATACAACAATCTACAACAAAGCACATCAATAAGGCTAAGGGCAACTCTTTCAAAAGATGGTAGCGGTGTTGTTTTACAAAGTTTATCCGACCTGATAAATGTCACTTCCACACCGACTGTTATAGTTGATAATACAAAAATTATAAAATTTAGTGATGCAACTTATCCTGTTGCAGGAATTAAAGATAAGATAGACAGAACCGGAAGAATTCCAGAGGGACACTACACTTTGTGCCTGGATATTGAAGATCCAGAGGGCGGAAAGTTAGTTCAGAATGTTTGTTCAGATTTTACCATTGTTTACCCGGATCCTCCTCATTTGGTAACTCCTTTCGACGGAGATTCAATTGAGAATAATGTTCAGTATCCTGTTTTTCAATGGACACCAGTTGTAGTGCCACCGGGATATCAATTAACCTATTCATTAAAACTTGTCGAAGTTTTACCGGGCCAGACTCCTTCGAAGGCACTTAGTTCCAACATTCCTGTATACGAAAATGATAATGTACATACTTCTACTTTGGTTTATCCGATAAGTGCACTTACTATTGATACAGGAAAAACTTATGCGTGGCAGGTTCAGGCCCTTGATCAGTACGGTTATCCGCCTACACAAAATGATGGGAAGAGTGAAATATTTACTTTCAAAAAGAAAAAGCCACTTATTCATTTCTTTCCTATAACAATAAAAAATCCTGTTAAATTATTATATCCTGATAATAACGCCTCCGTTTCAGAGCATCCTGAATTTACGTGGAGTTATACGTTACCTTCGTCATTTAATTATCAAAATATTGATTACAGATTAATTGTTGTTGAAATAAAAGATGGACAATCTCCTTCTGACGCAATTAAAAATAATACTTCTTATTACATTCCTGATGTAGGTATTTATGATGCAGAATACTACGAAAAAAATATAAATCAGTTTGGATATTACCACCGGTCTACTCCTCACGATGTATTTCCGCTTCCATTGAATGACAATAAACAATATGCCTGGCAGGTCAGGGTTGTGAACAAGGATAATGATAAAATAATTGCCACCAGCGATATAGAAGAATTCACGTTTGCCGAGGGTGTAACAGGAGGCGGTAACTGGCAGACAACTTCATTCAATGGTACCCTCAATTACAAATTTGCGGAACCTGGAGATAAAAAAACATTTCCAATGGCAAATACAAATATTAAACTGGTAGTTGAGTATCACCCATATGACCCTGTTGCAAATAAAGTTGATTTTAATTCAATAATTACGCGTCATATTGTAGCTGAAAAACAAGGGGGATACATTCAAACCGGACTCAGTGGACCTGATGATTGCGGACAGGTAGTGTCTGTAACAAAAACAGATGCAAGCGGTAATTTTAATTTTAAATTTGTGCAGACAAATATAACCGGACCTTTTTCTGTGATAAAAACCGGCAACTATCGTATGTTCAGGATAGTTATCGATAACCCTGATTCGAAGTATTCTGTCTCGCCTTCCAAGGACATTGTAATTCAAATCGGCCAGAACAAAAACATGGGCGATTTTATTGCCACTGCCAAAAGCTGTCAGCTGACTTTAAAAATTGTATCCGATAACCAGGTGAATCAAAAAATAACTCCGGGTAACGGTATTCCCGGTATGAACGTCTGGCTGCTTCGCAAAAAACGTCCTGCGGGAGTCCCGGTTAATGAAGGTGCGCCACCCTACAGGGGGTTCAATCAAAAAGGAGCGGGCTTTCTTTTCTGGTTTAGTAAATATGAATTAGTTGCCGAGGGAGTTACGGAAGCAGATGGGTCAGTGAAATTTGATAGGGTGATGTTTAATGATGGCCCGAATGATAAATATTATATTTATTCCGGAAGTTCCAATGAAAGTGTTTTCAATTATAGTACTACCTGGCCCGTCGAATATTCCTGCAAAGATACCAGTACGGCACTTTTTTCAGATCAATATTTGCCCGAAAAGATATCATACACGGTTAAAGCGCATCCGCTGAGTCCCTATGTTAAAGGGCTTGTTAGAAGCTCTGCCACAGGACTTGCAATCCCTGGTACTACCGTTAAATTAATGACAGGATTAACTACAGCTGAAAGATCAGCCCTAACGGATAGCGCAGGCAAATTTGCTTTTATAAACCTCCCGGTTAATTTTAAGAACGGAAATCCTGTCTCTCCCTTAAGACGTTTATTTGTCTATAAATATGGTTATAAACCGTTCGGCACAGATATCCCTTCAAAAGGCAAGGTACTCATGCCAGGTGAAAAATGGAATGAGCCGATCGATCTTGAACCTAATTCGGTGATTGTTGGACAAATAATAAGCGAAGACGGAGGGGGTCTGTCGGCAAGGATAACCGTAAATGGGGGAGAATCAGCTGAATTTGATGCACCGACATTTTTCAATTTCAATACTAAGAAAGTTCCACCCGTTAATTTTAAGGTCGGGTCCACATCCGGAATGCATAAAATAATTATTGATCCTCTGGATGCTGAATTTTTTGCAGATACAATCGAAGTGAATGTCAATAAACCGGTTGTAGATCTGCAAGCTATAAAATTATACAGAAAAGAGCACAGACTAAGCGTATATGTGAGACCTAAATATGTGCAATCTAATGGACGTTTTATTCCTTCCTTACCAGGAAGCAAAATAGTTGGAGCAAAAGTGCAGATTCTTGATAAGCTGGGTAACCAGGTTAAAGGAGATGATGGAAAGCCGCTTTATGGTATTACAAAGGATGATGGCAAAGCCAATTTTGTATTTACAAATCCTGATAGTGCATTTGAAGTTTTTGTACAAGCTCCGAATAACCAGGATTTTATCAGCAAATTCAGATCGATAAACAATTCTGAATCAAAAAACCCGGTGCTTGTCCCAATTACATTACAAAAGGCAACGCGAATTTCGGGTCACGTTTATATTGGTAAAAATAATCAGCCTGTTACTGGAGCAATTGTAAGACTGGTTCAGTCGGGCGGAAATACCTGTTCTACAAGTACAGGTACTGACGGATATTTTACATTGCATAATGTCCCAATCGGCAGCAATGATTTCATAGCCGGGAAAAGCAGTTCAAATTTAATTGGGGACAAAAAAAATATGAACGTACCATCGAATGGTCTGAGTGATATTATTTTTAATCTTAAAGTTTATGACAAAATGGATATTACTCACCTGATGGGATTTCCTATCGAGGTGGATTCATTGATTGATAATAATGGGCACGTTTTTATAACAGGCAGTATTGTTCATCTTGATTCACTTAAAAATAATCAGTTCCAGGTAGATCAGAGTGCTCTTATAAAAAGTTTATCGTTTTCAAATGTTGAAATTGTTCCGGATCCAAATAAGACAAGTGTAATATTCGGGCAGACTATCCCCGTTTCTGATCCGGCAACTCTTCCTGTTAAAACAGATTTGAATCATCTTTCTTTAAAGGTGCTTCACAATTATTCCGGAGAATTAAGAGATAATAAAATTGGGATTGAACTGGACAAAAATGCACCCGGCAGTGGAATAATAAAAGGACGAGTACTTGTAAGTCAGAGTTCTTTCAGCAAAATATCTTCAAACCTTAGTATACCCGGAGGAGTTTTTTATATTAGGAATTCAGGAGCAAATAATCTAAGAATTCCTGTAATTACCGCTACGCAAAATGATCCTATAAGTAATTTAAATGGTTTCCTTGTATCTGATTCTCTGATGCATTCTTTGAATTTCACATTGTACGGCTTTAAAGCGGCAGCAGATTCGTCGCTTTCCGTATTGTATTCTGATTCTCTCAAATTAAATACACGGATCGAACTAAATCTTATAAATGCAAATCCGTCTCACAGCATAATAAATCTCGGGAATGTAAATATTTCAATTGCTAATGGTATAGGCTATATCCATAAAGACAATGATAACCTGTCACTTCAAATGGACAAATGGAAGCTGCTCATTAAAAACTGGAATTTAAACGGTTATCTTAATGTTACAAACGGTACATTACAAACGCAGCTGTTCAACGTACCAGTCACTCAACTTCATATTTCCCCAACAGAGATTTTGAGCTCATCAGTAAATATTAATAATATTAGTATCGGTGGAATTATTCCTGTAAATCTTAGCAGTAAACTAAAACTGAATTATAATAGTTCGGATTCAAACTGGTTTCTGTTTGCTTCGAATCCGGGTTCTTCGGTTGCAGCATTCGGTGGATTACCGGGAATGGCCTCCGGAGATTCAGTCCATATTTCTTCAATATATTTATATAGTAACCAGGATAATGTTGACCTGATTCCGGAACAGTCGTCTAAAGCTTTAAAGATTTATAAAATTGGAATCTTCAATCCTTCGGAAATAAAATACGTCCCGGCAGGACATCACGTGGAGATGACTTCACTTTCTTTCAATATTCCGGGTTATCCAGGTACCGTGAACGGCGTATTAGTCTACTATAAGGAAAACGGACAAGTCAAAATGAGATTGGTTCCTTTCAAAATAGCTTTTGTTGACAAAGGAATTAATTATGCTTTTTCAGCATCAGCAGCTGATACGATGATCTTTAACAATAAAGGATTATATGTGCGAGGCAGGCTCTGGGAAGAAGGTAAGTATAGTTTGAATTCGTGGCTCTATCATACTGCTGACTCTACTTCGATCTGGGTTGAAACGCCTAATAGTCCTTTTGTCAAAGCAGGAACATCCTGGCAAAAGCTTCAGATAGGAGGAAATGTCAATTACTTTGATTCAGTCGGTGGACACATTTACGTAAACGGAAATAACTGGGATACACTCTCAATTGCCGGAAATTTAACCACTCCAAATGGAATTAAAGGCGGACAAAACAGGATTACATTCGCCGTTACAGGTGAATTTTATGCAAATAATCAATCGCTTGGGGTAAAAAATATTAGTACCCCATTAGGCAATATGTCTTGGAAATATGATTTTGCAAAAGGCCAGCTTATTGGCACAATGGATATAGATAAAAATATGGGAGGGGTCTATATAAAAGGTCCCGCCGAACTGCTGGTAGACGGTTCAGGTTGGTTGTTCTTCGGAGGAATCACTGCAAAAATTCCCGGATTGCCGGAACAGGATGCAGCAATAATTATAGGTGATTATGGCAGCATGCCTTCTGACGTTAAACAAAAATTTACTGATGTATCATACGACAAAACCCTTCCCAAAGATTTTCAAAATAGTATAAAAGGGTTTTTATTTTCCGGAAAGTGTGCAATCCCGCTTGGTATTCCTACTTTAGATATTAATGCTGGTGTTGCATACATACATTTTGGTGTAGAGGCAGGAGCTAACGTTAAGGTATGGACATCATTCTCGGAAAACGGGAATGAGTACGGCATTGGTGCTATCGGATTTGTGCACGCATATTTTAATATGGATGCGCTAACTTGTACAAAAATATCAGCCGATGCAACTGTACAGCTTGCTTTTACCGGAATTTATGATACTAACCCCGGCGTTTTCTGTCTGGATGGATGTGGTAGTATCTCAATAGGTGCGGATATAGAACAACAAGGAGTTGGAGTAGATGAAGTTTGTACACCACCTGAAATTACGGTGTTTAACAAAAGTTTAGCAATAAGTGCACTAATGCATATTGATTCAAACGGCAATATGAAATTTGGTTTTAAAAACGGTTCATGCAGTGATAATTCTCCTCAAGGTTGTGCGAAATAAAGGTTTTGAATATGAAAAATAAGATAAAACTTTCGAGCCTTATAATTATATTTTTTTCTATTCTTACATGTCAAGAAATATTTTCTCAAAGTTTGATTATGAACAATGCCTTTGGTGGCAAAAAAGGTATTTTCATATACTTTGATAAGAATATTCCATTCAAGAGTAATGAAGGAGAATGGTTTTATTATAAGATTGAAAGAAGAAGAGAGGATACAAAAAACTGGCAAACTTTAGACACTATCATAGCCCCTTCAAATTTTACTGAATTAAAAAACAGAGTTAATTCTTTTCACTCTAAACTCTCTTATTTAACGATTGGAAATAACGAAACATTGAATAAGATATGGAACATTAGCAAAAAATATAAGGTAATTGATTCTCTTTATTATTACGCCCAGATTCCTGTTTATGGATTAGCTTTAGGTACCATTTATCTTGACACAAGTGCAAAAGAAAACATATCATACGAATACCGGTATTTGAAAATAAGTAATACTGGTAAGGTTTTAAGGTCCATTCGAACGTTCGCAGTTCAATACCCGGGAAAGGCTTCATTTAAGAAGATCACAAAAAAAGCTTCAAGAGTTGATAAAAATAAAATTTTTATACAGTGGGTTACTGGCAGCAAGAAGATGCCTGTCTTTCAGGTTTTGAGAGAAGAAAATCTACGCCCTCCATACAAGCTTATAACTCCGGTAAAAGGAATAAATGCAGATAAAGATAGTCTGAATATTTTTGTACGCGATACTTTAGTAAACCCTGAAAGTATTTACAGATACTATATAATTCCGGAAGATATTTTCGGTAATGCCGGTGATAATTCAGATACTGTAATTGTGGGGAATTATAATTTCAGGGAAGTTGCTGCCTTACCTGATAGTATAAAAGCAGAAAACGCTCCCCTATCCGGCGGCATTAAATTAAGCTGGCGGCCAAAGAAAGATCCTTCAGTCAGGTTTATTGATATATACAAAAGTGCAAAGTATGATACAGGCTATGTAAGACTTGTTTCACTTTCGGCAAATCAAACTTCATACCTGGACCAGGATGTTAATCCTAATGTAACTTATTATTACTATTTACTTGCAGAAGGACAACTTGGAGAAACCTCGACCAAGTCACCGAGATTTTTCGGTGTTTATGCTGATACCGAAGCTCCTTTTCCCCCGCTTGATGTTAATGGAGATGGGACAAAAAATGGGGTAAAACTGCAATGGACCCGTAATGAAAGTTTTACAAGGGGATACTACGTCTTCAGAAGTAGCAGCGTTGATGGGAAACTTGAACAAATCTCACAATTAATCCCTGCAAAAGATTCTCTTATAACCTACGTTGATAATGACAGCACGCTTTCGGGCCAGGTAACGTATGCTTATGCAGTTAAAGCTGAAAATACAAGCTATGTTAAGAGTGTGTTCTCGGATACTGTTTATGTAAGACCTGCAATTTCAACCAAACCTCTAACACCTACAGATATTAAAGCAATGGTCAACGGAAATTCGGCCAGTGTTTTCTGGGATGATATGAGTGCCCTGCAGGACGGTATCGACGGCTACGATTTGCTACGCAAGGAAATAAATAAGAACGGAAAGTCAGCGGGGAATTATGTTGTGGTGAATGATACAATTATTCCACCGTATCAAAATCATTTTACTGATACAAAAGTTGAAAGAGGCAAAAAATATCTTTACTCAGTTCGTTCCAAAGATATTTTTAATGGGACAAGTGATCTGAGTAATCCAGTAATTATTGAAGTGAAAAAAAATCCAGTAATCCCGCCAGCAGGAATAGCAGCCAGAAAAATTTCAGGTGAAATTGAAATTAGTTGGGATGGTGCTGGTCAGGAAGATCTCGCGGGCTACAAAGTATATAGATATGAAAGAGGCAAAAGGCCGGCTTTGTTAGGAACTGTGAAAAACGGTTCGGAACTTTTATTTAAAGATAAAAAAACAATAAAGAGTCATTTGTATTTCTATTATGTAACGAGTTACCTGTTAAATGGTGACGAAAGCGATCCGGGCTCTGAAGTGGGAATCAGATTTTAATTTCAACGGAGAAAATTGTGAACCTATTTAATTCAATTAAAAATCACATAACATTAATGCTCATCTTTTATTGCACCATTTCCCTTTTTTGTATAACCAGTGCTCCACAGGCAAAGAGACAAAACCCTACAAAACATCCGAAATCAAAATTTGGAAATTTATCACTGACAATTCATTCAGGAGATGTTGCCGCAAATATTAGAGTGATCGGGCCGGATAAAACATATAATCTTAAAAAAAGCAAATTCTTTAAGGATATAAGTCCCGGCTATTATACAGTTTTGGTTTTCCGGTCAGACATACCGGCAGAAGAAGGCGAACGCGTCGGGAAGGCTTTCGGAGAATTAAGACCTGTCAGGAGATTTCATATAAAGGCAGGTGATACATTATATGCATCTGTAAAATATGTGGAACAACCTGCAAGCGGAAAACTATGGGTTAGCAATGAAACGGGAGCAAGACTAATAGCTTTTGATAAAAATGTCTTACAGGCACCGGGCTCACCAACACCTTCTGCAAAAATTCAATTCAGTTATGTAAGTCTGCGGGGATTTGCATTCGATAAAATGGGTGATCTATGGGTTGCAGGATTTAGCAAACGCAAAGTGTATGCATTTACTCCCGGACAGCTAAAAGGAAATAGCAAAGCAAAGCCGGTCGTAACAATTTCAAACGGCAGTATTGACGGACCATGGGGACTTACTTTTGATAAAGATGGAAACATGTGGATTTCTGACTGGAATACTGGGAAATTAATTTCGTATAATTTCGAATCGCTTGTAAAAATGTTGAGCAAGAGAGGACTATCAAAAGGATCACCTGATTTAACAATTGTATCATCAAAATTAAAAAAAACTGAGTTTATTACATTTGATTCATCAGATAATTTATGGGTCACGGGACAAAATCCCGGCAGTTATAAAAGTGAAATTGTAAAAATACCCGCTGACAAATTAAAAAGGTCAGGAGAAATTACACCATCTATTATCATTACTGAATCAGAAACTCCTACCCTGATCGGAGTAAACTCTCTAACATTTGATAAACAAGGAAATTTATGGGGAGCTGACAACACCGCAATTTTTCGTTTTGATTCATCACAACTAACCACCTCAGGTGCTACAGTTCCAAAATTTTACCGGACGTTATCTTCGCCGGTGCTTGTTTCGGGAATTGCATTGGATGCGCAGGGTGCCGTATGGATCGGAGAACAATATAATTCGAACATTATCCGCTATAAATATCCTGATGAAGGGAAAGGAACTGCATATATCGAAGGAGATGCTATCGAAGAACCCGCATGGCTTTCAATTTATCCGAAGCCGGTTGTCACTGATGCACGATGAAGCTTTTAAACAATAAAGATATTGATTTGCATACAATGGATACTTGTCAAAACTGATGAAATTATTTCTTAAATTTTTTCTGATTTTATTTCTTATAATATTCAGCAAGTCTGTTTTCCCACAGAACGGAGGAAGAAAAGATTCAACTGAAAATTTTATAAAAAAGAATTTTTCAATCAGCGGCGGCATAAGCCTTTACGGTGAACTTTATTCAATATCTGGTATTGCGGCCAGGCGTCCTTCATCAACTGGAAGGCTTTTAATCCGTCCTATATTTACCCTTTTTAATACTTTCTCAATCCCGGTTGAAATCATTCTTTCAACTGAAGGCAGTTCCGCAAGACAAAATATTAACCAGTTCGGAATAAACCCCGCCTGGGGATGGGGTCAAGCACACCTCGGCGACTTCACCGAATCTTATTCTGATTTTACATTGAATGGTGTTGTGATCAGAGGAGCAGGAATAGATCTTAGTCCCGGTATATTCAGGTTTTCAACTGTAGCGGGTTTTACTCAACAGGCCGTAAACGGAGGAGCGCAAAACGGCAGTTATAAAAGATTTTTATTCGCTTCCAGAATCGGCCTCGGTAAAGAAAATAGTTCTCACTTTGATTTAATTGTCTTAAAATCTAAAGATGATATTTCTTCTGTAAATACAAATCAGAAATCTATTACTGTTTTAACCCCGAATGGTGACGATCAATTCCCTATTGGAACGTTGCAGACAATCCGCTGGTCGTCAGCAGGTTTAACAGGAGATGTAAAAATAGAGTTGTCGCGTGATGGAGGAACAACTTTCCAGACAATTTTTGCTGACCAACCCGCAAATGGATTTGTTGATTGGAATGTTTCTGGGACGGAAACGTACCAGGCATTAATCAGGATAACAAGCTTAGATGATTCAAGCCTAAGCGATGTTAGTGACTACCCTTTTACAATTGCGTCAGGTATACAAGCAAAAACAGGTAATCACTACAATGGGAATGCAAATCAAACTGCATCCACACCACAGGAAAATTTAGTGCTGGGTACTGCAGGTAAATTGAATCTTGCTGACAATAAGCTAATATTAAATTTTGAGGCAACAGGAAGTGTTTACACAAGGGATTTAAGGTCTTCAGAAATAAATACTGACAGCAGTAATATTCCGGGCTTCTTTACTAGTCTATACAAACCAAGAACAAGTTCTAACTATGATTATGCTTTCAATGCAGGTGCAAGATTAAATCTGACAACCTTCAATCTTAAGTTAGGATACAAACAAATTGGCCCCGGTTATAATTCATTAGGACTTGCATACTTGCAGGATGATCAGAGACAGCTTACAGTTGTAACTTCATATAGATTTTCAAAGTATTCAATATCGGCCAACTGGTTCAGGTTTAGCGATAACCTCCTTGATCAGAAAGATTATACCACCTTAAGAAACCAGTATGGAATAAATTTTAACGGACTATTTACTAGTTACTGGAATGCGAATTTTTTGATTAATATTCTAAATATGGCTAATGATTCAAACAACGATACTACCAAGGTTGATTTTTCCAGTTTAGTGCTCGGGATGAATCACGTATTTATGATTGGCCAAAGATCTTTCTTACAGAATATATCCTTTAACTACACATATCAAAAATCTGAAAACAATTCAGCTTTATTGACAGGAATGACAACAAAAGTTAATACAGCTAATATAGGTTTTACATTTTATATTTCTGAAAACTTTTCCGCTAACTCTTCATTTGGATTAGTTAGTTCAACTTATGCAGATACTATCTCAAGTAGTACAAAAACTATATCACTAGGATTAAATAACAGCGCTTTAAATAATAAACTGCATTCCTCGTTTTCCATAAGCAGTTCTTTCCTGGAAAATAATAGTTCATTCAGAACGATTTTAACTTCGGGCTATTCATTTTCCAGAGCCGACAAAATCTCCCTGACCATTTCATATAACGCTTTTAGAACCAGTGAAATGAACCGAAACAATTTTAATGAAATAATAGCAGGGCTCAATTTTTCACATAATTTCTGATTGCGATATACTACTAATTCATTAAGATATTCCCGGTTTAAGATATTGTTACAAGCTCAATATTTGTATAATCATAATCCATTTAAGTTTGATTAAGTACGAAACAGTATTTCAAAAGCGAGTCTGATTAAAGATTTAGCAGAGTTGGTATAAATTATTTCATAAAAAACTTTGAAGTTTGATAAAAAAAACAAATATTTGAAGTCTAAAATTTGAAATGCCGGGGGCTTAGCTCAGTTGGTTTAGAGCATCTGCCTTACAAGCAGAGGGTCATTGGTTCGAATCCATTAGCCCCCACGAATCCCCAAGAGCCGTTCTTTTTGAACGGCTCTTTTTATTATACACATTTTATATAGGATATAATGTGGTTTAAAGCATCCCGAAAAAGTCGGGAGAGTAATAGGTTCTCCCAAAGAGACTCCTTAGGAGGGATCCTTCAGCCCCACATTCAATACGATTGACTTTTGAGTAATAGTAATCTATCTTAGATGGCCTAACACGCTTCCCATTTCTTATTCGGCTTAAAAAAATATTACGCGACTTTAGTTAATAATATGCCTTTTAGGTACTGTAATGAAACAACCAGTTACAATAGAAGAATTGAAGAAGATCATTGCTTTGCGCGATCTGCCTGATAAGCATCTTGAGTGGATATTAGCTCATTCAGAATACGAAGAATTTGAAGACGGTGATATGCTTTACCAAACCGGAGATCCAATTGAGGCTATGGCATTTCTCCTAGAAGGGAAAATTTATTTTTATTTAAATGTAAACGGAAAGCTTGTTTATTATTTCAGCTTTGAAAATGATGATCTTTCCGGTGGCGTGACCGGACTTCTGCCGTATTCAAGGATGAAAAAATCGCCTGGTACTTCTTATGCTGTCGGGAAATTGCGCCTGGTAAAACTTCATAAAAAATATTTTCCAGAGCTGGAAAAGCTTAATCCCGATTTTAACCAGCGCCTGATCGGATACATGACTGAAAGAGCCCGCGTTTTTGCAACTACACAAATGCAGCAGGAAAAAGTAAGCGCACTCGGAAAACTTGCTGCGGGAATTGCACACGAAATGAACAATCCTGCAGCAGCAATTAATAGAATATCTACTGAGCTGGATAAAAGGTTGAAACAAAACTTTGAGCTTACAGAAGAATTGCTGAAGCATAATATCACTCCCGGGATTATCCGGAATATCCGGGAGATAGTACGAAATAAGGAAGATAATCTTTCTGCAAAAACAAAAATCACCCCCCTTCAACGCATTCAAAAAGAAGATGAATTGAACGATTGGTTAAATGAAAAAGGAATTAATGACCGGAACGAAATAGCAGAAACATTAACCGAGGCTGGCTTTTCACAGGATGATATTGAAAGAATTAATCGCGATGTCCCGAATGATACATTCCAGAATATCCTTGACTGGCTTGAAAATTTATTAAGCTCTGAACTTTTAATAAAAGATATGGAAAATGCTTCAGGTCGTATTTCATTGCTGGTAGGCGCAATTAAGTCACATGTCCGTATGGATAGATCGGGAGATATTCATACAACAAATATTCATGAAGATCTTGAGAATACCCTCATACTTCTCGGATATAAAATCCGTGATAAAAAAATAAAGCTTATAAAAAACTTCTGTGATGATATGACGGAAGTAGAAGCCTATATCGGAGAACTAAACCAGGTCTGGACTAACTTAATTGATAATGCCATATATGCCGTTCCGCAAAATGGTGAAATTATAATCGAAACATTGTGTGATAAAAAAGACATCACCGTGAAGATTACTGACAATGGCACTGGTATTCCTAAAGAAATATTATCACGTGTATTTGATCCCTTTTTCACAACAAAGAAAGTAGGCGAAGGAACAGGGATAGGTCTGGATATTGTAAAGAATGTAATCACCCGGCACAACGGTGAGGTAAAAGTAAATTCAATACCAGGTAAAACTGAATTTATTATCAGAATACCTGTCTCACAACAATCATTAAAAAAAGAATCGAATGATGAAACTTCCATTCATAATAATAATTGATGACGACACTCAGGTGTTAAGAGCAATCCAGAGGGATGTTAGAAATAAATTCCGCGAAGAATATAAAATACTTGCTGTTGAATCTGCTGTTGAGGCACTTGAAGCCGTGAAAGAATTAAAATTAAAAAATGAAACTGTAGCACTTTTTATTTCCGACCAGAGGATGCCTGATATGGAAGGCACTGTATTTTTGGATAAAGCAAAGGATATCTTTCCTGATGCAAAAAAAGTATTATTGACAGCTTATTCAGATATTGAAGCAGCAATAAAAGCTATCAATACCTTAAGGTTAGATTACTACCTTCTCGAACCATGGAGTCCTCCGGAAGAAAAACTTTACCCTGTAATAGCCGACCTGCTTGATGACTGGCAGAATAGTTTTACCCCCGAGTTTGAAGGAATAAAAGTAATTGGCTATCAATGGTCACCTTTATCCCATAAAATTAAAGATTTTTTAACGGGAAATTTAATTCCGTACAAGTGGCTTGATGTAGAAGTAAACAAAGAGACTTCGGAATCTCTAGCTATTCATAAAATAGAGTCAGATCAATTACCGGCAGTTTTATTTGAGGATGGGACTTTATTAAAATGTCCGACAGAGCTTGAAATAGCCGAAAGAGTCGGATTGAAATCCACTGCTTCTCAGGAGCTTTATGATGTAGTAATAATTGGTGCAGGTCCGGCTGGTTTGGCTGCAGCTGTCTATGGTGGAACAGAAGGATTGAGAACTCTTATGATTGAAAAGAAAGCCCCGGGTGGACAGGCTGGAACCAGCTCAAGAATTGAAAATTATCTCGGGTTCCCATCCGGACTTTCAGGTGCCGACCTTACCAGACGAGCTTTAACTCAGGCTCAAAGATTTGGAGTTGAGCTTCTTTCACCGTGCGCGGTTATTGATATAAAAACAAAAGACAATTATAAGATATTGTCTCTTTCCAACGGACCCGAAATAAAAACACACACTGTTGTAATTTCTACAGGTGTAGATTACAGAACTCTTGATGTTAAAGGAATAAATGAACTGACAGGTGCCGGAGTTTATTATGGTTCGGCAACAGCAGAAGTGCATTCCTGTAAGGGTAAAAATGTTTTTATTGTCGGTGGAGGCAACTCTGCAGGTCAGGCGGCAATGTATCTTTCAGGTTTTGCCAAAAATGTCTTTATAGTGATAAGGAAGGGCTCTCTTGATTCAACAATGTCACGGTACCTGATTGATCAGATTAATTTAACAAATAATATATCTCTAATAACTAATTCTGTGGTTGCTGAAGTAATAGGAAATAATAAACTTGAATCTGTAACCATAAAAAATAATGAGACGGGCGAACAGAAAACCAACGAGGCTGGAGCTTTGTTTATTTTCATCGGCGCCCGGCCGGTAACAGATTGGATTAAGCTGAATATTTTTAAGGACTCAAAAGGATTCATTGAAACAGGAAGAGATTTACTTAAATCTGAAAATTTTAAAAAAATCTGGAAGCTTGACCGTGATCCTTACCCGCTTGAAACTTGCATTCCAGGAATATTTTCTGCAGGTGATGTGAGAGCCGGAGCAATGAACCGGGTGGCTTCTGCTGTAGGTGAAGGTGCAATGACAATTAAGCTTGTACATGAATACCTGACAGAAGTTTAGCAGAAATAGAATAAACATTGTAAACTAAAATCAAATTTTAAAATATAGAGGTACAAATGAACAGATATATTGTAATTTCTTCTCATACTTCGGAAGATTGCAAAATGGCAGTTAAGCAATTTAGACAGTATAATGCGGGATTCCTCACCCACTTTGAATGGGGCTGTTTCGATAATGACCATACAGCCTATGCAATAATTGAAGCTGAAAGTCATGAAAATGCAAAAATGTCCGTTCCACCTATCTTCAGAGAAAAAACTAAGGTCGTAAAACTTACACATTTCGATCCGATGAAAACAGAGGATCCAGCACATCGGTAGAATTGAGAAGAAATATAGCACTGAATTTTTCAACTGACTTTAACTTACACATTGATAAGGTCTTTCAAGCATATTTAACTCACCGGTTTATGTATAATAAACTCTGATAATTCTATTCAATACTGCTATTCTATTTAGTATAGGAACTTAATTAATTTTTTATAAAATTAGAGATGCCTGAATATTCTTTTAATACCAAATAAAATAGCAGAATTAAAGATGCACGATCAAAAAAACGTTCATGAGGATATTACTCTTGAGAATCTTGATTCACAGTCATTTGCTGATAAAATTAACAGTAATGAAAACGCTGTAGTAATTGACGTTCGTACTCCTATGGAATATAATGAAGGACATTTATACGGTTCTTTGCTCATAAACATTAACGACTCTTCATTCACTATCGAGATTGAAAAACTCGATAAATCAAAAGACTATTTCATCTATTGCAGAAGCGGAAACAGAAGCTGGCACGCAGGCAACTACATGCTCAAACGTGGATTTCAATCAGTCGCTCATTTAGAACCCGGAATTATCGGCTGGGATGGACCAATTGAAAAATAACTAAGGCTATATTTATTATTTAATATTATAAGCTGAACAGGGTAAATGTTTTTCAAGCATATATATGAAAAGACTCTTGCACAGGCAAGCTACGTTATTGGATGCCAGGTAACACGCGAAGCTATAGTTATTGACCCAAGAAGAGATATAGATGTTTACCTGGAAACTGCCGAAGATGAAAGTTTCAAAATTAAATATATAACTGAGACACACATACACGCTGACTTTTTAAGCGGAAGCAGAGAACTTGCACAGGCAACCGAAGCAGAAATACTTCTGTCTAACGAAGGAGGAAACGATTGGCAATATGAGTTCACTCACACAGGACTTAAAGATTCCGATGAAATTACGATTGGGAATTTAAGATTAAAAGTACTCCATACACCAGGACACACGCCGGAACATATCTCTTTTTTGTTAACTGATCTTCCCTCAAGCAAATCACCCGTAATGATTTTCACAGGTGATTTTGTTTTTGTAGGCGATGTAGGAAGACCTGATCTTCTCGAAAAAGCAGCAGGAATAAAAGGAACTCAAAGAGAAGCTGCACGACAGATGTTTCTATCGTTAAAAAAGTTTAAACAGTTACCAGATTATTTACAGGTTTGGCCCGCACACGGTGCAGGTTCCGCGTGTGGAAAAGCTTTAGGCGCTGTTCCAAGTTCTACAGTAGGTTACGAGAAAATTTCAAACTGGGCATTAAATTACAACAATGAAGAAGGATTTATTGAACGCCTGCTTGATGGTCAACCTGAACCGCCAAAATATTTTGGAACTATGAAAAGGATGAATAAAGAAGGAGCAAAAATTCTAAATTCCCTCCCAAAGGCTGAACATCTTAATAAAAATAAATTTATAAAACTCTATAATGATGGAGTTACAATAATTGACACAAGGCACAAAGATAAATTTTCAGAAAAACATATAAGCAATACAATTCATATTCAGGATAATTCTTCTTTCCCTACCTGGGCCGGCTGGATTTTAAATTATTCGGAACCTTTTGTTTTAATATCGCGATAAAAACCACATTGAACATTTAACCAGATGTTTGATAAGAGTTGGTCTGGATAATATCACCGGATACTTCAGTGAAACAGATGAATTAACAAATAAAGAAGTTCCCTTCGCATCCCTTCCAAAGCTGAGCGTTAATGAGTTAAATGATAATCCTGATAATTATAATATTCTTGACGTGAGAGGTTATTCTGAATATCGTGATGAACACATTCCAAACAGCAAAAACATTCACGCCGGTACGCTGGTTGATAACCTTGATAAAATTCCTGCTAACAAATCTATCGTTGTTCAATGTGAATCTGGAGATAGATCAGCCATAGCCGGCAGCCTTCTCCTGAAGAATGGATACAAAAATGTTTTTAACTTATATGAAGGCATAAATGGTTGGAAATCAATGGGATTTTTAATAGAAAAAGAACCAGTTGCTTCTTTAGATTTTGTTTCAAATAATAGATAAATTGGGTTATTCCTCCCAAGATTATCAAAAAAAATTATTCTCTCCTTCTTACTACCTTGATTAGGATAGTTTATGTATATAGAATTAAGCAGAGGAAATTATGTGCTTTAAGTAATATCATACTTTCCTGCTATATTTTTAACGAGAGAAAATAAAATGAAACGTCAATTAATAAAGCATTCGTACTTACTAATATTGTTTATCTTAATATCAGGATGTGCAACGACAGTTTACCAAACCGACACAAATTCATTTGCCCCACCTGCTTACAATATTGGAGATTTAACTAACTATGGTGAATGGGTTCAAATCAGTAAATTCGGACAAGTCTGGCGTCCTTATGTTGTTGAAGGCTGGATGCCTTATGAAAACGGACACTGGGCTTATTCGGAGGGTAACTGGACGTGGGTTTCTTATGAGCCTTTTGGCTGGATAGTTTATCATTACGGTAACTGGTATGATGATGTTTTATATGGCTGGGTTTGGGTTCCTTCAAATGATCCATGGTCGCCTGCGAGAGTAGTCTGGATTGATTATAATGATTATGTCGGATGGGCTCCACTTCCGCCAGCAGGTGTTACCTATGTTAATCCATGGGAAGTAAATGGTAATCGCTACTGGCACGTAGTTAAGCAAAAAGATTTTATGGAAGATAATGTCCATAATTACTTTGTTGATAAACCGACAAGAAGTGCAACAGTTACAAGAAACATCGGAAGGCAGGCGCCTACAAGAACAGCGATTGAAACATCTTCCAGAAGAACAGTCACCGATTACAAAACTCGACCTCAAACTATAAAGCTGCCGAACAGAGAGATAAAGAGAATGAACCTGCCTCCACAGGAAAATAAAAAGGTTGAGCAAAACACACAAAGAGTAAGAAAAGACGTACTTGTCCCTCGCGATCAGTTCCGTAAACAAGAAAACGCTAGGAATCAACAACAGCAAAAAGAAAGAAAGCAGGAACCGAAAAAAGAAGATCAGCGGAAAAGATGAAATATATTTTTAGTATCAGTACTCTATAGTGCTTTGATGACCTGTTAAGTACTTCTGATTCATCCAGGCCCTGGCAAATATACTTTCTCGTTAATAATAATATGCCCCCTCTATATATGTGTGAACCATATGTTTTTGCACTTCAAAGTCTATCTCCTGACCTGAATTATGATTATCTAAATAATTTTCCAGTTCAATAAAAAACCATTGCTTGGACAGTTTATTTTCAATTGCAAAAGTCATCAGCCAGTCAATTTGATACACACTTAGTATATTATTTGTAAAAGCTAATTTAATTCCATCCTTTAAGAACAACTCGGCAATATCAGTGCAGGAAAACTGCGGTATTTCCGCTTTTATATATTTATTATTCACAAAATCATTTATAGCTGCATCAATAAAGGCATGATTAAAACCAAGTAAATCACCGATTTTTTTTAGTGAGCTTCTTTCATCTTGTGTTATTTGTTTCTCCCTGCCGGCCAGTATCAAAAGACCCCTGAAGTAATTGCTCGTGTCTAAAGGATTGATAGTCATAGTACGCTCCATATTTTGAATTAGGGGAAAAGATTTATATTCAAAAAAAATAGTAGAGCTACAAGACCATAGACTGCCTGTCCGAATATATATTTTAGGAATGCTGCATTAAGTAAACTTTTTTACAAAGCAAACATTTATTTAGTTCCCTTAAAAATAGTAGGGAAATTTTGCCCCTATGAACTATTATAATTGCTTTCAGTATCAAACAAAGTAGCAGACAAGGATTTTAGTGCGGCAGATTCATTACAACTATCCAGCCCAGAACTGGAACAAAATATATAATGTTATTATACCTTTTTTGATTATTTTAGTAGCAACTGATTTAACAGAGTGAGGTATTATGCGCACAATTTACTTGAGGAAAGAAGATAAATATGGTATTAGAAAAGTACTGCTCGATATGCCATACCTGTCATCTCACGGAATGATCAGGTTTCCCAAATATAAGTTTGAAGAAGGACTATATTTGCTTAACAAAACAGAGAAAGCAAAGGATATTGAAAAATATAATTTGACAAAGGATAAAATTAAAAAGGAAGACAATAATTTTTATTACTTCAAATTCCCATTTAAAGCTGATGAAGTCGAGGAATATGCAAACTGAAAATTAAAGTCTCTCACGTTGATAAATGAGAGACTTTATAATTTTAAATTACCAGCCTCTTCTTCCGCCGCCGCCGCCGCTGCCACCTCGACCGCCGCCTCTGAAGTTTCCACCTCTTCCGCCGCCGCCGCCTGATCTGCGGTTATCATTTTTAGGACGGGCTTCATTAACCACTAATTTCTTACCTTTAACTTCTTTTGTATTAAGCTCTGTCATTGCTTTTTGGGCTTCGCTTTGACCGGGCATTTCAACGAAACCGAATCCTTTTGATTCTCCCGAGAACAAATCGCGAATTACCTTTACGCTTTTAATTTGTCCAAATTCGGAGAATAAACCTTGTAAATCATCATCGGTTACATCCTTTGATAAGTTACCAACAAAAATGTTCATACATCTTTCCTTTAATAAATATTATAAAATTCAGAATACTTTATGGAGTGAGCCTATGAAGTAAACTGGGGTTATTAAATATACACTAAATTTTTACACAAACAAACAGTAAAATGCTACTTTTTAACCAAAAAAACCCGGCGATTTTAAGCCGACAAAACTTATATTTTTAACATATTTGCAGCCATACATTATTAAACTTGATCTGTTAAGGTTTTCTCTTTCCACCTCGATAAATTTACACCCTTGATTAAGAGCCACAGCATTATTGAAATTTCACCTAAAATCCAGAATGGAAATGCAAATAGCCTTACAGTTGCCTGGTAGTCGGGAAGAAGCAGTGTAGTAAAAGAATGAATGATGTAAGCTATGCCGTTAAGAATTAAAAATATCCCCAATATACGGGGAATGAACACCGACTTATAAACCAATAGACCAAATGGTAAAAGCCAAAGCCCCCAGAATGTTTCTAATACAATTGATCCGTAGGCACTAATTTTAAAAAATAGCATTGCCAAATCTTGTCTCTGAACAAGTTCGAATGTTTTCAACACTTCTCCTTTTATAATCATAAGCGAAGCGATATTGAGTGCCTCCATAAAAAAGGCTGCAGGAATTTGCACAATCACTAAAACAACCAAAAGCTTAGCCTGACGTTCGTTTACCTGTTTGAACAATCTATATAAAACAAGTGCTACAAACACCCAAAGGGTGGCGCTGATAATATCATTAATTATACCTGTTCGGAATAAAAACTCATTGGCAAGTATCTTCCTGGCAGTGGCAGCAGCATCACCCGGTATAATAGTTTGCGATGGAATATAAAACACGCCGTAAATGCCGGTTATTACCCAAATAAGATATAATAAGCCTGCTAGTTTTGCGGTTCTTTTGAGTGAATTCATTTGATTATTCCATTTTGTTTTGAGAAGCAATCGGACCCACCAACGTAGTTATTAAATAAAATATTACCGTAACAATTATTTACTCGTTAGAGAAGTTTCAGTCCCAAATAGATCGTATGGCTTTTTATTAAAATTATTATTGAATAAAGAAACGGTAAGGAAAATATAAGCGATAAAACCCAACACAATAACCAATTGAAGCCCTGATGTTCTTTGAATATCCTGTTTTGATTTTATATCACAAACTTCGCCGGGACAGTATTGCGCTTTTTCTTTGTAAAAAATCGAATAAAACTTACACCCCAGGCAAATGCCAAAGGCAGTTTCAAAGAATAAGAATATCAGGCAGATAAAACAGATAAGGCCTGTTATCGGGCTGTATGCATTGACTATCACCAGATGAATAAAAATTGTAGTTGCCAGTACCACACCAATTATCCAGGCAAACTTTTTTTGTTTAGCTCCAACATATTCCGGAACCTGGTTTCTAACTATCAACCGGCCGATTATTAATGAAGGAGAAAATTTGGGATTAATGAAAACCCGTATTAATATGTCCGTAAGGAATATTGTTGAAGCATACTTGAGCAATAAAAAATCTCCCTGGAATATTACTTTGAGTATCGAGATAAACATCATTAAAAACAGTAACCCTGCAGCAGCTCTTATTTCCCTTTCGTTTAATACTGGTATATTATATCCCTCAACTGTCTCTCCGAAATTTATTAATTTATTCATTTTGAGTTTACTCCTGTTAGAAATAATAGTCGGTTGATTTAACTGCGGTAAGATTATGGAAATAGCAAAAGAAGATAAATAGTATGTCTACATACAACAGGCTATGGTAATCAAACAACGTTGTTAAGTCTATCGAATTTCCTGTGTTAACATTCAAGAAGTAATTATATTGCAAAGAGAAGAAGATAATTTTATGATATATTCTAATTAAATGACAGAATGCTAATGACAAAGTTAATTCTGCTTATGAGCCCTTCTCTTTTAAGAGAAGGGTTGGGTTGAGTTCGCTTTTTATTGAATCCTTTGAACTCTCTCTGCCAAAGGCATCCCTTTGGGATAATCTCTCTCTTAAAAAGAGAGTGACTTATTATCATTAATGTCTATACATTTTTAATTCAATCACAGCAAAGATGAAGAAACCAATCAAAATAAAGCACATCAAATTTTATTTATGGGTTGGAGTTGGCTATTATATATTGGCGCTCATAATAAACCTGGGCCAACACCCGGGCCCGTTTATGCTGTGGGTTATAAATGAAATATGGAAAGCATCTTATGTTCTTGTCGTTATTTATTTTTTCTTCGAGTTCACAATTCCTCATCTCAGCAGGAAAAAAATCTTCAGGTCAATTGTTCTTATAGCAGGACAATTTGCTTTGTTTTCTTTTCTTCTCTATTTCTGGCTGCTTCTTGGAACTGCACTACATATTTATACTGATTTTATACATTACTCCACCTGCTCAAATGGAGTGGAGGATCAGATTGGATCGAGTATTTTTGCAATATTTATATTCGGAATTTCGAGGCATATCTATAATCACATTAAGCTAAAACAGTCTGCACAGCAATTACGAATTGAGAAACAGGAAGCTGAACTTAACTATCTCAAGTCGCAGACGAATCCGCATTTTTTGTTTAACACTTTAAACAATATTTATTCATTGGCGCGTGACAAGTCCGACCTGGCGCCGGAATCGATTATGCGACTGTCGAAAATTCTGCGCTTTATGCTGTACGAAACCGGCGGAGAATATATTGCTATTGAGAATGAACTAAAAATTATCGATGATTATATTGCACTTGAAAAATTACGCTACGACGAATCTTTGCACATTAATTTTAATTATGACGTTGAAGATATGAAGCAGGCAATTCCACCGCTTCTATTGGTTCCTTTGGTCGAAAATGCATTCAAGCACGGCGCTTCCGAAACAAGAAGCCTCCCTTTCGTTGATATTCATCTTTCGGTTAAGAACAGGCAGCTGGCTCTCTATGTAAAAAATTCTTCCGAAGGAACTCGCGAAGGAGAGAAGGTAAAAGAAAACATCGGACTTTCTAACTTAAGACGGCAGCTCGAATTGCTCTACACTGATTATGATCTTTCTGTTCAGCAGGGCGAATCCGAGTTTACGGCTACTTTAAAAATTAATCTTGCGAGTCATGTCTAAAATAAAATGTATTATAATAGAAGATGAGCCGTTAGCCGTAAAAGTTTTATCGGATTATATTACCCAGGTGCCGTTCCTGGAATTACAAAAGACATTTAAGGACGCAATTCTCGCGACAGAATACCTGCGTGATAATAATACCGATCTTATTTTTTTAGACATTCATTTGCCAAAATTAAAAGGTATGGCTTTTCTAAAAACGCTTTCCGATCCGCCAGCTGTTATTGTTACAACCGCTTATCACCAGTATGCAGTGGAAGGATTTGAATTAAACGTTACGGACTATTTACTAAAGCCGATTGAATTTGAACGATTTTTAGTGGCAGTAAACAAAGTTAAAACGACCCAGGGAGAAATACAGGAATCAAAAGATTATATATTTGTGAACGTACAGAATAAGAAAGTGAAAATTATATTCTCTGATATCCTTTATATAGAAAGCCAGAGGGAATACGTAAAAATTGTTACAGCAAAAAAAGCATACCTCTCAAAAATTAGCACCAATAAAATTGAGTCGCTTTTGCCACCTGATAAATTTAAACGAATCCACAGGTCTTTTATTATTTCAATGGATAAGATTGAATCTTACTCGGCTGATACTGTTGAGGTTAACGGTGTGTCGCTTCCTGTCGGAAGGGCGTATAAATTTGATTTAGATAACCTGTAGATTACTTTAGACCCAACATAAGATTTGAAGAGCAAAAATTTAACGTTTAATACCCCCGGCAACAAGCAATTCACAGGAAGCATTAAACCCGTCTTCGGTTTCAAAATCTTTCAGCGCACCGGCTACTTCATTCCACGCCGCTGTTTTAACTTCTTCACTGCAATCGCTAACAACTGCACGGTATGCACCTGCGGCTTCCTGCAGCATTTCCATAGCCTGTACTGCGGACGACAACTTTAAAGAAAGAGGAAAAATATTCTTCTTCGGATTCTCAAATCCGCTTTCCGCCAATAAATTTTCAACAACACCCGGAGCGCTAAGAGAAAAGATACCCGGCTCACCATTCGATGGAGGTTTTTTCCCCGCATGTTTTAATAAAATTTGCATGGGCTTTGCCATAAAAACATTGGCTGCCGGAGTTGTAAAAACAGTAAATGCAACCTTCCCTCCCGGTTTAAGCGCATTCCCCACAGAGGTAAGCGCCTGTTTTGGATTTACAAAAAGCATAAGGGCAATACTGCAAATTGCAGCATCAAAGCTTTCCTCAGGAACTTTAAGTTTTTCTGCAGGAGAGTTGATAGTAGAAATATTATTAAGCTGTTCGGTATTAGCCTTATCCACTACATACTGAAGCATAGTTTCCGAAATATCACTTGCAACTACTTGCCCGTCAGGAACAACACGCCTGGCAGCTTTTAATGTCTGGCTTCCGGCGCCGCAGGCAAGATCGAGAACCTTTGCGCCGGGATCAACACCCGCCATATCGAGCATAGCCTCTGTTGCAGGCCTGGTCAGTTCTTCAAAAACCGGTTCCCATTTTGCCCAGCCGGGGGCAGCTTTTTCCCATTGTTTACGAACTCCCGTTATCTCTTCCATCGTAACCTCTCTATTTTTATCAAATAGTTAATTATTCAGAAATTTTGTTTCTAAGTTCCAGGTTTCCGGGAGCTTTTCCTGTATGGATTTCCGAAAGAATAGTGGAAGAACACCTGAGAAAAGTTGTTGTTTTTTTGATTCGAATTCCTTGCTACCTTTTATAAATATAAACCAGAAGTACTTTTATGTCAAGAGTTGATGCGGGGATATACCGGTCCGACCAAATTTATTTACTTATGGTTAAATTGGTATAACTTGCGAAGTTGAAAATATCTTTAAAAGAATTCATAGGTCTTTTATAATTTCAATAGATAAGATTGAATCATATTCTGCAGATACTGTTGAAGTTAATGGTATTTCCCTTCCCGGCGGCAGAGGGTATAAAGATGTTATGGGGAGATTTTAACCCCGGATTCGAAGTAAATCAAACGATGATTCAATTCACAGGCAATTTGAAAAAGCTGTAAACCAATTATGAAACTAAGTATATAATTGTATTAAACTTTATTCTTTAGGAAGTAATTGCGGATTCCACGCTACTTCCCACAAATGACCATCGGGATCCTGAAAATAACCTGCGTAACCTCCCCAGAATGCTTTTTGTGCGGGCTTTGTAATTATTGCACCTGCTTTTTTAGCTTCTTCCATAACTGAATCAACTTCTGCTTTATCTTTTACTAAATACCCGATAGAAAATTCAGTTGCAGATGGGTTTGTCTCTTTTACTTTCGAATCCCAGGCCAAATCTTTCCTGGAATAAATCGCGAGTATCAGTCCATTCTTTAAATCGAAAAAGGCTGCTTCACCGTGTTCAAATTCTTTACCAATGATTCCTTTCGAAGGAAATCCCAATCCCTCATGATAAAATTTAAATGACTTTTCGAGATCATTGACACCGAGAGTTAAAATTGAAAATCGTGGTTCCATAATATCATTCTGCCTGTTTAGTTTTTGGTTTTCTCTGTTTAATAAAGTTACTTTTTTTCATAGTGAAGACAAACAACTCCTGAAGGGAAAATATTACTATCAGCAAGTTTAACATTTATTTTGTCCTTTATATCACTGAATAACGGAATACCTTGTCCAAGAATAACTGGATTTACCATTAACCAATATTCATCTATTAAATTTAATGACATAAGTGAATGAACAGCGCCTGCACTACCAAATATCAAAATATTCTTACCGGATTCTTTTTTTAGTTTATTTATTTCAGCTTCCAGATCATCTTTAATAATCCTGATTCCCGGGTATTCTTTTTCATTTAGCGTTTTGGATAAAACAACTTTTTCCACCTTGTTATACCAGTTAGAATGCTGGATGTCGTGTTTAGAAGCATTCGGCTGATCTGCAGCAGTCGGCCAGTATCCGTTCATCATTAAAAAAGTATTTTTACCATACAATGCCGTATCTGCTGAATCAGTCTGCTGTCCGGCATATTCAAATATTTCATCTCCAATATTTATCCAATCCATTTCACCGTTGGGACCGGCAACAAAACCATCTAAAGTAATATGCATAAATACGACTATTTTTCTCATGACTTTTTCTCCTTTATAAATTTATTAAAAAATGTTTCAATAAGTAGTCGATCGGAAGAGCATAAAATCGACAGACCATATAATAAAAAAAACTTCTGTTAATAAATTAAAAAGTCCGAATATTCAGAATATTTTAGCGGATAAGCCGATGAATTAAACTCAGGATGTGATAATATATAGCAAAACTTCTCACAAACAAACGGGAAAAGTTGATAAAATTGAATCTTACTCAGCAGATACTGTTGAGGTTAACGGAGTGTCGCTTACTGTTGGGTAAGGATATAAGAATATTATAGATAGTCTGTAAATGCTATAATTTATAAGACAATTAATCTAACACTTGAACTTCTGGCATTTCATCATAAGTCCGACCCTTAAATACTCTGCCAGTTTTTTTCTTATTAGTTCCACCCCATTGCTTGAAGAAAAATTTCACATTGGATTGTTCACAATTTTCAAATATTTCATATACCCATTCTTCTTTCATTGGACGAGGTTTCCTGCCGCTTTCACCCCCAACTATTACCCAATCAATCTTATTAAGCTTTAATTTACTCAAAGGACCAATAAGAGGTTCACAAGAAAGAAATTTTGTTTTAGCTTTCGTTTTTCTAAGAATATCCACTCTCCACAATTCCTTTTCATTCTCTACTGAAACACCCATCCAAATATTATGAGTCCAAATCAGTTTTTTATGATATTTAAAAGAGTTATATCAGCTCTTTTTGTTAATATTTGAAAAACATGTTGAGGGTTGTCGTTCATTACTTTAAAACTCTTTCAATAAATTCAAAAGGAATATCCTTATGGAATAAATCGCTCATAGAATTTACAAATACGATTTTAGGTGACTTCCAAGTATAAGGAATTTTTAAGGCTTCTTTATGTAGTGTTAATTTGAACCCATGTTTATATTTCTCTAACCCCATGGCTTTTAATCGTCTCGCCATAACCTCAGCATAACAAAATTTACACCCCGGCGAAACTTTATTACAACCTGTTGTAGGATTCCAAGTTAATTCCGTCCATTCAATCTTTGTTTGTGCCATAATTTTTATATTCCTAATGAAAGTTGGTCATTTGCGTAAAATTGAACTTTTTTATAAAAATCTGTTCCTAATTCATGCTTAGAATAAAATTCCAGATAATATAATGGTACATTCTTTAGTGGGTAAACAATTCTATCTCTCAGAGGCTCTTTATAATTATTACCCTTCATGTTCTCCTTGTATTTATCAGCTAAAAAGAATATAAAATTTTCTTCTGTAAAATTTTTAGCATTGAATTCTTCACGCCATTTATAATCATTTAGATAATTCGCAATTTTAGTATTATTTTCATTTAAGTAATTATTAAAATTTCTGTTAGCATCCATATAATAAGCTTGAAGGATCAAAATATCAATAAGTTTATCATTAGTTAAAGTGTCTATTGTTTTGAAATGAAGGTTCATTTCGTATGGATCCGCAAAACAAAAGGCTAAAACCTTTTGATTTTGTGAATGTTTAGGAATCGTATCCTTAATTAAGTCAACATTATCATTACAATTACCTTCAAAATAGTGCACCTCCATTTCAGCAAAATCTCTACCGACTCTTGTTTTTAAAGCATTCAAATATCTCGGTTCTTCTTCTGCAAATAAATATACATCGAAAGCAATAGGAATTGACAATGCAATTAAAGGTGATGCCTTTAAAATTTGATCCGTTTCTTGAATATGAGCATATCCTGAACCTGAAAATAAATCGATATAAATTAATTTATCCCATTTTTTTCTCATAGCGCTTGTAAAAATATCACAATATCCACCTAGCAATTTATATTTTCTTTCTGACCATATTCTTGCAGGATTAATTTCAAGTCCGTCGTTTTTAACGGGCATAATTGGATTAAAATTCCTTTTCATAAAATCTTTCTACGATTATTTTTTGATTTCATCTCCGGCAATGCTTATCCGCCTTTCTCAGCATTTCCCCTATGAATATTTTGTGGTTAAATGGGGGTGTTAAGTTATAATTGGAATAAATTTAGCTTAAATAACAAACTATTGCAAGGTTTGGGCATCAGTATTTATACGTACTAAAACTTATAAAACAAAAAGCCGGGCAATGTAATTAATTCCGGCATATAGTATATTTTGCTATTAAAAGTTAAAGAATATGATAATTGAATATCTTAAAAAAATCATACCCGGTTTAGACTGGAATAAATATATTACTCTGTGGAAACGTCTGGAAGTTCCTGCAAAAACCATTCTATTAAAGGAAGGCGAAATTTCCCGGAAAGCTTATTTCATTGAAAAAGGCTGCCTCAGGATGTGGTTTAACAACGACGGAAAGGATATAACATTTCAATTCTTTTTTGAGAATGAAGGAGTTTCATCAATTGAAAGTTTCAGCAAAAACCTCCCAAGCCTTTTTTATCTTGAAGCTATTGAACCGTCGATACTGTATTACATAGAAAAGAAAGATTTTGAAAAGCTGATAAAAGAAATCCCCGCATTTAAGGATATAATATTCGAAGCAGCCATCGACCGCCAGATTCATTATATGAAACATTTTCTTTCATTGATAAAAGACAAGCCGGGAGAACGTTATCAAAAACTTCTTAAGGAAAAGCCGGAATTACTCCAACGCGTTCCGCAACATTATATTGCTTCATACCTGGGAATCACTTCCGTTTCTCTCAGCAGAATCAGGAATAGGAAATAACTCCACATTTATTAACAATTGTTATCGTTATCAGCCTGGTTCAATATTTAGTTTCGTGCTAAAAAAGAGCACGAAAATGAATATTGTAATCATATTCAATCATCCTTTTGAAGGAAGTTTCTGTAATGCAATCCTGGAATCTGCAATTAACGGACTAAAAAAGGCAAAACACTCTGTAGATGTGATTCATCTTGATAAAGAAGGTTTTAACCCCGTAATGTCAGCCAAAGACCTTAAAGGATTCAAAGAATCAAAAGCCGTTGATCCGAAAGTAATAGCAATATAAAAGGCGACTTGAAAACGCAGAGCATTTAGTCTTCATATTTCCAATATGGTGGGAATTAATGCCTGCAATGACAAAGGGATTCATTGATAAGGTAATATTTCCCGGGGTAGCCTATAATTATACAAAAAGAGGATTGATGAAAAAAACATTTACCGGGTTAAACGGTATTACCGTAATTACAACGATGAACACACCTTCTATATTCTATCGTTTAATATTCGGTAATGCCATAAAGAAAGCATTTATGTTAGGCACTTTAGGGAAGCTCGGATACAGGAACAGAAAATGGATCAAATTAAGTATGGTTAAATTTGTCTCTCAAAACAAAAGGGAAAAATGGTTATTAAAAATCAGCAGGTACTTTGAAAATCTTGACAAATAATATTTCCCATTTGTTTTTCCAATTCCTGTTATAGCTTTTAAAACAAAAACCCCCCCAGCAAATATGCCGGCAAGATTAACAGCTTTAATTGTCACAATTAAATAACCTTTAACAAATTCTTAGCGGGCAGATTCTTGGGATTATAATTCTTCTTTTCTATTCTTTCATATACCGAATGATGGATGAGGGAATCATTAACAATATTTCTTCTCTTCCAGCCTAAAATCCACCAGAACGGCAGCAGAGAATTATGCAGTTTATCTTCAGGGTCAGGTTTTATTTGGGAGTATTTCTGTTCATCTATTATTAACCCGTGCTTCAAAGCTTCATCAATCAGCCATTTTAGCGCAACATCAGATAATCCCGATTCTTTATAAGATCCCCCAACGTCGGAATGAACTCCGGCAAACCACACCTGCCTGATATATTGATTTGCATCCTCAACTACTTCCCAGAGGTTCGGCCTGAATTTGCTTCTTTTTTCATCGATAGACAGAGCCTGGATTCCAACATTTACATCAGGATTCAATATAGCATTCGGAAATTTTCTGGGAATGAACAGTCCGATAGATTTCACTGTATCCCACACACCCACAAAATGCGGTTTGCATTCCCTTGAGAAAGTTCTCTTAAACCCGGCGGCAATATCATTACTTCCGTATCGATACATCCTTGAAGCGTATGGGATTAAATTATTACTCCCTTTTTCCAGCAATCCACATTTGTGCAGCATTCCTGCAAGTGCACGCACGGTAAAAGCCCCCCGGCTGAATCCGAATAAGTATACATAATCACCTTCTTCATACTTGTCCATAAGATATTCGTATGCATCTTCTATATTCCTTGTTATTCCGTAACCAAAAGCTAATCCGGATAATTTTGATATGAATTTCATTGGAATTGTAAACACACCCGGAGCGCTAAGCGTACCAACCCCGGGATCATAATAAGCAATTTGTTTTCCCGGGATCTTCTCAATGATATCGAAAAGCTTCACCACATTTGTGTTTTTGTTTCCGTATTCATTTCCGGTTCCATCACAGCATATAATAATATTTTTAGACATAACTTTTTTTTATCTCCCTTTACTGAAAATGCCGGTGCGGAGGATGTACTATGTTTAAAATAAATTTAGCTTAAATAATAAATTGTTGCAAGGCAGGAAATAAAAATGATTCAATAACTTTTTTATGTTTGATAAAGAAGATAAATTCCCCCAAGTATTACCAGCACTCCACAAACTTTTTTTATCCACAATATTGTTTTTGAACTCTCGCTCCAGTTTAAATACTTTTGAACTTTTCCGGTTAATGTACCCGCACTAACAATTACGGAGCAATGACCGATGCCGAATGCAAGAAGGAAAATTACAGCAAGAAAATAATTTGTCTGTGCGGTCTGAAATACTATCCCAAGAACCGGAGCCATATAAGCAAATGTGCAAGGTCCCAATGCTAATCCGAAAAGCAGCCCAAGAATTAAAGCTGCAGGCAATCCTTTTGTTTTTGTTTGTTTTAATCCAACCGTATTCCAATCAGTTTTAACAATACCAAGGAGATAAAGTCCAACAAGAAAAAATATCCCGGCTACAAGATAATTTCCAATGCTTCCCACATCACCCATCAATCTTCCAAGTGATGCAGTTATAATGCCTATTAAAGCAATTGTAATTAAAATTCCGATAGAAAATATGAGCGAGATATTAAAAGTTCTTTTAACTGACATTTTCCCCTGAGAACTAACAAATCCAACCACAAGCGGAATGCTTGATAAATGGCAAGGTGACAGGAGTATCGATAAAACTCCCCACGCAAAAGAAGCTAAGACAGCAATCCATACAGCGCCGGTCATTGCTTCGTAAAGTGCGGTGAATATCCCCTCAAACATATTACTCCTCTTTGTTATTAGATTTTAGCCCTTTCGATTCTAAAATCTTATTAATTTCTTCTTCGGGATAAAACCCTTCGTGACGGTGGAATTCTTTCCCGGCGGCATCAAGGAATACTTGTGTTGGGATTAATCTTATCCCGTACTTCTGCGCATAATGTTTTTGTTCCGGTGTCCACACATCATAAAAAATAACTTTAACCTGCCCGCCGTATTTTTTTTCAATGGTTTTCATTACCGGCTGCATCATTTTGCAAGGTATGCAATTCACGGAACCGAGCTCAACAAATGTTATTTTTGGTTTAACTGTTTTATTATTCTTCTTTTTTGTCTGCGCGAATAAAAGAGGTACAGCCATTACTAAAATTATTATAAATTGGATTGATATTATTTTTTGCATTTTTTCATCCTTCTTTTAACCAGGTAATTATTTGCTCATCCTTTGGAATTATTCCATAACTTTTTACTTTTTCGTTTATCACCAAACCCGGAGTCATCATAATGCCGTAGCCTATCATTTCCTGTATGTCTTCAACTTTAGATACTTCAGCCTGAATATTATTTTTGCTGATTAAGTCTCTTACTTTTGCTTCAAGCGTTCTGCATTTAGAGCAGCCTGCGCCAAGTATTTTTATTGAAATCATTTTATTTATTGTTTTTGTTTTCTTTCAGCCAGTGTTCTAAAGTGTTTTTTGTTGGAATTTTCCCCTGGCTAAGAACTTTATTGTTTACAATTAATCCCGGAGTCATCATTATTCCAAGGTCAGCAAAAAGATTAAGATCGGTTACTTTCTGGATATCAGCTTCGATGTTACCTTCAGAGACAACCTCCTTGCATAATGCTTCCAGTTTTTGACAGTTAGGACAGCCGCTTCCGACTACTTTTATGTTTAACATAATTTTATCTCCTTAAATTAATTATTAAAATAAGCTCCCGTAAATCAATCCGCTTACGGTTGCCATAACTACAACAAGCGACACATACACAACTGTTTTTTGTGTACCGATGACTCCGCGTATAACAAGCATATTCGGTAATGATAAAGCCGGGCCCGCAAGCAGTAAAGCCAGAGCAGGCCCCTTCCCCATTCCGCTGTTTATTAATCCCTGTAAAATTGGAATCTCTGTTAATGTGGCAAAGTACATAAATGCACCGGTGATCGATGCGAAGAAATTAGAGAAGAGCGAATTTCCCCCAACCAGGCTTGATATCCATTCTGCAGGAATGATTCCGCCGCTGCCTTTAGCTGAACCAAGTAAAAATCCCGCGACTAAAACACCTGCTCCAAGAAGCGGCATAATTTGTTTTGTGAATCCCCACGTTTCGCCAAGCCACTGGTTAGGTTCGCCTTCGGAAAAAGTTAAAGCAATAGTTGTAGCAAAAACCGCAACCGTAAAAGGTATTAATGGATTATGATAAAAGAAAATTCCCGCAAGAATAACGGCAGCGGTTCCGGTTAGTACAAATATTTTTTTTGCCTTAACAATAAATATCATTGAAAGTACAAACCCGATTCCGAACAGCGCTGTAATAAACCATTTGTTTGCAAACATAAAATACCAGAAACCTTCCGTTGAATCAGGCTTACCCCAGTTAACAAAAACAAGAATTGCAACAAGAATGAAGAAGTGAGTCGCTGTCTGCCAGATAGGTCTTGGCTCTTCAACTTCGGGCATTGCTAATTGAGCTTCCGCTTTGTCTTTCTCTTCTTTCCTGTAGATGAAAGACATTATCAATCCGATTACCAGGCTGAATGAAACTGCCCCGATTACTCTTGCAATTCCAAGTTCAAGGCCGAGTATTCGTGCAGTTAAAATTATTGCTAAAATATTTATAGCAGGTCCCGAATATAAAAAAGCAATTGCAGGTCCGAGCCCCGCACCTCTTTTATGTATTGATGAAAAGAGGGGAAGAACTGTGCAGGAACATACCGCCAGTATTGTTCCCGAAAGCGAAGCAACGAGGTAAGCAACCCATCTTTTTGCTTTTGCACCAAAATATTTTACTACCGCTGCCTGGCTTACAAATACTGAAATTACTCCTGCTATAAAAAATGCTGGCACAAGACAAAGCAATACGTGTTCCTGCGCGTACCATTTCGCCAGATCGAGTGCATCTATAACAGCATTCCTGAATACATCGGAATTCACCGGCATAAAATAAGCGAACAGGAAAAATGCGAGTATCCATAAAAACGATTTGTATTGTTCCTTCCAGATCATATTCTCCCCTGTTCTATATTTCTTCCAGAACTTTCATTTTTTCTTTAACGGCTTTACGCGCAACCTTTCCGGCAGTATTGAGTATATCGAATATTCTTTTATCTGCTATTTTATAATTTACTCTCAGTCCATCTTTCCACGAAACTACAAGTCCCTCCTGCACCAGAATTTTCATATGGCGTGAGAGATTCGATTGTTCGAGCTCTAAAGCCGGAGCAATTTCGCAGTTGCATTTTACGCCGTTCTTCAAAAACTCAAGAATGCGCACCCGGTTGGGATGAGCTATTGCTGTTAATACGGACGCCTTTAATTCTTCCTGTGAGTTTTGCATATCAAATCCAACATTATAATAATTGACTATATGAGCAAGCACTCATATAGTGTGCCGAATAAATTCCTTAATAATTTTCACATTTTGAAGGAATGAAACAGAAATAATTCCTGTTTACGGGAAATAAGGAGTTTTTATTTTTAGAAATTAGAAGATTCGGCTCAATTAAAAGACCGTCTGAATTGCAGAGTTGAGATATTCGTTTACACCGACTCTATTCTAATCAGAGATAACATCCCGGGAAGTATACTATAAAGTATGCAGGTTGTTTTGAATAGTTTGCAGTAATTCTTTTTTTACTTTTGCAAGGTCTGCGAAATCTTTCCAGTTTTTTACAACTGTATTAACCTCATCGATTATTTTTTCACCCTTTTTAATATTATTAGCTTTGGCAATTGTCATTAAATCTTTTTTATCTATGTTTTTGTGTTTACCGTTTATGCTTAAACTCTGCTGGCTAACCCACATATTTTTGGGATTGTAAGCATAACAAACGTCATAAGCCGGAGCTAGTTCCCATTCTCTCCCCTGCTTAAGAAGAAAAGAAAAGTTTTTTGTGTGATCATCACAATTAGTAGCTAAAACATTAAAGACCATCCTGCGGAACATTTGTTCAGCTTCCGGAAATTTCAAACGCAGTATCCGCATTGTCTGAAATAATTGTTCGTAGCCGTATGCGTGAATATTGCTATAGTCAAAATGCTGAATTGCACACAGCGTTTGTATATGGTGTTTGGTATTATTTCCTTCACGGTCGAAACGTTTGGTTATAAAGTGTGCCCTGTTATTTTCTTCCAGCAATTCACATTCTGTCATTACAATGCCGCACTCTTTTGCCATCAGGTGATATGCATATTCAACACGCCCCCAGCCGAGGCTCTCGCCGAACTGGGCTCCGCTTACTCCGTCAAATTTTATTAACCAGTGTTCAAATCCTTTTGGGGCTTTTGTCTGCCCTGACCTGACTTCTTTTGTCTCCTTGTTGAATGCTATTACCGCCTTGGGTCTTACACCGCCTGCAGAAGTTCCAATCTTTAATATTTCTTTCATCGCCTGTTTATCATCATCTTCCATGTTTATATCAAAGTCTTCACGTTCCGACAATATTTTTTTTGCAATATCAACAAGGCTATTTATTTCAATTGCAAATGTATTCTTGTTTGTTTTTAACTGCGTGGGTTGAAATTCCAGGGCCCCCATACCCCTGCTGCCGATAAAACATAATTTTTCCACCGGGTTCATACTTTCAGGCGAACGACCGTTTTGTGCCAGCCACTTTTCTATTAATTGGTTACCATATTTATCAGGCAGTGAATCAGACAGCAAGCCGGGCAGCCCTTTGAATGTATTCTCAGTATTATTTTTTGCAGGTAATAATTCCGGGAAGCTATACACCCTGTCACCGTTCCGAACAGGCATTTTTATAGGAGCAATGTCCCATTCTTTAACCAGAAAATTTTTATCAAACTGGAAGTTGGCTAACTGATGTGTCGCATCCCACGTTACTACCCCTACAAGAGTATCCCATATATTTACATAAGCATAATCTACCATCCTGCATCTTCACCTGGTTGGATTTTTTTATTTTTCGCCCGTGCTCTCTTTTTTTCTTTCTCTTTTAGTTTTGCATATTCTATCGGACTGATTTTCTCTTTGATTGTAAAAATATCAAGCAAGTGTAATAGATCAAGTGCCCTTAATATTTGAATAAGGGTTTTGAGTGTTATTGGCTCACCGTTTTCTATCTGGCTCAGCGTCCAGGTGTTTATTCCTGCTTCCCCGGCCACCTGCGCCTGTGTTTTATTTTGTTCCAGCCGCTGATGCTTAATATAAGCGCCTATTGCTTTTATTATAGCACTATCGGTCATTGAGACCCAATTTATATTGGTATTTTCCAATATTACATCCTGTTTTTCTATTTTATATTTGTATTTACCAATAATAATAAACAGAATTTTATCAATAAGCAAATTATTTAATGCAAATATTGGTTTATACCAGTATTAGAATATAAAATTGACTTTAATATTGGTATATACCAATAAATAGTGTGGAATTTAGGGTGGTTTCGATACCTTAATTAGAAAATGAAACTAAAATTAGCTACATGTCAAACAAAAACCTTTAATATACTTATTCCTCTTCACTGCTCATCGAATACGGAAGCTTCATATTTACAGACCATTCTTTGTTTGGTTCGGCCCCCATATTAAATACAAGTTTTCCGCCTTTAACTATGTCCTCGTGTCGGATAAAACTATTATGGTAGTCTTTTCCATTCAAAGTTATTGACTGAATGTAAATATTTTTATCCGTCAGGCTCTTCGCTTCTATTTTGAATTGCTTTCCGTTTTCAAGATTTATTGTCGCACTCTGCACACACGGGCTTCCAAAAACATATTGATTACTCCCCGGTGCGACGGGATAAAAACCAATTGCGCTGAATATATACCAGGCCGACATTTGTCCGCAGTCATCGTTACCGCAAAGTCCATCCGGTACGCTTCTATACATAGTATCAACAATTTGATGAATGCGTTCCTGAGCACGCCACGGCTCGCCGGCATAAACATACATATAAGGAACGTGATGACTCGGTTCATTACCGTGCACATAATTTCCTATCATCCCGGCTCTTGTTACATCTTCGGTTTCAGCTATGCTTTCATCGGAAACCTGCATAGTAAACAGTGAATCAAGCCAGGTAACAAGTTTGTCTTTTCCACCCAACAGCTTTATAAAGCCTGCTATATCCTGTGGAACATAAAGAGAATAATTCCACGAATTGCCTTCAATGAATCCCTGGTTTGCAGTACTAAGCGGATCAAAATTTGGCTTCCAGCTTCCATCGGAATTTCTTGCCCGCATAAACCCAACTTTCTTATCGAAAATATTCTTATATGATCCTGCACGCTTCCAAAATTCATTATATAAATCTTTTTTACCGAGAGCTTTTGCAAATCTTGAAATAGTCCAGTCATCAAAAGCATATTCAAGAGTTTTTGATGCCGAAGAGCTGTTCAGATCTTCCGGCACATAACCATATTTTTTGTAATAACCAATGCCGTCATATACATCATAAGACGCGCTGGAAACTACAGCTTTAAGTGCTTCATCAACGTTGTATCCTCTTATTCCCTTCATATAAGCATCAACAATTACAGGTACCGCGTGGTAACCAATCATACACCAGTTTTCGTTGCTATAGTGCGCCCATATCGGCAGAATTTTATGTACGCTTTGCTCGTAATGTGCGAGCATAGAATTCACAATATCGCTGGTTCGTTTTTGTTCTATAATTGTAAACAGCGGATGAAGTGCACGGTACGTATCCCATAAAGAAAAAATTGTGTAATCTGTAAAATTCTTTGCCTTATAAATATTCTGATCGAGCCCGCGGTACTCACCATTAACATCAGAGTAAACAATCGGCGCGAGAAAACTATGATACATCGCCGTATAAAAGTTCACCTTTCTGTCTTCGCTTCCTTCTATTTGTATTTTCGATAATTCTTTATTCCATCTTGCTTTCGCTTCATCTTTCACTTTATTAAAATCCCATCCGGGAATTTCTGCTTCAAGGTTTTCAAGAGCATTGTGCGTACTCACCGCTGATAGAGCAAACTTGATCATTATATTTTCACCATCGCTGGTTTTAAAATCAAAGTGTGCTTTTATTTTATGCCCCGCTCTTTCAGGAAAATTTTCATCCTGGTTCCACTTCCTCCAGAAGCCTTTATATATCAATTTTTCATCGTCTATTAACCCGTAAGATTTTATCGGTTTGGATAACTCCATTGCAAAATAAAGTAATTTTGTTCTCGCCCATCCATTTGTTTGCATATATCCTGTAACAAGTGAATCGTTCTCCACTCTCACAGATGCCCACACCACCTTACCGTCGTAGTTGTAAATATTGCTTGTCAAATCCAGTATGATGTGTGCATCATCAGATTTTGGAAACGTGTATTTATGAAACCCGGTATGAGTGCTAGTTGTTAACTCTGCGTTTATGTTGTAGTCCTCAAGCTTTACCGCATAATATCCCGGGTGCGCTTCTTCAGTGCTGTGAGAAAATCTTGACCGGTAACCGCTTTCAGGATTATCTGCCGTTCCTGGATTCAACTGAAGTTTGCCAACAGTCGGCATAATTAAAAAATCACCGAGGTCCGAATGGCCTGTTCCGCTGAAATGTGTGTGGCTGAAACCAACTATAGTTTTATCATCATACTGGTAACCCGCGCAGTAACGGTAAACGTCAGGATTGTATCCATTCCCATAACTGTAATAAGCTGTGTCTGTCTCAGGACTAAGCTGCACCATTCCGAAAGGAACAGCAGCTCCGGGAAAAGTGTGCCCCATTTCCTCCGTGCCGATAAAAGGATTTACATAATCGGCTGGAGATTTAGTTTGAGAAGAACCGGTTTTATGAGGTTCTCCACGGAAGCCTGAAAATGTTATAAAAAGTGAAACGCAGATTAAAACTGATAAAACTTTCATAGAGTTGTTTTCTCCGGACTTTTAAAGTATGATTTAACTATAAAAACTTTTTGATTCTTTTATTATAAAGGTATAAAAAATACAATTAAGAATATTAATGAATTCAGAGATCTGGTTTTGGTTTGATGCCTAAGACTATTAATCGGGTTGGATATTTTCTATGCAAACAATTCTTCCATAAACTAAAAAACCTCTCAACTTTTGAGAGGCTTTTTTGCGGGGCCGACGAGACTCGAACTCGCGACCTCCTGCGTGACAGGCAGGCGTTCTAACCAACTGAACTACGACCCCGAATTTTAAAGAACTAAATTCAAAAAGAGATTCAAATATATAGCTTGAACTGAGGAAAATCAAATTTAGTAGTTAGCAATTATCTTGTTCTATTCACAAAACGAAATTCCCACTGCTTTCGCGGCAATAACAGCCTGAGTATCCTTTTTAACAAGTTTTTGCTTCGAAATAGCATCTTCTATTTTAACGTTTTTAACTTCATTACCTTTTAATGCTACCATCCTACCAAACTTTCTTTTTGCTGCTAAGTCAATTGCAAAAGCACCGAATTTGGTTGCAAGTATCCTGTCAAAAGGTGTCGGACTGCCGCCTCTTTGCAAATGTCCGAGCACAGTTACTCTTGTTTCCCGGCCTGTATTTTCTTCAATTTTCCTTGCGACAACTTCACCAATTCCGCCTAAACGCCTGGGATCATGTCTTTTAATATCATGACCTTTCAAAACCATTCCCCCATCTTTGGACATTGCACCTTCGGCGACACAAACGAGACTGAATTTTTTTCCCATCAGTTCACGTTTTTTGATCTTGTCGTAAATTTTTTCCCAGGAGAAAGGGAATTCAGGCAATAAAATAATATCTGCTCCGCCAGCGAGGCCACCGTTCAATGCTATCCAGCCGGCGTATCGTCCCATTACTTCCACAACAATTACTCTATGATGAGATGAAGCAGTAGTATGGAGTCTGTCCAGCGCCATCATTACAACATATACTGCAGAGTCATGTCCAAACGTCATATCAGTAGCTTCAAGGTCGTTATCAATTGTTTTCGGTACACCTATAATATTCATACCCAATTGATTAAGCTTATTGCTGATGTGCATCGTTCCATCTCCGCCAATTGCAATTAAGGCATCAAGATTCCATGCCTCGTAATTTCTCATTGCCGACTCAGCTTTATTGACAATCTTAATCTTACCGTTATTTTCAACCGGCCAGTGAAATGGGTCTCCTTTGTTGGAAGAGCCCAGTATAGTTCCGCCACGCGAAAGAATTCCAGAGACATCTTCGTTTCTTAATTCATTTGCTCTGCCTTCAACCAGTCCTTCAAACCCATCAATGATTCCATATACAGTCATTCCATAGTCCTGCGCAGGTTTTGTAACACCTCTGATAACTGCATTTAATCCCGGGCAATCGCCACCGCCTGTCAATAGTCCAATTCTTTTTATTTTATGAGCTGCCATTTTATATCCGTTAAATTAATTCAGTTACTAATTTACAAAATTTTTTTTGAAGTCTTAAAATGTAATTTCACATATTTATGCAAAAATTCTTCACCATAAATGGCTTTTAGCCTTTTTGCTGCTTTTTCAACCTCAACCGAAGCTCCTTTAGGAATCCGGAAATTCAATTCTTTGCTTATCTTTTCAAACCAGTCGTTGAACTTGTCCCTTGCGAGAATAGAAGCTGCTGCAACAGCCGTGTAACGTTCCGCTTTGGTTATCTGGTGAAGAAGAATGCTTTTACCTTTTTCCTGCAATGAGTTCTTTATATAACTTTCGTCCCCAAATTTATCACTTATTGCTTCCGGCGCTTCCTGTTCTTTTAGAATATTTTCAAGCACCCTGGCGTGGGCCCAGCCTAAAAGCTTATTCACATTTTTGAAGCTTTCATACAACTTGTTATACTTTTCAGGAGAAATTATAACCAGATTGTAATTGTTCCCAACTATTTTTTTTATTTCTGAAGAAACTGCCTTAATTGAATAATCACTATTAATTTCTTTGCTGTCTCTTACGCCAGCTTTTCTTAAGGAGTTTTGCGTATTCTTGTTTACAAATACACCCGCAATTATTAAAGGACCAAAATAATCTCCTTTGCCCGATTCATCTGTGCCTATATAACTTTCAGGTTCTGTTAATTCATTTGTATCAGCTTTAAATAATTCGGGACCGAATACAATCTCCTTAACTTTCTGATAAAATTCAGATTCTTTATTTCCCTGCAACACAACTTTGTTCCCCTTTTTACCAAAATACACCTGCAGTTTTAAATTATTTTTACCATCATTCAAACCAACTTCATAATTATAAGCTGCTTTTGAAATATCAGTTGCAGAAATGTAATCTTTCCTAAAAAGATTAACATAATCCTTTATTATCTTTTCTGCCGATTGCTCTAATGAACTCACTGTGGATTGTATTTTTGAGGAAAATTATTTGCTCAAAGGGATTGTAAAACTGAAAGTACTACCCATATTGAGCTTACTCTTAATATTAAGTTTGCCACCATTTTTAGCTATAAAATCTTTTACAAGTTGCAACCCAAGGCCTGTACCGAATTCTTTTTCTGTGCCGGGATTAGTATAAGGATCGCCTTCCATAATCCTTTTAAGATCCGCATCAGTAATACCAATTCCTGAATCTTCTACTGAGATATTAACCATTCCTTCATCTTTGCCGTTTGAAACAACAGACGATGAAATCTTTATATCGCCTTTCTTATAAGTAAACTTTATTGCATTAGAAAGAATGTTCTGAATTATTGACAGCAGCATTTCTCCATCAGCAAATACGTACAAATTTTCGCTTACATTATCAATTACGCTCAATTGCTTTTTTACAATATTACCTTTAAGAAGCTTGAGACATTCGTTAACTACTTTTTTGAGGTTCAAGTTTGTTGGAGTAAAATCAATCTTACCTGTCTGAAAACGTGAATATTGCAATAGATTGCTAGTCATCCCATAAAGATTTTTAGAGGAATCGTATATAGCTCTGATATATTCTTTTATTTCTTCCGGAGTTAAGCTCTCATATTCATTTGTCAAAATTTCAGAAAAGCCAAGCAAAGAATTGAATGGACTTCTTAAATCGTGTGATATTAGCGAGAATAATTTGTCTTTCGAAGTATTTAACCTCTCAAGATTTTTAATGAGCTCTCTTCTTTCTGCTTCAAGTCTTATTCTTTCGATTGTACGTGATATTGAATATGCAATAACCTCGAGAACACGTTGCTCTTTTTCTGTATAGGTCTCCTCATTCTCATAGTCCTGAACAACAAGCACACCTATAGTTAAGTCAGCAATTTTCAGGGGAATTCCGAGCCAGATTGCAGATTGGGCACCCACCAATTCAGTCTCACCTTTTCTAACAAGTTCATCATCAATTTCTTTTGTCACAAGAAGAGGTTTGCCAAGACGAAGGACATATTCTGTTAATCCTTTGCCTAATTTCTGTGGCGGTGCTGCCGGATCATATTTATCAACCGAATATGGAAAAGATATCATATCGGATGTCTTATCATAAAGAGCTATGTAAAAATTTTCAGCAAGCATCAACTCGCTAATTGACTTATGAATAAATTTGAAAAATTCATTTAGGTCAGACTCTGTATTTGATGCATCAAGTATATCGGCAATTACTTGTTGAATTTTTTCTTCATTTTTTCGTTTTGTAAGATCCTGGCCCGAGCTCAGCATAAAAAGAAAATTACCGTCGTCATCTGTAAATATTTTATTATGCCATGCTATATGCCTTTCCTCTCCGCCTTTAGTAATTATAGGATTTTCATGATATTCATAATCTTTTATATTAAGTTCTCCGATAATTGCTTGATTAAAAAGCTTGAGAAATTCTTCTTTTACTCTACCAGAAACAAAATTATCCAGCCATTTTTTACCAATAATTTCCTCACGGGCATAACCTAAAACATCACAAGCTTTTTTATTTATCAATTCAACTTTGCCTTCTTTATCAAGAACAAGTAATATTACCTCAGCAAGTTCTATTATGGAATTCAGTTTCTCTTTTTCACGAAAGATTTCATATAAATAATTATTAAGCGGAGTAACATCTCTCATGAAACCTGTAATTGATTGCAATTTACTTGCCTGCTCATCTTTATAGGCAAAATTTTCAATCAATTTCCACTTGCCATTTTTAGATTCCATCCAGTATCTTGAAAAAAACTGGTTTTTCCCCTTTGACTTATCTGATTTTAGAGCTGATACAACTTCAGTTTGAATTTTTTTCTGGATTCCCAATTCTTTGAATTCATTCAAAGTATATCCTGACAGTTCCTCAATCGACGGACTGAAGTAAGAATATTTCATCGAAGAATCATCAATTTTATAATAGACTGCGTGAGGTGTTGAGAGAAGAAGCTCTTTATTCCCTTCTATTTCGAGGATAATGTCCTTATGAGTCGATGCATATTTGTCTTTCTTCAATATTTCTGGTTTGTCCAACTTAATCTGCTTCAACCTATCTTAGATTATTATATATTTAGTGAATAAGATAATACTTACTTTAATAATATTCAAAGACTATATAAGAGACGAATAATCTAAAGGCACAAGAAATTTGCCGGCAACTAATATTGCTAATAAAATCTTTCTTGTTGATTCCCTTATTTTTAGATTCATTATATAATCTGTGTAAAAAAAATGAAGACTATGCTTTCAGTCTCGGTTCAGCAGAAATCATAAGCAGGAAAAAGTGCATTAAATTTCACGCAGGAATAACTATTCATCTGTAATAAATTATCAAAAACTTCCTTGACTTTCTGAAATAACTGCTTTATTTTTATATAGATTAAATCTTAATAATGTTTACGGAGTTTAAATTCGGGTAAAAAATGAAGACTGCATCTCAATTACAATATGGTGAAAAAGTAAAAATTAATGAAATAGATGATAAACACCCTTCTTCAAGGAGAATTATCGAAATTGGGTTCACACCCGGGCAAGAAATCGAATTGGTTAATAGGTCAGTTTTTAATGATCCATTAGCATTCTCGGTCAGAGGAACTGTTATCGCTATAAGAAAGAATGAAGCTGAATGCATTAAGGTTTCATGACTACCAATATTCTGGACAAAACCTCACTAATCACTTTAGTTGGCTCACCTAATTCCGGAAAAACGACGCTTTTTAATTATCTGAGCGGCAGAAATGTTAAGACCGTAAATTATCCTGGCGCTACAGTTGAATATTCTGTTTCAAAGCTACTTGATAAATTTAACATTAATGCAAATCTACTTGATTCACCCGGTATAATAAGTCTGAGTCCCCACTCACCGGACGAAGAAGTTACTATCAAATCTCTTTTTCGTCATCCAAAATTTGGCTCGCCTGACCTTGTTGTTGTCACCGTCGATGCGAGTCAGCTATCGAGACATTTATTGCTTGTCAAGCAATTGATCGCAAGCAAATTCAATGTAATAATTGCCTTGACGATGACTGACATACTTTTTAAGAAAGGTTATAAAGTTTCAGTTGAAAAATTAAGTAGCGAATTGAATTGTGAGGTAGGTGTAATTGACGGTAGAAATGGAAATGGTGTAAATGAGCTTGTAAGCACCTTAGATAAAACTCTGAAAATTATACATTCAAAAGAAAAAATAATACCGCTCCTCTATCAGAATGGAAATGACAGACAAGAACTTATTGGTTCGTACGCCGAAATAGAATTAATTTCTGATAAGGTAATAGAAGCAATTCCTCAAAATGGAAAGAAAGCAAACTTAAAAAAAGCTAACGCACAATTAAGCATCCTGACTCCCGATCTGCAAGCTAAAAGAAATTGTTATGAAGTTGATAAAAGAACATTAAAAATAGATAAAATACTCTTGCACAAAATATGGGGACTCGTTTTTTTCTTTTTTATTATGGCCATTACTTTTTCATCAATTTTCTGGCTGGCACAGCCTGTAATGGACCTTGTTAGTAATATTTTCGGTTTTCTTGCAGATGAAGCTTTGAAGATCCTGGGCAACAACTGGTTCGGTGATTTTATTTCAACAGGGCTTATAACCGGAATCGGTTCTGTAATGGTTTTTGTCCCGCAGATTATGATACTGTTTTTAATTCTTGGGCTTCTTGAGGATACCGGTTATCTTGCCAGAGGCGCAATGCTGATTGACAGACCTTTATCAAAAATTGGTCTTAATGGAAAATCTTTTGTTCCTATGCTTTCAGGATTCGCATGTGCAATTCCCGCGATGATGGCGGCAAGAACAATTCCAAATAAAAAAGAAAGAATACTTACGATTTTTATTATTCCTCTGTTAAGCTGCAGTGCGAGACTTCCGATATTCGCATTATTGCTTGCTTTTCTTTTTCCCGGTCCCAAGGCCTGGATCGGTGGACTGGTTATGGCAGGAATTTATGTTTTAAGCATAATAAACTCCGTTGTTATTGCAGCTATCATTAGCAAGTTTGCAAAAAGTGTGATCAGGGAGACGGATAGCTCGTCTTTTATTCTTGAACTTCCGGCTTACCGGGTTCCAAAGATCAGGGTTGTTACAAACAACGTGATCTCAAGTTCAAAATCATATTTAAGAAAAGCCGGCCCCGTCATTCTTGTTTTATCAATCGCAATCTGGTTCTTAACTTCATTCCCTAATTATAATACTAGCGTAAAAATACAAAACCATACACAACAGGAAAATCTGCAGCTGCAAAACTCAGAAAGACTCGCAAACTCTTATGCAGCAGATTTGGGAAAATTTATTGAGCCTGTAATGAGACCAATCGGAATGGATTGGAGGGTTGGTGTTTCCCTAATAGCTGCTTTCACTGCACGTGAAGTATTTGTAAGTTCTCTGGCTTTAATTTTTAAAGTAACTGATCAGGGTGAGACTTTGCAGACCTCGATTGTTAAAGCAATGAACGATGCAACAATAGGTGATACAGGACAAAAATTGTTTACACCTTCTACTATAATAGGCTTAATCGCATTCTTTCTTTTTGCAATGCAATGTTTATCTACGCTTGCGGTCTCCAAAAAAGAAACTGGAGGCTGGAGAATCCCAATTTTACAACTCGTTATATTTTCATCACTGGCTTACGTAATTACATTTATTACTGTTAATGGTCTGAGAGCGTTGGGAATGGCTTGAGAGACACCATTTGTGTGATATTTCTTGCTATTCTAAATATGCCGTGATATTTTAAACAATTAAATTGAATAGAGAAGTGATTAAAATTGAAAAACCCTAAAGCAGCAGAAATATTTACAAATTTCCTTAAATCAGGTAAAAACAGGATAACGCCTGAAAGATTTGAAGTGATGGATGCTGCATTGGACTATGATGGTCATTTTGGTGCCGATGACCTTTACATAGTGATGAAAAATTTAAATTCAAGTGTTTCCAGAGCTACTGTTTATAAAACGCTGGAGCTGCTCGTTCAATGTGAACTGCTGAGTAAAAGAAATTTTGGAGAAAACATTACTCGTTATGAAAGCAATTTCAAAAGACAGAGTCACGACCACCTGATTTGTATGGATTGTGGAAGAATAGTGGAATTTGTTAATCAAAAAATTAAAAAACTGCCCGAAGAAATTTCAGAAGAATTAGATTTCGAAGTTTCCAGCTATTCCTTCAACATTTTTGCACGCTGTAAGAATATAAAAACCTGTAAATACTATCACGGAAAATAAATTCAGGATAAAATCCTTTAACAATGTTACAACAAAAGTATCCACTCACCTGGCAGAAAAAAGATTTTTCGATAAAAATATTCTGTTCTATACCGAATATTGCTACCGGAATTTTGGTCCGTGCAGGTAAAGCGCATTTTGTTGTTGATCCGGGCGATGGTATTTTGCGTGACCTTAACAAAGAGGTGGGTACAAAAAATCTTCTGACAATTTCCGATGTTTTTATTACCCACGGTCATCACGATCACGTTGGTGGTGTTTGGGCTCTCTTAACTTACTTGAGAGTGATGCACAAAAGAACTCCCCTGTCAATTTATTATCCTGAAGGTTGCGTGGAAATAGAAAGCATTCACAATGCTTTTATGAAAGTTTACTCTAGTAGTCTGACTTATAAAATTACACTGAAAAAAATAAAAAACGACAAAAGCCTCAAAAGCAAAAATGTCACAATAAAACCATTCCCAGTAATTCATAAAGAGTTTCTTTCAGATGGAATTACAACCCGCCAGGTTCCTGCAATCGGGTATAAATTCACTTATAATAAGATGAAAATCTGCTACGGAGGCGATACCGCTTATTGTGAAGACCTAGTAAAGAATGCAAAAAACTCTGATCTGGCAATTATCGAAGCCGGCCATGGAGACGATGATCATGAAGATGATATGCACATGAGCATGTCTGAAGCCATAGCGATTGGTGAAACAGCCAAACAATATTTTATGGTTCATGTCCCGGAATAATTTATCAAAAGCTAATAAATACATTTTCAAATTTTAATCAGGGAAATATGAAGAAATTCAATTCAGTGCCCATTGAAGTTATACTTGTTACAATTTTTCTGTCGGTAAATATTTTAGCACAAACTTACGATTCTGCAAAAGATACATTGCGATTTCCACAGGAAAAACATTTGAGAAACATCAGGATGCTGACACACAATGGTGAAAATGCTGAAGCATATCTTTCCTGGGACGAAAAGGAACTTATCTTTCAATCCAATGCCGGAGATCTCCCCTGTGATCAGATTTTCAAAATGCATATTGATGGAACTGATAAAAAAATGGTATCTACAGGATTTGGAAAAACTACCTGCTCATATTTTCTTCCCGGGGACACTGCAATAATTTATGCATCAACACATTCGGCTGATCAAGATTGTCCTGCCCCACCGGATCAATCAAGAGGTTATGTCTGGGAATTATATAAGACATTTGACATTTTCTTAGCAAAACCAGATGGCTCAAATTTAAAAAGGCTAACCGACACTTACGGCTATGATGCTGAAGCAACTGTTTCTCCTAGGGGAGATAAAATAATTTTTACATCAACAAGAGACAGTGATCCGGAACTTTATACTATGAATCTTGATGGAACAAACCAGAAGCGGTTAACTTTCCAAAAAGGTTACGATGGCGGAGCATTTTTTTCTCAGGACGGTAAGAAAATTGTATTCAGAGCAAGCCGTCCGGTTACTGATAAAGATAAACAGGATTATGAAGAACTTGTAAAGAAAGGTTACGTAAGACCAACTGCACTTGAAATTTATACGATGAATGCAGACGGCAGTAATATGAAAAAGCTTACTAATTTCGGGAAAGCTAGCTTTGCACCTTTCTTTTTCCCTGATGCAAAAAAGATAATTTTTTCTTCAAACATTAATAGTAAAAATGGAAGAAGTTTTGATCTTTACGTTATCAACAGTGACGGATCAGGTTTGGAACAGATAACTTTCAGCAACACATTCGATAGTTTTCCAATGTTCACAAAGGACGGAAAACATTTGATATTTGCATCTAATAGATTTGGCAAACACCCGCACGATACAAATATTTTTATCGCTGACTGGGTGGACTAATTTTTTTCATCAAACTATTTTCCGGGGGTATTAATGAAATGTTCTTTTAGGATTTTTGTAGTAGCTGTCTTCTTCATTTCTGGTTTATCGGTATTTGCCCAAAAATCATACTCACCAGATATAACAGCTAAGGAAATACAGGAGACTATAAATTATCTGGCATCCGATAAACTCGAAGGAAGATTCACCGGTTCAGAGGGTGAAAAACTTGCATCGATTTATATCCAGGATGTTTTTAAGAAAGCTGGCCTCGTTCCTCTTTTTGAGAACGGCTATTTGCAGGAATTCCCTTTCGTCTCATCTTTAAATCTCACAGCTAATAATTCGCTTGAATTCGACATGAATAATTACGAGATGATGCCGAAACTTCAGGCTGAATATATTACTGCCCCGATTTCCGGTAAGGCAGATATTTCCGGTGATCTCGCATTTGTTGGTTATGGCATATCTGCTCCCGATCTTAAATATGATGATTATGCAGGAATAGATGTAAAGGGAAAAATTGTTGTTATACTTAGATACAACCCGGAGGGTGATAATCCTCATTCAGACTTAGAAAAATATTCAGCTTATCGTTATAAAGCAAAAATTGCCAAAGAGAAAGGAGCCTTGGGAGTAATATTTGTTACGGGCTATTTTCCAAAGGATGATGTAGATAAACTAATGAGTTTAAAATATGATGGCGCAAGCGGCGAAAAATTACTCGGCATTGTGCAGATCAAGAGAAGTATTCTCGGCGACCTTTTTAAATCTGAAGATTTAAACCTGGAAGATTATCAAAAAAAAATTAATGAAACTAAAAAGCCGGCATCATTTGTTTTTAAGAATGTTAAAGTAAAAATGCAAACTGAAGTAAAGGAAGTAATCAAGCAGGGACACAACGTTGCAGGCTATATTGAAGGCAACGACCCTAATTTGAAGGATCATTATATAGTAATCGGCGGACACTACGACCACTGGGGCTGGGGTGGTTCAGGTTCACTGTACAGAGGCGCAGAGCCAAAGATTCATCACGGCGCTGATGACAATGCTTCAGGCACGGCTGCTGTGCTTGAGCTTGCAGAAAAATTTGCATCCATAAAAGATAAATTAAAAAGAAGCATAATATTTATAACATTTTCCGGCGAGGAACTCGGACTTCTCGGCTCAAATTATTTTACTGAACACTCCCCTGTTCCCATGGATAAAATTGATGTAATGTTAAACCTTGATATGGTTGGCAGGCTGAATGCTGAAAAAAATCTTATTATTTATGGTACAGGTACCTCAACTAACTGGAAAGATATATTAAATGAGTTTAATAAGAACTACAGCTTCAAACTGACTTTTAATGATGAAGGATTCGGACCAAGCGATCAATCTTCATTTTATGCAAAAAGAATTCCTGTGTTATTCTTCTTTACGGGAACACATCCTGATTACCACAGGCCAACTGACACGGCGGATAAAATTAATTCAACCGGAGAGGAATCTGTTACAAAATATGTTTACCAGATTGCCGAATCAGTAGATGAAAATTCTGAAAAGCCAAACTACATAGATGTTCCTAGAAAAGGATCCGGCAGAATGACTTTCAGAGTTTACGTAGGTACTATTCCTGATTACGCCTCGCAGGTTGATGGATTGAAGATAACTGGTGTGAGTGAAGGCGGTCCTGCTCAGAAAGCAGGATTAAAAGGTGGCGACATCATTGTAGAATTCGGAGGTAAAAAGATATCAAATATTTATGATTACACTTATGCACTTGGCGATTTCAGTCCCGGCGACGTAATTGATGTTGTAGTAATGAGAAACGGAGAAAAAAAGATCTTTAAGGTAGAACTTGGTGCAAGATAAATTAACTTGAGGAGATTTCATTCAAAGGTGAATATGTGACAACAGGGAGATTATTATTTTTTGTCTTTTTATTGGTATTGTCTGTTGTACTCGCTTTTATTTATTACAATAATTTTTATTACCATGAAATCGCTGCCCAGGATCTTGCTCATGCTTACACCAAGGATGTTGTCACTGCCGATAAAGAATTTCTTGATAAAAGATTAAACCTTATGGGACAGGTGAAATCATATTACACTTTGCCGGATTTAAGACCTGTCCTTGAATTAAAAACTTACCCGGGCGATTTGTCGCTGATCTGTTTTGTTACAGATGAAGAAGACCGGTACACAGCAGGTCGGCTTAAGGAAGACCAGAATGTTACAGTAAAAGGGAAATGTATTGGAACCAACGTTGACACCCTGATTAACGGTGTAAAGTTTGATGCAATAAATATAACTCCTCAATAGAAACAGAATGAGTTACATTCAGAAAAAAATAACTTTAAAAGAAAAACCCAGGGGATTTCATTTAGTTACAAATGAAATTACTTCCGCAATTCCTGAGTTAAGAAAAATCAGTAAGGGAATTTGTCACATTTTTATCAAGCACACTTCTGCTTCACTTACAATCAATGAGAATTATGATCCTGATGTAAGAAGAGATTTTGAATCACACTTTAATGTGATGGTAAAAGAAAACGCTCCTTACTATGTTCACACAATTGAAGGACCTGACGATATGCCTGCACATCTGAAGGCATCTATTCTTGGTAACAGTCTTTCAATTCCAATAACTGAGGGTAGTCTCAATCTTGGAACCTGGCAAGGAATTTATTTATGTGAACACAGAAACCGCGGCGGAAGCAGAAGGATTGTAGTTACAATTTCAGGTGATTAAGTTTATCAGATGTTTCCAAACTACTCCACTCTCGTGATCGGAACATTAAAAAAATAATTATGGTTTATATCCCCACTTTTCTTTGTTAGCCGCTACTTCTTCCGGTGTCGGGATCGGATCATCTGGATTCCTTACAGGGACTATTCTCTCCTTTCCCACAATCCGTGCATTCAGTTCAGTATCATCGTTGAAAATATCAGGGACCAGATCCTCCTCAAAAATTGCCTCCCACGGACATTCGGGAACGCACGCGTTGCAATCAATACATTCATCTGGATCTATCAAAAGCATGGTTTTAGGTATCGATTCATCGTTGCCTGTGTATTCATAAATACAATCAACCGGGCAAACCTGTGTGCATGCAATATCTTTGCAATCGAGGCACAGCTTGGTTATGACATAAGCCATAAATCTCTCCTTTATTTTCTGGATTTTTTAGTTGCTTGTCTTAGGCTGTATGAATTTATATTAAATATAATTGCAAATCAACCGCTTGGTTGGTATACCCCGAAGATTTTTCAAAATTTTTGTAACTTTGTCATATTTTTTATAAAATGACTTCTTTATACATACACAAAAATACGGAATACACATTATGCAGAATAAGAAAATACTATTCGTTTGCCTTGGAAATATCTGTCGCTCACCTGCCGCTGAAGGTATAATGAAAAAGATATTAGCAGACGAAAGTCTTCAGAATAATATTTATGTTGATTCAGCCGGAACAGCAGGCTACCATGTAGGTGAATCACCTGACCCAAGAATGATCAGTTATGCGGCTAAACGCGGATACAACCTTGAACATGCTACGCGGAAGTTTAATCCTGCAAAAGACTTCAACAGGTTTGATTACATCATAACAATGGATAATGAAAATTATACAGATGTAAAATCACACGACAACCTGAATAGATTTTCAAATAAAGTATTTAAGATGGCTGACTTTTGTAACAACATCAAAATCGATGAAGTCCCAGACCCATATTACGAGGGTGAAGAGGGATTTAACAACGTACTGGATATCCTTGAAGATGGCTGCAAAGGAATACTTGAAAAGCTGAAAAATGAAAATCAATTATGAACTGAAAAAGAAAATTGAAGAAAGAATCGGAACGGAAATAATTTCGAGTAACTCAGTTTCCGGGGGATGCATCAGCAATGCATGTAAGCTGAAAACGACATCCGGTAAAAATTATTTTCTTAAGTTCAACGATTTTTCTTTAAACAATATGTTCATTAAAGAAGCAAACGGTTTGAGTGAACTGAGTAAAGCGAATGCAATCAGGGTGCCGGATGTTATTTTAGCTGAAAAATCTTTCATCCTGCTTGAACACATTGAAAGCGCTCACCCAGGCAGAAATTTTTTTGAGAATTTTGGTAGAAAGTTTGCCGGATTGCATAAATACAACTCAGATTCATTTGGCTTTTTTGAAGATAACTACATCGGATCAACTGACCAGATAAATATTCCCGCTGAAAATGGAAAAGGAAACTGGACAGAGTTTTACTGGAATAAGAGAATCCTCTTCCAGTATAAACTCGCTGAAAAGAACGGATACGCGACGTCTGAGTTACAAGACGGAATTAAAAAACTGGAGAGCAAAATCGTAGAAATTTTATCGGGCAGCGAAGAAAAACCGGCACTGCTTCACGGCGATCTCTGGAGCGGGAATTATATGTCTGACGAAAACGGGAATGCCTGTCTCATCGATCCGGCAGTTTATTACGGCCATCGCGAAGCCGATTTGGCGATGACAAAATTGTTCGGCGGTTTCGATAACAAATTTTACTCTGCTTATAATGAAGCGAATCCTTTAAAGGATGGTTGGCGTTACCGCGAGAACATTTATAAACTCTATCATGTTTTAAATCATCTGAATTTATTCGGCAGGGGCTACTACTCACATGCTGTTGCACTTATCAAAAGTTATTTATGAAATAAAATGTATAGGCTGTTTCAAAACTTTCATTCCGAACTTGTTTCGGAATCTAATGATTTGTTTTTGAGAAACTAATGAGAACCTGAAACAAGTTCAGGTTGACAAAATCAAACTTTTGAAACAGCCTATATGTACTACCACACTTAAACTATTTTTACTTCTTCTTTAGCGGCGGCTCATTGGCTTTCGGAGGTTTTGCCACATATAAAATTTCAATATCAAAAATAAGTGTAGAATTTGCCGGAATAACACTATTGCCCCGGCTTCCGTAAGCAAGATCAGGCGGAATTATAAATTCAGCTTTTTCTCCCTTCTTCATAAGCCCGATAGCTTCATTAAATCCCTTTATTAAATTCTGTATCTTGTAAGGCACAACCAGAGGTTCTCCTCTTTCAATCGAACTATCAAATTTTTTCCCGCCTTCCAAATATCCGGAATAATGCAGAGTCACTACATCCCCTGAATCAATGGCAGGCCCATCCCCTGCTTTAACTACTACATATTTCAATCCGTCTTTCAGTGTTTGAAATTTTGTCGAATCAACATCCCATCTCTTTGCCGTGATCACTACTTCTACTTGAAGCAGTTGAACCTGGAATTTAAGACTTGCATTCGGAGGAATTACCGGGGGCATTCCCCTTTCCCCATAAGCTAATTTTGAGGGAATAATTATCGTCCTGTATCCTCCTTCTTTCATACCCTCTATTCCCTCGTCCAAACCATTTATAAAAGAATTTTTACGGAGCACAAATTTTACCGGCTTGCTGTGTATTCTTGTGCTTCCAATGCTGCTTGATATGCGGGTTGAATCTTTCGACCAGTCGCTGAAAAGATTTGTCGTATCTTTTATTATCCATGCTGAAAAATGTATCTGTACCAGATCACCTGCTTTAGCTTCTTTTCCTGTTCCGAGTGTATCATCCATAAATTCAAGACCAGATGGCTTTTTTACCACTTCTCCAGTGTGCTGTTTTGAGCATGCAGGAACAAATAACAACAGTACCAATAATGATGAGAATAATTTCATTGTGTTTCCTTAATTTTTTGTCGGTTCAAATATATCCATTTGAGCAACAATTGTGAAACGTGAGAGGTGAAAAGTAAAACGAACCAGCCATTCTGAATCCGACCTGCCTGCCTGGTAGGCAGGTTTACCGGGATGAAGAATCTTTTGATTTTATGATCTAAAAGGTTCATATTTCAAGAATCCAGCCTCACAAAATCATAATTGGAATTCAGAATAACCTGTCAATATATATTTTTTGTTGATAAAAACTTGCCTCTTTCGAAAGATATTGCGAAATTAAAATTACAATTAGCACCGGCGTGATTTTTTTTATAATTCATGCAGCTATAAATCTTGCTAACTACCTAAGATTCAAAAGGAAACAAACTATTTAATTAAGCGACTGCTTTGCACTCTATTCTATTTAGTCAATAATTAAATAGAATTTTGATTCTTCATCATAAATAAAATAAGGAGCAATAAATGAAAAAGGTGATCATTTTATTTACGTCAATAATTATTACTTCTGTAATAATTACCTCCTGCAGCAAAACTCCATCAACAAATTTGGTTGAAGTGACAGCAAAAGATTATTACTTTCATATGCAGGATTCAATTCCTTCAGGGTGGACAACCTTCAGGCTTAAAAATGAGGGCCACGCAACGCACTTTTTCTTTTTAACACTTCTTCCTGAAGGTGTTACCTTCCAGAATTATATTAGTGAAGTTGGGCCTGCTTTTGTAAGTGCACTGGATACATTAAAGGCAGGTGCAACAAAGGCTGAAGCTGGCGCAGTGCTTGGAAATTTGCTTCCCAAATGGTATGCTTCAGCAAAATATATGGGGGGTACAGGGCTTATTGCAATGGGAAAATCAACCGAGACAACCCTGAAGCTTGCACCCGGCAACTATGTAATGGAGTGTTATGTTAAAACACCAGAAGGTAAATTTCACAGTGAACTAGGCATGATTAGACCTGTAACAGTTACTAACGAAGTTTCTGAAATGAAGGAACCTGAGAATGCTGATATAGAAATAAATCTTTCCAACTCCAAAATGGAAATTCAGGGTGAGCCTTCATCAGGCAAACATACCGTATCAGTTCATTTTAGTGAACAACCTCCTTTTGGTCTTGGGAATGATGTACATCTTGTTAAACTGAATAACGACACGGATTTAAATAAAGTAATTGAATGGATGGACTGGATGAATACAGATGGTTTACAATCGCCTGCTCCCGCGGAATTTATGGGTGGAACGCAGGAAATGCCCGTCGGATACACCTCTTATTTTAATGTGAACCTTAAACCCGGCAGGTACGCATGGATATCTGAAGCAGGAGCTGCAAATGGAATGGTAAAAGAATTTACTGTTGATTGAGTTAATTCATTCAAAGTTTACTTGTAGGAACTTTTCACTAAATTAGTACTTTAGCTTAAACAATCTATGAAGTTAAAATACTTTTATATTCTTATTACCTTAGCATTCATTTTAATAAGTTCTGGTAGCAAAATGGATAATGAAGCACAACAGACCAAAGCAATATCAGACTGCAATTACACTTTGAAAGAATCGCTGGCCGGAAAAGATATTCCTAAGGAAATAAAAGAAAATCTGAGGCTTGTTGATGTTTATTATTATTCATTCGACAATAAGCTGCACAAAGGACAGCTTGTAATTGACAAAGATCTTGAAAATGATATCAAATGGATATTTGAAATGTTGAAGGAGAAGAGATTCCCTATTAAGAGAGTTATTCCTGTTGTAAAATATCACTGGTCTGATGATAAATCGATGAAAGCTAATAACTCTTCTGCTTTTAATTACAGGCTGGTTGCAAACACAAACCGGTTTTCGAATCACTCAACCGGAAGGGCTATCGATATAAACCCCTGGCAAAACCCGCAGATAATTGATGGTGCTGCATCACCTAAGGGAGCTGTTTACAATCCTAAAGTAAAGGGTACTATTTCCAAACGTTCTTTAATAGTGAGGTTATTCAAAGAAAGAGGCTGGAGCTGGGGCGGTGACTGGAAAACACGAGCGGATTATCAGCATTTTGAGAAACTAAAATGATCAACAAAATAAATTCATCAAGCGCAGAACATTACACCTGGGGAGAAGTTTGCGACGGCTGGCATTTTGTAAACAATGAAGACCTTAGCATCATTCAGGAAAAAGTTCCTCCCGGTAAATCGGAAGTGAAACATTATCATAACATTTCAAGACAATTCTTTTTCATTCTCAAAGGGGAAGGAACGATAGAGCTTCAGGATAAAATTGTTAAGCTTTCAAAAAAGAGGGGCTGGAAATTCCCCCCGGCACTATTCACAAATTCAAATACGAATCTGAAAAGGAAGTAATCTTTTGGGTAATCTCTTCGCCGAAAAGTCACGGGGACAGAGTTACCTGCGAATAACAAAATGTTCAATAGAAAGAAGAATATATTAAAAGAGATCCGGCAAAACTGGGGAAAACAAATTAAGAGATACAGAAACTTTGATTTGATTTCCTCCTATCATGATCTGAAATCCAAATTCGATAAAGATGAAGTGATTGACGATAAAACCTGGTCAGACCTGAATCTTGATAGCCTGTTTGTAAATTTAGACAGAACCACAAGCAATATTGGTCAACAATTCCTGTATCACCTGATCAGGAAATACGAAAAGAATAAAAATGCTTTGGATGACAGGTATAATCTCTTCAGTTTCTTCAAGGATAATGCAAAAATCAGGGAAACAATTCAGCTAAAGTTAACAGGTCTTGATAATACAAAATCATATTTTATTTCCAGCTTAATCTTTGGTGATATTCCTGAGAGACCCAGGTTTTATTATTTTTTGTACCTGTTACCAATGCTGACAATTCTTTCATTTATACTTGTTCCTTTTTATAATTCATTTTTATTGGTGGGTGTCGGACTCTCAATTTTTAATATTATTGTTAACCTGATTTTTTCGAAAAGCTTTCACAAATATTTTTCCGGCTTCTACGGATTAAATCGCCTTATTACCTGCGCTGAGGCTATTGCAAAAGTCGACACTGAGAATAAATTACCCCAGGTAGATTTTCTCAGAAAAAACAGATCTGTTTTAACGAGGCTGCGCAAAAAAATGGGCTACATTGTTATTGACAAATCAGGGGGAAACGACATAATCTTATTGATAATTGAATATCTGAACATAATCTTACTTTATGACTTGCTTTCCTACTTGAGGTCTATAGAATATATAAAGGCAAAAAGAAAAATAATCCAACAAACATTTGAGGCGATTGCAGAACTTGATGTATCTATTGCAATAGCTTCCTATCTAATGGAAATTCCATATTATTGTGTACCAAATTTTATACAGGCTAAAGAAATATCTTTCAACGAAGTTTATCATCCTTTAATTAAAGATGCAGTATCAAATACTGTAAACAAAATCAGCCAATCCGTGCTGATCACGGGATCAAATATGGCGGGCAAAACAACATTTATAAAAACGATCGGGATTAATTTTATTCTTGCCCAAACCTTAAATATTTGCCTGGCTAAAGAAGCATCTCTCCCGATGCTAATTGTTAAATCGGCAATAAAACGAGAAGATGATTTAGAACATTCGAAAAGTTATTATTATGTGGAGATTGAAAGGTTGCTGGATTTTATTGAATTAAGCAAAGATAAATCCGAGTATTTATTTTTAATTGACGAAATTTTCCGTGGTACTAATACAGTTGAAAGACTTTCATCGTCAACTGCAGTTTTAAATTACCTAGACAAAAATAATTTTATTTTTGTCACTACCCACGATATTGAACTTCAGCATTTATTAAATAATACGTTTATAATATTTCACTTTAGCGAACAGGTCACAAATAATCATTTTTATTTTGATTATAAAATAAAGGAAGGTGCAACTTTTTCAGGTAATGCTATCAAGCTGCTGGAATTAAAAGGGTATCCTGAATCTGTAGTCAACAATGCAAATTCAGTTAAGGAAATTCTATTAAAAAATCAGCATAAAACTTAGCGTGGGATTTAATTAAAGGCCGTTATATTAGAGCTTTTATTTAAATAATTACTCACCAGAGTATCTATCCAGTCTGAACTTCTCTCCGAGATAAAGTTTCCTGATCTCTTCATCTTCGGCAAGCTCTTTTGCTTTCCCCTGTTTGAATATCGTTCCGTTAATAAGAATGTAACCTTTATCAACAATGCTTAAAGTTTCGTGCACATTGTGATCAGTGATCAGAACACCTATGCCACGTTCTTTTAAATTTGCAACTATGTTCATTATATCTTCAACTGCAATCGGGTCAACCCCGGCAAAAGGTTCATCGAGCAAAATAAAATTCGGGTCAGTAGTTAACGAACGTGCAATCTCGGTTCTTCTTCTCTCACCCCCGCTTAGCTGCACCCCAAGACTTTTTCTCAGATGAGTAATGCTCAACTCTTCCAGCAACTTTTCGCATTTTTCCTTTTTAGCTTTTGCATCAATCTTCATCATTTCAAGAATTGCCATTAAATTCTGTTCAACCGTGAGCCGCCTGAAAATTGAAGCTTCCTGCGGCAAATAACCTATTCCCATTCTCGCACGCTGATACATTGGAACTTTAGTTATGTCCTGATCGTCAAGGAAAACATTTCCGGAATCAGGTCTAATCATGCCGGTAATCATATAAAATGTAGTAGTTTTTCCTGCACCGTTCGGCCCCAATAATCCAACGATACTTCCCTTAGAAACAGCAACAGAGGCTTTGTTAACAACGGCGCGTTTCTTATAAATCTTTACTAAATCTTTACAACTAAGTGTATTGTGTTCCATATCTTAATAAATATCATAATTCAAAAAGACAAAATACAAATAAAATTCTAATAACAATTACTAGAATTATTTTTAATACAACATCTATTATATTGATAGTAATGGTCATTCTGAGTACGGCAACAGCCGGAGAGGAATCTTTAACTCAATATTAAACAAAAGATTTTTTGGTCGGGGACTCCCTCAGAATGACTAAAAAGTGTTAATATGTAAAATATCTGCTAATAATAGTCTGCACATTTCACTCTAGTTTCCATTTGTTAGATACATTTTTCAGCATACTCTCCTTCCCTGGCCTCTTCCTGAATGCAACATACTTTGACAACACAAACGTATCTTCTCTTCCCCTGACAAGCTTTTCGGGATAGAACTCGCTGTTTGGCGAGCCATACATCCTTATCTCTTCAACTTTATTATCTGCAAAATTTATCACCGCATTTTGCGCGGAGGATTTAGTCAGCCCGTTTGGTCTGCCTTCATCATACTGATAATAAATGCTGAACATATTTCCCCAGATATTTGTTTTCTGCAAGCGTGAATTTTCAAATGTCATAAAAACACTGTCGCCTGAAGTCTGATCAAACCTGTTGTTATAATCCTCATTCTGTGAAATTATATAAGCGTTATCATTCACTTTCAAAAAGTGTATCCTGTTATGATCAAGAAAAATAGTTATCGAATCTCCCGTTAACTGGGTATTCTCATACCATAAATACGGGTGCGCTGTTGAATCAGAAGTTTTATAAGTAATTATCTGTCCCTCTTTTTTGTAATACAAGGTAAGGTTGTTTACTGAAGCAAAATCACCTCTGACTATGCTGACCGAATCAGTTGCTTTGAAATAATCGAGAGTGTCGCGAAAAGCCTCCATTACTTTTGATTTTATCAACAGCGAATCTATCTGCATAGCAGAGTCCGGCTGCTGTCCATTTCCGTTTGATAAGCTATCTACTTTACGGACATATGATGTATCGATCTGCAAAAGCACCGGTTTTTTATTTACAACAGTGTAATGTCTTTCAGGATAATCTTCGAGGTGTTCGCCAAACATAATAAGGTGATTTTCCCTGTTTACTGCTTTAACATTATGATTTGCAAATGTTACTCTTGTTTTTCGAAAATGTTCAAGACTATCCGCAGATATCGAACTTGCTGTATCCACGATATTAACATTGCTTATTGCAATAATTCTATCTTCATCTTTAAAATACGTCAGACTGTCCGAAGTTAATATTGAAATGGAATCCTGCAGTCTTACGCTATCCCGGAAAAAAGCTATGTGTTCATCAAAAAAATATCTACCGTGTTTCGCAGTTAAAGTAACTTTCCCGTCCTCAAGTTTTACTGTTGTATCAGATACAGTCTTTTTCTCATCTCCAAAATAATATCCGCTTGCGGTTGTTATAGTCATGCTGTCCTGTTTAATAACAACATTCCCTATTAGCTCTGCTTCATTTTTAGAAATGTACTGTGTCGCCTGGTTGCAGGTAATCACTACATTTCCCTGTGTTACAACAACATTTCCGTAAACTTCACGGATCATTTCGCCGTCAACGGTTTTTCCGACAAGACTATCCCCTTTCACATGAATATAATTGTCCTGGGCAAATAAAGTTATTGAAGCAGTAAAGAGAATAATTATGATTATGCAAATATTTCTAGTCATAAATTATTTTGTTGAATCGCTCCTGGTAATGTAAGTAATGTTATAAATGACATAATTCCGCAAACTTCGGTCTGATTCGAATCCATAGCCCTTAATGTTTTCTTTGGGAGATGTGATCGTTACAAATTTATCACTCACAATTTTTTGATCTTTGTTTCTGAACATTAATTCTTGAGTTTTCACTACTGTGCCGCTGTCGCTGACTGCTACAACACTGTCTATTGCATAAAGATCCTTTGTAGCATCATCCGCCTTACCTCTTTTTGAAGTGATTGTCGAGGTCTTTACCATATTATCATCATAAAAATCAACTTTTAATCCCTGGTCAAAAAGAGTTTCATGCGATTGATCAAACACTCTCAAATGTCCGGTTTGTAAAATTGCTTTTGTCTTTCCGGAATCGCTGAAGACTATTGTTGAGTTCCAGCTTTCCTGCGACGGAAGCTCACCCGCTTGTAATGACGTATCAATGGTAGGTTTTACATTATCGTTACTGCACCCGGTAATAAACATTATAAAAATCATGAGGAGAAAATATTTCATCTTTGAGTTAACCCAAGATTTATCAGGTCGTGGAGGTGAATTATTCCTACAGGGTTTTTACTTTTATTAACAATTATCAGTGATGTGATCTTGTAATTTTCCATCTGCTGAAGTGCAAAGGAAGCAAGGTAATCAGGACTCATTACTTTTGGATTTTTAGTCATTATGTCTTTCGCAGTTAGTTCTTTAATGTCCAGCGTTTTCTCAAGTAGTCTTCTCAGATCACCGTCAGTAACAATTCCAGCAAGTACTCCGTTTGCATCAACAACACAGGTTGCGCCAAGTCTTTTTGAAGTTATCTCGAATATAACATCCTTTATCGGGCAGTCTTCTTTAACGACTGGTATCTTTTCACCCTGAGTCATAATCTCCCTTATTTGAAGTGACAATCTTTTGCCGAGACTCCCACCCGGATGAAGGAACGCAAAATCCTCCGCAGTAAATCCTCTCTTTTTTAATAATGTTACAGAAAGAGCGTCACCGATAACCACTGTAGCTGTAGTTGATGAAGTTGGAGCAAGGTCGTGCGGACAAGCTTCTTCTTTTACTGCAATGCTGAGAAAGAGATTGCACTCCCGAGCAAGTTTCGAATCTTCTTTTCCACACATAGCAATAAGCGAAACATTTAACCTTTTCAACATCGGTAAAAGATTTATAATTTCTTCTGTCTCACCGCTCTTTGAAATTAAAATGACAACATCATCTTTTCTTACCATTCCAAGATCGCCGTGCAGGGCATCAGTCGGATGAAGAAATATTGCGGCAGTCCCGGTGGAATTTAGCGTTGCGACTATCTTTCTTGCTACCAGGCCAGATTTTCCCATCCCGGATAAAACTACTCTACCCTTTGAATGATAAATCAGATCTACTGCTTTCGCAAACTGTTCGTTGATACTTTCAGTCAATCCGGCAACGACACCAGCTTCAATATTAATTACTTCTTTGCCGGCTTTTATTATTTCATCAAAGTTCAATTTTTACCTCTTTTAAGGAAACTAAATGTGCTTTTTTTTGCAGGTTTATTCTTTTCGTTTTTAAAATAGCTCATATCTATATCAATTTTTTTTATGTATTTATTATAAGTTATAAATGCCGAGACAAGATCACCATCAGAATAATTATTTAACTGTTCAAAAAATATTCCCGGGTTAAGAGCAACTTTTGCATTCCTGATATCTTTTACCATCATTAATTGATTGTAAAAATTGCTCAATGGAATCAAATGATTAACACCCGTTTCAATATTGTGCAACCAGATTTTTTTATGAACCGGTGCAATAGCAAGAATTAAATTATCCGGAATTATTACAACTTCTCTAACTGGTGAATTATCCTTCGGAGCATTCTTACCCGGTACCCAATCTGAATAACTCCAGTTTGATATTTCAGTAAAGTCTTCTTCCGGTTTAACTGAATTATTTGTTGAAATATCAAATTCGATCTCGTTATCTATCTCTTCATGAATTGCAACGTCTATCTCAGTTTCTTTACAAATAATAGTTCCCGTTGCAAAAATAGGAGTAGATGGAAAACTCAGGTCAGGTTTTTTACCGGGCTTACCCAAAATCATATTATCACGCGAAAACCTTCCCTGACCGATCACAACCAGCTCATTTATTTTATCACGGTATTTTTTATAACCTGGTTTATTTTCCGGCAGCACTTTAAATAACAAATATTTTTCTCTCTCAGTCAGCGCTCTAGGGAACTTATCCATTACACTAATATTTTTTTATCACTCTGTCGATTTCTTTTATTTCAGCCAAAAGACTTTTCAATTCACTCAACTGTAACTGGCTTTCAGCATCACTCTTTGCCTCTTTAGGATTCGGATGCACTTCCAGGAATAGTGCATCTATTCCTACTGCAGCAGCTGCTCTTGCAAGCGGTTTAATAAATTTAGGCTGACCGCCACTTTCGTTTCCCCGACTTGGTATTTGTACAGAATGCGTTGCATCCATTACAACAGGGAAACCAAACTCGCGCATTATTATGAATGACCTCATATCAACAACGAGGTTATGATAACCGAAAGTCGTTCCGCGTTCAGTGAGAAGGATATTTTTATTTCCTGTCGATAAGACTTTATCGGCTGCGTGTTTCATATCCTCCGGTGCGAGGAACTGTCCTTTTTTAATATTAACAACCTTCCCGGTTTTCCCGGCTGCCAAAAGTAATTCGGTTTGCCTGCAAAGGAATGCCGGTATCTGAAGAACGTCAGCTACCTTTGATGCTTTATCAACTTCTTCAGAAGTGTGAACATCAGTAAGCACAGGAATATTTAATTTTTCTTTTACTTTGGAAAGAATTCCCAGCGCTTCATCATCACCGATACCTGTAAAAGTGTTGCCGCTTGTCCTGTTAGCTTTTTTGTAACTGGATTTAAAGATAAAAGGGATGCTGAGTTCTTTTGTAATCTTTTTAATTTCTTCAGCAGTTTCTAGAATCATCTTTTCATTTTCAACCACACACGGCCCGGCAATCAGCACAAAAGGCTTATTGTTGCCAATCTCTATTTCATTTATTTTAACCATTAAGTAATTTTATCCCAAATAAAGTACGTTTTAAAAATTAAGATATTTCTTTAATTTGAACGAGTTCAATGCCAAAATAATTGATAAATGGTTTAATAGCTTCTGGCCTAAAACATTATATTAATAAGGTTATTAAACTTAATTCAATTATTTTAACTATAAAGGTGCAATAAATATAAAGAAATCGTAATATTTATTGAACTTTATTTTATCTTTGAATCAAAGTTAGCCTAAATTCACTAAAATTAACTAAAATCGTGATGGAACTATGAAAAAGATTAGTTTATTTTTGACCCCTGCTTTCCTTTCTTTCCTCTTACTTTTGTCATTTACTTCAATTTATGCTCAGCCTTTGCAATGTAAAAACTCAGCAGAAATTAAGTTAGCGCTCGATAAATTAAACGTGCTGGGCAGCGTTCTTTATGTGGCTGCTCACCCGGATGATGAGAACAGTGCGTTCCTTTCTTATTGTTCTTACGGAAGACATTTCAGAACAGCGTATTTATCTTTAACTCGCGGAGATGGCGGACAAAACCTTATCGGACCTGAACAATCAGGAGCATTAAGTGTTATAAGAACTCACGAACTTCTCGCATCAAGAAAAATTGACGGAGCGGAACAATATTTCTCAAGAGCAATTGATTTCGGCTATTCAAAAAATGCTGAAGAAACATTTAATATCTGGGGTAAGCAAAATATTCTTTCTGATGTCGTATGGATGGTCAGAAAATACAGACCCGATGTAATTGTATTGAGATTTCCCGGCGATGGCTCGGGCGGTCACGGAAATCATACTGCTTCTTCACTTCTTGCACAGGAAGCCTTTAAAATTTCAAATGACCCGAATGTTTTTCCTGAGCAATTAAAATATGTAAAACCATGGCAGCCTAAAAGAATTTTCTGGAATGCCTGGACGTGGCGAAATGCAAAAATTCCTGAAAACTCAGTCAAAATTAATGTTGGCGAATATAATCCCTTGCTTGGAGAATCTTATACCGAAATTGCCGCTGAAAGCAGAAGCATGAACAAAAGCCAGGGTGAAGGAAGCTCCGCACGAAGAGGAAACATTATTAATTATTTCAAATTGCTTAACGGAGAACCTGCAAAGAATGATATAATGGAAGGTGTGAACGATACGTGGTCGAGAGTTCCCGGAGGTGAAAAGGTAAGCGCTCTGTTGAAAAAAGCCGACGAAGAATTCAAACCGGAAAAGCCATATGAAATAATTCCTACTTTACTCAAAGCATATTCCGAAATGGAAAAGATAAAAGATGATTACTGGGTTCCGTTAAAAGAAAAAAAATTGCTTGAAGTTATAAGATCAGCAGCTGGAATATGGATAGAAGCTATCTCACCTGATTATTCTTCCTATCCCGGTGGCAAAGTTGACATTCGGGCAGGGATAGTAAATCGTTCAAACTATCCTTTCAAATTGAAGAGCCTAAAGTTTCAGTATGGCGAGAATAAAAATTTAGATCAGCCATTAAAAGATGAAGATTTTCAAACTGTAAAAACTGAAATTACTCTTCCAAAAGATATTGCTTACACGCAACCTTACTGGTTAAGAAAACCTCACGAACTTGGTTCTTACGAAGTTGATGATCAGCAAATGATTGGAAAACCTGTGCAGGCTCCCCCCATTAATGTTTCATTCACTTTGGCAGCCGGGAATGTAGAATTCAATTTAACCACCCCGGTTTTCTATAGATGGACCGATCCTGTTTCGGGAGAAAATTACAGGCCGTTTGAAATCAGGCCGCCGGTTTCTATAAATCTTGATAACTCGGTTTATGTTTTCCCGAATGATAATGAAAAAACAGTCAGAGTAACATTAAAAAGTAATGCTGATAATCTTTCAGGGAAATTGAAACTCAATGCACCTTCAGGTTGGAATATCGAGCCAAAAGAAGTGTCATTCAATTTAAAAAATAAATATGACGAAACTGAATTTACATTTAAAGTAAAACCACCGGCTAATAGTTCTGAAGTAGAGATCACTGCTTCAGCAGAAACAAATTTTGGAAATTCAGACAGGGGTATTCAAACAATAAATTATTCACATTTCCCGATACAAACAATATTCCCCAAAGCCGATGCAAAACTTCTAAGGCTTGATATTAAAAAAGTAGTTTCAAATATCGGCTACATAATGGGTGCCGGCGACGTTATTCCGGACGAGCTTAAAGAATTGGGTTACAATGTTCATTTGCTTTCAGATGAAGATCTTGAAAATAGTGATCTTTCAAAATACGATGCGATCGTTGCCGGCATAAGGGCTTACAACACACGCAAAAGTCTTGCAGTTGCTCAGCCAAGACTAATGGAATATGTAAAGAACGGCGGAACTTATATTGTTCAATACAATAACAGCTTTAACCTTGTAACTGATAACATCGGACCCTACCCGATTCAACTTTCTCACGACAGGGTTACTGTTGAACAAGCGCCTGTTACATTTTTAGCTAAAGATAATCCTGTATTAAATTTTCCGAACAAGATTACTGAAAAAGATTTTGACAACTGGATACAGGAACGAGGTTTATATTTTGCAAACCAATGGGATCCGAAATATCAAGCAGTTATTTCCTGCCACGATCCGGGAGAAACTCCGAAGGAAGGCGGCTTCCTTTACGCAAAGTATGGCAACGGTGTTTTTATTTATTCGGCTTATGACTGGTTCAGAGAACTTCCGGCAGGTGTAATGGGTTCCTTCAGAATTTTTGCAAATATGCTTTCCGCAGGTAAAGCGCAAAAACAGGTAAACTAGTATGAACGACGATCCGAAAAATAAACCAAAAGATGAAAGCCCCCCGTTATTTAAAACGTGGAGGGCATGGTACATTTTGGTAATTGGTAATCTTATCGTCCTGATAGCACTTTTTTATTTATTTACAAAAATTTTTGAATGAATATAATTGACTGGATAGTCCTTGTTGGCTCGCTGTCATCCATAGCTATTTACGGTATGTGGAAAGGCCGGGGCAGCAAGGATATGAAAGGCTACCTGCTTTCAGACAACGATATGAAATGGCACACAGTTGCCTTTTCAATAATGGCTACACAGGCAAGTGCGATAACTTTTCTTTCAACGCCGGGTCAAGCCTATATTGACGGAATGCGGTTCGTTCAGTTTTACCTGGGATTACCAATCGCTATGGTAGTTCTTTCAGTCACCGCAGTTCCGCTATATTATAAATTAAAAGTCTATACTGCTTACGAATATCTCGAAAGTCATTTCGATTTAAAGACAAGAGCACTTGCCGCATTTTTATTTTTAATACAACGCGGACTTGCTGCAGGGTTAACTATTTATGCGCCTTCAATAATTTTATCAGTGCTGTTAGGATGGAATGTTTACTGGACAAACCTATTTATCGGAGGAGTAGTAATAATTTACACAACCACAGGAGGTTCGCGCGCAGTGGGCTGGACGCAATTTCAGCAAATGTTAATTATTATGCTGGGTATGTTCGGCGCGTTCTTTATGATAATTCATTTATTACCCGATCACGTATCTTTTTTGGATTCTGTAAAAGTTGCCGGCAAGTTAGGCAAATTGAACGCAATTGATTTTTCTTTCAATCTTGATAATAAGTATAGTATCTGGTCCGGAATTATCGGCGGATTCTTTTTGCAATTGTCATACTTCGGAACTGATCAGTCCCAGGTGCAAAGATACTTAACAGGAGAGAGTGTTAAACAAAGCAGGCTTGGTTTGTTATTCAACGGAATTGTTAAAGTACCAATGCAATTTGGAATTCTTTTCATAGGTGCGATGCTTTTTGTTTTTTACCAGTTTGTCGCTCCCCCACTCTTTTTCAATCCGGTTGAAACTCAAAAAGTAAAGACAAGCGTTCACGCTGAACAGTACAATAACCTGGAAAATCAGTTTCATCAATTGTTCGTTGAAAAAAAGGATAAACTGAACAGCCTGGTCAGGGCAATGGATTCGAAAGATGAAACCGAGGTTGCTTCGCTTCAAAAGGATATAAATTCCACAAATGATAAAATAAAACATCTCAGAACTGAAGCCGCAGATGTCATTGCAAAAAATGATCCGCTTGCAGATACAAACGATACAAACTATATCTTTCTGAGTTTTGTATTGAAATACCTTCCTGCCGGGTTAATCGGATTGGTGCTGGCTGCAATATTTGCAGCATCTATGTCGTCCACTGCATCAGAAATAAACTCACTTGCTTCGACTACAATTGTAGATGTATATAAACGTATGATAAAAAAAGATGCGAGTGACAGACATTATCTGATTGCTTCAAAACTTGCTACAGTCTTATGGGGATTGTTTGCAATTGCTTTTGCAGCGTTTGTGAGTCAGCTCGGAACACTTATAGAAGCAGTAAATATTTTAGGTTCACTTTTCTACGGAACAATACTCGGGATTTTCCTGCTTGCATTTTATTTCAAAAAAGTAAATGCTACTCCCGCTTTTCTTGCAGCTATTGTTGCGGAGATCGTCGTCATTGGCTGTTTCTTTTTTACAGACATTTCATTCCTCTGGTATAATCTTATTGGGTGCTTGCTGGTAATATTATTAGCACATTTCATTCAAACGTTCAGGAAAACAAGGTTTTATAAAAATTCTTAAAGCAAAAAATAATTACTTAAATGCCAACACATATTTTCCAAAGTATTTTTAGATAGAATGGATTTTAAATAAAAAAATTGTAAGTTACAAAAGGGGTTATCGGATAATTCTCATCCCTTTATAACTCATTAACATTTTTGCATTAACTACACAAGGGAGGCAAAATGAAAAGACAAATTTATTTCCTTTTAATCTTTCTCTTTGCTGGTATTGCAACACTTTATTCACAGCACATACCTTAAGGACACACACATGGTACTACGCAACAGGGGGCTTGTTGGGGATATGCTGTTGGAAGAGCTTTCAACAGAGGGTGGGATGACCAAAGGTGTGCCATTAATACTATTACATTTAGACAGGTTGATGAAAAATATTTTCAATGGCATGGTGCACCATTCAATTATTCTGAGCTTCAAGTTCATGATATAGTTGCGTGGGGAGGTAAGGGAAGCCAACACTTTGCATACGTGACGAACATTACTAACGGAATTACATTAGCTGACAGAAGAAATACCGGGGGAGTTGAAAGATATCCATTAACATTAGAATTCTTAATATCTGATCAAAATCATGAAGATCCAACAGGTTACTTCAGATTGAAAAAAGAATGGAGCATCACTGCGAGAAATGATGGGGATGGTAATTACAATGTCGGGAAAGTTGGAATTTATGGACATGGGTGGGCCGGCCAGTATGATTCCGGGACAACAGCAGACCAGCTTGAGTGGGAAAGTAATATGACACTAGATGCCGTTTTTGACGGGACTTTTTACAATGGATTTGTAAGAAAGTTTACAATATGGAAAAAGACGACAATCCAATAATATCTTCAACAAAAGTTTATCCTTTTCAAATTACTGATGTCGATTTTGATCATACATATACCGCAGTCTTTATGAGACAACTTAATGTGTACATAAGCGGGCCTACAACTCCACCCTGCTCTTACACCGACTGGACAGCTATCGCTTCGGGAGGCTACCCGCCTTATCATTATCAATGGTATGATAAGCAGGGTTCTTTTTCTCCGCAGCTTAAAAATAAAATAACTCCTGATGCGCCTATAGGGCAATGGATTCCTGTCGGTACTGATAGTCTGATCCTTAATTTTTTTATCTGTACAGGCAGACATACATTGCGTGTTGATATAACTGACGATAAGGGTTACACCGCAACTGCTCAACTGGTTATTGAAGAAGGTGGTTTCAGCCCAGCTGAGAATAACTTAGCTAAAGACGAGTCAATTGAATCAATCAAAGAGAACGCTCCTGAGATTTATGAACTTGGTCAGAATTATCCAAATCCCTTTAACCCCACAACGAAAATTAGATATGCTGTAAAGCAGGATGGTTTTGTAACTATAAAAGTTTACGACTTATTAGGTAAAGTAGTTGCAACACTTGTTAACGAAAACAAACCTGCCGGCTTTTATGATGTAAATTTTGATGCAAGTAAGCTGAGCAGCGGGATTTATTTTTATACAATAAGATCAAATGACTTTTTTGACAGAAAAAAAATGATAATTTTAAAATAAGGGAAAAGAGTATATGCCCATCTATAAAATTATATTATTTTCTTTTTCAGTGTTAGTCTTACAGCAATGCAGCCCAACAGAACCGCCGCTCGACGAAATTAAGAACCCGAGAACATATACCTGGACTATCGACACTCTTTCTTATCCGGGAAGCCAGTACACAATAATGTATAGCATCTGGGGAAGTTCACCTGGCAATATGTATGTTGTAGGCAGCTGCAGTCAATACGAAGGAAGAATCTGGCATTTCGACGGGGAAAAATGGGCTCCTTCTCCACCAGAAATAAGCAGAAATAATTTTTTCTATCAGGATATCTATGGCTTTTCAGAAAATGATATCTGGATGGCAGGCTTTATGTCGTCCCCCCCTTACCTAAATTCAGATTCCTGCCTACTTATGCACTACAATGGTGCAAAGTGGAAAGCATTTAATTTAAATACTAAAGGCAGGCTTGAGACTGTCGGAGGCAGCTTAGCTAATGATATCTGGTTTGGCGGTGGAACATATTCCCGTTTATTTCACTGGGATGGAAATTCTGTTAAACAAGACTCTCTTCCTTTGTATATTCCTGAAGACAGCGCTTATCAATACGTCACTAATAAAATAATAAGCAAGCCGACTGGAAAGAATTATTTTCTTGTAGCTAATACTTATACTCAAACTGCTTACATATTCGCGCACAGCCAGGCAGGCTGGAGTACGCTCTATGATGATATTTATTATTACTACATAAATGACTTCTGGATAGACGAAAATGAAAACATATACAAAGTCGATGCTTCAGGTATTTATAAACTCACAGGAAACACCTGGATTAATATTATTGGATGGTATGGGGCTTCCCTGAACGCAATAGCGGCAACATCTTCAAACAATATATTTGTAGCTGGTTATGGTGTGGAAGACGGCCTTGTATATCACTATAATGGAAAGGATTTTTATCTTTATGATAATTTAAAATTAAAAAGGCTATTTATTTCGATGCCTGGACTGATGGTACAGAAGTATTCATTATAGGACGTACTTTTACTTCGCCGCTAAAAACAATAATTCTACACGGAAAGTAAGTGCTTTTATAAAATTTTGAAAAATGAAAAATTATAAAATTAAAATCATATTGTTTGCTTTTTCATTGTTAATATTTCAGCAATGCAGTAGCTCTACAGAACCGGTGATAAACAAAAACCCGAGGGAGTATACATGGACCATAGATACGCTCTTTCACCCGGAAAGCATACAGACCAATATGAGAAGCATATGGGGCAGTTCGGCAAGCGATGTATATACAGCCGGTCATTCAGATGATATACGTGGAAACTTGTGGCATTTTGATGGAAAAAGCTGGAATAATTTGACTGTAACAAACGATCTATACTGTGACTTTGGAGAAGTCTTTGGGTTTTCGGCTGACAATATCTGGATAGCCGGAAGCAGGTACTACAGTAACCCATCCCCGCCCCCTAATTTTTTAGATTCAACATTAAATATTAAATTTTAACGGTTCATGGGAAAATATTAAACCTGCAGGGGGAAGAACACTTAGAACGGTTTGGGGCAGCTCGCCTAATGATGTTTGGTTTGGTGGATTATCGGGGTCTTTATTATTCCATTGGAATGGAACCTCTGTTAAAAGAGATTCCATTCCATATCCAATTCCAGATTATTCGCAAATTTCTTCTATTTCCGGTAGGTCAGTAGGAGACGCTTACTTTCTTTTGTCAGCCCCTACAGGCCAAACATTCCTGTTTATAAACAAACAAAATAACTGGAGTATTATTGACAGCAGCGCGTGGTTCAGAAATAAAGTTTGGGTAAGTGACGAAGGTAATATTTATGAAACAGGCCAGGTTGGCTTTTATAAATGGACAGGAAGCAGCTGGACAAACCTGCTTGGCTGGTTCGCTGGTTCAACCATTGGTATTGAAGCAATTTCAGAGACTAATATGTTTATTGTTGGCCGTGGATCCTCAGTAGGCCCCGGGGGCAAGTATACAGGTCTGGTTTTTCATTATAATGGCAATAATTTTTATTTATACGAAAACCTGAAGCTGGATGATGTTATCTTTCTTGATGCCTGGTCAAACGGTAGCGAGGTATTTATAGTTGGATATACGTTAAGTTTTCCTGAAAAAACTATAATTTTGCACGGGAAATAAATACAGAATAAAAACCTCAGGGGTTTTCTGCAAATTAACAAATCCTATTTCGTTAACTAATAAAAGCATTATATACTTAGTTTTATAAATATCTTTTTATTTCCTATCTTCAATTAGTCTTAAAAATAATAATATGTTCTTGACTTGGAAACAGACAGAAAAACACAAATAATAAAGGCCGCAGTTAAAAGGTTTGCCCGCCACGGTCTGAATAAAACTACTCTGGATGAAATTGCCCGCGATTTAAGAATCGGCAAAGCTACTATTTATCATTATTTCAAATCAAAAGATGAGTTGTTTTTTGAAACGGTCATTTATGATTCGGATCTTATTCTCAATGATATAAAAACCATTTTTAATAATGAATCAATAACGTTAAAAGAAAGGTTCGCTAATTACTTCATCTACAAAGAAAATATTTACGAAAAGTATAAGCTGATCTATGACCTGATGGCAAATTTACTTAATGACAGCGGACTTGAAACGGAACTGGATATTCTTAAAAAATTATTAAAGCTTGAAGAGGATGTTTTAAGAATTACTTTAAGTTCAGCTTTTGCCGCAAGGTCAGAAAAAATGCACCGGACACTTCCCTCTTTTTTTGTAATGGCAAGCTGGGGAATGCTTTTCAGCGACAGGTTTAACAAAATTACGTCTCCTGAAAGAGAATTGCACACAAAAGACTTTTTGATCAGAAGTCTTGAGACGATACTAAAGTAATAAAAGGATATTTTGTAGGAATAGAATGATGTCATTTCGAAGAAACGAAGTAACCGAGAAATCTATTAAAAGTAAGAAAATTTTCTCTCCCGACTTTGTCTTGTTCGAAATGACAAATAATTATTAGTCGCTGCTCTTTTCGTTTTCGTTATCATCATCTTCATCGTCGCTCATCAGGTACTTTTCATACTTATGTTTTATCAACTGAGCTTCAACAATAAAATAAACATCTTCAGCAATGTTTGTTGCATGATCGCCCATTCGCTCCATCTGCCGTGATGTAACCAATAATCCAACTGCCTGTTCAATGTTCGCTGTTTTCTCTTTCATTATGTCTATCAAAATTTTATGGTTTTCCCGGTTCAGTTCATCGAGCAAATCATCCGTTTTAATAACTTTCTGTGCAAGCTTTGCATTATTTTCAATAAAGGCATCGATTGCATCTTTAACCATCTCCTTGGCAATCTTTGCCATTTCAGAAAATTTCGTCTTATTGAAAAATGCAGGTTTTTTGCCGAACAATAAAAAATTCTCTGCAATATTGACAGCTATATCTCCAATTCGCTCAAGGTTATTATTGATTGTAAGAGAAGACATAATTAATCTCAGATCCATTGCGACCGGCTGATTCAGTGCAAATATTTTCTGACATATTTTTTCAATCTTCACGTCAAACTTATCAACTTTTTTATCGCGGTCAACGACCAACTGTGCCAACTCGATATTTTCTTCTTCGATCGATCTGATTGCAAACTCAACCTGTTCATCGACAAGGCTGCACATTTTTATCAATCGTGTTTTCAGTTTTTCAATTTGAATGTCAAACAATCTTTCCATTATTATCCTCTCTTTTTATTAACCGAATCTGCCGGTTACATAATCTTCAGTCTGTTTATTCTGCGGCTTAGTAAATATTTTTGTGGTTTTATCAAACTCAATCATTTCGCCGATATAAAAGAATGCAGTATAATCACTAACACGCGCTGCCTGCTGCATATTATGCGTAACAATTAGAATTGTATATTGTTCTTTTAAGTTGTGAATTAGCTCTTCAATTTTTGCAGTTGAAACAGGATCGAGCGCACTTGCCGGTTCATCCATTAAAACGACCTCCGGTTCAACTGCCAGCGTTCGGGCTATGCAAAGTCTTTGCTGCTGCCCACCGGATAGTCCCAAACCCGGGGCATCCAGTCGATCTTTTACTTCGTCCCATAACGCAGCCTGTTTCAAAGACCTTTCCACTATTTCTGATAGCTTTTTCTTTTTCCTGATCCCATTCAGCCTGTTGCCATAGATTATATTATCATAAATGCTCAGTGGAAAAGGGTTTGGTTTCTGAAAAACCATCCCCACTCTTCTTCTGAGATTTACAACATCAAGTTTCTTGTTATAGATATCTTCACCGTCAATAAGTACCTTACCTGAAATTTTCACATCGCTAATCAGATCATTCATTCTGTTTAATGTTCTGAGAAAAGTTGACTTCCCGCATCCTGAAGGACCGATCAATGCTGTAACTTTTTGTGGAAGAACACTCAGACTTATATCTTTTAAAGCTTGTTTACTACCATAAAATAAATTCAGGTTTTCAGTAGTGATCTTGCTTTCTTTTATTTCTTTCATTCAGTAACAAGTATATAAATATTTTAGTATATCAAATATAATCTTTAAATATAGTGAGACTAACAGGCTTAAGATTAAGTTATTGTTAAATTTAAAAACTTAATCTTAAAATATGGAGAAAAATAACTACTAGTAAATAGCTTCCCTAATCTTTGCGCTAATGTAATCCATTATCCAGACTACAAAGGCTATCATAAGTACTATCAATCCGACTTCGTGCCAGCGCGCCAATCCCTGATACTGCATCAGCATTGTACCGATACCGCCGCCGCCTACAAGACCGATAATTGTTGCCATCCTGACATTTATATCCCACCTGTAAATTGTAAAAGATAGAAACGGCAAAACGATCTGCGGAACAACTCCATACCACACAACCTGGAATTTATTTGCGCCGGTTGCCGTAATTGCCTCAACAGGGCCGGTCTCAATATTTTCAATTGCTTCAGAATATAGTTTCGCATTTCCGGCAATCGTATGAACCAGCAACGCAATCATTCCGGCAAAAGGCCCGATTCCAACCCAAACAGAAAAAATGATCGCCCAAATAAGTGGCTCTATTGAACGCACAAAATTAAGTAATAATCTCAGGACATAATAAAGTGCAAAAGTAAGTTTGTTGTCCTTCATCAAATTCCTGGCAGTTACAAAACTCAGAAGCAATGTGGGTGGAATTGAAATAAGTGTTGCGAGCAAAGCAATGTAAATGGTTTCGATCATTGCAAAGAGCGCATCGTTAAAAATTCCCATCTCAGGTTTGAATAGTGCACCGAAAATTCTCTGGGCACCCTGTATCCCTTCACTGCTGAAAAGATCGACAAGTGAAAGACGTGTAATTATCCAGCCGGCAATAAAAGTAATATTAAAAAGGAACCAGCCGAAAATCTCAACTGTCCATTTGGTGACTTTATTATCTTTTGCAATGCCAAATAGCTTACAGGAAAGAGAAGTTTTTGTAGAGGTCCATGCAATGCCAATAACTATTGAAATAAGGAATATTACTCCCACTTCCGTCCAGGAAAACGGAATATCTTTTAACTCCAGGAAAAACTTATAATAGATAGCTCTTTGAACAACAAGTATGCTGTAAAAAACCATGAAGATATCCAGCAAAATTGCCTTGTAGAATTTTACTTTATCTTCTTTATCTTTATTCTGCTGAATAATTTTTGCAGGCTGTAGTTCCAGATCAGGATTTGTTATCATCTTATTTCAACCTCTTCAGCTTCTTCACCATAAATAGTTTTGAACCAGGTTTCATTTATTTCAGAAGGATGTCCCTCGTAAATAATTTCTCCGGCTTTTAATGCAATAACTCTTGTTGCGTACCTTCGAACTAGACTGAGAAAATGGAGATTACAAATAACCGTAGTTCCCATTTCTTTATTAATTTTTTCAAAATACTGCATAACGGAATTTGAAGTTGCCGGATCCAGTGATGCTACGGGTTCATCGGCAAGAAGCAGTTTGGGATTCTGCATCAGGCTTCTTGCAATCGCTACTCTCTGCTGCTGTCCACCGCTTAGCGAGTCGGCACGAATATCAGCTTTCTCCCTGATGCCAACAGTATCGAGGCTTTTATATGCTTCATCGTAAACAGCCTGAGAAAATTTTTCAAACACGGAAGAGAAAGTACCTAATTGCCCCAGCTTACCCGATATAACATTCGTCAGAACAGATCTTCTTTTTATCAGGTTAAATTGCTGAAAGACCATTCCAATCTGTGTTTTAACCTTCCTTAATTCTTCACCCTTAACGTGAGTAACATCTTTGCCGAGAAAATGAACTTTTCCTGCGGTAGGTTCAATCAGCCTGTTTATGCACCTGAGAAGTGTAGATTTACCGGAACCGCTTAATCCTATGATAATTAAAAACTCCCCTTCTTCCACCTCAAAAGATATTCCTTTTAAAGCGTGGGTTCCGTTCTTGTATATCTTGTGAAGGCTTTCAACTTTTAACAGCATTATTTTTTCACCAATGATTCAAATTTAATTCCTTCCTGCCTGAGTAATTTTCTTAAGCCATCATAGTCACTGTCTTTTGTTCTAATCAATCCGCGCACGTCGTAAATATCATACAGTGCTTTTGATCCCGCAGGCGTTTTAACATATTTCAGTAATGCATTTATTATTTTCTCAGTCATATCTTCAGGAAGATCTTTTCTGAAAACCCATGGATCATTCGGAATATCTTGTGTAAATCCAATTATTTTTATTTTTTTCGCTACGTCAGGAAATTGTTTTTCGACTCTCATTCTCGCATCCATTATTGCTCCTGTTACAGGATCGGGCGGAGCGTAATAAGTAGCACCAACATCAACCTGTCTCTGGTAAACCATAGTTACAACATTATCATGCCGCATTGCAAAAACAGATTCGCTTGGTTTAATTCCAAGCCTTTTCAACTTTGCCTTCGGCAGAATGTAGCCTGAAGTTGAAGACGGATCCACATAAGCAATTGTACGCCCGGTTATATCGCTGAGGCTGTCAATCCCGGAATCCACCCGGGTAATGAACTGTCCCTTATAACTGGTCTCACCATAATCACGAACTATCCTCAATCTTGCTTCTGCACCGTATTTTGCATTTGCCATCAAATATGAAAAAGTATTTATACTTGCTATGTCGGCTTTCGCTGTTCCGAAGGCTTCAACAACTGCGACATAGCTTGCAGGAATAGCAGTTCTAAAATAATAACCTGTTTCCTTATGCAGAAAATCGGTTAGTTCACTTGCATTCATCGAAATTCTTTTTGCGTCTACCGAAGGAGTGAAATATAACTTAATGGGATTTGACCGGGAGCCCAGAGCGCCCTCATGCAATTCCCTGTTAGATGAGATGATTATAAATAGTATTAAGGGTGCTAAATATAGTAAATACTTCATTTTGAATTTTTATTGGGTGTAGTAATATGCAAATAAGTTTATATTTCGACAAATTTTGTCAAAAATATTCAGGTAAGCTGAAAAATGAAACTCAAAAAATTTGCAAAAATCTAACTACTTAACAATTTCTTAATATTGAAGGGTTCCCGCTTCCAGTGAGGAATTTTTTGTACGATTTTTTCAACAGGCATTGAAAATGAAAAACACCCTCCTCACATCCACATTTTTAGCGTTGTTAGGAATTATTGCTCAAATAATGAATCGCTTTTCCCGGAAGAAAATTTATCTTTGCCAAATCTTTTATAAGCCAGTTCGGTTGCCTCTCTTCCTCTGGGTGTTCTCTGTATAAATCCCTGCTGAATTAAAAACGGTTCGTAAACTTCCTCAATTGTTCCGGGATCTTCATTCACTGCAACTGCAAGAGTATTTAATCCTACAGGGCCGCCTTTGTATTTCTCAATTATTGCAAGAATTATTTCTTTATCCATTTCATCAAGACCAAATTCATCCACTTCGAGAGCAGTCAATGCTTTTCTGGAAATTCCGACATCTATTGTTTTCTTGTCCTCATAATCTGCAAAGTCGCGCGTTCTTCTCAAAAGTCTGTTTGCAATTCTCGGTGTTCCACGAGATCGTTTTGCCAATTCCCTGGCAGCATCACTATTAATTTTTATATCCAGTATTTTAGAAGAACGCTGAACAATTTTATCGAGGGTTTCTGATTCATAATAATCCAACCGGAACCTGATACCAAACCTGTCTCGCAAAGGCGAAGTAAGCATTCCTGCGCGGGTTGTAGCCGCAATTAAAGTGTATTTAGGCAAACTTATTTGTACCGTTCTTGCGCTCGGACCACTGTCGATCATAATATCAAGCTTGTAATCTTCCATCGCAGAATAAAGATATTCCTCAACAACGGGACTCAGTCTGTGGATCTCATCTATAAAAAGTACCGATCTCTCTTCGAGGTTTGTCAAAATTCCGGCTAGGTCTCCGGGTTTTTCGAGCACCGGGCCGGATGTAACTTTTATTTTCACTCCCATTTCGTTTGCGATTATATGAGCAAGAGTTGTTTTCCCCAATCCGGGCGGTCCGGTCAGCAAAACGTGATCGAGAGCTTCTTTCCTCTTAATTGCAGCTGAAATAAATACATTCAGGTTATCTGTTATCTTTTTCTGTCCGTCAAATTCAGAAAGCTTTGATGGACGTAATGAATTTTCGTAAACTTTTTCGTCTTCCACTAAATTTGGGTCCGTATAATCTGATTTTCGCATTTTAATTATTTATGTAACTAACTCTTTATTTCTGACTTTAAATTTATGGATTACTTCAACCATTCCCACCATTAATATTAACATTATTAAGACTGCTCCAATGGTTTGCCAGATACTAAAACTATTGTAAAACAAAATGATAACCCCCACCGACCACGCACTTCCATAAAGTATAACCAGGTGAACAATATATATTAATAAAGTATTCCTTCCAACCAAAATGATTATTCGTGGGATTGAATCAACTTTAATAGAAACAAATGCAACGAGCGCATTAAGAATCAATACAATTCCAATTCTTAGAAAGACAAGATTGGGGCTGATCGTCCAGAAATAACTTTGACCGAATATTTTTTTTTCAACCGAATCTCCAATCAAGGCAATCAGTACCAGCCCGGCTCCAAATACAGTAAGTTTCAGACTGAACAAAGAAGTTTTAAATACATTCGGATGTTTTGCAAGATAATTCCCCAGTATTCCTCCTGCTAAAACAAAAGCAACCCACGGAAACAATGGAAAATTTGAACCCGTCTCATAGCTGAAATAACCTGCAACAGGAACAGGTAAAAAATTCTTCCAGTGAATGAATGAAAAGGCCGGGAATAATGCTATAAACAGAAAAGTCCCCAAACTTAAGACAACATATGAACTGAAATTTAGTTTTTCGGAAATATAAATGAATATCATCAGGAATAAGATTCCAAAACCGATAAGCTGCAAAACATCAACAGCAAAGAAAGTCCGCAATTCTTCAGGAGTTGCAGCACTAAACTTAAAAATATTTGCAGTTGGAAATCTCATCATGTATCCCAGGAATACGAGCAACAGGAATCTCTTAAATCCTTTTTTCGTACGTGGGTTTATAAGAAATGGTTTATCATTAAGTTTAAATAAATACGTAAATACATTCCCTGCTGTAAAAAGAAAAATAGGCGCGGTCATACCACGCATAAAATTCCAGACGATATAACTCGCCGCTTCAGGATTCCTGTAAGCAGGTGAAAGCAGGACATCAGTAGTATGACCCTGCACCATCATCAGCACTGCAAATGCGCGCATAAGGTCGATGAAAATAATTCTATTTTTTTTGGAGTTTTGCGTCATTGGGCGAAGTCAGGCAAACCAGCGAAACCCTCTTAATTAATGATTTTTAAGATAAGGAATCATTTTTACTAATTAAATATTGAATTTAAAAATCATATTATTTGTCAGTTAATCTTTAATAAAGGATTTATATTGATTTTACCCGAATTTTTATTGAAATTAGCAAAAATTAGTCGGCACCTTTCCTAACTAAACAATAAATTCACTTCATTTCGGAGTATCGATAAATGAATAAAATGAATCCCAAAGTTAATTTCTTTTTTAGTAAAGGGAAAAAATGGGAGGAAGAATTTGAGAAATTGAGAATGATCATTCTTGACTGCGGACTGATTGAAGAATTGAAGTGGGGTTGTCCTTGTTACACGTTACAGAAAAGAAACATAGTTTTAATCCATGGCTTTAAAGAATACTGTGCGCTTCTGTTTTTCAAAGGTGCGCTATTAAAGGATGCAAATGGTATTCTGATCCAGCAAACGAAGAATGTGCAGGCGGCGCGCCAGATCAGGTTCACCAATGTCCGGGAAATAGTTAAGATGAAATCAATCCTTAAAACATATATTTATGAAGCCATTGAAGTGGAAAAAACCGGTTTGAAAGTGAAAATGAAAAAGACTTCAGACTTCAAAGTTCCTCAAGAATTTCAAAATAAATTAAATAAAATCCCTGCCTTGAAAACTGCTTTTTATGCATTGACGCCGGGACGGCAAAGAGCATACATTTTTTATTTTTCTCAGGCCAAACAATCCAAAACCCGGGAGTCAAGGGTTGAAAAATATATGCAGCAAATTCTCAATGGTAAGGGATTAAATGATTAATACAATTCTGAATTATCATATTATCAGGCTTTATTAGCATGAAAAAACTACTGATTACTTTCGCAATTTTAGCAATTGCTCTTGTTTATTTCTTTTATCCCGCAAAAGTAATTACATATCCACCGGGAGTAACTGCACCTCTTCCTCCACAGCAAACTAACCTTGTCATTAAGAAAAAATGGACTGTGAAAGAGTTTACAATAGAAGCACTTGCCAAATATGATGTAAAAGCAAGAGTTTTAAGCCGTGATAATTATTCCATCGGAAAGGAAAGTGAATTATCTCCATTTGATCTGGCTCTTGGCTGGGGGCCAATGTCTGATCAGAGTGTGATTAATAAAATAGACATATCCCAAAGAGCTAGATGGTATTTTTGGCAGGCCGACAAGCTACCAATTCCAAGGAATGAAATTACATTAAACAGTGCTAATACTCATATTATACCTAAAGATGAAGATGTTAAAGACGAATTCGATAAAGTATATAAAGGCAGTCTGATTGAAATGAAAGGTTATCTTGTTAAAGTAACCACTGCGAAAGGCTGGCACTGGGTAAGTTCACTTAGAAGGGACGATACAGGTGGTGGTTCGTGCGAACTACTTTGGGTAGAAGATTTAACCGTATTTGATGAAAGCTCGAATTAATATGTTTACAAAAGCAATCGAACAGTATGCTGCAAATTGTGTCTGGATAAACAACAATGTGCTTGTTCCCAAAGGCTATCCCGTAGCAAAAGCTAAAATAAAAACCGCCGGGTATAATGTAATAGAAGTTGATGTTTCCGAGTTCCGGAAACTCGACGGCGGTTTGAGCTGTCTTTCGCTGTGGTTTTAATTCCAATATGTTATTGAAATATTTAACAAGAAATATTATAATAAGCACAAGTTTATATATGAGAATAAAATTCTCATATATGTTCCGGTAAACAATTTATGAATTGGTTATAACTAATATTTAGCAAGCAAAATTATTATTTATGTTTTTTAAACATCCGGCATTTGTAGATCCAAATAATAGCAATTTATAATTGTGGCGGTATCTTCAACGCGATAAATTATCCTATCTTTTAGAATCGTCAAGCTTATACTTTTGTCGGGCTGACTATTTTCAAAAGGTAGACATTTTTGAAGGAAGTTATCCACGGTTAGAATATGAATATCAATGCAAAAGAGATGAAGGTAAAGAAACATCCAGAAGGTTCTACGAAATTCTTTCTAAAGATACCTTTATTAATTGTTGGCATTTGAGTGAGCATGAAAGTTTAGCAATGTGGAAATTATATGCGAAAGATAAAAAAGGTATTGCGATTCAAACAAGTCTAGCCGAATTCAAGGACGCCTTTGAAAATAGTGATAGAACTATATTCGCGGGTAAAGTTGATTACATTGATTATGAAACTGATACATTCTACAAAGAAAGTGGTCATAAATATTATGCAATGAATGGATTTTCTTTATTCATTCACAAGAGGAAAATATATTCTTATGAAAATGAATATCGAGCTATTTACACGGATTCTAATGGATCCCAATCAAAAGGCGTGCATATAAAAGTGAATTTGTACAAACTAATTCATAAAATATATTTATCACCATTTGCCACCGAAAATGAGTATACGGAAATTGAAAATAAACTTAATGTGTTAGACTTAAAAATACCAATAAGTTTTTCTAGTTTTAAAGCACAACCATATTATTAAGGCTTCCAACTAGTGGCTTGAACCAAAAACGTCTTTGAAGTCCAAAATTTATTAATTATCGCTTGGTCACATAATTATTTCACAAATTATTAGAGACTATTATGAAAAGTTATTTCATTTTGCTACTAGTTACCTTATTAATTGGCTCTTTTATCTTTGCACAAAAGAAAGATTATGGACAGAAAAATGGTTATGACTGGAATAATGATTTTACTAAGCAAGCTGAAATCATGCTTAGAGATTTTCATTGGGCTAATAAACAAGAATCAATTGATGCCGAAGTAAATTCTCTCAAGATCAATTATTTAATTGGTATTTATGACCTTGCAACGAGAATACCTGCTGAATGTTATATTAAGATCAAAGATGGTCAGGGGAAATATAAATACTATGACATTGGAAATTCATTTCCATATCTGTCAGGAACTTCGCCATCGCAAATGTCAAAAGCTTTAGACAACTTTTACTCTGATTATAGAAATATGAACATCTTTATTTTAGATGCAATTCATATCTGTCAAATGGAAATAAATGGGGCAAGCAAGGATGATATTGATTGGCAAACTCGCTATTATAGAACTGACAAAGAAGGTAAGGAAAAAATGAAACAAGAAAAATATCATTCTACAAACAAATAAACGCTGGTATAATTGTTACTTATTTGTGCCTCTTATTTAGTTATTCTACTATTAAATAATAAGCTAAACATCCTTTTTTAATTTTAAAACAAAAAACCTCCGGCTAATTCACCGGAGGTTTTTTAATCAATATATGTGTTACTGAAATCAGGCCAAATCAGAACCTGTCAAATTTTATTATTTTTGTTCCGCCCAGCAACTCTGTACTCAGTTTATCGAGCATAAACTGTTACACTGAAATGTTATAGTTTAGTGAATAAATTTTGTTAAAAAATATGTTGACTAACTTTCCCGATATTCAAATATTGTAAGCCCGCAGAATGAATTTAGAACCAATAAGGAATTATTATTTGAAACTATCACTGTTTTTTATTACACTTCTCTCCGGATTATTTTTCTGCGCTAACGGACAAAATAAAAGTGAGCCCAGTAATGTTACACTGGAATATCAACATCTTCATAGCAAAATATTTAATAACACCAGGACATTACGAATTTTATTACCACCCGGCTATTACAATAGCGGCAAAAATAAAATATACAAAGTGCTTTTTTTAAATGACGGACAAAGCTTGTTTAACAATGATACCTGTCAGTTTTCGCACAATGAATGGAGAGTTGATGAGACAGTAGATTCGCTCATAAATATGAAAAAAATAGAGCCCTTTATTATAGTTGGTATTGATAACATTGGTTCAAAATACAGGGGGAAAGAGTACCTGCCGTGGGAAGATATATATTTAAGTCCGCCTATTCCCCACCCCATGGGCCCAAAATATCCTGATTTTATTATAAATGAAGTATTACCTTTTGTAAAAAGTAAGTACAGGATCAGCACTAAACGGGAAGACATTGGTGTGGGCGGATCTTCATACGGAGCTTTGATAGCTTTATATACATATCTGAAAAAACCGGATGACATCGGATTTTTATTACTGGAAAGTCCATCCTTTTATGTAAATGAACAGGCTATACTAAAAATGTTCAAATCTTTTAACGGCGCATTACCGGAGAAAATATCCATTGGCGTTGGTACAAATGAGCTGGCACTAAAGAACTGCGATGAATCTAATCCGGATAATTTAATGGCAGTAAGAGATGCAACAAATCTGCAAGATATGTTCCTTTCAAAAGGACTGGATAAGAAAAGATTGCTCCTTACAGTTGGAAAATGTGCTATTCATAGAGAAAAAGCCTGGGCAGGGAGATTCCCGAAAGATATACAGTTTCTGATGCATAAGTAAAATATTACAACAACTGGCTACGGCTTTCCAAACAAGACAGATCAAATTGATAAAAATATGTTTCCTGTCTTAAGAAAAATTTGTAAACTTCATAACAGGGGGAAAAATTAAATCTACTAACATTGCCGGGTAGGGATGATATTGTTTTTAACTATCGTAATTTCAGATCTGTCCTCAAAATATGAGGGTTTACCACAATGAAAAATATTTTACAGGTTTTAACGCTTGTCTTTTTTCTGGCCTTAATAATTTATTCGCAGGATTATAGAGAAGACATTATAAAATCAGAGAGAGCATCTTTTGAAAAGATGAATAAATTTTCGAAGGTTGAATATCCCGGCGATTCCACCATTGATGTAACCTATTATAAACTGAACCTAACGCTGAATTATGATACAAAATATTTAGACGGGATTATAACCGTTTTATTCAAAAGTGAATCTTCAAACCTTACTTCTTTTTTCCTTGATCTGCAGGACACGATGGTAGTAGATTCAGTAAAAATGAACGGAAGCAGGATTAATTTTACACAGTCGGCAGGTCAGGAAAAGCTTGTGATAAATCTTCCATCAGCTATGAGTCTTAACCAGCAAGGTAGTGTGGATATTTATTATGGCGGAAGCCCGGTCTCGTCCGGTTTTGGCAGTTTTACTTTTGGTACTGATGACGCGGGCGGAAAAGCAATCTATACTCTGAGTGAGCCTTACGGCTCAAGCGACTGGTGGCCGTGCAAAGATACTCCCGGGGATAAAGCGGATTCTTCAGATGTCTGGATGACAGTGGAAAACGGTTTAACAGCAGTTTCAAACGGCACGCTACAGGAAGAGGTTGACAACGGAAACGGCACGCACACTTTTAAATGGAAAAACAGTTACCCTATTGCGCAGTATCTTATTTCGATAGCAATTGCTAATTATATAAGATACGATACTTATTATAAGTACAGCCCGACAGATTCAATGTTGATCTCGAACTATATCTGGCAGAATAGCTATAACTCAAACACAACGGGTGCGCTTGATCTCGTAGCGGATATGATAAAAATCCTTTCCGACCGATACGGCTCCTACCCTTTTATAAAAGAAAAATACGGTCATGCACAATTTGGAGTGGGGGGAGGAATGGAACATCAAACCATTACTTCAGCTACCGACTTTAACGAAGCATTGGAAATTCACGAACTTGCGCATCAGTGGTTCGGAGATAAGGTGACCTGCAGTACATGGAATGATATCTGGCTTAATGAAGGGTTTGCTACATACTCCGAAGGTGTTTATTATGAAGGTAAATATGGCAGGCAGTCATATGAAGATTTTATTGATCGCCAAATGTCAGGAGTTAAAAAGTATCCGCAAAATTCAGTTTACGTAAATGACATTAGTTCAATTGATAATATTTTCAGAAGTACATCATATCTAAAAGGAGGTCTCGTACTCCATATGCTGCGTGGTATAGTGGGAGACTCAACATTTTTTAGAATTATGAGAACTTACAATAGTGATCCGCGATATGCTTATAATTCTGCTTCCACTTCAGATTTCAAGGGGGTTGCAGAAAGCGTATCCGGCCTGAACCTGGATTACTTTTTTAATGAGTGGATTTACGGAATTGATTATCCACGTTATAATTACGGGTGGACTTATGTTGATTTAGGCGGCGGATTATACAAGGTTACACTTACCATAGATCAGCCCCAAAGAAGTAACCCGCAGTATTTTACTATGCCTGTACAAATAGAGATTGCGACAAATGAAGGTGATACAACTGTCACTGTTTTTAATGATCAGCTACAGCAGGAATTTAACATTACTGTAAAGGGAATGCCGTCGCAGGTCACATTTGATCCGAATAATTTTATTCTAAAAGATTTGACAACCACAGATATTACAGATGGAAAAATTGTTCCGAAAGAATTTCTACTCGAACAAAATTACCCGAATCCGTTCAACCCGGTTACGGTTATTAAATATTACATCCCTCATATAACAAAAGCAAAACTTACAATTACAGATGAGCTTGGAAGAGTTGTAAAAACTCTGGTGGATAAAGAACAGACTTTAGGTCAATACTCCGTTCCATTTAACGGGAAAGATTTAGCGAGCGGAATTTATTTTTATACATTAATCACGGACAAATTTTCACAAACTAAAAAAATGATATTATTAAAATAAAGGTGCAATAGAATACATAGTTATTTTATTACAAAAAAAACCTCCGCTGTTTCCATCGGAGGTTTTTTAATTAATGTCACTTATTGAAATGAAATCAGCGCAGGTCAAACCTATCAAGATTCATTACCTTGTTCCAGGCTGCTACAAAGTCATTCACGAACTTCTCTTTGGAATCTTTGCATCCATAGACTTCAGCAAGTGCGCGAAGTTCTGAATTAGAACCAAAGATGAGATCAACACGTGTGCCTGTCCATTTAACTGCTCCCGTCTTACGGTCACGTCCTTCAAACGCTTCCCCGGATTCAGAAGTTGCCTTCCACTCCGTACCCGGATCAAGCAGGTTAACGAAGAAATCGTTTGTAAGAGCTTCTTTCTTTTTGGTGAATACACCGTGCTTTGAACCATCATAGTTTGTGTTGAGTACGCGCATTCCGCCGAGAAGAGCCGTCATCTCAGGAGGGGTAAGAGTTAAAAGCTGCGCACGGTCAATAAGCATTTCTTCTGCCGATGCACTGTAACCGGTTCTGTTCTTCTTATAGTTACGGAACCCGTCTGCTGCCGGCTCAAGTACACCGAACGAATCAACATCTGTCTGTTCCTGGGTTGCATCGCCGCGTCCCGGTGCGAAAGGTACTTTTACATTGAAACCTGCCTTCTTTGCAGCGTTCTCAACTGCTGCACATCCGCCCAGAACGATCAGGTCTGCAAGAGAAACTTTTTTGCTTTTGGATTTTGCGTTGAACTTTTCCTGGATCTTTTTAAGAGTCTTCAGTACTTTATCCAGCTGTAAAGGATTGTTAACTTCCCAATCCTTTTGCGGCTCAAGCTGAATGCGCGCACCGTTAGCGCCACCGCGCTTATCGGAACCGCGGAAAGTTGAAGCTGATGCCCACGATGCAGATACCAGTTGAGATACCGTCAGTTTTGAATTAAGTATTTTTTTCTTAAGTGCATTGATATCATTTTTAGAAATTTTACTCTTTCCAGTCGTAACAGGATCCTGCCAGATCAGGTCTTCCTTCGGCACTTCTTTGCCAAGGTAGCGGGCTTTCGGACCCATATCGCGGTGAGTAAGTTTGAACCAGGCACGTGCGAAAGCGTCAGCAAACTCATCTGGATTTTCGTAAAAGCGTCTTGAAATTTTTTCATAAGCAGGATCGAACCGCAGTGAGAGGTCAGTAGTAAGCATTGTCGGTAAATGTTTCTTTGACGGATCGGCTGCATCAGGAATTGTATCGGAAGCATTCTTTGCAACCCACTGCTTTGCACCTGCCGGGCTCTGTGATAATTCCCATTCGTAACCGAAAAGGTTCTCGAAAAAGTTGTTGCTCCATTTTGTTGGAGTTTCAGTCCAGGTAACTTCCGGGCCTCCGCCAATTGTATCGCCGCCTTTACCAGTACCAAAACTGCTCTTCCAGCCGAGCCCCTGTTCCTCAATGCCTGCACCTGCAGGTTCCGGTCCAACGTACTTGCTTGGATCTGCGGCGCCATGGGCTTTGCCGAATGTATGTCCGCCTGCAATAAGGGCGACAGTTTCTTCGTCATTCATAGCCATGCGGCCGAATGTCTCGCGAATATCTTTAGCTGCTTCGAGCGGATCAGGATTTCCGTTCGGGCCTTCCGGATTCACATATATCAAACCCATCTGTACAGCAGCAAGAGGATTTTCGAGATCGCGTTCACCTGTATAACGCTTATCTCCGAGCCACTCTCCTTCCGAACCCCAGTAGATGTCTTCCAGCGGTTCCCAAACATCTTCACGTCCGCCGCCGAAACCGAAAGTCTTAAAGCCCATCGACTCAAGTGCACAGTTACCTGCAAGTATCATCAAATCGGCCCAGGAAATATTTTTGCCATACTTCTGTTTGATCGGCCAGAGCAGCCTTCGTGCTTTGTCAAGATTCACATTATCAGGCCAGCTGTTTAGCGGTTCAAAACGCTGCGAGCCTGTACCTCCGCCACCACGACCATCGGAGATTCGGTAAGTACCTGCGCTGTGCCACGCCATACGAATAAATAAGGGTCCGTAATGACCGAAATCTGCCGGCCACCATTCCTGCGAATCGGTCATCAATTTGTTAAGATCTCTCTTAACAGCTTTCAGATCTAGTTTCTTGAATTCTTTTGCGTAGTTGAATTTTTCACCCATCGGGTTGGATTTTGAAGAGTGCTGACGGAGAATATTTAAATTTAATTTGTTCGGCCACCAGTCACGGATTGTTGTACCGCCCCCGGCGGCTTGCTTTAGTGCCCCGGTTGTAAACGGACACTTGCTTTCGTCATTTCCCATTTTTTATCCCTCATGATTATTATGTTGTTTTAGTTCAATTTTGTTAAAGTTTTTGTCTATAGGTTAGTAAATCTGAATAAAAAATTACAGATTTATTTATAGTTTAACAAGGCAACAGAGCATCCGGCAGTATCCAAACTTCACAATGAGTTATCCTTAACCTGCATTTTCGACAGTCAGGCTTATTTCTGAATCTATTAAACTGCAAAGATTCTGAAATATATTCAGAATGACAGTTACTTTATGAAATCAGGGCATTAACAAGCATCCGAAAATAAATATGCAGGTCGATTGAATCCGCAATAATAATTTCCGACCTCATTTTCAGTACGATGAAAAGATTTCATTGTCTAATATCTGTCAATTTATATATATATTTTAAAAATAAGATTGAATATTAAGGCATTAAGAATATTGTAAATAGATACTGTATTTATCACTTTTCTAACAAATCACCTGCTGTAAATAATGATCAAGTATATTTGACAATTATTAGACAAAGTACTATTTTTTCAAATATGAGCACAGAATATATTTATCCGATTAAAGTAGTGGTTAATAAAACCGGAATTACAGCACATGTTATACGTGCCTGGGAAAAAAGGTACGCTGCAATTGAACCCGGCAGAACAGATACTAACAGAAGATTATATTGCGAAGATGACATTCACAGACTTGAACTATTAGGCAAACTTACGAAAGCCGGACATAGTATCGGCACAATTGCAAAACTGCCGACCGAAGATCTGGAAGAAGTTAATTGACGAAATAAAAGGAAATGGTCGCTCAATAATTTCAGATGAATCCGGAGATAAGAATTCGTATTTAACAAGCTGTCTTCAGGCAATTGAAGATCTTGATGAAAAGAGACTGGAAGAAATTTTATCTCGTGCATCTGTGCAACTTAGCCAGCCTGCACTGCTCCAGGAAGTTCTTGTGCCGATGATAAAAAATATTGGTGATCATTGGAAGAATGGAAGTATGAGAGTTTATCACGAACATCTTGCATCCGCAGTTATTAAAACTTTTCTGACTAATCTAAGAGGAGCTTATAAAGTTGAACAAAATGCTCCTGAAATAATAATTGCAACTCCAATAGGTCAGATGCATGAACTGGGTGCACTACTGGCAGCTTCAGCCGCAGCCTCTGAAGGCTGGCAAGTAACATATCTCGGATCGAATCTTCCGGCCGAGGAAATTGCCGCAGCAGTTCAGCAAAAAAGACCCAAAGCACTTGCATTAAGTCTCGTCTATCCGCCGGACGACCCAAAAGTAAATCTTGAACTTATAAAGCTTGCAAAATATTTAGGCAAAGACACTATAATCTTTGTCGGAGGCAATTCCACTGAAAGTTATAATAAACCCCTATCAAAAATTAAAGCAAATGTGTTATTTGATTTGAATGATTTTAGAAATCAGCTTGTTAAAATCAGGAAAAAATAAATAATTTCGATTCTCTTTCTTAGTTCCAATTTTATATCCAGCAACAAAATGAATTTAAAATCTTTAAAACTCAAGACTAATTCCAAGTGACGGCAGAATTCCGATTGAAGAAGATTCGTCTACTTTCATAATTCTTGGGTCCCATCTAACTGAGTTTGTATTTCTCCTGTTGTAAATATTTTGTATATCCAAATAAATAATTAATACCGAAGTACTGAAGTTCCACCTTTTATCTATTCGTAAATCTAAACTATGAGAAGGAATTAAACGTCTTGAATTATAATCAGAGACTAATTGGTTACCATTAATACCGAATGGAGTATAAGGACTACCTGAAGCAAACCTGAATTTGAAACTTCCCTCCCATTCAGCACTGAATTTGTATCCTCCACTAATATTAAACAGAACATTTTGATCATAAAGGCCCGGGCGCTCTATGCCGTCAAGAGGAGTAAAATCAGAATTTGAAATTGTTAAACTTACTATTCCATAGTATGGAATATCAGAAAGTTTTTTCTGCAGGGAAAATTCAACACCTTTAGTCAGCCCCTTACCGGAACTCTGAAGAGGATCCAAACCGAGTGAAGTATAATTATCATCTGAGAATCCGGCGCCTGTATTTGCAAGGATTAAATAAGGCCTTAATGTGCTTACCGGATAATTCGAATAATCCTTGATAAATCCTTCCACTTTGAATAAAATATCCTCTTTTAATCTGCTTTCGTACCCAAGGATATACTGGTTTACTTTAATGTTTTTAAGATCTTTGTTTTTGCTGTTATTCAACCAAAGATATGATGGTGATTGATAATAAATTCCAGCACTCATATTAATATTGCTTACATCCGAAAGTTTATATGAAAGAGACAACCTGGGACTAAAATAATATTTGGTATTTATCCCGTTAAAATAGTCTCCTCTTATCCCGAGATTCACTATAATTTTATCTGTTAAAATTGAATTATAATTCAAATAACCGCCCCACTTAAAGAAATTGTGATTTGTATTATAATTGATTGTATCAAGAGAATCTCCGAATGAAGTTACTTTTGAAGGGAAATAAATATCAGAGTTAAACTCAACCAGGTTTAATTCAGTGCCAATATTTATTTCGTTTTCTGTTGAAACTTTTAAAGTCACATCCGTCTTCAAACTATTCTCTATTTCGGTTGAAAGATTTGTATAAACCGGGATTTGAAGAGTATCTTTCTGGCTGCTATTATAATTAACATAATTTCTGCTTAACGAAATATCTAAAAATCCTCTTTCAAAAATTTTCTGATATTTACCTGCAAGAGTATATTGTTTTTGATCGCTCCCGATTGTCCTCGAGTTATCGAATCTTTTTTCAGGAGTATCATTAAAGAAATTTACTTTATCAAGCGCTCCAATAATAAAGAAAGAAAGGCTATTTTTGGAATCTAATTTTATATTAACTTTAGAAATCATGTCATAGTATTCAGGTACAAAAGCAAACCCCGCTGCTTTAAAAATAAAATCCAGGTAACTTCGTCTTATAGAAAAAATAAAATCAGAATTTTTTGCTATGGGTCCCTCCAGGTTTAACCCAAACTGGCTTGAAGAAATAGTTGCTTTTCCTCCGATGCGATCGCTTCTTCCATTTTTCAATTTTATAGAAAGAACTGAAGAAAGCTTATCCCCGTAATTAACGGGGAAACCTCCGGCTGAAAAAGACGTTGATTTTACAAAATCAAGATTTATATAACTAATTGGCCCGCCCGTAGATCCCTGATTACCAAAATGATTTATGTTTTGAATTTTTATTCCATCAACCAAAAATAAATTTTCATAAGGCGCCCCCCCTCTTATAATTAAATCATTTCTGCCGGCAGCAGCCTGCGCCACACCCGGTAAAACTGAAAGAGCTCTTACTACATCTTCAAAAGCTCCCGGTGATCTTCTTATTTCTTCATAATTGAATTTTGTCGTGCTTACCTTTTCTAATGGACTTTTGGAAAAGTAATCATCCTGAACTGTTACTTCATCTAATTGATAAGGTATTTCCTGCAATTCAACATCAATCCTGTTCGGTTTAATTGAATTAACAACAATATCAGTTTTAATTACCGGCAAATAACCTACACTTGAAATCCTGATTCGGTACATACCCGGCTCAATACCTTCAATTTTGTAATTTCCATCCCCATCTGATGCAGCACCTATATTAGTACCTAATATCAGAATGTTAGCCCCCGGCAGAGGCTGCAGAGAAATTACATCTTTTACACTGCCGTAAATTGTTCCTTTGTTCTTCCTGAGCGTAGGAATCAGTGTAATATAAAAAACAGCATTAAAAAGATAATGGAAGTAATATTTTCTTTTCGCAATTGAATCTCTTCTGTTATGTCTGAAAAATGTCTAATTTTTTTATGTAAATTTACTTAATTATCACCATAATTGCAAATTATTTTTAATATAGCTTGACAAAGCTTAGACATTTTGTTATAATTGTCTAAGATATTTAGACAGGATTCTAAATAAAATAAAACTCATAAACTAAAAGGAGTACAAAATGAAAAACGTGGGAAAAACAGCTCTGGTAACACTTTTTACTATTGCTTTATTTGCAGTGGTAAGCTCAAATACTTTTGCAGGTGATAAAAAGTCTTCAAAAAACATAGTTGAGACCGCAGTTGCAGCCGGTAACTTCAATACACTTGCTAAAGCTTTAACGGAAACCGGTTTGGTTGACGCATTACAGAAGAAAGGCCCTTTTACTGTCTTCGCTCCAACTGATGAAGCATTTGCTAAATTGCCCAAAGGTACACTTGAAAGCTTATTAAAAGATAAAGAAGCATTAAAGAAAATCCTTCTGTACCATGTTGTTTCCGGAAAGGTAATGGCCTCGGATGTAGTAAAACTAAAGAGTGCAAAAACTCTTGAGGGAGAAGATGTGAAGATTAAGATAAACGATGGAAATGTTATGATAAATAATTCAAAAGTTACAACTGCCGATGTCGAAGCTTCGAATGGCGTGATACATGTAATAGACACTGTGTTAATTCCGGATAACGACTAATCTCCAAAATCCCCGCCGAACAGGCGGGGATTTCTTTCTTTCCCTTTTTAACAAATTATCTTAGTACCTTAATACAATATGAAAATTCTTTTAACAGGCGCAACAGGATATATTGGCCGGAGATTGTTACCCGTTCTGATAAAAAACGGACACGAAGTTATTTGTTGTGTACGTGATAAAAGCAGGATTGATCCACAAAAATATCCGGCAGACAAAGTAAAGATTATTGAAGTCAATTTTCTTGAGAAAGATACTCTCTTAAATATTCCGGAAAATATTGATGCTGCATACTATCTCATTCATTCAATGTCATCAGCCAGCAATGAAGATTTCGAAAAGCTTGAAACTATTTCGGCTAATAATTTTAAAGATAGGATACAGGAAACAAAAGCAAAACAGGTTATCTACCTTGGGGGAATTGTAAACGAAGCGAAACTTTCAAAGCATTTGAAATCCAGGAAAAATGTTGAATCAATTCTTGCTTCTGCAACATTCAGTCTGACAGTTTTAAGGGCAGGTATAATTGTGGGCTCAGGTAGCGCGTCATTTGAAATAATACGTGATCTTGTAGAAAAATTACCGGTAATGATAGCTCCGAGATGGCTTGAAACAAAATCCCAGCCAATTGCAATCAGAAATGTAATAGAATTTCTCAGCGGTGTTTTATTAAATGAAAAAACATACGGCAATATTTATGACATTGGCGGATCTGAAATTCTTACTTACAAGCAAATGCTGTTGAAGTTTGCTTTAGTAAGAAAATTAAAAAGAAAGATTTTTATAGTGCCGGTAATGACCCCAAAACTTTCATCATACTGGCTTTATTTTGTTACGGCCGTTTCATACAGCCTGGCTAAAAATCTTGTTAATAGTATGAAAGTTGAAATTACCTGCAATAAAAATAATTTAATTGATTTACTGAATATCAAACTGATCAAGCTATGAAGATGCTATTAGAAATGCTTTCGATAAAATTGAACAGCAGCAGGTTATATCAAGCTGGAAAGACGCGCTAACAAGCCACAAACTTGACGAGGGACTATCGCACCTGGTTGAGATACCAACGCACGGTTGTTTCAAAGATTCCAGGGTGATGAGGCTAACTAATGGAAAAAGAAGCATTAAGAAAGATCTGGTCGATTGGAGGGAAAAACGGCTGGTATTATGCAAACTGGCTCTGGTCAGTAAGAGGATTTATTGACAAAATATTCGGCGGAGTTGGCCTTCGCAGGGGAAGAAAAAATCCGGTTGAGATTTCAGCGGGAGAATCACTCGATTTCTGGAGGGTTCTTTTAGCTGATAAAAAAGAAAAAAGGCTTTTGTTGTATGCTGAAATGAAATTACCCGGTGAGGCCTGGCTTGAATTTAAAATTGAAAATCACAAATTATTTCAGACAGCAACTTTCCGCCCGTTGGGACTGTTAGGCAGAATCTACTGGTACAGCGCTCTTCCCTTTCACGGTTTTATATTCAGCGGTATGATCAAAAGAATTGCGGCATAAAAATCCGATATAAATTAATCAAATAATTATGGCATTTTATCAATTAGAAAAAACACAAAAGATTCCCGCAGAAATTACTGAAGTATGGAATTTTATTTCATCGCCGGTGAACTTAAAGCATATAACTCCGCCGTATCTGGGTTTTGAAATAATAAATAACAACCTTCCGGGAAAAATGTATCCCGGGATGATAATAAGTTATAAGGTGAGCCCGTTGTTAGGAATAAAAATGAAATGGGTAACTGAGATTACATACGTTAAAGAGAATGAATATTTTATTGATGAACAACGAATTGGTCCCTACTCAATGTGGCACCACCAGCATAAAATAACACCAATTGACAGTGGTGTTTTAATGACTGATATCGTGACTTACAATCCCCCCTTCGGATTTTTGGGCGCGTTATCGAATAAGGTTTTTATAAGAAAACAATTGGATGAAATATTCAACTTTAGGGAAAGTGCTATAGAAAGAAAATTCAGGGTTTCATAAATTGTCATCCCGAACTTGTTTCGGGATCTCTTAAATATTTACAGATTCTGAAATATATTCAGAATGACAGTTTCTTTGCATTACAGAAAATGAAATTAGGACACTACTAATATCACAAAGAGGCGTTATTAATAATAAATGAAAGTAATTGTTGATTTTGCTTGGTATTTTATGGTAATTAAGTAAAATTTAACCAGCGCTTTTCCTTGCGGGGAGCTTACGGAGATATAAGATTATGTTGAAAAAGTTCAGGATGATACATGAGAATAATATTCTTATATAACAACCTGCACAGGATTTATAATATTGGCGTAAATATTTATTATTTAATTATTTAGGTGCTAAAATAAATTTATATTTTAGTTTATATATTAGAAAAATATTCTTAAATAACAGCCGAATTGGGAACTGAGAATTCGGCATAAGTAGGAGTTATATTGCGAACAAAAATAAAATTAAAGTATGAAAAAGAATTATTTAGTTGAGATAAAAAATTGCTATAATCTAACAGCCAAGGAATACTCTCAAAATTTTTTAGATGAATTAAACAGCAAACCATTTGATAGAAATATCTTAGATCGTTTTTCAGAAATGATTCCAAATAATTCATTAGTTTATGATTTGGGCTGTGGTTCTGGGCAAACAACAAAATACCTTTTTAATAAAAAAAGATTTAAAGTAATCGGTTTAGATCTTGCTGAAAAATCAGTTGCTTTGGCAAAGAAAAATTTTTCACAAATTGAGTTTAAAGTTGATAATATGCTTTCTTCAAAAATGATCTCATCTTCGGCAAATGGAATATTAGCATTTTACTCAATAGTACATTTTAATTATAAAGATGTTAAAATAGCATTTAATGAGTGGTATAGATTATTAAAAAATGGGAGTTATTGTTTGTTTAGCTTTCATATTGGGGATGAAATAATTAAAGTAAAAAATTTTTTAGAGGTAAAAGGTGCAAATGCAAGTTGGCGCTTTATGGACACTGATAAAATAATAGCACTATTAGAAAAAGTTGGTTTTAAGGTTATCGAGGCAATTATTAGATATCCATATAAAGAAATCGAACATCAAAGTAAAAGAGCTTATATACTGATTAAAAAAGAAAAAGCAATATAACAAGCGCCTCAACGCCGACCGCCATTTTGGTTAGGCGATTTTATAATTTTTGGAATTTGATTTTTGTTTGAGATTTTGTTCTAAGTGTTCATTCTAATTAATTAACTTACAAACTGCACTTGCGAAAGCAAGTTAATCACAGTTTGCTTAACCTTTGGCAGTTACTTTTTAATTGGCATTCTTGTTCTGGGGCGCCGGTTATTTGCAACGCCGTTATACATTTTCAAATATATGTTTCCAATTGCAAACATAATATTCTATATAAATAATATTGGTGAAGAAGGTAGCCTTGACTACTATAATTCAATAAAGTGTTCTTTCACCAGTAATATAGAGGATGATTTTTCTAAAACTGTTGTAAATGAAGGGGTAAGATTAACTTATTATTGTCCCAACAAAGATGAAATAGGGTTAATAATATTTATAAAATTTGTTGGAATTTATCAGACAGAGATTAATTATAGGTTTATATATGAAATAATTACTAAGATTATAAATTCATATAAAAACAAAAATATTCGAGACGTTGGACAAAAATATTCAAGCAAAATAGCAGTAAAATATTATGAAATAATTGCGTTAAAAGAAATCATATCACAATTAGAAAAGTATTATTCAAGAATATTGGAAAATACTAAAGACAAGAATTACGATATTGACATAAATATTGAGCAAATAATAAGCAGAATAATAGATAACATTAGGCAAAATGAATATTTTTTAAAATGTCATCGAACTACAAAATTTCACGATATAGACATTAAGATTTGGGAAACCCGACAAGCTTTGGCTTGCAACTTAACTCTTACTGCAATTGTTATGTTAGGCGTAACACTTGAAGAATGCTTGAAGACAGTTTTGAAAAATGATTATGAACATCAAATACGAAAAACTCAAACCGGTGCTAATCTTACATTTTTAGCTAATGCAAGTTTACAAGCAGAAGAGAAATTTGGAGACTTACAACTTTATAAACTTATCGTTGCTTTACACGAAGCCAAATATATAGACGATGGAGAACGCGAACATCTTATACATATAAAAGATTATATAAGGAACGCTTTTATTCACTCTGATAAATCCAAAATATTTGATAAAAATAGAAAAGGCAGAGTTGATGGTTTTAAATTAGCAGATAATCAAATAAAGCACGTTGAAACACAGCAACTATCAATGTTGGAAATGAGTTTTGCTCAAGGTTTTATGCAAAAAAGATTAGCAGATGATAATGCAAAAATTATCTTTTACGAAATAGAAGAATATATTTATACTATATCAAAAAGGTTTTGGGAAAAATGGGAATAAAATGTATAACAAGCCCATCAAGGCGACAGCGATTTCACTCTCGGCATTTTATAAATTTTTATTGTAGCCGTTCCGTTTCGGCAAACTTGTTCAAAGTAGTCGTATTAAATTAATAAACTTTTAAAAATAAATATGCCCTGCTCTCAGTGGAGGGGTCTCTACCACCTTGAACAGGGCATTTTTAAGAAATCTTCTATTTCTTACTCCCCCCTTCACCCCTTTTGCTTCAGACTGTTATTATTGCTTACTTATTTCAGGTACGTGAAGCATTTTAAGCGCACCCAAACTCTTTAATTAGGAAGCGTTGCACCTGTCCCCCCAACAAGTGCAAGCTTCTTAAACTTATTATACTATTTAAGCATTACCATTTTCTTTACAGAAACAAAATCACTTGCCTGAATTCTGTAAAGATAAATACCTGATCCAACATTCTGACCTGATGAATTTTTGCCATTCCAGGTAACCGAATATTTACCACCGCTCATAGAGCTGTTAACCAAAGTGGTAACGAGTTTGCCTGTAATGTCATATACTTCAATTTTTACATTTCCTTCTTTAGGAATAGTATAATTGATAGTTGTAGTTGGGTTAAACGGATTAGGATAATTTTGTCCCAGTGAATAAACTTGTGGAACAGTATTATCAATCAGCTTAATGCCAGTTGTGGGATCAAGCTTCTGCAAAGTAACTGCTAATAGAGAATAGATATACTGTGGATTATGAATACCCAAGCTCTTATCTTCAGTAACCATATCCCAGTTGAAATAAGCTTCAGCCTCAAGTAATGTCCAGGTTGAATCCGGGCCATTAGTATTTGGTAAATAAGTTGCTATTCTATCTAACAATCCCTGAATTTCAATCTGAAGCCCATTAGCCACTCCATCACCATCAAGATCTGCATTACCATTAACGTAGAATTTCTTATCAGAGAATTTGGTCCCGATTGTACCATGGCATGGAGCACAAGCTGAAACATTATCATCGCCTGTTACCGGATCTACCATATTCAATGAGTGGGAACCAAATAATTGTCTTGTTGTACCGTCAGAATTAACACCCGCAGCTGACATATGACAATCTATACAGCCTTCAGCAGCCTGCATGTGAGGAGAGGTTGGGAATTTCCAACCAAACTGATATCCATTAGTACCTGCAACTATATCACCTTGTGGTCCGTGATGAGGTCCGTAATGTGATAAATTATTCAAATAATTATTCGTATAATCAACAGCCTCTACTCTTGACTGATGACAATTCATGCAAAGGGCTCCTGCACCTATGTTTGATTCTGTAACACCATTAGCAAAAGTAACAGTTGCTGTTCTTAACTGAAATTCATTTGTTGCATCATGCGGATCGTGACAAACAGCACAGGCAATTTTTTGTACGGCTGGTGCACTAGTTAATGCGGTTTTACCACCTTTAATCCATGAAACAAATCCTGAGCCGCTATGACACGGTGCACAGCTAGTACTGCTGCCTCTTGCAAGGGTCGTTGGGTTTGCATGTACTGAAGCATAATACTGTTCTGAATAAAATTCGTGAGCTCCGGTAGCATCGTGGCAATATCCGCAAAGTTCAGGTGATAATGATACTGACATTTTATCAGGAGCTCCATAGTGCATATTTCCAGGTCCGTGGCAAGCTTCACATTGAACGTTAGCTAATGCCATGGCCTGAGGATAAGCAGCCTTCATTGAATCATTCATTCCTGGCTGTAAGACTGTGGGGAATACAAATGGATAATCATCAAACCCACCATTTGTTGCAAGAGTATCATAACCGGTTGTATGACACTGTAAACAACTTTCGCCAAAATGAGAGCCAAAAACACCGTCTAATCCATTCGAAGTTGCAGTAGAATGAGCTGTGCCCTGCCAATTGGAAAATAGAGGAACTCCCTGAGGCACAAAAGCACCGTTGTGACATACATAACAGGCACCTGTTTCATAACCTACAAAAAGTGCTGAGTTGATTGTGATGGTATCCTTAAGGCTTCCATCAGCGACTACAATTTTATATGTTCCAACTTTATCCGGATTAAAAAAGATAACCTGGTTGGAAGTATCAATGTCATTTGTAGCTCCAAAGGCAGTTACAGAACCGGCTGGCTTTGATATAAATGTCCAGACAGGGGTATTCAATTTTGCTGAGCTAGTAACTTCCAAATACACTTTTGATTGGTTACCAACATTTTGTAAGCCTGTATACCAACTGTCAAAATAATGTGCGACTGAATCCTCTTCTACTGCTCTTGGTGATACACCAAATGTACGAACTGAAATGCTTTGCGCATAATTCATAGCCGTACACATAAAGAGCGTAAGAATAATATAAAGAACCATTTTTTTCATTTTACATATCCTTCTGTTTTTGTGTTGTGTAAATCATTTAATTAGTCAGATACTTTTATCTTAGTTAAAGATGCTATTAAATCCCTCATATCATTAACGTCTACGGGCTTAATTGCATAATATTGAATTCCAAGTGGACTTATTTCCCGTCCCAGTTCATAGCTTTCGTCCGAAGTAATAAATATTGTAGAGACCTTGGTCAAAACATTTTTTATCGAACTAACAATTCTTCCTGAAATCGGTCGGAGAAAATCATCATCAACTATCATCAGGGTTGGATGGTTATGTATAGCGAAAGACATAACATCGAGGGGATCATTACTTTCATTAAACACTACAATATTTTCTGAAGAAAACATATCAGTTTTTTTTATTTGCTCAATCAGGTTTGAATCCCCGGAAATAAGTAATATTTTCATAGCTTTCCTTTATCAATCAATGTGCCAGTTAAATTATCATCAAATAAAGCAAGGAAGTTTGATCTAAACTGATAATTCAGCCTATATTAAAAGGATTTGTATCTTGAGCAGAATTGAAAAGTAAGTTCGATAAATCAAAAGTGTGATTTAAATGTCACACTGTGACTTTTGTAGGACTACATATTAACGTAGTTTTTTGCAACAATATTGATTAATTTTGTAGAAAAATTAAATACTTTTTCTTATCCTGTCAGAGGGGCTTAGGGGTTTACAAAATGTTTTACAAGTCGATGAGCAGATCCAAAAATGTTCAGAACAATTAGAAGCAAATTTATTTTTCTCTCTATAGCAATCATTGTGACAGGTGTTGTAATAGGTAACATATTAATCATCACTCAGCTGAAGGAAAATTTCCACAAACAAACATCTTTAATGCTTGAAACAACCTTGGATATTTTCCGCCAGGGACTTAATACTGAAATGATGATGAATAAAGACAAAAATATTCAACACATTCTAGATGAACTTTCTAAGAATGATCATATAGACCATATCAGAATTATTGATCCAAGCGGATTGATAAGATTCGCATCAACCAGAATGGAAAGAAACAAATATATTTCAGATATTTCACCGGATCACATTGATATTAAGAATATAAAAAAAAGGACCATAACTGCTTCCCCGGATAATTATATTTATTCAGCCTCTGAACCAATATTAAATGCTCAACAATGCAGGACTTGCCACGGTACCAAAAGTGTTATTGCTTACCTTGATGTAGATACAAATCTAAGAGATGCTGAGAATAAATTTTATGAAGGTACTTTAACCATTATACTCATTACTGTAATTATAATTACGTTACTAACCTTTTCTTTTTATGGACTTTTTAACCAACTAATCAACAAACCATTATCAAAGTTCATAAACGCACTCAATAAGGTTAAAGAAGGGGCCCTGGATATTGTTTTACCGCAAAACCGTAGTGATGAGTTTGCCATACTTAATTCTAATTTCAATAATATGGTAAACAAATTAAGAGAATCTAAAACTAGGATAGAAGAACTACATGCTGAACAACTACAGAGGGCAGATAGATTAGTTACACTCGGTGAGTTGACAGCTGAAATGGCACACGATATTAATAATCATACCGCAATCATAATGTCAAGAGCTGATTACCTGAACCTTGAAACTACAACAGACAAAAAGATTAGTGATTATTCTGAAGACCTAAATACAATTTTATACCAGTCAAACCAGGTTTCAAAAATTACAGGCACTATTCTAAGACACAGCAAAAAATATCCTAAACTAAACCAGAAAATTGACCTTGTAAGCACAGTGGTTGACTGTCTTAATATTCTAAATCCTTTAATAGTAAAAAATAAAATAATCGTCACAAAAAAAATCCCTGGCAACAGTGTAATAATTTTAGGGGATCAGCTTGATATTGAGCAGGCAATCATGAATTTATTAACAAACGCTTTTGATGCAATCGAAAATGACGGCAGGATTGAAATTGTCGTCGACAAAAATAGTGACGGTAAAATTGTACTTAGTATCAACGATAACGGCAGTGGCATTGAACCATCCGTATTGGATCAAATCTTTCAGCCCTTTTTTACGACAAAGAGTATTGAAAGAGGTACAGGCCTTGGATTATACATTGTTAAGAAAATATGTGACAACCATTCAGCGGAAATAACCTGTAAAAGTGAGCCGGGTATCGGGACCACTTTTACAATACAATTTAAGGGCAATAACATATGAAAAAGATATTGGTTATAGATGATGAACCTGAAATGCTAAATAGTCTTGAAAAGATTTTATCTTATAGAAAAGATTTTGAAATTGAGTTAAGTAATAATTCGGTTAAAGCAAAAGAGTTGGTCACCACAAAAAGTTACGATATAATAATAACAGACTTGAAAATGAAGGAAGTTTCCGGAATTGATATTCTTAAGGCTGCCATAAAAAAACATCCGTATGCTTTAGTAATAATTATCTCAGGCTATGGTACAATCGAAGCAAGCGTGGAAGCTATCAAGGAAGGTGCATTTGACTTTATAGAAAAACCTTTTACTTCCAAAGTATTGTTCGACTCTATTGACAGGGCTCTGCAAAAATCCGTAGATAGTCATGTAAAACAAGGGAATGAATTTATAAAGGTTTCAGGATTCATATATAAAAGCCAGAAGATTGAAGATGTTATTAAGCTTGTTAAGAAAGTTGCCCCCGGCAATTTCAATATATTGGTTACCGGAGAAAGCGGAACAGGAAAGGAATTGATAGCACGTGCTATTCACGATCTTAGCAAAAGAAGAGATAATCCATTTGTGCCGGTAAATTGCGGTGCATTACCCGAATATTTATTTGAGAGTGAAATATTCGGACATGAAAGAGGTGCCTTCACCGGAGCCGTAAGGAAAAAACTAGGACTCCTTGAATTTGCAAATCATGGTACCTTCTTTTTTGATGAGATTGGTGATATGAGCCAGAACCTGCAGGTCAAATTACTAAGAATGCTGGAAGACAAAAAAATCAGGAGGGTTGGCGGTGAGGAAGAAATTGAAATAAATGTACGTATCATTGCTGCAACTAATAAAAATTTAGCTAATGCTGTGGCTGACAAAAAATTCAGAGAGGACCTTTATTATAGGCTAAATACAATCCAGATAGAAATCCCCCCACTTCGGGACAGGCCAGATGATATTATGCCGTTAGCTAATTATTTTATTTCAAATTTGTGCTCAATGGAGGATAGTGAACAAAAAGGGTTTTCAAAGGAAGTAGAGGAAATACTAAAAAAATACAGCTGGCCAGGGAATGTGAGAGAGTTACAAAATATATTAAACAGAGCTTTCTTTTTAAGTTCTTCTTCAATAATTCAAAGAGAAAACCTTCCGTTGGAACTGGACACTGGAGATAAAAGACTCAATGAAGAATTTTTGTCACCGGGATATAAGGAAGCCAAGGATAAAATGATTGAAAAATTTGAACTTGAATATCTGACACATCATTTGAAGCTCAACAAAGGTAATATAACAAAGACCGCCGAAAATTGTGGACTTGACAGGCGCTCTATACACCGCTTAATTAATAAATACAATATTATTTATAAAGACGAAGAATAAAGTCACCCTTCCCTATCATTAAAAATTGGATACTAAATCAGGAAATATTTAAGTTGTTATAATTGATAATTGATCTGTACACAAATATTGTGAGGTAAGTAATGTTCGATGCAAAAATATATGTTCAAAGGAGGAAAACTTTAAGGAAAAGGGTTGGCTCGGGCTTTATACTTTTGCTGGGAAATGAAGAAGCCCCGATGAACTATACTGATAACCAATATGCTTTCAGGCAGGACAGCACATTTTTATACTATTTTGGAATAGATCACCCAGGTATTGCAGCAGCAATAGATGTTGACGAAAACAAAGAATACATTTTTGGAAATGATGTTACCATAGACGATATAGTATGGATGGGACCTCAGCCGACTATTTCTGAAAGGGCTAAAGAAGTTGGAGTAAGAAAAACCGGGTCTCTTGCCGAAATGGAAAGTCTGATAAAGAATGTTCTGGCTCAGGGACGGCAGGTACATTACCTCCCTCAATACAGAGCATTCAATATTTTAAAGATTGAGCATCTGCTCGGAATTCATCCCAAAAGGATGAAAGAATATTCTTCAGAAGAATTAATTCTTGCAGTTGCAGAACAGAGAGTAAAGAAGGCTCCGGAAGAAATCAGGGAAATTGTAAAAGCTCTCGATGTCGCTTATGAAATGCAGACTACAGCAATGAAATTAGTCAGGCCCGGTATAAATGAAAGAGAGATTGCAGGAGTAATGGAGGGGATTGCAATTGCCGGAGGTGGAAGATTATCTTTTCCGACTATTTTTTCAAAAAACGGACAAACACTTCACAATCATTTCCAGGGAAATAGATTAAAAGCAGGAGACATAGTAGTCAATGATTCAGGTGCAGAAACTGCAATGCATTACGCGAGCGATATAACCAGGACATTTCCTGTTAGCGGCAAGTTTACAAATATTCAAAAGGAAATTTATCAAATTGTTCTGGATATGCAGTTAAAAGCAATCAAGGCTATCAAACCGGGAATTACTTACCGATCTGTTCATCTTGAATCCGCAAGAGTTCTTGTTGAAAGATTTAAAAGAACTTGGACTTATGAAAGGTAGCGTTGATGAAGCAGTTAGTCAGGGTGCACACGCTCTTTTCTTTCCCCATGGTCTTGGACATTTAATGGGCCTTGATGTCCACGATATGGAAAACTTAGGCGAAGCACATACAGGCTACGATGGAAAAACAAAAAGAAGCTCTCAGTTTGGCCTGGCTTATTTAAGATTTGGAAAGAAAATGGAACCCGGAGTTGTACTGACTGTTGAACCGGGAATTTATTTTATTCCTGAATTAATCGATAAATGGAAAAGAGAAAAGAAATTCAAAGAGTTTATAAATTATGACAAAGTCCTGAAGCATAAATCATTCGGTGGAATCAGAATTGAGGATGATATTGTTGTCACTACAAAGGGCAGTAAAGTACTAGGGAAGCCAATCCCAAAAACGGTTAAGGAAGTTGAGAAACTTGCTTCAATTCGGAAATAATTTTCCTTAGTTTTCGGGTTTCATTAATTTTGGATTCTGGAATTCAAATCTCGTATTGTCTATTAAAGGAGAACTATAGATGGGAGTAATGAGAAGCGTTTTACTATGGGCTTCTGTAAATCCTACTTTAAAGGAAAAAGTGCCTCGGATGAAGTTTGTCCAAAAAGCGTTAAAGAGATTTATGCCGGGAGAGAAACTTGAAAACGCAATTGAAGCCACAAAGTATTTCCAAAAAGATGGTATCCCTGCGATTTTCACGCGTCTTGGGGAAAACCTTGTAAATCTCTCAGAAGCGGAAGCAGTAAAAGATCATTACATTAAAGTAATAGAAAAAATAGCGGCAGAAAAGATAGATGTTGAAGTTTCACTAAAGCTTACTCAGCTTGGATTTGATCTTTCACTTGAACATACATATAAAAATTTCAAAGAGATTGTTCAACAAGCTAAAAATCTTCTAAAAAATACAGTGTGGATAGATATGGAAGGAAGCGCTTACACCAAAAGGACAATAGAATTCTATGAAAAGATAAAAAGTGAAGAATCAAATGTCGGACTTTGTCTTCAGGCATACTTATTCAGCACTCATCAGGATCTAAATGAATTGATGAAATTAAATCCCGAGATAAGATTGGTAAAGGGCGCGTATAAAGAACCGGCTGAAATTGCACTAAAAGATAAATTTAGAGTTGACGAGAATTATCTGGATCTTTCACAAAAAATGTTAACCAAGGTTAAAGAAGGTGGAATGAGGGCAGTATTTGGAACTCACGATCTTATACTAATTAATGCAATAAATAAATATGCTGAATCACTTGGCCTGGATAAAAATAAGTATGAGTTTCATATGTTGTATGGAATAAAAACCCGCGAACAGTTGAGACTTGCTAAAGAAGGATATAAAGTCAGAACATTGATCAGCTACGGTTCTGCCTGGTACCCATGGTACGTAAGAAGGTTAGCTGAAAGACCGGCAAATGTTACATTCGTACTAAAAAATATTTTTTCAAATTAATTATTGAATATGCTCAAAGGAATTTTCCCACCGATCACTACCCCGTTTGTAAATGATGAAATAGCATTTGACAAACTGGCAGAAAATATTTCGAAATGGAATAGAACTAAATTAGCTGGTTACGTTGTAATGGGCTCAAATGGAGAAAGCGCTTTTTTAACGCGTGAAGAAAAATTAAAGCTGATCGAAAATGTTAAAAAGAATGCAAGCAAGGATAAAATATTAATTGCAGGCACAGGTTCTGACTCGATTAAGGAGACAATATCGCTTACAAATGATGCTGCTGAAAAAGGCGCAGATTATGCTTTGATATTAACCCCGTCTTTCTTTAAGGGAAAGATGGATTCAAATTCTTTCATAAAATATTTTACTGAGGTTGCCGATAAAATAGATATTCCACTTATAATTTATAATGTACCGAAGTTTACAGGAGTAAATATAGAAGCAGCGCCTGTCTCTATACTTTCGGGACACAAAAATATAATTGGTCTTAAAAATAGTTCTGAAAATGTTGCTCACTTATCTGAAATCATAAATGTTTCGACTGATGATTTTGTAACTCTCGTTGGTACTGCCTCTGTTTTATTTACTGGTTTATGCGCTGGAGCTGCGGGCGGAGTTTTAGCTCTTGCTAATATTGCTCCTGATATGTGTGTAAAGGTTTATGATCTGTTTAATGAAGCCAAACTCAAAGAGGCTCGCAAACTACAAGCTAAACTAATTCCGGTAAACAAGGCCGTAACCGGCAAATACGGTGTTGCAGGACTGAAAGCTGCAATGGATATGCTCGGTTATTTCGGTGGCGACCCTCGGTCACCATTAAATAAGCTGAACAATAATGAACTTGAGGACCTTAAAACAATTCTATCTGAAGCCGAATTACTTTAGAACAAATATAATTTTTAATAAACCGTTATCCACTTGACTACTTCATTCATTTTTATTTGCGGAGATTTAATATGACTATTCTGCCTTTTACTCCCCCTAAAAGGATCTTAATGGGGCCAGGCCCTTCAAATGTTCATCCAAGAGTTCTTGAAGCAATGGCTCGACCAACAATAGGTCATCTTGATCCACAATTCATAAAATTAATGGATGAGATAAAAGAGTTGCTGCGTTACGCTTTTCAAACAAAAAACGAATTAACTTTCCCTGTCTCCGGACCGGGAAGTGTTGGAATGGAAACATGTCTTGTCAATCTTGTCGAACCAGGAATGAAAGTGATAGTCTGCATTAACGGTGTCTTTGGGGGAAGAATGAAAGAGATTGTAGAAAGGTGTGGAGCTACAGCAATAATTGTCAATGCACCGTGGGGTGAAGCAATTTCTCCTGACAAACTCGAAGAAGAACTTAAAAATAATCCGGATGTAAAGTTGGTTTCATTTGTTCACGCAGAGACTTCCACTGGTGCTCTTTCAGATGCAAAGACTCTTGTTGAAATTGCTCACAAGCATAATTGTCTTGCAATAGTTGATGCGGTAACATCATTAGGGGGTGTACCCTTAAAAGTAGATGAATGGAATATTGACGCTATTTACTCGGGTTCGCAAAAATGTCTTTCCTGCCCTCCCGGATTATCACCTGTTAGCTTTAATGAGAGAGCAGTTGAAATTATTAAAAACAGAAAACATAAAGTGCAAAGTTGGTTCATGGATATAAATCTTGTAGTCAGCTATTGGGGCAGCGCATCAAAAAGATCATATCATCATACAGCACCCATTAATGCCCTTTACGGTTTACACGAAGCCTTACTGCTGCTTCAGGAGGAAGGGATTGAAAAGTCCTGGCAAAGACACAAAACTAACAGCGATAAATTCATTGCCGGCTTAAAAGAATTAGGATTGGAAACATTTGTTAAGGAAGGTCAGAGACTTCCTGAACTTGCTACTGTAAAAGTACCTGAAGGTGTCGATGATGCTCACGTCAGAGGCCGCTTATTAAATGAATTCAATATTGAGATTGGTGCAGGACTTGGTGTACTGGCCGGTAAGATATGGAGAATAGGTCTAATGGGCTATACTTCCAGCGAAAAAAATATGGATGCTTGTCTTTCTGCGCTCAAACAAATACTCAACAAGTAAGGTTAAATGATGAAACAGTATAAAAATATTATTCTTGTGGTAATAATTTTATCATTATCTCTCTATTTTAATAGCTACTCCCAAACTGCCGGAAATCTGATTCAAGTTATAAAATCACTTCCCGGAATATTATCAGTTCAGGAGATCAAACATGATTCAAATTATGTTGCTGTTTACAAAATTAAGGTTAAACAGCTATTAGATCACAATAATCAGCAAAGCGAAAAATTTACCCAAAAGGTTTTATTATCATTTAAGAGTAAATATGCACCTGTAGTAATTTCAACCGAGGGATATGCCGCGTACAAAAATTACATAACAGAACCTGCCCAATTATTAAATGCAAACCAGATCATTGTTGAGAACCGTTTCTTTGATGACTCAAAACCTCAGGATATGGACTGGTATTATTTAACTTCTGAACAGTGCGCGGCTGATTTACATCATATTACAACGATTTTTAAAAAACTGTTTACAGATAGTAAATGGCTTAGCACAGGGATAAGCAAAGGCGGACAAACATGTTTATTCTATCGCTACTATTATCCTGATGATGTTAATGCTACTGTGGCTTATGTCGCACCTATAAACCTTGCCCAGGAAAACCCTGAAATAAATAAGTTTATTTCATCTGAAGTTGGCACAAAAGATTGCAGAGATAAAATAACGCAGTTCCAAATTGATGTTTTGAGACACAGAAAAGAAATCCTTCCGATGGTTAAAGAAATCGCAAGAAAAAATAAATACAAATTTTCCATAGGTCTTAGTAACGCATTTGAGTTTGCTGTCTTAGAATACCCATTTTCATTCTGGCAATGGGGTAAAAGTAGTTGTGATAAAATCCCGGGCAAGAATGCAACTGCAAAGCAGCTTTTTAATGAATTAAATAATGTATCTGGCTTTGAGTTATTTTCAGATAAAGATGGGAAATATTATCAGCCATTATTTTATCAATCATTTACTGAATTAGGTTACTATAATTTCTATTACAATAGCCCTGAAGTGCTAAATATTATAAAAGCAAAACCTATCGAATCATATAAAGACTTTCTCCCTGAAAATGTAAAAATAGAATACCGCCCCGAAGTGCTTCAAAAAATAAATGTCTGGCTGCAAACCAAAGGTGAAAATATAATTTATATAAACGGCGGAAATGATCCCTGGTCAAATGGAGCGGGAATTAAATTGACAGGAAAAACAAATTCAATAGTTTTTATGAACCCCGACGGTACACATGCAACAAGGATAAAGAGTCTTCCACAAAAAGATAGAAGACTTGCAAAGTCATTATTGAGCGATTGGGTAGGGATTATAATTAATAAATAATTATATTGATTTGGGTATAGAAAATATCATTGTTGTTCCTACTTCTTTTTTACTATGCACTTCAATATTTCCACCCAGCAAATCCAGATATCTTTTTGTAATAGCAAGCCCCAAACCTGTCCCCTCATATCTTCTACTTAATCCTAAATCTTCCTGACTAAAAGTTTCAAAAAGATGCTTTTGATAATCTTCTGACATACCAACACCTTCATCTTTTACAGCACACACAACATAGTCTTTGGTTTCTGATAGATTTACACTAATCGTTCCCTTATTGCTATATTTTATTGCATTACTTATTAAATTAACCAGAACACCTCCGAAACAATATTCATCAGTATTAAGAATAATTTCCTTTTCAGGTAAATGTAAATCAAAATTGAGGTTTTTGTTTTTAGCCTGTAAGTGTAATACCTGGTAAGCTGATTTAACAGATTGATTAACCGATATTGGTTTTAAATTTAGTGAAAAATCATCAGCTTCAAGTCTTGAAATATCCAATACTTGCGTAATGGTATCAAGTAGCCTCAAACCTGCTTCCTCCATAGATTCAAAAAAATCTTTCTCTTCTTCAGAAGCCTTATTGTAATATGCTTCTTTTAAAATGCTACTGAAACCAAGTATTGCATTCAAAGGACTTCTTATTTCATGCGAGACAGTAGATAAAAATCCGGTTTTTAAACGATTTGCTTCCTCAGCTTTTTCCTTTTCTGCTACTATTGCCATCTCAGCTTTTTTTCTATCACTAATATCTCTAACAAAGCCTTCAAAGTCAGGTTCGTCTATAGTTCCATTTCCCATAACGTGCGCATCAAGTTGAATCCATATTTTTTGTCCATCTTTTCTTTTCCACTCTATTTCAACATTTGCAGTTTGCCCTTTCGGCCTAAATTTTTCAATCAATTTATCCCTGACTTCTTGGTCTACATAAAATTCACTAATGTTATGTTCCATTAATTCTACAACCGAATCAAATCCTAGTATTTTCGCAAAAGTTTTATTTGCTGTTACAATTTTACCATCTATCGTTGTTTGATAAATACCAACTGGGGCAAGCTCAAATAAATTACGATATTTCTCCTCAGATAGTCGTAAAATATTCTCTGCTTCCTTTTGATCTGTTATATCTCTGTAAATACCCTGAGCTGCTATTTCACCCTGCCATACTATTTTTGAAACACTTACTTCAAGTTCTCTTATTCCCTTATTCCTTGTTTTCCCCTTCATTTCATATCTACTAGCAGAGAATGACTTGCTCTGTTGATACAATTTGAATTTCTCATTAATGAAAAGGACACTTTCTTCCGCAACAATTTGCATGATATCAAAATCATTAGAAGTAGCTTCAGCTGCAGTAATCCCAAATAGTTTTTCCCAAGCTGGATTTACAAGTACCAGCCTTTTACCATTCAGCACATAAATAGCATCTGATAACGAGTTGATTAAATTACTATAATTTTCTTCTTTTTCACGTAGAGATTTCTCTGCTTCTTTTCTTGATGTAATATCCAGCAATGTCCCAATTACAGCAGGTTTGCCTTCATAAGTAGTCCTTGAGCCAAAAACTTCTACATAGTTAATTTTACCGTCTTTCTTTTTGCCCCGAAATGTATAATGAAGCGAATTCATCTCCCCATTAATTCTTTTACGAAGATTTTCACTTACAATTCTCCAATCTTCAGAAGGCGTAACATCCTTAGGACCCAATTTATACAGCAACTCTTCAACTCTATAGCTAAAAATTTCAGCAAGCCTCGGATTCAGATATTTGAAGATTCCATCTTGAATGAGATAAACCCCGACTATTGAATTTTCAACGAGTGATCGAAACTTTTCTTCTGATTCTTTTATAGCTTCAAGTGCTTTTTGCCTTTCAGTAACATCTGAATGAATACCTAATGACCCGATAACATTTCCGGTTTTATCGTAAACAGGTGCGCCACTGATCTCTAAAAAAATCGGACTTCCGTCCTTTTTTTTCATTCTTATATTATATCTGTCAGTGATACCTTTTTCTCTATCGAGATTTTTTCCCTTTATCAACTCCTGCATATCTTTATCAAGAAGGACCTCATATCCAACTTTCCCTATTAATTCTTCTTTTGAGTAGCCCAGCATTTCACAATAACGTTTATTTACAAATTTGATAACATCATCATTATCAGCCAGTACAATACCTTCACTTACTGATTCCACCAGTGTCTGGTATTTTGTCTCCTCTTCTTTTAAAGCTTCCTGCGATTCTACAGTTTTGGTTACATCTATTAATGAAATTATTCTTGCCGGAACACTATTAAATTCAATATCACTTGCAGTTACATCAACGTAAACTACTGTTCCATCTTTTTTCTTATGCTTCCATACACCGGCATTTGAATTATTGAATTCCAATGACTTATAGTATTCAAGGAACTTATTCTTTTCTTCTTCAGGCCTGATATCAAGTATGGTTAATTTCAAAAGCTCATTAGAGCTAAACCCATAATATTTTGCAGCAGCATTATTGACAGATATTATTTTAAGAGTATCTCTCCGAAAAACTATCTGTGGTATAGGATGGTTTTCAAACAGGAGTTTGTATAAATTTTGTTTTTCAGAATTAATATCAATATCTCTTTTTTCTTTCATATTGATTTGTTGAAAAAGAAATAAAATTTAATACCGGTGTATTCTGTTTTACTCTGTTAGAAAAAAAAAGATTTCTTAGCTAAATTGACAGGGCTTCTTTTACTAATTGTTTTACCTTAGTACTTTCAAATGGTTTTGAAAGGTAGTGGGAACAACCCGACTCTAAAATTACTTCCTTATCACCCTTCATCGCGTAAGCAGTAACAGCAATAATTGGCACATTTACATAGTCAGCGTTCTCTCTAATTTTTCTGGCGGCTTCAAGCCCATTCATTTCACGTCCAAGACCGATGTCCATTAGAATGATATCGTAGTTTTTTTCTTGTGTTTTTTTGATAGCAGTGATACCGTCAACGGCCGAGTCTACATCACACATATCTCTTAAAAAAAGCCTAGTAACATCCCTGCTGGCTTTATCATCGTCTACGACCAATAATTGAGGTTTTCCCACGTCTGTTTTATTTATAAGATTGAATTATTATTAAAGTATAACTTAAATCAATATTAACAATAGTTAAATCCCGTCATATATTAAATACAAGGTAGACTTAAACTAGAAACCTTTACCGGAATTATAATATCCATTTTATCCAAAAATATAGAAAGAATAAGATACCTTATAGGTGACATAGAAAAGATATTCAAGCTTAACTGCTATTTTATTTTAATTTTTGGCTGCAAGTCTCCTTAGAATACCTTTCAGAAGGTTATAAAATTTCTCAACTGTTTCAATATTCACTCTTTCATCAGGCGAATGTGCACCCTGAATTGTCGGACCAAATGATATCATATCCATACCAGGATTTTTCCCTTCAAGTATTCCGCACTCAAGCCCGGCATGAATTGCTTTAATTTCAGGTTCTTTATTGAACAACTCTTTAAAGACTTCTTTTGATACTTTTAAAATATTAGAATTGAGATCAGGCGTCCAACCAGGATATCCATCTGTAGTTGAAACTTTAGCACCTGCCAATTCAAAAATTGCCGCAACACTATTAGCAATGTATTGGTTTGTACTATTGATAGAACTTCTTTGACTTGTTTCAATAAGTAATACTTTTGACCTTGTATGTATTGTGGCAACATTTGTAGATGTTTCAACAAGGCCAGGGATTTCCTGACTCATTAATATGATGCCATTGGGTAAAGACAATAGGGTATTTACAATCTTAATTCCAAAGGACTTTTTAAAAACTTTTTTTATGGGTTTTTTCGTTTTTTTGAATTCAATTTTAATCTTACTATCTGCAATTTTAAATTCATTATGTACATTAGTTTCAAAGTTCTTAATAATTCTCTTTGCCTTACTAACATCAGTTTTTTTGATTACTAAAAGTGCATCTACCTCCCGTGGAATTGCATTTCTTAAACTTCCTCCTTCGAGACTGGCTATAGAGTAATTCAAAGATTCCAATCTATTTAATACTCTACCCATTAATTTAATAGCATTACCCCGTCCTGTATGTATATCTAAACCAGAATGTCCTCCTTTGAGCCCTGTTATCAGTATTTCATAAGCCTCAGTACCCTTCGGAACCGCCGTTAACTCTAATTTAAATTCACCAACAGTATCAATTCCACCCGAACAACCAACATAAAAGGCGCCGTCTTCTTCTGAATCCATATTAAGAAGTACGCTACCGCTGATCATTCCCTTTTTAAGGTCCGTCGCACCCGTAAGTCCTGTTTCTTCATCTACCGTTAATAGAACTTCTAGGGGGCCATGTACGGCATCTTTATCTGAAATTACGGCAAGAGCTGCTGCAACTCCTATTCCATTATCACTGCCGAGAGTTGTACCATCTGCGGTTACCCACCCATCCTGTCGTATCAATTTGATCGGATCATTTTCAAAATCGTGTTTTGTGTTTTTATTTTTTTCGCAGACCATATCTATATGCCCCTGTAAAACTACTGTCTGTGCATTCTCGTAACCAGGTGTAGCCGGGACGTTGATAACAATGCTGCCTCGTTTATCCTGCTTGTACTGCAGATTTAAATCACCAATTAGATTTTTAAGATATGCGAGTATTTTTTCCTCTTTTTTAGAAGGTCTTGGAATCTGCGAAATTTCATAAAATCTCTGCCAAAGACTTTCAGGTTTTAATCCTTGTAAGATATTATCAGACATAATTTCACCTCTATTTTTTTGATGCTCCCCAATATATTTTTTAAGAAACTGCCTGCACTGCAGCTTTCTGTTTCGCAGCCAGCTTAGCATTTTTCTTATCCATCTCTGTTAAATATTTTTTCCTGACCCTTATATTTTCCGGCGTAACTTCCACATATTCATCATCAGTTATCCATTCAATAGCCTGCTCAAGAGTCATAATAGTTGGAGGTTCCAAACGGATAGCTTCGTCAGCCCCGGAAGCGCGCATATTGGAAAGTTGTTTCGTTTTTGTAACATTAACACGCATATCATTTTCACGTGAGTTTTCTCCTACAACCATTCCTTCATAGACACGCGTTCCATTATCAACAAAAAACACGGCACGTTCCTGTAATTTAAACATTGCATATGAAGACGCTGTCCCTGTTTCCATCGCAACTAAAGCACCGCGCTGTCTCTGCTGAATGTCTCCTTTATATGGCTCATAAGATTCAAAATTATGATGAAGAATACCGGTACCTTTCGTATCTGTCATAAACTCAGCTCTATAACCAATTAAACCCCTTGAAGGAATCAAAAATTCCACCCTGGTGTTTTCATTAAATGTTATCATATTTTTCATTTCACCTTTTCTTTTCCCGAGCTTCTCTATCACAATACCAACAAATTCTTCCGGTACATCGATAATGACATGCTCAACTGGTTCGCATAATACATCAAGTTTTCTTTTAAATATTACCTGTGGCTTGCTTAACTGTAGTTCGTAACCTTCCCTTCTCATATTTTCAATCAGTATAGCTAAATGAAGCTCACCTCTTCCACTAACTTTAAAGCTATCCGGAGAATCTGTCATCTCAACACTTAAACTTACATTTGATTTTAATTCCCTGGAAAGTCTTTCACTAATATTTCTAGTTGTAACATATTTGCCTTCCAGGCCTGCAAAGGGAGAATTGTTTACCATAAAATTCATAGTAATGGTTGGTTCATCAATTGCTGTGAAAGGTAATCCTTCAGGTTTATCCGGGCTAGCAATTGTCTCACCGATGTTAACATCTTCAAGTCCTGCAATTGCCCCAATATCGCCTGCGGAAAGTTCTCCAATCTCTACACGATGAAAATCCCTATAGATATATAGTTTGCTAATTTTCGCATTAAGTTTATTACCTTCGCGGGATATGAGAACAATGTTATCACCTAATTTAACTTTACCGGCGTGTACCCTCCCTATACCTATTCTTCCAAGATAATCGTTATAATCAATAGCAGAGATTAACATTTGAAACAGAGCATTAACTTCGGCTTCAGGGGGAGGAACTGATTTCAATATTACGTCAAACAGAGGAAAAAGATTTTTACCTTCATCTTCTAACTTTAATTTAGCTATTCCCTGTTTTGCAATCGCCCACACATACGGAAAATCCAGTTGCTCTTCCGATGCGCCCAGCGATACAAAAAGATCGAAGACTTCATTCAGAACTTCGTCAGGTCGTGCATCTTTCCTGTCAATTTTATTAATGACTACAATAGGTTTTAAACCAAGGTCGAGTGATTTTTTTAACACGAATTTTGTCTGAGGTAAGGGTCCTTCAGCAGCATCCACCAGCAACAAAACTCCATCAACCATTCGGAGCGTTCTTTCAACTTCACCACCAAAATCAGCGTGTCCAGGAGTATCTACAATATTTACCTTAATTCCTTCATAGTTAACACTTAAATTTTTAGCAAGTATTGTAATTCCTCTTTCCTTTTCAAGAGCATTGGAATCCATTATCCTAGTTTCAACGTGCTGGTTGTCTCTAAAAACACCGGTTTGTTTCAGCATATGATCAACAAGTGTCGTTTTTCCATGATCAACATGAGCAATAATCGCAATATTTCTTATATCATTTCTGGTATTTTTCACTAAGTTCCTTTAGAATTATAATTTAGATTTTAAATATAAGCAGAAAGGAAAGGACAAACAATGAAATGCAGTATGTAAAGGCGCAAAACAGAGCAAATTCAGCATGATTTTACGTGAATGACTATGTTACAATTTCTGTGGTTAGAGCAATCTCTTCCAGTATTCCGGAGACCTTTAAGCATTCTTTCAATTGCCCTGTAAATACGATGGATTTTCCTTTTATATGGACTTCAAACGCGTGGGCCCTGGCTCTTTCGAAGGAACAGTGTACAGCTTTAATCAGTTGAGTAATAACCTCATCGAAGGTGTGCCAGTCATCGTTGTAAAGTACAACTTTGCTTTCAAGCCCTGTTGCGATTGTATCCTCGGTGAGAACATCAATTTCTGGTGTGGATATTTGTAACTCTTTGGTTTCTTCTTCCATATACACTAACTTAATTAATTATTTAAGAAAGATAAAGATCATTAATCTCTTACGTGAGTAATTTCCTCAATAAACAAATACGCTACTTAGGTAGCTAAAAAAGGGTTAATTGAATCTATACAAATTAATGTTTATTTTTTGATAAAATTAAATGGTTTTTATGGAGGAGAAATGAAAATAGCAGTATGCGTGAGTCATGTTCCGGACACTGCAACAAAAGTTAAAATCGGACAGGATGAGAAAGCTATTGATCCAAATGGAGTTACTTATATTATAAATCCGTATGACGAATATGCCGTTGAAGAAGCACTTAAGACGAAAGAAAAGTTTGGCGGGGATAGCGAAGTAATAGCAATAAGTGTAGGCAGTGACAATAGCAAAGAAACTATCAGAAAAGCCCTTGCAATGGGTGCTGATAAAGGAATTTTGTTAAAGGATGAAAATAGCAGAGATTCTTTTGGTATTGCAAAAGCACTATCGGAAGAAATTAAATCACTTGGCTGTGAGATAGTATTTTTCGGCAAGCAATCGGTGGATTATGATAATTCAATAACAGGCCAAATGGCAGCAACAATGTTGGGTTATTCGTGTGTTGCAGTGGTTGTCAATCTGAATATTGAAGGAGATAAACTAGTTGCAGAAAGAGAGATTGAAGGTGGTAAGGAAGTAGTTGAAGCTAAATTACCTGCAGTCATTACAGCACAAAAGGGATTAAACGAACCAAGGTACGCTTCTTTAAAAGGGATAATGGCAGCCAAAAAGAAAACTATTGAAGAAAAACCAGCTGCGCCTTCGGATAATCTTACAGAAGTTATCAAACTTAAATTGCCTGAACCTAAAAAACCGGGAAGAATACTCGGAACCGATAGTTCAGCAGTACCTGAATTAGTAAGATTATTAAGAGAAGAAGCAAAAGTTATTTAAAGGGAATTTAATCTATGTCAAAAACTATATTAGCAGTATTAGAACAAAGAGAAAATAAATTAAAAAAATCGGCATTTGAAGTTGCAACCACAGCAGTAAGTCTTTCAAAAGACCTTGGAATTGAAACTAAAGCAGTAGTTGTGGGAAATGAAATCGGGAACCTCGATGATATTTCAAAATATGGAATTGCCGACGTAACACATTTTAAGAATGCTGATCTGGCAAACTATTCGTCTACTGCATATACAGATGTTGTGGCAGGTTTTGCAAAAGAAACCGATGCTGAATATATTATTTTTGCAGACACAGCACTTGGAAAAGATCTCGCTCCAAGAGTAGCCGTAAAGTTAAATGCAGGCTGCTTTATTGATTGCGTAGATATTAAAACATCTGATGGAAGTGTCGTAGTTACTCGTCCAATCTATGCCGGTAAGGCTTTGATGGAACTGACGCCCAAGAGTGAAATAAAAGTTATATCAATTCGTCCAAATGTATTTAAGCCCCAGGAAGTAGATGGGGGTAGTTTAAATCTTGTTACAAAAGAGGTAGCCTCTCCTGATCTTTCTACCAGAGTAACCGAGTTCAAAAAATCTGAAGGAAAGATGGATGTTGCGGAGGCTGATATAATAGTTTCGGGTGGCCGCGGATTGAAAGCTCCTGAAAACTTTAAACTTGTTGAAGAACTCGCCGATGCATTAGGAGCAGCAGTTGGTGCCTCAAGGGCAGCAGTTGACGCTGGCTGGAGACCACATAGAGAGCAAGTCGGACAAACAGGTAAAACTGTTTCCCCTTCCTTATATGTAGCATGCGGTATTTCTGGAGCCATTCAACATTTGGCAGGAATGTCCTCCTCAAAGTACATTGTTGCGATCAATAAAGACAAAGAAGCACCTATATTTAGCGTTGCCGATTATGGTATTGCAGGTGACGTTTTTGAGATTTTGCCTGAATTAACTAAAGAGATCATAAAAATTAAAGGATAAGAGTCAGGACATTAATGTGGATAAAATTCAATGTGAAATATTAGGCCTTTCGTCGAGCCCATCCACAGGAGGGGCTTATGCAATTTTACTGAAAGAAATGAATGGAAGCAGAAGACTTCCAATAATTATAGGAGCTTTTGAAGCACAGGCTATTGCACTGGAAATTGAAGGAATTAAACCACCCCGCCCTTTGACACATGATCTGCTAAAAAATTTCCTTGATAATGTGGGTGCCTCAGTTATTGAAGTTCTAATTGATGAGTTAAGAGAGAATACATTTTATGCAAAAATAATTCTCGAAATGTCTACTCTCACTAATGAAATCGATGCCCGCCCAAGCGATGCGATTGCCCTGGCAGTAAGAGCACAATCGCCTATATATGTAGCTGAATCTGTAATGAATGCAGCCGCCTTCATTCCATCTGAAGAGCCAGACAAGCAAAAGGATAGTCAACAAACTGAACCTGTTCCGAATACAAAAGAAGCAAAAATAGCTGCACTTCAATCTAAATTAAGAGAGGCTATTGAATCCGAAGAATATGAAAGGGCAGCAAAATTAAGAGATGATATTCAAAGATTAGCTAATAATAATTAGTTAAACACTCTCTTCCCGATTTCACAATTCAAGCATTTACTTTGCGAACAATAATTTCTGTAAAGGCTAATCATTCCCTGATGATATACGCTGATCCCCTGCTTTCGTTCTACTGATAAAGATTTGGAAATATCACTAACTAACCTACTCTCACTTTTCTGATAATAATTCAGGTAAAATCGGAATATCTTTTGGGTAACTTCTTTCCTTCCAAATATCTCAAAATAAACAGAAACAAAAGGAAGGATCACGTTAATTATTATATCATCTGCACGTGCAACACCTATAAAATACTTAATGGTTGTCCCGGGTTTCCCATCAAATACATAATGATTATGCCAGTAACCATCTCCCTTCACAACTATATTATTTCTCATAAATGCTTCTATCTTCTTAATATCGTTCTGTTCCTCACATTCGAGAAGTATATTCTTAATCAAATCTTCCTTAAATAATTTATATAATAATTTAATACCTCCTGCAATCCTGATGGTCGGAAAATTTGGAGGACGTAACTTTGCAAAATTCCATTGACTTTTTTTGAACACCTTATTGTCGTAATCTTTTTTAACTAAATCCCAATGTTCAATTAATTTTCTTACATACTCCGTAGTAGCTCCATCATTATATTTAATTCCAGAAGGTATCATCCCACTTACATTAAAGAATATAGCTTCGAGAATATCCTCAAAATTATCATCATCGCAATATTTCCTCAGCAAGTTTAGTTCAACCGACTGAGCTGTTTTTTTCATTATATCTTTATTGTTAGTATAGCCAAGCGCTTCAAACACAATCTCATAAAATACCTGTTCCCATATTTTAGTATCTTCAAAATCAGTATGCGTAAAAGTTCTGTTTATAAACTTTTCATCAAACTCATATTGTACGACCGGTTCTTGAACATTCAATTCTTTAAGATATACCAGTTCCTTAAGTCTTTGTAATATCCTGTCGCATTTCTTTTGAAATCTTTGTACACCGAGAGACTGAATAAATTCCAGTTTAGATTTTTCATTTATATCATCTGATATATTTCCACAAGGTATCCTGTAAAGCCTTTCATTTCTTTCTTCGCGAATTGCCTTTTGAATTGAATTTCTTGATTCGGGAGCTATTAAAGAATCCAGACCAACAGTAGGTATTTTTCTGCCGTTCCTGGTAACAACATAATTGTATTTATGATCTTCTGAAAGAATCACATGTAAAACTACTTTATTATATTTTTTATTGAAGATATGACCATGATCCCTCCAGTCAGAATGAAAACTGTCAATTTCAATATCCCCCTGAAATGTGATACCATCAATTTTAATCCTGGCATTTTTAAAATCAGGACCGTCTGTTTGTGTATTTTCATTTCCAGGATCAATGACCCGGATTTTTTTCCCATCGCTTGTAGTAAAAAGCTTATTGTTAGATTGGTTTTTCCAGATGTTTGAGAGAAATTTTTCAGGTAGCTTTTGAGAATTCATTTTTCTGCTAATCTTATTCTCTTATAATTATGCTAGTTGCTGATCTTGATTTTTTTTTATGTATCCGATAAAATATTTCAAGCTCACTTCTTCCCACATTTAGTTTTACATTCTTGAATACATATTTACCGCCCTTGACCCGATAAAACATGTCTCTTTTTTTATTGTTTATGACTAAGAAAAGATCACACAACCTTACGAGCGAAGGAATTGCAGCAGAAATATTAATTTCAGGGCTATTCCATTTAAGTGAATCGGGTATATTTAATTTAACAGGTTTTAATTTAGAATCAATCGTCAAAGATGAAAAATCGTAAATATCAGGAATTTCAGGAGGATTGGTTTCTTCTGTACTAGCTGCGTTTGCAATAGTTTTCTGTTTATTAAAAGCAGCACTGCTTTTAGGCCTATTATTAATATTTATATATATAAAAACTGCTACAATAATAAATAGAAATATGACTAGTATTTTCTTCACAATTTTAGAGTATTTTTTACAATTTCGTTTAACCTTATAATTTCATTCTTAGCCGATTCGGTAAATTTATTACTATTATCTTTATATATAATTCCCCTACTACTATTAATCAAGATATTAAGACGGTTATTTGTTTTAAAGACCTTTATCACATCTTCAAGGCTTCCACCCTGTGCCCCAATACCCGGTAGCAATACAGGAAGATCGCCAAATAGTTTTACATTTTCGGATAATTCTTCTATTTGTGTTGCTCCAAAAACGATCCCACAATTTTTATTTTTATTCCATTCTTTTACCTTTTTGATGACATTTTGAAAAAGAAATGATCCGTCCTCTAATCTTAGTTTTTCAAAATCATTTGCCCCTTTATTTGATGTTAAGGCAAGTATGAAATTAATTTTACCCTTATTTTCAAGAAACGGATTAACAGAATCAGATCCCATATATGGGTGAATAGTCACAGCATCACATTTGAAATAATCATAAACTGCTGAAGCATACATTTGCGAAGTATTGCCAATATCACCTCTTTTTGCATCTGCAATAATTAGTATATCATCCGGGATAAGTCTAATTGTCTTCTCTATTAATTCAAATCCTTCAGCACCATCTTTTTCATAAAAAGCAAAATTTATTTTATAAGCAGCAGCAAATTTGTATGTGCTTTCAATAATGGATTTATTAAATTCTAATATAGGGCTCTCAGACGATTTTAGATGAGAAGGGATTTTATTTAGATCTGAGTCTAATCCGACGCAAATAACTTTTTGCTCGTTGTTTTTTTTTGTGAGTTTTTCTTGTGCAGTCATTTTATTTAAAATTTTTGTACATCATTGATTCGACGGGATATACTGTCCTCTTGTTATATTTGGCACTCTGTTTCTTATCATAAGAAGTTCCTACCAGTCCGTCCATTTCAAAATAAATCAATTGACCAATTGGCATTCCTTTATAAACCTTTACAGGCATCTTCACGGATATTTCCAGGGTCCAGTTATTACAAAAACCTGCATCACCTTTTCCTGCAGTAGCGTGAATGTCAATCCCCAATCTGCCAATGCTGGATTTTCCCTCTAAAAAGGGGACAAAGTTTCTTGTCTCTGTATATTCTTCTGTAACTCCTAAGTATAAAGTAGCAGGTTGTAGTATAAAACCTTCTTCGGGAATTTCAAAAGTTTTTATTTTATTATGCTGTTTTGCATCAAGGATTTTATCTACATAGAGGGCCAACCACTTGCCGAGGTGTACATCATAACTGTTAGTTCCCAATTTTTCTCTTCTGAAAGGTTCGATAACAATATTTTTCTTTTTTATCTCTTCAAGTATTTTTGTATCTGATAATATCAATAAACCTCCTTAAATATAATTTCTTCGTGTTCTGTAAACGTTTGCTACTATCCCCAGCATAAACATATTTACCAGCAAAGAACTACCGCCGTAGCTTACAAATGGCAGTGGGATACCGATTACTGGCATAACTCCTACTGTCATCCCGATATTTATAAAAAGATGTATAAAGTAAATGGATAAGATTCCAATTAAGGTTAAACTAAGAAATTCATCTTTGGTTGAGGTAGCAATTTTAAATATCCTGAGAAAAAGAATTAAAAAAAGAACTAGCGTAAAAACACTTCCTATAAATCCAAATTCTTCTCCAATAACACAGTAAATAAAATCAGTCCATTGTTCGGGTATAAATTGTAATTGAGTCTGGTGCCCGTTCAAAAAACCTTTGCCTAAAAATCCACCTGAGCCAATAGCGACTTTTGCCTGTATTGAATTATATCCCGTTCCAAGTGGATCTGCATAAGGATTTACAAATGATAGTATCCTATTCTGCTGATGCTGGCTAAGTGCTTTGAAAACATAATCAGCAAAAAATCCTGCTCCAAGATTAATAGCAAATATTGATCCGCTAAAAAATATATCTTTCTTGAAAAGAAATAACACAACCCCAACCAGACCCAGCATTATAATGAAATACATAAAACCAAATACTGATGCAATAGCAACTATTGCGGGCGAAAGGACAACAAATAATCCGAACAGGCTTATTCCTTTCCAGTAAATCAGGACTAATAATGTTCCAAAAAAGACCAATGAAGTTCCCATATCTGGTTCGAGCAATATGAGTAATACAGGAACCAGGCCAATTCCTAAAGTGTACAGAATGTCCTTAAACGATTCTATGTCAGTGTTTCTTTTACTTAAAAAATACGATACCCCAAAGATCATCCCGATTTTTGCAAACTCAGAAGGTTGAAATCCAAGTGATCCGATGATTAACCAGCTTTTTTGACCAGCAATTTTTCTACCTACTAAAATAACCATGGTAAGCAATATTAATGACAGAAGATAAGCTGGAATTGCAATTGTTTTAAAAGTATTAGTGGGCAACGAATAAGTAATAAAGAAGACAATTATGGCAACTGCACCAAAGATTATTTGTTTCTCAAAATTACCGGAAGCAAGAGGATTATTTAAAGTGGAACTGTAAATTGCAGCAAGTCCTAAACAAAAAAGCAGAACAAGCGGAATAAAAATTCCTAAATCAAACTTATCCTGTAATTTATAATCAATTCTCACTTCTGGTCCTCTCTGAACTCTGATTCATTGCAACCTTATTATCACTCTTAATTACTTTTTTATTATTATCATTTTTCAGATAAGCCTCAATAATATCTTTTGCAATTGGTGCAGCCCAAGAAGCTCCGAACCCGACATTTTCAACTAAAACACAAATTGCAATTTGAGGATCTTTATAAGGTGCAAATCCTATAAACCACGCGTGATCTTTGCCATGAGGATTTTGTGCGGTTCCGGTTTTCCCAGCCATCTGAATATCTTTTATCCTGCTGCCTGCCGCAGTTCCTTTACCATTAACGACCAGAAACATACCATCTTTAACAATATCAAATATTTTTTTATCAATATGTACGTCTATTTTTTTCGAATTATTAAGTTTCACTAATTTATGTGTGGTATTGTCAAGATAACCTGTAACCAGATGAGGCGTATAAGTGACTCCATCATTTGCAATTAGTGAACAATATTGTGCAAGCTGCAATGGAGTAACGCTAACTTCACCCTGTCCAATGCCTAAACTAGCCATTATACTCTTTGGCCAATTCTGGCCGTATAATTTTTCATAATATTTTGAATCAGGAATAAAACCTGCCGCTTCATTTCCGATATCAAGATGGGTTACACTTTCCAAACCCAAATCTTGTTGCATACTCGTGCCATTTATCCAGACCAATCTTGTAGATCAGATTATAAAAGAAAACATTGCAGGAATGTTCAATTGCATGAACAACATTTAAGTCTTCCGTGCACATCATCACATTTGAAATATCTGCCATAGAAAGTAGCACCCCCCGTACATGTAAATGTTGTTGAGGTATTGATTACTCCCATATCTAAAGCTGCTAATTGCTTCAAGGGGTTTAAAAGTAGAACCCGGAGGTTGAACTGACATTGTTGCCCGGTTAAAGAAAGGCTTCGCAGGATCGTTGTATAACACTTTTAAATAATCTTTAGATGTCACATAAGAAAATTCGCTTAAATCAAAATCAGGTGCGCTGACTAATGCTAATATCTCTCCTGTTTTAGGATCTATAGCAACAATAGCGCCTCTTTTCCCCTTCAATTCCTTTTCGCCAATTCTCTGAATTTTATCGTCAATAGTTAATATAAGATCGTTTCCTTTAATAGCAGGTTTATCTGCTTGCCCATCTTTAAATTTGCCAAGCTCTCTTCTTTTTGAATCAACGAGAACATAATCGTTACCTTTAACGCCTCTTAAAATATATTCGTACTCTTTTTCAATCCCGTTGCTTCCTACATAATCGCCTGGGTTATAATAACCACTGAGAATCCTCTCAAGGCTTTTAGGAGAAATTTCCTTAGTATAACCGAACATCTGGGAGCCCCTTACGCTGTCGGGATAACCTCTTTGCATTTCAACAATATAATCTACACCCGGAAGATGTTCAGCATTTTCCTCTAACCAAGAAACGACCTTAAAGTCCACACCTCTTTTAATTCTCACGGGAATATATTTTGAATAGATTCTATTATTCTTCAAAATTTTATCTATATAGCCCGGGGCAACACCGAGAACGGTCTCAAGCAACGGATTTAGACTTTTGTCATAATCAGCCGGGGTAATTCTAACTGTGTAAGCTGGAACATTATTAACTAAAACATCCATGTTCCTGTCATAAAAAATTCCACGTAGAGGTATTTGTTCGATGGCCTTAATGCTATTGTTTGCAGACTTTTCATCATAAGAATGATGTTCGAGTATCTGCATCTGGAATAGTCTAAAACCCAACAACGAAAAGGCAGCAACAATTATAAAATAGACAACAGATTTCCTTTCCAGCGATGCAAAATTTTCGGATTTCACGTAAAGTTCCTTCGCGGATAAAAAACAATGCTGATTAAACTAACTACCGCAGTATATAATCCAGGCAATAATCCCAGTTGAAAAACCATTATTAATAAATTAGAATTAAGTTCTATACTACTAAAAAAGGCATTTATGACGGAATTTATCACCGAACACAATAGAACAATTAATGCAAAATTATATGATTTAAAGTAGATTTCAATTTTATTTTCATTGGCAAAATATCCCGCTATAAAACCGGCAAGTGTTTTAGCAAGCATTGCACTGCCAAGCAAACTACCCGTTATCAGATCAAAAAAAAGTCCATAAATGAACCCCAGAACTGTACCATATATTTGGCCATTCCTAAGAGTATAAAATACCAGAAGAATTATTACCAGATCGGGTACAACCCCGTTAATGGAAACAAGCGGAATTATTGTTGTCTGGATAATAAGAACCGGAAAGAATACTAATATGGGATATATATATTCAGAACGCATTTTATTTACGGTTATAAAAATTTAGTTCCAGGTTATTTTTTTCTAGGCTTTCAACTATGCCGATTACGAATACATTTTCAACTCTGTTAAAATCAACAAATGGCTTTACTTTAGCTTCGTTAAAAATTCCAGAGGAAACATTATTCAGACCCGTAATAACACCGACAGGCAATGGTACAGGAACTATAGAACTGATCTCAGAAGTAATTACTCTATCACCCGGTTTAACGTCATACGTTTTAGGAACATTAATAATAACCAGATAGTCCCCGTTCCATTTCATAATCCCATCAATTCGGCTTCGTTCGTCTTTTACCGTAATTTTTATATCGATATTGATTAAGGTTCTAACTATACAAAAATCATCTGAAGTATCATAAACAATCCCAACCAATCCCTGGTCAGTAATAACAGGCATTCCCGCCTTAACTCCATCATTTTTGCCTACATTTAAAGTAATTGTACTTTGCGATGTTGTCAAAGTTTTTGAAACTACTGTACCGGGTATCAATGGATAATTTGTGGCATCTTTTAATGTGAGTAAATTTTTTAATTCCATATTTTGAATACCGTATTCTCTTAAACGGTTAATCTGTAGCATCAACTCGGCATTTGTTCTGAGGAGTCTTTTATTTTCCCCTTTGATTTTAGCAATATTAGTCACATCAGATACCACCGATGTTACTGCTGCAAAGCTTCCAAAAGCCAGCGCCTTTAAGTTTTTTACTTCGGGGGTTTTGTTCAAAGAAATTGTTAGAAGACTTAAAATAATAAGCACAACCAGAATAATATATTCTTTAAAGTCATCCCAAATTCTCAGGAAAAATCTTATCATAGTTCGATGGACTCACTATCACTTAATATCTTCTATTACGGATTAGAACTTTAGAATAATGATGTAAATTGTCAATTACTTTCCCAGCTCCCCTGACAACAGCCGTCAAAGGATCTTCTGCAACGTGAACAGGCAGGTTTGTTTCCATTCTGATTCTTTCATCAAGTCCTTTCAATAATGCACCGCCCCCGGTTAACATAACACCTCTATCAAGAATATCTGCTGAAAGTTCAGGGGGAGTTCTTTCAAGAGACTGTCTTACAGCATCCACAATCTGCACTACTGATTCATTTAATGCTTCACGAATTTCTACAGAACTTACTTCTGTAGTTTTAGGAACACCACCAACAAGATCTCTTCCTTTTACCTGAATCGTAATTTCCTCTTTTAACGGTACAGCTGAACCAACTTCACACTTAATAGCTTCAGCAGTTCTTTCGCCGATAAGTACGTTATGATTTTTTTTAAAGTACTGCATAATGCCGTAATTCATCTCATCGCCTGCAATACGAATCGATTCTTCGTTCACAATTCCTGAAAGTGCAATAACGGCAATCTCGGTTGTACCGCCGCCGATATCAATAATCATATTGCCAACAGGCGCATCAACCTCTATCCCGATTCCTATAGCTGCTGCCATTGGTTCCGCAATAAGATGGACTTCTTTAGCACCGGCGTGCTCAGCGCTGTCTCGTACAGCCCTCTTTTCAACTTCAGTTACTCCGCTTGGTACAGCAACAACTACTCTTCTCGTTGAAAGCGAGCCTGCTCTTACTTTTTTAATAAAAGCCCTTATCATACCTTCCGCAATTTCGAAATCGGCAATTACACCGTCCCTCATTGGCCTGGTAACTCTAATCTCTTTATGTTCACGCCCCTGCATTTCTTTTGCCTTGTTACCCAACGCAATAATTTTTTTTGTATTCCTATCAAAGGCCACAATTGAAGGTTCATTTAGCACAACGCCTTTCCCCTTAACATAAATTAAGGTATTAGCAGTGCCAAGATCAATTGCGATATCAGTTGTTATAAAATCGAAAATTCCCATAGAGCCTCTTAATGTTTAAAGTGCCTTATTCCGGTAAAAACCATTGAGATATTATGTTTATCTGCAGCTTCAATTACTTCCGAATCTCTAACTGACCCACCTGGCTGGATCACTGCAGTAGCCCCATATTTAATTATTTCTTCTAAAGTGTCAGCAAATGGAAAAAATGCATCTGATGCAGCAACAGAATCTTTCAAATCGAGCCCGTGCTCATCAGCTTTCATTTTAGCAAGTTTGGCAGAATCAAGCCGCGACATTTGCCCTGCACCAATGCCAAGCGCAGTCTTATCTTTAGCAAACACTATTGCATTTGATTTTGTATGTTTTGCAATTTTCCAGGCAAATAATAAATCCTCAAGTTCCTTTTCTGAGGGTTTATTTTTAGTTACAACTTTTAGCTCGTTCTCAATTATCGAGATATTATCAGGATCTTGTGCAATCACACCGCCGGGAATATTTCTAAATGTAGTCGAATTTATTCTTACAGATTTCAGTTGCTTTATCAGCCTTCTATCTCTTTTCTTTTTTAATATTTCAATTGCTTTGTCTGTATAAGAAGGCGCGCACACAATCTCAAGAAATATTTCGTTCAGTTTCGCTGCGGCTTCCTCATTAACCTCATTAGTAAATGTTACTATTCCGCCGAACGCTGAGACAGGGTCTCCTTTCAGAGCACTGCAATAAGCTTCGAGAACATTTTTACCTGTAGCCGCACCTGCAGGATTATTATGCTTAATTATCGCACAAGAAATTTCTCCTAGTTCTTCTACTAATTCTACTGCGGCTGTGAGATCCAGAATATTATTGTAAGATATTTCTTTGCCATGGAAAACATCAAAATATTTATTAAAATCTCCGAATATGGTACCATTCTGGTGAGGATTTTCACCATATCTGAGTACTTTATTTTTTTTAAAATTTACTCTGATATACGATTGTGGCTGATCAAATTTTTGTTCAAGATAATTAGCAATGTAAGTGTCGTAAAAAGATGTGTATGAAAAAGCATCAAATGCAAGTTTTTTTCGCGTATCTATACTGATCTGCCCTGAACTAAGCTCATCGATAAATGAGTCGTATTGATCGGGATTAGTTAGAATCGAAACAAACTTATAATTCTTAGCAGAAGCCCTAATGAGCGTAGGACCACCGATATCAATATTTTCAATAATCTTCTCTAAATCGGAGTTCGGATCTTCAACGGTTTTAACAAATGGATAAAGATTAACACAAATTATATCAATTGGAATAATATCATTATCTGTGGCTTCTTTCTGATCTGCTTCATTATCCCTTCTGTAAAGTATGCCGCCTAATACTTTCGGATGAAGTGTTTTGACCCGCCCATCAAATATTTCCGGGAATGAGGTAAGGTTACTAATCTCAGTAACTTCAATTCCATCATCTTTAAGAAGTTTTGCCGTATTACCAGTAGCAAGAATGCTGTAATTATTTTGGACAAGCTGTTTTGCTAGACCTTTAATATTTGTTTTATCTGAAACGCTAATCAGTGCAATTTTTTTCAAGTCTTAATCCAAATTTTACTGTATTAGAAACTATAATGAAATAATTTTTTGAGAGCTTTGTAAATCAATTTCGCCCAGAGCAATTTTTCTCAATACATAAGGCAATAATTTATGTTCAACTTTAAGAACTTCATCCGCTAATTCATCAGGAGACTTAGCACCTGAAATATCAACTTTTTCCTGTGCTATTATTCTTCCTGAATCATATTCTTTATTAACTATATGAACAGTTGCACCTGAATATTTATCACCAGAATTAAAAACTGCCCGATGAACATTCATTCCATACATACCGGTTCCACCATATGAGGGAAGTAATGCCGGATGAATATTAATAATCTTATTTTGAAAAACTATTAAAAATTCTGTTGGAATCAGTTTCAGAAATCCTGCAAGAACTATTAATTCAATTTCTAATTTATTAAGTGAAGTTATGAGCTCATTGTAACTTACCTTGCCTGGCCTATTGCCTATAGTAAAGGTTGGAATAAAGTATTTTCCGGCAATTTGAAAAGCTGCGCAATCTTTCTTATCACTTATAACCGCTTTAACGCTGATAACATCTTTAGAGTAATCGGACTCTAATATAGCCTGTAAATTTGAACCTCTACCTGAAACGAATACAGCTATATTCAAAATAAAACTGTCCTTAAAAGTGGTTAAAATTAGCTAAATAGTAAAATATAGTCAATAAAATAAGCCTGTTTTTGTACTGTTTTTCTAATTTTTCCCCCGACTTTTCAATCCGAAAAGTAAATTCTTTAATTTATTTTGATAATCATAATCTTTATAATCTTCAGCTTCGCTGATATATGTTTTCACATCATCATCATTTCCCAACTTTTCCTTTGCACGTGCAATATAAAAGCAGGCAAAAGGTTTTATCCACTTCTCATTCTTTATTTCCAGAGATTTTGCTGCTAAAGCTGTATCTGCTGATTCACTATATTTGCCGAGCGAAAATAAAGCATCACTAATATTTAACAAGGCTTCGGCTTTTATATCATCCGAGTTTGTACTATCACAAAGAGTGGAAAGACTATCGATAGCTGTTTTGTATCTCGCATTTTCCACATAATGTTTGAATTTTACAAGTTCCATTTCTTTCTTTGAAAATTCAGCATCTGTGAATAGCTCGCCTCTTCTCTTCGCATAAATGTCATCTTCAATATCTGCCCCCCCTCTGTTTGATAATTTGAAATAGGTATTTGCAACGTCTGGCTGAACCATAAATTCATAACAGATTGCAAGCCTATAATTTGCAATACCCTGATAATCATTACTGGATGTACTTAAAATAAATTTGTTATAGTAAAGTGTCGCCGATTCAAATTTATTTTCCTTGAAGAGTATATCGCCTATAAGGAAATTAGAATATGCAACAAGCTGTTGGAATTTATTAGTCTTGCTTTTAACTATTTTATTCAATATCCTTTCGGCCCTATCAAGTTTTCTATCTTTGATATAAATAACCGCAAGAGTATAATTGAATAATAAATTATCAGGATAACTGTAATACAGAGACCTCATATAGCCGGCGGCGGCCGAATAGTTCGCGAAAAAATCAGTGAGTATTTGTGAATAATAATATTTCGCTTCCACTTTGGAATAAGTCCCGTAAGTCATAGCATCTTTAATATAATTTAGTCCCTTTTCTTTGTCCCCTTTCATTCCTGCCATGCTTAAAGCCCATTGTAAAGCTTTCGGAATTTGTCTCAGGGCAAAATTGTAAAGACCAAGCCCCAGGTACGCGTCATGAAATTTCGGATTTAATTCTATTACTTTATTAAGAAAACTTTCCGATTTTTTTGTCGACCAGACGGCATCAAGAAATTTCCCTTGTTGAGTAAACGCCATTGCCCTGTAGGAATAATTAGCTCCAAGGATGTATAATGTTTCGATATCAACTGAATTGCTGTCCAATAAAGCTACTGCTTTATCGATAGCTTCGTCAGAATAGTCCATAAACTTCTGAAGATCGTCTTTATTTTTACTGCTAAAGTAATACCAGAAATAAATACTTGATTTGTAGTAGTAGCCGCGTGGGTCATCAGGATATTTGTCGATCAATCTCTGAAATGTTAATTCGGCCTGTGTCCATCTGAAATTATATATATTATCAAGACCCCTGAGAATATTTTTATTAATGTTAGATTGTGCAAAAATATTGTTTGATGTAAATGACAGAAGAATGAACATGTAAAAAACAAAATAAAGATATCTTTTCATATTATTATCTGTCTGCAGGAACTCATTAGTTTGCTTCATTAACTGCTTCGGAGAATGTAATAGCTGCTTTAACAAATTCCCTGAATAACGGATGCGCCTTGGTTGCTCTGGATTTTAGTTCAGGATGAAACTGGCAACCTAAAAACCATGGATGTGATGTTAATTCAATTATCTCTACCAATTCTTTGTCAGGGGACAACCCGCTGAGCACCATTCCCTTTTCTGTAAGTTTACTTCTGAACTTATTATTTACTTCATATCTATGTCTATGCCTTTCAGAAATAAAATCACTTTTGTAAGCTTTATACGCCAGGGAATTCTCTTTAAGTGCGCAGGGATATGCGCCTAATCTCATTGTAGCACCCATATTCTTAATGATCTTTTGATTCTCCATTAAATCAATTACACTAAATTTATTGAGTTTAAATTCAGAACTATTCGCTGTGCGAATGCCACACACACTTCTGGCAAACTCAATTACTGCGCACTGCATTCCAAGACAAATTCCGAAGAAAGGAATGTTATTTACCCTGGCATAGTTTACTGCTTTTATTTTCCCTTCAATTCCTCGCTCACCAAATCCGCCCGGTACAAGCACACCGCATACACCTTTCAAAAAACTCTCCGGTTCTTCTAATTCTAACTGCTCAGCACTAACTGTCTTTACAATTACTTTTGCATTATTTTCAGCACCCGCATGAACAAATGCTTCCATTATACTCTTGTATGCATCCAGATGTTCTACATATTTTCCACAAAGAGCAATTTCTACAGTTTTTTCTGGTTTTTTAATACTCTCAACAAGGTTGTCCCAATTTTCAAGTTTTATTTTTTTATCAGATAGGTGCAATCTATTTAAAACAATCTGATCTAATTTTTCTTTTAAATAACACCAGAGGTACTTCGTAAATAGAGCCACAATCATAGGCAGAAATGACTGATTTCGTATCAACATTGCAGAAAAGAGCAATCTTATCTCTCAGTTCCTTTGTCAATTTTTTTTCTGATCTACAAACCAGTACATCAGGTTGAATTCCAAGTGCAAGTAAATTTTTAACACTATGCTGCGTTGGCTTGGTTTTAACTTCTCCTGCAGCCGGGATGTAAGGAACAAGAGTAACATGAATGCTCATGGTATTTTTTCTGCCAAACTCCATCATCAGTTGGCGCATAGCTTCAATAAATGGAAGGCTTTCGATATCACCAACGGTTCCGCCAATTTCAGTAATTATAATATCATATTCGCCAAGTTCACTTAACTTGATCATCCGTTGTTTTATTTCATCGGTGATATGAGGAATTACCTGTACCGTTGCCCCTAAATAGTCACCTCTCCTCTCTTTAGTAATAACATCGAAGTACACCTGCCCCGTAGTAGTGTTGTTCGATTTGGTCATATTAACATCGAGAAATCTTTCGTAGTGTCCGAGGTCAAGATCAGTTTCGGCACCATCGTCAGTCACATAAACTTCACCATGTTGAAAAGGGCTCATTGTACCAGGGTCAACATTGATATAAGGATCAAATTTTTGAATTGTTACTTTAAAACCACGCTGTTTGAGAAGAAGACCAAGGGAAGAGGCAGTTATTCCTTTGCCGAGAGAAGAAACGACACCACCTGTTACAAAAATAAATTTAACTTTTTTCCTGGCGGCCATGCTTTTTGTTTTTGCATTTAAATATAGAGCATTTATCCACTAATTTCAATTTGAAAGACTAATAATAATTTTTAATAAATAAATACTTTACTTGTTATACCGTGATATCCGATTAAACTTTTCCCTCACCTTTTGCTATCATATCCTTAGATTCTATTCGCTAATCATCAATTTTATGGTTTAATTTTTCATAAATTTTCGACAAACGGTACCGTTTAATTTTTATTTGGAAGGGAAATAAATATATCTTTTAAAGTTAGTCGTTTTATGATTATAATTCAATGTTATCGAGAAACAAACTTTTAAAAAGGTTAAACTTTACATTTTTATTATGTGTCACATAAGCATATCCCGGATTTATTTTGACTTTTAATACCGGGATTTGTGTTTTATCTTTCAAACTAAATTTTATCCGTTTTATATATATTATTACTAAAATTGACTATCAGGATACTAACAATTTGAAACCTCACTTCCGCTTCAATTTTGCTGTAATTTTTGTTCCTATATTTATTTTGATGACTATTAAGACATCAGCGCAGGATACAACGTCGAGTCTGGCATTTAAAAGCAATAGACCCCGAAGGAATACTAATCAATTCTATCAACCCGACCTGGCATATCAAATCTGGCAGCAATTTAAGCTCATACAGGAGGCCAATGCAGGAGATCCATTTGCAATGCACGAATTGGGTTTAAGGTACCTGATGGGCCAGGGATCGGTGGCAGACACTGTAAAAGCTGCTTACTGGATTGGAAAAGCAGCGCAAAAAAAATTGACAGCTGCTGAGTATAATTATGGAATATTATTAAATAATGGGTGGGGAGTAAAGTGGAATCCTTTTAAGGCCTATGAATATTTCAAGTATGCTGCTGAGGCCGGAATGCCTCAGGCAGAATATATTTACGGAATATTAAACACAAATGATTTTATAGTAAAAAAGAATTGGGATCTTGCATATACCTGGGTAAAAAAAGCTGCTGAAAATGGTAATGCCAATGCTAAAGATGTTGTTGATGAATTAAAAAAACGTGTCTCACCCGATTATTTTGACACTACTAAAACAAGTCAATCTGAAAAAGATCCGGTAGTCTCCCGATCAGATGATGAATCCAGGATAGCCTCAAATCTCGGGCTGGTATTTATTGACTTTTCCTCAAGCTCAGATTCTGTTCCCGTAATTACCGATAGGCAAATTTTGACCAGCATTTGGATAAACGGAAGCGAAGCACTAATTGATACACTTGGGATAAAAGAAAAAAAAGACTCGTTATTAACAAATCTAAAAAATTCCGGTATTTCATACCTGGTTCAATCTGCTGAAACAGGAAACCCTGAAGCGCTGAACCTGATAGGAAGACTTTACCAAAAGGGAATATTTTTCAAAAAGGATATGCTATTAGCCGCTAAGTATTATTTACGTGCGACACGATTGGATTCTCCATTGGCTCCGGAGATTATATGGTATATGGTCAGACAAAAGAACTATTTTGTAAATCTTAAAAAGCTTGTTGATAACAATAACACAGATGCAATGTATGTCTGGTATGAACTTTATATACTGGGATTTGACAAGCAGTTTACTGAAGCAGATGCTTTCAATTTGTTGAACAGAGCAGCAAATGCAAACAACCTGCAGGCTATAGTTGAGCTGGGTTTTTCATATTTCACAGGTAAATTCGTTAAAACAGATAAAGATAAAGCTATTTCACTTTGGGAAACGGCAGAAAAGCTCGGAAGTGTAGAGGCCTCGGTAAGAATTGCAACAGCAAAATTTTTAGGTGAAGTTAAAACTGATAATATGGATACGACAAAATATTTCCGAATACTGGAGGTGGCTGACAATCTTGGATCAGTGCTTGCACAGGTTACACTTGCCTATTGTTACGAAAACGGGATTGGAATAAAGGAAAGCACTCCCTATGCTGTAAAATATTATAGATTCGCTGCTCAGCGCGGAAACAGGTATGCTTATGATCAGTTAAAGAGACTGTATGATGCCGTCCGTCCCCCGGATTTTAAAGCAAATTGAGAATAAGTTCTTATTGGTATTGTGACACCAACGAGGATGTCGGATATTATTCCTACCCTTTATATTTAATGTTGCTAATTTTTGTTTTCTGCAATAATTCTATTAAATTTTTGTATGACACTAACAAGTCTTATCTCCGATTCAAAATTACCCAACATAGGTCTTAGCATATTTGCCATTATGTCAAAGATGGCAGAGGACTACAATGCAATAAATCTTTCCCAGGGATTCCCGGACTTTAATTGTTCGGATGAACTAGTCGCCCTTGTTAATAAATACCAAAAGGAAGGTTATAACCAATATGCTCCAATGCCAGGTGTTCCACATTTAAGAAAAAAGATTGCTGAAAAAATTAAAAATTTATATGACAAAGAATATGATTATAATAATGAAATAACGATAACAGCGGGAGCTACGCAGGCCATTTTCACGGCAATCACAACTTCAATAAAAAGTGGAGACGAAGTAATAATCATAGAGCCGGCTTATGACTCTTATGAACCTGTTGTTAGAATGAACGGTGGAATTCCAAAATTTGTGTCACTAACAAATGACTTTGCATTTGATTGGCAAACCGTTAAAGACTCGATTACCAACAAAACAAAGATGATAATAATAAATTCACCTCACAATCCAACTGGCGGCGTTTTAAATGGATCGGATATTAAAGCCCTGGAAGAGATTACCCGGGATACAAAAATTTTATTAGTAAGTGACGAAGTTTATGAACACATTATTTTTGACGAAAGGAGACATTTCAGCCTTAGTACATCGGAAGAACTATCAAAGAGGTCTTTCGTTATATCTTCTTTTGGAAAAACATACCACGCAACCGGATGGAAGATTGGATATTGTGCGGCACCCAAAGCTTTAACGGAACAGTTCAGAAAGATCCATCAATTTATCGTTTATGCTGTCAATACTCCCTTACAATATGCATATGCTGATTATATGCGAAACCAGAATCATTATTTAGCCCTAAATTCTTTCTACCAATCCAAACGTGATATATTAATTACATCTTTACAAAATTCAGGATTCAAAATTACTCCGGCGCATGGAACATATTTTCAGTTATTAGATTATTCTGAATTATCGGATAAGAATGATATGGATTTTTCAATTTATTTAACTAAAGAAATTGGAGTAGCTGTTATTCCTGTTTCTCCATTCTGCACTATAAATAAATCCAGGAAAATTATTAGGGTTTGTTTTGCAAAGAAAGATGAAGTTCTATTAAAAGCAGCAGAAAAATTATGCGTAATTTAGTGTTGCACTTGTTCTTCTTTGAATTCGGGCTCTTTAACTTTTTGCAAAATTATGAGCCCGGTTATAAAAAATAGGCCTATTGCCAGAGCGGCAACTCTCTCATTTGAAATATCTGAAATGATACCATAAAAAAGAGGACCAACCACAGCTGAAGATTTGCCGAATAGCCCGTCATAAAATCCAAAAAACTCTGCTTCTCTATCTTTTGGAGTAAGCAAAGCCATCAAACTTCTGCTGCACGATTGTGAAGAACCAATTGAAAGACCGGCAAGTAATCCGATCACATAAAATTCGGAAACGGTACTCACAAAATAAGCTCCAATAATTACAACCAGCCAAATTATGATAGTAATTGTAATAGTTTTTTTCGGGCCGATATGATCAGACACTATCCCAAAAATGAAGGAGCCAGCAACTGCAGTGCTTTGCACAATTACAAAGAAATAAATTATCTCAGCATCAGACATTCTCAAAATGTTAGTCGCGAAAATCGAGGCAAATGCAATGATTGTAATTATTGCATCGTTATAGAGAAAAAATGCAAGAAGAAATTTCTTTACTGAAGGATATTCATTCCTGATAAAAAGAGCCTTCAATGTTTCAAAACTTTTCTCAATCCCACTTTTGATAATTCCCTTCTTTAGCGGGTTATCAATTTTGGGTTCGCTTACAAACACAAACAATGGGATAGAGAAAAGAAGAAAAAACAGTGCTGCAATTACAAAAGAAAATCTGATATAAAAGTAATAAGTAGGATCACTTTGATCAGGGAGCAGAATCATCACAATTAATAATACAACAAGGGCACCAACATATCCCATAGCAAAACCATAGCCGGAAACTCTACCAAAATTTTTCTTTGATGTAAGGTTTGGCAGAAATGCATCATAAAAAACTAATCCTGCTTCAAAGCCAACATTAGCAAAAATAAACAGAACCATTCCTAAAAGGATATCGCCTTTCTGAACAAAAAACATGAGGGCTGTGCAAATAACCGAAATAAGTGTGAATAATAAAAGAAATCTCTTCCTGTTGCGGGAAACGTCGGCAATAGCACCCATCGGTGGACTTAGCATCGCCGCAAGTATCATTGAAATACTTACTGCAAGGCCCCAAAGCCATTTAGTACCACCGGCAACATTGTTGGTGAAGTATTTGGAATAGATAACCGTAACTATAATTACAGAAAAAGCAGTGTTAGCAAAATCAAAAAATGACCAGCTTATAATTCTGCCTTTTTCTTTCATTAAGCTACTTCTTTTGGGTAGGTTTTGAAATTGTTTCTTCTACTAATCCCCTTCCTGTTTTGTTTAGCGATTTAGCATCCTTTAATTGAGATAAAATGGCATCAAGGATTCCGTTTATGAATTTCCCACTTCCCGAGGTACTAAACTCCTTTGCAATTTCAATTGACTCATTTATTGAAACCTTCGGTGGAATATCCTCGAAATAAAGTATTTCACAAATCCCCATCCTCAACAACAATTTATCAATAAGAGCAATTCTATTCATCTCCCAATTGGCAACCCTGGATTTGATTTTTTCATCTAATTCATCCTGGTGGCTTATTACACGATTTACAAGATTTTCCGCAAAGTCCCTATCTGCCCTATTCGTAATATCATTAAGCATATTCTCAATATGGGCAGATAGAGATTCCTTATTCATTTCATAAGCATAAAGTATCTGAAGTACCCTTTCCCTTACAATTCTGCGTTTCGATAACTGAGCCATATTAAATGAAAAAATTAAAGAACATTAAAAATAAAATATCGGTTTACTACCTTTTAATTATCTCGCTTAAGCGGCCCGAGAAAAATGACCTGCCTGTATAAATATTACTTATCTTTCCAACGTGTCGCAATCTCTCTTCTGCAATTTTATTTGAAGCCTCATAAGTTGGAATCTTTTTTTCCTCAGAAGTTTTCAAGATTTTCATAATAACATCGTAGATACCTTCAGCCTGTTTAAGCGCTCTATCCTGCCGGTAACCTTCAAGTTCATTTGCAACATTTATTAACCCGCCTGCATTAATTACATAGTCTGGTGCATAAACCAGACCTTTTTCAACAAGTTTTGGACCGTGCACATTTTCAACTTCAAGCTGATTATTTGCGCCGCCTGCAATTATCTCTCCTTTTATTCTTCCCAGAGTATCATCATTAATTATTGCGCCTAAGGCATTTGGTGAAAAAATATCAGCATCTACATCATAGATATCCTCCGGCTTTACAACTTTTGCTTTTACTGTTTCAAGTGTTCGTTTAATTTTATCTTCATTAATATCAGTCAGAAAAATTTCTGCACCTTCATTATAAAGATGTTCACATAAATAACTTGCAACGTGTCCGGCGCCTTGCACAGCTATTTTTTTCCCTTTAAGAGAATCATTACCCCATTTGTATTTAGCACAAGCCTTAATACCGACATAAACTCCATAAGCAGTTACAGGCGACGGATCACCTGAGCCGCCGAGAGCTTTTGAAATTCCTGTAACATATTTAGTTTCCATTCTTACAAATTCCATATCCTTGACAGAAGTACCGACATCCTCTGCAGTGATGTATCGCCCGGCAAGACCTTCAATAAATTTTCCAAAAGTCCTGAACAATAATTCATTTTTTTGAGTGGCAGAGTCACCAATAATCACGGCTTTACCACCACCAAGATTTAAGCCTGAGACCGCTGCCTTATATGTCATCCCTCTTGATAATCTTAATACGTCTTTTACAGCATCTTCATCACTTTTATAGTTCCACATTCTTGTACCGCCAAGCGCAGGACCTAATGTAGTATTATGAATCGCTATAATTGCTTTCAATCCTGCTTCTTTATTGTAGCAGTAAACAATTTGTTCGTGACCATATTCTTGTAGAGTTTCAAATTTAATCATTTTATCCACCTATTTGTTTATAATGCGAAGAACCAAAATACAAGCAGGGCTACACTTTCCCTGAACCTGTAATAGATTTTACTATCGAAACTTAAATTTAATTCAGAACGAGCAAATTGAGCTTTAATTTTATAAAATTTACAAATCTCTGTTATTCTTGCTAAATGATAAGGGTCGGAAATAATCATTATATTATTCAGATGCTTTTTATTGACAAGAGTATTTTTAATAAATCTTATTTGTTCACTGGTTGAAGCTGTTTTTTTTTCCATCCAGATATCAGTGGAATCAATATTTTTTGATTTTAGATAATTGTATGCAACTTCAGCTTCACTAAGTTCGCCCGGTGCATGTCCTCCTGTTACCTGTATCTTTTTCAATATTCCATCTTTGTACAATTCTGCCGCCATATCTGCTCTCAAGGCCAGACTCGGACTTGGTTGATTATTGGACCAGACGGCTGCCCCCATTACCACTCCTACAAATTTTGCATTTCCCGCATAATTTTTATCAATTTTCTTTTCATAATCGGATATAAGATGAAAAAATGCAATAATAAGTAAGAATGTTGCTATAATAATAGAATTAATTACAGCCCTTAAAATTAACAATTCTTTCCTTCCTAGAAAAGTAATCCAGACTATAGAAATAAACATAAAAACAATTAACTGATAGATTGTAAACAATATACCTTTTAGAACATCTTTTAATGGGTGTTCAAGTACAAAATAATCAGGGACAGGAATTTTTATCCATGTATAAAATTCAGCAAAGAGGAGAGAAAAAGTCATTAAAACTGTACAAAGTATGAGTAATTTAGGCTTGTATACATTTTTATTGCAAAAAGAATGAAAAATGATGCCAGTGATTAAAATAAGAGCAAAGATGAGATTTAATAAATTTCCTGTATAAAATAAATTGATATCTTTAAGCGGGAGCCCCTGGTTCTTGTATTTGATGTAATAAAGGAAAAGTAAATCAAGTATAACAACACAAATAATTGCACTTACTAATTTCCATTTATTGTTGATATGCTTGTTCCTGTTAATCATTTAAGAAAGGTTTTTCAGAAACAAGAAAAATTGAAATTTATTATAAGTCCGTACATTACAGCAACCCTTTAAAAAGAACACCATGAAAATTACCCAAATATGTTTATCTCTGCAAGAAAGTATATATCTATAGCGGAATAAAATTTGAAATTGAATATGCTACTCCCTACCTTTAAGTAATTATTTAATCTTTATCTAAGATGAAGAAGAAAATAGAGCTAACTGCTGAAATAAAATACCATTTACTGAAGGACATTTCTCATAAGATAAGAGGAACCTTAGATCTTGATAAAATACTAAATCTTCTGCTGGACGCTTTAGAAAATATAATCCATTATGATGCAGCAGGAATTTTTATTTTAAGGACAGACATAAACAATCCAACATACCGCTACGGAAAACAAAAAATTACCAGTATAGCAGAACGCGGATTCGGAAACTTACCTTTAGAATCAGATGCTATGTTAATGGAAGGAAAAGGCATCATCGGACAAACTATCAAAACAGGAAAAGGTATTATTCTTCAGGATGTAAAAAGTGATAAGCACTATATTGCCGGAAGAAAAAGGACTCAATCTGAAATTACATCGCCAATATTCCGGGACGGAAAGACAATTGGTGCATTAAATGTAGAAAGTGACACACTTAATACGTTTACTGCTAATGATATTAAGGTGTTGGATTTTTTTGCTGAAGCTGTTTCAATTTCTATTGAAAGGGCATTATTGCACCACCAAATTCTTGAAAAGAAAAAAATGGAAGAACAGCTTCAGCTGGCTAAGGATATCCAGGTTGACCTGTTACCTCATTCCGAGCCTAAAATCCCAGGTTATGAATTTTCCAGTATTTGCATTCCGACTTATGAAATTGGTGGAGATTATTTTGATTACATTACTTTGGATGAAAACAGGCTTGCGATTGTTATAGCAGATGTTTCAGGTGATGGTATACCAGCAGCTTTAATAATGGCTGCTTTTCGAGCCCTATTAAGATATAACGCAAAACTTTTTTCAGATCCAGCTGAATTGATGAAGATAATGAATAAACAAGTTCCGGAGTTTATGCGCAGCCGAGATTTTATTTCTATTTTTTATGGAATAATTGATCACAAATCTCACAAATTTAAATACTGCAACTGTGGCCACAATCCATCTCTGTTTTGGCATTCAAATAAAATAGAATTATTGGAAAAGAGTGGACCGTCTTTAAACATTTTAAATGAAGCTACGTTTAATACCAATGAGATCTATATTGATAAAAATGATAAGATACTGTTTTATACTGACGGAGCAGTTGAAGTTTTTAATAATGATGAAGAACAATTCGGATTAAGCAGACTAAAGCAGATATTTGAAACAAATAATACGAAATCACCAGACAAAATAATTGAGGACATAATCTTTTCAACAAAGGAATTTAATTCATCTGATATTTATAACGATGATTTTACGCTGCTTGTGCTAAAGAGAAATAATTGATTATAAATTAAACTACTAGTCTCTTAACATGAAGAACTAGATATTCTTTCCATCTTTTTCAAATTAGGATTACAACTTTTTCTCCCAATACTAATTTATCTCGGCGATAATAAACTTGCCAGATAAATGATTAAATCATATAAAACAACTCAATACTTAATCCATTAAGAAATCTATTCGGCCATAAAACTATTATTGACAGATATTCGGCAGAAAATAAAAAAGGCACTCAAAATTGAGTGCCTCGAAATTTTTAATAAATAATAATATCAATTATTAAGCTTAAATATTACAGGAACAGAGACCTGTACTTTAACCGCTTTACCTCTTTGTTTGCCAGGTTTGAACTTTGTTTCTTCAACAGCTTTTAGTGCTGCCTCATCACAACCGGCACCTATACCTTTAAGAACAACTGCTTTAGTAACAGTACCAGTTTCATCAACAAATGCATTGATATATACTCTCCCTTCCACACCAGCTCTTTTTGCTATTTCAGGATATACTATTTTTGCCTGGATAGCAGCTATTCCTCCAATTGGTTGGGGCATTTCTTCAACAGCAACAAAATACTGTGGTTCCTCATCTTTCTTCTCTACTTTTGGAGGAGGAGGAGCTGAAACATCTGCATTTACGTCCAGTTCAGTCGAGCTTATGTCAATGTCGTTAAGAACGTTGTCAGTCGGTGCCTCGATAGGAATCGGAGGTTTGGGAGGTGGAGGAGGTCTGTTCTCCTGCTTTGTCTGCTGCACGTCCTCAACATTAAACAATTCCTGCGTGTCAGTGGCAATTTTTTCTTCAGGTTTTATGTGAGGAAAGAACTTAAAAGCCACAATCATCAAAGCAAGCGCAATTATTAAACTGACTTCATAAAACTTGTTGTATTTGCTTCTCAAGTCAGCTTTTGGATTCTTTTTCAGAGCCATTTAAAAGCACCTCCTAATAGTCGAATAAGTTGTTGTTAATTTACTAAATGGTCTATTTTTTGTCAACCTAAAGAGACTTTCTTATTTTACTGGCCATTGGCCAAACTGTTCCCTAAAATTCATTCCTAAATTGGTCTTATTCAGCCAGCTTTGAAGATGAATATTTTAATATCAATCCAATTATTAAAACTGCGATTGTAGCACCCGTAAAATCTGCAACCCAATCAAGAAATTGACAGTCTCTTCCCGGAATAAAAAGCTGGTGTATTTCATCTATTGCTGCGTAAATCCCTATTATTGCTAAAGTAAATGACGCAGAATATTTCTTTAATTTTTGATATTTGTCTTGTACAGTTAATGTCAATTTTAATAAAATAGCCAATCCCCAAAAAGCAAGAAAATGCTCAATCTTATCACTGATTTTTACATCAGGGAGATCATTCCCAGGCAAGGAAGTTAATGTCAAAAGTATTATCCAATAAATACCTAGAGGCCAATAAACCAGGGCAACTTTGTTTTTTTCTAAATATCTAAGCAAATGTTCTCCTTAAAAAATTAAATCCTGAGGGCAATGATTTAGTTATATCTTCTGCAATAAAAGCATACTCAGTTTTGTTTTTCTGTAAAAGATCAGCAGCAAGGCTATGCAAATAAACGCCTGCTACAACAGATTTTTCAATATCTTTCTGTTGGGACATTATGCCAGCTATCACTCCAGTTAATACATCCCCTACTCCAAATTTTGCCATCCCCGGATTTCCTGTAGAATTTATAAGGGCATCACCTTCCGGTGTAAAGATAATTGTTGGTGCACCTTTTAGAACTAAATAAGTTCCTGTCCTCGCGACAAATTTTCTGCCATATTCAAAGATATTTTTTTTAAGTTCAGTGATATTTATACCTATGAGATTTGCGAACTCTCCAAGGTGTGGAGTTAAGACAAAATCTTCTAAATTTAGATTTTCATATTTCCCATTACCAAGTGCAAAGATTGCATCTGCATCTATCACACACTTTATAAATTTTCTTTCTCTAAGAATTTTAAGTACAGCAGCCTGCGTTTCTTCCTTTCTTCCTAATCCGGGACCAATAGCTATTACATCGGCCCATCTTATTTGTTCATTTAACTCATTAACATTGTCTTCACACAGATATTCTTTTTTGTTATCCTGGTAAGATTGGACTACTAACCCACTTGCTTTTTTAAAAATCAGATTCCTTATAGATTTAGGGAAAGCAAGTACAGAAGCACCTGCACCTGCTCTCAACACAGCCATCGAAGTCAATACAGGGGCCCCGGGGAAAGTTGCCGGAGCCTGCAATGGTAAAGACCTTTCCTGCAGAATATTTATGTATATTTTTCTTTTTATCAGGTAAGAATTCAAATGCGTCTTCCGGTTCGATAAGAAAACTATTTGTCTCCAGTTTTTCATAATATTGCGGATCAATACCAATTTCACCTTTTATAATTTTACCACAGTTAGTATATCCATCCTGAATGAATAATCCTTTCTTGAATTCGCCAAGCGTAACAGTTAAATCAGAGTTAAAAATTGTGTTCGCCATATCCCAGATCAGCATCAAGCCCGGTAGGAATATCAATAGCTATGCGTGTAGTTTTAAGTCTATTCAGCGCCTCTACAATTTCTTTATAAGGCTCCCTTAATTCACCTTTAGCTCCGCTTCCCAGCATAGAATCGAGAATAATACCGGACCTCGCAAGGATTCCGAGATCTTTCAGAGAACCAAATTCCCTAATAATAATTTCGGAATTAGTTCCAGACATCTTTTTAAGTATCTTAAAATTAATCCTGCAATCTTCAGACATTTCATCTTCTTTGCCGATATGAAGCGCCCTAATTGAAAAGCCCTTATTTGCAAAATGTCTGAGAACTGCAAATCCATCGCCACCATTATTCCCTTTTCCACAAATAGCCCCTACCTGCTTAACTTTCTTTACACTTAAAATTTCATTCTCAATCGTATCGTAAATCTGTAGTGCAGCATTTTCCATCAACACGATGGAAGGGAAACCGAGTTCGTTTATTGCAAAATTATCTATTTCACGAATTTGTTTTGTTGTATAAAGTGGTATCATAATTCAAACTTGAAAAATAATTTCCCGCAGACTAGAATATTAGTAATAATAAATTTATACAAATTATTGCTAACTATTTCAAGAAGTTGGAAATTAGGCTGATGAGTGAACCCGGGGCAATTCCGATGACTATAACCAATAATACAGAAACCATTACAGCGAGTAAGCCTGTATTGCTTTCTTCAACTTTGACATCCAATTCTGCATCTTTAAAGTACATCAGAACAACTATTCTGAGATAGAAATATACACTGATAACGCTCGAAATAACGCCGACAATAGCTAACCACGTTAAATTAGCTTTAATAGCTGCAATAAAGACATAATATTTTCCGAAAAACCCAGCGAATGGTGGAATGCCTGCCAGCGAAAACATGAAGATCGATAACATTGCTGCCAATAATGGCTGACGTGAAGCCAAACCTGAATAGGAATCAAGAGTAAGATTTGTCTCGTTCTTCCCTTCGATCATTGCAACAATTCCAAAAGCGCCAAGGTTCATAAATGTGTAAGCAGCTAGATAAAAAATAATTCCGGCAATACCGTCATAATTTCCTGCAGCAAGACCTATCAGCATATAACCGGCGTGCGCTATTGAAGAATAAGCCAACATTCTTTTCACATTATTCTGAGAGATAGCAACTATACTTCCGAATAACATTGAAAGTACAGCGATCACTGCGAGATATGGTTCAAAAATATTATGGTCTATCCCATTAAAAATGGAACCGAGTGTAACTATAATTGCTGCAAAAGCCGCAGCCTTTCCCCCTGTTGAAAACAATCCTGCAACAGTAGTCGACGATCCTTCATAAACATCAGGTACCCACATATGGAACGGGAAAGCAGCAATCTTAAATGAGAAGCCAATCAGAAACAATAGAACGCCTGTAATAAATAATAAGTTGTGAGATAACTCTCCAAACTTACCGGCAATCACTTCAATCGAAGTTGATTGTGCCGTGCCATAAATAAACGCTATTCCATAAACGATAAATCCGGTAGCGAAAGCACCGAGTAGAAAATATTTCAGAGATGCTTCATTGGCTTTCAGGCTTTTCCTGTTCAATCCTGCGAGAGCATAAAACGATATTGACATTAGTTCGAGACCAAGAAAGATCATAAAAAGATCTTTCGCTCCGGCCATGAACATCATACCCAAAACTGAGGTTTGGAGAAGAATATAGAATTCGCCAAAGTAAGCACCATATTTTTTCAAGTAATCAATTGAAAGAAGGCAAATTATTGCAGCCCCGAATGTAAATATGAAATAGAATATGTTAACGTCCCCTCCGGTCGCCAGCATATTTTGAAATACAACAGATACTCTATTCACAGACGACAAAGAATAAAACCCGGCAGCTACCAAAACGACTATAGAGAACCACGGCAAAACAATTTCACTCTTTGACCAGTACATTTCAATTACCAGTGAAATTAATATTCCGCCGCCTAAGATTATTAGTGGTAAAATGTTATAAAATTCTTGAATATTGTTCAGCATGTTTTTATTTCTAAGGCCTTTATTCTATGAATAAAATGTCATCATCAGTTTTTTCAATTTTGACATTATGTTTTTCTTCAAAATACAAAGCTAATTTCTTATGGTTATCGAGATTAAAAATATCGTCGCCCTTTTCAACAACAACCATTTTAATATTTTCATATTTTGTTATTGATTCTTTCAGGTCTTTTATTTCAAGGAAATACAGATCAGTATAATTTTCATCTTCCCTGATATAAATACCTTTGGAGCTTGTTGAGAAATCGGTGATAATATCATCTTCAATAATTACTTTCAGGAATGAGGCTTTAAAAGGAAGAATCACCCTGCTACCATAACACAAGCCACTTAATTTTTTTTCTAATGTTTCTTTAATTGTTTTCATTTTTTAACCTTTACCATAGAAAAATATTAGCCAAATTACTGCATATATCGGAACCAAAATAACGATAGAGTATTTAATCATATAAGTGAAAAAACTAGGCATTTTAATACCGGCTCTTTCACTAATGGATTTTACCATAAAATTCGGTCCATTACCTATATAGGTAATCGCACCAAAGAATACTGCCGCAACCGAAATGGCCTGTAAGTAAATTTGATCTACAGAGACAAAATGAGCTACCTGTGCTTTATCAGTCACAACAAGTGCGTACTTACCCATTGCAGCGCTAAGGAAATTCATATAAGTTGGGGTATTATCAAGCACTGCCGAAAGTGACCCTGTAGCCCAGTAAAAAACACCTGCATTCAATTTATCGCCCAGTATGTTTGCTTCATGAGCAATCAGCTCAAGAGCAGGCACCATAGTTGCAAATATTCCAATGAACAAATAAGCAACTTCTTTGATCGGTTCAAAATCAAATTCGTTTGCTTTTAATATTTCGTTGTCAGCACCTTTATATGATAAATAGATCACTCCAAACATTATTATTTCTCTTATACCAAACGGCAATCCAAAAGGCAATTTAGGAACCCAAGGCATAACAGCCGGATCAATAAAAACTGCCAGGATTATTACAGCAAGATATACCAGATTTTTTAATCCCTTGAACTCAATCTTGTTGGTGTATTCAATCTTTTCATATTCGGTTTTATTGAGTTTATCAAAAATATAAAAGACAGCCAGTATCATAAGCAACGCTGGAATCCAAATGAACCAGACATTATCGATAACCCAGAAAAACGGTACGCCACTCAAATAGCCAAGGAATAAAGGAGGATCGCCAATAGGAGTTAAAGCACCACCCACATTACTAACTATAAAAATAAAAAATATTATATGATACGGACGAAGCCTCTCTCTGTTCATTTTGATAAAGGGTCTTATCAAAAGCATTGATGCGCCCGTAGTACCAATAATATTTGAGATCACCGCACCGAACAGCAAAAACAATACATTCAATATCGGAGTCGATTCTTTATCAACCTTTATCAGTATTCCACCTGAGGCAACAAATAATGAACCTAGTAAAGCAATAAAACTTATATACTCAGCAAAAGTATGCATCAGTATATGCTCATTCTTTAAAACCGCCAGGTAATAAACTACAACAAAGACGCCAAGCACTATAGAAATTTTCGGATAATGTTTTTCCCAGAAATGTTTATAGAACAACGGCCCGGTTGCTATCATTAAAAGAAGAATAACAAAGGGTAAAACCATAAATAACTCAGGCAGCTTTGTTACGTGTTCAGCCTGATGAGAAACTGCCAGCGTATCAGCAACCATACTTTTACTTGCTGCTAAAGTATTCACTGTTCCAAAAAACAAAGATACAATTAATAAGAGCAAAGTGTTTTTCAAAAACTTTTTGGGCATAAGCTGACCTATTTAAGAAGATGGTTTTGTGGTGAATAAACCTGCTCGATAACTTTATTAACTGATTTCGCAGAAACCTTTAAGAAAGTGCTAGGATAAATTCCAATCCAAACAATAAATATGAAAATTGGTATCATCACAAAAATTTCCCGGGCTGTCATATCCTTAAGTGAATTCAGTTTGGGATTTTTAACTTCACCGAAAACAACTCTCTGATACATCCACAATAAATAAACTGCTGCAAATATTACTCCTGATGCTGCAAATACTGTATACCACCAGCTGTTCAAAATTGGGGACTTAAATGATCCTAACAGTATCAAAAATTCACCAACAAAACCGTTTAATCCCGGCAATCCAATTGATGATAAAGAAGCAATCATAAGTGCAACTGAATAAATCGGAACGAGCTTTGCAATGCCGCCGTATTCTGCAATCGTTCTCGTGTGTGTTCTTTCATAGATTACTCCAACCAAAAGGAATAACGCTCCTGTAGAAAGACCGTGGTTGACCATTTGAATTACAGCGCCCTGCATCGATTCATATGTCATTGCAAAAATTCCGAGAACAACAAAACCAAGGTGAGCGACTGAAGAATAAGCAACAAGTTTTTTCATATCTTTCTGAACCATCGCTACCAATGCGCCATAAATAATTCCTATCACAGCTAGAACAGATATTGCCGGAGCAAAATAGATTGCTGCTTGCGGAAATAATGGCAGACAAAATCTTATCAATCCGTAAGTCCCCATTTTCAGTAACACGGCTGCAAGAATAACTGAACCCGCAGTCGGTGCCTCAACGTGTGCGTCAGGAAGCCAGGTATGCAATGGAAACAACGGAACTTTTATCGCAAAGCTAAATGCAAAAGCCAAAAACATATAAAGCTGAATAGTATGTGGTATAGTTGGCCCAACGCTATATAATTCAATTAAATCTGTTGAAAAGTGACCAAGCTGACCAGAAGCATATACAGCAAGCCAGATAATAGCTACCAGCATCAGCAAACTTCCAAACATTGTGTAGATGAAGAATTTAACTGAAGCATAAATTCTTCTCTCCCCACCCCAAATACCGATAATAAAATACATCGGTATCAGCATTACTTCCCAAAAGACATAAAACATAAACAGGTCGAGCGAAACAAAAACCCCAAGCATTCCAACTTCAAGCATTAGCATGAAGAAAGTAAATTCCTTTACTTTTTTATTAATTCCCTTCCAACTTGAAATTAAAGTAAGCGGAGCAATAAACGTCGTAAGAAGAACAAGAAGTAAAGATATACCATCAATTCCAACGTGATAACTGATATTGAGATTTTCAATCCAGGGAAATTTATAAACGAATTGAAAACCAGATTTGCTAATATCAAATCCATAGTAAAGAAAAAGAGAAACAATAAAAGTAATAACCGAAACAGCAACTCCGAAATAACGGATCAGGTTTTCTTTTTCCTTATTAATTAAGAGTAAAAGTAATCCTCCGATAAACGGAACAAGCAATAAATATGTTAATAGGTAATTATTTTGCATAAGCTATAAACTCATTATAATCCAGAATAATGCCAGCACAATTCCAATAGTCATTATCACTGCATAAAATTGAGCGACACCTGTCTGAATTTTCCTAATATTTTTTGAGACTCTATCAACGATAGCAGCCGCACCATTCACAGCGCCATCAATAATTTTTGCATCCGTTATTTTCCATAAAAATGAATCCGAAGTCTTGACGATTGGAGTTACAACTGTTGCATCATAAACTTCGTCGACAAAATATTTATTCCAGAGCAGGTTATGCAATCCCTTAAATTTGTTTGCCAGGTTTGTAGCAATAGATGGCTTTTTGAGATAAATATTTCTCGCAATGATTATTCCTGCTACGCCGAGAATTACAGATACAACCATAAGTGTAATCTCTGTTGAGTGCCCGTAAGCTGCTGTTTGTGCAAGCCTCGCATCTGCATTTTTGAAAACAGGTTCGAGCCAGTTTTCAAAAGCATTTCCTCCTTCTCCTGAAAACAAAGCAGGGATTCCAATAAATCCGCCGATGAAAGCTAACACAGCGAGAGCGATAAGAGGAAATGTCATTACTTTTGGAGACTCGTGGGGATGTTTGTCTTTTCCAAATCTCGATTGGCCTTCAAAAGTAAGGAAGTAAAGCCTGAACATATAAAATGCAGTAAGCAAGGCTGTAACTGCCCCGATTGCCCAGTAAGTCACATTGCCGTTCGCAAATGATTTCCAGAGAATTTCATCCTTACTAAAAAATCCTGATAAAGGTGGAATACCGGAAATTGCAAGCGAGGCCACAAGAAATGTAATCGCTGTAGCTGGCATATATTTCCTCAAGCCACCGAAGTTTTGAATATCTTGGTCTTCATGCATTGCATGAATTACGGAACCGGCGCCAAGGAATAGAAGTGCTTTGAAGAATGCATGAGTCATTACATGAAAAATTCCTGCAGAAAAAGCTCCGACACCTAATGCGAGAAACATATAACCAAGTTGACTTACAGTTGAATAGGCTAAAACTTTCTTAATATCATTTTGCACTAACCCAATTGTTGCAGCGAAGAATGCAGTCAAGGCGCCGATAATAGCTACAACAGTTAAAATTGCAGGAGCGGATGCAAAAATTAATGAACACCTTGCAACCATATAAACACCGGCCGTCACCATTGTTGCCGCATGTATAAGTGCAGAAACCGGCGTAGGACCCGCCATTGCGTCAGGCAGCCAAATATAAAGAGGAATTTGTGCTGATTTTCCTGTCGCGCCAATAAATAAGAATAGAGCAATAAAATTAAAGACACTTTGATCTACATGTAAAATCCCTATCTTGCTAAAAACATCACTAAAATTAAGACTGCCGAAAGTCAGATAGATTAAAAACATTCCTAACAGAAAACCAAAGTCCCCAATCCTGTTAACAATAAAAGCTTTCTTTCCTGCATCGGCCGTCGTCATTTTTTCAAATTTTCTATCGTACCAGAAACCTATTAATAGATAAGAACAAAGTCCCACACCTTCCCAGCCCAGGAATAAGACCAGAAAATTATCAGCGAGGATTAAATTCATCATTGCAAAGATGAAGAGGTTCAGGTATGCAAAAAATCTCCAGAAAGATTTGTCGCCATGCATATAACCGATAGAGTAAACGTGTATAATAAACCCAACCCCTGTCACAACAAGCGCCATTATCAGAGATAACTGGTCAACCTGGTAAGCAAAATGAATATTCAATCCGCCAACACTTAACCAGGTAAAAAGATCTACTATATTTTTTCTTTGTTCTACAGGAAGGTTTAATGTCTCAAAGAAAGCACCGACAGCAATAATAAATGAAATACCGATAACACCGCTACCGATTATACCTATAACTTTTTCATTCTTTATTTTACTCCCAAATAATCCGTTGATAAGAAACCCGGCTAAAGGGAGGAGAATTGTTAAATAGATTAAATGAATCATAAAAATGGAACTCTTTAATAATTAGTCTGAGCTAATAATTTCAATATCACCATTTTAGAATATTGATCTCGTCAATATTCACTGTTAATTTATTTCTGAAAATTGCAATAATAATTGCAAGACCTATCGCAGCTTCTGCAGCAGCAACTGTCATAACGAAAAACACAAAAAGTTGTCCAACCGAACTTCCCATATAGGATGCAAAAGTTATCATCGTAAGGTTTGCAGAATTAAGCATCAGTTCCACGGACATAAAAACAATGATCGCATTTCTTTTCGTTAATACGCCGGTTACTCCGACAATAAACATAAAAGCACTTAGTATTAAATAATATTCAATTGGGATTTGCATAACTTTTATTCAAATTTTTTCTTTGCTAAAACAAGTGCACCGATAGTTGCCGCAAGCAGCAAAAATCCGGCCGCCTCAAATGGCAATACATAATTGATAAATAATTCTCTCCCTATTTCTTCAATAGTTCCAGCTTTAACACTGGCCGTAACACTAGCTTGTGGAACTGATGAAGGGTGAGAGAAAAATATCAGATATACAAGCTGAACAAAAATTACACCGGCAATAATAACAGCAAATATTTTTACAGCAGGATTCGCTTCCATAAATTTCTTTTCATTTTCCGGACGCAAAAGCATGATAACAAAAAGAAAGAGGACCATAATTGCGCCAGCATAAACTATTACCTGGGCAACTGCAATGAATTGCGCGTTTAATAACAAATACAAACCAGCAAGCCCTGCAAAATTCAGAATAAGAAACAAAGCACTGATAACTGCATTCCTTCTCGTTATCATCAATACTGATGATACAGCAGAAGTAATTCCAAATACGAAAAATAAAATAGTTTGTATCGGCATATTTAATTAGCTCATTAAAATCTTTTACGGAGTATTCCTATAAATCATTCTTGGGAATGGAATAGTTTCTCTAACATGATCCAATCCGCAAATCCATCCAACAGTTCTTTCCAGTCCGAGTCCGAATCCTGAATGTGGAACAGAACCAAATCTTCTTAGATCAAGATACCATTCAAATGCTTCCATAGGGAGATTATGTTCTTTAATTCTTTCCAATAATAGATTGAGATCATCTTCTCTCTGACTTCCGCCAATAATTTCGCCGTAGCCCTCAGGCGCCAGAACATCTACAGCAAGCGCAACCTTAGGATTTTCAGGATCTCTCTTCATATAAAATGCTTTAACTTCAGCAGGATATCTATGGACCATAACCGGTCTGTCGAATTGATTTGAAATAACAGTCTCGTCAGTTCCGCCCAAATCGTTTCCATATTGAAAATCAATTCCATTCTTTTTTAATATTTCAACTGCCTCATCGTATGAAATTCTTGGTAAAGGTTTCTTTACATTTTCCAATAAAGTAGTATCGCGTTCGAGGACTTTTAATTCTTCATCCATATCTTTCAAAATAGTCTGAACGATATACTCAAGAAAATCTTCTGCAAGATCCATGTCATCGTTCAAATCGTTGAAGGCAACTTCAGGTTCAACCATCCAGAATTCTGTTAAGTGCCTTCTTGTTTTTGATTTTTCAGCGCGAAAAGTTGGACCAAAAGTATAAACTTTACCAAGCGCCATCGCTCCCGCTTCTGCGTAAAGTTGGCCTGATTGAGTAAGGTAAGCTTTACCCAGATCGAAATAATCTGTTTCAAACAAAGTTGAAGTTCCTTCGCAAGCAGCTGGGGTAAGGATCGGCGGGTCCATTAAAGTGAATCCCCTGTCATCAAAAAAATCACGAATCGCTTTTACAATTCTGTGACGGATCTTTAAAATTGCAACCTGTTTGGAAGAGCGAAGCCATAGATGGCGATTATCCATCAGGAACTCAACTCCGTGATCTTTTGGAGTGATAGGATAATCAACAGCTTCAGAAATCAATTTTAGATCTGTAGCGTCTAATTCGTAACCGCCGGGTGCTCTTTTTTCTTCTTTAACTTTTCCCGTAACTGTTATTGACGATTCCTGTCCAAGCTTATCAGCCATTTCGAAGATTTCATCTGAAACATTTCCCTTAAAGTAAACGCATTGAAGGTACCCGGTTCCGTCTCTTAAAACTATAAATTTTATCTTGCCGCTTGATCTTTTATTGTAAAGCCATCCGTTCAGCGTAACTTCGTTACCTACATGCTCAGAGAGGTCTTTAATTGAAATTTTCGACATTACGAGAATATTTTATTAGAAATTTAATTTTCAAATATACAGAGAGGGGTATATAAATGCAAAAGAAGCTCAAGGAGATACAAATGCCTTACAACTTAAAACCAGAAGTTCGTTTTTTGATTTTCTTAGAACAATTCTGAATAAATTTAATGTTGCTCTTTTTGATATTAATTTAACAACCGGCCAAAACATTTTTCTTGCTGTAACAAAAAACTTTACTTATTTTTAACTTTGCTATAATAATAGACTGTATGCTTAGAAAAAGCTATTTTTTAGTTACATTTCGACTTAATGCTTCATAGTGTAATTTTTTTCTTAGTTATTATCATAATATTCTTTTTTATTGAATAAAGCTTAGGGAAAAAATCAGACCAATAAATTTTTAGTTTTCGGAACATTCAGTTCAATTAATAATTCATTATTTCATAATTAAAAAGGAAGGAAGTATGAAAATACGAATTACATTGTTTTCGTGTTTGATTGCAATGCTATTTCTGGCTATACAGCCATTTAGTTTTGCACAAAATGTGACAACAGCAAGTATTAGTGGTACTGTTACCGACCAGAGTGGTAACCCGTTACCTGGCGCTACTGTTATTGCAGTACACGTTCCATCAGGAACGCAATACGGAACTACATCACGTCCTGATGGTAAATATAATTTTTCTGCTGTAAGAGTTGGCGGACCTTACCAGGTAACTGTTTCTTTTGTTGGTTATCAAAAGCAGACTCACGATATAGATAAACTTGTACTCGGACAAAATTATTCACTCGATGTACAGCTTTCTGAAACATCAATTGAAATTTCCGGAGTAACAGTTTCAGCAAACAGAACTGCTATCATTAATAATAACCGCACTGGTTCATCACAAAACGTTTCAGCTAGACAAATGGAAGAACTCCCGACCATTAGACAGAACTTTTGCGAGCTTTGCAAAAATGTCTCCAATGTTTTCAGGTCAGAATTACCAGGCAGCTGGCAGAAGCAACCGTTATAATAACGTGCAAATCGATGGTACACAATATAATGACTTGTTCGGTCTGGGTTCTTCAGGTACACCAGGAGGACAAGCACGTACTAATCCTATAAGTATGGATGCTATCCAGGAATTCCAGGTTGTAATTGCTCCTTTTGATGTAAGATTAGGTGGTTTTACCGGCGGCGGAATTAATGCAATCACAAGAAGCGGTACGAACGAATACCATGGATCTGTATTTGGTTATGGACGTAATCAGAGTCTCGTAAGCAAAAATTATGATGGGATGAATGATCCGGTAAGTGATTTTAAAGAATGGCAATACGGTTTTCGTTTCGGTGGGCCAATCATGAAAGATAAGGTTTTCTTTTTCGTAAATGCCGAACTCACCGGGCACAATGAGCCGATACAAAATCTTTCCTTATCAACTGCAGGCGTCCAGGCTCAGGCGGACCAAATTCAATCAATATTAGCAGGTCGGGGATTCACAACTGGCGGATACGCTCCCTATACTACAAAACAACCAAGTGATAAGATATTTGCTCGTTTAGATTTTAACCTTTCAGAAAATCAAAAATTGAATATTCATTGGAACTATGTAGATGCTAAACAAGACATTTTAGGTAACAGGTCGGGTTCATCTTCAGCTTTTAGTTTTGATTCTTATTTATACCAGTTTCAAAATCAAACAAGTAATATTGTAGCACAATTAAACAGTACATTTGGCAATAACATGGCAAATGAAATAACTTTGGGCTATACAACGATAAGGGATAAAAGAGGTCCACAGGGAACTTTGACACCAGAAGTACAAGTTGATGATATAGTACAATATCATGCAGGTACAGACAGATACTCTTCAGCAAACAAACTTGATCAGGATATATTTGAAATATCAGACAACTTTTCCATATTTGCCGGAAACCATACATTTACAATCGGAACACATAACGAATTCTTTTCTTTTGCTAACTTGTTCCTGAGATCCTACGCCGGAATCTATGAATACTACAGTTTAGCAAGATTTACAGGCAGGAAATGTAGGGTTTTACCAAAGAGTAATTCCATTAGTTGGCGATGGTGCCGCATCATTTTCTGTTCATCAGTTTGGATTTTATGCTCAGGATGAATGGCAGGTAATGCCAAATTTAAGGCTTACTTTTGGATTAAGGGTTGATGATCCTGTTTATCCGGATAACCCTCCTCTTAATGATTCAGTCAGCACTTATTTTCCTGGTATAACAACAGCATCAGCACCAAGCGGTAATTTACTCTGGGCTCCACGTGTTGGTTTTAACTGGGATGTTAACGGAGACAGAACAACTCAGGTTAGAGGTGGGGTTGGTGTCTTTAGCGGTCGTCCTGCTTACGTTTGGATTTCAAACCAGTATGGCAACACCGGTAACACACAGGCTGAAGTTAGAGGAAGCGGTACTGCTCTTCAATTTTCACCCGATGCTAACAACCAACCTGGTTTTGGTGATCCGGGAACAAGCGCAGGATCAAAAACTGCTGAAATCGATTTAAGTGATCCAAATCTTAAAAGCCCCCAGGTTTTAAGATTTGATTTGGGAGTTGATCATCAATTACCGCTCGGTTTTGTTGGTACTGTTGAATTCCAGTATTCAAAAACTGTGAATGATTTTGTTTATTCAAAATTAAATTTAAAACCACAAGTCGGCACTAATCCAGACGATGGCAGACCGGTATTTGGAGGTACAGATAGCAAAAACGGTAACTTCTATGATGTAATGTGGTTAAAAAATACAAAAGAAGGTTATTCTTATAACCTTACTTTCCAGGCTCAAAGAAGTGTTGCAGATGGCTTTTCAATCAATGCTGGTTATGCTCTCGGAAGAGCTGAAGATTTGAATAGTGTTAATTCATCACAAGCCCGGTCACAAATGAGATATAGCCCGATTGCGGGGAATCCAAATGACCCGGTACTTGCACCATCTCAATACGAAATAAAAAACCGTATTTTTGCTTCTGTAACATATACGCATGAATCTTTTAAAGACGCTCAAACTACTATATCAGTCTTTTACAACGGTGAAACCGGGGCACCATATTCATTTATTTATGGAAGTGATATAAATAACGATGGTTTTGACCAGAATGATTTATTCTACATTCCTAAAAATAATAGCGACATATTTTGGGTACTGTTACCGGTGGAGTATATGTACCAAATCAAAGTATGTATGATGCACTAAATAGCTTTATTAATAATAATGACTATTTAAGTTCACACCGCGGACAGATAGCCGGACGTAATGCAGATACGAATCCGTGGGTTAATTATGTGGATTTACACATTTCTCAGGACATCCCGATTGTTTCAGGACACAGATTCACAGTAAATTGGGACATTCTTAATTTAATGAATCTTATCAATAAGGATTGGGGATGGAATAGCAGTGTATTCAGCACTTACAGAATAGCTTATAAGGCTGGCACAGATCCGGTTTCCGGAAGAAATGTTTACAGATTCTCTGCTCCATCAAATAACACCCCATTTACTGCAGGCAACTTCTCTTCACGATGGCAGATGCAGTTAGGTGTTAGGTATAGTTTCTAATTTATCATAACTTTTTTATGATAATAAAAACCCCTCTGAAAAGAGGGGTTTTTTATTTTAGTTGGATAAATATTTTATCTTGAGTATTTTTACACACTATAAACATCATCTGGGGGTTTTAATGAAAAAATGTTTAGTACTTCTAATCCTTTCTGTACTTTTTCCATTAACAATTGTATTTGCACAAAATAATTCAGAAATAAGTGATACTGAAAGCAAAGTAGTAGAATTGGAAAATTTTCACCAGGTAATTTATCCTTTATGGCATACATACTATCCCACAAAGGACTATTCAGCATTGCGTACTTACAACTCCGAAGTTAATAATCTTGCCGAACAAATTTATACTTCAAAACTCCCCGGTATTCTTAGAGACAAAAAAGAAAAATGGGAAAACGGGATAAATGAATTTAAAATGGCTGTAAATGAATATTCTAATCAGACAAAAAATAATGACGATAATTCATTACTTAAATCAGTTGAAAATTTACATACCAAATATGAGAACCTTGTAAAAATAATCCGACCTGTACTAAAAGAGATGGATCAATTCCATAAGGTACTATATGTCATTTATCATACACATTTGCCTGAGAAGAATTTTGAAAAGATTAAACAACTGAGGAATGAACTGGTTATGAATGCCGAGGCAATTACACTTACCTCTCTTCCAAAGCGGTTGGCTGATAAAGAAAAAGATTTCAAAATTGCAGCTAACTCACTTTTAATGGTCACAAAAGATTTACAAGCAATAGCTGATAATGAGGATACTCAAAAATTAGAAGAAGCAGTGGAAATTGTTCATTCAAACTACCAAAAATTAGAAGCAATTTTTTGAATAAAATCCCGATCTGTTTTAGGTCGGGATTTTCATTCTAACACAAATAAATCAGATGGCGATTATTAGAACATGACGGCAAGAATAGCCGCTGCATTTACAATCGCAGTTTCGCTCCGCAATCTATTTTCAGCAAGGTTATAAATTTGTCTCTCGCTTGCAAGATTTATTTCATTTGGGTCCAGCCCTCCCTCAGGACCAAATACAAAAATATATTTTTTCTCAGGTTTTATTTCCAGCTCTTTTACGTTCCTATCAGAATTCTGTTCAAACAGAATAATCTCACCATCCATTTTTATTGTTTCGGCCAGGCTTTTTACTCCTATTATTTCAGGCAAATAACTTCTCAAAGATTGCTTCATTGCAGAAACAAGAATCTTTTTCCATCGTTCAATTTTAGTCCCCCTTGCCACACTTCTATTTGAATTATAAATTACAAAATTGGTTATCCCTAATTCAACAGATTTTTCCAAAGCGAATTCAAATCTATCGGGGCTCTTTAGCTTCGGGATACAAAAGAAGAGATTCTTAAATTTATTTTCGTAGCTAAATTCTTTTTTAATTTCGACCTTTACTTCCGTTTTTGAAACCGATGCTAATTTTGTTTGATATATTTTCCCCTTACCATTAGTAACATAAATTTCATCGTCAATTTTATGACGCATCACTTTTGCGATGTGATGAGATTCATCACCGCTGATTATTACTGAATTACCAGAGAAATTATCCGGTTCTGAATAATAAAGTTCTATGTTAGAAAGATGTTCCAATTCCGAGAATCCATTGTTGCCTGCCAAGGTCATTTATTGCATATTCAATTCTGAAAACTGAATAAGGTAATATTAAAAACGTAAGCCCAGCCCCATACGCTGAATCAACCTTTTTAATCAAAGTTGCCTCCCCTTTCAATTTTGTTAATCCTGCATCTGCAAATAATTCCGCATAAATTGCAATCCTGTATGAGAATAGCGCCCTGGGAAGTAAAGGTATAAATTTTAAATTAACATTAAAATCTTTTATTAAAGGATAATCCAATTCAATTGATGTCAGGTATAAGAAGTTCCCTTCTCTTTTTGTATAATAATAGCCCCTCACTCTATCACCATATCCAAAATATGAAAAGTCGTGATAAGGCACCTCATCGCCTGATGTTAATCTTGATTTTACTCTTCCTTTTATGCTAAAGTCCTTTGTTAGCTTAAAGTATTTACGTATATCAAAAGTAAAGACATTGTAATTGATATTGTCTATATGTAAACCTTTAAGATCAAAAGTTGTATTGAAATACAAACCATCTCTCGGAAATTGACGTAGATCACGGGTATCATAAATATAGCCGACGCCTATAGTAGCAATTCTATCAATTCGTGATCCCGAAACGGAAATTCCATTTAAATAAAACGGGGTTTCAATTACGTTATAACCCAGATTGACATAAAGCTTCTGAAACAAACCTAAACGTTTTCCGACCTGTATTTCCGCTCCACTTACCTTCTGATCAAAATCAGCCCCGTAAAGAGTTCGTGCAATATCGCTTTTATTTTTAATCTTGCTGTAAGATACATTTGCATTCAAAAAAATATTATTATCCCTTGAGATATACGGATTAGCATAAGAGATTAAATAATTAGGATCGTATCCGAAAGCAGCATGCAACCTGAGCTTTTCATTATTCCCTCTGTAATTCTGGATAAAAAGATCAATCCCGTAAGATAGTTTTTTCCAATCGTTTTCTTTTAGTGTCAGAAAAGGTATAGGGAAAATATACCAGCTTTCTTTAACTTCGATCTCTATAATATTAACTGAATTAATACTGAAAGGGATTACTTCAACGTGAGTAAAAATGCCAAGGCTATAAACTCTTTCTCTATTGTAATTTAATATCCTTGAATTTACTTCATCACCTGTATGAAAAGTAAGTTCATTTAGGATTATAAATTCATCTGTTTTTTCATTCCCCTTAATTACTATTGAATCAACCTTAAAAGAATACTTGCCTGCATAAAATGTAGTATCATTATTTTGAGCAAATAACTGAATGGAGAGAATAATAAATATTAAAGAGGCTAACAGAATTTTAATTATCATTAAATTTTTGAGTAAGTGAAATGAAGGCTAAAATAGGTCTGCAATAATGCAGACCTCTTCAATAAAATTACGAGACTACTTCTTCTATATAATCCGTAATCGGATTACAGCTGCAAACAAGATTCCTGTCACCGTAAGCATTATTAACTCTTCCTACGCTTGGCCAGAATTTATTTACCTTTGTCTCATCCGATGGGAATCCTGCTTTCTCTCTAGAGTAAGAATGATTCCATTCACCTGCAATAATTGAAACCATTGTATGTGGCGCATTTTTAAGGACGTTATCTTTTGGATCAGCTTTACCTTCTTCTATCTCTCTGATTTCTTCGCGAATAGAAAGCAACACATTACAAAAACGATCGAGTTCAATTTTAGACTCACTTTCCGTTGGTTCTACCATTAATGTACCGGCAACAGGAAATGAAACAGTTGGTGCATGATAACCGTAATCCATTAAACGCTTTGCAATATCTTCAACTTCAATCCCAAATTTTTTGAAAGGCCTCATATCAAAGATTAATTCGTGAGCCACTCTTCCTTTCTGGCCCTTATATAAAACAGGGAAATGATTTTCCAGTCTGGTTTTAATATAGTTAGCATTTAGCATTGCAACTTTTGATGCTTTGGTTAACCCATCGGCTCCCATCATTTTAATATAGGCATGCGAAATTACTAAAATATCCGCACTTCCCCAGGGTGCAGAGGAAACAGCGTGAATACCATTTTCGTGCCCCGTTGAAACCAGTGTATGACCCGGCAGAAATGGGACTAAGTGTTCAGCAACACCTATGGGACCAACTCCCGGACCACCGCCGCCGTGTGGAATGCAGAATGTTTTATGCAGATTTAAATGACAAACGTCGGCACCTATAATTGCCGGACTCGTTAGCCCAACCTGTGCGTTCATATTAGCACCATCCATGTAAACCTGTCCCCCGCACTCATGAATGATCTTACATATCTCCTTTATCTTTTCCTCAAAAACTCCATGAGTTGAAGGATAAGTAACCATTAAGGCTGATAGATTATCTTTATTTGCTTCTGCCTTTTCTCTGAGGTCATTAACATCAATATTTCCATTTACATCACAGCTAACAACTACTACTTTTGCACCGGCCATTACTGCACTGGCCGGATTTGTACCATGCGCAGATGATGGAATCAAGACTACATTTCTGTGGCTCTCACCTTTACTCTCCTGGTATTTTCTGATCACCATTAAACCGGTAAATTCTCCCTGCGCACCCGAATTAGGTTGAAGTGAAACTCCAGCAAAGCCCGTAATTTCAGCTAAATCTTTTTCGAGTTGCTTAAAGATTTCCTTATATCCAGTAGCCTGATCAACAGGAGCGAATGGATGAATATTGGCAAACTCATTCCAGGTTATTCCCAGCATCTCAGTCGTTGCATTCAGCTTCATCGTGCAGGAACCAAGTGGAATCATTGAATGAGCAAGCGAAAGATCTTTATTCTCAAGGCTCTTTAAATACCTTAACATTTCTGTTTCAGAATGATATGTATTAAAAACCTGGTGACTTAAGAATTTTTCAGTTCTTACTAAACTTGCTGGCAGGTTTAGGCTAATTTTTTCAGCGACAGTTTTTAATTCATCAATAGTTGTTTTTTTATCGGCAGCTTCTGCAAAAACTGAAACAATTTCAAATACATCATTAAAATCATCAGGTTCTGAAAGTGATATCCCAATTGAATTATCTTCATAATATCTGAAATTAATTTCTTTAGAGAGTGCTATCTTCATTATTCTTTCAGTTGTCGGCTTATCACTAATTTTTAGGTGTAGTGTATCAAAAAAGTTTTCGTTAGTCTGAAAATATCCAAGTTGAGCCAGAGCATCATTTAGCAAATGAGCAAGAGAATTAATCCTATCGGCTATTTTTTTGATCCCCTCTGGTCCGTGGTAAACAGCATACATCCCTGCCATAACTGCCAGCAGAACCTGTGCTGTACAAATATTGCTTGTCGCCTTTTCTCTTCTAATATGTTGTTCTCTTGTCTGAAGCGCCATTCGATATGCAGGATTCCCATTTGAATCTACCGACACTCCAATTATTCTTCCAGGGATATATCTTTTAAATTCATCTTTTGTTGCAAAGAATGCTGCATGTGGCCCGCCATATCCCATTGGTACGCCAAATCTTTGTGATGAACCTACTACTACATCAGCTCCAAATTTTTTCGGAGGTGTTAGTAATGCAAGGCTTAGTAAATCAGCAGCAACCACTTTGAAAATATTTTTTTCTTTAGCACCATCGAATAGTTCTTTGTAGTCGTAGATTTCTCCTTTGCCCGAAGGATATTGAACAAGCATTCCAAATATTTTGTCGTCGAGTTTTACTTCCCTGTGATCACCGATCAAAAGTTTAATTCTGTGAGGATTCGCCCTTGTTTTTAAAACATCAATCGTTTGAGGAAAGCAGTCTTCGGAGACAAAAAACGTATCAGCATTTCTATTTTTTCTTAAAGAATAAAAAAGAGACATAGCTTCAGCAGCTGCAGTTCCTTCATCAAGCAAAGATGCATTGGTTATCGGCATTCCCGTTAAGTCTATTACAGTTGTTTGAAAATTAAGCAAAGCCTCCAACCTGCCTTGAGAGATTTCTGCCTGGTAAGGAGTATATTGTGTGTACCAGCCCGGATTTTCCAAAACATTTCTTTGTATCACTGGCGGAGTAATAGTAGGATAATACCCCATTCCTACGTAAGAGTTCAAAACTTTATTCTTTGATGCAATACTCTTTAATTTTTTTATATAGTTATATTCCGATAATGCAGGTTCAATATTCAAATTTTTTTTTGCCCTGATATGTTGAGGGACTATTTCATCTATCAACTTATCCAGGGATTCTACACCTATTTTTTCAGACATTTCTTTTACTTCGGTATCGTTAGGCCCGATATGCCTGTTAACAAACTTATCTGGATGTTCAAAAATTTTCATACTCTTTATGTCTTCCTCGTTTGAGTTAATTTAAATTATTAGGAAAAATTGTAATTATAGACATGAAATTTAAACAATTAATTTATAAAACGAGTAATAGCTTTTATAAGAAAAGCGGCGGGCTAATAAGTTAATGAGAATTATTAGAAGATTCTATTCTTTGTATAGCTTCCTCAGCGGCATTCTGTTCGGCCACCTTTTTACTCCTTCCCTTTCCTTCTCCATACTCCTCTTCACCAATCGTTACTTTTATTGTAAAAACTTTATCGTGGTGAGGCCCTTCTTCCTTAACAACAGAATATACTGGAGATTCTAACCTTTTTGCCTGTGCATACTCTAACAACTGGCTTTTAAAATTCTCGTCAATTAAGTGTATTCCGGCTTTGGTATAAGGTACAATTAAGACACGGCTAATGAAGTTTTTTGCGGCCTTAAGGCCATTGTCGAGATAAATTGCACCTATCAGAGCTTCAAATGCGTCAGCAAGAATAGTTCTGGAATTAATGGAAAAACCAGGCAAAAGATTTTTACCTACAAGTAGTAGTTCGGAAAGATTTATTTCCTGTGCGATGTCAGAAAGAGCTATTTTATTTACAAATTTAGCACGAACTTTGGTAAGGAAACCTTCATCTTCATCAGGAAATTTTTTGAAAAGATATTCGGCTACTGTCACACTTAAGACAGCGTCTCCTAAAAATTCAAGCCTTTCATTAGAAACTTCAAATTCTGAGTTCTGCTCCAAAAATGAGCGATGTAAAAGCGCCTGAAGAAAAAACTCCTCATTCTTAATTCTAAAGCCGACAAGTCTTTCTAATTTTCTAAATCTATCAGGAGATAGTAGTTTTTCAAGGTTTTTTGTTGCACCACTCTTAAATACCTTCGATAGACCGGAAAAGAAACTCAACAAAATAGCTCCACAAATATCTTTTTAACTTCTACTCTATACACATACAATATTAATTTAATAATTAGGATGGTAAAAAGCGCATATTTCTGGCAAGTATTTTTGTAGGCAAAGGCACTGCAAATTAGGCGTATTTACAGTGAATGAAAAAGCCCCGAAAATTCGGGGCTATACAAAAAAGTAAAATTATTTATTTTCTAATTTTTCCTTCAGATATTTCATTGCATCACCTACAGTACCTATTTTTTCTGCATCTTCGTCAGGGATAGAAACAGAGAAAGCGCTTTCAAAACCCATTACGAGTTCTACGATATCTAATGAGTCTGCGCCAAGGTCGTTGGTAAAGGAAGCTTCCGGCGTAATTTGAGACTCTTCAACCCCTAACTTATCTACTATTATCTCTTTTACTTTAGCTTCAATATCCATGTGTATTCTCCTATAGTTTGTTGTATTTATTTTTATTTATTCAGTTCGATTAAATTACATCGTTAATCCACCGTCAACCGTCAATACCTGTCCGGTAATATAATCAGCATCTGACGAAGAAAGAAATGCCGCAGTCTTTGCTATATCCTCCGGTGAAGCGATCTTACGTAAGGGAATCTGAGCTAACAAAGCTTCTTTTTGCTTATCGTTCAATTTATTTGTCATATCTGTTGAAACATAACCCGGTGCAATTGCATTAACAGTAATATTTCTTGATGCAAATTCTCTTGCAAGAGATTTGGTTAATCCAATTACTCCTGCTTTTGAAGCAACATAATTAGCCTGCCCTGCATTCCCAATCAGCGCCACTACCGATGAAATATTGATGATCTTTCCATACTTTTGGCTCATCATCGGTTTAACAGCATGCTTGGAATAATTAAAAACACTTTTCAGATTTGCAGCAATAACCTGGTCAAAATCTTCTTCTTTCATTCGTAATAACAGGTTGTCACGGGTAATCCCTGCGTTATTTACTAAAATATCTAAACCACCCAACTTTTCCAATACAAAATTAATAGTTTTTTCAGCCTCTGAAAAAAGTGAGGCATCTGCCTGAATTCCAAACATTTTGACACCATATTCGGCTGAAATTCCTTCGATTTTAGCTGCAGCTTCAGAAGAACTGTTATAAGTAAAAACTACATTGCATCCCAGCGAAGCCAGCTCAAGAACAATTGCTTTACCAATTCCTCTTGTTCCGCCAGTGACAATCGCTCTTTTATTTTCCAGTTTTTTCAAGCTACTTCCTTTGACTTACGCAAACTCAGGTATTCTTCTTTATATTCTTCCAGTTCTGCAAACCCTCTTTCACCAAAAAAGTGAATTAATTCCTCCTTGCAGTGTTCAAAGATCGAGGTTTCTGGTTTAGGCTTAATATTGCAGGTTTTTAAACGATCAATATGTTCATCATCGATAGTTAAAGCGCCCTCAAAAATTACAAGAGGGAATAATATACAATAAAGCGGTTTATATTTCCACTTGTAGGCACCTTCATTCATTGCAAGTCTTTGCAGTACACATAACCCATCTTTGTCGAGAAAGGTACACTTGCCATTTATAACTTCTGTCCCGACTGCAATACCTGAATCGAAATCTTCATCCTCTTCGGGAGGCTCAAACCATTTAGTAGTATCTTTACACTGAGTCTCGTCCATCAGTCCAATTATTTTATCTTTTATCTTCAGAACATCCTGACTTTCTTTTAAATCAGTGTAAACTCCGTAATGACAGCACTCACCATTACAATCGCAGCTAAAAGTGAATGTGAAGATTATGGGATCAATTTTTATCCCGTTGATTTCTTTAGTAAATTTTACAGCCATTAAATAAATTGCTCCACATCTGAATATTTATCGATTCCAAAAGTTTTAACATTTGGGTTTATTCTTTTTACAAGTCCCTGTAATACTTTTCCCGGCCCCACTTCATAAAATTCATCGAAGCCATCAGCTATCATGTTATTTATCGTTTCTTCCCATCTTACCGGTGATGTAACCTGTTCAAACAAAAGATTTTTTACTTCTTCTTTTTTGGTCACAGGTTTAGCCGTTACATTTGCATAAACCGGAAATCTTGCATCGTAGATATTTGTTTCATCAAGATTATTTTTAAGTTTTTCTTTCGCAGATAGCATCAAAGGAGAATGAAAGGCACCGCTTACAACCAACTCTTTAACTAATCTAGCTCCCTTTGCTTTGCAAATTTCCATTGCTTTCTTTACCCCGTCTACTGAACCAGAAATCACAATCTGTCCCGGAGAATTTAAATTAGCCGACCGAACTATCCCTAAAGATGACGCTTCTTTACAGCATTCGTCTACAGTCAGAGAATCAAGGCCAATTATGGCAGCCATTGTACCGGGATTTTCTTCACCGGATTGCTGCATTGCCTTGCCTCTTTCTCTAACTAATTTCACTGCATCATAAAATTGGATTGAATTTGCTGCAACTAATGCCGAATATTCTCCGAGCGAATGTCCTGCTGCTCCGTCTACCTGAAGCGTACGAATTATACTTGCAAGGACAACACTATGCAAAAAAATAGCTGGCTGAGTAAATTCAGTTTGTTTCAGTTTTTCTTCAGGACCATTGAACAATATGTACGATAAATTTATTCCGAGAGCTTCGTCTGCAGTTTTTATCATCTCTTTGGCTTCGACAGAATTATCGTAAAGGTCTTTTGCCATGCCAATATATTGTGAGCCTTGTCCCGGAAATAAAAAAGCTTTTTTACCCATTACTAAATTTCAAATCTTAAAATTAAATTGCCCAAACAGCGTAAGCCGAACCCCAGGTAAATCCTGCACCAAATGCTGCCAAAATTATTTTATCCCCTTTCTTCAGTTTACCATCTCTGTAATATTCAGTTAAACAAAGTGGAATAGTTGCCGCAGTTGTATTTCCGTATTTGTCGATGTTTATCATCACTTTATCTTTACTGATTCCCATTCTTTCTGCAGTTGCATCTATAATTCTTAAATTTGCCTGGTGAGGTACAAGGTAAGCTATATCTTCAGATTTAAGATTATTCTTTTGCATAATTTCATAAGAGATATCTGCCATCCCTTTAACTGCAACTTTAAAAACAGCTTTACCATCCTGGTAAAGATAATGCATCTTGTTCTCTACAGTTTCAATTGTTGGCGGATTCAAACTGCCACCCCCTTTCATATAAAGAGCATCTTTTCCCGAGCCGTCAACTTTCAGAAGCGAATCCTGCAAACCGATGCTTTTATCTTCAGAAGGTTCAAGTAAAATTGCAGAACCTGCATCTCCAAAAAGGATACAATTATTTCTATCTGTGTAATCGACTATTGAGCTCATTTTATCAGCACCTATTACCATCACTTTCTTATAGGTGCCGCTTTCAACAAGCGAACAACCCGTTTGATAAGCAAATAAAAATCCTGAGCAGGCAGCGGAAAGATCGAATCCCCATGCATTTTTTGCACCAATCTTGTCCTGCACAAGACAAGCTGTTGCGGGGAAAAACATATCAGGGGTTACGGTTGCAACAATTATTACATCAATTTCTTCGGCTGACATATTTTTAGATTTCAGTAAATCTAAAGCTGCTCCAGCTGCAAGATCACTGGTAGCGCCGTTTTCAAGCAGTCTTCTTTCTCTTATACCGGTTCTGGCTCTTATCCATTCATCATTAGTGTCAACAATTTTTTCAAAATATGCATTGTCCATTATTTTATCCGGTACATACATACCCACACCGGTAATCACCGCACTAAATTTCTTATCATTATTCATTTTTTAATTCCGTTATATTAGAATATTTTTGAATTGAATTTTCGATTTTTTGTATCAACTGCTTCTGGTGCATTTCATTAGCTCTAAGCACCATATTTTTAAAGGCTTTAGTTGTGCTGGAACCGTGACCAATAATACTAATTCCGTTAACCCCAAGCAAGGGTACGCCACCGTGTTCCTGGTAATCAAAATCCTTTAAAATTTCCCTGAGCGTATTTCTAACAAGGCCTACTTTCAATTTATTAAAAATACTTCTATCCGCGTATTCTTTAAATTTAAACTTCAAAAAAGGGACAACACTTTCACCAAACTTTATTAAAATATTGCCCACAAAACCATCACAAACAATAACGTTTGCTGTACCCTCCAGAATATCCCTTCCTTCAACATTGCCAATGAAATTAAGTTTAGTCTTTTTTATTAATTCCACTGCTGCCAGGCTTACTTCGTTACCCTTTGATTCTTCTTCACCTACACTTAAAACTCCAACTGTAGGATTATCAATTCCAAACATTTCGCGGGCATATATCGTTCCGATTATTGCATACTCAAGTAAATGTTTTGGCTTTGAATCAACGCTAGCGCCTACATCGAAAACTGTACACACTCCGGATTTATTAGGCATATATGCACCGATAGTAGGTCTGCCAACACCGGGTATTCTTCCCATTATCAAAGTTGAAGCAGCCATCATTGCACCGGTATTTCCGGCGCTGACAAATGCATCAGCTTTTTTTTCTTTTACCCGGTTTGCACCAACCACAATTGAAGAATTTGGTTTTTTCTTTAAAGCGACAGTAGGAGTGTCGCCCATATCGATCACTTCATCAGCATTAATAATAAAATTTTTATCAAAGGTAAGATTATTTTCTGAAATTACACGCAGTATCTCCTGCTCTTTACCAACAAGATAAAGATCAAAATCTTTTTTTTGGTTGTATGCTTCAATAGCACCAACTACAGAATTTTGAGGGGCGTAATCGCCCCCCATTGCATCAACAATTATTCTGCATCTTGACTTGTTGGAATCAGAAGTGTTCATTAAAAAGGATTAATTATGAATCAGCTTTTAGGCACAAACATTGATCGATCATTATAATAACCGCAGGCCGGGCATGCACGGTGTGTTAATTTCATTTCACCACAATTCGAGCAAGTACCCAGTGCCGGTGCTGAAGCTTTATAATGTGTTCTTCGTTTATCCCTTCTGGTCTTCGACATTTTGCGTTTCGGATTTGGCATCGTCTATTCTCTTTTTTAATTATTTAATTTGTTCCTTAATTTTTCTAATGGCTCCCAGCGTGGATCAATTTCTTTTTCAGTACAAATGCAATTGTCCTCATTCAAATTTTTTCCACATCGGGGGCATAAACCTTTGCAATCTTCTTTACATAATTTTTTCATTGGAATAGCAAGCAAAGCGTAATCTCTCACATCATTCACTATTTCAATTTTGTCTGCATCAATTGGAAGATAAGTCAAACTTAAATTATCATTATCTTCCGGTTCATCTCCAAAAAGATAAACCATTCGATATTTAGTATATACTTTACTTTTATAATCACATCCACACCTGTCGCATTGATAATTTGCTTCCAGGTTTAGTTCAGCATCAAGTATAATCTGGCTGTGGGATTTTGATAATTTAACATCTACTTTGCAGTTTCCGTAAAATGGATCACCAATGCCAATTTCACTAATTTTCTCATCAAAACTTAATGTGTGTGTACCTTCACTAAGGTTTGCAATCTTAATAATCATCAGGAATTCTCTCGCAAATTGATGCCTTCCCTCAGTGACCCTAAGGAACGCAAAAAATAAGCTAAAACAAACTGAAATATAGAAATACGGAGATTGATAATCAATATTTCAACTATTCATAAGTATGGGTCAGACTTAAGAAAAAACCTGTAATTAAATTAGAATAACAGCCATTAAAGAAAAGCTAAAATTATTAAATTTCGGATTTTAACCTTACATTTGATAATTACATTTTAGCTCAAATTTGGACTGCTAATAATGCTTTCTGTTAAAAACCTGACAAAAGAATACAAAAACGTAACGGCAGTAAATGACATCTCTTTCAACGTGGAACCCGGTAAAATTTTTGGTTTGCTGGGCCCAAACGGGGCGGGAAAAACAACAACAATCAGAATAGCTCTGAATATTATCAGACCAACTTCTGGCTCTGTTTCTTTTGAAGGCAAACCAATTACAAACGAATTTTCCAATGATATCGGGTATCTCCCTGAAGAACGGGGGCTTTATAAAAAAAGTAAAGTTATTGATGTAATCAATTATTTTGCCTCATTGAAGAACCTTGATAAAAATCGCACTGCAGATAGGGCAAAATACTGGCTTAATAAACTGGGAATAGAAAATTACCGGGTTAATAAAATCGAAGAGCTTTCAAAGGGTAATCAACAGAAAGTCCAGTTTATAACAGCGATAATTCACGATCCGAAATTATTGATACTTGATGAGCCGTTCTCAGGATTTGACCCGATCAATCAACAATTGATCAGAGAAACTATTCTTTCTTTTGTTAATTCAGGTAAAGTCGTGATACTTTCAACTCATCAAATGGAAACAGCTGAAAAATTATGCTCGGACATTTTGCTTCTAAATAAGGGGAAAGAAGTATGCAAAGGAAGCCTGTCAGAGATAAAAAGAGACTTCGGCACAAATAATGTAAAAATAGAATTTGAAGGGAATGCTTCATTCCTAATTTCATTACCTGAAGTAAATAGTGTCGACCTTTACGGAATTTACGCTGAAGTTCATTTGAGAAGAGATGTAAAGCCGGCTGAATTCCTGAGAAATATTTCTGATAAGCTTTTAATAAATCAATTTTCTGTTATCGAACCGACTTTAAATAAAATTTTTATCGATGCAATTAACAGCAGCAATAAAAAATGAATAAAATTATTTCAGTTGCAAAATGGGAATTTCTTGAAAAGATAAAAACACGTGCGTTTTTGATCTCGATGATAGTTACTCCTGTGATCATTATTGCTTTTGCAATAATGCCCACCCTACTTGAGAATCATGAAACAGATGTAACAAAATTAGTAGGAGTTGTCGATAAATCAGAGACCTATTTTAGTGGGCTTCAGGAAAAACTAAAGGAGGAAAAACTTTCCGGAGATTTACCAAGATATGTGCTTGTTAATTTAACCCCTGACAGCCAGGCTACAAATAACGGGAATGAGGATATAGTAAAATACTCAGATAATAAGGTCTTTAATGACAAGGTTAACAGCTACCTGTTGATAAAAAACGGAGGTACTGATTCCGTACGGCTTCAATGGAGAAGCAACAGTACAGCAAATTATAAAGATATCAGAAATTTCGAACAAGCATTTAATGAAGTAAGGATTGACCTTAAATTTAAAAAGAAAGGGATTGATACATCCTTAAAAAAATATTTATCCAGCCAGATAGCGATACAGCCTATAAAGATCAATAAAGAAGGAGAAGACAAAGAATCTGATTTCCTTACTGTATTTTTTTCATCTTTCGTTTTTATAATACTTTTGATGATAATGATAATGTCATCAGGTGGAATGCTTGTAAGAAGTCTGCTGGAAGAAAAATCAAACAGGCTGATAGAAATTTTAGTTTCAAGCTGCACTCCGACACAATTACTCACCGGTAAAATTCTTGGACTAAGTATGCTCAACCTTTTCCAGATAGTAATTTGGACGGTAATAGGAATCGCTTTGACAGGCGCTGCAACAATCTCCCCTGAGATTTTTGAAAATATTGGTCTTGATCTGGTTTACTTTGTTCTTGGATTTATTTTCTACACAGGAATTTTTGTCGGGCTGGGTGCTACAGCAACAACTGAACAGGAGGCACAACAGTTCAACAGTTACATAAGCATGATACTTATCTTACCGATTGTCTTTGCAATCTCAACTATTCAAAATCCAAATTCCGAAATCGTTCATATATTATCTTATTTTCCCCTAACTACACCATCAATAATGTTGCTAAGATTAAATATTTCGCCGGTGCCTCTAGCGGATATTCTAACAACAATTTTAATTTTAATTATATCAATTTTCATTTCAATATATTTATCTTCAAAAATCTTTAAGATTGGAATACTTTCTTACGGTAAGAGACCAACATTGCGTGAATTAATAAACTGGATAAAAGAGAAGTGACCAATTTTATTCGACCAACAATTTCGGATAATAATATATGCTGGTAATTTCCTCAGCTTTAGCCGCCGTAATTCCGATGTTGATTTACCTGACAATAATCTGGAGATTCGACAGGTATGACAGAGAGCCATTTTCTTTGCTGTTTAAAAATTATCTGTGGGGAGCGCTGGGGGCAATAACTCTGGCAATAATCGGAAGCGGAATTATGTCGGGCTTCTTTTCTTTTTTTATTCACTCAATCAGCAGTTTTACACAGAGCAGAGACAATAATTATTGCACCATTTGTTGAAGAAATTACAAAGGGTCTTTTCCTTTTCATCACCGTTAAAAATATTAAGTTCGATAATATGACTGATGGAATTGTTTACGGTGGTGCAATTGGATTGGGTTTTGGTATGACTGAAAATTTCCTTTACTTTGTCGCTTACGGAAGTACGGTATCAGAATGGTTGTCAATTGTTATTATTCGCACTTTGTTTTCAGGTGTGATGCATTGTGTTTCTACTGCTACTTTTGGTGCATTCCTCGGTTATGCAAAATTTAAGGATACTGGCACAAAAGCCTTATTAACATTTATTGGATTGTGCACAGCAATGTTTATACATTTTGCCTGGAATTTCAGTGTTAGTTTTGAATCCACAGAACTGCTCGGATTTTTGTTTATGATTATTACAGTAATAATTTTCATTATTGTCTATAATGTTTCAATATTAGGTGAAAGAAAAATTATTTACAACGAATTGCAGGATGAAGCAAAAAACGGACTGATACCAGAAAATCATTTGAAAATACTGAATTCCAATTACCGTAACTCTGCAGGGTGGATTGATGAAAGTATTCGTAAATTGTATGTCAGAGCCGCAACAACTCTTGCTTTTCGCAAAATGCAGCTTAGGCAATCGAAAGGCAAAAGTAGGAATTATTACGAGAAAGATGTGGAATATTACAGAGATTTTATATCCAACTTATTATCAAAACAAAATTAAGTGAATAAAAATGATCAGACCTAATTCGAGAATTTATATTATCTCAATAATGCCGGTTTTTGATGAAAAATCTGTAACCCCATTGGGTGCGTTAGATGCAAAACACACAAGTCAGCTATATGCAAATTTAATATTAAACCATAAGGAAAATCTGGATCAAATTGTTAATAACACCTCAATAACATATTGCTTCGATGAAAAAGATAAGAACCATTTACCCGAACAAATAAAAATAAATAATGCCCTAAACATTTTTGGAAATTCAGGAAATCCTTTTCAGAATATTAAGAGCATATTTGATAAATATTTCGGTACAGCAAGTATAAACCTACTTGTATTTGCAAACTCCATCGGCTTTTCCCCCTCTGAACTAAAAAGAATCCTTGACCTGCTTACGATTGAGTCGGATGCCGTAATCATTGGCAAATCAATAAACGGTGGTGTGTCCTTTATCGGCTTTAATTACATGAACCCCGATCTTATAGGTGATATACAGTGGGACAAAATGAAATTCGAAAACCTGCTTCACAAGGTAAACAAATTCGATAATTTTGTTTACGTGTGGGACAATTCATTAGTTGTGAGTTCAGGAAAAGATTTCAAACTGCTTTATTCTGAACTTTCAAGAAAAGAAAGTCTGGAATATTGTAGCCAGCAAATGCATGAAAAGTTTACTCATATTTTTATTGAATACAAGGATCTTTTAAAATGAGTTCAGTCGGAATCATCGGTGGAACTTTTGATCCGATTCATTTTGGACATCTCATTACTGCGCGTTCTGTTAAAGAAATCAGGGATTTAGAGAAAATTATTTTTATCCCCTGCAATATTTCACCTCATAAAAAAGAAAATAGTAGTGAAAATTCTTTTCACAGGTACCAAATGATAAAGCAGGCGGTTCAAAAAATAAGGGGATTTGAGGTTTCTGATTTTGAGATAAATAATGGCGGGATATCATATACAATAGATACACTGAATTATTTCCTCAAAAAATACCGGGATATTGAATTGATAATCGGGTTTGATAATTTGTTGAAATTCGATAGCTGGAAAGACCCCGATGAAATTTTGACGTTAACAAAACTTGTAGTAATGAAAAGAAAAATTGATAAAGTTCCAACAGAGAAAAATAAATATTACAATAATGCGATTATCGTTGATACACCCTTAATAGAAATCAGTGCAACTGATATTAGGAATAGAGTGAAAGAAGGTCTTCCGATCGATTTTCTTGTCCCTGAAACAGTAAAAGAATATATTTACAATTTTAAGTTATACAGGAATTAATGAATGAAAATACTTGTCACCGGGGGAGCCGGGTTTATAGCTTCACAAGTTGCTGATGCTTTCATTAATGAAGGGCACGAAGTTTTTGTACTGGATGATCTTTCTACAGGCTTTGAAAAAAATATTAATCCAAAAGCAACGTTTATAAAGTCTAATATATGTGATAAATCTCTTTCGCAGCTATTCGAAAAAGAAAAATTTGATGTTGTAAATCATCATGCCGCTCAAATGGATGTACGCAGATCCGTTGCAGATCCTGCTTTTGATGCAAATACAAACATTATAGGAACTTTAAATTTACTTCAGAACTCAGTGAAAACCGGTGTGAAAAAATTTATGTTTGCTTCAACCGGCGGTGCTGTTTATGGCGAGCAGAACTATTTCCCCGCAGACGAAAAACATCCTACTTCCCCGCTATCACCGTACGGCATTTCAAAACTTGCAGTGGAGAAATATCTGTTTTTTTATAATGCACAGTATAAATTGAATTATACAATACTTCGTTATGCCAATATTTACGGACCTAGGCAAAATCCATTTGGAGAGGCCGGGGTTGTCGCTATTTTTTCTTCAAAGCTTTTGAAAAGTGAACAGACAATAATTAACGGGACAGGAAAGCAGACACGCGATTATGTTTTCGTCGGTGATGTGGTAAAAGCAAACTTGCTTGCGCTCAACGATGATAAAAGTGATATTTATAATGTCGGTACGGCGAAAGAAACGGATGTGAATGAACTCTTTGGTGAGCTAAACAAAATTACTGGTAATGGCATGCCTGAAAAACACGGACCCGCAGCACCCGGCGAACAAATGAGAAGTGTTATTTCCTCTGAAAAATTATTCACTAAATTTAAATGGAAACCGGATACTTTACTTCACGAGGGACTGCAAAAAACAGTTGATTATTTTAAGGAAAACCTGAGCTAAGATTCCACAATGATTGAAAAAGCATTTGTAGAAAAATTATTAAGCAACGACAGAAGATCTGTTGCGAGATCGATTTCAATTGTTGAAAAGGATGATTCTGAATCTGCGGAATTACTAAAAAACATTTATTCAAATGTTGGTCAAGCTTATCGTATAGGAATCACGGGCCCACCCGGAGCCGGAAAAAGCACAATCACAAACCAGCTAACAAAATATCTTCTTAATGAAGGAAAAACAATCGGAATAATTGCTGTTGATCCAACCAGTCCCTTCACGGGCGGAGCTCTTCTCGGTGATAGAGTAAGAATGACAGACATTGGTCAGCGAAGCGACGTTTTTATTAGAAGCATGGCTACGAGGGGAAGTCTTGGCGGCTTAAGCAAAAAAGCTATAGATGCCGCCGATGTTTTGGATGCTGCAGGTTATGATTTTATAATTATGGAAACAGTAGGTGTTGGACAATCCGAACTGGATATTGCACAGGCAGCAGATACAACAATCGTAGTCCTGGTTCCTGAATCTGGTGATGCTGTCCAGGCAATGAAGGCCGGACTGATGGAAATAGCAGATTTTTTTGTACTGAATAAAAGTGACCGGCCGGGTTCTCAGCAGGCCGCCGCCGCCTTAACAACAATTCTAGGTATGCGTGATCATGATGCAAATTCGTGGATGCCAAATATCATAAGTTCCATTGCTTCAGAAAATAAAGGGATTTCTGAAATAAATGATGAAATCAACAGGCACAGGGAATATTTAATTAAAACGAATAAATTCTATCCGAACCGCGAAAAAAGAATGAAAACACGCATAAAAGAAATTGTTGAGGAAAAATTGCGGAAAGAACTATGGAGCGAGACAAGAGAAAATTCATTAAATTTGTCTTTAGAGAAAGTAGTGACCGGAAGTCTGTCACCATATCATATAGCAGAAGAAATTCTGGAAAATTTTAAAAAACAAATTTGATTTTATTGACGGGGGTCAAATGGAAAACACAACAATTAATTTTAATACAGAACTAACCGAAGAACAAATTAGTATCAGGGATACAATCCGGGAATTTGCCGAAAGTAAAATTCGTCCCGTAATTATGGAATTTGATGAATCACAGGAATTTCCGATGGAAATTATGCGCCAATTGGGAGAACTTGGATTCCTTGGAATATTAGTACCGGAAGAATATGGTGGAGCCGGCTTAGGTTACATTGAATTTGCAACAATTATAGAAGAAATCGGAAAAGTTGATCCGTCAATTTCACTTTCAGTTGCAGCACACAATGGACTTGGGTACAAATCACATTTGCAGATTTGGAAATGAAGCTCAAAAGAAAAAATATCTTCCCGATCTTACAAGTGGTAAAAAAATAGCTGCATGGGGTTTAACTGAATCAGTCTCTGGTAGTGATGCTGGCGGATTAAGAACTACCGCAGAGAAAAAAGGCGACCATTATGTTTTAAATGGAAGCAAAACTTTTACTACACATGGTACTGTTGGCGAAACTTTAGTTATCATGGCAATAACTGATAAGTCAAAAGGCAAAAAAGGAATTTCTGCCTTTATTCTTGAAAAAGGAATGGAAGGCTTAATAGTCGGGAAAAAGGAAAATAAGCTTGGAATGCGCGCCAGCGATACAACCCAATTGACTTTTGAAAATTGTAAAGTCCCTGCTGAAAATCTGATCGGTGAAGAAGGCGAAGGCTTTATCCAGGCTATGAAAATTCTTGAAGGAGGCAGAATTTCAATAGCAGCAGTAAGTGTTGGATTAGCTCAGGGAGCTTTGAGTGCATCGGTAAAATATGTCGGAGAAAGGAAGCAATTCGGGAAGCATCTTTCCGAATTTCAGGCAATACAATTCAAGCTTGCTGATATGTCAATGAACGTAGAAGCCGCAAGATTATTGACTTTGCGTGCCGCTGTAATGAAAGACAAAGGACAGCCCAATACTAAAGAAGCAGCAATGGCAAAGCTTTTTGCAAGTGAGATTGCAGAAAAAGCGGCCAACGAAGCTGTACAAATATTTGGAGGTTATGGTTTTATAAAAGATTATCCTGTTGAGAAATTTTATCGAGACGTAAAACTTCTTACTATTGGTGAAGGTACTTCCGAAATACAGAGAATTGTAATTGCTAGGGATCTACTAAAAGATTAAATATATTTTATGCGAAAAATCGGACAACCGCTTAAAGAAAACGAAGCAAAACTTAAAAGAGAAGACTATTATAAAAATCTTTTAAGAAAACTCGAAGCCGAAAAAGAAAAAGTAAAACTCGGCGGCGGGAAAAAAGCTACCGAAAAACATAATTCAAAAGGAAAACTTACTGCACGTGAGCGTATAGCCGTACTTATTGATGATCCTAAAGATTTTTTTGAGTTGAATACATTTGCGGCTTATGGAATGTATGAAGAATACGGAGGCGCTCCATCTTCTGGAACTGTATATGGAATTGGAAAGATAAACGGAAAGTATCATATCATAGTTGCAAACGATGCAACAGTAAAAGCAGGTGCGTGGTTTCCTATCACTGCAAAAAAGAATCTCAGAGCACAGGAAATTTCAATAGACAATCGCCTCCCTATAATTTACCTGGTTGATAGTGCCGGTGTTTTCCTTCCTCTCCAGGATGAAATTTTTCCCGACAAAGAACACTTCGGAAGAATTTTCAGGAATAATGCTGTAATGTCCTCAATGGGAATTCCGCAAATAGCTGCAATTATGGGTCCCTGTGTTGCTGGAGGAGCTTACCTCCCTATTATGAGTGATGAAGCATTAATTGTTGAAGGAGAAGGTTCGGTTTTTCTTGCAGGTTCGCATTTGGTAAAAGCAGCAATTGGCGAGGAAATTGATAATGAAAGCCTCGGCGGTGCAAAAGTTCAATCAAACATTTCCGGCGTAACTGATTACATAATGAAAAATGACCAGGAATGTCTTGCTCAAATAAAGAATCTTACCGGTAAAACAGGAGAGAATCAAAAAGCCGGATACAACAGAATGGAAAGCCACCCTCCCGTTATTTTCAACAAAAGAAATTTATGGATTATTGCCAGAAGACCCAATTAAGCATTATGATATGTACGAGGTAATTGCAAGAATTGTTGACGATTCGGAAATCGATGAATATAAAGCAGGCTATGGTAAGACAATAATCACTGCTTATGCAAGAATAGACGGCTGGGCTGTTGGTATTGTTGCAAACCAGCGAACTGTTGTAAAAGCTGAAACCGATAAAGGCGCTGGCGAAATGCAGGTCGGTGGAGTAATTTATTCTGATAGCGCGGACAAAGCCGCTAGATTTATTATGAACTGTAATCAGAAGAAAATTCCTCTTGTTTTTCTGCAGGATGTTACAGGATTTATGGTCGGCAGCAGGGCCGAGCACGGAGGAATAATAAAAGATGGCGCAAAAATGGTAAACGCGGTTGCAAATTCTGTTGTGCCGAAAATTACAATTATCGTAGGTAACAGTTTTGGTGCAGGCAATTATGCAATGTGCGGAAAAGCTTATGACCCAAGATTTATTTTTGCTTACCCGAATGCAAAAATTTCTGTAATGGGTGGGCAACAGGCATCAAGCGTTTTGCTGGATATAAAATTAAAGCAGGCTAAGAAAAGCGGGAAAGAATTTTCGGCCGCTGACAAGAAAAAATTGCTTGATGAAATTATGCAGTCGTATGAAAATACCAGCACTCCTCTTTACGCAGCAGCAAGACTATGGATCGACGAAATAATTGACCCTACAAAAACGAGAGAATATATTTCAATGGCAATTGATGTTGCAAATAATAATCCTGAACTTCCGAGATTTAATCCCGGGGTTATTCAAACCTGAAATCTTAAAATAAAATCACTTTAATAAAACAAATTTTTTAGTATCAATAAAATTTCCTGCCCTTATTCTATAAAAATATATCCCACTTGATAGATTAGTTCCATCAAATTTAACTTCATACCTACCTGCGGGTTTTTCCTCGTTAACTAGTGTAGCTACTTCCCTGCCAATCAAATCGTAAACTTTCAAAGTTACAAAACCGGTTTTTTGTAATTGATATCTTATGGTTGTTACGGGATTAAAGGGATTCGGGAAATTCTGAGCTAATTCAAAACTGACGGGAACATTAGTCTGATTCCCCTCAACTGCAGTAACTCCACCATTAGAGGTATATAAAATAGTACCACTATCGCCAACTGCATATCCAATTTCAGGACCATAAAAAGCAACATCATTTAATGAAATATTAACAGGTGTTGAAAGTTCTTTCCAGGTATCTCCGAAATCCATAGATTGAAACATTTTTCCATACTTCCCCAAAATTAGGACTGAAAACGCAAGATCTTTTATTTTGTTGGGGAAAAATCCAATATCCAGGTTTCGGGAAAGATTTATCCAGGTTGTATCATTTAGTTTCCTCAACAATAAGGGAGTAGCTGCAAACTCACCTCCATCTCCAACAAGAAATCCATAAAAATAAGTAAAAGCCCCGGAATTAATATTCTGCCAGGGAACATAAACGCCGATATTATATTTTCCCCACTTTTTATCAACAATATCTCCCCTAGCATATTTTGAAGCCGAAGCTACTAACACCCCTGACCCTGTTCCTCCTTCGCCCCATAAAGGGAAGGGATTATACAAACCAAAATTTGCAGCAATAATTTTTGAGTCGAATAATAAAGTATCTTGCCAGGTATTTCCGAAATTAGTTGAATAAACGATATGACCATCATTTGTCCCGAGAATTAACGAGGAATCGGGATCAAAGGACAAAGTATTAAACGTAGATGCAAACCCCTTGTCCAGTGTTGTATAATTATAAGGACTTTTTTGTATCGACCAGGTTTTCCCACCATCCTGCGAAATAGCAAAAACGCTATCCCCCGCAACTGCAATTGTATGCCTGGAAACATTAAATAAATTCCTATTTGTAATTACATTCAAATCATTATCAATATTCAAATCGATCTTCTGCCAGTCTTTACCTGAATCAGTCGTTCTCAACATTGTACCCTTTCCACCAATTACTATAACCAGATTTGAGTCTAACACTGCAACACCGGTCAGGTTCAAATTAGTCCCGCTATTCAATTTTACCCATTGCGCGCTTACAGTTGTAAACAGCAATACAGAGAGAGCAAAAATTGTCTTTAAGGCTTTCATAATTTCCCCTTAAAATTTAATAGGAATTAAAATGTTTTTAATTATGCTTATAAATATTTTTTTATTTTATCAAATTCATTTTACCTACAAACTGTCTATCTCCTACTCTTAAAGAATAAAGATAAACCCCGCTTGCCACTTGTTGACCAAAATTATTCTTGCCGTCCCATCTTTGTCATAAATTTCCCTGCCGGCAATTCATCGTTCAAAAGAGTTTTTATCTCTTTCCCCTGTATATCGTAAACAGTCAGACGAACATTAGAGAAAGCAAGATCTTTCGGAATATTGTAAACAATAACAGTGGAAGGGTTAAAAGGATTAGGATAGTTCTGAGCCGTGAGATAAGTCATAGGTTGACTGTTAACTGAACCATTATTTTCAATTGCGGTGATAAGCGAACTTCCTCCTTCAATTACATTTCCATTATAATCTGCAAGATAAGGGTTTGTCCAGTCCGGCCTTAATGACTGATGATAGTAAAAATTCTGCCACTCTTCATCCGTTAAGCGTAAAAAATTAGTACTGGTATATTCGTAATAGCTCATCACCGGTCCGATAAACGCTACATTTTCACCTGATGGCATTGCTACAGTTATAATGGCCATATTTACTGGTCCGGTTCCTGCGTGCGCTACTCAGCCGACCATACCACCTAATTCATCTGTAGGTGAGGTGTGGTAATCAGCAACAACCATTGGATTATTCTGAAGTTCTGTTTCAAATCTATAAATTCTAGGAAACCATCCACTATAATGAACTCCACAAATCTCTACCGTACTTAACATACGTTTTAAAAAGCTGTTTTCGGATTCAGTTAACTCTGAATTATCGAGTTCCTTTTGGGCTATATTTGCTAGTGTATCGCAGATTGCAGCAAAATAGTTAAAGTGATTTTCAATTCCTGCAAAATAATTATTACTTGCAAGAGCGAGATTTTGCAGTTTTGAAGTGAAAGAATTCGCAAGATTTTTCATTGAGCTATAAAAAGCTGGTACGGGTTCTACATAAGAATATGGGTAAGAGCAGGTTGCACCTCCCGTATAGGATTGCTTTGCATATAACAAATTGTCATGCCTGAGTTCTGTCCAGGAAGATAATTGTGTATTTAATTTTTCCTGCCACCATGCTGCTGTTTGCATAAATTTCGGCAACTGATCACGACTTACGGGTGGGTTCAAGGACCTGATTGAATTTAACCAGTTGTTATAAATACTGCTTTCCCAGAATTCATTTGTGTATGAATCTACTATGTAACGTAGTGAGGCAAGATTAGATTCGTATTTATATTTTTCAATTTCATCTTTTAACAATTGAAGTGCAGCATCATTACCAAGTGAGAACATAATATCCAGGGTTGAAGGCAGCATACGCTTGGTAGGCACTTTATCGTAGACAACATCTCCGGTAATAAATGAATCAATAACAAACCTTTGACCGAAAAGCATGAATGAAGAAGCGGGTTTAAGCTGGTCAGGATTTTCGGGATCTTTTATTAGCACCTGCGAAAGTATTTTTTGGTCGGCATACGGTTGTGAGCTTAAAGTATCCTGAAACTCCTTAAATGTGAGTGAATCTGATAAATCCATCGCTGAGCTAAACCCGGCTTTTGCTTTAAGATCATATAAATTATCAAGTGTTACATTATCCTGATCACCTACAAAACTCTTAATTACTGCATCAATATCCTCATAATCCTGTTTTGCATTATTATAATCAATTAATTCTGAAAGCAAGTATGAAATAATTGCTTGTCTCTGAACATCTTCAAAAGGAGGAGGCGTAAAACTATTAGGCGCAATCAGATATAACTCAATTCTTCCAAACCACATCATCGCCCTAAAGTAATTTGCTAACTGTGGATATTGTTGATCGACATAATGTCCGCGCGGTTTGAATTGACTAAAATCGATTTCACGAGACACTAAAGAAAATAGTTTAACATTTGCTAGTTTTTCAGACATTGCAAAGTCGTACAGTGAATCAACTATTGGTTGGTTTTCAACATAGTTTGGCTGAACAGTTGGATCAAAAAATCTTAATGGAACTGTTAAATAGACATCAACATCTCTAATAGCTTTGTCAAAATCACCTGATACCTGGTAACGATTTGCAAATGCAGGAATACTTGAGTGCAAATTCTGAAGCAGATTTTTCACCTTATCAATGAGATAACGCAATTCAGTTTGTTTTAATATCTCATCATAAGAACAATGAAAAGCGTGTAAAATTGCATCCGACGTTATAAAGATGGGTAGATCTCTATTATAGATATCAATATAAGCCCGAGCCATTGATGAGTTACTGAGTCTTTCGGTAACAACAAACCCGTTTTTTTGCAGTAAATCTTTCTCATCATTTGTTAAACCAAAATTACTCTCAATAGAATTTATATACAGTGCATCATTCCAATTATTATAAATATTAGCCGCAAACTTCCCGGCATTATGTAATTCACTTAATTGTGAATAGGTAATATTTTTATTTGCGACTAAAAAGCTTTTATAAGCATCTAGATTTAATTGGAAAGTTTGTGCACTAAGACTAGAGACTAATAAGACGGATAAAGATAATAACAATTTTTTCATATCATCCCCCGGTGAATATAAAAACGTGCTGCTATCAACATGACGTTATTTAATAGGAATTATGGTAAATATATTTTTTCTTATAGTCAAGAGAATTTCAAGGAACAAACTTTTCTAATTATTAGAATAATTTATTGTTTATTTTTTGTACAGTACTTCTTTTGCGTTTATTCAAATTTTCATCAATTGCTTAACTAATAATGTACAGATTTGCTTTATTTTTATTGGTATCCCTATCCATTCAGTCTTATGGATATCCACAGCAAAGCAAGCTTTCAAAAGGCGTAAATTATATTTCAGAGTTTATCGCATCAGATTATTTTAAGAAACTTTCGAAAAACAACAGCGATCTCGCATTAGTAGATACAATTTATCTTCGCGCTGTACATTTCAAAAATTACGATTATTCAGAAGCACTTCTTGCACTTACTTTTGCAGCTATTCCCTACAGAAAAGTTCCTATAAGAATTCCAATATTAAATATTATTGTAAAATATCCGCTTACCTCGGCAAGTGAATCAGTATTTCGGATTAAAAATGAGAATCTACCTAAAGAACTGTATTTCGATACTCCAAAAGGAAATTTCGGCGATAAAGACAAACTGGCTCATTTCTTCGGAAGTGCCTATATTGCCTACAGTTCAAAGATTTTTGATTTCGGAAATCTTATTGGTTATTTTGTAGAACAGTTTGAGAAACATTTTAAAGTTCAATCAAACGTTGATCCGCGTGATATGATGACAAACGAACTCGGACAAATATTTGGAAGAATATTGAAAAAGAATAAATCTATACTTCCGTCGCAGATTTTCATAATTCATACTTTTCAGTACAACATAATTAATTTATGAGTTCTGTTTTAATAATAGATGATGAAAAAGAAATTTGTGAAAGTATTCAAATGATACTTGAGTATGAAGATTATGAAGTTTCATATTCAACAAGTGCAAACGAGTGTTTAACCAAATTATTTGAAAAGGACTTTTCTGCTCTCTTGCTCGACATACAAATGCCCGAAATGAGCGGCTTTGAAGTTATCAAAAAAGTAAAGGCCAGGTATCCAAATCTTTCTGTGGTTATAATATCCGCGCACAGCAGCCTTGAAAACGCAATAAAGGCAACCAAGCTCGGTGCATTCGATTTTATCGAAAAACCAATTGATCGTGAAAAGTTACTGATCAGCATCCGGAACGCTGTTGAACAGACAAACCTGTTAAATGAAAACACCGAAATCAAAAAAATTCTTGTTGGCGATGGGCAAATTCTGGGCAAGAGTAAAGCAATCCAGAACATTCTAGAAATAATTGATAAGGTCGGTCCTCTTGATACAAGAGTTTTAATTACAGGTGATAACGGCACAGGCAAAGAATTGGTTGCCAGAGCTTTACACAACAAAAGCAGCCGAAAAGACAAACCTTTTATTGAAGTGAATTGTGCAGCAATACCCAATGAACTAATAGAATCTGAGTTATTCGGTCACGAGAAAGGATCTTTTACAGGAGCGTCGCAACAAAGAATTGGCAAATTTGAACTGGCAAATAAAGGTACAATCTTTCTGGATGAGATTGGCGACATGAGTCTACAGGCTCAGGCAAAAGTATTAAGAGCAATTGAAGATAGTAAAATCGAAAGAGTAGGAAGCGGGAAAAAAATTGAAATTGATGTCAGAATTTTATCAGCTACAAACAAAGAGCTTAAAACAGAAATCGAGAAGGGAAACTTCAGAGAAGATCTTTATCATAGACTAAATGTTATTCCCATTCATATTCCGCCCCTTAAAGATAGAACTGAAGATATACCGATACTCGCTGAACATTTTGCAAAAGATATTACTGCAAAACACAAAAAGCTACCGGTAAAATTTGATGATGAAGCACTGAAACTACTTCAAATTCAGCAGTGGAGCGGAAATGTAAGAGAACTCAGAAATATGATAGAAAGAATCATAATCATTATAGACAAAAGACAAATATCGAAAAAAGATATCGAGCTTTTATTCAGTCCGGCTAAATCAAATGTTGGAGACATAATTGCTGACAGCAATTCATTTCAGGAATTTAAAGAGAAAGCAGAAAAAGCCTTTATTCTCAAGCAGCTCAAAAATAACGATTGGAACATTAGTAAAACCGCTGAAGTGCTTGAAATACAAAGGAGCCACCTCTATAATAAAATGAAAAAATACGAAATCGAAAAGGAAGAATGATCATGGGAAAGACTATTTTTTCTAAAATTATCAACAAAGAAATACCTGCTGATATTGTTTATGAATCAGAACTTGTACTGGCGTTTAGAGATATAAAACCACAGGCACCTGTTCATATACTTATAATACCAAAGACGGAGATCTCAAAAGTTACTGATTTGAAACGCTTTGAACATGCAGGTTTGCTTGCCGAAATGTTCGATGTTGCAAATAAACTAGCAAAGCAAATGGGTATTGAAAAAGAGGGTTTCAGACTTGTTCTAAATTGTGGGGATAACGGCGGGCAAGAAGTATATCACTTGCATATGCACTTGCTGGGTGGCCGCAAAATGAATTGGCCTCCCGGTTGATTGTTTAACTTACATCTCCGCTGAAAATATTTTCATCAAGGAATATAGCATTTTTTCCTTAAAAATTGGTTTTGATATAAACTCACTGAACCCTGTCGCTATGAACTTTTCTTTATCTCCAGGAAGTACATAAGCAGTGACAGCTATGATGGGAACATTTTCATGAGTGGGCATTTTTCGAATTAACTTTAATGCATCCAGGCCATTATATTCCCCCTGAAGATTTATATCCATAACAATAAAATCAAAACTATCACTGTCCAATAAAGGTAAAGCTTCTTCAAAACTAACCGCAAATTTAATTTCCTTTAACTCTTTCATTTGAACTTTGAAAAGTATCTGAGAATCTACCTGATCTTCGATATAGAGACATCTTAATTTTGATAAATCAATTTTAATTGGAGTATCACCTGAAACTGAGCTATCAGTCTCTTCCTCATTTTTAATTTCATCAACTATAGCTTCGAAATCTGATGCTAGCTCTTGTTCGGCTTCCAATTCAGTATCACTCGCAGTTTCCTGTTCCTGATCAGCTTCCAATAGTTTCACTCACAGATTCCTGTGCCTGATCAGTTTCCAATTCAGTTTCACTCACAGCCTCCTCTGCCTGATCAGCTTCCAATTCTTTAAGTTCCTCTTCAATTGTATTAAGATCTTGTTTTACTTCCGAAGCTGACTCATCTGTCAGTTCTTCTATAGCCTGTTCAATTTTGCCATCGTTAATTTCAACTTTAACTGGTTCAGGTTTTTCATTTTTTCTAAATTCAATCGGGAAAATAAAAAATAAGTCCTCATTATTATCCACTACTGATATTTCGGCTTTCCCATTTAATATCCTCAAAATTGCTTTGGCAAGTTCGAGACTTAGCCTGGAAATACCGAATTCTTTAGAATCGAATTTCTCACCAAGGAACCCATTTTTATAGAATTCAAATAAATACTTAGTAGCATGGTCATAATTATCTTTGATGGAAACGATAAATTCATTTTCATTTTTAGGATAAGCTGAGAAATATATTTTCTTTTCCCTGGTTAAGCCAACAGCAAATTTTACCAACAGACTAATAAGATTCTGAAATCTTTCCCTATCTGTCTTAAATTTAAGTGAGGACGATATTTTGCCATAAGCAAACTCTATCTCTTTCGGTCCCGTAATTTGTTTAATATTGCTTTGAAGTTCTTCTATGATTTCAGTAGCTGCCACTGTTGAAATGTTCAGATCAATATTGTTTTTTTGAATATTAGAATACTCTATGACCCCATTCATCGTATTGAGCAATCTTTCCCTGTTTTGATTAACGATATCAGCCGACTCTTTTTGCTCAGGAGTTAAGTTGCTAATACTGTCGGTTAAATCCTGAACAAAACCAAGAATAACATTTATGGGTGTTAATATTTCGTGAAATAAACCGGATAGGAATGAAGGCTCCACTTTTTCAGAATATCCAGAAGTAACAGTTGCAAAAGTGTTTTCAACCGGTTTCTCAATAAAAACCTCATTGACAACTTCCTTAGTCTCTAAAGAAGGCTCTTCTTTCTTTTTCACTAATATAGTATAAGATTCTGTTTCATTTTTATAATTAAGAACAGGAACTGCAGTAAGTTCAGCTTCAAAAGATTCACCATCCGAACTTTTCATACTGACGTTTAATGACACTACATCTTTTAGCGGGTCCTTAAAGACAGAAGTATTTACGTTACCACGGTCCTCATCAATCAAATATGAAGCAAAAGAACTGTCTTTAAAATCTGCTTTTTTATGCCCCAGCTTCTCGCAAGCGGTCTCATTTACAAATGAAATAAATCCACCTGTATCTGTTACAAATATCAGGTTATCATTATTGTCGAATATAGCATCAAACGATTTATTTTTTTTCTCAAGTTCAAGCTTTTCTGTAACGTCCCTGATTATATTAAATTGGGCGTCACTGTCGTTATGCTTAAATGCCCTTTTGTTCAATTCTACAAAAACAGAAGAGCCGTCTTTTCTTTTATGTCTGTAAGGACCCGAAAATTTGTCTTCATCGAGTTCATTTTTTGAGGTATCTAAAAGAGTTTGTATATCCTCTGTTGTATAAAGATCAGTAAGATCCATCTGGAGAAACTCGTCTTTAGTATACCCATAAAGATCAAGTGCCGCACTATTAACATCAAGAAATCTTAAATTTTCAGTGTCATAAATAAAAATCGGTTCAGGATTATTATCTACTAATAATTCGTACATTTTACCTTTCCTTACAAATAATTTTCCCGGATCAAAATACTCTTCTAAATTTTCAATAAAAATTGAAATGCCTTCAAATTCAAATTTATCATTATAAATTTTGTTAAGCTGAAGAGAAATTTCACCTGAATATATTTTTTTAAACTTTTTTTGACTATCTAGTTCATATTTTTTTGTGTCTGCTGAAGATAAAATAAATTGGTCAATTATTCCAACTATATCTTCCGGCAATATCTTATTATAACTTAATCTCCTTAAATCAGGAAATTCATTCTCAAATAATTTACGAAATTCTTCAGTGGCTTGCTTAAATATTCCCTCCTTATCGATTAATGCAATAGGTTTTGGGAAAAACTGTAATAAATTATCGGCTGAATTAAAAATATCTGAAATCCCTGCCTCCTGAGCAGGCAAGGCAACTGACTGCGTAACCCCTATTATAGCTAATACATTATTATCAACATCACTTAATGGGATTTCAATTGTTTGATAATTCTTTCTCGCATTAAATGTATTCAAAGGCATACCCTCAACAATTAAGCAGTTCAGGGATTTTTGAAGGTATGAAACCAACGAATTCTGGAACTCAATCATATGAGCAGGTAAAAATGAATTAACCGGCTTTCCCTCTACCTGTGAAATAGAAACTCCCAGGTTGTTAGCCAATTTATCATTCAAGATCTGATAATTTCCTTCTATATCCTGGATCCAGAACAGTTCATCAAGATTATCTATTGCTTTTTGAACTTTTTCTTTTCCTATGTAAGTAAATGGATAAAGAGATTTTATTTCCTCAAGTATATCCAGAATCTCTGTATTATGAATTATCTCTTTAAAATCTTTAGTCTTAACAATTACTTCTGTTATACCTCCAATTACTAATCTATTTTTATCCGTTTTGATTCTGCAAAAAATAAAGTCAGTATCTTTTTCTATATAAGAATTCAATATTAACGCAGCATCAAGATCATCGCCGGATTGAAGTATAAACTTCATACCGATTGTGATTGGCTGCTTTATAGGCAGCTTTTGAGTAATGATTAATTTTAGTTCTTCTGCAGAAGCATCGTCAAGGTTGGAAAATATATCTCCTCTTTGATCACTGAGCCCCAATAATTGAGAAGCTTCGTCATTATATGATAATATTTTACCATTTACATCTAATACCAAAAATGGGGCATTGAGATGCTGAATCAGTGCTTCGAATAAATTACTTGATTTATTTTCTGCATCCAATATTTACCATCATCATTTATTTTGTGTAATTATATTTTAATAGATACTGCATAATTTAATAAATAACCCCCTATTTATTTGTTACTCATTGAAAGATACAAACCCGGATTGGTTTAATAACTATGAATCCGGAATTAAACACTGCCTATACCTAGTTTTGTTAACTATTAAGGCCCTATGAATTTGGTCGATTATAATCAAGATAATAGGTCCTTGACTCATTCGGCTTCATGTCATTAATATATACATAGACTACCTTACTAATCTTTATCATAATCGAAAGTGGCCTTTTTAGTACCAATGATTTCTGTGCTTAAAACAATATTGCTGGCCGGTGCATTTATCTCAAGTTGTATGACAAGATTATTAACTGTAAAAGTTCCCGGGTTAGAAATTGTTAAAGCTATTCTCTTCGGACCTCTTTGATCTGTTCTTATTTGTACATTACTTTTCTCAGCATACCATTTTTGAATGTCATCACCTGTGGCAATCCAGAAATTTTTCTTCTTTAGCTCATTAATTACCTTCCCAACTACTTTTATATTAGAAGTATCACACTGGTATTCTGTGTGCATCTTAAACACATACATTCCACCTTCAAAAAGTATTCTATCAACATCTTCCTGATATGTATAGTATTGAAATTCAGGTTGAGTTAAACCAAAATCGCGGATAATTTCATAATCATCACGGGCTGTTTTGGTCATAGTCGTAATTCTTTTACCGCCAATAATTATATTCTTAGGCACGGAGCGGTCCGTCAAGGAATCAGTCAAAACATAGTTGTAGCCGTCATTAATTAATGCTCTTAAAGTATTTTGATCAAATAATCCATGGTATGGTATTGTACCAACTACTTTCTCTCCAGTTATTCCCTTAAGCACAGCTTTTGCATTATTCAATTTCTGAACCTGAGTATCATAATCATTAAGTGAATTAATAGTGTCGTTAATTGAACTCAAATAACCTATATCAACAAGAGAAGCTATTTCACCGTATCTTGATAATGATCTTATTAGCTCTTTGTTCGATTTTGCAATATCAGAATTAATAAAAAATGTTGCCTTCACTTTCTTTACTTTTAATACACTTAATAAATTTTGAATATTATACTGATCCTTATTTACTACGGGAGCAATCATAGCTGCGGCATCATAACCTGCAGGCCAGTCTTTTGCGAAGGCGATTGGTTTATATGTTAACCATTTAATTGAATTATTAAATAACTTATCAAAGTATACATAGTCATCTTGAGCACCAACAATAGAATTTATCTCGAAACCCATCCAGACAAATCGGCCTTTTCCGTATGTACCGGAAGCAATGCCTGCACTCTTTCTTATATTTTCTCTGACCAATCCACTATCTACTTTATAATTATACCAAAAGCTGACTTGGGTAGTTCTAGGCTCCATCACTTCTGCAGCAATTGGCCTGTCCCACGTTGCAACTCTCAGCGGATAACCCGTTGGGATATTCGCAGTAATAGGCAAATTTCCTCTTAATGTATGAAGTTTCGTGAACTTATCGTTATTAATTTCCTTTTTGAAGTTTAATCCAAAAACTTCTGTAAAGAAGTTCCATCCTCTCCACTTACCGTCGTCAGAGTAAGAAGCGGTACCACTTGTTGCAAATATGCTTCCTCCACCATCAATGTATTTTTTAATTTCACTTATTTCTTTATCGCTCAATGACCTTGAGCTTGGTAGAACCAAGAGATTATATTTAGCGATCTGGCCAAGTTCAATGGTTTTATCTGTAATGATATCGTATTTCGATTTAGAATTATCTAAGAACCTTTCCCATGTAGTAATATTATCATTTAAAGATGTATTTCCTTCCGGCAGCATATTTTCAGTATACTGCGAATATAATACACCTACTGTCGGTTCATTACTATTTAGAATACCTTTTATAACATTTGTGTCCGGGATTAATTCTTTCGCATCAAATGAACCGTATACTCCCTGCAGAATAAAAAAATAAGTCAATACTGCGCCGACTAAGAAAACTAGTCCGCTTAAAAGAATAAGGCCCTGGTTAATGCCACCCTTTTTCTTTTTTATCGCCACTTAAGAGCTCCTGTCTTTTTGCTATCTTCCTGTGGAGTTACATAACCTTCAGAAGTATACTTCAAGAACTTTGAACCGGTAGATTTAACCCGGCTTCTTTCGGATGCAACTGCAGCCTCTTTAGATTTTTCAGCATTGTACTGCTGAGGCTGGGGTGTAAATTTCGCTTGTGACGCCTGTTTTTCTTGGCTCATAAATATCGGCTGTCGCTGAGATGCGTAGCCAGAGGATTTTTCAGCGTAAACAGGAAATTGTTCCTGCCCTGCTGCAGGTGTCACCAGTTCGCCTTTAACTTCTGCTGGTTTAGGCACAGTAGTCCGCACTTCTTTTGCTTCTCTAACCTTATAGAGAATATAAGCGCCGATTGCCAATATAAACGTACTTATTGTTGCAACCAGAATGATTGTTGATAAAATAGGAATTAGTTCCATAATGCCCTCATAAAGTTTGATTTATTTATAATTAAATCTTTCATCTGCTAGCTCCGACTCTTTCTAGTTTTCCCCAAGTCATCCTTACGCCCAAAAATTCCTCAATCGTAGACATAAGTTTGCTAACATCTATTATAAGAATGAAAAACATTCTATAAATTAAAGAGTAACCCACCAATCTGAATTCTTCCTTTTCAACAGCAACACAGTACAAAGCTGTAACAAGATCAAGAAATGCAAGCCCAGCCCACCAGAAAAAGATTAGTGATGTAAATCCAAAAAAGACAGCTGCAATTATAAAGAACAGATTTGCAGCTATATTCATTGCCGGCCATATTAATGCTTCATAGAACATTGTCCAGAGGATAAATGTATCGCCAAAATTGATCGTTGGATTAAACATCAGCTTTTTATGTTTTCTGATTGACTGCAATATTCCCCTTGTCCATCTATAACGCTGTTTCAAAAGCTGCGGCAATTTTTCAGGTGCTTCAGTGTATGAAATAGAATTGGGTTCATAATATATTTTCCAGCCGTTGGCCAATATCTTAAGTGTTAAATCTGCGTCCTCGGCAAATGTGTCGCTTGAATAGTACCCTGCCTCTTCAATTGCTCTTTTTCTGAACAATCCTATAGGGCCGGGAATTATATTAACTAATTTTACAAAGCTCTGGGCACTCCTTGCCATATTCAGGCCTTCGATATATTCTAATGCCTGAAGATCTGTAAATAACTTCCCTCTGTTAAGTACTTTTACATTTCCTGCAACGGCACCTATTTCCGGATTTGTAAAGTGTCTTACAGCAACATTTATGGAATTAGGAGTTAACTGACTATCGCCATCCATACAAAGCACAATTTCCGCTTTCGAATGTTTTATACCTGCATTGAGAGCCTGTGACTTTCCACCATTAGGTTTATTTATAAGCGAAACCTTAATATTTCCCCTTAATCCTTTTTGATATCCTACCAGGGTTTCAGCAACTTCTTTTGTTTTATCAGTTGATCCATCATTTACAATAATAATCTCATAATTTGAATAGTCAAGTTCTAATAAAGATTTTACAGAATCTACAACTACTTTCTCCTCATTATAAACGGGAACTATAATAGAGACGAATGGGAAAAAACGCGCTGTCGATTTATATGTGTATTCGTTTACATACATATACGCCATTACAAGAATAGCAAAGTACCTGAACAATAACACAAAAAGAAAAATTATCAGTGCAACAATTGTTGCATATTCAATTAGGGAGGATGTTGTAAGTATAGTATCAGGTATTGTATAAATAATGACCAGGATAAGTAATATAGACAAGAGCCCTGAAACTAAAATTCTTCTTAACAACTTACCTTCAGAATTATTATCATTCTGTTTATCCCTGATATTTTTTAGAATTATTGGCGCTCTTTTAACCGGCTGTTTTCTTTGCATGTTAGTCTACATTTTTTGAATTAGTAATACAATAATAAAGCCACACAAAAATGGGTAATAATTAAATATTTCTATCTCCGCCTTTGTAACAGATTTAGATAAAAATCAATTATGTCTCAATATTAAACAACAATGAAAAAATTTCACCTCTTTAATTAGACGTAAAAAAGTGTTTAAGATCGGCCAATTTCTGTCGATATTAGCCCGATAACCGTTTAACTTAAAGGCTTTAATGCCCTAGAGAATTTTATATTATTATCAAAGATTCCAGAAAAAACTAAAGTAAGCAGCAAAAGAACTGTAGCTAACCGTAGTTTGGTATGTGCTGCCATAAGCCAAGTTACCCTGTAGTGTAAGGTTCCGCACAATATCCCAATTAAACGAGGCATAAAGCTGTCTGATTACGTACGAACTGTTTGTGATCAAACCAATTTTACCACCGACTGTAACTCTGGATAGTTTGTTGTTAGATTTGTAAACGTCGAAATCCCCAAATAAGCTGTGTGAAGCATAATCCTGCGGAGAATAATATTTATTAGTTACAAATAAATAATTTAAGTTTTCATATTCATAACCTAATAACACACTGGAGGAGAAATATTTGCCCAGTCTTAGATTTATTCTGTGCCCATTATTTCCATCAGTAATGCTTAAATAATTAATATCAGTAGAAAATTTGAAATTATTATTAATGATATAATAACCGTTAAATCTTGCGAGACTAACATATTCTCTTGTATTAACCAGGTTTGGTGAATATAACACCTGTGCAGCATCTTCTCTATTAAACGAAAGTACTGCAGAATATTTCTCGGCATCTTCAGATTTAACAAATACATTTGCTAAAGTTCTGTGTCCCTCATTCTCATAAATTGAACTACCCAATCCTGCACCAAATGTTGTATTCTCAGCCAAACGGATCAGAAGATTTAACTTAATATTATTGATATTTTGATTTATTGAATCGTTGGAAAGTGCTGTACGATATCCTTCAACTCCAAGCATCATAAATGAAGTAACACCCAAATCCACTCTTAACCCCTGGCTGTTGAACCTGAATCCTAAATTATCACCGTAGTAAGCACCATAAGGTGAAACAGTAGCATAGGAAAATAGTGATGAAGATCCTGAACCAAATCCTGATATAGGCAACCAACCTTCTCTCTGCTCAACTAAAGCAGCTTGTGAAGAATCCAGCTTAAGATTGTTTTTCAAGTTGTTAAATACATCGGACGCATCACTGTATTGATGCATCATTACATAAGAATCACCTAAATAAAGGTTAGCCTCATAGTTATCCGGTTTCTCTTTTACTAATCGCTGGAAAGAACTAAGTGCATTAACAGAATCCCGCATATAGTAATAAGTTTTTGCTCTCATTAAGTCCGTTTGATAGTCATAATTCTGACTTAATAAATCATTATAGATGCTGATAGCTTTCTTATAATTCTTTGCACACACGTTAACATCGGCATATTCTCTTTGGACAAGAACATTTGGCTCTGCTTCAGCTAAATATTTATCATATTTTACTAGAGCTTCCTGACACTTATTTTCATAAGAAAGCTGGCGCCCTTGCTGAAGAATATCAAATAGCCTTTCTTGTTTAGCTGCTATTTTACTAATTTCAAAATCTGATTCTAATTGATCTAAAGTCGGATTTGTAGGGTCAAGGCTCTTAATTCTGTTCATATAATTTCTGGCTGCAACAAAATCTCTTTGTTGTAAGTTCAAAGAAGCTAAAGCAATCATTACATCTACATCTTTAGGATTTTTAGCAACCATACTTTGCAAAACCGGTTTCACGTCATTCAGGTTTTTACCCTGCCAAACTGAAAGTTGAGCGTAAAATAGCTTATAAGAATAATTGTTAGGATCTGATTTCAGCAATTCATCCATCATCGAAAGGGCTTTTGAAAAGTCTTTGTTTTCAGATGCTAAACGGGCATATAAAAATTTTGCGTCGTTATTCTTTCTTGAAGAGGTTTTTGCGAAATAATTATCAAGAACATCCATCCCTTTATCATAATCGCGAGTTTTTTCATAATATTCAGCCAATTTCATCGCAGCTTTTTTGTTAGCAGGGTTTTTCTTTATTAAAGCCGAATATTTCGCAATCTCTTCCTGATAAATATTATCTAATTTATTTTTTAATTCTGAATAATATTTACTGTATTCTTTAACTTTTGAAGTGGTATCTTTTGAGAGAACTTCTAATAGTTGAGTAGCTTCTTCATATCTCTTTACATTTACAAGTTCTTTTACAAGTTTAAATCTCTGTTCATTATTACCTGGATGACTTTTTAACAGCCTGTAGTCCCTGTCAATGGCGTATTCAAAAACTTTACGTACTGGACCTTTTCCGCGAATATATTTAACTGAAGTATCATTTATGGCATATATATAGCCATTACCTTTTGCCCTATCCAAACCATCCTGAGCTTCTTTAAAATAAGGTCTTAAGGCTAGAGAATGTTCAAACGCATCAATGGCAACCTTACGTTTACCCAACCAGAGTGAAAAATAACCGTATCGTGACCAAAGCCTGTGATCATTGGGATATTTTTCTGTATATTTTTTAAGTATCGGCTCACCCTTAGCGACGTGATCATCTTTAGCTAATATTTCAGAATACCTGATAATCTCGTCAGCAGAAGCTTCTTCTCTTGCAAGATACTGATCATACCAATCCTCGGCAGTTTGCCATTCTCCCAGATTTTTATAACTCTTTCCTATTTCGAGATAATCTATTGCTTTGTTGGGATTAATTGCCAATTCTCTTTTGTGCCCTTCAATTTTATTATACAAAAGAGAATACCAGGCAGTTGTGGCCCGGCTTAGGTTTGTGCTAATGTCTTTATTATTTGGTTCCAACTTTAATGCTGATTTATAATCATACACAGCATTTTCATAATCTTTTCTTTTCTCATAACAAAGTCCTCGAAGATTATATCCGAGAGCCTTCTGTGGAAGTGCCGAAATGTATCTGTTCAAGAGATCAATAGCCTCACCGTAGCGACCAAACTGCATTTGTTTTTGTGCTTCCAACCTTAAAGCATCAGTCTGTACCTGGGCAAAAGCTGATTTTATCGGAAAACCCGTGAAAAGGAATAAGGCCAGAACAAAAAAAATCTTTTTCATGGCTCTCTTATCTTTTAATGGAAATACAATTTATTCTTTCCTTCTGAATCTTCTGAAGTAAGAAGTTGAAGCAGATCTTCGGAGTTCTGAATTTTTTCATCTACCCTAACCACATATACCGATATATGTTTTAATAGTTCATTAACATCTTTTCTTTGGCTGGCCGGCAGGTTCGCCTTAACTTTTCCAATTATACTATTAACGCTTTTGGGATCTTCTTTTGTAATCAGTACCACAACATCATTATTTATTATACATATTTTATCTTTTCTGTCTGTTGCCAGTCGTATTGCATTCTGCAGCTGTGTTATTGATAATAACCTTTTTATTTCTGCTGTTCTGTCAAGACGGAAAGACATCAGGGTAAATACCTGACCTGTACTTTTAAATAAAGCTATTTGATTATTTAATATTAGTTTAAAATCATATTCATTATAGTAACTTGTAAAAGTAGAGCTTTCCTCAGGTACATCAACATCAGCTAGTGATTTATACTTTTTTGCTTGTCGTACAGCTGGAGAGGGATATTGATTTATTTCTAGTGCCCCTGGCTTTTGGTAGTTTACCACTATTCCTTTATAAGGCTCAACTCTATATTCAGAAGTAAACTGCCCTTCGGTATGACCAACATTAGGAGTAATTGCTAAAACACCACTTTGCTCGGATGTCAATTTTGAATCGACGGCTTTGCTAAGATTGATTATTCCGGTTGCATTAGAAGCTAAACAATCAACTATAGCCCGGCTACCTTCTGCAGCAGGCTCACTTATTACATACAAACTTGTAATACCGCTATCTTCAATTGTTTCACAAGTTCTGGAGAATGATTGCTGGAGTAATGAAACATTATTAAATCCTACAAAAGGTGTTAGTTCATCAAAAACAATTTTATTTGGTTTGTATTGTTCAACTACAGTTACTATATCATTCATATATTCAACAAGGAAGTCATCAGTATTCCCTACTTCATATAAATCTGCCGGAGGAGCTACTCTAACCACAATGATTAAATTCTGATTCATATATTCCTGAAGGTCCAGATCAATTGATGCTGCCTGTATCATCAGGTCTTTAGGGCGCATACTTGTAAAATACAAACAAACATTTTTTTGCTTTGCGCATTCCATCGCATACTGTAGACTCAATAAGGTTCTACCTGACTTGCGGGCTCCTACTAAAAGATAGGTGCCTCCACGATAGAAACCTCCCCACTTATCATCAACAAGAGGAATACCCGACGTTAATAGTTGTATTTTCTGATTCATAAATTTACTCGATTTTTACAAGGTTTAACAAAGATTATGCCGTGCATAAATTCAAATAATTCAATGGATTTTAGCAATTATTTAAATTAAAAGATGGACTAAACAAGTACAACTAATTAACAGAGTGTTTCATTATGCTACGTTTCTTTTTCTTACTGTCCCAAATCCAGGTACCTGCTTCTATGAATCTATTGTTACACCTCTGTATGGCTCAACCTTAATATGCAGTTTTGAATAGTCCATCTGCGAGACCGATATTTGGAGTAATTATCATTTCTCCTGTGTGCCCTTCTTCACCACTTTCCTTTTTCAAATAAATTACGCCAGTAGAATTTTCGGTCAGTGTATCTACGATAGTCTGGGTATCAGACGTTACAGGCCCACTTAGTACAAAGAGAGTAGTTATCCCGTTGTCTTCTATTTTTTCACTCGTTTAAGTAAATACATTATTCAAAAGAATATACATACTTTATTTTGATCGGCAGCCTCATTTGCAAACTGAAGACTAAGCGATGTTCTTCCTGATTTATGAGAGCCGATTAATAAGTAGGTGTCACCACGATAAGAGCCGCCCCACGCTTTATCAACTAATGGAACACCCGATGGTCCCATTTAAACCTTCCTATTCATTCAATTGCCAATTGCATTTCTCAAGGTAGGCCAAATAATATGCCATAATAAAGTGCTCATTACTCTTTATTTTTTTGAAAATTTTGTATTCAAACAGACGCAATAGAAATTTTCTGTATCATACTGGGGCAATTATATTGGGTATTTTGAATTAAAAAAAGGAAGAAGGGAAAAAAATAAAAAATTCTTATTTGTCTTTTAGATTGCCAAATACGAATAGAGCAGTAGCGTTACCCACAATTGTAGGTTCATTGGTTATATAATCCATCCTATCATCATAATATTTTACATCTGCACTATTAAATTTGTCATACTGAAAGTTTGTTCTATTGATCTTATAATTTTTTAACAAACTTTCCGGGGCGGGTCCAGCTGTAAGCGCTCCCGGCAAATATCCCTTGTGGAAATATGCTATTTGTGAGTGAAAATGTTTTGGAAAGACGGTTCCTATATCATAGATAAATGACATCCCCCAAGGATTTCTTCCAAGGATATAATCTTTTTGATAGGATGCGAGAGAATCAAAAGTGGTTTTGCCGGTTAGTTTTTTATATAGAATATTTTGAATTACAATTCCCAGAAGCGAATTTGTAGTACCCCACGAAAATTCCATACCTTCTTTGAAGATCGATTTTTCTTTATGAATATTAAAAGCATCAAGATTATTATAAATATATTCTGCAAACCTTGGAACATGCTGTGCGATCCTATAGTCGGCCAATGAATTAATATCTCCCCAGCTCCACCAATAATCAGACTTAGCACTGTCCCCATAAACTTCGGCATCGTTTAAATATTCTAGGATCATTTGTTACATTATATAATTCAACTGCACCTAAAGCTAACTTTCCCAAGAATCTTGTATCCTTATAAAATCTTGAACTTAATGTATCAACATCCGGTACATCATTTCTTATTGCATAAATTTTAACTGCAGTTGCAAGACATTTGTCCGCAAATTCATAATACAGAAATTTTTCCTTCCAGACTTTGGCTCCTAGTGCTAATGCTGCACAGTAAATTCCAACCAGGTTTTTCCCAATTCCTTCCTTCCCGACACGATCATATCTTAAAGTATCATATTCCGGGAGTCTCCATCCTACATCGTGATCACGAATATCCTGCACCTGGGTAATCAATTTATCATTAGAATAGTTTGCTCTTAAAAGCCAGTCCAACCCAATCTTTGCTTCTTCAAGAATGTCAGGTACTCCATCGTGATCATCGTCAAAGCTAAATTTTTCTTTATCAAACTCATAGGAAAAGATCATCATATAAGTTGAATAGGCAATGGTAGACAGAAATTTGATATAGTCTCCCGCATCATGCCATCCGCCTGTTACATCTACCATACCCAATCCAGGCTCACCTAAAACCCGCGCTACATCCGATAAATGACAGGGAGCGTGTAGGTAAGGATTAGTAGGACCGCAGCGTTGTACTTTGAAAAATAACAAAAGCGAATCAGCAATTGTATCGTAAACATTATCATTAATTATGAATGGATATGAAGCAGTACCGTTTACAACAATTTCATATTTGCCAGAAGTTTTAACCGTTGAAAAATCTAGATTATAACAATATTTAAACTTAGCATACGAAAAGACTTTATCATTAAACTTATTCTTATAGACTATTCTTTTATTGTTTACATTCCTGACAATAAAGTCTTTATCATCTAATGACTTTGTTGATAATACAACAGCCGTTTTAATATCGTTTACTCTAAAACCAACCTGGTTCGTTCTGATATAAATGGATTTATCTTTGGAAATGATAGATATACTAGAAAGGAGAGTTAAAATAACAATAAGAAAAAGGCGAATTGTAAACTTCATAAAAATGAACTCTTTTAGGACAACTTTACCTTTTTAACAAAAACCATCGGGCTTTTGTTATGCAAAGATTTAGATATGAAAAGTATTACGCTACGGCAGTAAAACTTCTTATCTTATCCATGAAATCATCTTTCCTAACAGGTTTTGGGAGATAAGCATTAGCACCCTGCTGAATATATTTCTCTCTATCCCCACTCATTGCATAAGCAGTAACTACGAGAACCGGAAAGTCCTTTTTATTCATCTCATTTCTTAATTCGTTTAGGACTGCACTTCCATCTAACTTACCCGGAAGATTAATATCAAGAACCAGCAAATCATAATTATTTTTTCTTAACATTTCAATTCCCTCTTCAGCAGTTCCTGCTACTTCCATATCATAAAACTCTCTTAGGTAAATCTTGAATATTAACTGCGTATCGTAATTGTCTTCAATTAGTAAAATTTTCTGTCGAATATTCTCCGTAATGTTTTCCAATTCCCACACTTTATTTGTTAATAATAATATTACTTAATTATTGCTGTCTTTTTTAGGAAAATTAGTACCTATAATTTCATCCCATAAAGGGGAACTTACACCAAAGCCAAGCTCAGAGTTTTCAAAATGGTGCCTGATATGATGTTTCTTTATTGCAAGCCAAAATTTATTACGAATATTAAAATGATGAACAGCGTAATGAGTTATGTCATAAAACAAATAACCTGCAATAAATCCGACAAAAAATGGGGCGACAAGAGTTCCTCCCAAAATCAGCTTAAACAAAAAATAAAATAAAGCAGCAAGAGGAATACTTACTGACGGGGGCATAACAAGTCTTTTGGAATCGCTCGGATAATCGTGATGAACCCCATGAAAAATAAAATGTATCTTCATACCAAATTCAGACTTTGCTGGAAAATGAAATATAAATCTATGCAGAGTATATTCTGTAATTGTCCATACAGCTATTCCAAGCAGAATTAATGATATAATTGTGCCGAAAGTAAAACTGTAATCCTCAATTGATCTATATAGGAAATATCCTATTACAGGAAGATAAATATACAGAGGTACTGTAAAGTGTACTTTTGACAAAGCCTCAAAAAAATCACTTTCAAACATTCTGACAGTTTCGTCTTTATTAGAGACAAAATTCTTAGCCATACTTTCTCACTCTCCTTTAATTTTCTATTTGGTGAGTAAATTTAACAATCTATCCCATAAATGCAAAAGTCATTCGGAATAGCAAAGCCTTCATTTTCTTAATTTTTCGAGCTTTTAATAGACTAAAATTGCAAAGAGTAAATAAAACAACAATGTTCAATAATTTAGATGATATTATTCTTCACTTACTTTGGTAAATCGTTCTATAATAACTTTATAAATTCAGGAAATTTAATTTTCTTCTCTCTTAAATTAAGTTCCCAAAAATTATTGTCTTTTTCATCGAAGCCATGCTTAGCATATATATCCCGGCATGGTTCATTTTTTGCTGTCGGTAAAATTTTACCCTCTACTATGTACAGATTATTTTCTTCAGCTATTTTTGTAATATATGAAAGCAATGCAGTTTCTACATTTCTACCCAATACCCTGCAGCTCATAAGAAAAGTATCTATATGAAGTTTCGAATCACTAAACTTCAGAATAGCAACAGCAACAATCCCATAGTCGCCGAGTTTATCTTTAACAATCGTGTAAAGAATTTTATATTTCGGATCAGCTGCAAATTTCCTTACCTCAGTTTCCGTATAACGCCTGGTTGTCAAATTAAATTGATTTGTCTTTTGTATAAGCTGAACTACCCTTGGGAAAGAGAAGTCATCCATTTCTTTGATGATAACCCGCATCTCTAACGACTTCAAATAAGATGTAGTATCTGTAAAAATCTCTTCAAGTTTTTTCCTTTGCCTGTTTTTGGCGTAACTTTTATTCCTCTTAAAATCGTCATCTGTTAGCGAGTGGAAATTAAATAAATCAAGGTCTTTTAAGAAATCGATAAAATACATCGAATCTTCAGGAAGTTCGGGAACTTCAACTTCCGGAAGTTGATCTTTTACAAAGCCTCTTTCAAAAGCAGAATCATCTAAAAATACAAAGCTGTCAGTTCCAAGGTTTAATTCCTGTGCGATTGATTTTATGTTCCGAACTTTATCATTCCAATTAATCCTTATAGCAGCAAAATGTTCTTCTCTTAAAATCATATACGGATGATTTTTGATTACATCTAATGCTATGTCTTCAGCATTTTTACTGCAAACTGCCAGCAATATTCCCTGCCTGTGTAGTTTCAGCAATTCTTTTTGAAAATCATAAAATGCTTTGCCTGATCCATCATTACTGAGGACAATATTTTCAATCCCATCCTCTCCAATTATTCCTCCCCACAATGTGTTATCAAGATCCAGAACAATTAATTTCTTCCTTAAACCACTATAAGCTTTTATATGACTCAGATAAAGCCCAGCAAGTCTTTCTGAACCTGATTTGCTGAAATTACTTTTGGCGATATAATACATACGGGAATCCAATAATTCATCTTCCCCGTATTTTTGAAACAAGGATAAGACATCAATTAAACGTATACCTTTATTCTCTGAAATAAATTTCTCAAATTGAAGATTTAATTTTTCAGGAATATTTTTCGTACTGTAAGGACTATTTCCTTCGAGGGTTTTGAATAGGTAATTAGTATGGAAGATAAAAGTTATCAATAAAAATCTGCGAGTTCGGTAACTTTGATCTTAATTTGCTAATTAGACTTAGATAATTGTTGAAATCTATTATCGAGCATCAGAATAAATTTTAGCTTCCTGCTTTCTTCAAATTGATGATCGAGTATATCTTCAACTAACAAGCCTAAATCAATGGAAAGAAATATTACATCAGGATTAAATTTATAAAATGAATTATCCTCGCCCAGAATTTCCTGTACATATTGATTGAAGCCGGAGACATAAATTTCGGATTCAATGGAAGTTTCTTTCAGCCTTTTGCTGAATTCCTTTGCTATAAAATCTATCGTATAATTACTAAGAAAAGCAATTTTCATTTTTAAGTCTTTCAATTAAGCGAATACTTACAAATTAAAACTTGAAGTATAAATAGGGCTGCAGATCAGCAGACTTTACTTGAATGGCAATCCAAATTACAACAGCAAGAATCAAAGCCTGTCCTATCAAAGGTGTGTTTGAAAGCCACTCCTGAACCTTGTATCTCCAGCCTTCCGGCAAATAATGTACTAACATAGCAAAAGCCATTAATTCAAAAATAAATGTATAACCGGATAAAAACTGCGGAATTACTTCAGGATGAAATGAATTAAAGATTTGGCTCAGGATATTAGATACTGTCGTAAAATCCGGTGCCCTGAAAATTATAAATGCAAACACAACCAGGTGAAATGTAATGATAATCTGAACTACTTTTAGGGATTTAGTATCAGCCAAATGTGTTAGTTCAAAAAACTTTTTCTTTATTTTTTTTGTAAGCAGTGAAAATGTAATATAAAATCCATGAATAGCTCCAAATACAATGTACATCCAGCTTGCGCCGTGCCAGAGACCTATTACAATAAATGTGATCATCAAAGCAGCAATATTTCCAATGGGTTGTACATTACGGAACTTTATTTGTAATGGTCGGAACAAATAATCCAATAACCACGAAGACAGAGATATATGCCACCTTCTCCAAAAATCAGCAATGCTTGTAGCTTTATAAGGCCATCTGAAGTTTTCCGTCAGATTAAAGCCAAGCAGCAAAGCTATACCTAAAGCCATATCTGTATACCCCGAAAAATCACAGTACATCTGAATTGCGTAGCCATAAACTGCCATTAAATTTTCAAAGCCGGTAAATCTAAGTGGAACTTCAAACACACGATCAACAAAGTTTATGCTTATATAATCTGCAACTGCTACCTTTTTTAACAATCCGAACATTATCAGAAATAGCGCCTTTCCAATATCTCCTTTTGTAATAGATTGATCACCTTCAATCTGAGGAATAAAAGTAGCGGCCCGATCAATCGGACCAATTAAAATGTTCGGAAAGAAAAACATAAAAAGTGAAAAATCCCTGAAGCTTTTTACAGGTTGAAAAGTCTCAAGATAAATATCTATTACATAACTCAAAGCTTTAAAAGTATAAAATGAAATTCCGATTGGAAGGAAAATATCCAGTGGTTCAAACTTTCCTAAATGGATATCATTTAGAATCTGGAGGAAAAAGTTTGTGTATTTGAAATACCCCAGCGCACCAAGATTAATAACTAATGTAATTATTAAAAATAAAAGTCTTTTTGTTGTACCGGTTTTTAGGCTGGCGATTATTTTGCCAGCATAAAAATTGAAGATCGTTGAAACGATCAATATTATAAAGAATGCTCCGGCAGCTTTATAATAAAAGAATAATGAAAAAACCAGGACTCCGATTATTCTTATATTTTTATTGTTGGCAAAAATCCTGTAAAAGACCAGGAGACCAAAGAAGAGAAAAAGGAATAAGCTTGTACCGAATAGTAAAGGATTATGGGGATCATAGACGAACAGGTTTATCAGTTTATTTATATCAATACTATTAAACATTTAACAGATAAAATTTGTTTAACCTGATAACTTAGCATCAATTAACTGCTGTAATTCGCCAACGTTTTTTATTCTTAATATCTCAGCTCCCTTAAATTTAATTTTGAATTCCTTTTCAACGGCTAATATAACATTTATATGATTCAGCGAATCCCAATTTGGGACTTGGTTAGCGGTTGTTTCATCAACAAAATCAAAATCTTCAATTTCAAGTTCAGTTAAAATCGTCTTTTTTAGTCTGTCTGAAATCAACTATTCCTCCATCATTTATATCCAGCTATCAATGCTTTATAAAGCAAATCGGCAATTACTTTTGCACCTTGCAGGGTTATATGTGTATAGTCCTTTATTGCCAGGGGTGGATTAGCATCGGCCCAATCCACCATCGAATTCTTTCCTCCCATGGCCTCAAATAAATTCCAAAAAGCGATACCTGTTGACTCAGCGATTCTTTTTTGTGTTTCTATAAGTTTCAGCACAAGAGGATCCGTAACCAATCTCGTTCCGATTTTTTTGCTTTTATCTCCTACACCTACAAGAACAAAGCTGGTATTTGGAAATACAGACTTAAGATTGTTAATTATTTTAATCATTTGTTTTTCAAACCATTCATAATCTGTATCGCCTGAGCTTACCTGGTTCCCGCCAAAATTAATTATTATCAATTTATAATTACATAGATGTTCAAAGTCTTTAAGCGCATTTTCATTCAGGTCTCTGAATGCAAGCCCGGTATTCCCTCTCCACGGAAAATTGTCAACATAAACACCATCTCCATCTTCCAGACTAACTCCATAAAAATCCGCCTGTTTAGCAAAAGCTGTTGTTAATTTAAAAGATTTTGCCCCGGATGAATAATTGAGTGTCAATTCTTTTACATCCTTGCCCGGCAATAGTCGGGCAGTCTGATCAGAACCATTGTTAAAAGAATATTTAATATTAGACGATTTTGCATTCGTATAAAAAATGCTAACAGTATTAAAAGAATTGATATTAGAATAACGCCCGGTAGTTTCATATCTAACCCAACTAGTCCCCTCCGGTGTTGCCATAAATCCATTTATCCCGATAGGAAGATTATCCGGATTACCTGTGCCAATTCTGCCACTGAGCACATTTGTAGTTTTCCAGTTATCAGAAAAAGATTGTTTTGTTGTAGTCCTGAAATTAATATCCTGTGAAGTAATAGAAAGAAAACCAACTCCCTCTCCGCCAAATTTTAATTGAAAATTATTTCGCAAATCGGCGGTTATTAAATCACCTTCTATTTCCGAATCGCCAAAATGGGCGATCCGGACTGTACTACTTTTTACATTATTTAGTGCTTCATAGAAATACTTCATCTGAGAGGTATTTCCTGTTAAAGGTATATCTTTAGTAGATACCCCCGGTTTATCAACGCCCGGTTCTTTTTTAGACTTTTCGTCGCTTATTTTTTCACTCACCTGCTTCAATAAGGACAGCGAAACAGAAGATAAAAAAGATTTATCCGCTTTAATATTATTTTTGGGCTTATCTTGTTGACCATTATAATTTTGCACTAACAATGAATCGGGTTTTATGTCCATGAATAAATCAACAGGCTTTGTTTTGTAGCCCAGTATGCTTGTATCGTTAGGTATATAAGACATTACAAGCAAAAATATTATTGCAAGTGCAAAAATTAAAACTGGTGCATTTCTTTCATTTGACTTCATTGCTAAACAGTTTCTATTTGTCGTCGATTAAGTTAAAGATTATTTATAGGAGCCAAACTATAATTGAAAAGATTAACAAATAAAATAATAAAAAGAATACAGATAAATCAGTTATAATTTTAATATGGAACAACCTATTGTTTAAAAAATAATATTATCTATTGATGCAACAGAAAGAAGATTAAGAGGCGAATTATTTCGATTAGAGGTAGTGAACAAATATCCGTTATGGTATAAGACAAAATTTTCAAGAGTTAATCTATATTTTTGTACTATTAGCGATCATGTTTGCCGTCCTTAGATTGCCGGGAAATTCCGTGCAAGTATTAAAAAAACTATATAATTATTCCGACAAACGGTAATTAAAACCGACGGTTTAACAATTGATTAGATATACGAAATTAGGTTCCAGATAAAAAAGACCAATGATTTTTAAAGAATATGATTGAATATTTTGATGATTAAATATTACAAATAATATTATCCGCTCCGGGTTTACTTGAAAAATACATTCACTTTTAAGCAGAATAAGTTCATTTTTTAGTTGAAATTATAAGTTAAAGTTACAATATTAAATTAGCAATCAATACAGATTATTCAGTCCTTCAATTTAATCCGGAGGTAGGATGCCATCTAATGGAGAAAGAGAGCAATGGGGCAGTAAGATCGGTTTAATTTTAGCAGTTGCCGGGAATGCTGTTGGTCTCGGAAATTTTTTAAGATTTCCTGTTCAGGCAGCACAAAACGGCGGCGGTGCGTTTATGATACCTTATTTCATTTTCTTCCTTATCCTTGGGATCCCTTTGATGTGGATCGAATGGGGCATCGGAAGACACGGCGGAAGATTTAACCACGGTAGCGCCCCCGGAATGTTCGATGTTTTATGGAAAAATAAATTAGCAAAATACTTCGGTGCTTTAGGTCTTTTTATCTCGATGACCATCCTGATTTATTACACATATATCGAATCCTGGACACTGGGCTTTAGTATTTTCTCAGCTACAAAATTATATTTTAACGAAACCACTGCTGATGCAATGAGAAATTTCTTATACAGCTACCAGGGAAGAGCGGTTGGAGACCATTTTACAAGTCTGTTACCTGCATATCTATTAATGCTTGTTACCTTTGGACTTAATTTCTGGGTACTGTATAAGGGAATTTCAAAAGGGATAGAAAAACTGGCTAAAATTGCTCTCCCTCTCCTTCTGATTTTTGCCCTGGTCCTTGCAATAAGAATTATGTTCCTGGGAACACCGAACCCTGCAATTCCTGAAAATTCAGTCTGGAATGGATTTGGTTTTATTTGGAATCCCAACTTTAAGTTGCTGAGCAATCCGTCAATCTGGCTGGCGGCGGCGGGGCAGATTTTCTTTACGCTTTCAGTAGGAATGGGAACTATACACGCTTACGCAAGTTATTTAAAGCCCAAAGATGATATAGCACTTTCCGGTTTAACGACTGCGGCGACCAATGAATTCGCAGAGGTGGTCCTGGGTGCTGCAATTGCAATACCTGTAGCTGTCGCCTACTTTGGTCTGAATGAAACACAGTTGTTTGCAAAAGCCGGTGCTTTTGATCTCGGTTTTGTTTCTATGCCTTTGATCTTCCAGAAAATTCCTCTTGGGGCATTCTTCGGTTCATTGTGGTTTTTATTACTTTTCTTTGCTGGGATCACTTCATCAGTAGCAATGGGACAGCCTGTGGTTGCATTCCTGGAAGATGAGTTTGGCATGAGCCGCGGAAAAGCAGTCGGTGCTTTGGCAGTAGTGGTTTTGATAGCTGTTCAATTTGTAGTTTTCTTCCAGAAATACGGTTTCTTAAACGAAATGGACTATTGGGCAGGCACTTTTGGCCTTGTAGTTTTTGCTCTTATAGAAACCGTGCTTTTTATGTGGGTGTTTGGTGCAGATAAAGCATGGGCTGAAATGAACGAAGGCGGCGATTTTGGAATACCAAAAATATTTTACTACATCATGAAGTTTGTAACTCCAGTGGTACTATTTGTACTAATGATATGGTGGTTTATCGATACAGCAATACCAACTCTTATGCTCAACGGAGTTGCAGATCAAGATAAACCATATTACTGGGGTTCGAGAATTTTAATGGTAGCACTTGCTATACTTATACTACTTTTTGTTAAAAAAGCCTGGGGAAAATATAGCAACAAAAATGAAATGCTGGCAGAATAATTAAATCAAAAGGAAATTAATTATGGGACTAACGACTGGTGGAATAATATTCTTAGTAATAGCCTGGGGATGTGTAATTACATTAACTATTTATTGTTTTAACAGAGTATTGAAATCAGAAAAGAAATAGAGCTAAATTAAATCTTATAATAAGAGATGGGTCACCCCATCTCTTATTTTTTATTAATACTAAAAAATCCCGTTATAATTTTCTTTATCCAGCACGCCTTTAGGATCTGTACCAAGCTGATGAGCGGTATTGGATTCAGGAGCTTCTAATTTAATTTTTCCCTCCTTAAGATTTTTATAAAGCAAATCATTTTCCAGGAGATAATAAAACTGATCTCTGAAGTCTTCAACAGATATTCCACAAGCAACCGCATACTTAGCTAATTCATTCGGGTCGTCAAAATCAGCCTGGTTTAACCTGATCATATATCTTCTTGCTATGTAAAAATATTCAGAAGAAGGATCTACCATTCTTACTTTTGTTTTATTTGTCTTGGGATCGATAATGTCTTTAAAGTATAAAGGAACAAAATGACCATTTTGAATTGAAACCATTGCAGCATTACCGCCGCTTAAAATAAATTGAGTTGCTGCAAAACCAAGATCCCTTGTATATTCCATATCATAAGGAATTGGATCGGCACATCTTAATTCGTAGCCAATATTTTTTGCAACAATGGTGACCTTAATTCCAAATTCCCTCAGTCTTTCTAGAACTTTAGCTTTTAGTATTTCACCAAAATTTATTTCAGCAATCCTGATATTATCATGAGCATCTCTCTCAATGTTCACCAAAGATTCCAGGTCCTCTTCGGCTAGATGTTCGACCAATCCTTCCGCCAGTATAGCCACACCGTCGCTTCTGCCATAACTCAATCTTTTCACTATTGCACCCACCATAAGATCAACAAGGTGCGAGAACTTTAATACTTTTCCAGGAAATTCTTCCGGAATTACAGTTAGAGTTGAACCGGCTGCTTTCCCTATCCCGAGAGCAAGATGTCCCGCTTTTCTTCCCATTGATATCACAAAATACCACCTTGATGTTGTTTGAGCATCGACCATCAAATTTTTCACAATCTCAACACCAATATGGCGTGCAGTCTGAAATCCGAAAGTTGGGATACCATGCGGCAAGTCAAGATCATTATCAATTGTTTTAGGAACATGAACTACTTTGATTCTTCCATTAGCTACTTGCTCTAATCTTAAAGCACTATATGCTGTATCATCACCACCAATAGTAATAAGCTTATCTACGTTGAGCCTTAGCAAAGAGGCTACAGTATTTTCAAGATGCTTTTCATTCTTAGTGGGATTATTTCTGGCAATACCAATATATGAGCCACCTCTGAAATGTATCCGGCTGACATTATGAATATCCAGTTCCTTGACATGAGAAATGTCTCCTTCCATTATCCATCTAAAACCATCTTTTATGCCTAAAACTTCTACACCTTCTAGATGAGCTCTGATTGTAGCTGCACTAATTACGCTATTTATACCCGGGGCTGGTCCACCCCCGACAAGTATGGCTAATTTTTTAGGCATCACTGGCATTTTCTTAGTTACCTCCTGTTCCTGATTTAGTTCAATACCAAAAACACTTATTATTAAATAATATATTAAAGAACTTTTAACTTAGCAAATTTGAGCATTAACTGCTTCACATTATTGCCTTCAAACTGGACAGTTGCTTTTTGCATTTCACCAGCACCTGAAACATCCGTCACTTTACCCAGACCAAATTTATCGTGCATTACCCTGCTACCAGGCCGTAATGTTTTATTATCCTGATCAAAATCCTCATAATCTACTTTTTCAAAATATTCGTAATAAATCTCTTTCTTAGATTTTCTTTGTGAGGATTTTCTTCCAATGCCGCCGTTTACTTCACTGTAAGTCTTTTCGTCCAGTTCATCAATAAAACGTGACCTGCTCTGGTAAGCCACTTCACCGAATCGATATCTTGATCGTGCATGCAATAAGTATACTTTCTGTTCTGCACGAGTAACGGCCACATAAAACAATCTCCTTTCTTCTTCTAGTGTGGCATCAGTACTAAACCTGTTTGAAAGTGGAAATATGTCTTCTTCGCAGCCCGAAATAAATACAACTGGAAATTCAAGTCCTTTAGCACTGTGAATTGTCATAAAAGTAACACTATTTTTTTCCTCCTCATACATGTCCACACCGGTTATTAATGAAACCTCTTCGAGATATTGTTCAAGCATTGCATTTTTGTTAGAATTTGAATAATCACTCAAAGCTGAGAGTAATTCATTAACGTTATCCCACCTTGCCATAGATTCAGGAGTATGCTCTTCTTTAAACATCCTAAGTACGCCCAACTCATCAACAAGCGCACGCGTTAATTCGCCTACTGAAAGTTTTTCTTTCAGTTCTATATATTTATCCAGAAGCTGTTTAAAAGCTTTAACATTCTTCTGTATCCTTTCTTTAATATCAATAACCTCAAATACCCTCGCCATAGTTTCAAATAATGTCAGATCAAGCTTCCTGGAAAAAGCTATCATTCTTTTAATGGTTGTATTACCTATACCTCTTTGAGGAAAGTTCATTATTCTTAGTAAACTTTCTTCATCTCTCTGATTTGAAATCACTCGTAAATAAGCAACAATATCTTTTACTTCTTTTCTACGGTAAAACTCAATCCCTCCGATTATTTTATAAGGGATCTTTTCTTTCCTGAAAATATCTTCAAGAGCTCTTGACTGAGCATTAGTCCTATAGAGAATTGCAAAATCCTTAAGAGAAAGTTTCTTCTTTGATATTTCTTGTTTGATATGTTTGGCTATCTGGTAAGCTTCATCTTTTTCATCAGCACATTTTATCAAGGTAAGCAATTCACCGTCATTGTTTTCTGTCCACAAAGTTTTCTTAATCTGACCGGAATTATTTTTTATTACCGAATCAGCAGCATTTAAAATAGTTTTTGTAGATCGGTAATTTTGCTCAAGTTTAAAAAGCTTCTGTTTTGGAAAATCTTTTTTGAAACCGAGCATATTTGCTATATTTGCTCCGCGCCAGCTATAAATACTCTGTGCATCATCACCCACTACACAAATCTTTCCGCCTTTATTAAGTAGCAATTTCAATAATTCATACTGTGCTTTATTTGTATCTTGAAATTCATCAACAAGTATGTAACTAAATTTCTTTTTATAGGTTTGAAGAATTTTGAAATTGTTTTCAAACAAGTCTATTGGTTTCAACAAAAGGTCTTCAAAATCCATAGCATTATTTTCTACAAGCCTCTTCTGATATTCATCATAAATATCCGCTATCTTTTCATCAATAAAAGATTCTATGTGCTTCTTCCTGAATTTATCAGGCATGATCATCTGATTTTTTAAATAGCTGATCCTGTGCTTGATAGAATTTGGAGTTATGCCTTCAATTTCAATATTAAAATTTGAAATAATATTCTGTACCAGGGAAAGAGAATCTTCAGCATCATAGATTGAAAAATTACTTTTATAATTCAGGTGTTTTGCTTCGATTCTCAAAATTCTCGCAAAAATTGAATGAAAAGTTCCCATCCAGATTTGTTCAGCTTTTGCACCAACCAGTTCTCTGATCCGGGATTTCATCTCATTGGCTGCCTTGTTCGTAAATGTTAAAGCCAGTACCTCGGATGGTTTATATCCATTACTGATTAAATAAGCTACTTTGTAAGTCAATACTCTTGTTTTACCGGAGCCCGCGCCTGCTACTATCATAGAAGGACCTTTATCGTGCTCTACTGCTTTTTTTTGTTGGTCATTTAACGATTTTAGGTTCATATAACTCTTTTTTGTGGTTTTTAAGTTCGCAAATATATGTAATTATGAACTGAAATTAAAGGAAAGAATAAGGTTGAAAATAAGAATTATGTAGTGGACCTATAAAAACATAGACTTAGATAAAAACAGTTCTTTGTGAAAGCAGATCCCAAATCTCCTGACAATAGAATATTACTGAATGCTTATCTTCCAATTTGTAAAGGATCTGCCAATTTTGAAGTTTTTAATAGGATGGAGCCTTGCAACGTTTAATCTTAAAGTTGTATCTTGCGTACAAGATTTCAGATAATGTAATTTCAATTCAAAATAAAGGTAATATTATGATAAAGGAAAAAATAGAAAAAGCTTTGAACCACCAGCTAAACCAGGAATTGTACGCGTTCTATCTTTATTTATCAATGTCAGCATATTTCGAGTCCCTAAATCTTAATGGATTCGCAAATTGGATGCGTTTTCAGGCAGAAGAAGAAAAAACTCATGGTTTGAAGTTTTACGATTATATTTTGCAGGCAAATGGAAAGATTGATCTAAAGCAAATTGATGCTCCTAAGAAAAGCTGGAAATCAGTTCCGGAGGTTTTTGAAGATACTTATAATCATGAGAAAAAAGTCACAGAATCAATTTACGATATAGTTGATCTCTCAATAGCTGAAAAAGATCACGCAACGCATAACTTTTTGCAATGGTTTGTTAGTGAGCAGGTTGAAGAAGAAGCAACAGCACTAAAAATTCTTGAGAAAATAAAATTCATAGGCAACAACCAGGGAGCTTTATTTATTTTAGATAGAGAGATGGGAGCACGAACAACTTCTTGATGCTATTTAGCAGGTTAGCTTTATGCTGACCTGCAATTTTTATTCTGTAACGTCTGCTAATGGATTTACTGTATGTCTCATTGAGTGAACTTTATTTGCAACAGGTATAGCAACCTCTTTACTAACCCTCTTTTCAAAATAGTCCCTAAACCTTTGAACCATAAACTTTACCGGCCATGCTGCTGCTTCGCCAAGTGCACAAATTGTGTTCCCTTCAATATTGTTTGCTACCGAAATTAGTAAGTCCACATCTTTTATAGAACCTTCACCACGGATGATTCTGTCTAGAATTTTCACCATCCATCCAGTCCCTTCACGGCAAGGCGTACATTGTCCACAGCTTTCGTGGTGATAAAATTTTGTAATACGCGCCAGGACTTTAACAAGGTCAGTATCTTCATCCATCACCATTATTCCGCCGGTACCAATAGCTGAACCTACAGTTTTTAATGATTCAGCATCCATTTTAACGCCTTCGAGCTGATCACCCCTAAGCGGAGGCATTGAAGAACCACCAGGAATGACACATAGTATTTTTTTATTTCCCGGAACACCCCCAGCATAATTATAAATAATATCGGTTAGCAGCGTCCCTGACGGCAATTCATATACGCCTGGATTATTAACGTGACCACTGACTCCGAAAAGAATGGTGCCCGGATGTTTCGGTTCACCTATTTTGGAAAACCATTCCCATCCATTATTAATAATTGCAGGCACATTCGTCAAAGTTTCAACATTGTTTATAGTGGTTGGGCAACCCCATAAACCGAACTGGGCAGGAAATGGAGGTTTCACTCTAGGATATCCTCTTTTTCCCTCAAGTGAATTCATCAGTGACGATTCTTCACCACAGATATAAGCTCCGGCACCTTTATGTATATAAATATCACAGAAGAAATCTGTTTTGTATTTCTTCTTCATTTTTTCACCGACGTATCCTTCTTCGTATGCAGCATCAAGAGCTTTTTGCAATAACTTTATCCATTTATGATATTCGCCCCTGATGTAGACATAAGCAACTTTAGCGCCTATTGCATAACAAGTAATGAGGATACCTTCGATAAGCTGATTGGGATTATATTCAAAAATCTGTCTGTCTTTAAAAGAACCCGGTTCACTTTCATCACCGTTAACACACAAGTATTTCGGCTTGTCTGTGGTCTTCGGCATGAAACTCCATTTCAATCCCGCTGAAAAAGCTGCTCCTCCCCTTCCTCTCAATCCCGATTTCTTAACCTGGTCGATAATATCATCGGGTGATTGTTTTAAAGATTTCCTTATAGCTTTAAAACCTCCGTTGTCAACATAAACATTGAGTAAATGTAGTTTCTTTATATCAGGTAATACAATTTTTTCCATTTAGTTCTTCTTCAGGGTTTTTATAATATCAAGGACTTTTTCTTTTGTAAGGCTTTCATAATAATCTTCGTTAACCGCTATCATCGGAGCTGTTCCACAGGAACCCATGCATTCAACTTCTTCCAAAGAAAATAGCTGGTCTTTTGTTACTTCCATATTATCGATACCAAGCTTATCTTTTACTTTATCATAAATATCATAAGCACCACGAAGCATACAAGAAACATTTGTGCAAACCTGGATATGAAATTTCCCCATCGGCTTCTGATAATACATCGTATAAAAGGTAACAATACCCAAAACTTCTTCAGGATGCATATTAAGAATATTTGCAACTTCTTCCATTACTTCCTTACTTATCCAGCCATTCTGTTCCTGAGCAAGATAAAGTACAGGCATAACTGCTGGCTTTTTAGCAGGATATTTTGCAAGTATTTCTTCAATTTTTTTTAGATTTTTTGCAGAAAATTTAAATTCCATAACAAAGTCAAAATTTAAGTTTATTTATTTATCGGCCTCGCCCATAATTGGATCTATGCTGCCGATTATTGCAACCACGTCAGAGATCATATAACCTTTAATTAATTTTGGAAGTGATTGAAGATTGCAGAACGAAGGTGATCTTATTTTGCATTTCCAGGGTTTACCTTCACCCTTACTGACAAAATAAAATCCAAGTTCACCTTTTGAGCCTTCGATTGCATGGTATATTTCTCCTACAGGTGGGTTAATTCCAAAATTTACGATCATAAAATCGTGAATGAGTTCTTCCATCCTTGAGTAAATTTCCGTTTTCTTTGGAAGAACTTTTTTCGGCTGATTTAACAACACATCACCCTTGGGCATATTATCCAGAACCTGCCTGATAATCTTTACGCTTTCCCTTGTTTCATCAGCACGAACGAAATAGCGCGCCAACGCATCGCCTTCTTTATATGTAATAACTTTAAAATCCATATCATTGTAACAGAGGTAAGGTGAATTCCTTCTTAGATCAAATTCGATCCCGCTTCCTCTTAAGCTCGGTCCTGTCATTCCCAGATCAATAGCCTCATCGCCCGAAATAGCGCCAATGCCATCCAGTCTTTCAACAAAAATTCTGTTAGAATTCAGAAGCCTTTCACATTCATCCATGTTTTCTTCGAACTGATCGATAAACCATCTGGCTTTTGCAAGTGCTTCTGGCTGGGCATCGTTTGCTACGCCGCCAATTCTTGTATAGCTGTTTGTAAATCTTGCACCGCAAAGTATGTCCCAGATATCAAGTATTTTTTCTCTTTCTCTTAGCGTCCATAAAAACACTGTTAATGCACCAACATCCATGGCAAGTGCGCCAATAGCTACCAGGTGTGAAGCCATTCTAGCAAATTCAGCTATCAACATTCTGATATATTGTGCTCGCGGAGGAGCCTCGATTCCTGCAAGTTTTTCAACTGCAAGCACCCATGCAACATTATTCATCATTGGAGAGAGGTAGTCGAGCCTATCGGTATGTGGAATAAATTCATAGTAAGACATATTCTCAGCCATCTTTTCATAACCCCGATGCAGATAACCAAGTTCGGGAACACTTGAGACTACTGTTTCACCATCAAGCCTTAATAATACTCTAAGCACACCGTGAGTTGCCGGATGCTGCGGCCCCATATTGAGAATCATTTCATTCTCTAAAGCATCCTCAACGGTGATATCTGTATCAGCTAACAGAGTCTCTAAAATTTTCGGATTAACATCTTCCTTAGTTAATTTTTCCATAATCAGTTTTTCTTTGGAAGTGGTAGTGAGCCCGGAATTCCCATTAGCGGAAAATCTTTTCGAAGCGGGTGATACTCAAATTCCTCAGGCATATACATTCGACGAAGATCGGGATGCCCCTTAAATTTTATTCCATACATATCATACGCTTCTCTTTCTGCCCAGTTAGCCGATTTCCAGACTGATGTAACTGTTTCAATCGAACAATCTGATTCATCTACATCTGCTTTTAATCTTAGTCTGAAATTATTTTTTAAGGAAAAGATATGATAGACTACTGTAAACCGGTCAGTCCTTTTTGCCCAATCAATAGCAGTAACATCTTCACAAAGCCTGAAATCTAATTCTTCATTTTCTTTTAAGAATTTACAGACCTTAACAATATTTTTTTTATCAAGCTTAACCGTCAATTCATTTCTGAATTCTGAGGTTTCAAAATTATATTTTGGGAATTTTTCTTTTAGCTTGACTACTACTAAATCTTTAATATCCATAATTCATCAATTATTTTGGAGGACTGGCAATTCAGGAAGAGGTATATCCTGAAATTCTCTTGCTTTGCTTCTTTTAATTTTATCCTGAATTTGAATAAGCGCATTCAATAAATTTTCAGGTCTCGGCGGGCAGCCGGCAAGATAAATATCTACCGGAAGGAACTGATCAATTCCCTGTACAACTGAGTATGACCTGTACATTCCTCCTGAAGAGGTACAGGCTCCCATTGCAATTACCCATTTAGGATCAGGCATCTGGTCATATATTTTTTTTACTACATGCGACATTTTATAGGTTACAGTACCGGCAACAATCATAAGATCGCATTGCCTGGGAGTAAAGCGCATTACTTCAGAGCCAAAACGTGCTATATCATATTTGGGATCTCCCGAAGCCATCATTTCAATCGCACAGCACGAAATTCCCATAGGCATTGGCCAGACAGAATTCTTTCTCGACCATCCAACTAATGCATCAACTGTTGTAGTTAAAAACCCATCATTCTTTAATTTTGCTTCTAATCCCATTTAAAACCACCTTTCTTATAAGCATATAAGTATCCGAATTCCAAAACTATCAGGAACACCAGCATAGAATAGAATATCGGTGCTCCCTGCTCACTAAACAATCTCTTAAATTCAACAGCCCATGGATAAACAAAAATAACTTCAAGATCAAAAATGATAAAAAACATTGCTACCAGGTAATATTTTACCGACATTCTTTCTTTTGTCGTTCCGACTGGCTTCATTCCACTTTCATAAGTAGAAAGCTTTTCGGAATTTGGTCTTTGTGGACCAAAAATCGTTGACGAAAATACTGTCGCAAAAGCAAAGATAAGTGCGAACCCTAAAACCAAAAATACCGGTATATACTGCTCGATCATGTAGGCAAATATTTTATTTAATTATTCAAAGTTATCCAAAAATTGACATATTGTCAATTTAAACAAACATTCAACTACTTACTTTATAAATAGTAAACGAATTTATTTGGCATCTTTAGGTACTTTATAAATTACAGCAGGAGGATTTTGGATAAACACGACAGTTTGAAGTCCGGGATGTTTACTACTGGGATTAAGCAAAAATTGAAATTAAGTGCGGGTTTGTGCCTCTATAAGGCTTTGGTGTGAATAATCATCATTTTCACTTTTCAATTTCTCCAAAAATTGTTGATAATTATCAGCAAGTGGAATGACATGGAAACTAATATTCTGGAAATAGTAGTTTGGAATTATCCATAAACTCTAGCTTATTAATATCATAAAAAAGTGGTTTTTCTAAAAGCATATATCTTAAATATGCTAACATATTTTCAAATTACTTTGGAGATAAATTTTACTTATTTTTAGTTTTATCATTGAATATACATATATGGAGAATTATGAAACTTCAATTTATTGGCGCTGCAAGAACTGTTACCGGATCAATGCATCATTTAACAGTAAACAATAAACAATATTTACTTGACTGCGGACTCTACCAGGGCAGAAGAAAAGAAGCTTTTGAAATTAACAGAAATTTTGATCTCTTTGATCCATCTAAAATTGAATGCCTGATACTTTCACACGCTCACATCGACCATTGCGGTAATATCCCCAATCTTGTTAAAAAAGGTTTCGCCGGAAATATCTATTGCACACCTGCAACCAAAGACCTAATTACTTATATGCTGAAGGACAGTGCACATATTCAGGAAAAGGATGTTGAGTTTGTAAATAAGAGAAGAAAAAAACAGGGGAAAAACCCGTTTGAACCTCTTTACACAAATGAAGATGTAGAAAAAGCCCTGGAACTTGTCAGACCTGTAAAATATCGCACTGAATTCAAAATTAACGATGACATTGCTATTAAGTTTTTTGACGCTGGACATATACTTGGCTCAGCTGTTACACATTTAACGTTACGTGAAAATTCAAATACTATTAAACTTGGTTTTTCAGGCGATCTGGGAAGACCAAACCTCCCGATATTAAAAGATCCGGAATTAATTCCTGAAATAGATTATTGGATTTCAGAAAGCACCTACGGTGGCAGGCTACATGATAAAATAGAAGGCATGGAACAAAATTTAGCCGACGTAATCAAGAAGGCAATTTCAAGAAAAGCAAAAATAATTGTACCTGCATTCAGCGTTGGAAGAACGCAGGAACTGGTTTATTCTTTTCATAAAATATTTGAAAAGGGACTTGCGAAACCAATACCAATTTATGTTGACAGTCCACTCGCAGTAAACGTAACAGGAATTTTCAGAGAACACGAGGAATGTTTTGATAAAGAAACGATTGACTTTATGAATAAATATGATGATCCATTTGGATTTAATAAATTGACATACGTTAACAGTGTTGAAGAATCCAAAAAACTGAATGAACTTAATGGGCCATTGATGATAATTTCGGCTTCTGGAATGGCTGAAGCAGGAAGAATTCTTCATCATTTGAGAAATAATATTGAAAATCCCAACAACATTATTTTAATGGTCGGATATTGCGCTGAAAATACCTTGGGAAGAAAAATAATTGATAAAGAAAAAATTGTTAAAATTTTTGGAGAAGAATTTCACTTAAATGCTGAAGTTGTTGTATTACACTCTATGAGTGCGCACGCAGATGCCGACGAATTGATTAATTATTGCAAAAAACTGAGTATCGCTAAAATCAGGAAGACATTTTTGGTGCATGGCGACTACGACCAACAGCAGTTATATTCGGAGCGTCTCAAAGAAATAAGTATAAGGAATGTTGAAATACCAAATCGGGGAGATGTGTTTGAAATTTAATAAATGACTGAGAGATTATAAGTCATTAGATCCAGTCGTATTTCATCGAAAATAATTTTATTATTGTCAAATAATAACCTGCAGTAATTTTTTGAAAAGAATCACATTAACTGTTACAATTATTATTTTACTCTCCATGAAATCATATTCACAGTATGTGGTTGACAGCCTGATGTTTATTCAACCCGAACCATTCAAAAATAGCCTGAGCACAAATTTTGATAAACAGCTAAACACTTATCTGTTTTCATCTTCATTTAATCTTGATAAATCATTTAACAGTCTTGCATTTAGAATTAATGAGAACTACAACTCTTCATTTATTAAGTCGGCTATAAAAAGTATTCGCGAGGAAAACTTTCTCAGGTTTTCTACTTCCTATAAAATCAATTCTTATATAAATACCGGAATATTGGCCAGCAACAGTATCCTTTCTGATAGTAGGAATATTGAAATCAATCAGGCTTCACAATCCAGTGCAGCATTATATACAACCTACAAACCTGAAGATAGAATTTATGTCTCCCCCTTTTTCGGCTACATTACAAATGAACAAACAGGTGAAAAGGATTTTGGCAATCTCTATGGCTTAGAAGGTCTGCTTGATACAGTAAGATTATCAGATAACTATTTATATTCACAGATAAAGTTCAGGAATGAAGATATCTCGCCGCGGAAAAATACAATAAGATATTACAATTTCGTTTTGATTGATAGCCTTGGATATAATTCCGGCAACCTGCTAAATGCAAGCTATTCAGAGAACAGGAAAGATTTTTATTTTGCAGCAGATTCAGTAACAGCTGCGGAATATAATATCAATAACAATATACAAAGCAGAATTGAATCAAATTATTTTTTGCAGGACAGATTTACAACGAAAAGATTTCTTGATTTGTTAGATATGGATCTAACAGGAAGATTTCTATGGAGAACTATTGACAGAAATACAAGGTATAGAGATTTCTCCTCTACTTCTTCAAGTATATTCGACACAAAAGTAAATGAACTACGGATAGAATTTGAGTCTATGGCCTCATACTACTCTTCTTTTTTTATAGGATCAATTTCATTAAAGTATTCGGAAAGGGATGAGAACCACCAGACAAAAAACTTTGACGGTGCAAACCAGATACTTTATGAAGACAAAGCCCAAACTGAAAACAGAAAAAATAACAGAGCATTAAGAGGCTCCCTGGTATTTAACGGAACATTTAATCTTTCAAAAACTGATTTTATAACTCTGAGTTTATTCCAGAATAAATTAAGGTATGATACACCAAGTGCAGAGAACTATGATGACAGGGACGAGGTGCTTTCAATCGCAAGGTTAAGATACTCAAAGCAACTTACACCCTTTTTTGAATTTTTTGTAAATACTGATGCAACTTTCAATAGAACTGCTTATATTTTTTCAGAACAAAGTTCGAATAATAATATTAACAGAGTTATAAGACTGAATACAGGAGGAAATTACAGAGGTAAATATTTTTCGACGCTCAATTCCTTCGAGGTTTCTGCGAATTATACTGTTTATGATTTTGAAGATATTAATCCAAACTTCAAAAGTTTCTCGTTCAGACAGTTTACGGCAAGGGACTCTTCAAATATTAAATTGAGCCGTGATTTCTCTTTTTCAACCTATGGATATGCTAAATTTTCTGAACAAGGAGACCTTAAATGGGCATCTTTTTCCACGAATCCGACAAGATATCTCAGGGAGATTTTTTCTGAGTCAAAATTTACCGTAAATTACAATTCTATTTGGTTATCGGTTGGTGCAAGGATATTTTCACTGAATACTTACAAGTATAACACCGGCGATAGGGTTATAGATTCTAAGTTTTTAAGCCTAGCTCCCCTTACTGAAATAATTATTTCGATGAGAGAGTCGTTATATTTAAGATTATACGGTTGGTACGAGTTTATAACGCAAAATGATGTAAATAGAAAAGAGGAAGCTAATTTGTCGATTCAGGCCACATGGTATTTTTGAAATTGATAAAAATTAACTATTATTCTATATAAGATTTTAAGGAAAATTTTTGGCTGGAAATAATTTCTTTCTCGAAATAGAAAGTAACCCCAACAACCTCATCACAGTTGAAGAATTCGTTAATTATTTCTCTAAAGAATTAAATTTAGATGAATCAAAATTATCCGGTCTTCTTCTGGCTGTTACAGAAGCTGTGACAAACGCAATTATTCATGCCAACAAATGTGATGAAACTAAAATGGTTCAAATGAATGTTACGAAGGATGGTAATAAACTAATTATTTCGATTAAAGATGAAGGTAAAGGATTTGATCCGGCAAAAGTCCCTGATCCAACAGCTCCGGAAAATTTATTGAAAGATTCAGGTCGTGGTCTTTACCTGATGAAAATTTATATGGATGAACTTAAATATAATATCACCCCTACCGGAACTGAAACGATTCTGATCTTAAATCTGTAGCAGACTTTACATCCGATCTAATTTATATCTTTAACTTCTTAATATTTGAGGCAACCTCATCACCAGATTTTTTAAGCGCTGCCAGTTCTTCATCAGTTAATTTTAATTCAATTATTTGTTCAATCCCCTTTGACCCGAGCTTAACCGGTACACCACAAAAAACTCCATCAAGGCCGTATTCCCCTTCCAGCCACGCCGCACAGGGTAAAATTCTTTTCCTGTTTTTAACTATTGCGTCTGCCATTTCAACAGCAGCAGATGACGGAGCATAATAAGCGCTTCCAGTTTTGAGATGATTCACAATTTCAATTCCGCCATTTCTTGCCCGTGTAACCAGTTCGTTAATTTTCTTCTTAGGAAGTAATTCAGAAATTGGAATGCCGCTGACTGTAGAATACCGGACAAGCGGAACCATAGAATCTCCGTGTCCACCAAGTACCATTGCGCTGATATCATTTACTGAAACGTTCAGTGCCTCTGCAATAAAAAGTCTGAACCGGGCGGTATCCAAAATTCCTGCCATGCCTATCACCCTGTTTTTCTCAAAGCCACTCACTTTTAGTGCAACATAAGACATAACATCGAGGGGATTTGAAACAAGAATTATTATTGATTGAGGGGAAAACTCCGATATTTTTTCAGTAACTTCTCTAACTATTTTTATATTTGCCTCTAAAAGATCGTCACGACTCATTCCCGGCTTCCTTGCCAAACCGGCTGTGATTATTACGAGATTGGAGTTTGTCGTGTCTTTATAATTATTCGTACCGATAATTTTTGTATCGAATAATTCCACAGGAGAACTCTCCCACATGTCCAATCCCTTGCCCTGAGGTGTGCCTTCAATAATATCGATTAACACAACTTCTTCAGCAAGTTGTTTCTCGGCCAGACGCTGAACCGTTGTGGCTCCCACATTGCCTGCGCCGACAACCGTAATTTTTTTCATTCATACCCTTATATTTATTCGGATTAAGTTTAAGACTACTTAACTATAATTCTTAATTGCTTACCATCTTTGCATTAAGATGGAGACATCTTTATTTTTAATAACTTATAAAATTAAGTTAAGTATAAATTAAAATATTATTACTCAATAAAATAAAAAATTTTGGGAGAAATTATGGCAAGGAAAAAGATAGCTTTAATAGGCGGTGGTCAGATTGGTGGAGTTTTAGCTCAATTGGCAGCATCAAAACAATTGGGTGATGTAGTTATGTTTGACATCGTTGAAGACCTGCCGCAGGGCAAAACTCTTGACATAGCAGAAGCATCACGTGTTGATGGTTTTGATGTCAATGTTACAGGAACTAATGATTACAAAGATATTAATGGCGCTGATCTTGTTATCATCACAGCCGGGCTTCCGAGAAAACCCGGTATGAGCAGAGATGATCTGCTTACAACAAACGCTAAAATAATGAAAAACGTTGCTGAGAATGTAAAACAACATGCACCTAATGCTATCGTATTAATTATTTCAAATCCACTTGACGCAATGGTAACATTATTTCAGAAAGTTACTGGATTTCCACACAACAAAGTCATTGGCCAGGCGGGTGTACTCGATTCTTCCCGCTTCTCATCTTTCATTGCCTGGGAACTTGGAGTTTCTGTTAAAGATGTTAACGCCATGGTCCTGGGTGGACACGGAGACACAATGGTTCCGTTAATCAGATATGCAAATGTAAACGGTGTGCCTGTAATGGAAATGTTAGAGAGAAAATACAAAGATGCGGCTAAAGCAAAAGAAGTTATGGACGCAATGATTTCAAGAACCAAAATGGCAGGCGGCGAAGTGGTAAAATTATTGAAAACAGGCTCAGCGTTTTATTCACCTGCTTCATCTGCAATTTCAATGGCTCAGTCAATTCTACTTGATGAAAAAAGACTACTTCCGGTTTGCGCTCACCTGAACGGCGAATTTAATGTAAAAGGTTACTATGTAGGTGTTCCTGCAGTTTTGGGAAGCAATGGCGTTGAAAGAATTGTTGAACTCTCTCTAAATGCAGAAGAGCAATCTGCTCTTGATAATTCTGTAAATGCAGTTAAAAAGCTTGTTGAAGATATGAAGAGACTTGGCTTCTAATATCAACAACCTACTTTTTATTTAACTTTAAAACAAAAAATCCGGCTTTAAGCCGGATTTTTTGAAAAATATTGTTTTATCAGTTTAGTTAGCTTGCTGATAGACGCTGACTATTTTTCTGTTTCCTCTCCTGGTTTCAAATTTTACCATTCCTTCTGCAACTGCGAACAATGTATCATCCTTTCCTTTTTGAACATTAATGCCTGGATGAAATTTTGTGCCTCTTTGTCTTACCAGAATATTTCCCGCAAGCACGTGTTCGCCACCAAACTTTTTAACGCCGAGACGCTGCGCATTACTATCTCTTCCGTTCCTGGATGATCCCTGACCTTTTTTATGAGCCATTATAATTTCTCCTGATAATTAACCAATCTTTGTAACTTCAATTCTTGTTAGTTGCTGCCTGTGCCCGTTTGATTTCTGATAACCCGTTCTTCTCTTCTTTTTGAACACGATCACCTTATCATCTTTAACGTGTTCCAATACTTTTGCAGTTACTTTTGCTCCTTTAACATAAGGAGTTCCCACCTGAGTTGATTTATCATCTCCCATTAAAAGTATGCTTTCAAATGAAACTTCCGAATCAACCTTCTCTTTTAATTTTGGAACGTAATATTTAGTGTTTTCCAAAACCTTCAACTGCTGCCCTAATATATCGACAACCGCAAACATTATTACCTCTGATTTTCAAATTTAGTTGCTAAAGTTAAGAAAAGGATTGATTCTTGTCAATTTTAACATTGCTTATTTTGGTAAAATTCCAGCTGATTAGGCTGCAAATAACGCCCCAAGTCTATATTTTCAATTTAAATGAAAACTCAGAGCCTTCATTCAGTTTACTTTTAACTACTATTTTGGAATCGTGTGCTTCTATAATATGCTTTACTATAGCAAGACCAAGCCCTGTTCCACCCACAGATCGCGAACGGGCTTTATCAACCCGGTAAAATCTTTCGAAAATTCTGCCGAGGGCATCTTCGGGAATCCCTATGCCTGTATCTCGAACAATGATATTACAATCTTTTTCTTCCCTTTCTACTATTATCGCAACCGTACCCTTCTCTGTATACTTTATTGCGTTCTGGATCAAATTTATAAAAACCTGACGCAATTTGTCTTTATCACCATACACATTTAATCTATCAAGTTTTGTAACAAGGTCAAGACTTATATCTTTATCGGCAATCGTGGGCCTTATTTCTTCAATCAATTTTTTAAGGTAATCAACTATATCAAAATACCTGAAGCTCAATCGCATCTCACCAGATTCAATCATTGAGATATCGATCAGATCATTCAGGAGATTACTTAAACTTATAGTATGAGTATTTGCTTTTTCTAAGAAAGATTTGTTCACCTTTTTATCATCAATCGCGCCGTGCAGCAATGTTTCAATATATCCCTGAATTGTAAATATCGGAGTTCGCAATTCGTGAGAGACATTTGCAAGAAATTCTTTTCTCATCTTTTCAAGCTTCTTAAGATATTCAATATCATTTTTTCCCTTCTCAAACATTTCCCTAATTTCAAATTGTAACCCCAGGAGGTTTTCCGATAACATTATTTCTTCCGAAGTTTGAAATTTATTCCTCCTAATACTTGATATTACATTTTTAATATTTCCTAACTCATTTAATCTTTTAGCGCCGAGAGCCAGAAGGAAGATAAACGTAACAACGGTAAATGAAATTATGATTATAATTTTTGCGGTCGGATTAGCTATTTGTGTAATAATTATGAGTAGAAGAAAAAGATAGAATAGGATTGCCTCAGCAAAATAGACCTTTGAAGATAGCAGGTATAATTTTATTCTATTCAGCACTTTTGAATTTATATCCTACGCCTTTTATGGTTTCTATCATATCTGAATATTTCCCTAGCTTTTCCCTTATCTTTCTTATGTGTACGTCAACGGTTCTATCGACAACATAAATATCCGGTCCCCAGACTTCCTTTAAGAGTATGTCCCTGCTAAAAACTCTTCCAGGATTATTGGCAAGAAAATAAAGTATCTCAAATTCTTTCCTGGGATAAATGAGTTGTTTATTGTTCAGATGGACAGTGTATTTTTCTTTATCAATTAAAAGAGGGCCGGTTTTGATCGTAGTTGGGTGGACTTTTCTGATTGATGAATCACTCTTTCTCAAATTAGATTTTACTCTTGCAATCAGTTTTTTAGGAGAAATAGGTTTCTGGATGTAATCACTCGCTCCCAATTCCAGGCCTTTAATTTCGTCTATCTCACCAGATTTAGCAGTTAGAAAAATAATAGGAATATTTTTATGTTCATTGTTTTCGCGTATCTTCTGATAAACTTCAAAACCATCAAGTTTGGGCATCATTATATCGAGGATAACGAGATCAGGCTTCTGTCTAATTTTTTCCAATGCTTCAATCCCATCGTAGGCGGGAATTACAGCAAAGCCTTCTTTTTCAAGATTGTACTGAAGGAATTCTACTATATCGTGCTCATTATCAACTAATAGAATTTTTGTCTTCATAGGCTTTATATCCTGATTTCTGTTTTCTGTTCGGATGACTTATACATAGCTTCAATGATTTTCATCCTGACAAGTCCCTCTTCGCCGGTTGACATAAGCGGACTGAGACCTCTTACTGCACTTATAAAACTCTTCAGTTCATTATAATATGATTTTTGAAAAAGAGTAACCGGGCTTTCTTCTTTAGGTGGACTTAACTCAATTAATTTATCTTCCAGTTGCTTAAAAACTTTAAAGGATTAATTGAAGCACTCCCTTTTGAACCATGAACAGTAATATTAAATTGATCTTTATCAAGCAATAAAGACCAGCTTGTTTCCAGGCTGATCAAAGAAGATTTTTTACATCTTATAAAACTGATCGACGTATCTTCAACTGTTTTCGTATTCGTACTAAAACTTTGAGTTGAAACAGTCATCACAACCGGATAATCCAAAATCCATAAACATAGATCCAGTAACAGAATTCCAAGATCTAATATTACACCGCCGCCTGACTCTGCTTTTTTAGTAAACCATTTCTCCCTGCTGCTCTGTCTCCTTACCCAGCTTGCTTTTACATAATTTGGTGTACCGATTTCATCGGAATTGATCAAACTTTTTAAGAGCATTGCATCCGGCCGGTATCTTAAATTTAATCCTACCATTAATTTTTTCTTATTTCTTTTAGCCGAATCAACAATTGGTTTGGCTTCTGTATAGTTTCGTGCAAGTGGTTTTTCTACAAGTACATCCTTTTTAGCTTTAAGAGCTGCAATTGCTATTTCTTTGTGAGTATTTGTAGGAGTTGAAACAATTACAGCCTCAATTTCACTCTTAGCCAGTAATTCGTTGTAATCTGTATATCTTTCTTTAATATTGAACTTATCACTGACAATCGCCAGCCTGCTTTTATTGACATCAGCCACAGCAACAACATCCACACTGTTTAATTTAATCAGGTTGGGAAGATGAATTAGTTGTGCAACACCTCCTAAACCAATTACTGCAACTCTGGTTTTTTGCATTAAAGAGTTACCTCGTGACCGATGCTTTTACTTTCACAAAATACTTTAACTTTCGATGCAATTGCTTCCGGATCTATTTCAATTTGTTTATGAAGTTCAGCCTGTGTACCGTGATCAATAAAATGATCGGGAAGACCAATTCTCAAAATATCGTTTTTATAATTTTTCTCCGAAAAATATTCAAGTACTGCACTGCCGAATCCACCTAAAAGTGTGCTTTCTTCAAGTGTAACTATTTTAGAATGCCTCTTCGCAATTTCATCAAGCATTTCAGTATCCAGAGGTTTAACGAATCGCATATTGATAATTTCACAGGATATCCCCTGCTCTTTTAATTTATCCGCAGCTTTATTAGAATAATCAACCATCGAACCAACCGCGAGTAAAGCTACATCATCACCTTCTCTGAGTTTTTCACTCTTCCCGATCTCAATAACATCGAAGCCCTTTTTTAGTGGAACTCCAAGAGCTGATCCGCGCGGATAACGAAGTGCAATCGGGCCGTCTTTATATTCTGTGGCTGTAAATAACATATCACGAAGTTCAGATTCATCTTTCGGAGCCATAATAACCATTCCTGGAATCAGCCTCAGGTATGTAAGGTCAAACGCGCCATGGTGAGTTGGGCCATCAGCGCCGACTAATCCTGCTCTATCAAGTACAAACACAACATGAAGATGCTGTAAAGCAACATCGTGAATGATCTGATCAAAACCTCTTTGGAGAAATGAAGAATAAATTGCAACTACAGGAATTATATTTTGTGTCGCGAGTCCGGCAGCAAATGTTACTGCATGCTCTTCAGCAATTCCTACATCAAAATAATTTCCCGGAACTTCACTCTCTAAAATATCCATTCCCGTTCCATCAGGCATAGCGCCGGTTATTCCCACTACTTTTTTATTGCCTTTAACAATTTCAACAAGAGCATTGCCAAATATTTTTGTAAAGGCAGGAGGACCGTCTTTCTTTTTATAGGCTTTACCCGTCAATTTATCGAAAGGAGTGGAAGCATGTAATTTTTGTTTATGTCCTTCGGCAGGCTTGTAACCTTTTCCTTTTTCAGTTATTGCGTGAACAAGTATCGGGCCTTTCATATCTTTGACCTGCTCAAATATTTTTATCATCTGGTGCAGGTTATGTCCATTGATAGGACCAAAATATCTGAAGCCGAGCGCTTCAAAAAGCATTCCCGGTGTTACAACTGCTTTAACTCCACTTTCTAGTCGTGCGGCAATTTTTCTCAACCTATCACCAAAATGATCAAGTTTACCTGTAAGATCCCAGATTTGTCCTTTAAACTTGTTATAATCCGGGTGAGCAATCATTTCGGTAAAATAATTCGAAATCTGCCAGACGTTTGGAGCTATCGACATATTATTATCATTCAAAACTACAATAAGATCAGATTTCCTGATTCCTGAATTATTCATAGCTTCGTAGGCCATTCCGCCGGTCATTGCCCCATCACCCATTATTGCAACAACTTTTTTGTTCTCTTTATTTAAATCACGGGCTACTGCCATTCCAAGAGCAGCTGAGATTGACGTAGATGCATGTCCAGCACCAAAGGAATCGTATTCACTTTCGGCTCTTTTTAAAAATCCGCTTATCCCATTAAGTTTTCTAATGGATTTTAACGCTTCTTTTCTTCCTGTAAGAATCTTATGCGGGTATGCCTGGTGCCCGGTATCCCAAACAACGAGATCATAAGGTGTATTAAAAACTTTATGAATTGCTACAGTTATTTCTACTGCGCCTAATCCGCCCCCAAAGTGTCCACCGATCTCAGAGATGGTGTCGATCATATATTCACGGATATCGGCACACAGTTGTTTTAATTCAGGAAATTTCAAAGTTTTAACGTCGGCAGGAATATTAATTTTTGATAAAACTTTGTACTTACTCATGTCTGTCATTTAAAAAATCTCCCACAATTATTGTTCTTCAAAAAGTTCTTCCTGACTTTCCGTAATATCAGTTAATTTCGTTTTCAGCTCGGTAATTTTCAGCTCTGCATTTTTCAGAGTTTCTATACACTCTTTGGATAATTTAATTCCTTCTTCATAAAGAATAATTGCATTTTCAATTCCTATATCTTCACTATCAAGCTTTGCCGCAATTTCTTCAAGCTTGCGTAATTTTACTTCGAATGAATCTTTATTTTCTTTTTTTACTGTCTTTTTCGGCATAAATTATTTCAATTTTACATCTATTTTATCATCATAAAAAATAAGCGATGCAGGGCTTTCTTTTTTTATTTTTTTTGCGCGAGTAATATACTTTGAATCCTGCTTTACCAGAACGAATCCTTTCTTTAAAGTTCTTTCAACATTATGGGCTTCAACAGATTGATTTAATAACGATAACTTATTATTGACAAGAAGCATTTTCCTACCAATATTTTGTTGAAGTTTATAAATCAGGCTATCGATTTGCTGGGAATTTCTTCTAACCAAATCAAGAGGTATTCTGAATCCATAAGAATTCATTAAGTCAAATATTTTCCTGCGTGATCCCGTACAAATATCAACAAGATTTTGTGTAGTATTATAGGAAAATTCAGTAATAAAGGCAAAAAACTCATCCTTATCAGGGGTTGCAAGTTCCATCGCGGCAGAAGGCGTTGGTGCCCGAAGATCCGCTACAAAATCTGCTATTGTAAAATCAATCTCGTGTCCAACACCAGAAATCACTGGAATTCTGGAATTAAAAATCGCCCTTGCAACAATTTCTTCATTAAACGCCCAAAGATCTTCAATTGAGCCCCCGCCGCGTCCGACAATCATAACATCTATATCGCTTTGTTTATTCAACAACCTGATACTTTTTGTTATCATTTCCGCCGCACCAGAACCCTGAACTTTTGACGGAGCAATAACAAGTTCAACTAATGGGAATCTTCGCTTTGCAACACTTATCATATCTTTAAATGCTGCGCCATCTATAGCAGTAACAATTCCGATTTTTTTAGGAAACTCCGGAATAGGTTTTTTGAACTCTTCATCAAATAACCCTTCTTCCGATAATTTTTTCTTCAAGGCTTCAAAGGCAGCCTGAAGTTCACCTTCCCCGGCAGGTTTCATTGAACGGACATCGATCTGGTAATTTCCTCTTGGTGGATAAACGGTAATTTTTCCGTTCACAATTATTTTCATTCCATCCTGCGGAGTAAAAAAAACATAATTGTTAAAACCTTTCCACATTGCACAGGAAATTGAAGCGTTTGCATCCTTCAAACTAAAATACCAATGACCGGAAACGTGCGCTTTGAAATTTGATATCTCCCCTTCAACCGATATCTGGTCAAATTGTTCTTCAAGAGTTTGCTTAATCTCTTTTGTTAATTCTGATACTGTTAAAACATTAGCCATATTTTATTTTTCTTTCTCTTACTCTTAAACTTAATTCTTTAAAATGTCTTCTTTAATTAATGAATAAATAAAAGCATCGTGTACTTTATCCCCGACTATCAATCTGTTCCTTGCAAGACATTCTTTTGCCGCGCCTGTTTTTTCTGCGACCTTCAGGCTGGCAATATTATCTTTTGCTGCAACAATTTCAATTCTGTTTAATTGCAAATCTATAAAGCCAAACTCTGCGCAAAGTTTTGCTGCAGCGCTTGCATATCCTTTCCCTGTTGCATCCGCCCTGATCCAGTATCCTACATTTCCTATTTTATACATCCAATTAATCTGGTTTATTCCGCAGCCGCCAATAAAACGATTCGAATTAACTTCAAATATTCCGAAGGAAAATTCAGACTTATCCTTCCATGCAGTTTGCTGAAAGTTAACCCAATCAATAGTCTCCTCGATTTTATAATCTGAATGGCACCAGGGAAGCCAGACTTTCAAAATTTCTCTCGATTCAAAAACCGCCTGGAATAATAGCGGTACGTACCCAGGGACTATTTTTTTAATTGCAATTTTGCTGTCTCTTAACTGTTCACGCACAGCTTTCCCCAATACGATTAAAAGTGAAATGAAAAATAATTTGAGAATACTCCTATAGATATTTCGTGAAAATTCCTGTCAGTAGATGATGGCTGTGAGTTAAACCTGTAGCGGGAATAAACAGTAAAGGTTTTAAGTAGGTCAAACATACCGAACGATACTTCCAGGCTGTAACCATTATAGCCATCAAAATTTGTGAAGAGATCAACTCCGGGAGAAATGTATTTCAGAACTGGTGTTACAAAAAGATGCTTATAACCGAGCCTGAAAAAATTGCTGGCGTCTGCATGATAAATGTGAGAATATTCAATTGAAAAATAACCTGATGGATAATCAATACTTGATGATCTGAATGAAATTAGGGGAATTTCCTTGTTCAACGCAAAATAGTTACCGCTATTTGTGTGAACGTATGCAGGTGTGGGAACTAAAAATTGTATGCCGAAGAATACTCCGAACAAAATAAAGTTCGATTCTTTCTGCATCTTGATCTGTTTTGGGAAATCAAGATCGAAAGTATCGCTTTTAGATTTATTGCCTGCTGAATCTTGAGCTATAATATAGAAAGGGACTGTCTTTTTCGAAAAATCATATTCCCCCAAATCAATTTTAGATTTATGATCTTCACTCAAGGTATCTGTAATTGCAAATTCATATTTATTATCAATATATAATTTTGCTTTAGCCGGATTGCTGGTAATAAAGGAGACAATAAAAATAGTTGGCTTCTCAGGTGCAATGTACGAGTCAAGCAAATAAATTTCAGTTGAATCACTTTCAATATTTAAAGAAGAAGCAAAACAATCATTAAATAATACTGCAGAAAATATTAGCAGAAATAAAATATTTTTCATTTCAAATAGTTAATACTCCATAAATAAATTGTCACATTTATGAATCTTTATCATACGCCATCAGGCTAATGCGTTCTTGACATCATCTATTAAATCTTCAATGTCTTCAATTCCAACTGAAAAGCGAACCAGTCCATCAGTGATCCCAAGTTTTTCTCTCTCCTCTTTCGGAACTGAGCCATGTGTCATTGTAGCCGGATGAGAGATCAAACTTTCAACTCCACCGAGGCTCTCCCCAAGAGTAAATATTTTTACATTCCTTAAAATTTTCTTCGCCGTTTCGATATTGCCAAAATCTACAGAAATCATTCCACCAAATCCGCGCATCTGATTTTTAGCAAGTTCGTGCTGTGAATGTGAAGGAAGTCCTGGATAATAAATCTTCTTAGCAACTCTGGAATCACTTAAAAATTTTGCAAGCTGAATCGCGTTCTTTTCGTGCCTTTCCATTCTTACTGCTAACGTTTTGGTAGAACGCATTACTAGCCAACAATCAAAGGGAGATGGAACTCCTCCGGCAGCGTTTTGGATATACCTTAAACGTTCGTGATACTTATCATTACTCGTAACAAGTATTCCGCCGATTACATCGCTGTGACCGTTCAGATATTTGGTTGAACTATGAAGTACGATATCAATTCCAAAAGTTAATGGATTTTGAAAATATGGACTCATAAAAGTATTATCGCAAACAGAAATGAGACTATTCTTTTTTGCAATTTCTGCAACGCCCTTAAGATCAGTCAAATTCAGCATTGGATTTGTAGGCGTTTCAACGTAAACCATTTTAGTATTTTTCTTAATCGCCTTTTCGATATTTAACAGGTCAGTTGTATCAACCCAGGAAAATTCCAGACCGTAATCTTTCATTACTAATTCAAACAAACGATAAGTACCGCCATAAACATTACTCGAACAAATAATGTGGTCGCCACCTTTAACAAGACTTAAGAGTGCATGAGTGGATGCAAGCCCTGACGAAAAAGCGATACCGTATTTTCCCTTCTCAAGAGTTGCAATATTTGTTTCCATAGAAGAGCGGGTTAGATTGTGTGTACGTCCGTATTCATATCCCTTGTTTTTTCCTAATTCCTGTTGTGCATAAGTTGAAGTTTGATAAATTGGAGTGATAACAGCACCTGTTGCTTCATCGGGGTGCTGCCCTGCGTGAATTGCATCTGTTGAGAAGCCCATAAATTCCTTATAATTTTTTAATAATTATTTCATATTGAAAAACTTAACTCAATTCAGAATGTTCAATAATATCATAACGAGTTATTATATCTTTTATTCTTCCGTACTCAGTTACAAGCACAGCCGGTGAGTCACTAAGATATTTTTTTACGAGACCAAGTTCTGTTCTTTCATCAAGAGTTGGCAAGCCTGGCCCCATAACTTTTGAAACCGGTTTATCCAGCAAAGCAGGATCTTCAAGCAAACTTGCCATAAGTTTCGCTTCTCTTACACTGCCTACGGATTCGCCTTCATCGATTACAGGAAGTTGTGAGAAACCACGGAAGTTTAAAAGCTCGACCGCAGTTTTAATTTTATCGTTCGATTTAACAGAAATAAGTTCCTTTGGCTTTCCATTTCGTTTAGCCAGTGATATATCCTGCAATGATTTGAATTCCTGCGTGAGCATTCTTTTATCACGCAGCCATTCTTCGCTGTGCATTTTTGTCAGATACCTTTCGCCGGTGTCTGCAACAATAAAAATAACAATAGCCGATTCATCAAGCTCCTTTGCAAGTTCAAGAGTTGCCCAGATGTTTGTGCCTGTACTTCCACCACAAAATATTCCTTCCTCTTTTGATAATTTCCTTGCGTAACTGAATGAATCCTGGTCGGTAACATTTATGATCCTGTCGATAAACTCAAACTGAACATTTGCAGGTAAACAATCCTGCCCGATTCCTTCAACGAGATAAGGCTGTCCTTCAATTTTTTCTCCGGTTTGTTTATAATGTTGAAAAATTGATCCGTAAGGATCTGCACCAACTATCTGTATATTTTTATTTTTTTCTTTTAAAAATCGTCCTGTCCCGCTTATTGTTCCACCTGTTCCGATTCCTGATACAAAGTGAGTTATTTTTCCTTCAGTGTCTCTCCAGATTTCAGGTCCGGTAGTTTTGTAATGGATCTCACGGTTGGCAGGATTTGAATACTGATACATAAATATAGAATTCGGAGTTTCCTTTTGAATTTTTTTTGCAACTGTTATGTAATAATCCGGATGATCATGGCCGACTGCGTTTGAAACTACAATTACATCCCCGCCGAGAGCTTTGAGGTAATTTATTTTTTCAGAACTTACTTTATCTGTAACAACAAAAATTGATTTATAACCTTTCACGGCTGCCGCCAGTGCGAGTCCGATTCCGGTATTTCCGCTCGTGGCTTCTATTATCGTTCCGCCCGGTTTAATATCTCCGTTTTTTTCGGCAGCATCCAGCATTGAAAGCCCAATTCTGTCCTTAACGCTGCCACCGGGATTTGAGGATTCAAGTTTAGCAAATATTTGCGGCTTAAGTCCTTTGTTAATCTTATTAATTTTTATAAGGGGGGTATTACCGACTACCTCAAGAATGTTATTTCTAAAATTCATATTAAAAGACCCGCTTTGTTAAACTTTGCATTCCCCCAATTCATATAAAGATATTTAACAATAATAACCAATTGGTTTGAATGATTAAAGCTAAATAACTATTTAGAATTGAACAAATCCCGTAAAATGAAATGAATACAAAAAAAGATATTTTGGCTATTGAATAATAGTATGACTTTCAAAGTTATAATTCCAAACTTTTTTCTCTAAATATTTGGCTTTAACTTTGGATAATTATTCTTAACGAAAGATGGGTAATGAATAAAATTACTATAGCTAATGGTGCCCTTAAAGCTTCAGAAATTTCTCTCGGCTGCATGCGAATTACTCAACTATCGAATATTGATGCTGAAAGGCTAATCAAAACGGCTTTGGATGAAGGCATTGATTTTTTTGAACATGCTGACGTTTATTGTGGCGGAAAAGGTGAAGAGGTTTTTGCAAATGCTATCGGAATGAATTCTGGCATAAGAGAACAGATATTTATACAAACCAAATGTGGAATCAGAGATGGGTATTACGATTTTTCGAAAGAACATATTTTAGATTCCGTTAACAGAAGCTTAAAAAGACTAAAGACTGATTACGTAGATGTTCTGCTTCTTCACCGTCCGGACACATTAATGGAGTCTGAAGAAATTGCCGAAGCTTTCGATTCACTTCAAAACAGCGGCAAAGTTAAACATTTCGGTGTAAGCAATTTTAATCCAATGCAGATTGAATTATTAACTAAGTATGTAAAACAAAAATTAATTATTAACCAGCTTCAACTTAGTATCACAAACACCGGAATGATCGATTCAGGTATAAACGCAAATACAAAATTTGATGGTTCCATAGATCACGACGGAAGTGTTCTGGAATATTGCCGTTTAAAAGATATTACTATTCAGGCCTGGTCCCCTTTTCAGTATGGGTTTTTTGATGGTGTATTTTTAGATAATGAAAAATTCCCTGAACTGAATAATAAAATAAATGAGATAGCTGAAATAAAAGGTGTACAGAGCTCGGCTATTGTTATTGCATGGATATTAAGACATCCGGCCAAAATACAGCCAATTGTTGGTACAACTAACTTTAAAAGACTAAAGGATATTTGTAAAGCCTCACAGGTAACTTTAAGCAGACCGGAATGGTATGATATATATAGATCAGCAGGTAATAAATTACCATAAATTATGTTATATAGAAAAATGACCTGCCTGTTTTAATAGTCCGGAAAAAGCATAACTTTACGTCGCTTTTATTTCCCAATATTTTTTTATCTTACTCAAACTATGAACAAAAACAAACTACGCGGAAGAGGAACAGATATAAATCCACCGAATAGGTTTGAAAGGCTTCATATTGAAGAAACCGAAGATTTATATGATGAAAGAGATTACGAACCGGGTGCTGAAAGAAAAATAGGAACTGTTTTTTACAAAGATTATTCAAAATTAGCAATAGCAAAAAATAACAGCCCTGATATTCCATTCGATTATTCTTTTAATCCATATCGCGGATGCGAACATGGTTGTGTTTATTGCTACGCCAGACCAACTCACGAATATTTAGGATTTTCATCAGGGATAGATTTTGAAACGAAAATTATGGTGAAAGAAAACGGACCCAAGCTTCTTAAAAAAGAATTTGAAAAGAAAAGTTACATCCCAAAATTGATTATAATTTCGGGCGATACCGATCCTTACCAGCCTATTGAAAGAAAACTTAAAATTACGCGTGAAGCATTAAAGGTTTGCCTTGAATACAGAAATCCTGTCGCAATTATTACAAAAAACTCTCTTATCCTAAGAGACATTGACATTTTAAGTGAAATGTCAAAACTAAATTTAGTTTTGACAACTCTTTCAATTACCACCTTGAATAAAGAGCTTGCTTCAAAACTGGAACCTAGAACAGCTACGCCGGAAAGAAAATTGCAGGCAATTGAAAAGCTTTCCGAAGCAGGAATACCAGTCAATGTAAATGTTGCACCTGTAATTCCTGGATTAAATGATGAAGAGATCCCTGAAATATTAAAACACTCGGCTCAAAGAGGTGCAATTTCTGCAGCTTATATTTTATTAAGACTCCCCTACTCTATTAAAGATTTGTTCAGCAACTGGCTGGAAAGAGAATTCCCGGACCGAAAAGAAAAAATATTAAATAAAATAAGAGAAATGCGCGGCGGAAAACTGAACGTTTCTGAATTCGGAAAAAGATTTAAAGGTCAGGGCAAACAGGCTAATGCAATCAGAGAATTATTTTACATAAGTTGCAGGAAATATGGTTTAAACAGGAAAAAAATCGAAATAACTGCTGAAAACTTCACTCGTCACGAAGCAACACAGCTTGAGCTGTTTTAATTTGTGAAATCAGACCTAAAGAGTCCGCTTCTATATTCCCAATATTTCCTTTTTCCATAATTAATTTCTTGAAAGTAGTCGTATTTTTTACGAAGTTAAAACTAGTAAAAATAACGGGGGCAATTTTAATGGATTACTTTCCAGTATATTTCCAAATTGATAAAACCTTCACCCATATAAAATTGTCTTAGAAGTAGGGCGCAGAATTTCGGGCGGGAATAATATCACTTCAACAATCTGTGCTTTTAACATTGATCTTTAAAATCGATTGAAAATGCATTCAATTTTAAATTATCTAGGAGATAATAATGATTGAAAAAATTCAATTTAATATAAACGGCAAACCGGTAAAAATAGAAGTGGACAGCAACCGGATGTTGTTGTGGGTCTTACGCACAGACCTGAAACTAACAGGCACTAAATATGGTTGCGGCGAAGGATTTTGCGGCGCCTGTACAGTGCTCATTGACAATGAAGCTGTACGCAGTTGCGGAACGGCCGTAAAAGATATCAAGAATAAAAATGTCATAACAATTGAAGGACTGGAACACGACGGCAAGCTTCATCCCATTCAAAAAGCTTTTATGGAACATGACGGCATGCAATGCGGTTACTGCACACCGGGGATGATTATGGAAGCATATTCTTTCCTGAAGAAAAATAGCAAACCAACTACTGCACAGATAATAGAAGGAATGAACGATAATTTATGCAGGTGCGGTGCTCATAACCGGATTGTACAGGCAATCCATACCGCTGCGGAAGAGATTGAAGGAGGATATTAAAATGAAAGAAGATAAATACCTCGAAATAGATTTTAAGGATACCCCAACAGATTTTCCGATGGGCAGACGTGATTTTCTGAAAATAACCGGCAGTGGAATTTTTATTCTATTTACTATCGGTGACACTAAAGTTTTTGCTCAGGAACGACAGGGTACAAATCTTCCTTCAGATTTTAATGCATTTCTGAAAATCGGCGAAGACGGCCGCGTTTCGTGTTACACCGGCAAAATTGAAATGGGACAGGGTGTTATCACATCACTTGCCCAAATGCTCGCCGACGAACTGGATGTTTCACTTGATTCAGTCGATATGGTATTGGGCGATACGGACCTTTGTCCATACGACAGAGGCACGTTTGGTTCTATGACAACAAGATTTTTTGGACCGCCGTTACGCTCAGCTGCTGCAGAAGGAAGACAGGTACTGAAAGAACTGACCTCAAAATTACTAAAGGTTCCAGTAAAGGATTTGGTAACAGGCAACGGCGTAGTATATGTAAAAAATAACAGAAGCAAAAAAGTTACATACGCACAACTTGCAAAAGGCAAAAGAATTGAAAAATTTTCTTCGGAAAAAGTACCGGTAAAGAAACCTTCCGAATTTAAGATTATAGGGAAATCTGTTAATCGCAGGGACGGCTACGAAAAGGTTACAGGTAGGGCAAAATATTCAGGAGATATCCAGTTACCCGGAATGCTTTATGCAAGAATACTTCGTCCGCCCGCACATGGAGCAAAACTGGTCAGCGTTGATTTAAGTGAAACAAAAAAGATAGACGGTGTACAGGTTGTCCACGAAGACGATTTTATTGCCGTGCTGCATAAATATCCCGATGTTGCAGATGATGCACTCTTAAAAGTAAAAGCAAAATATGATCGTCCGGCTACCGGGCTCAATGATAAAAATATTTTTGATCACTTACTGAAAGTAGCCCCGAAAGGAGAGGTGGTAACTGAAGGAGGCGATGTTAAAAAAGGAGAAAGTGATTCAGAAAACATTTTTGATTCTACATTCCTCGATGGATACAAAGCACACGCACCCATTGAACCACATACAGCAGTTGTAAATATTGAAGGCAAAAAAGTAACTGTCTGGGCATCTACCCAAACACCCTTCCCGGCTAAGGATCAGGTAGCAAATGAATTAAATATCCCCGCAAAGAATGTTCGTGTAATTCCTCCGTTTGTCGGTGGTGGTTTCGGCGGCAAAACAAGAAACCTGCAGATAAATGAAGCCGCGCGGCTTGCAAAAATAACGGGAAAACCTGTACAGGTAGCATGGTCGCGAGGAGATGAATTTTTCTATGATTCATTCAGGCCGGCGGCGGTAGTAAAAATAAAATCGGGAATAAACAATAATGGTAAAATTTCCTTCTGGAATTACGGTGTTTATTTTGCCGGCACAAGAGGAGCAGCACAATTCTATAATATTCCGAATCATGTTACAACTGCCTATAGTTCCGGCTGGGGTGGTGAAAAGAACACCCATCCGTTTGCAACTGGTGCCTGGCGCGCTCCCGGCAACAACACAAATACTTTTGCAAGGGAATCTCAGATAGACATAATGGCTGCCAAGGCAGGAATCGATCCGGTTGAATTTAGATTAAGAAATCTCAATGACAAAAAGATTGAAAGAGTGATAAAAACTGCAGCAGAAAAATTCGGGTGGAAACCACGCAAGGCCCCAAGCGGAAGAGGCTTCGGCGTTGCTGTAGGAATTGACGCAGGAACGTGGGTTGTTGTGATGGCCGAAGTAGATGTAGATAAGAAAACAGGTGATGTACGGGTAAAACGTGTAGTTGCTGCACAGGATATGGGGCTTACAATAAATCCTGAAGGAGCGACAATACAAATGGAAGGATGCATAACAATGGGGCTTGGCTATGCATTGAAAGAGGATATTCATTTTAAAGATGGAGAAATCTTCGATCTCAATTTCGATTCGTATGAAATACCGCGATTCTCCTGGCTTCCGAAAATTGAAACGCATATAATCGATAACAAAAATGAACCTGCACAAGGGGGGGGCGAACCGGCAATTATAGTTATGGGCGCTGTGGTTGCTAATGCAATTTATGACGCCGTAGGCGCAAGGTTGTACCAGCAACCAATGATACCTGAAAGAGTCAAGGCTGTAATTGAGAACGGATAATTATGAAGATTTTATAATACACTAACTTTATGATTTATCATCCCATCCTGTCAAAACGGGGCGGATATAATTACTCAATATCGTTTTACTCTTCCCTTGTGGTTTGTTCTTTATCTTATTTATCCCGGTCTGTTTGAAAATTCATTAAATGCAAAATCTGTCTTCAGGAACCACTACACGGAATAAATTTATTTTTTTACTGTGGAACTATTCCGATTAATTATTGTTGTCTTTTCCAACTCTCTATGGAAACAAAAACCAAAAGCATATTAACATTTTCCTTAACCGGAATTGCTGCATATATGCTTGCAGATATATTTCACGAAGTAATCGGACACAGTGGTGGATGTTTAATCATAGGCCAGCACATAGATCTTATTACTTCAGCTTTTTTCAGAAGCAGCCCCGGAAGCTATATAACTGATCTTTCAGGTCCAATGGTAAATTTAATCTTAGGGTCCTTAATTTTTGTTTATCTGAATCGTGAGAAAAACCTATCCCCTGTTTACAGGTTTTTGATTTTGCTGACTATGGCTTACAATTTATTCTGGTTTTCCGGAACGATACTTCAATCAAGCTTTAGCAAAAGAGGCGACTGGATATACTTCATTTCTCAAATGAACATCGGAACTTTAGGCAAACCACTTCTGGTGATTGCCGGAATAGCAGCATACTCTTTCTCAATCAGGATTGTCTATAAACAAATTCAATTATTCACTTCCATGTTTTCGGAATTTCCACTTAAAAAAGCCATTCATTATTCATATATTGCTGCGGCTATCGCGGCTATGATCGCGGGATTATTTTTTGCACCTGACAGAATAAATGCGGCTAAAGAAGGTTTGCTTGAAATGATCGGATCGCTTCCGATATTGTTTATAAAAATTGGCCAAAAAGAAAATACGGAAAACTTCAGGCCCGGCAATAATATCATATTGAATTTGACAATATGTCTGGCATTTATTTTATTCTGCCTTACACTTGGACACGGAATTTTTTTCAAATAATAATTAGAACAAACAACTAATGAATGAAAATTTATTTCTCTTTGCACTAACAGTCTTCACCGGGTTTTTTGCAATTATGAATCCGATTGCTAACACACCGGTATTTTTAGGACTTGTAGGAGACCGCGAAAAAGCTGACAGAAAAAAAATAGCTAAAACTTCATGCTTAACCGCGTTTCTAATCGTACTGTTTTTTGTAATACTCGGCAAATACACTTTTGAATTATTCGGAATCACAATTCCTGCGTTTAAAATAACAGGCGGATTACTTTTGTTTTATGTCGGCTTCGAAATGCTTCAATCAAAAAAATCAAAGATACACCACCAGGACAATGTTGAGCCGGATGATGGTGTTGCTATTTCTCCGCTTGCAATTCCGATACTCGCCGGACCGGGCACGATAGTCACAGCTATGAACAACGTCACCAACGGAAGCTTTATTCACATCGCAATCGTGATAATAATTTTTGCACTTATGATTTTCCTGACATACCTGGCTTTTGCTTTAAGCGATCTCATCGTTAAAAAGATCGGTGAGAACCTGATAACTGTTATTGCAAAAATAATGGGGCTGATACTCGCAATAATGGGAACAGGGATGACAATTGAGGGAATTAAGCTGGCGTTCGGTTTGTAGCAGAAAAGAAAACTTGGGGGAGTTAAAAAAGAACCCACCCCCCGCTCTCCAAAGGAGGGGACAAAACGCTCATTATAGATTTTATCTTTTCAATTAAAGTATATTACAATTGATTAAAATTTATGTCCGCACATAACTATATTCTTTGATAGCAAAACAAGTATTCCGATAATAGATATACAAGTCCCCTCCCTGGAGGGGATTTAGGGGTGGGTAAAGGAACTGATTTTGCCTAAATTTGGGAATAATCATTTTAGGAACTTATTAAAAGGGGAAGGATTAACTATGACTACAAAAATCGCACTCGTTACAGGCGGAAGCCGCGGACTAGGAAAAGATATGGCGTTATCATTAGCTAAAAAAGGAATCGACGTTGTGCTTACCTATAACGCAAAAAAAGAAGAAGCAGAAAACGTAGCAGCCGAAATAAAAAATATAGGCAGGAAATCTGCTGTTCTGCAATTCGATGTTTCTGATATTAACTCAATTGACGGTTTTATTGAAAGATTTATTTTATCTCTTAAAGAAAACTGGGGCACTGACAAATTCGATTTTCTTATTAACAATGCGGGAATCGGTGCAACTGTTTTCATTCCGCAGGTTACCGAAGAATTCTTTGATAATTTTGTAAATATTCATTTCAAAAGTGTTTTCTTTCTAACTCAGAAATTGCTTCCGTCTATGAATGACAACGGCGGAGTAATTTTTATTTCCTCCGGCTCGGCGAGATACAACGTGCCGGGTTACGCGGTTTATGCCTCGCTGAAAGGAGCAATTGAAGTGCTGACAAAATATGTCGCAAAAGAATTCGGCAACCGTGGAATAAGAGCAAACGTTGTTGCGCCGGGAGCGATTGAAACTGATTTTAACAATGCTGCAATAAGAAATAACCCTGAAAGGAAAAAATTCATTGCTTCTATTTCTCCGCTTGGCAGAGTCGGGCAGGCAGATGATATAGGCAGCGTTGTTGCTTTCCTCTGCACAGAAGATGCAAAATGGATAAACGGGCAAAGGATTGAGGTTTCGGGTGGAGCGACTTTGTAAACTAATCATTTTAGAATATTTATTTTGTATTTAATTTTTAAATAACTCCTCCATTTTAGTTTCATTCACCAATTTTCAGTAGTTTCCTAATTTCACAATTGTCATCCCGTCCTGACTTGTCGGGATCGGGATCTCTTAAATTTATTAGATTCTGAAATAAACATTCCTGCAGGTCAGGCAGATTCTGAATGACAGTCGAAATTAGTATACTACCGAAGTTATTTCCCAATTCTCTTTTTGCTAATTTATTCGCATCTCCTTAACTTGAAATACCATTTTTTCTGAAAATATGGTCTTATTTTTAAGGATTTATGCAGAATAAAAAAGGGAAAACAGAAAGCCAGCCCACATTTGCCCGTGACCTCGGGCTTATTTGATGCTACAATGATCGGTGTCGGTGCAATGATTGGCGCCGGAATTTTTGTATTAACCGGAATTGCAGCAGGGGAAGCCGGACCGGCATCAATACTCGCTTTTGCTTTAAACGGAGTGGTTACTTTGTTAACCGCTTTTGCCTATGCGGAACTTGCATCCGCAATTCCCAAAGCGGGCGGCGGTTATTCTTTTGTTAAAATGGCTTATCCCGGTGCGGTGGGATTTGTTTCCGGATGGATGCTCTGGTTTGCCTACACTGTTGCATGCAGTTTATATGCTCTCGGTTTTGCCGGGTATTTCTGGGAATTCCTTCATAAATATATTCCTTTTGTTTCCGCAGGTGTTTTTTCTTTGCTTGGCAATAAAGCGCCTGTATTTATTAGTTACATTAATTATTGGTCGGCTTTTATCTGGCTGAATGCACGCGGCGCGGAAGTAACCGGCAAAGCAGAAAATGTTCTTACACTTTCAAAATTGTTTGTACTCGGAATTTTTATCTATTTCGGTTTAAAAGAAATATTTGGAAATCCCGCACCAGGTAAAAGAAAGTTTTACTCCATTTTTTACAAAAGGATTCAGCGGAGTTTTTATTGCAATGGGTTTAACTTTTATTGCTTTTGAAGGTTACGATTTAATTGCAACTGTTGCGGAAGAAATAAAATCGCCGGAAAAAAATATTCCCGAGCTACTTTTATTGCTCTCGGCATAACAATAATAATGTACTTATTAATTTTATTTGTTTCACTTGCCGCAATAAATCCGGGCGGAATGCCAAGCTGGGAATTTCTCGGAAAGTTTAAGGAAACCGCAATTGTCCGCGCGGCAGAAAATTTTATGCCTGCATTCGGTGTTGCGCTTAATTGTATTCGGCGGAATATTATCGACTTCCTCTGCGCTTAATGCAACAGTAATGGCTGCTTCCCGCGTTGCATTTTCAATGGGCAGGGATCTCTGGCTTCCGAAACGTGTTTCTAAAATTCATTCGGTCAGGAGAACACCGCACATTGCAATTTACAGTTACCGGAGCAATTTTATTAATTATGGCAGTAACACTTCCGATTGAAACTGTTGGTTCTGCGGCAAGTTTAATGTTCCTGCTTAACATTTGCCCTGGTAAATTTATCAGTAATAGTTTTGCGAAGAAATCATCCTGAAATTCCCCGAAAATATAAAGTCCCGTTTTACCCGGTTGTTCCTTTGCTCGGTTTTACACTAAATATATTTCTTGCGTTGTACCAGTTCGATTTTCAGCCGATTGCCTGGTATGTAACAATCGGCTGGATTGCATTCGGACTGCTTCTTTATTATTCAATTTTTGAAAAACAGGCGGCTGCAATTGAACCGCAGGTACTTATTGCCGAAAGCGTCAGTCATCTGAAATTGATAAGGAACCTTCTGTTATCGTTGCAATTTATAATCCGGATACAATTGAAATATTATTGAAGCTTGCTATTCCGGTTGCAAAACAGCGGAATCAGAGAATTAATCGCTATAAGCGTTGTTGAAGTTCCGCGCCAGATGCCTATTCACGAAGGAATGCGTTTTACTCATCATAAAGAAGCATTGCTTAACAAAGCAAAAAAGATTGGCGCAGGAATATAAAATTGAAATTGAAACCGATGTTATAATCGGGCATCATTCTTCGCAGGGAATTCTTGCGGCAGCTTATCAGCATAATGCCAGTCATGCTTAGTTATGGGATGGAAAGGATATACAAAAACACGCGACAGAATTTTTGGTGAAATTGCGGACAGGGTTATTCGTTTTGCGCCCTGCGATTTAATGATGCTGAAAATAGGTGAATCAAAAAAAATTGAAAATTGCTTTTTGCCAACTGCCGGCGGACCAAACGCACAGCTTGCTTCCACAATTCTAAATGCAATTGCGGGTGAACTGAAACTTACCGTTACGGCCGGTTTTATAACCAGGAAGATCCTTCGCAGGAACAAATTGAAATTGGAAACGAAAGGATAAAAGCTACATTAAGAAATCTTGATCCCGGATATAGTGCGAAGTGAAAAAATAATTAAATCAAAATCTATTGCGGGTGGAATTGCGAAAGCCAGCAGGGAATATGACCTTGTTGTAATCGGTGCGGCAAAAGAACCGTTATTCCATAAAATGCTTTTTGGTGAAATTCCTGAAAAAGTCGCTCGTTTCTCGCCTACTTCTGTGCTTGTTGTAAAAAGATACGAAGGAATGGTAAAGAATATTTTGAAGAAGGTATTGGGCTAATACATTTTTCGTTGAAAATAAAAAATGTAAAGGATTTAATATATATTGAATTACGCATCTTTGCAGTAATAATTAATTATTACATGTAAAACTACCGGTTACGGATAACCTTTTCTGTAACAATTTCATCTTTCAATATTTTTATTTAAAATGATTCCGTTAGCTTTACAAAATAATGTAAATATGAAGAATCATCTTAGAGAACCGATAAAAAGTCAAAGCAAATGTATAAATCAGAAGAGCTAAAAGAATTTGAGAAATCAGTTAAAAACAAGTTTGACGTTTACAACAGCTTATTCTTAAACCTTCCTTATAGTAATATCAGGAATATCGGCATACTTATTCCTCTTTTGCACCAGGTTTGCAAAAGCGGTTTTGAGTCAGGCAAAGAACCGCAGGAAATTCTGGATTCATTTTTTGCTACTCACACCGGCATAAAATCGGAAGAAGAAAAGATCGATTTTATGTTCAGGATAATTCAGTATGTTGAAAGGCAGATCGTGCTTTACGACAGCGTAGAGGATGCAGCTTTCCCAAAAATTCAAAAACTTGGCAGCGATCTGTCGCTCAAAGATTTTATCAACCTTTATAAAAATAAAAAAGACGGCGAAGACTTCTCGAAAAGTTTGTCTGACTTCAGCGCGAGAATTGTTTTAACCGCACACCCGACACAGTTTTATCCCCCTGCCGCGCTCGATATTATCGGCAGGCTGCGAAATTTAATTCTTGAAAATAATATCAACGAAATAGATATCACTCTTCAGCAGCTTGGGTTAACGTCGCTGATAAACTCCGACAAGCCCACCCCGCTTGACGAAGCAAAAAACATAATCTACTTTCTCAGGAATGTTTATTACGATGCTATCGGCGATCTGTATTCATATATAAAAGAAAACATTCACGATGATAATTTCGATAACCCGGATATTATAAAGCTAGGTTTCTGGCCCGGCGGCGACAGGGACGGAAATCCTTTTGTTACTTCCGATATTACAATAAAAGTAGCGGATGAGCTTCGAATGACATTGATGAAATGTTATTATAAAGATATAAAAGAGTTAGAGCAAAAAATGACTTTCAGGGGCGCTGAAGAATTGATTGCCGGACTCAAAAGCAGGCTTTATCCTTCCCTGTTTGATTCTTCCAAAGTAATTAAGTATGAAGAGATAATATCAACACTTTACAAAATCCGGGAACTTATAACTACTAAATACAACAGCCTGTACCTCGAACTACTCGACAGATTAATTGATAAAGTTAAAATTTTCAAAACGCACTTCGCTGTATTTGATATACGTCAGCACCATAATGTTCATAAAAAAACCATAACAGAGATTCTGAAGAAAAAGAATATTATTTCCAACAGCCTTGATGAAATTGAAAAGAGTAAACTTATTTCACTCCTCATTCAAAAAGATTTTCGAATAGTCCCGGATCAATTTGATGATGAGGTAATAAAGGATACTATTAGAACAATCTATTTGCTAAAAGATATACAGAATAAAAATGGCGAAGAAGGATGCAACAGGTATATAATCAGCAATTCAGAGAATGTTTTTTCGGTGCTGTTTGTGTTCGCTTTATTCAGATGGTGCGGGTGGAAAGTGGATGAAATAAATTTCGACATCGTTCCCCTGTTTGAATCAATGGAAGCGATGGAAAATTCCGAACAAATTATGAACTCGCTTTTTGAAATTCCGGAGTATCGCAAGCATTTAAGTCACAGGAATGAAAAGCAGACTATCATGCTTGGTTTTTCAGACGGCACAAAGGACGGCGGCTACCTGAAAGCCAATTGGTCAATCTTTAAAGCAAAGGAAGGTCTGACAACGGTTTGTAATAAACACAAAATCAAAGCAATATTTTTTGACGGACGCGGCGGCCCGCCTGCGCGCGGCGGCGGAAAAACAAACCAGTTTTATGCGGCGCAAAGTGAGAAGATTGCCAATCACGAAATACAGCTGACTATTCAGGGCCAGACAATCACCAGTAAGTACGGAACAAAGGAGCATTTTATGCATCATTGTGAGCAGTTGCTTACAGCGGGATTGTCGAATAAATTTTATTCTGAAGGAAATCACATATCAAGAGAATCAAGAAAGATTATCGATGAGCTGGCGCAGCTGAGTTTTGAAAAATATACTACTCTTAAAAACCACGAAAAATTTATTCCGTACCTTGAGAATAAAAGCACATTAAAATATTATGGACAGACAAATATTGGCAGCCGGCCTGCAAAGCGTGGAGAAAGTGAGAAACTGGAGTTAAAAGATCTCAGGGCAATTTCATTCGTCGGTTCGTGGAGCCAGTTAAAACAAAACGTACCGGGATATTTTGGAATTGGCACTGCTGTAAAGAAACTGGTTGATAATGGAAAACTCGATGACTTGAAAAATTTATTTAACGAGGTTCCGTTTTTCAAAGCGCTAATACTTAACAGCATGATGTCTTTATCAAAATGTTATTTCGAGCTAACCGCATATTTTACAAAAGACAAAGAGTACAAAGATTTCTGGCAAATATTATTTGACGAATATAAATTGTCTAAAGAAATGCTATTGCTTATTACAGGCTATGGTGAATTGATGGAAGAATCTCCTGTTTCGAGAAACTCTATAGAAATACGCGAGCGGATAGTACTGCCTTTGCTCGCAATTCAGCAATACGCTTTGCAAAAGGTGGAACAAAATTCAGAGTTTCAAAAATGCTTACGAAAAGATTGTTAAAAGATCTTTATACGGAAATATCAATGCAAGCAGGAATTCGGCCTGATTGGTAATCATTCTTTCAGCAGTTCCCAACCCTTAGTTAATACAATTTTAAACCAGTATCCTGCTAACAGTGAAGTTAGAATCGCTATCATTACAAGTGTAACAAAAAATGTTTCACTGATTATCCCCATATCAAATGCCACTGTAGCAAGTACAATCCCGGGGCCACCTCTTGTATTCATTGCAACAGCCAGGTTAAAACTTGAAAGCCAGTCCTTCTTAATTATTTTTGCAGCTAGTAATGTTCCGAAGGTCTCAAATACAGTTGCAAACAATAAAAATCCCAGAAAAAACATTACATCAAAATGATGAATCAAATCTAATTTCAAACCAACCACTGCAAAATATATCGGAATAAAAAATGACAACGAAAATTCTTTTATATTTTCTTTTACTTTACCGAATTTTTCATTCGGCATCATTCCGACAATAACTCCGGCTAAAAATGCGCCGAACACAATATTTACATCAAGTATACTTGCAATTGCCGCAAAAAAGAAGCAGATAAATAATGTATATCCCGACACCGAAGATTTAATTAATAAATTGTATCGTAAAGTGTTGCTGTATTTTATTAATCTAGGCATTACAAAAAGCGCGACACCAAAGAAAGCAAATGTAATAAGTACAGTTGAAGTAATGCCTGATGCTGATATAGCGGTAGTGCTTACAAGTCCAGTTGCTATTGCAAGGGCTACCCAGAGTATGATGTCGTGAATAGTCGCAGTAGCTAATACGATTCTTGCGAATCTTGTTTTCATAATATCAAGATCGATAAAGATTTTTGAGATAACCGGGATAGATGTAACCGCAACTGCAATTGCAATGATGATCTTAAGAGCTAACATATTATCCCTTAGCTCCTAAATATGGAGAGAAGTCATAGTAATGCGGGGCTAAGCCAACCCGCTGCAAATGGAATTAATGTTGATCCTAACAGGATTGCAATTATTGTTTTTTTATCACCCTTTAGTAAATGACCGTTCAATTTCGAATCCGGAGATGAACATCAGCAGTATTAAGCCCACCCAGTAAATTATCGAAATTAATTTCCCTTCTTCATTAAATGCCTTAAATATCCAATCATAGGCTGAAGGGGCAAGAAAGCCAAGCAAGGTAGGCCCTAAAACTAATCCACCAACAATTTCGCCTATTACTTTTGGCAGTTTAAATTTCTTGAAAACATAGCCAAACCAAAGCGCTGATACTAAAAGCAATACTATAGCGAAAAAGAACCTGGTCAATTCTAAATTATTTAGGCTCATAAATTTTATTGATTATAAGTTTTTAATAATACGAATTTAGGCTTTGAAAGAAATTCTATTTTTCAGGATATTGAAATGTTTTAGAAATATTTTAAGAAGGAAATAATAATCGGCTTCTCAAATAATTACTTTATTCAAAACTGAATCCCCTAAGAAATTCTTCAGCACCCATCCTTTTCTTTCCTTCCAGCTGTAGTTCAAGAATTTCGAGTGCATCGTCGGCACATCCTATGAATAACTCTTTTTTGGTATGTTTTACTTCACCAGCCTCTAAGAATTCAGTTTCTGAAATTTTACTTCTATAAATTTTTATCTGCTTATTGTTGTGAAAAAAGTAGGCCCCGGGGTAGGGTGAAAGTCCTCTAACAAGGTTATGAACGTTTTCTGCACTTTGTCCGAAGTCAATTTGAGCAATTTGTTTTGTTATTTTTGGTGCAGGTGTTGCTTTGTTGTCATCCTGTCTTAATAAATCCTTGTAACCATGTTCGATGAGATAGACTGTTTTTAAAACTGCTTCAGCTCCAACTATGCACATTTTATCATGCAGGCTACCGAAATTATCTTCTCTTTTAATGCTGATTTTTTCCTGCAGATAAATACTGCCGGTATCAACTTTTTCTGCTAGTTTGAAAGTTGTGACTCCTGTCTCCTCTTCACCGTTTATCAAAGCCCATTGAATCGGGGCCGCACCTCTGTATTTAGGTAAAATAGAAGCATGCAAATTAAAAGAGCCCTCAGGCGGAATTGTAAAAACCTCTTTCGGTAAAATTCTGAATGCTACAATCACAAAGAGGTCGGGCTCATAGCTTTTCAACTGCTTAATAAAATTTTGGTCTTTTAGTTTCTCAGGTTGAAGTACAGGCAAATTATTCTGAAGTGCGAATTCTTTAATTGGTGTGTAACTAACTTTTTGTCCCCTTCCCCTTTCTTTATCTGCTCCTGTTACGACTGCAACAGCTTCATGTTTACTTTCTAGTAATATTTTTAATGATGGAACCGCGAATTCAGGTGTCCCCATAAAAATAATTTTCATAACAACTGGTAATCTACATGTTCTGTGACAGGGTAATCGAATTCTATTTTTCTTTGTTTAATTTTATTCAGGTTTTTTTTCAATTTCTTTTTTACTTCATCAGTAATTCTGTCAATAAACAAAACACCTTGCAGGTGATCAAACTCATGCTGAATGACACGAGCAAGTAATTCATCTGCTTCAAGTTCCTGTTCTTGCATATTTGTGTCAAAATATTTTATTACAACATTTTTAGGTCTCTCAACCTCAGCACGTACATCTGGAATGCTGAGACAGCCTTCTTCCATTACTATTTTTTCTTCGCTGAATGTTTCAATTTTGGGATTTATAAATACAATCGGTTTGGATTGTTCGTAGCCTTCAATAGCTGAAAGATCTACTATAAAAATCTGTTTGTTAGCCCCTACCTGGTTTGCAGCCAGCCCAATGCCTGAGGCGTTTTTCATTGTTTCAAACATTTCTTTGATCAGTTTAACAGTATAAAAGTCTACGTCCAAAACATTGCTGGTCTTCTTTCTTAAAATTTTATCGCCATATAATGTTATTGGCAATAGCGACATTTTTGCTCCTATAAAAATAAAAGATTTCCCTCTGGAGATAGTTGCTACTTATTAGATCTTGACTGCCCTCAAAAATTTAGGACTTAAAATAATAAAAAAACACAGGAATAAAAAAGACAAAGAGGAGCACTCAATAAGTAGAAACCACTTAATTCGATTGTCTATAATCATTTAACGAGTAGTTTCCCATCCTTCATCAAAAGTTTATTGTCAAGATAAACTGTCGGTTTTTTCATCACGCCGTCGAGGTGTATCGGTACGTTTACATTTCCACCCATAGAAACATTATTCCCCAGGGCTATATGAACAGTACCCATTACTTTTTCGTCTTCCAGCAGAACGCCGCTGAGTTTTGCACTGTCATTTGTACCAATCCCGAACTCGGCAATGTTACGGGCATCCTTTCCTACTGCATCCAGCATTTTGGTTAGCTTTTTAGCCATAGTCCCGCCGGTAATTTTTTTAGCATAACCTTTCTTCACTTCAATCTTTATATTTACATTTTTTACAAGGCCCAGACCCGCCATTGAACCGTCAACAATAAATACTCCGTTGGATGTTCCTTCAATCGGTGCAACGTATGTTTCACCTGTAGGGAGGTTTCCGCTTTCACCTTTTGTGTGGTAAAGCCCCTTACTTGCAAACGATTCTCTACCCTCTTTTGAAAATGAAATATCAGTTCCGATAGGAGTAGTAACTCGTATAGTCCTCCCTTTATTTAGAATTCCCTGTAATTTGATTGAAAGTGCATCAATCTTTTTATAATCTGCGTTCATTCCACGGATCATTATCTCCTTTGTTATTCCCGGAAATGTTGCAACTTTTACTCCCTGTTTTGACGCGGCTCTTCGTGCATCAGTATGAGTTAAAGATTTTGCTGTAGGACAAAACACTATATCAAATTTTTTCATCAGTTCAGCAATTTCAGCTGGCGGTTCTTCCCCACTTACTTTGCCCGATTTCATTTCAACATATAATGCTTTGTGCCCGAGACGTTTTGCATTTTCAAAAAGTGAAAGCCCGATCTCTCTTTTCAGCTCATCAGTTATAACAAGTATCGATTCATTTTTCTTTGCTCCCATGCAGTCTTTAATTGCGGTTACGGAAGCTTTATCTAATTTTGTTTGTTTCATATTTTTATTTGTAGAGACGCATCAGCGATGTGTCTCTACAAAAGATTAATTTTGTGTTGATGGTTTATTCTTTATTCCGAATTCAAGTCCATGCCCGTTTGGACCTCTTTCAGATTTTCTCAACAGGTACGCAAAAACAAGTCCCAGTACCCCAAGGATAGAGAATATCCACATTCCAAGATGATATCCTGCAGGATTTTGTGCACTAGCTCCTGTGAAATCATTTGCCCAGCCAATTACTAACGGGAATAAGGCCATCCCAATTTGTTGAATTACAGTCATCAAAGCGTACCCGGAACCGAGTCGTTTTTCTTCGACTATATATGCAACAGCGGGCCACATAACCGCCGGAATTAATGAGAAAGCAACTCCCATCATTATTACAGGTATATAGAGAGAAATTTTTGTGTAACCCATTATTAAATAAACCGGCAACAACAATATTGAACCAAATGTCATCAACAAAGCACGTTTGCCATAATAATCTACAAGAAGCCCTATAAGAGGTGTCGCTATCATTGCAGCTAAAGGCAAATTAGACATTAAACTGCCAGCCATTTCCCTTGTAACATGGTGAGTTTCCATAAAGAATTTAATAGCAAAAGCTCTGAAAGGAAAAATTGCTGAATAAAATGTTACACACAATAAGGTTATATACCAGAAAGATTTATTGAATTTGAATAAGTCTTTAATATTAAGTTTATCTGTAGATCCACCTTTTCCAAGGATAAACCTTTTTTCACCTCTATGTTCCAGCATTGCATAAATAATAATTCCAACAAAAGCAACAATGCCAATTAAAGCAGCAATGAAAAGAGGACTCTGGTAACCACTACTGTATGCTCCGGGAAAAAGAGCGGGTGAATTATCTACAGTATAAGTCCCTGCTCTAGCAATAAATAGATTAACGCCTAATGCAAAGCTGAGTTGTTTCCCTTTAAACCATTTTGCAATTGCAACAGTAACTGCTACGATTAGTGGTTCAGAACCAACACCAAGAAGAAATCTTCCTGCTAGCATTACGTATAAGCTGTTACCAAACGCTGTCATAAATCCGGAAATAGTACAAATGATTGCAAATACAATCGCTGACTTTTTCGTTCCCCATTTATCAACAAGGATTCCCCCAAAAATCAATACGATAAGCGCGGCAATACTATAGTAAGTATACATTTGCCCGATATCGAAATCGGTAAAATGAAGCTGGGTTTTTAATTGATCGGCAACAAGCGATATTGAATCGTAAACATAATAGTTTCCGTACATCGCAATGCTGAGAAAGAAAAGAACCATCCACCTGTAAAAGGTAGATGGTTCTTTTTTTACAATAGAGGAATTATTTAGATCGTCCATATCAAATTATTCAACTGTTTCTTCAATTTTAGGCTGAGGTTTGCGGGATACTTTATACATAATCATTCCCATTGCAGCGAAGAATATTACGCCAAGTATTTCATACCCGCCTCTCCCGAACAGGCTTTCCAATCCTGTTTCAGCACTTATCTTCTTTAAGAATTCAAAAACATTATCATTTACCGAGAGCAGCGCAACAATTACTCCCGCAAGAGCGCCTCCTGCAACAAGACCTGTTGCGAATAAGCTTCCGGTTCCAAGTTCGCTATCTTCAACGCTTTCGCCTTTTCTCTTTGAAACTTTATCGGAAACACCTTTAATTGCGCCGCCAACAAAGATGGGCAAAGTAGTTGATAATGGAAGATAGGCACCAACCGCAAATGAAAGCGCATTGACTCCACAAAGTTCAACAGTCACAGCAAGACATGCACCAACCAAGACATACTGCCAATCAAGGTTGAATGAAAGCAAACCTTTAATCAGCGTTGCCATTAATGTACCTTGAGGCGCCGGAAAAGCATCGCTTCCTATTGCATGCTGAATACCCTGAGCTGCCATATCAACCGTAGGCTGATCAAGTAATTTTATTGTAGCACCAATCACTATTGATGAAACTATTGCGCCAACAAACAAAGCTATCTGCTGGTACTTAGGGGTTGCACCGACAATAAATCCTGTTTTCAAATCCTGAGAAGTTGCGCCTGCGTTTGCGGCAGCGATGCAAATCATCCCGCCAACAACGAGAGCCATTGGCTCATATACTTTACCTGTCCAGCCGACAGCAATAAAAACAAGCGCTGTACCCATTAAAGTCGCAATAGTCATTCCAGATATCGGGTTTGAACTTGATCCGATTATACCCACAATTCTGGAAGATACTGTTACAAAGAAAAATCCGAATACTACAACAAGAACTCCAATTAATATTTTATTAACTATAGTGTCACCCGGGATCATTGGCAGTGCTGCCATTAAAACTACAAGCGCAACACTGCCCACTATTACTGTCATAAAAGAAAGATCGTTTTCAGTACGAGCAATTTTTACACCGGCACTTTTATTTTTCAGCGAAGCAATACTTCCCTTAAACGAAGAAATAATAGTAGGGAAAGTTTTTAATAGAGTAATAAAACCGCCTGCTGCTACAGCACCTGCACCAATCTGTCTTACATAGGCACGATAGATTGCATCAGGAAAACTTGCAAAAGTATGGAGTTGAGGATTCCAGTTGCCTGGTCCACCTGATGTCATTAAGTCTTTTAAATAACCAAGCTTAACAAGCTGCTGGGCAATTACATCCGGTGAAACAAGGCTCGCCAAAAGTGGAATAATTCCCAGCCAAGCAAGAACACCACCGGCAACCAATATTCCTGCAATTCTTGGCCCAATTATATATCCCACACCAAGATATTCAGGAGTGATATCTGCATTAACTGTTGCAGAAGGAAAAAACTTATTTGTTTGTGAGGAAACCCATGCAGGCGTTTCGGCAATAACGTGAAAAACTCTTTGAAGGAGTGCATATACCAACGCAACTGAAAGTCCCTGGTAAGCTGTCTTTGCAAAATCGCCACCTTTGTCACCCGCAATAAGTACCTGTGCACAGGCTGTACCTTCAGGATAAGGAAGTGTTGCGTGTTCATTAACAATTAAAGAGCGGCGAAGCGGAATCATCATCAATGTTCCGAGAATACCACCGAACATTGCGAGAATTAAAATTGTCCAGTAATTAAAGAAGCTTGCGCCAATACTAACACCGGCATCATTCATAGACATAAACAAAAAAGCCGGCAGTGTAAATACAACTCCGGCAGCAATCGATTCGCCTGCGGATCCGGTTGTCTGAATAATATTGTTTTCTAGAATAGTAGTCTTAAAATATTTTCGGCCGATTGAAATAGCCAGCACCGCGATAGGAATTGAAGCTGATACTGTAAGGCCTGCTTTAAGTGCAAGAAATACTGAAGCCGCGCCAAATAAGATTCCAAAGAAAGCTCCCATTATTACCGACTTCACTGTGAATTCGGCGACATTATGAGAATCAGCTATATAAGGTTTAAAACCGGGATTAGGAGAATTGCTTTCCGCCATAACCTTCGCTCCTCATTTAATTAGAAGTGTTTAAAAAACGCCTTTGAATATTGAAATAAATGCCCATATATGCAACTTAAGATTGAGGATTTAAGGATCAAAACTCGAGTTTTCGCATTCCAATATGGCAAATAGCAAAATCATATTTAATCGGATCAGCAGGATCAAATACCTTCAAGTTCTCAGTTATTTGTTCAGCCATTTTCCAGCTTACATTTCTATAGGTAGTTAATTTAAGTGTTTTGCAAATACGCGCGATATGTGTATCAACCGGGATAACTAGTTTATCCGGATAAATTTCATTCCATAATCCAAAATCAAGATCATCCTTTCTTACCATCCATCGGAGGAAAAGATTCATTCTTTTACAGGCACTGCCAAGCTCAGGCAAAGGAAACATAAAGCGAACGCCGGGAGAAACTTTTTTTGCTTTCGTTCTCTTTTTTATTTCATCTACAAAATTTTTGGAAAATGAAGAAAGCCCATTCTTTATATTTTTTTCTTCCTTATTAAAATTTTCAAAAAATAAATTTTTTAAAGAACTTTTTCGCCCGTAAATATTCTTCAAAGAAAAGAATAGATTCTGGATATCTTCTTCAGTATAAAATCTGTGTTTCAGGCCTTTTAATTTTATTTTATTTTGTGTCTTACTAAAGTTCGTTACAAAATCATAAGGCTTTGAATTGGTAATTATCAGAATTTTATCAAGTGTATTAATAATCTGCTTTACATTTCCATAAGCAAAAATTGATGCAATAAATCCCATTAATTCAATATCCTCTTCTTTTGAAAATAAATGGAGAAATTGCAAAGGATCGGGAGAGATTTGTGATTTATCAAACGCCTTATAATGGTAATCCAGTTTTTGCTTTAAGTTCATAAAAAGAAGGGGCCCTCATTTTGAAATCCGAAATTACTACTTATTTTTATCAAATGTATTTTATAAATTAACTCTAAACTTAATAGGAATTATAAATGAAAAATTTGCTCCTCCTTGTATTATTCTCAACATTGCCGCTCTTTCCTCAAACACAAAAGATTGATAAAATTAAGTTGGCAAATGAAGTCAAGCAAGAATTTCTCCATGCGTGGAATGGTTATAAAAAATACGCCTGGGGCCACGACGAATTATTGCCACTTTCAAAGAGTTACAAGGACTGGTACAAAGAATCACTTCTTCTTACACCTATGGATGCGTTTGGTACAATGAAAATTATGGGACTTGATAAAGAAGCGAAGGAAGATAAAGAACTTATACTCAGCAAATTGTCATTTGATAAAAATATGTCAGTCCAGTTTTTCGAAGTAAATATAAGATTACTCGGTGGGCTTCTCTCTGCATACCAACTTGACGGTGATAAAAGGTTTCTCGATCTCGCTATTGATCTTGCAAATAGATTGCTGCCCGCATTCAATTCTCCAACCGGAATGCCTTACAGGTTTGTAAATCTGAAAACAGGTGCTACAAGTGATCCGGTCAGTAATCCAGCGGAAATTGGAACATTGATTTTAGAATGGGGAACTCTATCTAGAATTACAGGTAATGAAATTTATTATCAAAAAGCAAAGAAGGCTCTTGAGGGCGTTTATAAAAGAAGATCAAAAATTGATCTCGTAGGAACATTCATTAATGTTAATACAGGAGAATGGACAAACACTGATTCACATATCAGCGGGGCAATTGATTCATACTATGAATACTTATTAAAAGGCTGGTTAATGTTTGGTGATAAAGATCTGAAAAATATGTGGGACGTAAGCATAAAAGCGATTAATAAATATCTTGCAAATGATACTAAAAATGGTTTCTGGTATGGACACGCTGATATGAATACAGGGAAAAGAACTGCAACAGTATTCGGCTCACTCGATGCTTTTTTCCCTGCTGAACTTATACTAAGCGGCGACGCAACTCGTGCTGAAAAACTACAGGAAAGCTGTTACAAAATGTGGATGCTTCAAGGGATAGAACCGGAAGAACTTGATTATTCAGATATGAAAATTACTTATCCAAATTATGCACTTCGCCCGGAAAATATTGAATCAGCCTACTATCTCTATCATTTTACTAAGGACCCAAAATATTTGAAAATGGGAAAAGATTATTTTGAATCACTGGTGAAATATTGCAGAAACGACGTCGGCTATTCAACATTAAAAAGTGTTATCACTAAAGAGCAGGCAGATTTGATGCACAGTTTCTTTCTTGCGGAAACATTGAAATATTGTTATCTGATCTTCGCTCCGCAAAACACGATCGACTTTAATAAGACTTTATTTAATACAGAGGCGCATCCGTTAAAAATCTGGAAATAAAGATCATTTTACCATCACCATTTTCTTTTGTTCTTTTAAAGTTACCTGCAGTCAACTGATAGAAGTAAATTCCACTGCAATGACCTTTGCCATTAAACCTGTAAGCATAATTTCCCTGTTCGAGATCTTTATCTACCAGAGTTTGAACTTCTTCTCCAAGCAGGTTATATATTTTTAACTCCGCATGACTTTTCTGGCCGAGATAAAAAGTAATATTAGTTTCCGGATTAAACGGGTTTGGATAATTTGGATATAACTTAAAAAATTTAGCGGGTAGTTCTCGTGTGACTTTCAAATCAGTTGTTGTTGCTAAACGAATTCTGTAAAGACTGCTTCCGCCTGTTATGTAAAGAGCCTTCCTGTCCTGATCTCCCCAGGCACAGTTAGAGGGATTCCCGGAAACCTCAATTTTATCAAGATACTGACCTTCCGGCGAGATAATCCAGACACCAGTCGGCCCGGCACAATAAATATTTCCATCAGGATCAGTTTTCATTCCATCAGCGTAACCGCTGGCAGGAATGGAATATAAAAGATTTTTGTTCGCAATAGTGGAATCATTTATCACATCCCATACATAAATTTCACATTCGTGGGACTCATTTACATATAGTTTTGTCTCATCAGGGGAAAAACAAATTCCATTTGGTTCCTCCAAAGTTTTGTCCAGTAATTTAAGAGTACCGGAAGTATCCAGCCTATAAATTCCTTGAAAATCCATATCGTGATCGAAAGGATAAGGGATATTAAAATCCGGATCAGTAAAAAATATTGAACCATCGGATTTTACTACAACATCATTTGGGCTATTAAATTTTTTACCTTCGTAGGTCGACGCCAAAGAAACAATTGTGCCATCATTTTCTCTTCTTGCTACTCTTCTCAACTTCATCTGGGTTAAAATGAGTCTTCCCTGTAAATCGAGAGTCAACCCATTGCAACTATCCGAAGGTTGAATATAGGTTGTTAGTGAACTGTCTGCAGGTAACCATAAATAGACTGAATTCGCTTTAATGTCACTAAATAAAAGGCCAAGACTATCAATCCATACAGGACCTTCCGGCTGCAAGAGTCCATCGGCTATCTTTTCAAGCTTAGTTGTTGAAGGAACCGGGGATTGTGCTACAATAATTGAAGTGAAAAATAAAAGGATTAAAAAGAATAGTTTTTTCATCCGCTACCCCCATTTAAGTAGTGTAAATGTCACTCAAAAAAATAAAATCTGATAAAAACAAAATAATAAAGTGCTAGGGGAATTCCTAAAAGAATATTTATTGTAATCTGTTTAAATTATTTTTAAGTAATTTAATTACCTTTCTCTAAAGATTATATTTATTTTATTAACGCCCTTTTGTTTATTATTATCATGAACATTCCTTTAAAGTAATTTTTGAAATAAATGGCAATAGAAAAACTTTTGATTATCTTTTTAATTGCATTACCAGGGTATTGTCAAACAGCTAAGTCTGATAATTGGCAATATAATCCTCCCAAACATTATATTGCATACAAAACTTCAACACCGATTACTATTGATGGGAAAGCTGATGAGCCTGCCTGGAAATTTGCCGATTGGACAGACGATTTTGTTGATATTAAAGGAAATAAAAAAAACAAACCGGAATTCAGGACAAGGGCCAAAATTACGTGGGATGATAATTATTTCTATTTTTACGCAGAACTTGAAGAGCCAAACGTATGGGCAGATATAACTCAACGTGATGCAGTAATATTTCACAATAATGATTTTGAAATATTTCTAAAGCCATACACTGAATTTCCCCAATACTGCGAATTTGAAATGAATGCTATAAATACTGTTTGGGATTTACTCTTAATGAATGCTTACCGTGTGGATGGGCCTATAATAAATAACTGGGATATAAAAGGTTTGAAAAATGCGGTTCACGTGGATGGTACAATCAATTATCCAGCAGATAAGGATAAAGGTTGGTCTGTTGAAATTGCTATTCCCCGCTCCGCTCTGAATGAATTAAAATTTAAAAATATGAAAAGTCCAATACCAGAAATATGGCGTATCAATTTTTCACGCGTTGAGTGGGATTATAAAATTACTAATGGCAAATATGAAAAGAAAAAAGATCAGTACGGAAAATTTTTACCAGAGCATAATTGGGTCTGGTCTCCACAGGGAGCGATAGATATGCATCAGCCGGAGCACTGGGGATATGTAAAATTCAGTGATAAAAAACCGGGTGCCGATAAGTTTTCTGTTCCGCAGAACGATAAAATTATTCAGGCCTTGTTTTATCTTTATAAAAAAGAAAAAGAAATTTTGAGGCAAAATGGTAATTATACAGTTGACATTGAGGAACTTGAACCTTTAAAATTTGTCTTTGATAATAAAATCTTCAGCCCCAAAATCTATTTAACAAATTTTGGCTTTGAGATTGTTTTTAATATTAATTATATGAGAACTAAATTCGTAATAAATGAGAAAGGGTTTATCAAACAAATAAAGTACTAAATATGAAACGTTTATTTCTAATTCTACATCTAATTATTTTATTTCAACTTCCAACTTTGGGACTTAACAAAATATACAAAGGTAATCCAGCTCAAAAGCATTTTATTTTTGCCGTATGGGGTCACGGAGACAAAGGTAAATCTGATGCGAGCTGGGATTCCGTCTTTACAAAATTTCATAATGCCGGAATCACTGATTTCTTTATCGGCGCTCCACCTTCAGAATTAAAAAGAATGGTAAGATTGACGAAAGGGAAAGGAATAAGGATCCACGGATGGGTGTGGGTTCTCAACAGGCCAAATGATACTATCGCACAAAAACATCCCGATTGGTATGCTGTTAACAGACTCGGGAAAAACAGCCTTGAGTACAGACCTTATGTAGATTACTATCAATGGCTGAGTCCTTTTAGTCCGGGTGCACGCGAATATATAAAGAATAATATTCGTGCTGTAGCGGAAGTTAAGGGATTAGCTTCTGTCCATCTCGATTACGTGCGTTTTTGTGATGTTATTTTAGGTAAAGCCTTGCAGCCAAAATATAATCTTGTACAGGATCACGAAATGCCGGAATATGATTTTGGTTATCATCCTGAGGCCAGAAAAGAATTCAGGAAAATCTTTGGAGTAGATCCAATGACCATGGATCATCCAGAATTAAGTAATGAGTGGCGGCAATTCAGGTTGAATGCCGTAACTTCCCTTGTGAATGAATTATCAGAAATTGCTCACAAAAATCATAAAAAAATTTCTGCCGCAGTATTCCCTTTCCCGGAACTTGCCAGGATGAACGTACGGCAGGACTGGAGTTCATGGAATCTGGATATAGTTTTACCTATGCTTTACCAGAATTTTTATAATCAGAATTTAAACTGGATAGGTTTTTCGATACAACAAGGACTCAGGGAAATTCATGGAAGATTTTCTTTATATGCTGGATTATACATCCCTTCGCTTTCTCCTGTAGAATTAAAGGAAGCGGTAATGATTTCGAAAAAGAACGGTGCCTCAGGCGTGTCTCTGTTTGATATTTCAGCATTAACAGATGAACATTTGAAAATGGTCAAAGAATTGAATCAGGAATTCAACGCAAAATAATTCATTATTGTAAGAGAAACTATGACAAACTTTGGTCTTTGCTAATTCTATAAGAAATTTTATTGCTATTATACATTTATCCTCTTAAATTTTGACCATTCGACGGTAGCTAATGACAAAAAGCAAATTTTGGAATACTGCAATACAGACAGAATCAATTATGCACAGTTTGAGGGTTGGAGGTATTTTAGGATCTGGAAATGGGAAATTGTTAAGCAGGTATTCCAATATTATATTTAATCGCGTGAAGATATTAATTGACAATCGAAGTGCTAAATATTATTTTCTAACTAATTCGTTTTTACCTTTATTAAATAAGATATAAAAAACGCATTTATCTAACACAAAAATAGGAGCTACAATGAATAAGGGACAAAGACTCTCCGGCCTTTATAAAGCCATTCTGTTTATTTTTATTATTTTTTTCTCAGCTGTTTTAACCGAAGCACAAACAACTTCTAGTCGTTCCTTGGCATTTGAATCACCCTCAAGTGGAAATGGAAGCTGGCTGATAGGAGGTAAATTGGGAATGGCGATTGGCAGCGGTTTCGGAGGTTCAAGCGTAGGGCTACAAATCGGTCCTATGGGAGAATATAAATTTAACAGTAATATGGCCATCGGTACAGAATTAAATATTAATACTTTTGGTGGAACTCCTGTAGAATGGGCAGATTATTTTAAATATTATTTTGAGATACCCGGCTCAGATGTTAAACCATATGCAGATGCAGGACTCAGTCTTTGGTTTTCTTCAGGCGGTCCATATTTTGCAATTCGATTTGGTGGTGGGGCAAATTTCAAGATTGCAAAAAATCTCTACATACCAGCTGACCTTCAAATCGGTCCGGTTTTCTACAGTACTAAAACAGTAGGTTTTGATCCAAACACTTTTCAGACAACAACGACCTCGAGCTCTAATACAATATTCTATGTTGCTATTACAACAGGAATCAGGTACGAGCTTCCTTAAATAATTAAATTAGAAGTTCAAAATAGCCGGGTTCAGCCCGGCTTTTTTATTTTCACCCTATTTATCATTTTTAAAACAATATCATATTGAAATATGAATAAGTATTATTAAGTTACTAACTTTATTAGCATTACTTTAGAAATTGATGAAGTATAATGACGGGAAAAACTAAAGATAACAAAATAGGATTTATTGAAGCAGCGTCAATAGGAATTGGCGGTATGGTGGGTGGTGGAATTTTTGCGGTACTAGGGTTGGCTGTGCAATTATCCAAGGGAGGGGCCCCGGTTGCTTTTTTAATTGCAGGCATTGTTGCTCTTGTAACTTCTTATTCATATTCTAAATTGTCAGTTTCTCTACCCGGTAAAGGAGGCACAGTTTCTTTCCTTGATAAAGCATTTGGGCCGGGGCTATTCACTGGCTCAATGAATATACTTTTGTGGATAAGCTACATTATTATGCTTTCATTATATTCTTATGCATTTGGAAGCTATGCAAATGAATTATTCTTTGGAAGTTCTCAGGTATTTATCAAACATCTGTTTATAAGCGGAATTGTAATTGCAGTTACTGTTTTAAATATTTTTAGTGCTAAGCTAATAGGAGAAGCTGAAGATTTTATTGTTGCTATAAAACTATTAATACTTATATTTTTCTGTGTTGTAGGTTTTTGGGGAATACAAACAGACAAACTGATGATAAGTCATTGGTCTCCTGCTTCAAACCTGGTTGCAGGTGGTTTCATTATCTTTCTTGCTTATGAAGGATTTGAATTAATTGCAAATACAGCTGGCGATGTTCGCAATCCCGAAAAAACTTTACCCCGGGCATTTTATGGTTCGGTTATTTTTGTCATTGTTCTTTATATTCTGGTAGCAACGGTCACAGTTGGAAATCTGCCGGTTGATAAAATTGTGGAAGCAAAAGATTACGCGCTTGCAGTAGCTGCAAAACCTTTCCTTGGACAATTTGGAATTATTTTGATTTCAATTGCGGCCCTGCTTTCAACAACTTCAGCAATAAATGCAACACTTTACGGATCCGCACGATTGAGTTACATAATAGCAAAAGATGGTGAACTACCAAAATTTTTAGAAGATAACGTCTGGGACAAACCTCTTGAAGGATTATTACTTACTTCTGTTTTAACGCTACTTGTTGCAAATATTTTTGATTTGTCAAGTCTCTCTACTATGGGAAGTGCCGGATTTCTGCTGATATTTGCAGGCGTAAATCTTGCAAACGCCAAAATATCCCTGCAGACAAAAAGCAAAAAGTTTATATCATTAATAGGAGCAGGATTATGTATCGGTGCTCTTGTTAGTTTAATTTGGCAGACTTTAAAAACTGATCCTGCACATATATGGGTATTGATTGGTATGGTTTTATTATCAGTAGGCATAGAAGGTGGTTTTAGAATTTTTTCGGGAAGAGAACTAAGAATTAATAAGAGCTCTTAGTTCATTTGTTTTACATAACCATTACTAGTGTTTTCAAGTTTTGCTTCATTTCTTTTTTATTAAACATTTTATAAAATTCCATTATAAAAAGAAATTCATTATTTTGAATCATACTAAAATTTCCCGGATATAAAATGAAGAACTTCATAGCCATTTCTTTTCTCATCTTTCTTTTCATAATTAAAAACTCATTAGCACAAAATTCACTTTATAAGGTTCAAGATATAATACCACACTCAGTTACTCCCTTTGACCTTACCGAAGTAAAACTCCTTGACGGTCCATTCAAAAAGGCGATGGAGCTTGATGAAAGATACTTATTTGAACTCAATCCCGACAGGCTTTTAAGTTGGTTCAGGAAAGAATCCGGATTAAAACCAAAAGGCGAAGTTTACGGAGGCTGGGAATCTGATCAACTGGCGGGACATACGCTCGGGCATTATTTATCAGCTTGCTCAATGATGTATGCTTCAACAGGTAATAAGAAATTGCTGGACAGAGTTAACTATATAATAGATGAACTTGATACCTGCCAAACAGCAAACGGCAATGGATACGTTGCAGCAATACCCGGCGGCAAGCAATTGTTCAAGGAAATTTCTGAAAGAAATATAATATCAAATAAAACTTCCGGTTTCAGGTTAAACGGGATATGGTCTCCCTGGTATACAATTCATAAACTCTTTGCGGGATTAATGGATGCGCAAAAATATTGTGGAAATCAAAAAGCTCTAGTGATAGCTAAGAAATTGGGAGACTGGGCTTACAATACAACAAAGGGTCTTACACATTCAGAATTTCAGCATATGCTTGTTTGTGAGTACGGCGGAATGAATGAAGCGATGGCAGAGCTTTACGCAAGAACAGGAGATAAAAAGTATCTTGATCTTGCAGAAAAGTTTTTTGATGACAAAGTCCTTGTTCCGCTTGAAAATCAAAAAGATATTTTAAATGGCTTACACTCAAATACACAAATTCCGAAAATAATCGGCTTAACAAGACTTTATAAATTAACAGGCAATGAGAAATATATTACAGCTGCGAAATTTTTCTGGAAGACAGTAGTAAATCATCATTCATATATAACCGGCGGCAACAGCGAAAATGAATATTTTGGACAAGCTGACGACTTGAGTGCAAGACTCGATTCAAATACCTGCGAAACTTGTAACACATATAATATGTTAAAGCTCACCCGGAATTTATTTGAACTCGATCCAGAAACAGGAATATGCAGAATTTTACGAACGCGCATTGTATAATCATATTCTTGCCTCACAAAATCCATAATACCGGAATGATGTGCTATTTTGTTCCGCTCGAACCGGGATCTTATAAAGATTACTCTACACCTTTTAATAGTTTCTGGTGCTGCGTTGGAACCGGGATGGAGAATCATTCAAAGTATGGTAGAAATATTTATTTCCATAATAATGATAGTCTTTTGGTAAATCTTTTTATTGCATCGAAAGTCCAGTGGCAAGAAAAAGGTCTAATTGTTACACAGCAAACAGAATTTCCCAATTCAGGTAAAGTACAATTTATTTTCGATTGTAAAAATCCGGTTAATTTTTCGTTTCTTATCCGCCAGCCTGAATGGGCCGGGAAAGGGATTAATGTTTTAGTAAATGGTAAAAAAGAGACCCTTAATAGAGCTAGCAATGGATATATCAAAATTACTGGAAAATGGAAAGACAAGGATATTATAGAAGTCAACTTACCATTGTTACTTCATCTGGATAGAATGACGGATGATAAAAGCGAAGCTGCAATTATGTACGGACCTCTGGTACTTGCAGGAAAACTTGGATCTGTTAATGATCCCTCAATAGAAAACTTAGACTACGTTCCTGATCTTGTTCCAGGTAGCAAAGAATTAAATGAGTGGATAAAACCTGTTAAAGGAGAAGTGAATACTTTTCGCACTGTAAATGTAGGACATCCTCGTGATATTACCTTGATTCCATTTTATAAAGCACAGGAAGAGCGATATTCTGTCTACTGGAATATTTTAACTCCTGAAGAATGGAAAGTTCGGTCGAAGGAAATAAAAGAAGAGAAAGCGAATCTTAAAAAAATTCAGGATACTTCAATTGATTTTGTCCATCCGGGAATAGATGAACAGGAGACTGCACACAATTATAAAGGCGAAAACACCGGAACAGGTGAAGAAGACCATACAACATGGAGGGCAGCAAATAATGGCGGCTCGATGTCTTACGATCTTAAAGTCTCGCCTGACAATCCTGTTAAGCTTATTTGCAGATATTGGGGAGGAATTCAAAAGGAAAGAGACTTTGACATTTTAGTAGATAGCAGAAAGATTGCAACTCAGCAATTACACAACGATAACCCCGGAAAGTTTTATTTTGTTACTTATCCAATTAATGAAAAACTTACAAAGGGTAAAAAAACAATTACAGTCAAATTCGTTGCACCACAAAAAGGTGTCGCTGGCGGAGTTTTTGGAATATGGACAATAAAATAAATTTTGGATACTAAATTTTGAATTACCACATAGGAGATATAATGGACAAGAGAATAAAATCAATAATAAATAAATATGAAAAAGTTTATAACGGTGCGCCGTGGTATGGAGATTCCATAACGAAAATTCTGAAAAATGTAAATCCCGGAATTGTGTTTAATAAAGTAGATAAAAAATCCCATTCTATAGCAGAACTGGTTGCACATATGATCGGGTGGAGAGATATTGTGTTTAACCAGATAAATGGAAATAAGAAAGACAGAATAACTCAAAAAGAAACCTTTAACTGGAAAAGGTTTGATAAAAACGAAAAGACTGCATGGGAAAGCCTCTTAATAGAGCTTAATAAAAATCAAATGAAGTATATCTCATTCCTAGCGAAAAAAGATGATGAATTTTTGAATGCGAAAATTCCAGGGAAAAGTCGGAATGCGGAATATTTGATAGAAGGAATTATTCAACACGATGTTTATCATCTGGGACAGATGGCCTTATTAAACAAGATTTTGAAACCAAAGATTACATTGCCTTATTAAATGATAATTGCTATATTCCAATAAACTTTTAGTATTCTCATTATGGGGAAAAATGAAAAAGATAATTTTATTTGCACTCTTCCTTTTTGTAATATCCTTTACAGAAGAAACTTACGCACAGAATAAATTTCATATTGGATTTAATGGTGGTTACGTTCTACAGGGGCCAAGTAAAGGACTATTTGATGGTGGTGATAATGCGTGGACAATGGAATTAAATGCTTCTTATTCCATAAATCCAGAAATAAAAGTTAATATACAATCCGCCTATTATAATTTCCCAAATTATAGAGTTTATTATAATAGAGTGGCAGCCTATCCTAATGAATTTAATTCAAATAGCATAAACAATTCTTTTCAGATTGATCAAAGTGCTAAAATTTATCAATTCGCTTTCGGAGTAACTTTTGTAAGTAATAACACGAAGTGGATTCGACCTTTTATTTCAGTAAATGCCGGATTATCTTTTTTTAACTATACAGTTTTAGTCTATAAGCAAAGTTATGGTCCTGCAGTGGTAATTCCACCTGTCGCTAAATCTTTAGAAACCAATAAAGGATTTGCATCAGTTGGCATCGGGATACAAATTCCCGTTACAGATAAATTTAATTTGAATTTACAAACAATTTGTTCTTCGACTCTTGACAACTCTAAAAAGATTCAGAACTTTTTCCCGGTTTTATGTGGAATTGAATATTCTTTTTAGGAAATTGGTCTGATAAGGAGATTGATCTATTTTTTCAACAACTCCATCATCTCTTTAACTGATCTTTCTATTCCAACAAACATCGCGTGAGCAATGACTGAATGGCCGATGCTTACTTCATCGATATCTGGAATTTCACGAAATACTTTTACATTCTGATAATCGAGTCCGTGCCCGGCGTTAACTCCCATTCCAAGTTTTTTTGCGTGTTTAACCGCCGCACGGATTCTTTCCAGCTCATCGAACTGCTCTTCTTCTGAAAGTGCGTTTGCAAAAACCCCTGTATGAATTTCAATAAAATCAGAATGAATTTCGGCTGATGCATCAATCTGTTCCAGATCGGGTTCAATAAAAAGTGATACCTCTATTTCAGCATTATGAAGTTCTTCAATTGTATCTTTTAACCTTGAAACATTATCAATTACATTCAGTCCCCCTTCGGTTGTAAGTTCCTGTCTTTTTTCAGGAACAAGCGTAGCAAGTTCAGGACTGACATCGCAGGCAATTTTGACAATCTCATCAACCGCGGCCATTTCAAGATCAAGTTTTGTTTTTATTAATTCGCGAAGTAAGCGAACATCTCTTTCGTTAATATGTCTCCTGTCTTCACGAAGGTGACAGACAATTCCATCCGCGCCGGCTTGTTCTGCAAGCAAGGCTGCAGTTACAGGATCAGGCTGCTGCCCACCCCTTGCATTCCTGACTGTAGCAAAATGATCAATGTTCAATGAAAATTTCATTTCTTTTCCTTAAAAGATTTCTTTTATAATATTGATAAATGAACTTATCCCGATTCCAAAATCAGCCGCCCTATAACGCAACGCTGAGAATAAATCTATTGTAAACATAACACTGATATGCACAATTACGCAATAAAGAAATGATCTTGTCCGGAAAGCAAGGATACCGAGAGCGATGCCGCCTATAATAGCGCTAAAAGTTTCCATAAATGGTTTGCCGTTATGTAGAATTACAAACGGTATCATTTGAATTAAAACTGCATAGTACCCAAATTTTTCTTCCAGTCCGAAAAGCATAAATCCGCGCCAGATAAATTCCCATGCAAACACGTACAGAAGTAGTCCCGCCTCAAAAATAAAGAACAAATTCCAGGATTCTTTTGTCCTTTGTAGTAACGGATAAGTTTTAACAAATGAAGATGATGAAGAAGCAAACCAGGAGATGACGAGCATTACTAAAATAAAATAGAAAGATATTTTTAGCCCAGCCCTGTAATCCCCTAGTTGTAAACCGAAATGTTTAGGTTTGTCTTTAAGAAATATTAAGATGACAAGAATCGGGATAAGAAAGAAGGTAAAAAAATCACCGACGAACCAGTAAATGAACTCATATAGGTCGATATTTTGACTGGCACTAAAATAATTAAAAAGGTTTAACCTAAAGAATCGTCTGGAAGTAAAGTACCAGGAAATAGTTTGTAATATGGCAATAGACAGAAAAACAATAATAACCTTTCTATCCATTCTACGAATGATTTGAGTCAATCTATTTAGTTCTGATTTCATATTGAAAAAATAAGCAAATATTTGTAAAATAGATTTTAATATCCATTGTTTAGACGCCAAGTCACCCTATCCGGGAACTAAATATTGGTGAAATATTCTAAAAAAAATTACTATCAAATTAAGCCCTAGAAAAGTTATAATTGTCCAATCATCATTAGGGGTTACGAATAAATAATTATGGGAGTCATATGAAACTGCTTAACAATCCTAAAAGTATATATTTATTGTTTTTTGTATTCATTGCCTTTAGCATATTTAATAATCTATCTGCCCAGACTTTAACTGATCCTCAAAAAGAAATAATATATATCTCTCCACAACCGGGTTCCCGCCTGGTAACGCCACAGTCAAATATTATAATAAGGTTTTCGGAAAAAATATCACCATTTATTAATTCCGCGACCTTTTTTAATGTGTACGGAGCAGTTTCAGGAAAACACTCTGGCAAGATAATTTTAGCTGAAGATCAAACTACCCTATTATTTAATCCCGACCAGCCGTTTGCATATAACGAGAAGGTTACAGTAAACTTGAACAATTCTGCAGGTGCACTTAACTGGCACAATTCACAGCTATCAAAATTTAATTTTTATACATCAAAAAATAACCTGAACGCATTGTATAAGCCAAAACTTATTAATGAGTCGGAAATTATTAGCAACTGGAATTCGGGAAACTTTACTCAAAAACCTTCGGAACAGATGAAACTAAACAAGAATGATGATCTTCCGTCTGATTTCCCCGTGCTTACTGTAGATACATCCAATAATCCATCCAGCGGATATTTATTTCTTGCAGCATACGTTTACAACACCAATAGCCCTTACGGCAGATATCTAATCATAGCTGATAATAATGGTACACCTCTTTATTATAAAAAAACTTCAGGCAGCGCAACGGATTTTAAAGTTCAACCTTCCGGGGTACTTTCTTATTTCGCTCCGTCTGCACATCAGTACTATATTATGAATACTTCATTCAAGATAATTGACAGTGTATCATGTAAAAACGGGTACAGTACCGATGCTCATGAACTAAGAATAACAACTGATGGGCATTATTATCTTCTAGGGACTGATGTTGAAACAGTTGATATGAGTCAGGTAGTCAGTGGTGGAGATTCTGCAGCACAAGTAACTGGTAATATCATCCAGGAACTTGATCAAAATAAAAATGTAGTTTTCCAATGGCGAACTTTTGACTACTTTAAAATTACTGACGCTGTAGGAATTAAATCTTACTACACATACAATAGACTATGCACATGCAAATGCACTTGATATTGATACTGACGGAAATTTGCTTTTATCCTGCCGTAACATGAATGAAATTACAAAAATCGATACTAGTACAGGGGATATTATTTGGAGATTTGGAGGAAAGAACAATCACTTTACTTTTGTAAATGATACACTTGCATTTACCTATCAACATGCTATAAGACGACTCCCTAACGGTGATCTTACTATATTTGATGATGGCAACCTACATACACCCACATTCTCCAGGGCAGTGGAATATAAATTAAATGAATCTGATAGTACAGCTACTCTAGTTTGGCAATATAGAAATAATCCTGACATTTATGGCTTTGCAATGGGTTATGTCCAAAGATTGAATAATGGAAATACTTTAATTGGCTGGGGTGCTGCAAACAAAACCTTAACTGAAGTCACACCTTCAGGAAACATAACACTCGCAATGAACTTTCCTTTGAATGTCTGGAGTTACAGAGCTTATCGTTTCCCGTTTTTATTTATTGATTCGACTCTTGCTGGCAATGTATTTGCGCCTCAGGATAGTGCTGAAATAAATTGGCAATCATCAGGAATAGATTCAGTTAACATTTATTATTCAACCGATAATGGTAATAGCTGGAATACCATAGTCAATAATTATGATGCAGCTAAAGGATCATATAAGTGGTATGTACCCTCAGTTGAATCAGATCAATGTAAGATTAAAATTGTTAATGCAGACGCTCAAAGCTGGCACAATACATTTAAAAGTGATTCGACATTTAGCATTGGAAATCCAACTGGCATAAGCTCTGAAACACATCCACAAGAGTATTCTCTATCTGCAAATTATCCGAATCCTTTTAATCCGAGTACAACTATTAGTTACACTCTGCCTGTAACAAGTAATGTAAAAATTCGTGTTTATAACTTAATAGGTCAATTGGTTGCTGTACTAGTTAATACTGTGAAACCAGCGGGAAATCATAATGTAGTTTTCGATGCATCGGATCTATCGTCAGGAGTTTATTTTGATGCTATTGACGCTATTTCTGTCGATGGTAAACGATATTATTCAACCGTCAATAAAATGGTGCTAATTAAATAATCAAACTGAAAAACAAATAAAAGATAGAGTAATAATTTAATTAACTAAATAGCTTTTTGTTTCCATAAAAAGCCATTTGGTTAATGCTTATGCTAGATTCACCTCATATTTATGGACGTGTTAATTAGCGTAAAATTTGGTTTATAACTCTGGTTAATTTACTTGTACTACCACTTAATTTTAAATTTACGATGCTGAGATATCGATATTAAAGTCTGCCCTTATTTATTTCTCAAGCACCATTTTCCTTGTTTGACTGAAATCTCTGCTGGTTAAGTTATAAATATAAATCCCGCTTGCTAAATTTTTACCACTAAATCTCACCTTATACCTGCCTGCTTTTTTATATTCATTTACCAATGTCTTAACCTCCCTACCGAGGACATCGTACACTTTTAGAACCACCAAACCATCAGTTGGGATATCATAAACAATATATGTACTGGGATTGAATGGATTTGGATAATTATACTCTAATGAATATGTTTTAGGTTTATAACCATTGCCGGTATATATAGGAGCATCCCAATTAATTCCTGATGAATAAGTGTAATTTGAAGCAACATTTCTATTGACTGATTTTATTCTATAAGTGTATAAGTTTGAGACCACGTTGATTGCATCAGGATTTTTATCAACAAAAGAATTTGTCACACCTGAAACAGTTGCAATTACTTTATAATTTAAAGTATCACTTCCTCCTTTTCTTTCTATAATTAAACTATCAGCCTTATTTGTGTTATTTTCCCATTCCAGAAAATTAGCATAAGTAGTAGTTTCCGCATTAAAGTTCTTAGGACCATTTAATAAAGTAGTAAAAATAAATGGTTTTGAATATCCAGCATATCCACCCACATGAATCAGTATTATTATTACTAAGAACTCTCCAGTAATATTTAATTCCATCTTCCAATGAATCAAGGTAATTGAAGTATTTACCAAACCAGAATCCTGAGAAACAATATTCGTAAAAGCAGAATCTGTTGCTAATTGCAGATGAAAAGATTGAGCAAATTTGTTTTTATTCCATCTTAACGTAATCATAGTATCTGGGATTTGACTATTATTCAAGGGAAAATTCAGACTTGGAACCAGGCTTTGATAAAAACTTGTATCCAGCTTAAATCTAAAAGCTCTGTAATTCATGCTTCCATCCGGTAAAAAAAGCTCAAATACTTTTGAACCTTGGGGTGTTACTTCAGTAACCGCTGGAGCCCCTGTACCCCATCCTATTACAGTATTTCCATCACTTAATCTCTGATCATTGCCCATTGCCGCCGAGTACTCATCAGGAGTATTTACAACTGCCAAACTAATGTGCAGTTAAATTTTGCTCATCAAGTTTATATTCAGCAGCACGTGAAGGTAATTGCGACCAGTGCAGATTCCCGTCATCAAATAGAGTAATATCACCATTTGGCAATCGTCTAATATCATGTTGATGGGAAAAACCAATTGAATCATTTATAAAACTGAACTGATTATTCTTTCCGCCAAGCCTCCATATTATATCCCCGGTTTGTCTATTTATTTTAGTTACCTCATCCAAATGTCTACTCGAAATGAGTATATTCCCATCGTTATCCAATTGTATAGCATTTGTATGAACATAATCAATAGTAGAGCTAGTTAAATCAATATCATCAGTAGCATCTGTTATTTTAAAATGATCCCAACTTCTCCATTGAAAGACGACATTTCTATTTTCATCAATTTCTTGAATTATACTGCCAGTAACCGTTGCACTGGTATCTCCACCCGGAACTATTTTACTCATATCCACTTTTTCGAGGTCAACTCCTAATATTAAATAATGTCCATTTGGCAAAAGCTGTAATTCGTGAAAATCCATTGGATACCCGTTTCCAGAATGAAAACTATCAACAACCTGGAATTGACTATTCATCGCATAAAAACGGAAAGAGTCACTATCATAATACGTAAGCAATCCATTCTGTTGCAATTTAAAATCCAAACAGAATTTATTCATTTTTTTATAATAGAAGGGCCTGCCATTATTATACAAAATCATCAAGTAATGAACAATTTGATTTTGGGGATCGGTAATAAAGTCTGCATTACTAATGTTACTTATAAAAATATAACCCGGGCTAAGATTAGCCTGAACCGGAATGCTTAGTTGAGGAAAATCTGCAGGCAGATCAAGTTCAGTCTTATTAATTTTTCTTAAACCCTCAGTTGATGGATTAAATCGGCTCTTATTGATATTTATCCCCCTATTTCATTTTGAAACTGGGTTTTAACATCTTGTTCAGTATTTAGATTCTGACTTGATACAGTAAAATCAAAATTATATTCACCTATTTGGTTACCGGACATGTCCACAGGTCCTTCTTTTAAACAAATGGACACTACTTCTCCGTAACTAAATTTTTGATACGGATTAAAAATTATGCTTCGTCCATCATCTCCAACAAATGATATTCCCATTGTGCAAGCCACTCTTTGACCCCGTTACAATTATACCATCATTCCCGATTGTCTGTTTATCTAATTTGTTTTCTGACCTGATAATTATATTAGTTAGCGAAGAATTCATTCGACTGTTAGGAACCGGTGATACATATATGATATTTTTGTTAGTGATGTTGTTTGACTGGGCAAGCAAACAATAAGATGTAAGCAGTAGTGAGACCAGGATTAAAGCAAAAATTTTCTTCATTATTACCCCTCTATAGAATTGTTCAGTTAATTACAATATCTGCAAAATTAAGCAAAACTTAGATAAAGTTCATTTTTGTTTGAAGTTTTTCTGCAAAAAATAAATTTTATGGTTTATAACTCATTGAGGTGAGGCTATATTTATTTAACTCTGATCAATCAAACAATTTTATTGTGCACATATAATAATTTTCTTAAGTTATCATTGATAAAGTGAGGGAAGTTTTCAGCTTTACAGATATTATCCTTTACCCGGAATGTTCTAAACTAATTTCTTACAATTATTCTGAGGGAGATTTATGGATCAAAATAAGGTTGACATGTTCATTGCTACAATGAATGAAAAATTCGAGTTTAATACACATATGATGATTCGCGAACAGTTAGAAAAACTCGACGACAGCAAATTCGCATATCTGCAATCACTGAATTATAAAAATCCACAGACACTTCTCATCATTTCCATCCTGATCGGTCATTTTGGAATTGACCGTTTTATGCTTGGGGAAACAGGTTTGGGAATCGCCAAATTACTTACGTGCGGCGGACTTGGAATCTGGACTATCGTAGATTGGTTTTTAATAATGGGTAAAACAAAAGAACTTAATTTTCGGTTATTTATGAGAAATGCTGCACATTGATAACAAGTTAAAAAAGATAACAATTATTTTTGCAATTCTGACGGGTTATTTTCTTTTTATATTTTACCCGCATTTCATTAATAATTACAGTTTTTGCTTATTCAAATATGTTACAGGCATCCCCTGCCCTGCCTGCGGATCAACAAGAGCAACTATTCTCTTATTTAATGGCGAGATTTTGAAATCGGTATTATTGAATCCATTGGCACTGGTTACTAACCTGTCGATTTTTATTTCATTATTTTGGTTAATTTATGAATTATTTACGGACAGAAATGAATTTATGAACTTTATGAAAAAGGATTGGAATTTGAAGTATAAAATAATTGTTGTAACTATATTCCTGCTAAACTGGATCTGGAATATTAAAAAAGGGATATGATTTAATGGAAGAGGGTTTGGATATTGTGCTTGTATTGTTATAAAATGCCTTTTGGCCTGTATCGACTATTTTATAATTTTGTGCATTAATGAATCCAGTGGTCATTACAATAATAATTAAAACTTTAAGAGTTATTTCGATGATTCTTCCTGTTTTCATAGTGAGTATCCCAGACTGTTAATGTAATAAATCTTCTTTCCTCTCTTAATAATTAGACGCCATACTCTTTAAAAACTTGTGGTGATAAAAAAATTTTTTGTAACCAGTCAAAAAGCTTTAACCTTAAATAAATATTTTTATATTAGAATCATAATGACCTCAAAACTTAAAACTTTTAATTTAGCTTTAAGGGGAATTATGGAAACCGGCATAGTTGCAGGACTGGCATATTGGGGCTTTCACACTGGCCAAAATACATCTATGAAAATTCTTCTATGCATCGGGGCCCCATTGCTTGTCTTCGGTTTTTGGGGTGCTTACGATTTCCATAACTTCAAAAAATTATCTGAGCCTCTTCGTCTCATCCAGGAATTAGTATTATCTGGTTTGGCTGCTATCGCTTTATATTCTTCAGGTCAGCATTTTTTAGGCTGGACTTTGGGAATAATTTCAATTATCCACCATATTCTTGTTTACCTGCTTGGCGAAACTTTGCTCAAATAGGGCCGGAAAACAGAAAATAGGCCTTTATTAAAAAACCTTCAAAAAATTAAGAATTTATTAACATTTCTTTCCTTTAGGAATCTTGACAAATCTATCAAGTTGCATTATATTAGCACTCGTCCTAAATGAGTGCTAATAACAATTCTTAATAAATAAACTAAAAACAGGAGCTAAATATGAGCAAAATTAACCTGAAGCCGCTGGCTGACAGAGTTATTGTACAGCCAAAAGAGGCAGACGAAGTAACAAAAGGCGGAATCATTCTTCCTGATACAGCAAAAGAAAAACCTGTAGAAGGTACTATTGTTGCAGCAGGCCCGGGTAAAACAAGTGACGATGGAAAAGTTGTTAAAATGGAAGTGAAAGTTGGAGACGTTGTACTTTACGGAAAATACAGTGGCTCAGAAGTTACTGTTGATGGTGTTGAATATTTGATTATGCGTGAGAGCGATATATTCGCAGTCGTAGGTTAATCTACAACAGTTTTATAAATAAAATTAGAAAAATAAAACCCGCACTTCGGGTTAAAAAACAGGAGAAATAAATTATGGCAAAATTAATTGAATTTGACAGCGAGGCACGTACCAAGCTGAAAAGAGGCGTGGATAAATTAGCTAACGCCGTTAAAGTTACTTTAGGTCCAAAAGGCCGAAACGTAATTCTTGAAAAGAAATTCGGTGCACCCACAGTTACAAAAGATGGTGTATCAGTTGCTAAAGAAATTGAGCTTGAAGATGCAGTAGAAAATATGGGTGCACAGATGGTTCGCGAAGTTGCTTCAAAAACCAGTGACGTTGCAGGTGACGGAACAACAACTGCTACAGTTCTTGCGCAGGCTATATATAGGGAAGGGTTAAAAAACGTAACTGCAGGTGCAAATCCTATGGATCTTAAAAGAGGAATTGATCTTGCAGTTGAAAAAGTAGTTGGCTTCTTAAAAACTATCAGCCGTGATGTTGAGGGAAGAAATGAAATCGCACAGGTTGGTGCTATTTCTGCTAACAACGATAAAGCTATTGGTGATCTTATAGCTGACGCAATGGACAAAGTTGGAAAAGACGGCGTTATCACTGTTGAAGAAGCTAAAGGCACTGAAACAGGATTGGACGTTGTTGAAGGTATGCAGTTCGACCGCGGTTACCTCTCCCCTTACTTTGTAACCAACACTGAATCAATGGAAGCTGAATTAGAAAATCCTTATATCTTAATTCACGATAAAAAAATCGCTGCAATGAAAGATCTTCTTCCTATACTTGAAAAAGTTGCACAGGCAGGAAAATCTTTATTGATTATTGCTGAGGACCTTGAAGGCGAAGCATTAGCAACATTGGTTGTTAATAAAATTCGTGGTACACTGAAAATCGCTGCTGTTAAAGCTCCCGGTTTTGGCGACAGAAGAAAAGCAATGTTAGAAGATATCGCAGTTCTTACAGGCGGAACAGTTATCTCTGAAGAGAGAGGGTTCAAATTAGAGAACGCTACTGTTTCTTACCTCGGTACAGCTAAAAAGATAAACATTGACAAAGACAATACAACTATTGTTGAAGGCGCCGGCAAAACCGAAGATATAAAGAAAAGGATTAATGAAATCAAAGCTCAGATTGAAAAAACTACATCTGACTATGACAAAGAAAAATTACAGGAAAGACTTGCTAAACTTTCAGGCGGTGTTGCAGTACTGAAAATCGGTGCTTCAACAGAAGTTGAAATGAAAGAAAAGAAAGCAAGAGTAGAAGATGCTCTTCACGCTACACGTGCTGCGGTTGAAGAAGGTATAGTTGCAGGAGGTGGCGTCGCTTTCGTAAGAGCCATCACTCAACTTGAAAAATTAAAAGGTACAAATCTTGACCAGACAACTGGTATCAAAATAATTATGAAAGCTCTTGAAGAACCATTGAGACAAATTGTTAACAATGCAGGGCTTGAAGGTTCAGTCGTCCTTTCTAAAGTTAAGGAAGGAAAAGATGACTACGGTTTCAACGCTTTCAGCGAAGTTTATGAAAACCTGATCAAGTCAGGCGTTATCGATCCTACTAAAGTTACAAGAACAGCATTAGAAAATGCTGCTTCTGTTTCTGCTCTTCTAATTACAACAGAAGCTGTTGTATTTGAAAAGAAAGAAAAAGAAAGCAGTATGCCTCAGATGCCAGGTGGCGGAATGGGCGATATGGGTGGTATGGGCGGAATGTACTAATCCCGTAGGGACTCCTTACGGAGTATTCCCCCTTCATCATAAAGTTAAAAGGCGTTCGGTTCAACCGGACGCCTTTTTTGATTTTTAATATTATAAAACTTCCATCAAAATTCTGTTAATTGTTATAATTAATAATTATATATTAAAAATTAGTTCAAAGAAAATTATTAATTAAACGAAAGTCTAAGATAAATTTTGTTGCCCAAGAAATCATTTACATTACTTTTACTCTCGTTTCTCATTTCATTCAATTATTCTGAAGCCCAGAGTGATATTACAAAAAAAGACATCGAAGATTATTTAAATAAAAAAAATGAAGATTGTATAGAATACAATCAAAGAAAAGTTTATATCGACTCAATAGAAATTTACGACGTTAATAACGATGGTAAAGAAGATGCTATAGTTACAGCGTCATCATGCAATACAGGGAATGGTGGCCCGGACATTCACGGAGTATTTACAAAAGATTCTCTCAGAGGTATAACGGAACTGAATATAAAATATGGACCGGATACTATTTATGATAACCTTGTTGGAAACCGGAATTACTATTTGTCTCACGACGATAATTTCTTAATAGCAGATTTTTACGATGTTTCGGGAAGACAGCATCCATTAATCGTTTATTTTAAGTGGGAAGGCAAAGAATTTATAATAGCAAAAGTTATAAAAGCAAAAACATTTAAGACCAGTTTTAATTGTGCAAATGCCAAAACTGATGTGGAAAAGTCAATCTGCGGAAATTCTGAATTAGCTGCTATGGATCTTAAACTGGATTCTTTGTATACAGCAATTTTATCAAAGCTCCCGAAAAATAGAAGAGAAAAGTTAAAGAATGAACAAAAAGAATGGATAAAGGAAAGAGACTTTAATTGCAATAATTCAAGACTTGTTGCCGACTGCCTGCTTGAGGTGTATAAGAAACGTATTAAGTTATTAACGGAATTAAGTAAAGGGAACAATTAAAGTTATAATTTGCCATAATATCCCGCCTTTTAAACTACTTATATATTCTTCATTTCTAAAAATAATTGTATATTAAAAACCAGCTTAACCAAACAATATTATTTTAAATAAATTTATTATAGGGTCCATAAAATGATCAGAAGAAATCTTTCTGTAAGCCTGATTTTTATAAAATCATTATCATTCATAATAATTTTTCTCTTAACTACAGACTCTATTTATTCACAAACATTACCGCAAAATTCATTTTCAGATATGAAGTGGAGACTGGTTGGCCCCTATCGTGCCGGCTGGGGCACAGTCGCTGAAGGGATTCCTGATCAACCGAATACATTTTACTTTGGCGGCGCAGGAGGAGGAGTCTGGAAAACTACCGATGCGGGAAGAACCTGGGAAGGATTAATGCAGAATGAATCAGCAGCCGCTGTTGGCGGTCTTGCAATCGCGCCTTCAAATCCAAAAATAATTTATGTCGGAACCGGACAGGTTGCATTGCGTTATGATATTCTAGATGGTGACGGTGTTTTCAAAACGACTGACGGCGGAGAAACATGGAACAATGTCGGTTTAAAAAACACAAAATATATCGGAAGAATTTTAGTCGATCCAAAAAATGAAAACAGGGTTGTTGTTGCAGCACTTGGTCACGTATTTGGAAACAGTAAAGATCGCGGAATTTATCTCACTACTGATGGCGGAAAAAACTGGCAGCAAACGCTTTTTATTAATGATACAACCGGTGGAGTTGATTTAGCATACGATATGTCTCATCCAAATGTAATTTATGCAGCTATGTGGCAGGTTAGATCCTATCCATGGATGGATTATTATTTATCACAAAGAGCAGCCGGTTCGGGTATTTATAAAAGTGAAGACGGCGGAGTTCATTGGACAAAACTTTCAGGCGGAGGTTTACCTGATGTACCAATGGGAAGAATAGGTCTTGCAGTTGGACAGATCACAAATTCACAAACTGTTTATGCTTCGATTCAGGCTGGTAGAAGTAAAAGTGGTTTCTACAGATCTGAAGATGGAGGCAAGACCTGGGAACTTGTTAACACTGATGGAGAACTTGTGAGCTCATATTTTGCACGTGTAACTGTTGATCCGAAAAACCCATCAACCGTTTATGTGATGGGACGCTCAATTCATAAATCAACTGACGGTGGAAATACGTTTACAATTTTTAAAGGTTCACCCGGAGGAGATGATTATCATTTTTTGTGGATCAATCCTAAAAATACTGATTACATGGTTCTTGGTTCAGACCAGGGAACTGCAGTTACAGTTAACAACGGTGGAAGTTGGTCAAGCTGGTACAATCAGCCGACCGGACAGTTTTATCACCTCGGTGCTGATGACAGATTCCCTTATCATATTTACAGCGCACAGCAGGATAATGGAACTGTTGAAATATTGAGCCAGGGACCTTACGGGGTAATTGAACTACGTGACTGGCATCCTGTCGGTGCTGATGAAAGAGATTACGATATTCCAAAACCGGGAAATCCTGATATGGTTTTCGGAAGTGGACTGGGCGGAACACTTCACCGTTTCGATGAAATCACACGTCAATCAATAGATGTATCTCCGTGGCCACATTCAAGTTATGCAGCAAAACCAAATACAGTTAAGTATCGTTACTCATGGATAACACCGATTGAATTTTCTCCGATTGGCAAACACGCTTTGTATTTCGGTGCTCAGTATTTATTTAAAACAACAGATGACGGCGATCATTGGGAAATTATTAGTCCTGATCTTAGCAGAAAGAAAAAAACTGCAAATGCAGATTATAAAGGATTGGATTTTCAGGGCGCGGCGGATGCAGGTTACGGTGTTATCTGGAACATCGCTCCCTCCCCTGTTAAAGAAGATGTTATCTGGATAGGTACTGATGATGGACTTATTCATTTAACCAAAGATAGCGGAAAACACTGGAATAATGTTACGCCTCCTTCTATTCCGTTGTGGGCACGGATAGATAAAATTTCACCATCTAATTTTGATGTTCATACGGCTTATGCTGCCGTTGATATGCACAGACTCGACAGGTTTGAACCTTTACTTCTTAAAACTACAAACGATGGGAAAACCTGGGCAATAATAAATAACGGTATTCCGAAAGATGAATACACAAGTGTGATAAGATCAGACACAAAGAAAAAAGGTTTGTTGTTTGCCGGCACAAACAGAAGCGTTTATGTTTCATTTAACGATGGGGGCAACTGGCAGCCTTTAACTTTAAATTTGCCTACTACGTTATTTACTGATCTGCTTGTTCATCATGGTGATCTTATTGCATCAACACAGGGACGAGCAATGTGGATACTTGATGACCTTTCACCTCTTAGACAACTTTCAAAAGAGATTACTGAAAAGGATGTTGAATTATTTACTCCCGGTATAGCCTGGAGAATGCGGGGCAACACGAATAGCGATACCCCATGGCCTCCGTCTACTCCGCTTGGTCAAAATCCACCGGATGGTGCTCTCATTGATTACTGGTTAAAAGATAATGTTCAGGGTCCGGTTAAACTTTCTATCTATAATATGAAGGGAGATTTGATAAGGAGTTACTCAAGTGATGACAAACCTGAAAACTTACCTGCAAACAGGTACTTTGATAAAAGATGGATTAAAAACTCTCAGCCCCTTTCAACAAATGCCGGAATGCATAGGTTCTTATGGAATTTAAGATATGCTCGCCCCGAAGCGTTACATTATGGTTATTCTATCGCTGCTGTCTGGACAGTAGGAACACCTGTTGTTCCTATGGGTCCGCTTGTGATGCCCGGTATATATAAAGTTGTATTGAATGCTAATGGAAAAGAATATACACAGGAAGTAAATGTAAAACTTGACCCGAGAGTTAAAGTGAGTGAAAGCGCTTTAAAAGAAACAGCTCGATCTTGCTATGGCAGTCAACACAACCCTGGATAATGCTGTCTCATTGTTTAACGAAGTGGATAAGAGATTAAAAGATAACAATGAAAATATTTCGTCGGAAGAAAGGAATAATCTTTCTGAGTTGAAATCTAAAGTTGCCAATTTATGCGGCTCGCTTTCCGGATTTGCTTCTTCTGTTCAATCAGCCGATGCTTCCCCTACTCAGGGTCAGAAAGAGTTATTCAAAAATTTAAGCGATCAGTATAAAACTTTACTAAAAGATTTGGGTAATAATTAAGAGTTAATTGGAGCAATAATGAAAAATTTATTAACGGGAATTTTTGCAGTTGTCTTCTTTACAGTTGCCGTATTTGCGCAGGATGCAAATATGCAAAAGAAACCACACAATAAACCTGATTCACTCAACATCAAACCTGAAGAAGTGACAACAGAAGGCAGCGTAACAGTTGAAGGACAAAACATAAATTATAAAGCTGTTGCAGGAACAATTATTCTAAAGAATAAAAAAGACGAGCCAACTTGCAGTATGTTTTATGCGGCTTATTTCAAAAAAAATGTAAGTGATGAATCACATAGACCGGTTACATTTTTCTATAACGGCGGTCCCGGTTCTGCAACAGTGTGGCTCCATATGGGTGCTTTTGGTCCAAAGCGTGTTTACTCTGATGATGATAAATATCCTGTACCAGCACCTTACAAACTTGTAAATAATGATTATAGCTTGCTCGATGCCACTGATCTTGTTTTCATAGATGCACCGGCAACAGGTTTTAGCAGAATAGTTGGAAAAGGAAAAGGCAAAGATTTTTTTGGTGTAGATCAAGACGCAGATGCTTTTGCTCAGTTTATCACAAGATTCATAACCAAATATGATAGGTGGAACTCTCCGAAATATTTATTTGGAGAAAGCTACGGAACAACACGCTCGGCTGTACTTTCAAATATTTTACAAAGACGCGATAACATAGCTCTGAACGGAGTAATTCTGCTTTCAGAAATTCTAAATTTTGATACAAGCCCGGATGGACCCGGTTCAAATCCAGGAATTGATCTCGCCTATTCACTGACTCTTCCAACTTTTGCAGCAACTGCCTGGTATCATAAAAAGCTGCCGCATCAGCCAAAAGAGCTGGAACCATTTATAAAAGAAGTTGAAAACTATGCAACGACTGATTATACACTTGCTTTAATGAAAGGTTCGGAACTTAGTCAGATTGACAAAGAAAACGTAGCAACAAAATTACATGAATATACCGGTCTGCCTAAAGATTATATTTTAAAATCAAACCTGAGAGTTTCCGGAGGACAGTTTGAAAAAGAATTGCTTGATGAAGATGATATGACTACAGGAAGACTTGATACAAGATTTTCAGGAACTACAATGGATCCGCTTAGCAAAACTTCGGAGTATGATCCTCAGAGCGCTGCGATTTCTTCCGCATATATTTCATTGTTCAATAATTATGTAAGACAGGTCTTAAAATTTGGTAAAGATAAAACTTACAGGCCATCGGCATGGGGATATATGACATCATGGGATGATAAGCACAGGCTGCCGGGCAGAGGTTCCTCACCAAATTCAAATGTTATGCAGGATTTAGCAATGGCTATGAAATATAATCCTCATTTAAAAATTATGTTGAACTCAGGATACTTTGACCTGGCAACTCCATTCTTTGCTGCAGACTATACAATGCATCATCTGCCAATTCCCGACAAACTACAAAAAAATATTGAGTATTCTTATTATATGTCAGGACACATGGTTTATGTTCATCCCGAGTCTTTGAAAAAGATTCACGATAACACTGCCGAGTTTATTGCAAAAACACACAATTGATATAAATATGAGATATAATCATTTAATTAAAAATATTCTGTTAGCTATAATACTTTTTTCTTCAGCATTATTTGGCCAGCAAATAAAAATTACTTTAAAGGTTGACGCAACAGAAACTCCTAAACATATACTCCACACAAGTGAGTCAATTGAATCAACCGGTGGCCATATGACACTTTACTATCCAAGATGGATACCTGGTTACCACGATCCGACAGGTCCAGTGGTTGATATGGCAGGACTTTTTATTAAAGCGGACGGAAAAACTATTCCGTGGAGACGTGACCCGGTAGTTATGAATGCAATTCATTGCGATATTCCAGAAGGGATAAAGACAATTGATGTTAATTTCGATTTCATTCTTCCCCCGGAAATTCCGGGGCCAACAAATGCAGCAGCTTCAACAGCGAAACTGCTAATACTGGAATGGAATCACGTTCTTCTTTATCCTGAAGAAATAAGACCTGATAGTATAAATGTATCAACTGAAATTACATTGCCAGACGGATGGAAATATTTTACTGCATTGAGAACAGCAAAAAAAATCGGGGATAAAATATTTTTTAATCCGGTTTCGCTGACACAATTAATTGACTCTCCAATATTAACGGGAGAGTATGCCCGACAAATCGACATCACTCCCCCATCGGGTGTTCCCCATTTTCTCGATCTCGTCAGCGATGGTCCTGCAGCTCTTGCAATGAATGGGGAAAAAATTACAGATTACAAACACCTTGTAACAGAAGCTAATGCTTTATTCGGAACACATCATTATAATCATTATGATTTTTTGTGCACCTTAAGTGATAATGTTTATCACCAGGGACTCGAACATCACCAATCAAGTGATGATCGAATGCCCGAACGAACTTATGTTGATGATAATCTTTTTAAAGATAACGCTTCTTTATTGTCACATGAATTTACTCACTCTTGGAATGGTAAATTTCGTCGCCCTCTCGGTCTTGCAACCGGCGACTTCTCTTCTCCAATGAAGGGAAACCTTCTTTGGGTCTATGAGGGTTTAACCCAATATCTTGGAAAAGTTTTGGCCGGAAGATCAGGTTTATTTACTCCTGAAGAATACAAAGATGATCTCGCAAACGTTGCTGCATTTATGGAGCACCGTCCCAGTCTCACATGGCGCCCTCTGCAGGATGCAACGGATGAAGCACAACTATTATATTATACTCGTAGCGATTATGATTCATGGCGCGGATCAGTTGATTTTTACAATGAGGGCGAATTAATATGGCTGGAAGCCGACGCAACCATCCGGCAGATTACCAATAATAAAAAATCTATTGATGATTTTTGCAAAATATTTCATGGTGGAAATAATAATGGCCCTCAGGTAATACCATATGATTTTGAAAATGTTATAAGTACTCTTAATAAAGTTGCCAATTATGATTGGAAAGATTTCTTTGTTAAAAAGCTAAATTCACTTAACCCGCATACACTATTGGGAGGAATCGAAAAAAGCGGCTGGAAATTAGTATACAAAGAAGTGCCAAATGAAATGCAAAGTGTAAATGAGGAAGTTTCAGAATCAATCAACCTGTTCTATTCGATAGGTTTTATAGTAGATTTTGATGGTAAAATAGAAGATGTTTTAACCGGATCACCTGCGGCTAATGCCGGACTTGCTCCGGGAATGAATATTATTGCTGTAAACAGCAGAAAATTTTCTAAAGAAATTATACACGAGGCAATAAAAACAACAAAAACTGATTCCTCTTCAATCGAATTTATAGCCGCAAATGGAGATTTTTATTCAATAATTAATGTTAATTATCACGGCGGTGAAAAGTATCCCTATCTTGTGCGGGATGTATCAAAACCTGATATCCTAGATTCTATTATCTCACCTCTTACTTACAAGAGAGAGAAATAAACTGTTAAAACAACTAAATTTTAACTGTTTAGTTAAGTTAATTGCATTTTTGTAGGTTTGAAATATTTTTTCAGACTTAAATGTTAAAATATCAACTATTTTCGTATATTTTTTTCATTTTCAACTATTTAATTATATATTTGGCTGAATTCAAAAGCCAGAAGGATATATAACCTTAGGAAATAAATTGTAAGACAATTTAATGGTAAGACATTGAATTTTGTTTTGGTTTTAATCGTATGTTAAAGTATTCAAATTCATCAATCATAAAATAAAAAATAAGCCAGTTTAAATCTGTAAAACGTTTATAGTCCAAAATCAGTTACAAGGAGCTATATGGAAACTGATCAAATTAATGCCCAGATCGCCCGTCTTCAGGATGAAAATAAAAAGCTTCGACTCGCTGTAGAAGAACTTTCCGTTTTAAACGAAATAGCAACTGCAATTACATCAACTCAATCAATTGAAAAAATTGTTGACCTGATAGTGCGCAAATGTGTTAAGCACATTAAAGTTGAACAGGGAGTTGTAATGTTGCTGGATGAAAAAGATACTCAAAATCCTTTTCATACAATGATAAGAAAACAGGACAGTTCAGCTAACCTGCTTCCGTTCAGGCTTGATACACAACTTTCAGGATGGATGCTGATGAACAAAGCACCGCTCTTAATAAATGATTTTCATGCGGATAATCGATTCAGTACTGTGAAAGATGTTGAGTTCCCGATAAAAACCTTACTAAGTGTCCCTATGCAAATGAAAGGAAAAATGATTGGGCTGGTTACTGTTTTCAACAAACACGGTGATTCAGGTTTTACAATTAATGACCAGAGACTGCTTGGTATTATAGCTGCACAATCAGCACACGTTGTTGAAAACGCAAGACTTTATCAGAACGAACAGGCGTTAATAAAACTTCAGGAAGAAATGAGACTCGCATACGAAATACAGGTTGATCTTCTTCCTAAAGCACAACCAAAAGTGCCGGGATATTCCATCGCGGGTAAAAGTATTCCCGCAAAAGAAGTCGGAGGCGATTATTACGATTTCATTAACCTAGAAGAAGATCATTTAACTTTTTGCCTTGGAGATATAACCGGTAAAGGAATGCCCGCTGCAATTCTAATGGCAAACCTGCAGGCATCATTAAGGGGACAGGCAATATCCGGTAAACCTTGCAAGGAATGTGTTGCACTTACAAATGATCTTTTGTTTTATAATACTGCCCCAAACAAATTTGCAACTCTCTTCTACGGCGTTCTTAATAAAGCAAAGGACGAAATCACTTATGTTAACGCCGGGCATAATAACCCCATATTAATTTCAGAAGATAATAAAATCAGCAGACCCGACGTTGGAGGATTGATTGTAGGTATAGCACCTGCTATACAATACGAAGAAGCAACCATAAAATTAAAGAAAAATGATCTGCTAGTTGTTTTTTCTGATGGAATTACGGAAGCAATGAACAAGGAAGAAGAAGAATTTGATGAGCCAAGGTTATTTGACATAATTAAAAATAACAAAAGCAAAAATGCCGAAGAATTAATTGAACTAATTTTTAATGAAGTTAACAATTTTTCTAAAGGACAGCCTCAGAGTGATGATATGACCATGGTAATTCTAAAGAAAGAATAGCAAGCAATTAAATAACAATATTTTCACTTCCACGGGAGGGAAAAATTATGTTTATGAGAATTCTTAGATTAAACCTCGACCCTAAATTCATAGAAGAATTTAAGGCCTTTTATGAAGACACGGTTGAACCAAAATTACAAACTGTCGATGGTTGTCTTTTCGCCAGTCTTATTAAAAGCAAACCGGATAAGGACGAATTTATCTCGCTTACTTTTTGGAAAACACAAAAGCAAGCCGAGAATTACGAAAACAGCGATGTTTTCAAAAACCTCATAGACCAGGCTAAGCCATATTTTACCGAAACTACCGACGAATGGAAAATTCAGCTTACCGATAATATGGAAATACAGTACACCCAGGAAAATGAGGAGCCAGTTATTAACAAATATAATGTTGCTGTCCAGAACGGTAGCGACAACAGTTTAATTAAACAAAATGATAGCATATTCCTACGAATCGTTTCTCTTAAAATACAGCCGGGTAAAATGGATGAATTTAAAAAACTTTATTCCGAGGTTGTAATTCCTGCATTCAGAAAAGCTGAAGGATGCCGGAATGCATTTCTTACTCAGAGTATTAATGAAGACAGTGATTTTATTTCTGTTTCTGTATGGGATAATAAGGATTTAGCAGTTAAACATGAAACAGGCAAAGAATACAATGAAATGATTGATAAGGTGAAACATACTTTCTCCCAGTTTTATTTGTGGAAAATGTCACTTGATAGAAATCGTCAATCAACAATTAAAACTACGGATGATATGAAAGTCGGACATTACGATGTAGTAACCGGCAAAAGTTTTATTTAAATAACTTTCAGTAGCCTTAAGTTTTTTTCACACCTGATACAAGAGTCTTATTAAATAAATACTTTGTTAATTAGAAACGAAGTACCGTGGTTTTTGATATTTCAGACTTTGAGAAAGATATAACTCACAGCGATGATCAGTTTAACAGGTAAAGAAATATTACATTACAAAATTCTCGAGAAACTTGGCGAAGGCGGAATGGGTGTTGTCTATAAAGCCGAAGACACTAAGCTCGAACGAATTGTTGCAATTAAATTTCTTCCCCACAATATTCCTATCAGTAAAGAAGATAAAGAAAGATTTAAGATTGAAGCAAAGGCGGCAGCCGCGCTTAACCACCCTAACATTGCTACTATTCACGCAATTGAAGAACTTGATGATGATATGTTCATCGTTATGGAATTTGTGGATGGGAATGAATTGAAAGATATCATTACGCGCCGCCGTGATGACCCGCTGCAAATAAGCGAGGTAACTAGTTATGCAATCCAGATTGCCGAAGGTTTGGAAGCAGCACAGAAAAAAGGAATTGTTCACAGGGATATAAAATCTTCTAATATAATGATAACTAAAGACGACAAAGTAAAGATAATGGATTTTGGTTTAGCTAAAATTGGAAAAGGTTCGCAGATTACGAGAATGGGAGCTACTGTAGGAACAATTGCATATATGTCGCCTGAACAGGCTCACGGAGATGAAATTGATCACCGGGCGGACATTTGGTCATTCGGAGTTGTTTTATACGAAATGCTATCAGGGCGGATGCCGTTTAAGGGAGATTATGACCAGGCAATTATATACTCAATTTTAAACGAAGAACCGCATTCAGTTCTTGAATTCAGATCTGATGTGCCTGACAATATGTTAAAGATCAACAGGAAAATGCTGGAAAAGGATCCTGCTGATAGATATCAAACTACAAGAGAAATTATTGCTGAACTTAAGAAGTACCAGCAATCCGGCAAATTCATAAACGTTGAGGAAGCAGACCGTAATAATTCAATTGCAGTTATGTATTTTGAAAACATGAGCCCGGATAAGGAGAGTGACTATTTCTGTGCTGGAATTACCGAAGATATAATAATTGATCTTTCAAAAATTAAAGAGTTAAAGGTAGTTCCGCGGACAGATATTTTAATTTTCCGAAACAAAGAAATTAACACAGAACAGATAGGTGAAGCACTAAAAGTAAGATATATATTAGAAGGAAGTGTCCGTAAATCAGGCAATAAGATGCGCATAACAGCTCAATTAATAGATGTAAAGAACAGCCAGCACTTGTGGGCGGAAAGATTCGATCGTAATGTAGATGACATTTTTGAACTGCAAAATGAAATTTCCCAAAAGATAGTACAGGCGCTAAAAGTATCTTTAACGGATTCTGAAAAGGAATCACTTCAGTCAAATCCAACTGACAACCTGAAAGCCTATGATTTTTACATGCGTGGCAGAGAATTAATTTATCGCCGGGGCAGGAAGAATAATGAACAGGCAATTCAAATGTTTGAAAAAGCTATTTCTTTAGATAAAAATTTTGCATCTTCTTATGCCGGATTGGCAGAGGCTTATTCATATATGTACGAATGGTATGACGGTAATACCACCTGGCTGCAAAAGACAATAGATACAAACCAAAAAGCTCTAACACTCGATCCGTCTTCAATTGAAGCAAAGTTTGGAATTGCAATGGTCTACTTCTATCAAAAAAGATTTACTGAAGCAAAACGTGAACTGGAAGCCATTATAAAAGAGAACTCCAGATATTACCCGGCATACATTCGGCTTGGTATGATTTCAGAATTATCCAATGATACCAATTCGGCAATGAATTTTTATCAAACCGCTTCTGAACTAAAGCCGCACGATGAAGAGCCGTGGGTACATCTTGATAGTGTACTCAGAAGAATGGGAGACATAAAATCTGCCGGAAAAGCATCAATGAAGGTAATAGAAGTTACTGCACAAAAGCTGGAAGCAAGCCAGGATGATCCCATTGTGATGAGTAGACTTGCTATGGCATATGCCAGGTTTGGCGGGAAAGAAGAATCTTATGCAATCATAAAAAGGCTGCTTGAGACCGACACAAATGATGGTCTTGTTCTATACTACTGTTCCTGCACTTATTGTCTTCTTGGAGAAAAAGAGAAAGCATTTATTGCATTACGAAGGGCATTTGATGCAGGGTTTAAAGGATTAGCACGCTGGGCAAACTCGGAATCTGCATTTGATTCTGTCCGCAATGATCCGGAATTTAAAGAAATGATTGCTAGATCGGAATAACTCTGGTAATAACTAATATTATTTGTTATTCCTTTTAATAAAAACAATTGTCTTAAATAAATAAATTCCATGTAAAGGAGATTAACGATGCCAAAATTTCTAATTGAACGTGTGGTTCCCGGGGCCGGTAATTTATCAGCAGATGATCTTAAAGCAATATCGGTCAGATCCTGCGATGTATTGAACAAATTGGGTCCAAAAATACAATGGGTTCAGAGCTATGTGACTGACAACAAAGTATATTGTGTTTATATAGCAGAAGATGAAGAATTTAATACGTGAACATGCCCAACAAGCAGGTATACCAGCTAATCACATTGCTGTAATCAAAGAAATTATAGATCCTGTTACTTCAGAAGGGTGATCACAATCGAGCCTGAATATCGTTCGACTGTAGAATTATATAACTACTTTTAAGTGATATGTGTTACCCTTTTATTAACGGAGAGGGCGTTACCCTGGTCTTAAATATTAGGATATTCTATTAATATACATATTGCTAAATGTAATATTTAATCCCTGAGGTTATAATTTGATCGGCGAAACAATACTCCATTACAAAATTTTGGAAAAGCTTGGCCGCCGAAGCCAGCAAAATAATAAAAGGCAAATATTATGATTGGCGAAACAATTCTTCATTATAAAATCCTTGAAAACCTCAGCGAAGGCGGAATGCACATTGACTATAAGCACAGGATCGGATACTCGATCGATTTATTGCCTAAATTACTTTATTATTGATCATAATTATTTGGCAAATAAAATTAAAAAAAATAATTTTGATTAATTATTTGATTTAATTGTATTAAATTGTGGGTAAATCATTCTGAAGGATCCTCCCAACGGATCGCAAAAGGGCAACAAAAGTTTTTTTTAATTATATACTATTAACCTAACTGTTATTTTAATTTGGAGGTAACTTATGAAAGCAAATATATATGAGCAGTACAACGCAGCTGTAATTGAACTGAAAGGACGGGTTGAAGGCGGACCATTTGCTGCAGAATTTTAAAGAGACGCTTCTGGACCTTGTTAAACAAAACAAGAAAAATATTATCGTCGATATGTCCGATATAAAATTCATTAACAGTAATGGAATAGGAATTCTGGTAGCAGGGTTTATGACAGTTAAAAACGGCGGCGGCGAATTAAAGCTTGTTAATAATAGCGATAAAGTGACCGGGGTTTTGAGTATTACAAAATTAAACCAGGTTTTTAACAGTTATAATTCATTGGACGAAGCATTAAAAAGTAGCTAAGGCAGTTAATCTCAATTAGAAATTTATGGTAATAATCAGATCTTATTTATTCCGTTTTCTGCTCATCAAAGGAGCCGGATAAAAGGAAGAATCATGATCGGCGAAACTATTCTGCATTATAAGATTCTCGAAAAATTAGGCGAAGGCGGAATGGGGGTAGTCTATAAAGCCGAGGATACAAAACTCAAACGCGAAGTCGCAATTAAATTCCTGCCACACAACATTTCTGCAGATGACGATGACAGAAAAAGAGTCGAAATTGAAGCGCAGGCTGCCGCTTCTTTGAATCACCCCAACATTGCCCAGGTTTATGCAATTGAAGAGACTAAAAGTTCCAGGAATGAACTGGAAATTTTTATGGTTATGGAATTCATCGATGGAAAGGAATTAAGGAAAAAGATAAAAGAGGGCCCCACCACAACTGAAGAAGCAATCGAAATATCAACACAAATTGCCGAAGGACTGGAAGCCGCACACAAAAAAGGAATCGTTCACAGGGATATAAAATCTCAAAACATAATGATCACGAACGACGGCAAAGTTAAAATATTGGATTTCGGACTGGCGAAAATGAGTGACAAATCTCAATTAACAAAGGATGGTTCCACAGTTGGAACGATTGCATATATGTCGCCGGAACAGGCAACCGGAGAAAAAATTGACAATCGAACTGACATATGGGCTTTTGGGGTTGTGCTTTATGAGTTGCTAACGGGACACCAGCCGTTTGCTGCTCAATATGAACAGGCAGTTATTTATTCAATACTAAATGAGCCTGCTCCACCTATAGCAAATTATAATGAGAACTGTCCATCTACACTTATAAAAATTGTTAATAAATGCCTTGCTAAAAACCGCGATGAACGTTATCAGGCAATATCAGAAGTAATACATGATCTTCAGCTTTCTGAGACTGATACAGATTTTGGATTCAGAACAAAAACGATCAAAATCAAAAGGCAAGGGTCAAAAAAATCTGTAGGAAAGAAAATACTTACAATCATCGCTGCGATAGCTGTGGTCATTACATTATCTTTCATTTTACCGGAAGTGTGGCAAAAAATTAAAGATATCGCAGGATGGAATTCCACTCCTGAAGAACAGCATCTGATTATTTTGCCTTTAACAAATATTGGAGGCGATCATAACAAAGATGCATTTTGTGAAGGATTATTGGAAACTCTTACCAGCAATATTACACAATTGGAACAGTTCCGCAGTTCGTTATGGGTTGTACCTGCAAGTGAGGTGATTCAAAATAATATTAAAAGCGCCAGTGAAGCTTATAAAAGGTATGGAGTAAATCTTGCTGTAACAGGTAGTATTCAATTTCTAAATGGTCTTATAAAGTTAAATTTAAACCTTGTTGACGCAAAAAATCTCCGGCAGCTAAATTCAGCAATAATTAATATTAAAACAAAAGACATTTCTTCAATAGATAACAAGGCAGTTATTAAAATGCTGGAAATGCTTCACATAGAAATGGAACCTCAACTGAAAGGTCTTTTAGATGCCGGGAAAACGACTGTGCCTGAAGCTTATGAATACTATGTACAGGGAATTGGAAATCTTCAACAATTTCAAAATGCCAATAATGTGGAAGAAGGGATCAGACTCCTTAAACTTGCAATACAAATTGATACAAATTACGCACTGGCTTATGCAGGACTGGGAGAAGCATACTGGCGGGATTATGATCTTACGAAGAAATCAAACCTGGTCGATCTTTCAATGAAGACAGCAAAAAAAGGTTATATGCTTGATAGTACGCTTGCATCGATCAATGTTACTCTCGGAATGATATATAACGGAACCGGAAATTATGACAAAGCAATTCTCCATTTCAAAAAAGCTTTAGCAAGTGAGCCTTCTGATGCTGCCGCGTTCAGGGGACTGGCAAAAGCGTATCATTTGGAAAACAAAGATTCGGAAGCTGAAGCAACTTATAAACAGGCTATTAGTTTAAAACCGGATTATTGGGCTGGTTACAATGACCTCGGTATATACTATTATAGCCATGGCCGCTTCAAAGATGCAATTGAACAGTTCAATCAAGTTATAAAATGCACACCGAATAATTACCGTGGTTACAGCAATGTTGGTGCGATGTACTATTCACTCGGACGCCTGTCAGATGCCAGAAAGATGTTTGAACAATCAATACAGGTTCAACCCAATTATAATACATATTCAAACCTTGGTGTTTTATATTATAAAGGGTTGGAATTTGATAAAGCAGCTGAAATGTATCACGAAGCATTAAACCTGAACAATAATGACTATTTAATGTGGGGAAACCTTGCTTCTGCGCAGCATTGGATTCAGGGAAAAAGAAATGAGTCAATTGAAAATTATAAAAAAGCAATATCAATCGCTGAAAAACAACTGGAAGTAAATCCTAATGATCCGGATGTTATTTCTAATTTAGCCGGATATTATGGCGATATCAACGACAGCACCAAAGCCTATGAAATGTTAAAAAAATCTCTTAAAATTGCTCCTGATAATTCTGATGTTTTATACAGGGCAGCTACAATAAATGAACATTTCAAGAACAGGGAAAAAGCATTATATTGGATAAAGAAAGCTCTTATTAAAGGATATTCAATATCAGATATAGAGCAGGAACCTGAACTAAAACAACTTGTTTCCGATGAACGATACAAACAGTTGGTAGCTGAATTAAATAAAAATAATAATTAATACCCTCTTTTCTTAAAACTATTTTAAATATCTGTTTCAACAATCAGGAGGTAAGGATGAGTGCAAAACTAAAACTGTTTTCAGTGGTTTTTATTTTAGCAGTATTTCTGACGGGATTTTTAACTCCACCGCCGCCCCCGGCATCAAATACAACAACTTTAATTGTTATGAAGGTGGGTGATGTCTGGAAAGTCGTTGACGCAACCGATTCAACGAATACGAAGATAAAAGTAAAAAAGAAAGATACAATTGTATGGAAAGTAGAAGGTACAGAGGCAGTATTTCAATTCCCACAGCAATTATTTGACGCGGTTGATAGTTCTGACAACCTCACCGATGGATACATGAAGACGGTTAAAAACGGACATAAGCTTAAACTAAAAATCAGAAGTGATGCTGCATCAGGAACTTATGAATATGCAGTATTTTGTACAACCGGTGGTGTATTTGCCAAAGGTGGATCACCTCCGAAAATAGTTGTGGAATAAATAACTAATAAAAGAAGGTTTTTAGTATTCCTGGTATCCAGATAAATTAAACGTAAGTTCAATAAATATTTCTAGATTAAAAATTAAATTTACATTTATTTTACGCAATTGTATGCCTAAGTTGGGAAAACGGTAAGTTATCTTTATCCGCTTTTACAAAAAAAATTCTCTATAGAAAACCGCCTGGCCAAATTATTTATAACTAATAATAGAAATGAAGGTTTAATTATGATCGGTGAAACAATTCTTCACTACAAAATTTTAGAAAAGCTTGGTGAAGGAGGGATGGGCGAAGTCTTCAAAGCGCAGGACACAAAACTCGACCGCTTTGTTGCACTCAAGTTCCTCCCTTCAAATGTAGTTTCTTCTGAAGAAGAAAAAGCCAGGTTTATCCAGGAAGCAAAAGCTGCCTCTTCAATGAATCATCCGAATGTCTGTACTATCTATGATATTCAGGAGCATGAAGGTCCCTCCTCAGTACAAGGTGCTGCGGCGGGCAAGCAACTTTTTATAGTAATGGAATATATTGATGGCTCAACACTCAGAGATACAAAACAAACTCTTTCTGAAAAAAGGATTCTTGACATCGCAATTCAGGTTGCTGAAGGTTTGGGAGCCGCACACGAAAAAGGAATAGTCCATCGTGATATAAAACCTGAAAACATTATGATCAGAAAAGATGGTATTGCTCAAATAATGGATTTCGGACTTGCCAAACTTTATACCTCCAGCAATGTGTCAAGACTTACAAAAGCCGGCACAACAATGGGAACGATGGGTTATATGTCACCCGAACAGGTGCAGGGTTTAGACCTCGATCACCGCAGTGATATATTTTCCCTGGGAGTTGTGTTGTATGAATTATTAGCTGGTGAATCCCCTTTCAAAGGTATGCACGAGACGGCAATAATGTATGAGATTGTAAATGTTGAAGCTCCGCCAATTGCAACTGTAAAAACAGATATTGATCCTCAGCTGGATGGACTAATTCTTGAATGTCTTGAAAAAGAAAAAGATGAAAGGTGCCAGAGCGCAAAAGAACTTGCAAAAAATCTCAGGAAAATTAAACGAGTTTCTACAGGATCCAGAACCAGCAGGATATACAATGTTAATTCAGGAATAAACAGAACTGCGGTTCAGCAGAATACGGCAACAAATCTCTCAGGACCGCTGGTTTACGACGATATTCCGGTTACTAAATTATTAAGGAATATAGTCTACAACAGGAAAATACTATGGACCGGTATATCAGTATTTTTTATTGCTACTCTCCTTCTACTATATATTAACTTGTCAAAATCAAATTCCGGTAATTCAATTGGAAGCAATTTATTTGCTGCTTCAGTTGATCCACCGGCAAATTATAAATTTGCTTTTGCAGTAGATCAGCTTGAAGGAGTACATCTTGCCGTTTCACCTGACGGTAAAATGCTTGCTTTTGTGGCTCAGGATTCGATCGGCAACAGTTCTCTATGGGTAAGACAGCTTGATGCTCTTACTGCACAAAAACTCAATGGAACAGACCATGCTATTTATCCTTTCTGGTCTTATGATAGCAAATATATAGCCTATTTTGCTGACGGAAAGCTAAAAAAAATACTTGCATCAGGAGGACCGAGCATTACAATTTGCAAATCTAACTCAGGCAGAGGCGGGAGCTGGAATCAAAATGATATGATTGTGTTCGAGCCTGACCAAAATGACGGAATATTTAAAGTTCCGGCAAGCGGGGGCGAACCAAAAGAGATTACAAAGCTTGACACTGCAAAGGGCGAAAGTACACACAGATGGCCCTGTTTTTTACCGGATGGGAATCACTTTATTTTTTACTCAAGAGTGACCGGAAATTCGCAGGAAGGAGATGCAATTTATGTATCATCGCTAGATGGGAAAGAAATAAAAAAATTATTTACAGCACATTCAAATGCTGTTTATGTAGATAATAATATTTTGTATGTGCAGGACAATACTCTGATGGCACAGCCTTTTGATCCCGACAAACTGGAATTAAAGGGAGAGGCCGTTCCAATTGAAGAGAATGTATTATTCACGCAGAGATTTAATTGTGGAGTCTTTTCTGTTTCCCGGAACGGTGTATTATTTTACCAGAGAGGTAACACGACCACCGGAATGCAACTTGCCTGGTATGATAGAAACGGCAAGCAGGAAATCGTTTTGGGAAAGATTAATGATTACAGGGATGCAGCTTTGTCTCCCGACGAATCAAAAATAGCCCTTTCAATTTATGATGATAATTCAAGGGATCAGAATATTTGGATATATGATATCAATAGGAAAATTTATACTCGTTTTACTTTCTCAGGCTCCAAAGATCAATACTCTCTTTGGTCATACAACGGGAAATGGATTGTATATTCTTCAAACCGGAATAATGGGAAAGCCGATTTGTATATGAAATCATCAAACGGAGTCGGAGATGTTATCCAATTAACTAATACGGGTAGCAGTGATATAGTTCCAATAGACTGGACCTCAGACAACAAATATATAGGATTTACCCAGTCTAATCCCGATACAAAATTCGATGTTTATGTATTACCGATTACAAATATTCCGGATACAGGCAAGATAAAACCAATAACAATATTTAAGACCCAATTCAATGAATTTGGCGTATGGTTTTCTCCTGACAGTAAATGGATCATATACGGCACAGATGAAACAGGACAAGTCCAATTGTATGTAAGCCCGTTTCCTAACGTTGCCGAAGGTAAGTGGCAGGTGTCAACTTCCGGGATCAAAGATTTCGCCAAATGGAATTCAAATGGCAAAGGGATTTACTATACAAGCCCTAATAATAAAGTAGTGTATACGGAAGTAAATCCACACGGTTCTGAATTTAATATAGGCAAAACCACTGCGCTTTTCGATATCCCTTTTTCAGGGAGAGCAGTATTAAGTGGAGTAACTAAAGATGATAAACATTTTCTGTTCCGTATTCCCGTGCAAAGTACTGAGACTCCTCCTCTTACAATAGTTACTAATTGGGATAATAAATTAAAACAAAAGGATTAAGAATGATTGGTGAAACTATACTTCATTACAAGATAATGGAGAAACTTGGCGAAGGCGGAATGGGCGAAGTCTTCAAAGCCCAGGATACAAAACTCGACCGCTTTGTTGCTTTGAAATTTCTTCCGTCAAAACTAACTGCAACTGAAGATGAAAAGGCACGTTTCATTCAGGAAGCTAAAACCGCTTCTGCGATGAATCATCCGAATGTCTGTACTATTTATTCTATTGAAGAATATGAGAATAAAAATGGCGATAAGCAGTTATTCATTGCGATGGAATTTGTGGACGGAAAAACTTTAACCGATAAGAAAGAAACTCTCTCCGATAAACAAAAACTTGAAATCGGAATTCAGGTTGCTGAAGGATTTAGCCGCCGCACACGAAAAAGGAATAGTGCACAGGGATATTAAGCCCGATAACATAATGATCCGTAAAGACGGCAGAGTGCAGATTATGGATTTCGGACTGGCAAAACTTTATTCTTCAGGAAATATTTCCCGGCTTACAAAAGCAGGAACAACTCTTGGAACAATGGGATATATGTCCCCCGAACAAATACAGGGACAGGACGTTGACCACAGGACAGACATTTTTTCACTCGGTGTAGTGCTTTATGAATTATTTGCAGGCATCTCCCCTTTCAAGGGAATGCACGAAGCAGCACTGATTTATGAAATTGTAAATACGGATGTACCGCCAATTTCAGAAGACAAACCTGATATTGATCCCGAACTGGAGAGATTGATTCTTGAATGCCTTGAAAAAGACCCTATGGACAGGTGCCAGTCTGCGGCAGAGCTTGCACGTAATTTAAGAAGACTAAAAAGAGTATCAAGCGGATCAAGAACTGCATCGAGGATTCAGCAAGCGGTTCCGGTAGCTAAAGAGCGGAAGCTGGAAATTAAGAAATGGAAGATTACATCAATTGTTCTTGCTGTTTTATGTACAGCTGCAATTGTATTATTGTTTTATTTTATCACTTTGCCCGAGCCGGGCAATGATCTCACTTCCTATAATTATACGCCGTTTGAAACGGATGGGGTTACAAAAGAAGGGGCCTGGTCTCCCGATGGCAAATCAATAGTTTTCACAAAATATTATGAAGGAACCTGGCAATTGCTTATGCGTTCAATAGATAACCCCAGGTCCAAGCTGCTTGAGACAACTGAATCAAAGGAAGGTTTTTTTAATATATTCTGGGCCCCTGATGGAAACAATATCTATTTTATCGAAGATTATAGACTCAAAAATATCGGGCTGGCTGGTGGAAACCCCAAATTCATAACAAAATATTCTACTCCGGCGGCGGGAATTTCACCGGATAATAAAACTCTGGCAGTTTGGGCACCTAAAAGGATTGTAGATTCTACATCTGTTGATGTGTCCCTATTAATGACTTCTCCCGAAGGTGGTAAAATCAGAGCTTATAATCCGGACCCATTTAAAAATTCACTTGTTGTTTCTCCGGATTACATTCGTTTTTCTCCTGATGGTTCAAAAATAGCGCTCGGAATAACAACCGGTCAAGGGAGTCAATTCTGGATTCTACCCTTGCCGGACGGACCTGATGCCAAACCATTTCAAATATTCAAAGACATTAAATGGAAGAATGAGTTGCCGAAGTTTGAATGGCTCGCCGATTCAAAGGATTTTGTTTTAGCCGTTGACGGTAATTTGTGGATTGCAAATACTGATAATGGGAAAATGCGAAAAATTACCGAATCCGTTTTAAATGAAAATCTTGCGGCTATATCTCCGGACCACAAACGTCTGCTTATTCAGGAAAGTAATGCAAATTATGATATCGTTATGCTCCCATTCGACGGTTCACCACTACAACGTATAAAAGCAACTTCAGTCGATGAATATTCCGCTACAGTATCAAGAGATGGAAAATTAATGGCATATGTAACAAATAAGACGGGTAATGAAGAAATATGGCTGGAGGATGAAGCAGGCAATGAATATCCTGTGGTTACTAACGGAAACTTTCCGGACAGCACAATCAGCACTTTTCCCGCCGCTAAAATTTCACCGGACGGAAAACATATTGCATACTTTAGATTCGGAGGTGGGAAATCAATCAGAGAATTGTGGGTTTCAAATTCTGAAGGCGGTAAACCTATACCTGTCATCGCAGATAGTGGAATCGTACATAATTTCTGCTGGTCACCGGATGGGAATAGCCTGTATACAAGTTTATTCGGCCGTGACAATAATTCCAATAAAATTATACCTCTTGGAAATGGCAAGGTTACCAACCTCCCGGATTCAGCAGCTACATATGCGGATCCTGCCTGGTCGCCTGATGGTAAGTGGGTTGCTTTTCCAAAAGAGAGTAGTTCAAAATATCCAACAGGACGTATACTATTATTATCACCGGATGGCAAAAAATCTAAGATAATAATTTCACCTGTTTCTCCATCTGCCGTTTATTACAATTTAACGTGGTCGCGTAGCAGCAAATTATTGTACATAGCTTCATCCACAGAAAAAGAAAGCCGGCTGGATGTTATCGATATTGAAACAGGTAAATCCCGAAAAATAGCGAGTTACGGATTTGATGTTGCACTGGGTTATGATCAAACCCAGTGTTCAATTGCCAGCATTTCAAGCGACGGAAAAGGATTACTTGTAAACGCAAGATTTGCAAACGGAAGTTTGTACATTTTAGATGGCGCGTTGGGAAATGAATAATTAATTGTAGAGACGGGGCATGCCCCGTCTCTACGAAAAATCCACAACAGGATAAAATATGATTGGTGAAGCTATTCTATATTATAAGATAGTAGAGAAATTAGGCGAACCTTCCTGCGCTCCTGAATGCAGAGCTTCGGCAGGCAGGGTCGGACTTGCCCGCCCGTCTTGTCTCGGCTGCCAAGCCGAGACAGGCCGGAACCGTCAGAATAATAATTTAGGGAAAATATGATAGGCCAAACAATTTTACATTATAAAATACTTGAAAAGTTAGGTGAAGGCGGGATGGGTGAAGTATACAAAGCCCAGGACAACAAACTCGACCGCTTTGTTGCACTGAAGTTTCTCCCCTCTCAGCTAACAGCATCTGAAGATGACAAAGCAAGATTCATACAGGAAGCAAAAGCTGCTTCGGCAATGAATCATCCTAATATCTGCACAATTTATTCAATTGAAGAGTTTGAAGATCAGCTCTTTATTGCTATGGAGTTTGTTGAAGGGACTACATTAAAAGATAAAAAGGACGGACTATCAGAAAAACAAAAGCTGGAAGTCGGTGTTCAGGTAGCTGAAGGCCTGGCTGCCGCTCACGAAAAAGGAATTGTGCACCGCGATATAAAACCTGAAAACATAATGATCCGGAAAGACGGAATTGCACAGATAATGGATTTCGGACTTGCAAAATTATACTCGGACAAAAATGCTTCACGACTTACGAAAGTCGGCACAACAATGGGAACACTCGGTTATATGTCTCCCGAACAGGTGCAGGGTTTGGATGTAGACCACAGGACAGATATTTTTTCATTCGGTGTCGTACTTTATGAAATGTTCGCAGGTGAATCTCCTTTTAAAGGAATGCACGAAACTGCAATAATGTACGAGATAGTAAATGTAGATGCTCCTCCCATTTCAACTATTAAAGAAGGAATTGACCCTGAACTGGATGAAATAATTTTAGAATGTCTTGAAAAAGATAAAGATGATAGATGCCAGTCAGCAAAAGAGCTGGCAAAAGATTTGAGAAAAGTTAAGAAATCTACCGGCCACAGGAAAAGCAGGGTTTATAATGTGAACACAGCTGCATTTAAAACTCAGACAGGCCAGGCTCCGCTTTCTAATTCTTCCGGTTCAATTGCAATAGAAGCTTTTAACAGAAGATTCGAATTAAGGAAATTATTTCCGATGTTTTTTGCTTTAATATTTATTGCTGCCGCAGTCTTTGCATATTTATACTTCAATCAAAGTAAAACATTCAGTAACGGGGCTATACAATTTGAACTTAATTCACCAAACGGGACAAAATTTGAGGACGATGTTCCCCAGATTTCACCCGACGGGAAAGTGATAGCATTTACAGCTGCTGATTCAACAGGTAAATCTATGATATGGCTCCGCCCCGTTGAGTCTATTAAAGCAAATCGTGTAGAAGGTACTGAGGAGGCCCGCCTTCCCTTCTGGTCTTATGACGGAAAGTATTTAGGGTTTTTCCAAAATGAGAAAATGCAAAAAGTTAATTTATCAACCGGTGCCAAACAGGTTATTTGTGATGCCGAAGATGGGTTCGGGGCAATATGGAATAATGATAACCAGATAATTTTTATGCCTACATTTTTTTCGCCTTTATATAAAGTAAATGCAGGCGGCGGCATACCTGTTCAATTAACCTCACTCGATAATTCTATTGGCGAAGAACATCATTTCCCTTCCCAGTTTTTGCCTGACAATATTCACTTTTTATATACTGCAGGAAGCAGGAACCAGGGACAAAACAATATATATGTGGGCTCTCTTAATGATAATTCAAAGATTAAAGTGTTCGGCAACGATCAAACTATTGGTTTTAATGACAAAGCATTTTTTATTTCACCAGACTATTTGCTGTATTTGAAAGATAGAAATGTGGTAGTCCGGAAGTTTAATCTTTCAAGCTATAAACTGGAAGGTGAAAAAAGGACTATCCTGAATAACGTGCAAACTATTAGTGTTACAGGAAATTTGCTTATCGCTTCAGAGGGTAATTCCAACCAAATTTCAAATCTTGTTTTATATGACAGAAAAGGGAATATATTAAGTAAAAAAAATAATCTTGGCCTTTTCGTTGAAATGTATCCATCACCGGATGGAAATAGCTTTGCCTACCATAGAATTCACGGTCCTGATGGAGACAATAAAGTAATTCAGGACATATGGATTTACAACCGGCAAAGAGATTTCAGCACTCCTCTAACAACAGATGATGCAGCAGATATCGCACCTGTCTGGTCTCCAGACGGTAAAACAATTGTATACTCTTCTTCTCCGGATTCGGTATATAATATTTACGAAAAAAACATTGAAATAGATGCCAAACCAAAATTATTATTCAAGAATAATATTGTTGTTAAATCTTCATTCGATTGGTCAAAAGACGGGAAATATATTTTACTGGGTGTTTTTGATCCTGAGACAAAAGTAGATATATGGCTGATGCCTATGTTTGGGGATAAGAAACCGTTCCCCTATCTTCAAACTAAATTTAATGAATACGCGGGAAGTTTTTCTCCAGACAGTAAATGGCTGGCATATTCTTCGGATGAAACCGGGCGACCTGAAGTCTATATTCAAAATTTCCCTGAACCTGGGAAAAAATATGTTGTTTCAACAGAAGGAGGAAGATACCCCAAATGGAGCAAGGATGGAAATGAACTTTTTTATATATCAACTAATGGATATATGACTGCAGTTGAAATAAAATTAAAGGATAAGCCCGAAATAGGTAAAGCTAAAAAGCTATTCAAAGTTAATCCTCTTCTACCCTATCCGAATATGTATGAGGTGCTAAATAATGGACAAAGTTTTCTGTTCAATAACTGGGAGTTTAATTCTAAAATTAAATCATTGCGTGTTATTGTTAACTGGAGAGATTTACTTAATGATAAATAGTATTAAAAAGGAAATTATATGATCGGCGAAACTATCCTCCACTATAAAATTTTAGAAAAATTCGGCGAAGGCGGAATGGGTGAAGTCTTCAAAGCGCAGGATACAAAACTCGACCGCTTTGTCGCGCTGAAATTTCTTCCTTCTAACCTTACAGCAGACGAAGAACAGAAAGCAAGATTCATTCAGGAAGCGAAAGCTGCTTCGGCTATGAATCATCCGAATATCTGTACAATTTATTCAATTGAAGAATTCAAAGATCAACTCTTTATTGCAATGGAGTTTGTTGAGGGAAAAACATTAAATGATAAAAAAGATAGCCTTTCTGAAAAACAAAAACTTGAAATTGGAGTTCAGGTTGCTGAAGGATTAGCAGCGGCACACGAAAAAGGAATTGTGCACCGTGATATAAAACCTGAAAACATTATGATTCGGAAAGACGGAATCGCACAGATTATGGATTTCGGTCTTGCAAAACTTTATTCTGATAAAAATGCTTCCCGACTCACAAAAGTCGGCACAACAATGGGTACGCTTGGTTATATGTCACCCGAACAGGTGCAGGGATTGGACACTGACCACAGGACGGATATATTTTCTCTCGGAGTTGTTCTTTACGAATTGTTTGCTGGTGAATCACCATTTAAAGGTATGCACGAAACTGCAATAATGTACGAGATCGTAAATGTAGATGCCCCTCCCCTTTCAACTATAATAAAAGGAATTGATCCTGAGTTGGATGAAATAATTTTGGAGTGTCTTGAAAAGGATAAAGATGAAAGATGTCAATCTGCTAAAGAGCTTGCTAAAGATTTAAGAAAAATTAAGAAATCAACAGGTCACAGAAAGAGCAGAGTTTATAATGTGAACACCCAGTCATTTCAAACAAAAACTGCAGGTCAGGAAGTTTCCAAATCTTCAGGCTCAATAACTATAGAAGCGTTTAATAAAAGATTTGAGCTTGGTAATACTTTTTCATCAAAATATTTATCCTGGGGTTTGGCAGGAATTCTTTTACTGGCTGTTTTATTCCTTGCAATGTTTAATAAACAAAAGCAGCAAACTTTAATTACATCTGCTACATCAATTAATGCACCTGGTAATGTTAATATACTGGGAGATAATTCCCAAATATCTCACAATGGTAAATATGTGGTTTTCGCTGCAATTGATTCTGCCGGAAACTGGATATTATGGCTCAGGCCTATAAATTCAACAGTAAGCAGAGTGCTGACAAAATTAAATGGAAGCAGAGTTAACGGAAGCCTTTATCCGTTCTGGTCATCTGATGATAAATATATATTCTATTTCTATGGTGGTAAACTTAAAAAGCTTAACATTATTTCAGGCACTGAAATAGATGTATGTGATGCTATAGTAGGACGCGGCGGCACAATGAACAAAAACGGCGATATAGTTTTTTCCCCCAATTCAACCGGAGGACTTTACATCGTCTCTGCAAACGGAGGAACTCCAAAGGAAATAGTTAAATCGGATTCTGTAAATTCCGAAGAGAGCCTGCGTTTTCCTTTTTTCCTCCCTGATGGAGTACATTTCTTATATACAATCCAGGCAAGATTCTCAGGTTCTACCGAAGGTGACGAAGTAATGTTAGGCTCCATCAATTCAGATATCAAAGATACTGTTATGCAGGTTTCATCCAACTCACAATATGCTAATGGTTATTTATTTTTTGTCAGGCAATCAATTCTAATGTGCCAGGCTTTTGATCCAGGTAATTTCAAGCTTTCCGGAGATATCTACACAATTTCCGGAAATATTAATTTTTTCAACGCCTACATTTATGCAGCCTATTCAGTATCCGATGCCGGCAATCTTATTTTTCAGTCTAAAAGCGATAATAGTATTAGAACTGTTTTGGTGGATGATAAAGGAAATAAAAAAGAAGAACTATTGATTAATAATATTCAAAATGTTGCATTATTTTCACCTGAAGGTACTAAGATTATATACGATGCACTCAGCGCGGATAGTAAAAACTTTGATGTTTGGATGTATGACATAAACAGGCAAATTACAAATAGGTTTACTTTTTCGCCAAATATTGAACAACGCCCTATTTGGTCCTATGATGGGAAATATATTACTTACATATCTAATAGTGGGAAAAACTGGAATATGAACATTAAAAAAGCCGACGGAACCGGTAGTGATACCCTTGTTTATCAATCAGATCAATCTGTCTCCCCGGCCGACTGGTCCAGTGACGGCAGATATATTTTATTTACTCAGGTAAATCCAAAGACACTTGCGGACATTGGGATTATAGATTTGAAGAATAATAATGCATCTCATTATTTCTTAAAAACTGAATTTAATGAGTATAACGGATTATTTTCAAATAATATGAAGTGGATTATGTATGGAAGTAATGAGTCAGGGAAATCCCAGGTGTATGTGCAACCGTTTAATGGTAATGGAGGCAGACGGCAGATTTCCAATAACGGTGGATATCCTTTAAGATGGGTTGATAATGATAAAGCAATAATATACTTGTGGCAAAATGAAGTATTTAAAGTTAATGTTGATGCATCAGGACAAAATTTTGAAGTTGGCAAACCTGAATTGTTATTCAACACATTGGATAAAAATATTATATACCTGTTCGATGTAACTAAAGACGGGAAAACTTTTCTGGGTGGTGTTTCAAACGGCAGTGCTGTGACTCCACCGCTTACTTATATACAAAACTGGCAGGGATTGATTTCTAAAGATGAATAGGGAATAAAATTCTAATAACAAAATATTTTAATACCGATAATCAACAAGGAACAAATATGAAACGACTTCTTCCTCTCATCTTGTTAATAATTTTTTCAATACCACTGTTTTTAACCGGACAGGTAAAAGATAAAAATGAAAGTACTTTAGGAATGCCAAAACTTTCCGACAGCACTTATAATTCTATGCGCTGGAGAATGATCGGTCCATTCCGTGGCGGGAGAACACTAGCTGCGTCAGGTATTCCCGGAAATCCAAACACATTTTATTTCGGCGCTGTTGATGGTGGTGTCTGGCGAACAACAAATGCAGGTGTAACGTGGGTTCCTCTGACTGATGGACAGACAAATCCATCGATAGGCGCGCTTGCGATTGCTCCTTCAAATGAAAAGATTATTTATATCGGAACCGGCGAAGCGGATATGCGTTCTGATATTACTTATGGAACCGGTGTTTATAAATCCACTGACGGCGGCGAACACTGGACTCATCTCGGCCTGGAAGATACAAGACACATCGGGAAAATTCTAATAGACCCGAATAATCCTGATATAGTTTTTATTGCAGCGCTCGGGCACGCTTACGGATCAAGCAATGAGCGAGGTGTTTTCAAAACTACGGACGGCGGAAAAACCTGGAAGAAAGTTTTATACAAAAATGATGAAACCGGCGCTGTTGATCTCTCCTGGGATACTGAAAATACAAATGTAATTTATGCATCAATGTGGCAGGCACAACGCACTCCATGGAGTCAGTATCCCCCGAATGAAGGCCCGGGAAGCGGACTTTATAAATCTACCGACATCGGAAATACCTGGAATGAAATTAAAGGCAACGGTTTTCCCGAAGATACACTAGGCAGAATTGGTGTTGCCGTTGTGAACGGATCAAACGGTAATAAATTATTTGCACTTGTTGAATCACAGGGCAAAAATTCAGGTTTATATTATTCAAACGATGGCGGAAAAACCTGGGAATTGCGAAGCACCAATGAGCAAATTATTACACGAATGTGGTATTTCGGTAGAGTGTTTGTTGATCCGACAAATCCTGAAATAGTCTACATTCCAAACCGTTCAGTTTTCCGTTCAGAAGACGGTGGAAAAACTTTTGCTGCAATTAAAGGTTCACCCGGAGGCGATGATTATCATTATGTCTGGATCGATCCCATAAACAATAACAGATTAATTGAAGCCGCTGATCAGGGTGCGGCAGTAAGTTTAGATTACGGAAAAACGTGGAGCAGCTGGTACAACCAACCGACTGCGCAATTTTATCACATCAGCGTTGATAATCAATTCCCTTACAGAGTTTATGGTGCACAGCAGGATTGCGGAACAGTTTCAATTACAAGTAGAAGTGATTACGGGCAGATATCTTACAGAGACTGGTATCCTATTGGTGCAGGTGAGGCAGGCTACATTGCGCCAGACCCTAATAATCCAAATATTGTTTACGGCGGAAATACTTACGGTGGTTTGTATCGATACGACAACGTAACGGGACAATCCCAGGTAGTTGAGCCTTGGCTGCTCGCCTCTTTCAGTACGCCAATGCAAAAACGAAAATATAGATTTACCTGGACATCACCGATTGGTTTTGATCCGCACAATAGTAATGCACTTTATTTTGGTTCACAATATTTACTGCGAACCACTGACGGAGGACTAAGCTGGAAAGAAGTAAGCCCCGATCTTTCCGGTGCAGATAAAAATGTGAAGGATGAAACTTCTCCGCTTTCGGTTTCAAATGCATCCAAACGGGGAATGGGAGTGATTTATTCTTTTTCATTTTCACCTGTTAAATCAGGAATAATATGGGTGGGAACAGACGATGGAAAAATTCAATTAACAGGAGACAATGGCTCCCACTGGAAAGATGTTACGCCAAAAAAACTTCAGCCGTGGAGCAAGATCGGCATTATTGATGCATCACCATTTGATACAAAAACGGCTTACGTTGCAGTTGACAGGCACAGGCTGGATGATTTCACTCCTTACATTTATAAAACAACAGATAGCGGTAAAAGTTGGGTATTAATTAATAAGGGAATTCCTGATCTTTCTTTTGTTAGAGCAGTACGCTCGGATACTAAAAAGAAAGGATTATTGTATGCAGGTACGGAAACAGGAGTTTACATTTCATTTAATGATGGAGAAAACTGGCAGCCGTTGCAATTAAATCTTCCTACAGTTGCAGTGCGTGATCTTGCTGTTCACGATAACGATTTAATTGCAGCAACACACGGAAGAGCGTTCTGGATTCTGGATGATCTAAGTCCTTTTAGACAATTAAATGCAAACGTAATAAAAAATGATGTAACACTTTTTGAGCCTGAAATTGCAACCAGAATAAGAAGAAGTGAAAACGGAGATACTCCCCTGCCTCCTGAAACTCCGCTTGGACAAAATCCTCCTGCAGGAGCAATAATTAATTATTATCTCGGACAAAATGTTTCCGGTGAAATTACATTAAGTGTTTTTGATAAAGCAGGAACTCTTATAAGGCATTACTCAAGTAACGATAAAGAAGTGCCTCCTTCTTCACAGCCATACTTTATGCCGGAGTGGCTGCCAGTATTTAAACCGTTAACAACTCATGCCGGTATCAATCGTTTCGTCTGGGATTTACATTATCCACCGATGCCCACAAAAAACACATATTATAGTATGGAAGCAATTGTAGGTGATGGAACCAGAAAGGAACCCGCTGGCCCTATGGCACTGCCCGGTGAATATAAAATAGTTTTAACAGTAAATGGGAAGGCTCATTCTCAAAATTTAAGAGTAAAAATGGATCCGAGAGTAAAAGTTTCTGAAAAAGCGTTAAAGGATCAGCTTAATCTGGGATTAGAAATATGGAACACTTCTTCCGATCATCACAACTTGAGCCTTTCCGTTAATTCTGTAGTAGAGCAATTACCCAAATTGGATAGTAAAGCAGACAATAATTTGACGGCTAAAATTAAAATTGCAAATACTAAAATTGACGAGATAAAAAAGTTGCTAAGTGGTTCAAATCCTGCAAATTTAGAAACCGCAGTATTCAGTGCAGACCGTGAACCAACCGAACAAATGAGAACAGGCTTTAATGAATTAAACGGCAAAATTAAGGCAGCTTCTAAAAAATGGAATTCATTAAAGAATATGGAGATAAATGAAATAAATGCTATCTTACAACGGTCGGGTTCGCAGACTTTACGTATTCCTGATATCTCCCCTGAACAATACAATTTGTCAAAATGATTATTTATAAAGGATTAACATGATAGGCGAAACTATACTGCATTATAAAATCCTCGAAAAGCTTGGCGAAGGCGGAATGGGCGTTGTCTATCTTGCTGAAGATCATAATCTGGAACGCAAGGTTGCCATCAAGTTTTTACCAAGACACATTGCCGGTAACTCAGAAGAAAGAGAAAGATTTAAAATTGAGGCCAAAGCTGCTGCAGCCTTAAACCATTCCAACATTGCCACTATTTATGCAATTGAAGAATCAGAGGACGATACCTTCATCGTAATGGAATACATTGATGGTATTGAATTAAAAGATAAAATAAAATCTGGTCCGATTCCTACCAAAGAAACAATCAATACCGCCATACAAATAGCAGAAGGATTAGAAGCCGCACATAAGAAAGGGATTGTACACAGAGATATTAAATCTCAAAACATAATGATTACGAATGACGGCAAAGTAAAAGTTATGGATTTTGGTTTGGCAAAGATGAAAGGAGGATCGCAGCTTACAAAAGCCGGCTCTACTTTAGGAACACTCTCATATATGGCACCGGAACAAGCTAAAGGTGAAGAGGTTGACCAACAATCCGATATTTGGTCATTTGGTGTTGTACTTTATGAAATGTTAACAGGCAAGATGCCATTTGCAGGTGATTATGATGCTGCGATTGTTTATAACATATTAAATGAAGAACCTTCACTAGATAATATTCAGGATTCGGTTCTGCAATTAATCTTAAAAAAATGTTTGGAGAAAGAGAAAACAAACCGTTATCAATCAGTTACTGAAATATTAAAAGACCTAAGAATAGATAAACAAATATCAGGTGAAAAACAGACAGTAAATATTGAAACTCCAAAGAAAAAATCCCGTTTACCGGTTTTTATAGCAATAGGCATTACAGGAATTATATTAGTTGTTGCTGCTTATTTTATTTTCTTCAATTCAGAAAAGAAGATCGATAATCTCCCTCCAATGAAAACAATTAATTTTACTAGTTATGCCGGGCAGTCTGGGTACCCGGCATTTTCTCCGGACGGTAATTCAATCGCATTCGCTTGGGAAGGCGAGCAGCAAGATAATGCAGATATTTACGTAAAGCTTATTGATGCCGGTTCGCCACTTCGGCTTACACATAATCCAGCCCCTGATATTTATCCGGCGTGGTCGCCCGATGGAAGTTACATTGCATTCTTTCGGTTGGAAGGGAATGGTGGTTCTTATTACATAATTCCATCGTTAGGTGGAGATGAACGTAAAATTGCCGATGTCAAATATTATGGTGTAGGAATTGACTGGTCACCGGATGGCAAAACGCTGATAGTTTCAGCATCAGATTCAAGCATTTACCCTCATATTTTGTTTATATCGGTTGAATCCGGTAAGAAAGAAGCATTATCATCACCGGATATGAACGGAGTATACGGAGATAATAATCCCAAGATTTCTCCTGATGGAAAAACCGTTGCATTTATAAAATCACTCAGCTACAGTATCTCGGAACTGTATACGATACCATCGAATGGCGGAGAAGAAAAAAGATTAACGTTCGACAGTCTTCTTGTAGGAGGTATTGCGTGGACAGCAAACGGAGACGACATTGTATTTTCCTCAAACCGGGGAGGAAATAAAACGTTGTGGAGGATACCATCGAATGGCGGTTCACCGACTGCTGTTCCAGGTTCCGGGGATAATGTGGAGGAAATTGATATCGCTAAAAAGGGACATTATCTTGCATACAGACGTGGGGAGCAAAACGCTAATATTTGGCGAGTGAATCTCGGATCTTCGGCGTCCGCTCAGCGAGTGGCGACCGAATTTATTTCATCAAGTGGAATGCAGCGTGAATCTGAATTTTCACATAATGGAAAATACATCGTATTTACTTCAAACCGGACAGGAAGCGGGGAAGGCGGCAACGAAATATGGCGATGCAACGTTGATGGCACGAATCAGGTAGAGTTGACTTTTTTAAGAGGTCCCTCGGCAGGTACACCACAATGGTCACCGGATGATCGCTTTATTGCTTTTGATTCGCGTGAAAAAGGAAATGGAAATATTTATGTCATTAGCTCCAGCGGAGGAACACCGCGCCAGTTGACGACCAATACAGCTGAAGATAATATTCCCAGGTGGTCGAATGATGGTCGATGGATTTATTTTAGTTCGAATAGAACAGGCGAATATCAAATATGGAAAGTTTCCGTCGACGGAGGGAAAGAAATTCAAGTAACAAAAAATGGTGGTTTTGCTGCATACGAATCCTTTGACGGTAACGATCTCTATTTTGTGAAACGCGGTCTCCAGAGCAAAATAATGAAATTGTCACTTACCAGCGGGGACGAAGAACCGGTCGATAATCGACTTAATGGTATTAGCTGGGGTGCATGGATCATAACCGGGAAAGGTATCTTTTTTGTGAAGAATGATACAACCGAACAGAGTAAAATTTATTTTTACAATTTTAAGAACCGGGAAATAAAACAAATATTGGAAACTCCCAAAACGATCTATACTTCTTCAGGTACATTGGCAGTGTCTCCGGATGGACGTTATCTGTTGTTTACGCAATATGATCGGGTTACAAGCGACATCATGTTGATTCAGAATTTCCAATAAAAAAGAAATTAAGAATAAGGACAAACAATGATAGGACAAACAATACTACATTATAAAATCATCGAAAAACTAGGCGAAGGCGGAATGGGTGTGGTATATCTCGCCGAGGACACAAAGCTAAAACGGCAAGTCGCAATAAAATTTCTGCCAAAACAAATTTCTGCTGACGCTGAGGAGCGTAAGCGTTTTGAAATTGAAGCGCAGGCCGCCGCCGCTCTGAATCATCCTAACATAACCACCATTCACGCGATTGAAGAATCAGGTGAAACGATTTTTATTGTCATGGAATACATCAATGGTACTGAGTTAAAGGACAAAATTAAGTCCGGCCCTTTGCCTGATGATGAAGCTATTACTACAGCAATTCAAATAGCAAAAGGATTAACCGCTGCTCACAATAAAGGAATAGTACACAGAGATATTAAAGCCTCAAATATTATGATCACAAATGATGGTAATGTTAAAATTATGGACTTCGGTCTTGCAAAGATAGGCAAAGGCAGCCAGGTAACTAAGCTCGGCACTACAATCGGGACCATAGCTTATATGTCTCCAGAGCAAACCCGCGGTGAAACTCTTGATCAGAGAACGGATATCTGGTCATTTGGAATTGTACTTTATGAAATGCTAACAGGCGGACAGCCGTTCAAAGGCGCATACGACCAGGCAATAATCTATTCGATTTTAAATGAAGAACCTGAACTTAATAATGTGTCCGAAGAATATTCTCATATTATAAAAAAAGCTATGGCGAAATCTCCGTCAGACAGGTATCAAAACGCAAATGAAATGCTTGCCGATCTCAAGGGTTTAAAAGGCGATTCACTAGCAAAATCCGGTTCGAGGGAAACTACTGTTGTTAATCCAATTAAAAATTCCAGAATGAAATGGATTATGTCTTTCGCTGCAATATTAATTATTGCCGCCGCCTCAATATTTTATTTTTTATTTAATAAAAATGAAAGCCCTACAGTGACAACTCCCGGCAAAGAGATGATTGTTGTTATGCCGTTTGAAAATCTTGGTTCGCAGGATGAAAAATATTTTGCTGATGGTGTAACAGATGAAATTACCAGTAAACTTGCCTCTATTAATAACATAGGCGTTATCTCTACAAGCAGTGCTGAGAAACTCGCAAAGGAAAACAAGACCAACCAGGAAATCGGCAAGGAACTTGGTGTTGATTATATATTGAACGGCACAGTGCTCTGGGCAAAGACAGGGAAAAATGAAAATCGTGTGAGAATTACTCCGCAGCTTACGCGCGTATCAGACAACACAATCACCTGGTCGAATTCTTACGACAAGGTGCTAAATGATATATTTGCTGTGCAGAATGAAATTGCACAGAAAGTTGTAGATCAATTAGGTGGATCCCTGGCAAATAACCAGATTCAGAAAGAAACACCTCCAACTAAAAATTTAGCAGCTTACGATTATTATCTTCAGGCACTTAGTTATTCTAAACGCGGAAACACAATTAAAGCAGATATTCTAAACAGTATTAGTTTGAGTAAAAAGGCAATAGACCTGGATCCAAAATTTGCTTTGGCATATGCACTGATGGCTAAAGAACAAATATCAATGTACTGGTTTTATTTTGACAGAAGTAATGAAAATTTACAGGAAGCGTTTGATAATGCCCAAAAATCTTTTCAGTTGAATCCGGATCTTGCTGAAGCTTATCTTGCTCTTGGTTATTACTATTACTGGGGCAAACTAAATTACAGCAAAGCAATTGAAGAATTTTCTAAGGCACTAAAAATTCAACCAAACAATGCGGAAGCCTATGCTGCAACAGGATATGTATACCGAAGAATGGGAAACTTCAGATTAGCAACCCAAAATATGGTAAAGGGGACAACTCTTGATCCACTTTCTTCTGAATATGCATTTAACACAGCCGATACTTATTCTTTGGTAAGAGATTATCAAAACGCGGATAAATATTATCAACTGAGCAAAGATTTTAACCCTGATTATCTTGTAACCAAAATTGAATTAGCTCTAAATTATATTAATTGGAAAGGTGATACAAAAATAGCGTTTGACATTATTAACAATATTAAAAGAGGCGATTATCTAAATTCGACTTTTGACGTAAGGACATTTATAAATGTACTCGACAGGGATTATGATCAGGCCATTCAAAGTTTAAAAACATCGGGGATAACTTATTGGACAGAACAATTTCGATATATCCCGAACGACCTTGAACTTGCATTTATTTATAGATATAAGAAACAACCGGATTTATCAAAGAAATATTTTGAATCTTCAAAATACGAATTGGAAAAAATGCTAAAAGATTCTCCAAATGATGAAAGGCTGCACAGTTCACTTGGAATTACTTATGCAGGATTAGGGCTTAAAGATAAAGCAATTGCAGAAGGCAAAAAAGGTATTGAACTGCTTCCTCTTGAAAAGGAAGCATATAGAGGATATTTCCGTCAATGGGATATGGCAATCATTTATACTCTCCTGGGAGATAATGATAATGCTTTAAAGCAGATAGATTTTATACTTTCAATTCCCGGTGCTTTTTCTGTTAATCAATTAAAGCTCGATCCAACATATGATTCGTTAAGGAATCTTCCCGGTTATAAAGCAATAATTAGCAAATATGAATAAATGATAGACCTTTAACTATTACACCATCAGGAAAGACTGAATATTAGTTGATTATAGTCTAATTTACTTAAAATTGGCTCTTAGTTAGTTTTTAAAATTAAATCGTATTTTACTTATAAAATACGTAAAATTAAGTCGTCCCTTCTGCATCCTAAGAATTCCGTGCACAAACTTAAATATTGAGGTATTAAATGATTGGTGAGACTATTCTGCATTATAATATAGTTGAAAAGCTTGGCGAAGGCGGGATGGGAACCGTCTACAAAGCGCAGGACACAAAACTCGACCGCTTTGTAGCTTTAAAATTTCTTTCCTCAAGCATATCAGTTTCCGATGATGATAAAGCAAGATTTATACAGGAAGCGAAAGCTGCCTCCGCTATGAATCATCCAAACGTCTGCACTATCTATGATATACAGGAAAACGAAGGACAACTCTTCATCGTAATGGAATTTGTTGACGGCAAAACTTTGAAGAATAAAAAAGGCAGCCTCTCAGAAAAGCAAATTCTTGAGATGGGAGTGCAGGTTGCGGAAGGATTATCTGCAGCTCACGAAAAAGGAATTGTGCACCGTGACATAAAACCTGAAAACATTATGATACGCAAAGACGGCATTGCACAGATAATGGATTTCGGTTTGGCAAAACTTCAATCAAGTGCAACGGGTTCACGGCTTACAAAAGTAGGTACTACAATGGGAACGATGGGATATATGTCACCCGAGCAGGTGCAGGGACTGGACGTTGACCATCGCTCAGATATTTTTTCATTTGGAATTGTTCTTTACGAAATGTTTGCTGGCGAATCTCCATTTAAGGGAATGCACGAGACTGCAATAATTTATGAAATTGTTAATGTCGAAGCCCCTCCACTTTCAACCGTGAAACCGGAAATAGATCCGGAACTTGATAGAATAATTCTTGAGTGCCTGGAGAAAGATAAAGACGAAAGATGTCAGTCAGCTAAAGAACTTGCAAAGAATTTGAGGAAAATAAAAAAGTCAACCGGGAACAGGAAAAGCAGAGTTTATAATGTAAATTCACAAACATTTCAGACCCAACCACAAAGCCAGACTCAGTCTAAAAGCTCCGGCTCAATAACGATTGAAGCATTCAACAAAAGATTTGAACTAGGCAAAATTTTTTCTTCATCACTTATAGCGTGGAGTATTGCGGGAATTCTTTTATTGGCACTCTTATTCTTTGGAATTTTTAATAACCAAAAGACGCATTCGCAAATTACTTCCAATGTCTCTATTAATGGCCCAGATAACTACAACATTATGGGTGAATCTTCTGTAATTTCACATGATGGCAAAAGCGTATTCTTTGCGGGTATTGATTCTGCAGGAAATTGTATGTTAATGTTAAGATCAATTAATTCAAGTGTTGCAAAAAAAATTAAAAAAATAGATCCCCGGTATATTTATAATAGCGGCGGACTTTATCCTTTCTGGTCGTACGATAATAAATATGTATTTTATTTCTATGAAAGCAAGCTAAAAAAGCTCAATATATCTTCCGGAACAGAAATAGATGTTTGTGATGCATTGCTCGGCAGAGGTGGAACTAATAATAAAAATGGCGATATTGTTTTCGCTCCAAACGCAACTGGCGGTCTTTATATTGTATCAGCAAATGGCGGCACACCGCGTAAAATAGTCAAATCAGATTCAGTAAATACCGAAGAGAGCTTGCGCTTTCCATATTTTCTGCCTGATGATGAACATTTCTTATATACGATTGAGGCTAAATTTTCCGGTTCTTCTCACGGCGATGTAGTTATGGTTGGTTCAATAAATTCAGATATCGGAGATACAGTTATGCAGGTATCTTCCAATGCTGAATACGCAAACGGATATTTGTTTTTCGTCAGGCAATCAACCTTAATGTGCCAGGCTTTTGATCCTGATAATTTTAAACTATCCGGAGACATTTTCACTATCTCAGGAAATGTGGCCTATAATAACAATTATATCAATGCCTCATATTCGATTTCAGACGCCGGTAACCTGATTTTTCAGAGTAAAAACGAAAATAATATTGAAAATATCTTAACGGATGATAAAGGAAATCAGAAAAAAGTATTGTTTAGACAAAATATTTTCAATTTGGCAAAGTTTTCTCCTGACGGGAATAAAATTGTATTTGATGCTTCGGCCAATGACAATACAACTCCTGTAATATGGATTTATGATATTAAGCAAAATATTTTATCCAGGATTACTTTTGATTCTAATCTTAATCAATTTCCAATCTGGTCTAATGATGGAAAGAGCATAGCGTATACCTCCAATAGTGGAATGAACGCAGGTATTTATATTAAAGGTCTTAATGCAAGTAACAATGATAGTTTGCTATATCAAGCCAAACCGGATATCTATTGCTACCCAACAAATTGGTCCAGTGATGGAAGATATATTTTAATTATGCAAACTCAACAAAATTCAAGTGCCAAGGGTGACATTGTTCTTTACGATTTGAAAAATAAAACTGTCAAGATACTATAGCGAATACCGACTTCAATGAAGAAAATGGATATTTTTCAAAAAATATGAAATGGATAATCTATGATAATGACGAATCCGGTAAATCCCAGGTTTATGCTCAAAATTTCGGGTCTAATGGATTGCGTTATCCGCTTACTGCAAATGGAGGGATACCATTACGATTTGTTGAGAATGATCAGGCAATAATATTCCAGTGGCAAAACCTAGTATATAAAATGAAAGTACATACTTCTGGTGATAATCTTACAGCGGATAGACCGGAAGTTTTATTCAACACTACAGACAAGAATATATTAAACATTTATGATGTAACTAAGGACGGAAAAACTTTTTTGTGTTCTATGCCAAGCGGCACGACTATTCTACCCCCACTTACATATATACAAAACTGGCAAGGTTTAATTAATAAAGGTGAAAAATGATTGGCGAAACAATCCGCCAGCGGCGGATACATTATAAAATTTTTGAAAAACTCGGTGAAGGAGAAAAATTATGAGTACAGATTTTGTTCAGTCCATTTCGCGAATTATCAACAACTCTGTGAGAAATATTTTTTTACTTGTCATGCGCGCATGCATACTTTGCGGCCTCCTTTTCATTGCGAGTCTTCCGGCACAGACCACACAGACAGGCAAATATCCTGATCTGCCGAGCGAAACACCGACGAAGCTTGAAGAAGCTACATATGGATTCAATTATATTAAACGTGACGTAATGATTCCCATGCGGGATGGCGTTAAACTGCATACGGTCATTCTCATACCCAAAGGCGCAAAGAGAGCTCCAATTCTGCTCACCCGCACACCCTACGATGCCACGGCCCTGACGAGTCACGAACACAGCTCACACCTCGGTCCTATGCTGCAGGGATATGATAATGCAACCGATGTCATAGTCGAGGACGGTTATATTCGTGTTGTTCAGGATGTTCGCGGAAAGTATGGATCAGAAGGCGACTATATTATGAATCGACCATTGCACGGACCGCAGAATCCTACTCCGGTTGATAATTCAACCGACACTTATGATACAATTGACTGGCTGGTAAAAAATATTCCCGAAAGTAATGGTAAAGTGGGAATACTCGGAATTTCGTACGACGGTTTTCTTCCTTTGATGGCACTCATAAATCCGCACCCTGCTCTTAAAGTTGCTGTTCCTATGAATCCTATGGTTGACGGCTGGCGCGGAGATGATTGGTTCCATAACGGCGCTTTCCGTGAACAGAACATGCCTTACATCTATGAACAGGATGCTACTCGCGATAACAGCGCGAAATGGTGGTCAAGTTACTTTGACGATTATGATACTTATATGTCTGCCGGCTCCGCTGGTGAGCTTGGACGGCAGCGTGGAATGGAGCAAGTCGGATTTTGGAAAAAGATTCTCGCACATCCAGGCTATGACGCTTTCTGGCAAGACCAGGCAGTAGATAAAGTGCTGGCGGCACAGCCATTGAAAGTACCGGTAATGCTGGTGTGCAGTTTATGGGATCAGGAAGATATTTATGGCGGCGTTGCTGTCTATAAAGCCATTGAGCCAAAAGATAAAAATAACGACAAGGTTTTCCTGGTTTTGGGGCCCTGGTATCACGGTCAGGAAATCGGTGATGGTAGTTCATTGGGAGATCTGAAATTTAACAGCAACACGGCTCTCTACTTCCGTCAAAAAATACTGCGGCCGTTTTTGGCACATTATCTCAAAGATGATGCACCAAAGACAGATGTTTCACCTGTAACTGCTTTCGAAACCGGAACGAATATGTGGCGACATTTGCAGAAGTGGCCATCAGGCTGTACGGATGGTTGCAAGGTAGAACAGACACCACTGTATCTTTCAGCAGGATTAAAATTGAGCTTCGACAAACCAAAGGCAGGTGATACCGCTTATGACGAATACATTTCCGATCCGGCCAAACCAGTGCCGTTTCGTGCCAGGCCTATTCAGCCGATCGGTTACTATAATGAGGGACTAACCTGGCCACAATGGCTGGTTGATGATCAACGTTTTGCCTCCGGTCGTCCGGATGTCCTGGTATTCGTTTCAGATGTCCTCACGGATTCGGTGAAAATCAGCGGACAACCATTTGTAAATTTAATGGCTTCAACCAGCGGGACTGATGCTGACTGGGTTGTAAAATTAATTGACGTATACCCGGATGAAGTAGCAGAGCAGCCGGAAATGGGAGGTTATCAATTGATGATATCAGCAGATATTTTCCGCGGTCGCTACCGTGAAAGTCTTGATACTGCCAAAGCAATTGTTTCTGACAAACCCCTGCTCTATCGTTTCGAACTGCCCACGGCTAACCATGTGTTTCTGCCGGGACATCGTCTGATGGTGCAGGTGCAATCGAGCTGGTTTCCGCTTTACGACCGTAATCCCCAGAAATTTGTACCCAACATTTTTTGGGCAAAGCCGGGAGATTACCAAAAAGCCGTACAGCGCATTTACCATAAACCAAATGAAGCGAGCTTTATTGAATTGCCACTAGTCAAATCGAACTGATTAACATTTTATATTTAATTTTAAATAATGAACAAGAATTAAAGGATCAATAAATTATGATAGGCGAAACAATCTTACATTACAAGATTATTGGAAAACTCGGGGAAGGCGGAATGGGAGAGGTCTTCAAAGCGCAGGATACAAAACTTGACCGCTTTGTTGCACTTAAGTTTCTTCCATTCCAATCTAACAACCAATGAAGAACAAAAAGCAAGATTCATTCAGGAAGCAAAAACTTCTTCTGCAATGAATCATCCTAATATTTGTACAATATATTCGATAGAAGAATATGATAATGATAAGGGAGAGAAGCAGCTATTCATTGCAATGGAGTATGTTGAAGGCGAAACGTTAAAGGATAAAAAGGATAGTATTTCTGAGAAACAAAAACTTGAAATCAGCGTCCAGGTTGCAGAAGGACTTGCAGCAGCACACGAAAAAGGAATTGTGCACCGTGACATAAAACCTGAAAACATAATGATCCGCAAGGATGGAATCGCACAAATAATGGATTTTGGACTTGCAAAATTATACGCAGATAAAAATGCTTCACGTCTCACAAAATTGGGGACTACCGTCGGCACTCTCGGTTATATGTCGCCGGAGCAGGTTCAGGGATTGGATGTAGATCACAGGACGGATATATTTTCATTCGGTGTGGTTCTTTACGAAATGTTTGCGGGTGAATCACCTTTTAAGGGAATGCACGAGACCGCAATTATGTATGAAATAGTAAATGTTGATGCACCTCCCCTTTCAACCATTAAAAATGAAATTGACCCGGAACTTGACAGAATAATATTAGAGTGTCTGGAAAAGGACAAAGATGAGAGATGCCAGTCAGCAAAAGAGCTTGCAAAAGATTTAAGAAAAGTTAAAAAATCATCCTCGCAAAGGAAAAGCAGAGTTTACAATGTAAACTCACAGGCATATAATTCATCCGCTCAAACATCTTCAATTAATGTATCCGGGGCAACCACTCTCAGAGATATACCGGTAAAAAGTTTTTTCAGCAGCATTTTTTACAATCCGAAACTTGCGTGGTCTTTTGGAATATTGTTTTTTCTCACGGCTGTTCTAATGTTGGTATTTTTTGTTTTCAACAAAACTGAAGTTGAAGTTCAGGAATTAAAAGCCTCTGTCATTCCTCCACATGGAATAAATTACGATAATAGTTTTGGGAGTAATCTGACAATATCTCCTGACGGGAAATACATTTCATTCATTGGAACTGATTCATCGGGCGTATCAAAATTATGGGTAAGGCCCGTTAATTCGCTTACATCCAGACCGTTGACTGCCGCAACTACTCAGGCTTACCCATTCTGGTCGCCGGACAGCAAAAGCATAGCATATTTTGATAATGGTAAGCTTATGAAAATTTCGCTTGACGCCGGGACTTCCCTGCCAATTTGTGATATAACTACAGGAAGAGGCGGCTCCTGGAGTAAGAACGGGACAATTATACTCTCGCCGAATTCTACCGGAGGAATTTTTAAAGTCCCTTCATCCGGCGGACAACCAGAGGCAATAGTCAAAGCAGATACGTCCAATAAGAACCAAAGCCTGAGATGGGAATACTTTTTACCTGACGGCGACCACTTTCTATACTCAACTGAAAATAGCACAACGGGGTCTTCCAGCCCGGATGCTATTTATCTCTCATCATTAAGTGATACCAAATCTAAAAAAATAATTAGTGCTTCTTCAAACTGCCAATATGCAAACGGATATTTATTGTTTGTGCGCCAGGGAATTTTGCTTGCTCAAAGGTTTGATCCTGATAAACTTGAAATCGAGGGAGAAGCAATGCCTATTACAGAAAACATTCAATATTATGACCTTAGAGTAGTTGGTACTTTTGCAGTTTCCAAAAATGGAAAACTTGTCTACCTCACTGCCAACCAGGAAAATGTAAGCACTGTTCTACTAGATAAGGACGGAAAGGAGATTAAAAAATTGCTGGATCAAAAGCCAATGTACCTTATAAATTTTGCTCCGGATGTTAACAAACTTGCATATGACCTTTATGATCAGAATGATAAAAATATTAGTATCTGGACCTACGATCTTACCAGGAATGTATCAACAAGACTTACCTTTTATAAGGAACCGGATATAGTTCCCCTCTGGACAAAAGATGGAAAAAGCATAATTTATAGTCACAGCACTAACGATGGGGTATATTGACTTCATACATTAAAAATTCAGATGGATCCGGTGACGAAAAGCTATTATTCAAATCAAATTATCACTAAAGCAGCGGTGGATATTTCGCCGGATGGAAATTACATCCTTTACCAGGCAAACAATTCTACAGGGAATGCAAGCGGCTGGGATATAATATTATTAGACCGAAAAAATCCAGAAAAGCCGGTAGGCTTATTAACTACCAATTATAATGAAACTATGGCAAAATTTTCGCCAAATATGAAATGGATTGCCTATGCTTCAGATGAGTCAGGTAAAAAACAAATTTACGTTATTCCATTTAATCCGGATAATACAAATCCAAATGCTAGCGGTAAATGGCAGATATCTGTTGATGGCGGCAACATTCCGAAATGGATGAACAACGGGAAAAGCATTTACATTTTGACGGTGGATAATAGCATAATGGCAGTTGATGTAAATGAGAAAGGTTCAACACTTTCACCTGGAAAGCCATATTCTATTTTTAAGCCCGGCAATACAAATATTACCAGTTTGTATGACATAAATAAATCAGGTACAGAAATTATAGCAACTGTTCCCAACGGAAATAATAACAGCGCATCTTTAACGCTGGTAGCCAACTGGCAGCAAGGGCTTGAAGGAAAGAAATAAAAAATTGAAATTGTCATTTCGAATCTCGCTGTGCGGGATGAGAAATCTTTTTAATAAACTATTATAAGCCACCTTCGATACTCCCTCGGGTCGAAATGACATTAGTTAAAAATAACTTAAACAGGATTTCAGATTAAATGATTGGTGAAACAATACTTCATTACAAAATTTTAGAAAAACTCGGCGAAGGCGGAATGGGCGAAGTCTTCAAAGCGCAGGATACAAAACTCGACCGCTTTGTTGCGCTGAAATTTCTTCCCTCTCAGCTAACTGCATCTGAAGATGATAAAGCAAGATTCATACAGGAAGCCAAAGCCGCTTCATCTATGAATCATCCGAATGTATGTACAATTTATTCCATCGAAGAAAATGAATCAACTTTTCATTGTAATGGAATATATTGAAGGGACAACACTCAGGGACAATAAGCCGGTTCTTTCAGAAAAAAGGATACTTGAAATTGCTGCACAGATTGCAGACGGACTTGGTGCAGCCCACGAAAAAGGAATAGTTCACCGCGATATAAAACCTGAAAATATAATGATCCGCAAGGACGGCATTGTGCAGATAATGGATTTCGGTTTAGCGAAACTTTACACTGCAGGAAATGTTTCGCGACTTACAAAAGCGGGATCAACAGTTGGAACTATGGGATATATGTCGCCCGAACAGGTGCAGGGATTGGATGTCGATCACAGGACCGATATTTTTTCATTCGGTGTGGTTCTTTATGAAATGCTTGCGGGCGAATCTCCATTTAAAGGAATGCACGAAACAGCTATAATGTATGAGATTGTAAATGTTGAAGCTCCTCCACTTTCAACAATTAAACCGGATATAGATCCTGCGTTGGATGAGATAATATCTGGAATGTCTTGAAAAGGACAAAGATGAAAGATGTCAGTCCGCTAAAGAGCTGGCAAGAAATTTAAGAAAGCTAAAAAGAGTCTCATCAGGTAGTAAAGCTAGCAGAGTTTTCCAGGCAAGATCTTTTGCTTCTAAAGAAACAGATACTTTAAAAAGTGAACCGAAAAATATTTTTGCGAAATCAATAAAACATATCTCAGATAATAAAATTTCTGCTGCTGTTATATCATTGCTGGCTGTTGCAGTTATAATATTAGTTTTATTAAAAATACTGCAGTCCCCTTCTTCAAATTTTTCGGAGCCAGTACATTTTTCTTTTGACATACCGGGAAAATCCAGTCAGATTCTTAACTGGGAATACGTCGTTCAGGTATCTCCGGACGGAAAAACAATTGTCTATACGGACGAATCAGGACCAACTAGTATAATTTATGCAAGAGATATAAATAAATTAGTACCTTATCCTATTAGAGGAACTGAAAATGGTGTTGACCCTGTGTTCGAAAACAACAACTGGATTTCATTTACTGGTACACTTGAAGGTGTACTCAAAAAAATACCCATATCAGGTGGTGTTTCTGATATCGCCGGAACTTATGTCAGTAACGGACTAAGCTGGAGTAGCAATGGTGAAATTGTTTTAGCTGACGCATGGCCAAGTGGTCTGACGATGGAAAAGGCGTGGAATAAAAAGGAAGAAAATATAACGGAAATAGATCAATCCAAAAATGAAGGTTGTCATCTGCTTCCTTATATATTACCGGGCGGAAATGCAGCTGTATTTACAATATGGTCAAAGGATGGAACATTCGATGATTCTAAAATTGCAGTTGTTAATCTCAAAACTAAAGAAAGAAAGAACCTGAGTTATAATGGCGTCGAACTACAGGGAACATCACCCCGGTTTATTCAGACACCCTGGGGAAATTATCTTTTATGGAGTAGAAGCGGAAATTTATACGCTTCAACATTTGATTTATCAGGTTTGCAGGTCACTGGTCCTGAGATTAAAATTTTAGAGGGTATATCAGTAAATGCTTCAAGCGGTAAGGCAGCCTATTCTCTTACCGAAGCGAATAATGGAACGCTTGCATATATGCCGGGAAAACTGGACACAGCTAAAAATTACCTGGTTTGGGTTGATAAGAATGGTGTTGAGAAAAATGCGCTCACTAACAGCGGCCCTTACCTGGAACCATTGATTTCAAAAAATGGAAAAGCTATTATAATACTGACTGGCCCTGCCTACACTATAGGAACAATTAATTTTGAAAAAAACAAAGTTGAACCTCTTTTTACACACGGAGACAATAATATGCCTCAAATTACTCCTGATGGTAAAAGTTTTGTTTTTGTTTCTAATTTTGAGAACGGGAAATATAATATCTACATTAGCAGGCTCGATGGTATCGGCGGCATAAAAGAAATTGTAGCTACAGAAGGCGGATATCCTGAGATGTCAAATCTGTCGCCCAATGGAAAATATATTTTATACACATTTGGTCGCAAAAATATGGATAAAAGATATAACCGGAAAAGAGAAGCCTCACCTGCTCTTTAAATCGGATGCAAAAACAACCAGCCCAACTTTTTCACCCGACGGCAAATTTATAGCATACCGTTCAGATGAAATTGACGGGAATTTCAAATTATTTATAAGGCCTTTCCCGATAACCGATACAAAAGTTCAGGTATCAATAGATGATGGTATCTATCCGCAGTGGTCAGTCGACGGCAGCGAAATTTATTACAGAGATGATGACAAAATAATGGCTGCCAAAATTCAAACAAGTCCCGAATTAAAAGTGATATCGAGACGATTAGTTTGCGAGTCAATAAGAGTTTCAACCTCATATACCCAGAGGGATTTTACTGTAGCACCGGATGGACGCGTTCTTATGCTTAAAAGTGCAGAGGATTTGTCAAAGCCTGTCAAGGTAAACGTAATAGTCAACTGGTTTTCGGAATTGAAGAAGAAACTTACAGGACAGGATTGAAAAAATTAATAAAAAGGAATTTTTATGATCGGTGAAACAATACTCCATTATAAAATATTAGAGAAATTTGGTGAAGGCGGGATGGGAGTGTTTATAAAGCCGAAGATTCCAAACTCAAACGAGAAGTGGCCATTAAATTTTTACCTCATCAAATTTCTGCTAATCAGGAAGATCTTAAACGTTTTGAAATAGAAGCACAAGCGGCAGCATCTTTAAATCATCCCAACATTGCTACCATCTATGCGATAGAAGAATCTAATGAAAAAAGTTCATTGTAATGGAATACATCGATGGTATTGAGCTAAAGGATAAAATAAAGGATATGGTCCCATTCCTGTCAATGAAACAGTTGAAATAGCTATTCAAATAGCAGATGGATCAGAAGCCGCTCATAAAAAAGGAATTGTACACAGAGATATAAAATCTCTGAACATTATGATAAATGAAGATAGCAAAGTCAAAATAATGGATTTCGGACTTGCAAAAATTGGTAAAGGCATTCATGTTACAAAATTTGGAACTACCGTCGGCACAGTTTCTTATATGTCTCCGGAACAAGCACGGGAAAAGAAATTGATAACAAAATGGGATATTTGGTCATTCGGAGTTGTTTTATATGAATTGTTAACAGGAGAATTTCCATTCAAAGGCGAATATGAACAGGCTATAATGTATTCTATTATAAATGAAAGCCCGACGCCACCTTCTATACTAAA
>CAVYYF010000008.1:0-10193 GCA_963772675.1 uncultured Bacteroidota bacterium
TCTCGTGTGCCGCGGCGAGACCTTCCGCAACCTGTATGCCTATTTCAAGAATCTGTTTTTCGGAAAGAGAATCTCTTTTTATCCTTGAGAGTTTTGCCTTCAATATATTCCATCGCAATAAAAAGCTGCTTTTCATATTCTTCTATAGAATATATCGTGCATACATTCGGATGATTCATCGCGGAAGCTGCTTTTGCTTCCTGAATGAACCTGGCTTTGTCATCTTCGGATGCGGTAAGTTGAGAGGGGAGGAATTTAAGTGCGACAAAGCGGTCGAGTTTTGTGTCCTGTGCTTTGAAGACTTCGCCCATGCCTCCTTCGCCTAACTTTTCTAAAATTTTGTAATGAAGTATTGTTTCACCTATCATATTGTAAAACCTTTATTTATTATTCTGTCATCCTGAACTAGTTTCAGGATCGGTTTAATATTTAGATTCTGAAATAAATTCAGAATGACACTTGATTTATTTTACATTCCCCAATGCGCCGTCTAAAATGTATAAACTACCGTTTGCAAATCTTGCATTTACAAGTAATCCTTTTCCGTCACTTGAAATGCTGGCAATTGAACACTGGGTTTGATCATAACCCAGTGCAACATCAAATCCGTAACTCGCTATTTTTCGGGATTTACCTGTTTCAATATCGATAACATCCAGCCGGCTTTCTTTTTCTGTGGATGAAGCTATGTACAATAATTTGCTGCTACGCGACCACATTAAATTATAATAAGTTACAGAAGGAGAAACAGGTGAAATTATTGACTTAGACTTTTTACCATCCGGTGATAATAACAGTATACGGCCCGATGGATATTTTGAACTTTTGTCTCTTGGAAATGCTATCCACTTACCATCAGGTGACCAGGCAGGATCCGCATTTGTAACTGCTGAATCAGGCAGGTTGATAACCTTGCCATTTCCTAGAGGTATAATTTTATTGGAATTATTGTCACGGCCGAATAAACTTGTATACAGGCTATTCCCATCCGGTGACCAGCAGAAATTATTTACAATACTACTATCTGCGATGACAGGTATAGGTTTACCGCCTTCAGAATTTGAAACCCACAATTCTCTGAGTGATTTCCCACCCCCGAATCTAAAGTAGGCAATATGTTTACCATCCGGTGAAATTTTAGCGGCGGGAAAAGTGCTGATTGTGCTGTCCGGAAAGTTTCCGTTAGTAACCACAGGATATTCATTGCCTGCTTCATCCTTCAGCCATATTTCTTCATTACCCGTCTTGTTTGTTATATATGCCATTATTTTTCCATCTCTTGATACTGTAGCGGAATATTCATCGACTGAAGTTGCTTTAATACGTTGTAGCGGTGAACCGTCGAATGGGAGCATAACGATATCATAATTTGCATTACTTTCTTCAATAAGCAGACGTTTGTGGTCCGGGGAAATAGCCGCAAGATTTTCATTTAAAACGGATTCGGTAATTTTTCGCATTTTCCCATTATCAGTATTTGCAATCCACAAATTACCGTCAACGGCTAATACAAAATTCTTTGAATCGGCGAGCCATTCAAACTTTGGCAATCCATTCTTCCATTTGATGTCTTTGAATATTTGAAATGGTTTAGCATCAGGTCCGTCCGGCCAGGGTAGAATCCAGAATTCACTTCCTTGACCGGTTATTATTCCGAGCGCTATTTTAGAACCATCAGGAGAAAAACGAATGTAATCCGGAGTACCACCAAGTGAATTTTTAAATGGGTCCGGATTATAAGCTCTGATTTTACCACCTTCGGGAGAAGTCATTAAGAGGGACAAATCAACAGATGTAGAATCTACAATTCTTTTAGGTGCCCAAACTGCCAGAGTTTTATTATCCGGTGAAATTCCCGCCGCCGGAGTAAAATATTTTGTTATGAATTTGGGGTTTCCACCAGCCAGCCCGATATTTTTGAGTCTATAATCTTCGATAAAATAGATATTGTTTCCATCAGGGGCCCAGAATATATTAAAAAAACCTTCCTTTGATTCAGTTGTCGCAAGCAGCTTGGACCTGGGGTTATCGATTGAACGCATAAGCAATTGCCAGGTTCCTTCATAATATTTTGTAAAAACTATTGATTTGCCATCGGGAGACCAGGCTCCTTCTTTTGTTACCCCGTCCGTTTCAAACGGCGTATATTTATAGGAAGTGAGATCATTACCCGTTTCGGGCAAAGTGATAAAATAAAACATTACGGCAATTGCAGCTGCACATAAAACAGCAAGAGCAATTGATGTCATCTTCCATTTCTTTATTTCCTGTTTCCTTTCTTTGGCTACCGGAACAGCCTGCTGAATTCTGGATGCAGTCCTTGATCCGGTTGATACTCTTTTGAGTCTTCTTAAATTTCTTGCAAGTTCTGCCGCGGACTGGCACCTGTCCGGAGGGTCTTTCTCAAGGCATTCAAGTATCAGCCTGTCAAGCTCAGGGTCTATCTCCGGTTTTTCTTCAGAGATTGGCGGTACATCCGTATTTACAATTTCATAAACCAGTGCTGCCTCGTGCATTCCCTTGAAAGGGGAGACGCCGGCAAATAATTCATAAAGAACTACACCAAGAGAAAATATATCTGTCCTGTGGTCAACGTCCTGTCCCTGTATTTGTTCGGGTGACATATATCCCATAGTTCCAAGTGTAGTGTCCTGCTTTTGTAAGCCTGCTTACATTTCCTGAAGAATAAAGTTTTGCCAGTCCGAAATCCATAATCTGAACAATGCCATCCTTGCGTATCATAATGTTATCGGGTTTAATATCCCTGTGCACTATTCCTTTTTCGTGAGCAGCGGCAAGTCCTTCTGCTACCTGTGCACTGATTTCAAGTTTTTGTTTGTCAGAGAGAGTTCCTTTTTTATCGGATAAAGTTTTTCCGTCAACAAACTCCATTGCAATGAATAACTGCTTTTCGTCCTCTTTATTCTCATATTCTTCAATAGAATAAATAGTACAGACATTCGGATGATTCATAGCAGAAGCGGTTTTAGCTTCCTGAATGAAACTTGCTTTTTCATCTTCGGATGCAGTAAGTTTAGAAGGAAGAAACTTCAGTGCAACAAAGCGGTCAAGTTTTGTGTCCTGAGCTTTGAAGACTTCACCCATTCCGCCTTCGCCTAATTTTTCAAGTATTTTGTAGTGGAGTATTGTTTCACCAATCATTTTATTAATTCCTATTAGTCAGCTTTAGTTAAGTTTTTAATTTCTTCAGTCCAGTTGGTCACAACTGAAATACTCTTTAATGTAGAACCCTCCAGAGGTGCTGTTGTAATAAAATATTTTCCGTCCGAGGTAATATCGAAATCTGTTCCGCTGTCAACGTTCATAGCGGGGAAATTAGTAATCAAAACTTTTGGTACACCGGATGAAAATGTCGGGGAAGTCGTAACCGGGACTGCCATTAATTGAGAGCCCTTTCTATAGTATAATGTTTTACTGTCAGGCGACCACCTCGGGTCTTCTGCCACATCTGTTGAAATTTGCCATTTACCTTCTTTTCCAGGAAAAGATCTTACATATATCTGGTAGGCCCCGGTTTCATTTGTTAGATAGGCAAGATATTTTCCATCGGGAGAAATATTTGCTTCATACTCATCTACCTTTGAGTCAAGATATACCCAGGGTTTTTTATCACCTTTTAAAGGAACTACAATCAAATCTGATTGTGCATTATCAGTCAGCTTATCTACAACTAAATTTTCCCCGTCTTTAGTCCAGTAATCTATATACAACCTATTAGAGCCGGAGTAAACTAAAGTTTCTTCTCCGCTGCCGTCAAATGGTTTAATAAAAATTCCTAATTTGCCTTCTTTAGTCCGTTTCATAAATGCAATTTTTTTCCCATCAGGTGACCAGTGAGGTGTCCTATTTAAACCACCAAAAGTTAGACGGCTTAATGTTTTTATTTGTATATCAAAAATCCAGATATCAAAATCCTCTCCGTTTCTAATTACAATAGCGATTTTTTTATTATCAGGAGAAATCTGAGGTTCGAGATATGGATGTCCAACTGAGTCTAATGCAGTATTTTGACCATTCTGATCAATTTTAACTATTTTCCTGTTTCCTCCCTCAACTGCACCTGGAATATATACCAGTGTCCCATTATCGGAGACCATATAATTAGTTATTCCTGTTGTAAGTTCACTATAAACACCCTCAACTACCGGAACAGGCTGCCCTTTTATTTCAAGATTGCCCGCATCAAATGGCAACTATATATAGAACACCGGATCGTGAAAATAAAATATGACCTGATATTAATGTATTTTGCTGTGCTTGCACCTTTTATTAGAGTTTTTCTTTCACCTGTTTCTATATTGACTGCATCGATAGTTGCATTTTCATAATAATCCGGACTTGAAAGAGTTCCAACCGTAAACAGAACATGTTTTCCATCCGGCAGGAATGAAGGCCAGCGATGAGTTCTTTCATTTTTTGTAGAATCGATTGTCGTAATAAATTTTACTGTGCCTCCATCTTCGGGAATCAGTGATAATCCCTGGGTAGTTGATGCAGTAAAAACTATGCTACCGTTTTTATTCCATGTACCGCCTCTGTTATCATCAGAATTTGCCAGTACAACAGGGGTTCCGCCGCTTAGTGAAATTTTTTGTAATTTCGCGTCCTTAAAAAATCCAAGCCACAAATCATTTCCAGAAAAGAATGGAGACGAAGCATTTTCCAGTCCTGGTAACAGGACTGGTTTCGTAGAATTCATTTTGCGGAAATAAAAATTGCCGTTAGCTTTTAAATACTATACTCTTCCCATCATGTGATATAGCCAGTGCAGGGTATGAATTTACATCAAGCATTAAATCTTTGTCTAAATCAAGGGAAAACTTTGTTACGATTTTTTCCTGGGTTGGTTTCTGAAGAATTAACCATGTGACAATTAGTGCAGCCAAAAGTATAATAGAAAAGACCCAGGGGATTATTCTTGAACGTAAATATTTAGTAAGATCAATTTTCCGGGTCATCACTTCGACGGTTAGTGAACCTGAAGGAGATAGTATTTGAATTAGTACCGGATTTAGCAACAAATAGAATTTCTGTCTACATTATAAACTCTACTTTTTCTGTGTCCCGTAGATTTTTTAATTTTCCTTAAATTTTTTGCCAATTCTTTAGCAGACTGATACCTGTCGTCTTTATCTTTTTCAAGACACTCCAAAATTATTTCGTCCAGTTCAAGATCTATTCCTTCCTTAACTGTAGAAATGGGCGGTGCTTCGACATTGACTATTTCGTACATAATTGCGGTCTCGTGCATTCCCTTAAAAGGTGATTCACCTGCAAACATTTCGTAAAGCACTACACCAAATGAAAAAATATCAGAGCGGTGGTCTACATCAATTCCCTGAACCTGTTCGGGAGACATATATCCCATTGTTCCCATTGTTGTGCCGACTTTTGTCAAACGCGAACCTTCGGCACTTGATTGAAGTTTTGCCAAACCGAAATCCATTATCTGTGCAATTCCGTCCTTGCGGATCATAATGTTTTCAGGTTTTATATCGCGGTGAATAATCCCTTTCTCATGTGCTGCTGCAAGTCCTTCTGCAACCTGGACGCTGATTTCAAGCTTTTGTTTCTCAGAAATACTATCCTTTTTATCCTTTAACGTTTCGCCTTCAACATACTCCATTGCAATGAATAGCTGCTTCTCTCCCTTATCATTATCATATTCTTCTATCGAATATATAGTACAGATATTAGGGTGGTTCATCGCAGAAGCAGTTTTTGCTTCCTGAATGAATCTTGCTTTTTGTTCCTCGTTGGTTGTTAGATTTGAAGGAAGAAACTTAAGAGCAACAAAGCGGTCCAATTTTGTGTCTTTTGCTTTGAAGACTTCGCCCATCCCGCCTTCGCCGAGTTTCTCAATTATTTTGTAGTGGAGAATTGTTTCGCCTATCATTTTGCCCTCTTGTATTAACAAATGTTACCAGACGATAATTATTGTATTAAAATAATATGAATATTTAGATTAAGTAAAAAATTTTTTCTTGAAAGCCAGGTGTTTTTTTTGAGCAAGTTCAAAAAGTTCTGTAATGCCGGGATCATTTTTTACTGAATCAAGAAAAGTTTCTGTAATCATATATGTATAAATAATAAATCCGCTTTCAATTGCTTTACCTAACCATCTTGAACAACCGCCCGTATTCCCGGTTAAAGCATGGCATAAAGCTATCCAATACAAATCTTCAGAATCACTAAATCCGGCCTTTTCTAAATTAGTTAGTGCTACTTCCATTTTCGCTCGATCATTAGTCATATGTGAAATAATGAAAGTCGCATAAAGACTGTATGAACTATTCTTGCCTATAATATTAAAGTGGTCCATTGCTTTATCCAAATTACCAAGTTTAAATTCGATCGTACCGAACCAAAAGTTACTATAATCCGATTTGCTATCGTAATTAAGATATTCTTTCCCTTTTTCATATTCTCCCAAATAATAATATGTAGCTCCTATTGAGCGGAATTGCGGATTACCGGGATCAAGAACTATAGCTTTTTCTGCTTCTGATTTCGCTTCTTCCAAAGCCCCTCCATATCTATAAACATATGAAAGTCCAAAATGTGTTTGCCCATTATTCGGGTTTACTAATAGACTTTTTCTCAATATTTCAATCGAATTATCAATTTCACCAATTTCTGTATGTATCATTCCCAGCCAGTTAAGGGCAGAGGCCAACTCATCATTCAATTCAAGAGCCTTTTCAAAGTAAGCTATTGATTGTCTTAAAACTTCAGGTCCACCTAAAAATTCATTCGATTTAAAATGATATCGCCGCCCAAGTTCAGAATATGCCGGAGCGTAGTCCTTATCAAGTTCTATTGACTTCTCAAGCATTTGAATAGCAAAATTGTTCTCTTCTGATGCTATAGGATATGAAATAGCCTTTAAATAAAATTCGTAGGCCTGAGGATTTGCAGGGATATCTTTTTTTATTCTCTTTTGTTCGTTTTGGGAAAACTTAATTTTGAATCCTTCCACAACTTTTTGTGAAACTATATCCTGCAGTTCGAACGCATCGTTAAACTTAACTTTAATTGATTCCCTCCATATCATATTTTCTGTTTTTAATTCTACAAGCTCAATATTTAGCCTGATCTGGTCTTCAACTTTTAAGAAATTACCATTGAGAATAAAATCAACATTAAGCTCTGAACCTGCGGTTTTAAGATTAACGATACTGTTAACGTATTTGCGAATTGAAGCTGACGGACGTATTACTATATCTTTTGAATATGAGAGTGCGCCGATTACCTGGTCGGCGAGAGCGAAGCCAAGGTAGTCAGATTCAGGATTTCCGCTTACATTGACAAATGGAAGTATAGCAATTCTTTTTAACTGTTTTAAATCTTCATTGGTCGATTTATTTTCAATAAACATTTTAAGTTCATTGCCGGTTTCCTTTATATTCTGATATCTTAGACTGCGGTCTTTTTCTAAACATTTATTTACAATGTTGCTTAACACCTTTGGGATTGATTGTTTTAGTATAGAAGGTGGCGTCGGGCTTTCATTTAGAATTGAATACATTACAGCCTGCTCATAATCTCCTTTGAATGGAAATTCTCCTGTTAGCAATTCATAAAGGACAACTCCAAATGACCAAATATCTGTTTTGTTATCAATTTCTTCTCCGCGTGCTTGTTCCGGTGACATATATGCTGCTGTCCCAATTGTAGTTCCTAATTTTGTGACCTGAATTCCTTTACCAATTTTTGCCAGTCCAAAATCCATAATCTTAACTTTACTATCTTCATTTATCATAATGTTGGATGATTTTATATCCCTGTGTACTATTCCTTTTTTATGAGCGGCTTCTAATCCATCCGCTATTTGGACAGCTATTTCAATTGCTTCATTCAAAGGAATGGGGCCATCCTTTATTTTATCCTTTAGCTCTTTACCAGTGATGTATTCCATTACGATGAACATTTTTTCATTAGATTCTTCAATCGCATATATGGTAGCAATGTTGGGGTGATTCAAAGATGCTGCCGCTTGTGCTTCTATTTCAAAACGTTTAAGATCATCCTGATTAGCAGAAATTTGATGAGGTAAAAATTTAATGGCCACTTCTCGTTTGAGTCTGGAATCTTCGGCTTTATAAACTACTCCCATCCCGCCTTCGCCTAACTTCTCTAATATTTTATAATGGAGTATAGTTTCACCGATCATAAATTTTCCTTTTTATAAAATTTTTTCAATCCTGTCCTGTAAGCTTCTTTTTCAATTCCGAAAACCAGTTAACAATAACATTTACCTTTACCGGTTTTGATTGATCAATTGCACTTTTCAACAAAAGAATTCTTCCGTCCGGGGCTACCATAAAATCAGGCTGTGAAGTCTCGGAGCTTACCCTCGGGAAAATTCCGACTAACCTTCTGGTAACAACTTTCAATTTGGGCTGTATTTCTATTTTCGCAGCCATTATTTTATCACCTTCACGGTAATAAATTTCTCTGCTGTCGGCTGACCAGCATGCATAAATTCCGTCTTCCAGTGAAACCTGGATTTTATCATTGTTAATTGGAAACGGCCTGACGAACAATTTATAATTGCCGCCTATTTCATCTGACCTGTATGACACAAGTTTTCGTCAGGAGAAAAACCCGGCTCCCTTAATGATGAATTTGATTTGAATAATACTTCAGCTTTTTTATCAGTGGTAATATCCTTTATCCAGATATTACCCTTGTCTTCATACTGGGCGTATAATACATATTTGCCGTCAGCGGATAAATTTGAAATGGACGGGTATCCTTCAGTTGCAGCTATTTTTTTTGCTCCACCTATACCGTCGAGCCTGCTTAAATATATGTTATACTTGCCGTTCTCAAAATTTGAAACGAAAATGAAGTGTGCCCCATCGGGAGTAATCCTTGCCAGATTATTGTCCCCCTTATCAATTAAAAGAGTGACTTTCTTTGTATTAAAATCGATCAGCCCTATTTTGTAAGCGGGACCGGTTAGTAAAACCAATCCAATGTCCTTTGCTGCAAAAGGGACTAGAGTATGGCCCGCTGTTAGGGACTGCATTTCTCTCGGTTCCGTTTTTATCTATCCATACCAGGTAGGATTCTGCCGTATCAATTCTTCCCGGGATGTAGGCGATTGTTCCATTATTCCCATCTGTCGCTGCGTAAACAGCTTTGCCGTTCTGCGCATTAACTGTAACACCATCAAGGATTTTTATTTCAGGACCGCTTACTTTATAATCAGACAAATCAAAGGCCGAAGCGTACAAATTTCCTGAGTGGGAATACAATAAAAAATTGCCCCAGGGAGCTTTTATGAACCCGGGAGATGTGCCCTGTAAATTTACACCATTGTAACTGAGAATTTTCTTTTCATTATTTATAAAATTAATCAACCCGATTTTTGAGTCGTCGAATGTACCATCCTTTGACCAGATTGTAAAAACAGCAGCTTTGTTTCCCGGCAGCATATATGGATAAAGATATGCGCCTTCATTTTGTGAAGCATCAACTGGAAGTATGCTGCGTCGTACGCTTTTCCAGCCGGACTGGTAAAAAAGTCCTGTACCCCAGTTCTGGGTGCTGACAATCGTTCCGTCTGTTCCAAAACTAAAACCATCGCCATAATTTGCATCCTGCATATCCGGCACTCCTCCTTTGATTTGTACCTTATATGAAAAATTTTGGCGGTCAGTAAACGCAATTATATTCTTATTAATAAAAGTTGGATTTATACCATTATCGGTCCCTCTGATTGAATAAGGTTCAAAATTGTCAATACTGCGTATTTTTGTGTCGGGCGGGGTAACACTTTGATCAGAATAGGCAACGGACATTCCGTCTGGCGAAATGTTTAAAATATTATCCCAGTATAATAACGGGTTGGATTTACCCGGAATATCAAAAGAGAAGCGAACCGGCTCTTCTAATTCTGAAACGGGGGAGCTATTGATTACCTGAAAGATTAAAATTAGAACTGCGATAGCAAGTAATGAAATGGTTGTTGCAAAAATCTTGTGGTCTTTAAAATTGTCCGATAATTTTGAAAGGGAACTAGCGTTATTATTTGCGGATAATTGGGCTTCACCAGATGAAAACGATCTTGCTTTGTAAACCCTGCTTGACTTGCTGCCGGATGAACCCCGTTTTAGTTTTCTTAAATTTCTTGAAAGTTCTTTAGCTGACTGGCATCTTTCGTC
>CAVYYF010000009.1:0-125099 GCA_963772675.1 uncultured Bacteroidota bacterium
AAACACTTCCGGAAGCAAAAAGTAAAAACTTGTTCGAGAAAGAAAAGCAATTAAGTTTTGATGATAGACCGCAGCGGGTCTGTTATATTCATTTGGGCCGGAACACTCACCGCTTGAGCAAAGACAGGTATCACTTGCTATTGAAGAAGCACAGACACTCGTACCCAAACCAAAGATGATTGTGTTTGCAGCTTTTCAGTTTGACCCTGAAGCTGCAAAAGATATTGATGAAACCAACTGGCCGGGGGTTACATTACTTAAAGTTCAAATGAACACCGATCTTCTTACAGATGATCTCAAGAAGAAACGAAGCAGCAATGAAAGTTTTTGGCTTATCGGTTCGCCGGATATAGTTGTTAAAAAGCAGAAAGAAAAAATCCCTTCTGCTTACAGCGTCAAAAGCAAAAAAGGAATATGAGGGTGAAACAACACTTTACACAGTCGAAGTTCTCGGCTTTGATTACTACAACACAAAAACCGGCAACATAGAATCAGGCGGAAAAGATAAAATCGCAATGTGGATGCTCGATACGGATTATGATGGCAGAAGTTTATTTCCATCGACAGGTGCTTTTCCCTATGTCTGGCGCAAAGGATGGCTGGTCACGTCTTGCAAAAAATCTTAAGGCTGAAATAGATGAAGAATTAATTGAACAATACAGAGGAACAATTTCACTACCTTTTGAAGCGGGTGAAAACAAACGCATTGCCGTTAAAATTGTGGATGACGGGGGATTGAGAGTTTGAAGATTTATTGGGCTATAAAATTATGCCAGATATAAACAAAGAATTAGAAAATCTGATTAAAAATGTTCCAAATGAAAAATATGGTGAGGTTAAATCATATTTGTCTTCAATTCAGAAAGTACCCAAAGAAAATATTATACATTATCATCTAGATCCAGACATCGATTACTTACCTATTCAGGAAGATAAAACTAACAGGAGTAAAGTAATCCCTGTTTTAGCAAAACTCATAATAGATTCCAAATGTCCATATACATTTTCGATTAACGGAAACTGGGGTAGTGGCAAAACTATATTTATAAGTGGCTAAAGGAAGAAATAGATAAAAAATATTCAACTTCTACTTATACACTTTCGTTCGAGCCGTGGAAATATGAGGGCATATCTAATTTAATCTATCCTCTTTGTTAAAGAAATCGAACAAATAGCCCTATTCAAAAGGAAAAAAAAATTAAATTTGCAAATTTTTATTAGCCTTATTTAATGCTTTTATAAAATTATTTCTTAAAATAAAACTTGGGGTCTTGCATAGCCTTTCCGAAAAAATAATTATGGCTTTTCAACAGACTGATCCTAATATTAGAAATTCCTATAAATACATATCACAACTGAGAAACGAGTTTGCAGAATATGTGGAGATATCTAGAAGAAAACTTCTATTAAAGGCACTATGCAAAAGAAATTTATAATATTTATTGATGACCTTGATCGATGTTTCCCAGAAAATTCAATTGTTCTCCTTGAATCAATTAAGAATTTTTTCTCCACTGACAATTGCACATTTATATTAGCAATAGATACAGGCGTCTTAAGTGAAGCAATTAGGTCCAAATATGGATACAGTTCAATAATTACTGGTGAAGATTATCTGGATAAAATTATAAAGTTTAATTATGACTTGCCAGTTTCTTTGGAATATATTATAAGAGCTTTCTTAAGTACTTTAAGTCAATCTAATCCTGGCTTGTTCCAAGATTCATTAGTTTCTAATTATGCCCCCTAGCCTCTTTATTGCTTGCGGATTTACAAGTATTAGAGCAATTAAAAAGATTTTTAATAGATTTACTATATTAGATCAACTCATCAAACTAAATAATATTGATATAGATAAAGACATATTATTTTTGAGGCTTGTATTATTTACCAGTACTATCCAAATGCTTTTGGAACATTTCTAAAGTATAAAGCCTGAAGATTGATTGACGTTATTACTAATACTACAAAGGAACAAGCAAAAAAATTTGATAATGTTCAAGAAGAATGGGTAAAGGCTGGTTATCTTATTGTCTTAAATTCAAATGTTCAAGAGCTTATAAAGGCGTTTGAAAACACAATTAATAATTTTCGGGCATACAAAATCCTTTAACTCAAACCATAGCCGCAGGCTTTTTGCAATGTAGTGATTTAATTTTGAATTTTACAAATGGATAAAATAGATCATTAATTTGTAAACTCGCCTTTTATTTAGAACCTTCACATCATTGGAGTTATGCAAGAGAAACACGTTCCTTTTCGCTTTCTGAAGGAAGACGCTCGGCCGGTTATATCGTCGCATCAGAAACTTCCAAATCTTTTGATGATCCTGGTATATTCAATGAAATTGGTCTGGTTAATTCTATTCGATCCAAGGATAAAGAAATGGCGAGATGCAAAATATCCTGGTGTTATCGGTATAACAAAAAGACTGCTTGAACACTGGAATGGATAATGAATGCAAGACAGTACAGATTTTTCTTTTGCCAGTTGGAAGCTATAGAAACTTTGATATGGTTGAGCGAGGCTCCGGAGGCTGATAAAATAGGAATTGAAATTCCCAAGTGATGGCGGAGAATTTAATCGTCTGTGCTCGAAGATGGCTACCGGCTCCGGTAAAACCATTGTCATGGGGATGCTCATTGCCTGGCAGATACTGAATAAGGTTACTTATCCACAAGATTCCCGTTATTCTAAAAATATTTTTGTTGTCGCTCCCGGTCTGACAGTTAAAAGCAGATTACAGGTATTGCAGCCGTTTGGAGAAGGAAATATCTATGATGAATTTAATATTGTTCCCACTGGTTTAATTGAAAAGTTTAGACAGGGAAAAATTATTGTTAAGAATTGGCATGCGCTTAATTGGGAAACAGATGAGAAGATTGCCAAGAGAAAATCCGTTGACAAACGTGGAGCTAAAAGCGATGAAGCTTATGTGCGCGAAGTTCTTGAAGAACTTGCGGCTCAAAAAATATTATTGTGATAAATGACGAGGCTCACCATGCCTGGCGAGTAGCTGCTGAATCGAAAGTTAAAGGAGTAAAGAAAGAAGATATTGAGGAAGCAACAAAATGGATTGGCGGACTTGATAGAATAAATAAAGCAAGAGGAATACAGTGCTGCTATGATTTTACTGCCACTCCTTTTGTCCCAACGGGCAAACGAACTTCTGAAGAAGCACTTTTCGGATGGATAGTAAGTGATTTTGGATTAAATGATGCAATTGAATCCGGTCTTGTTAAAACTCCAAGAGTAGTTGTAAGAGATGATGCATTACCCGATGCTCAATCATTATAAATCAAAACTATATCATATTTATGAACATGTGAAGGAAGATTTAAGCAGAAAAGCTCAACCACATGAACCATTTCCTCAATTGGTTAGCAATGCATATTATCTGCTTGGTAAAGATTGGCTTGGAAACTTATTCAAAGTTGGAAAGCTGCTGATTATAAAATTCCGCCTGTTATGATAACAGTAGCAAATACAACCTATACTGCCGCCAGAATTAAATTTACCTTTGATAGAAATAACATTCTGATTGAAGAACTTTGTGAACCGGAAATAAAACATTGCATATAGATTCAAGAGTATTAGGTCAAGCTGAATCAAAAGAAGAAGCTGAAGATATGGTTGAACAAGATATTGAAGAAGAAGAAGAATCGGATACGCCAACGGTAAAATTATCAAAGCAGCAGCAAGCTGAGTTACTTCGTCAAACTGTTGATACAGTTGGAAGAATTGGAAAGCCTGGTGAGCAAATACGAAATGTAATAAGCGTTGGAATGCTTTCAGAAGGCTGGGATGCAAAGACTGTAACTCATATTATGGGATTGCGTGCTTTCACAAGCCAGCTTTTATGCGAGCAAGTAGTTGGAAGAGGTTTACGCCGTACTTCTTATGATGTAAACGAAGAAGGAATGTTTGAACCTGAATATGTAAATATATTCGGTGTACCATTTACATTCCTTCCACACGAATCGCAGGATGGTCCTCCGCCCCCGCCACAAAAACCAAAAACAATGGTTGAACCAGTTAAAGGAAAAAGCAGCAATTTGAAATCTCATGGCCAAATATTATAAGGATTGATCATGTTTATGAACCGCAATTGCAAATTGATTTAGAGAAGGTTAAAACATTAAATATAAATGCCTACGATACTCATACACTTGCAGAAATAGCTCCTGTTATTGATGGCAAACCGGATGTAACCAAGATATCTGAAATAGATTTGCAGAAAGCTTGGTGAGAAATATAGTATGCAGAAAATCATATTTACAACGGCACGTGATGTTTATGATCAAATGTCGCCGGATTGGAAAGGTGATAAAACTATTCTTACTAGCACAGCTAATAAGAATAGTAGAAAAGTTTATACGTTCAGATATTAATCAGATGAATCCGCCGCTATTTTTTCAAGATGATATCAAACGAAGAATTCTGATAACACTTAATATGAATAAAATTGTTAATCATATCTTTAATGAAATAAGATGTGAAAATACAAAATCAATGACACCTGTTTTTGATACTGATAAACCAATTCGTTCAACTGCAGATGTTAGGACATGGTATACAAGCAAGCCTTGTGATATTACTACAAAATCGCATATTAATTTTTGCGTTTACGATAGCACCTGGGAATATAATACAGCGTTTCATTTAGATAGACATTCAAATGTAAAAGCCTGGGTGAAGAACGATCATCTGAATTTTGAAATTCCTTATATGTTTCAGGGGATAGTTCACAAATACCGGTCCGGATTATCTTATTAAGCTTATGGATGATACACATTTAATACTTGAAGTTAAAGGAGTAGCAACACAACAAGATGAAGTAAAATGGGAATATCTTCGTGAATGGATTCAGGCAGTTAATGAATATGGTGGCTTTGGAAAATGGGATTGGGGCGTAGCAAGTGAACCGAATGATATAGTGAGTTTATTAGAAAATAATTGTGTGAAAACAGTTAGGAAAACTTTCATTCTTTCAATGGAGTCTTAAATGAATGCATCAGAAATTAAAGGATTGTTTTAGAAGAATTTTTTTCAGAAGATGATATTGATTATAAAAACAAAGTTTGGGCTGAGCAAAGTAAACAATTTAGAGAATTTTTGCAAAATAAGATTTTAAGTGGAAGTTCTAGAATCTGATTGATGATGATATAGATGAAATTATTAAGATATTAGATAGAAATGGAAAAGGTAATACAAAAAAATCATTAGCTGTTGCAAGGGCCATGTTACCTCCAGGGGGCGTGGAGAAGAATGTTCCGTGAGCTTTGCGCTGACAAGGAATTAGCTAAAACAGTTTATAGTGTTTTGATTGAGTCAGATTTTAAGAAGAAATCTCAAAACATAGATAAATTATATAAAATGAACGAAAACAAAAAAAATAATTAACAGGGAAGAGTGGGAATGCTATAAATTCCATGTTGCTACTATGATCCATTTAATAATCTGTGTATGATATCATTAAAAGATAGATATTCACTAATTGAATTTATGGGATTTTCTGTTCCTTATGACCCTGGACAGACCACCTTAGGCACACAATTCATAGAAACAAATAAAATCATTCTTGAAGGATTTAAAGTTTAGGCATTGATGAGAATGCAAGAACTATATCCGGATTTTGTTATAATAGGAAAACATTGAAACCTTTATGGAAAGATAAGTATAAGGTCAAGAGAATTGATAAAGATGTGAATGTTACTATTCCCAACAATGACGAAAATATTGAGGGTGAAAGTGATGAGGATAAAAACGAAAAAGATTAAGTCAAAGAGAATCAATAGTCATTCAGTCATTGTTGGCTAAAATTGGTTCTGAGATGGGATTAAAAATTTGGGTTCCTAAATCAGACAGATCACGTGTGCTTGAAAATTGGCAGCCAGATGAAGATGTGATATTGAAGTCCCTTCCTCTTTAACTATGAATCAGTGGCAATGAAAACTATTGAAAATATTGATGTTCTTTGGCTTAAAGGAAGAAATATAATTAGGGCTTTTGAGGTTGAACACCGGTAAGTCGATTTATTCTGGCATTTTAAGAATGGCAGATCTCTTGCATTAAAATACCAAATATTCAAATAAATCTTCACATGGTCTCTATTGTCCCGCAAGGGTCAAGTTCTGGAAGAAATACAGCGCACCCGTTTTTTCTCTTCTTGAAAGAGGCCCTATGGCTGAATTATGTACTTATATTTCTATGATAGCATAAGGGAATTAGCCGGTGAAAAATATCTTACAGCAATATGTTGGATTCTGTCCTTGATGATTTAGCTGAAGAAGCGGAAGAAGATCAAAATTGAGTTTTTAATTTTAGCATTCGTGATCATAACGGCTTTTTTACTGCCATATCATTTTATTTAACTATTCTTAAGCTGTTTCCCCATACTTTATCCATTTCCTCACGCTTATGTTCATCAGCTATTTTTAAATATTTTTGCATCATTCTATAAGTAGTGTGTCCAGTTATTGCCATAATAACATCAGGCTTCATTCCTTTTTGCAATGACAAGCTTATGAATGTTCTTCTTGCAGTATGTGTTCCTACAACTTCATATTTCTTATAAGTAGTCTCAATTCGTTCACTGCCTTTATATTTAACTACCTTTACAAGTTCATCAATTTTAGCTTTTTTACAAAGTTCCTTTAGATATGTATTCATTTTTTGGTTTGATATAACAGGCAAAGGCTGCGGATATTCGCTATATTTTGCCAATATAGATATTGCATAAGAGTTCAAAGGTATTTCAATGATTTGATGAGTCTTTTGCGTCCTAACTTTCCAGGTTGCGGTGCTAATATCTTCTCTGGATATATTTTGAATATCAGAATAGCGGACTCCGGTGAAGCACTGGAAAACAAATATATCTCTAACTCGTTTTAACTTTTCTTCATCAAGTTGCAAATCGTATAATGTCATTAACTCATTTTCCGTAAGATAGATCACTTCATTACTTTCAGATTTACTTCTAAAAGATTTATAACTGTTATTATCAGAGTAGTTATTATTATTTGCCCAAATAAGGAAACTCTTAAGAAACTGAATATTCTTATTTGCAGTATTGTTTAACATATTTTTATTATCAATTAAGAAAGAATTGAACTTGGAAAAGAACAGGGGGGTAATTTTATCAAAGTCTAATTTTTCTCTGTTTACTTTTTGATATTCTTCCAGTAATGCTTTTATTCGTTTTAATTTTAGGATTGATTGCTTTGAAACTTCAAGTTTTTTGATAGCCAGGAATTCATCATAAATGGCAAATATGCTTGTTTCTCGTTTATCGAATTGCTTTTTGATTTCTTCGGCAACAGTACTAAATCCAGCATTGAATTCTTTACTTCGTACTGTGCGGATAATATCTAAGATTTTACTTTCAAAAGTATTCAAGTATTGATTAAGACTATTTAGAGAGCCTTTCGCAATTTTATCTTTAGTCTTTCTAAGATTAGCTCTTTGAATATTTTTATCCCATAAGTCAGGGTTTATAGTCTCACCAGTGTTTAACGTTAAGGTTTTATCATATTCCCTTACATAACACCAGATAGCACTTTCCCCAGATCTGGATGATTTACTATCGAAATAAAAGTTTATCTTCATGTTAATTACTGTGTATAATTATTTAATACAAAATTAAAAACAATAAAACATATAATCAATAGCTCTTACAATATTCTTACGGTAAATGTGTATGGTTATGGATAAAAATTATATTTTAAGGTTTGGGAAAATATTTATAACTTATTATATTAACAGAAGTTATCAATAATAATCGATTTTGGGTAGATGATAAAAAACAGCAAAAAATAGAAGGTTCGGTTCCCACCCTCTCCGCTTGGATGATTGCATTGGCATTCATAGATAGATTCAGCATTTTGTTAATAAAAGTGTTTAGTCGGTGCCAAATGGGTTGTAATTTGAGTGTGAATGTATAAATTGTCTCAATGTAACAGAGGGTAATATGGGACTTAAGATCTTGGTATGGAGCAGCATACTTTTCTTATTGGGCGGAATAGCTGCAGTGACATATCTTACCTTTGGTGGTAATTATAAAAGTGCAAACCGGGTACCCGAACCGGTAATTCACAAAGTTAAATATGTTTATAAAGCCGAAGGGGGAATTGCATATTCGATAAATCAAATTGATAGCCTTACCGCTGCGGACAACTATTATTTTACGAAAGCCAATGCAATTCATCATCCTCTTAGTAAGCTATAATTTTTAAGAACTAAAAATAAAAAACCCTCAATGAATGTTCACTGAGGGTTTTTATTTTTCTTAAAGCTAAAAGCTAAAGTGAATTTACCACAAAGATTTTTCTGCTACTTAATACCCAGCTTATTATAAACAGTCTGAGCCTCCTGCAAAGTATTGTAGTAACCTATTCTTACCCGGTAGTAAATGGCTTTATATACATTTAAGTATTTGGCTTCGACAAATGCATTGTATCCTTTGTCTTTCCATTTTTGCATCTGGCTGTATGCAGCATTTTTATCTCTAAATGCAGAAACCTGGATAACATATATACTTCCGTTTGACCAGATATTCCTCTTAACCATTTTTTCGCCGGTAGAATTGTACTTTGGCTGAACAATTTCCTGCTGCGGTTCCGGCTCTTTAACTTTTGGACATCCTTCTTCATCTACCACAGTTCCGAATACTGTAGTAGGGCATTTGTCCAGATAATCCGGAATTCCGTCTCTGTCAGAATCCAGGGGGCAGCCGTTATTGTCAACTTTTACGCCTGCAGGAGTATTTGCACAACGGTCAAGGTAATCAGGCACTCCGTCGAGGTCAGAATCAAGCGGACAACCATCAGGATCAACTTTAACGCCATTAGGAGTGAACGGACATTTATCTATATAATCGGGAATACCGTCATTGTCGCCATCCAGCGGACATCCGAAATCATCAACTTGAATTCCCAACCATCGTTTGGGGACACTGATCTTTATCGTCTGAAATTCCGTCATTGTCGGTATCCTTTTCTGTGAAGAGAGCATAAGAGACTCCAACATTGAAAAATGTATATGAATCATTTGATGTTCCTTTGCTCAGGTTGTCAAGATAATCGTTCGGGAAAAAATTTTGAGTAAGGCTTGCACTAAATGCAATATTATCATTTATAAAATACCTGGTTCCAATTTCAAGTGAAGTTAAAGCAGTATGAGTATTTGATTTAGGTCCCATACGATTTCCAAGATTATCTAAATGATCAAAATAGAGATAATTTTCTGCTACCATTATATAAGGATAAAATTTCTCTTCGAGCCTGTAGCCCAATTCCAGGCCTATACCGCCGTAGATAATAGATGTCTTGAATGTAACAGGTATGTTCTCAGAAGCATATAGAGAATTTTTGCCTGTTAGGTATCCGGATCCACCGTATACTCTTATCCCGGAAAACAGATTTGAATACATAGGTAAAAAATATTCTCCGGAGCCCCGCCATGCGAAGTTAAGGTTAGAACTGCTATAATCTGTTTCACTAATAGTTGTTGTATATTCGAGTGAAAGTAGAAGTGAATTTGTTAACGGGTGATAAATATTTTTTTCTTCCTGTGCAAATGAATTACCGGAAATCCCCAGGAGGAAAATGATTAATGGCAGATAAAAACATTTGCCAAAAAACCTGCTTGCACATGGTAATAGTTTATTCATTTTAACCCAGCCATTTGTGATTTATTTTGAAAATAGTAATTGCCCACCTAGAAGCAGGCTTATCAGTAAAAAGAAAAACAAACTAAAAATTTCAACATTGTTTTCCAGAGTACCTGTAGCATTAGTATAATAATTATACCCTCAATATTATTTCCCTGTGAGGGATAATGTATAAATATTATACCATTAATATGTTAAAAATAAATGAATTATAACAGAAAAAAATCAGGGAAAATTCTTATTTATTTTGCACATATTTTATCTCTACTCTTCTGTTCAGAGCCCTGCCGTCAGGGAAATCGTTAGAGAAAACGGGATTGTTCTCTCCGTAGCCCGCAACCTCAAGCTGAGCCGCATTGACGCCCTTACTAACGAGATAATCAGCAACCGTCCTGGCTGCCTTCTTTGAAATCTCAAGGTTACGCTGTGCTGCACCTGTTGAATCGGTATATCCGTGGATTAGCCACTTTGAATCAGGATAGGCCTTTATAGTGTTTACCAGGATATCCAGAATTGTGTAAGCTTTAGGAAGCAGTTTATCTTTTCCTGCATCGAAGTAGGTGTCCATATAAAGCACGATAGAGCTTATTTCTTTAGGCGGAATTATACGGGGATTCTCGGTAGTTTTTGGTTCTTCTTTCTTAGGAATTTCTTTTGTTTCCTTTTGTTCTTTTGTGCCTGCTTTTGCCGGACAGCCGGTTTGATCAACAGTTGTTCCTGCAGGAGTATTGGGACACTTATCAAGGTAGTCAGGCACACCATCACGATCTGAATCAATAGGGCATCCTGTAGAGTCAACTTTCAATCCGGGAAGTGTGTTTTCGCATTTGTCGAGATAATCCGGTACGCCGTCATGATCGGAATCTATTGGACATCCATCAGAACCAACTTTAGCGCCTGCCGGCGTATTACCACATTTATCCAGGTAATCCGGTACACCGTCATGATCCGTATCAAGCGGACAACCGAATTCATCTACCTCCACTCCTTTCGGAGTTCCCGGGCACATATCATTTTTGTCCTCCACACCGTCATTATCACTGTCATAGAATGTACCTCCGGAAAAGGATGGGGCAAAAGTGATTCCTAAATTAACAGAGGCATATTTGTCTTTATATGCGCCTTTTTTGAGATCGTCCAGGTAATCGTTCGGGAAAAAATAATACGTCAAACTTGTATTAACAGCTATTTTATCCGTAATAAAGTAACGTCCTCCCAATTCAATTCCGGGTTCGTAAGTGCGTGTCGAATAAATCTGGCTTCCCTTTGCATTATTAGGCAACGGATTACCGTATATATCTTCCGGCTGGAAAAATAAATTAGACATACTTAAAAAAATGTAAGGAAAAATATTAGAATTCACTTTATAACTAAACTCAAGCCCCAGCCCCAAATAATAAATCGGTGTGACGAACTGACCCGGGTAACCATGAGGATCAGTTTGTAATGCGAAATCAGCGCCTGATAAAGAACCTGAACCGAAATAAAGACCCAATCCGTAATAAATGCCGCTGTTACTGACAGGTATAATATATTTCCCCATTCCCCTCCAGCCGCCGCTGACTGTTGACGATGAAGTATAATCTGTAAAGCTTTTATTGACGCTATATTCCAGGGAAAACAGGGGGGTTCCCTTTTTTAAATATCTTGAAATACCATTAAAAAAACCTGAATCACTGCTTTCCTGTGCATACAAATTGTATGATAAACCGGATATCAGGAAAAATATTATTGCAGCTGCAAAAATATTTCTTAAAGTCTTATGAAGAATGTTTCCAGCCATTTTTAATCCAAAAATAAAGTTTTCAATCTATAAAAAAAATAAAAAAAAGGAAAAGGATTCATTCTTAGGAGGTGTCTCAATTTCAATTTTAAAATCAATAATAGCTGTCATTCTGAATTTATTTCAGAATCTTTATACTTCCAAAAGATCCCGAAACAAGTTCGGGATCACATATTGTGAATTTGAGATACTACCTATTCTTAAAACAAATATATGTGCATTTTTGTCGCAATCCATAACAAATCAACAAACAGGATAACCCTCAAAACGTGCCCTGTAAACTTAAATGTTGCAGGAACTCTAAGTTTAATGCTACCAATATGCCAAAAATTTATGAATAATGTTTTAAATAATTGTAATTATTTTAGCAAACCCTGTAATACACTGATTTAATCTGGGTTTTGAATTCTTTATAAATTCGTATATTCTACTTAAATTGAAGCAAAAAAAGCATCCAATTTTTAGACTATTTTCATTATTCAGGTTAGAAAGACAAATTCTTATTCTTATACGGTTCAGATGTATCTCATTTTTTTTTAGAAAAAGCAATTCAATAATTTAAGCGGCGTAAACAAACAATTTTTAACTTACGGGGCGGTTTTCTTTAATAAAATTATATGGGCTGTGTTGTTGCATTTGCCTGAGTGTGACTTAAGCGGCGAAGCTGTGTCTTGTTCGTGATAAGTAATTAGTGACGGGTAATAAGTAAGTAGAGAATTGAGAAGGGAGTATGAAAGACTGTTGTAGTAATTATAAATTACCAATTCTACATTATATATTATTTTAGGTTCAGGTCGATATTGCAGATGAACGCAAAAGGATATAAGTGATTGTTCTTATGGATGAAGAATTGCAATCTTCGAAGATATCTCATACTGCTAAAGCAGGATTCGATATGACAAGAAGTCTGTCATTTCGACGACTCCGATTTATCGGGGGAGGAGAAATCTAAATGAAAGATATCTCGTCAGCCAAAGCTGACTCGATATGACATATTGTGAGTTGTAATTTCGACCGAAGGGAGAAATCTTAAAGCTAAAGATAACTCAGTCGCTTCACTCCTTCGATATGACAGAGTGTAAGTTGTCATTCCTGACTAACGGCTGGCCTAAAATAAATTCCGTTGAGAAATTATGCGGAATAATAAAATAACAGGTAATAGAAATAAATGCTTGTTTGTTCAAATGTTTTAACCTGAAAAATATGTTTGACCCCGCCAACGGCGGGGGAGTTATTTTTCTGCAAGATATATCAGCATAATTTTAGGAATTTATTTTCAGCCTTGATTTTTTGGTTCTTTTGTATCAAGACAAAAGAACAGTAAAGTTGAATAAGCGATATTCAGTTTAAGCTTTACTTAATAAGAATTATTAGTATTTTCTAGTACTCTATTAACCAAGCATAAGCAATAAAATTTGTTACCTAAATACTGAAGAACTACACGCAGTCAGGTGAGAAATCTTTCTTAGGATATCTACCCTGCCCGGAGGCAGGTCGACGAGCGAAGAGAGGAGAAATCTTACTTTCGGTATTAGATATGTCAAATGTTGTCATTTTGATGACCCTCCCCGTCCGTTGGGATCGGCGGAGGAGATATCTTTGCTGTCGGTTAATTTTCTTATAACCCGAACTTTTAAAGGCCCCGGCTCTTCCTCTTTTTGTTTATCAGTTTTAATATTGTCGGTTTCTTCTATCAATCGCCTTTCAAGGCGGATTATCATCAAAAGCAGCTCTCGTTTTGTCAGGTCACGGTAATCTTTCTCTTCATATGCTGCCCAGGCCTGTTCGAGTTCCTTCGAAAGTCTGCCTATTCGTTTTTCTTTAGTTGCTTTGAATTTTTCTAAGATTTCCTCATATCGGATAGATTTTAATTCTTCTATTCGACTATTTAATTCTTTATTCCAGTTTAAAAGTGTTGGTTTCGATACATTTATTCTTTGCGCAATTTTATCGAATGATAAACCCTCTGCTCTGAGTTCGACGAACTTTTCCTTGGTTTTCTGGTCTTTCATTTTGCCCCTTCTTATTTTAGAAATTTGATGGGTTTAAATGCAATATAATAATTTTAGTTAAATTTTGGTAAACTTTTGGAAAAAATGGGTCCGGAATCTGGGTTTTATGGATGTGAGGAAAGGCTTGCCTGAAATTAATTAAAAGAAAGGTGGGGAAATTACTGCTGAGCAGTTGAGGTGAAATACAATGAAAAGAAAATATCTGAGGGCACTCTCCGGTTACTTAAATAACCCGGGAGGGATAGATAAAGAAGCTGCACGGAAATACCTGGAGGGAAGGGGGATCAATTCTGATGCTATAAGAGAACAGGCTGCTTCGAAAATTGGAGAACAGAAAGCAGAGAGTTGTGAATAGTGAGCAGTAATTAGTGACCAGTGATGAGTAATTAGACTATAGAGATTAGAAAAAGAGAATCCCGCCATAGGCGGGCAAGTGTAGAAAAGCAACTGTCGGCTTCATTATAAATTATCTATTCTTAATTAAACATTATAAATGCAATTTATACAGTGAAGCTCATTACTTCTAAAAATAAAAGGTTTATGCGTACCAAGGTAGCACTTATAAAAAATGCAGTTTCATCGGGATGGGGAAAATCCTCTAATATTATTAATCAACTAGTTCAGGTTCCTATTCTAATATCAGTATTAGGAGTGGAAGATTATGGACGCTGGTTGGTAATTTCTTCTTTTGCTGTCTGGATAAAACTTGCAAATATGGGTTTTGGAAATGTTGCTGGTAACCAAATTTCTATGCAGGTTGCTTCGCAAAAATTTGAAGAAGCTAAGATTACTTATTCTACTGTTTTTTATTTAATAGCAATAATTTCTGTAGCTGGTGCAATCATATCATTAATTATTATCCCCATTATTCCATGGCAAATGATACTTAAGGTAAATGCTGATAGAAATTTTGAAGTAATGTTTGCAATTTTATTACAAGCATTTAGTGTATTACTTTCCTTTAATAATGAATTATTTTTCGCACGTTTCCGTGCTGCACAAAAGGTTCATATCGCACTTTTTTTAATTAGTTTTTGGCCATGGCTTAATTTAATATCGTTGATTATATCATTTCAATTTGGGGTCCGATTTGACTATATGGCAATTAGCTCACTAATTGCTTATATAATCTTTTTTGTTACCAACATGCTATGGAGCCGAAGATATCTACCCACTGTTTATTTTCTCAAAAAATTAGTGGATCGTAAGCAATATAAATTACTATTTAAAAAAGGAAGTGCTTTTCAGGCTATCACTTTAGGACAAGCTCTCTTATCACAAGGAAATTTATTGGTTGTTCAGACAATACTCGGGCCCGCTGCAGTAGCCCTTTTTAGTACAGCTCGAAAGATGATTCAAGTAGTAAATCAAATTGTAGAAATGTTAAATCAAATATCATGGCCCGGAGTTTAGTCTGATATTTGGAGTAAAGGACTTTGAAAAGATCAGAAGGCTACACCGATCTGTTGTCTCTTTTTCAGTTTTAGGTTCGATTCTTTGTTTTATTGGATTGCTTATTTTTGGCAGGTCTATATTTAATTGGTGGACTGGCAATTCGATTATTTTATCTCAGCAATTACTTTTAATATTTTTATTACCAATTCCATTCTATGCTTTTTGGTATTCCAGCAGTGTTATTCATCTTTCAGTAAATCAACACGAGGGGCTTGCAATTAGATATGTAATTGCGTCAATCTTTACGGTATTCGCTTGCATAGTATTATCAATGAAATTTGGAATAGAGGGTGCGGCTATTTCGACTCTTTTCATACATATAGCTCTTATTCCTTACGTGTTTAGAAAATCGTTAACAATTACAAAGGATAATTTTAACAACTTCTTTTATGGGATAAAAATTGAGTGCAATAATATCCTAAGGATATGCAAGAAATTATTAAAATAATAATTTGCTCCTTTTTTCTTGAATAATGGTTGATAAATACTAAAAACTGTACATGAGAATAATATTCTCAGAAAAGGAATAATTGTAAGGTCAATAATTACTATGTTATTTTTATATAGTCGGCTGTCAAACTGCTTAGAGATTTGTTTCCAGCAATATATCCAAAATTAAGGTCTAATTTTCCTCCTTTGAATTAAAAAAAATAATGAAGCTATGTTGACATTACGCAAATATAAAGAAACAGGGGGAAACCAGGAAGGGAAGCAATTTTGCCTTTCCATACAGAACATAGTTGGGAAAAGTTAAGGAATTGTATTCAAATTAATCTAATGAATTTTGAATGAATAAAAAAAATAAACTATTTCTGGCTCTTTATGCAGGAACTACCCGTGTTTTAATTGGTTTAGTTGGCCAATTAATGCTGGCCGAAGTAATAGCTTTTTTAAGTTTGCCATTTATAAATATAAGAGACCTGTTAAAAAAGCATAAAGATTTAAAAGTGATTTTGTTGGGATTAATAGTTTTACTTTTTGCACAGGTATTTAGCGATTTCATAAATCATTCTACCCCTATTAATTATTTACGCGGTTGGGCTGTAATTTTGTTCCCAATGATTTCAATAGTATTCCTGGTTAATTATTTAGCTAAGGAACCCAAGGCTATAACCTATTATTTATTTGTGTTGTTTATTGTACAATTAATATTTGGTGATGGTAATTTGGATTTAAGTATATGGGCTGCAAACACTAATTATTTCAAAATGCGGTTTGTAGGTTTTTTAAACCCTGCCTTTATGTTATTGGGTTATTATTTCTATTCTAAAAAGAAACCCAATATTACACTTCTTTTGTTTTTTATATATGGGGTAACGTGTCTGGCCTTTGACGCACGTTCTAATGGATTAATTTTCTTAGTATCCACAATTCTGCTTTATATTAAAAGCAAGAATATTCGCTTTACAAAAAAAAAAATTATTTCAGTCACATTAATTAGTTTGGGATTATTTTACTTAGGGTATGTTTTTTACGTATACCAGGTATTACACTACGGGTTTGGGGGGGCAAATGCTCATTTTGATTTAAGCAAAGCATCAGATCCGTATAATCCATTTGAGTTATTATTTTATGGCCGCATGGAGGTTATCGTAGCTTTAAAAGCTATTTTGGATGCCCCAATTGTAGGACATGGTTCCTGGGCACAGGATGTAACAGGTCAATATTATTTTTATGCGGCACAATTAGCAGGGGTTAGCCATATTAATTACAGAGGCTATATTCCAAGCCATTCTATAATATTCAGCGCGTGGTTATATGCCGGGTTCGCAGGCTTTTGTGCAATTATAATTGTTTTCCAGGTGATAATAAAAGAATTTTATTTTATCTATATGAAAACATATTCATATTTATTACCCATAATTATAGTTTTGGTTGTTGAAAGCATCTGGAATTTCTTCTTTTCACCTTTTGGACACCTTAGAACAACATTACCTATAACTGCAGCTTTAACTATTGTATTATATAATTTAACTCAATTGCAAAGTAAAAATATTGAAAATGAAATATCCTAAAATAACAGTAGTAACGCCTTCGTATAATCAGGGTGAATATATTGAAGAGACAATTTTATCCGTAATTAACCAGGATTACTCTAATTTAGAATATATTATCATTGACGGTGGGAGTACAGATAAAAGTATAGATATTATAAAAAGTTATTCTGATAGGATTTCGTACTGGCAAAGTAAACCGGATAAAGGGCAGAGCAATGCTATAAATGGAGGCTTTAAAAAAGGGACCGGTGATATATTATGCTGGTTAAATTCTGATGATACTTTTTTACCAGGTTCATTAAATCATGTTGCAAAAATATATTGCAGCAATAATTTTGATTTTTATTATTCGGATATAAATATAATCGATAAGTTTGGCAAAAAAATTAAAAGAGTGCGGTCAAAAAAAACCAATTATCTTGCTCAAATTTACGGCCATTTTGCAATCCCACAACAAAGTTCTTTCTGGACATCAAATATTTTCAAATTAGCGGGTCCCTTAAATGAAAACAATATGACAAGCATGGATGGTGAATATTTTATAAAGATTTTAAAATTAAAAGATATCAATATTTTCCAAGATAATTTTCCCATTGCTAATTTTAGAATACATCCTGATTCACTAACAGGTTCCGGAATAAACGAAGAGCAATATTTAAAGGATAGGCAGAATTTAATTGGGAAGTACACGGATCACTACAGCCTGTTTTTTCACCTGTATTATAAGTATTTTTATAAATTTATTGCTTAAATATGAAGGCACTTTTCCTTTATTCAAGAGTAATGCCTTACACTATTGAAGGATTAAAGGCATTACTTAAAATAACCAACCTGGAAATTCACCTTGTACATTATCCTGTTTCCCGGGATGCTCCATATCAGTTACCTGAAATCGATAGGATTAAATATTATAGTAAAAGCAAAACAAATGATGACGACATAATTAAATTTATAGAGGATAAAGACCTAAAATTTGTATTTGTTTCCCGGCTGGTTTGACAAAGATTATTTGAAAATCGCTAAAATTTGTAGGAGGAAAAACTTCCGGTTATAACTGGATGTGATACTCAATGGCGCGGAGACACCAGGCAGAAAATTGCAGTACTATTTTCCCGTTTCCTGATTAGAAAATATTTCAATTATATTATGGTTCCCGGATATTACCAGTATGAATATGCGAGGTTGTTAGGTTATAAAAGAGAAAATATTTTGTATCCGTTATATACGGCAGACATAAAGCTATTTAGTAATAAATACAAAGAATGCTTATCACTTAAAAAAAATAATTACCCACGCAATTTGCTTTTTGTCGGTCGTTTTGAAAAAAGAAAAGGGAATAGACTTATTAATTAAAGCCTATAATTCTATTCAAAATAAAAGAGGCTGGACTTTAACTCTCATCGGAAATGGTTCACTTAAAAGAAAGATAATAAGAGAGAATAAAAATAATGATGATATTATGATAAAGGATTTTATGCAGCCCGGTGAATTATTAAACGAAATTGAAAAAGCCGGGGCTTTCTGCCTACCCAGTATATATGAACCATTGGGAGTAGTTATTCAGGAATTTGCATCTGCTGGTTTACCATTAATCACTTCAAATGTTTGTGGGGCGAAAGTATTTTCTTGCAGGACGAATATAATGGCGATTCATTTAAAAGTAATAGAGTATCCAGTCTAAAAAGAAAAACTTATTAAGCTGTTTAGTATATCTAATGAAACACTTATTCTATTTTCTAATAGAAGTAATACACTTTCTAATTCGCTAACACCTGAAATGTATGCCGCAAGTTTTCTTAAGTTTATTAGCAAGATAAATTAAAATAGTAATATTAAATATATAGATAGACAATAAATAAGGATAAATATCTTCTAACAAATAGCTCACATACAGCTAATAATGTGATTGGAGAAGAACTTTTAAACAAATAATTTATGACTAAAATTCTTTATGTATCGCCCGCATTTTATCCAGCATTTTATTACGGTGGGCCGATTTATTCTACTTATGGATTGGCAAAGGAATTATTAAAACGAAATATTGATGTTAAATATGAACCACCAATGCTAATGGAAATGAAAAATTAGAAGTGGAAACAGGTATTTTTAATTTAATTGAAAATACATTACCTGTCAAATATTACAATTCCCTGGATGCAAGGGGCACTTCCATTTCAATGCTATTTAACCTATGGAAAGATATTAAGGATGCCGATATAATTTATATAATTTCCATTTTTTCCTTTCCGACACCTTTAACAATATTTCCTAGTAAAGTATTAAAGAAGAAAATTGTACTATCTCCTCGAGGACAGCTTGGTATTTGGTGCTTAGAGCAAGGGAATACTTTGAAAGAATATGGCTTCATATTTTTATTGAACCCTTTATTACTTCTATCTATTGGCATTTAACGTCAGCAGGAGAAGAAAAAAATGTTAAAAAATTTTTCCCTTCATCTAATACATTCGTTGTCCCCTAACGGAATTGATTCTAAAATATTAAAATCCAATGCCCACAATAAGGATAAATTATATTACAAAAAATATTTAAATGCTGTTAACGAAAATTCTGTTATAATTGTTTCTTTAGGACGATTACATAAAGTAAAGGGATTTGATATTTTAATAGATGCGTTTACAATTGTAAAGGAAATATATAATAATTGCTTTCTATTTATTGCTGGAGATGATTTCGGTGAAAAAGAAAATTTAGTTAGGCAAAATAAGTGAAATGAATTTTTGTAATTCAATTATTTTTACGGGTTATATCCATGGCGAAGAAAAAAATGATTTTCTTAAGAATGCTGATTTGCTCTTCCTTCACACGATGAGAATTATGGGAATTGTTTATGCAGAAGCATTAGCGGCCGGTACACCAGTCGTGGCAGATACAAAAACGCCCTGGCAGGCTGTAGAAAAATATAACTGTGGTAAGTGGGTTGAAAATGAAAGCAGGCATTTGCTAATGCAATTATAGAAATTCTCTGTTCTAAGTCTGCTAATATGGGTAGGAATGGCAATAGATTTATTGTGGAAAATTTTAGCTGGGATAAAATAGCGGGAAAATTTAAAGAAGAGATCCAAAATATATAATAAATAATTTTTATAATGTAGAAAATTAAATATAATAAGGCTCTACAAAATGTCTAGAAATAATTGTCCTGCTTGTAATAGGAAATTGAATTTTGATAAATACAAAATAAATGGATTCATTATTAAAAAATGCAAAATATGTAATACCTTATTTGTAAATAATCTTCCAAGTGTCAACAATTTAAAAATATATACATTTCAAATGATTACTATAGTATACCAATTGAATCAGAGAATAGAATAATGAAAGAAAATTACATCAGATGTGCAAATAGTATGGCGTATATTAAAAATGGAAAAATACTAGATGTGGGATGTGCAAAAGGATTTTTACTAGATGAGTTTATTAAATATGGATTTAATACTTTCGGAATTGAGTTATCTTTAAAGAATGTAAAAATTGCAAACAAAAAGGTCATCAAATATTTTATGGTAATCTTGAAGAATTTTATGCTAATAATATTGACAAATATGACATCATAACTTGTCTCGATGTTATCGAGCATATTGATGACCCTTTAAATTTATTTATTTCTTAAATAATCTGTTACAACCAAATGGCTTACTAGTAGTTTCTACACCTAATTATTCAGGACTAATTTCAAAAATATTGGGCCAAAATGATCCTTTTATGACCCCTCCCTAAACATTTAAATTTTTTTTCGATGAAAGGTTTAAAAATTTTGTTAGAAAGCGGGGGTTTTAAAATAAATTCCATTAGGAATTTCGGATACCTAACTGAAAAAGAAATAATAAATAATATCACTAAATATCTTAAAATTAAAGCCCCGGCTTTCATAATTACACAGCTGACCAAAATTAGTTATTTAATATTCCAAATATTGAATAGGTTAAATATGGGCCTAGAAAATGAATTATACCTTACAAAAAAAATCTAATTAATTTGTTATGTGTGAATCAAAAGAAATTAAATCACCTATTACGGCAATAATTCTAACTTATAATGAAAGAAATAATTTAACAGCTTGTATTGAATCAATCTACAAATATGTAAATAGTATTATTGTTACTGATTCATTTTCTAATGATGGTACTATAAAAATAGCCGAAAAATTTACAAATAAAATTTATCACATTTTATTTATTAATCAAGCAAAACAATTCATTTGGACAATTGAAAATGCTGATATTAAAAATGAATGGATTTTACGAATAGATGCAGATGAACGATGGACACCGAGGATTTGAAAAATTAAGAAAAATAATTGAAAATGATGAAGCAGACGGCGTTTATGTAAAGATGAAAATATTTTTTATGGGGAGATGGATAAAACACGGTGGCTTTTTCAATTATTTTCTGAAGATATAAAAAATCAAAAGGTAAAATGGAAGACCGATGGATGGATGAACATATTAAGGTCGATGGCAACACAATAATTTCTAATATTGATGTAATTGAATCAAATTATGACAGACAAAAAAATATTTCATTATGGACAGAAAAACATAATAAATATTCGACCAGAGAAGCCATAGAATTTTTAATTCAAAATATGAAATTAAAAAACTAGATACTGTTGCTAAATTTGGGGAAATAAAACTGAGAGTAAAAGATGGATGAAAGAAAGATTCTATTTTAGCTGCCTTTATTTATTAGGCCCTTTCTAGTACTACATTCATCGATATATTTTAAGTTAGGGTTTCTTGACGGTAAAGAAGGATTTATTTTTCATTTCCTCCATGCTTTCTGGTATAGGTTTTTAGTGGATGTAAAAATTTATCAGATTGAAAACCTAGCAAAGAGAAGAAAACAAAGATCAGATATCATAAAAATAGAATGAACATTATGGAATGAAATTAAATGCAAAATTGTAGATTTATCAAAATTTGATAATAGCTGGTACAAACCGGGCAACCTTGTTAAAAGACTATTCTGGTATTTTACAGTCTTTGCTTATTAAAATGTGGTTTCCCCTGGCCTAATTCATTAAAAATAATAATTCTCAAACTATTCGGTGCAAAACTTGGTAAATATATAAATATAAAACCTTGTGTAAATATTAAATATCCCTGGTTTCTGAAATTGGTGATAATGTATGGATTGGTGAGAACTGCTGGATTGATAATCTTGGAAAAGTAAAAATAGGTGATAATGTTTGCCTTTCACAAGGTGCAATGATGTTAACAGGTAATCATAACTATAAGAAGGAAACATTTGATCTTATAGTTGGAGAAATAATTCTGGAAGATGGTGTGTGGGTTGGGCACAAGTCGGTTGTTTGTCCGGGGGTTACAATGCATTCTCATTCGATTCTTACTGTGGGAAGTGTGCTTACAAAGGATGCAGAAGCCTATAGTATTTATCAGGGAAATCCAGCAGTTAAAGTAAAGGAAAGGGTGATTAATGAATAATGTAGATTTCTTATTAACTAAGAATAGATGAGTTGGCTAGAGGGAATAAGTAATAGAGAGGAGAGATCTGAGAATAGAGAATTGAAAATAGAAAATCGAGAATGGAGATTAGAAGATAAGGGGTAATTTTTGTGCAGACTCATAGAGATTTAATATTGTATCAGGTCTCAATGGAATTAGTAACCGAGGTGTATAAAATAACAGAGAAATTTCCCAAAGAAGAACTTTTTGGTTTAACTTCTCAAATAAGAAGGGCCGCAGTTTCTATACCATCGAATATAGCAGAAGGAGCCGGAAGATTATCACAAAAAGAATTCAGAAATTTCCTTTCGATTGCTAACGGTAGTGCAACAGAGTTAGAAACACAATTTACAGTAGCATATAATCTAAAGTTTATATCTAAAAACCAGCTTGATCCGATAATCGAAAAAATTAGTACAATTCATAAATTATGTTTTGGTTTAATCAGAAAAATAAATTCTAAGAACTAATTCTAAAATTGGACACTATTCTCTGTTCTCAACTTTCTAATTTCTGCTACATATGAAGATTTCTATAATAACTGCTGTACTTAACAATAAAGAACATATTGAATCCTGCATCAATAGTGTAATAGCTCAAACTTATAATAATATTGAATATATTATTGTTGATGGCGGATCAACTGATGGAAGCCTGGAAATAATTAAGCATTCAACATTAAACATTCAACATTTTAGTTTTGTAAGTGAGAAAGATAACGGAATTTATGATGCTATAAATAAAGGGATAAAAAATGCAACGGGAGATGTGATAGGGCTGCTTCATTCGGATGATATTTTTGCTGATAATACAGTAATTGAGAAAGTTGCTGAAAAGTTTAGTGAAGTGGATACGGATTCTGTTTACGGGGACCTTGAGTATGTAAGTGCAAATGACATAAATAAAAGAATACGTTACTGGCAGGCAGGGAGTTGTGATATAAATAAATTGAAACACGGGTGGATGCCTCCGCACCCTGCTTTTTTTATTAAGAGAAATGTTTTTGATAAAGTTGGATTGTATAATACAGGCTATAAAGTATCTGCAGATTACGACATGGTATTAAGGCTCTTATGGAAGGAAAGGATAACTACTGCATATTTACCTGTAGTGATTACAAAAATGAGGTGGGGAGGAGCGAGCAATAAGGATATTAAATCAATTTTGGTGAAAAGCAGTGAGGATTACAGGGCATTGAAAACCAATTTGATCCCTAATCCTTTACTTGCTGTTTTTCTAAAGAATATTCGTAAATTAAAACAGTTCAATTTTTATACGCTTTTTTTTAGAGAGCGTTTATGACTTTTTGTAGGAATTCGTATATTTGGTATAAATATTAGACTGAATCAGCGTTGAGAATGTTTCGCGCTGATAACGCTGATTATCGCAGAAAATAAATCAGCGGGATCTGCGAGAGATTGGTTCTGAGTGAATTAAACGGAAAGGCATTCCTCATCCCGACAAGTGGCTTGAGGTATTAAAGGTGAGCTTAACAACTATCAGGGAGATTCCGGGTCAGGCCCGGAATGACATAATCAAATATTTCCACTTATGATAAATTATTTCATAATATTCTTTTCAAGCCTGCTGATTACAATTGCTGTCACTCCTTACCTCATAAATTACCTTGTGAAGAGCAATATAGTTGACAAGCCGGGTGAGGCAAGGAGGATAAATAAGGTTTCAATTCCACGCGGCGGGGGAATAATTATCTTTCTTGTCACCATCATCGCAATTATGGAGTTTTACAACGATATTGATTTTATAAGATTCTTTATTCCATCGGCCTTAATGATAGCGGCAATTGGGCTCGCCGATGATATTTTGAAAGTAAAATGGTATACCAAGTTTATTACTCAGCTGGTTGTTTCATTTGTTCTGGTGTTTTTTATTTTCAGACAATTTGATTATGTGACGCTTTTTGGGATTAATTTCTCCTCCGTTCTAGGTTCAGTAATAATTCTGACTTTTGTCATTGGAGTTATAAATGCTTTCAACCTTATGGATGGATTGGACGGGCTGACCAGCGGGCTTTCATTGCTTGTTGCCACTGTCATTTTTCTTATAGGACTGGATACGGGAGACAAACACCTGCTTATTATTTCTTCGGCTCTTATCGGATCGCTCCTTGGATTCCTTAAATTTAATGCATACCCGGCAAGAATATTTTTGGGGGATACAGGAGCTCTATCATTGGGATTGTTTATAGTAGTTATTACAATCTTAGCGGGTTATGGGCCCCGGAGCGATTCTATCGATCTTACATTCCCGGTAATTATTTTGGGAGTTCCGATTGTTGATACCCTCAAGGTAATGGTATTAAGAATATATAAAGGCAGAAATCCATTCGTTGCCGATAATAGTCACATTCATCATATTATTTATTATAATCATGTTCGTCATAAGATAGCAGTCTTTATATTAATGGGATTTGCCGCTGTCTATGCCGTTATTGGCGTCTCTTACATTTATTATTCTCATTCTATTGCGATCGGCTTGTTTGCAGCATTTTCTGTGGCTCTACTTTTTATAAATCCTATATTAAAAATTGCAGTGCCTTTTAGAAAACTGAAAGAGCTGTTTCCTAAGTTCAGATACTTACAGGGAAAATTTCTCAGTCTTTACAGGTTGATAATTGTACCTTTGACTTTCACATTGCTACTGGTACTTCTTTTTCTCTTATTTCCGGGTGAGAATAAAGTATCCCATACATTTTTATTGCTACTGTTGCTTATTGTAATAGTGTCGCAGGTGATTTCGGTAATTGAAAATATGTACAATAAAAGTTACGGCGAGCTTTTTGTACTAATTAATTTATTGATCTTTGCATCCATAATAGGCGATTCTTCTCCTCTTATATATAAGTTTAATTTTGATCATACGATGCTTGCGAAACTTACAAATATATTTTTCTACCTGCTCACGTTATCATTTGTATTCTTTATTTTATTGAAGGATAATCTGTTCGGTAAAAAGATAGCGTTTATTTCAGGTATTGATTTGATAGTGTTTGTTACGATTACGTTGTTTATTGTCTCCAAGAGTTTTATCGGGTACACTAAATCGGAATTCCTTGATCCCAGTCTTCTTTTAGGTTTCGTGATATTTATGTGGTATAAGATTTTTATATTATTTAATGAAAAATATAAACGGGCCGTTTTCCACGTCTCTTTCATAATTCTTGATCTCGCATTGCTCTCTATGTATTTTAACCTGGGTTGAGAATTGTTATAATTATCCTGCATTAGTTTTCACGGAATAATAACCGATGATAAAAAGATTACTATTTCTATCCGTTTTTATATTTCCCTTGTTATCAATTCCTGCAAAAGCCCAGGTTGTTTATGAACCATTATCTTCATCGGTTTATGGGTTTCTTGACAGGATGGACCTTAGCGGTAATATTGATATGCACAGTGAGGTAAAACCGTTCCCTAGAATTTATATCGCAGGGAAATTAATCCAGTTAGAGAAATGCAGGAATGTATTATCTACAGTTGATAATGATGAATTAAGTTTTTATGAAAAAGAATTTGCCATTGAGACCAGTAAGCTGAATAAAGAGACCCTTCCAGAACAATCAGCCTTTTTTCGTAATGATATAAACGGAAGATTCAGGGCTTTTACTTTTACAAACCAGGAATTCACATATATGATCGACCCCATACTCGGGTATTCAGTTGAAGATATAAAAGGAAACTTTACAAGCCATCTTCAGAACGGTGCAAGATCTTACGGGTATATTTCAGATAATATAGGCTTTAGTCTTAATTACAGGGACAATACCGAGAGCGGAACATATATTGACAATACAAAAAGTTTTACGCCCGTCCCGGGAATTGTCCATACAGGTTCTTCTGCTGCGGGTGCCCAGACTCTGGAGTATGATCAGGTAAATGCCGGAATCACTGCAAACTGGAAATGGGGATCGTTTACATTTGCTAAAGACTATCTTAACTGGGGCAGCGGTATGAATGGACAAATTATCCTTTCATCAAAGGCGCCTTCTTTTCCGTTTATCAGATTAGACGTCAGTCCTGTAAGTTGGTTCAGGTTCACTTATATTCATGGCTGGCTGCATTCCCAGATACTCGACTCTACTACATTGCGTACAACAGCCGTGCCCGGCAGGAATAATTTTTTAGAAGTTCCAAAGTTTATAGCGGCACATATGTTAACGTTTGATCTTAGCAGGAAATTAACGGTGTCGGTAGGGGAATCAATAATTTATAGCGACAGGCTGGAGCCAATCTATCTTATACCCGTTATGTTTTTCAGAGTAGCTGATCATTATTTACAGGATAATGGAAGTAATTCAGGATCTAACGCACAGATGTTTGCGAATGCATATTATAAGATACCGAAGTTGAAGCTTCAGCTTTACGGGAGTCTTTTTATAGATGAATTATCAATAACGGGTATACTGAAAAATAATGATTCTCCATCTGCGGTGGCATATACTTTCGGAGTTAAAGCGGCGGATCCTTTTGTTCCAAATTCAGAGGCAGTGCTGGAATACACACGTGTAAATCCTTTTGTTTATATGAATTCAAACAATGCACAGCTTTATACAAGTCGTGGTTATCAGCTTGGAGAATGGACCGGAAGTAACGCAGATGTGATTTACTTCTCGTATACTCAATTCTTTCAGAGAGGATTGTCGGGAAATTTAAGTGTTAGATACGCAAGAAAGGGGAGTCCTGAACAGCCTCAGCAGCAATATCAACTTCCGTATCCTGGTTTTTTATTCGGGAACAGGAAGGATGATCTTGAAATATCGTTTAAGCTTAAATATGAAATGATACACGGATTGACAGGGCAATTAGGCATTTCTCATTCAAATATCAGCGATCAGGAATTGAACAGAACTCCTGCGTGGATGCTGGGGAGTAATAATACGTTTAGTGTTAGTTTCGGATACGGAATATGAGAGTTAATTAATACAACTGTTGTATTTGTCAATGGAGAACTGACCTGGTTTATTTTGAATAAGTTTTACCCTGATAGTACACCCTGCACCTTATTTTCCTCTTCCCGATAAACAACCCGCCCGCTCACATTATTACAACTTAAGATTTTCTTTTTAGTACAAGAATCACGATAGTATCAATTTTATTCAGTAGGGACAGGGCATGCCCTGTCCCTACAAAGGTGCTGTAAATTTAAATGTCGTGATGAACTTATTATTTAAGGTTTGGGGGTGAGTGTAATCTAAAGTAGAGAAACGCTATGGTGTGTCTCTACAAAAAGGAACATAGAACGTGACATAATCCCGTAAACTTTATCTATTATAGGGAATAACACAATCCGGTTATAAAGAATAAATTTTTCCAATCCATAAAAATGGTATTATATTTATATTTTAAATCTGAATAAGAATGTCAGGAATCAAACAACATATTAAAAGTACATTAGTACTGGCTTATCCTGTTATTATCGGCCAGCTTGGCTTCATAATGATGGGAGTTGTAGACAGCTTAATGGTGGGAAAACTTGGTGCGACTCCACTTGCAGCGGCCTCACTGGCGAACGGACTTTTTATATTTATACTGATAATCGGCTTAGGGATATCATTTGCGATAACACCCCTCGTGGCAATTTCAGTTGGAGCTAAAAAGCATTCAGAATGCGGTGTGATTTTCAGGCAGTCTCTTCTTGTTGATATGGTATTCGGTTTAGTATTAATGCTGCTCGTTTTTGTTTGTTCGGATTTTCTAAGATTTCTTAATCAACCTCCTGAAGTTGTGAGCCTGGCAAAATCATACATGAACATACTTGGCTTTTCCATTCTGCCGGTTATGCTTTTCCAGACTTACAAGCAATTTATCGAGGGATTGTCTTTCACCAGGCCTGCAATGGTTTTTGCTATACTTGCAAATTTTGTTAACTGGTTTGTCAACTGGCTGCTGATATTTGGTAATTGGGGCTTTCCTGCAATGGGACTAGATGGAGCAGGGTGGGCCACCTTTTTTTCCCGGTTATTTATGGCAATAGGACTAATGTGGTTTGTAATGTCATCTTCTGAATTTTCAGAATTTGATGTTACATTTCATTTCAAAAGGATTGATAAAAAGATTATTAGAAAAATACTTGCTCTCGGACTGCCGAGTGCATTTCAATACATTTTTGAAGTGGGAGCTTTTTCTTTTGCAGCTGTTATGATCGGATGGTTGGGGACAAAACAACTTGCAGCACATCAGATCGCTATAAACCTTGCATCTATTTCTTTTATGTGTGCCCTTGGCATTTCTGCTGCGGGCGGAATCAGGGTTGCCAATGCTGTAGGCAAAAATGATGTTAAAAAAATTCGACGAGCGGGTTTCTCTGCAATCATTTTAGCCCAGATAATGATGGGATCATTTGGAATTCTTTTTATACTCTTTAGAGATTATCTTCCAACATTATATATAGGTGATCCTAAGGTAATTTCAACTGCTTCAACATTGTTAATTATTGCAGCAATATTTCAGATAGCAGACGGAACACAGGCTGTCGGAATTGGAATACTCCGCGGATTAACTGACGTAAAAGGGCCAACATTAATTACATTCATTGCTTACTGGGTTATCGGTTTGCCGGTGGCTTATCTTTTGGGATTTACATACAGGATGTCAGTTCAAGGTGTTTGGATTGGATTGCTCTTTGGACTGACTGCTTCGGCGATAATGCTTTCATTCAGGTTTAACCGCAAAAGCAGGCAGGAGGTTGTAATCTGATATGTAGAGACGCATCGCGATGCGTCTCTACAAAACATTTGGGAATGTGATGATTACATCAATGATTCTTTAATTCTGCTTATTAATAAAAAAGGACACGGCAACTTGTCCCGCATTTGCGGGATGCCGTGTCCCTACAAAAACATATATTACACAAAGCAACAGAATTTATTTTGTAATTTTTAGAACCCAATCACCGATTGTTTTTAATGCCGTTGGTGAAATTGTTTCTTCAATAGTATTATACTCTGCCGGGGAACCGGTATTACAATCCTGGAACAAATGATTTAATCCTTTCAATTCAACCGTCTTAAAATTTTTATTTCCGCCTTTCTTTAAGGCTTTTGCTATTGCTTCAAGATCTTCTTTTGGCGGTACCTGCAGATCTTTCGATCCATCAATAGCGAGCACCGGGCATTTTACTTTTTCCAATGTCGGGCGCGGGTCGTATCTTAAGAAAAATCTGAACCAGGGTGTTTCTATCCTTTCAAGCATTTTTAATGCTGTATTTTTATCCCCTACTTTTGTTTTCACAGAATCAGGCAGTGAATCATAATATATTTCGAAAATATTCACTACTTCATTATGGGCTTTAACACTGTCCGGTTCATTTTTAATAATATCATAAATCTCTCTGTTTACTTCTCTGCCTTTAGCAACGACATCCGGAGAACTTCCTTCGGCAGCACTAATTAATGCTTCCTGCATTATCAATATAGAATCTCCCGGTACTCCCGGTCCCGCCATTAAAACAATGAATGCTACGTCTTTAGATTTTACAGCAACCATCGGCGCAATTAGTCCTCCTTCGCTGTGACCGATCAATCCTATTTCATTTTTATTTACTTCTTTCCTCGTTTTAAGGTATTCAACTCCAGCAAGAACATCTGTGGCAAAATCTGCGGAGGTTGCACCAGCAAAATTACCTGTGGATTTGCCCACGCCTCTGTCGTCGACTCTCAGTACAGCTATCCCTCTTCGCGTTAGATAATCTGATAAAACAAGGAATGGTTTGTGTCCAAGTAACTCTTCATCCCGATTTTGAGGGCCCGAACCGGTAATCAGTAATACTGCAGGGAACGGACCTCCTTCCTTTGGAAATGTGAACGCTCCTGCAAGAGTATTGCCTTCCTGAGTATTAACGTAAGAAACATCTTCTGAATTGTAAGGGAATGGTGGCTTTGGTTCCTGCGGCCTGTTTATAACAACAGGTTTATTTGTTTTTTCAAGGTTCAATGGAAAGTTGGATCCTGCCTGTGACCACGTTCCTTCAATGCTTGTCCCTTCATCATCAAATCTTCCTTTGTATTCACCGCGTAACTGAGGCATTTCAATTTTTATGGAGTCCCCGTTAACAGAAACTTTTTCAACCGGGATATCTTTTGCTCCCTGGTCGGGAGAATCAAGCGTGGCTTTATAACCCCCGTCTTCTGCTTTAGATATATGAAAGACAATTCTTAAGTTTATTCCCGAAAGTTTCAGTGCTCCCAGCCAGTTTCCTTCGGCGTTCTTATTATTATTCTGCGGAAAAATATTAAAGGTAGTGAATAACAAGAAGAGGACAAGTACAAGTCCTGACAATAATTTTATATTTATTTTCATTTTATACTCCCTGCAAAATTGTTTTGGCATTAGATTATTTTTACCAACAGTAAATTTATGAAAAGTTGTTTCAGGAAATGTAATTATTTGATTAACGGTAATTACCCATCTTTCAAAAGTAAGCTGCGTAAATTTAACAAGTCTTCCTTTTTAGGCAAAATTTTGCATCGTAACTCCTTTTTTACGAGCCCAATATGCAAAACCAAAAACAACCACGAAAATAATCCAGAGCCACCATGGTATGCTGTGAGAAAAAGCTGAACTTATAATGATTGTTAAAAATACGGGCAGCATATACCATAGTACAAAATACTTTTGCCGTTTAGCATGATAATCAAGGCTTCGCAGTGTTTGTTCCAGATCATCCAGTAGAGAGAGATTCGACTGTCCTTCATACTTAATCCTGTCCTGCCTGCTTTTATAAATGTAGCCCGCTATTGTGAAAAAGATTAATGCATTAGTCAATTTATACCATTGATTATGCAGAATTCCCATAATAGTAGTAAGTAATCCGCAGAAAATCATTGCGATCAGAAGGGTCAACTCAAATTTATTTATCATACGTTTAACTCTGTTTTTCTTCCTGATAACCCGGCGGTGCAATTCGGATTCATTTATTGCGTAAATGTTTTCGTTATTCTGTTCGTCCCATATTTTTTTCATTTCCTCAAACTCCATTTTAAAATTCCTCCTGCGACTTTTGTATAAGATCCTTTTTTTATTCGGTTAATTTTTACACCGACATTACTTTCTGAAATTCCGAGTATGTTTGCCATCTCTTTATAACTAAAGCCATCCAGTAAAAGGAGGGTAAGTGAACGATCTATTTCATTTAATTTTGATATTTGTGTGTATAACCATTCTACACGACTATCCTTGAAGCTCGAAATTTCAGTCAACATATGGCTGATTCCGTCCAGCGACTGCTTGCCCGTGGTATGCTTCTTTTCCTTCTTTGACCAGGAAATAGCGGAGTATAATGAAACACGGTAAACCCAGGTTGAAGCCGAGGAATCTCCCCGGAAATTAGGTATTGAGTTCCATATCTGGATAGTTATTTCCTGGAACAGGTCTTCCTGGTCGTGCAAATTAAATGCATAAGCACGGATGATTTTAAAGAGCAAGCCCTTGTATTTTTTTAACCAATCATAGAATATCTGCTTTTGTTCGCTTTCCGGCATATACTTTTACAATTATGATAAACACAAATTAATTTAACATAATAGTATCAAAACGGGTCGGATTTCTTACAAGAATTGAAAAATAATTTTTGTGGGAATTAATATCGATTTGAAAAGATATTTGCAGATTAAAATACCCAGGGAGCAAAAGAATTTGCTCCCTTTTATTTATTTCAGATTTTCATCAAAAAATGTTGTAATCTTATCATAAAGCTGATAGACATCGACTCCTCTTACTCCATGTACGTGCCCGGTATATGGGAAATAATCCATAGGAATACCGAGGTCAGCGGCTTTTTTGGTGTACATTAAAGAATGCTGCCAGACAACAGTAACGTCCGAAGTTCCCTGTACCATTAAGAATTTTCCTTTCAGATCTTTTACATAGTTGAGCAAGTCAGCCTTTTCATATCCCTCGGGATTTTGCTGAGGAGTATCCATATATCTTTCAGTGTACATTACTTCATAATATTTCCAGTCAATAACAGGTGCGCCTGCTACTCCTGCTTTAAACAGATCAGGTGTACGGGTCATTAATGAAGTTGCCATAAAACCGCCGTAGCTCCATCCGAATACACCCATATTTTTAGCATCTACATAAGGGAGAGATTTAAGATAATTTACACCGAACTTCTGATCTTCAATTTCTTTTGTACCGAGGTGTCTGAATGTTTCCTGTTCAAATGCAAGCCCACGATTAGCTGAACCACGGTTATCAAGCGTGAAAACAATATAACCTTGTTCGGCCATATAATTAAGCCAGAGATTAGCTCCGCCAAGCCATCTGTTTGTAATCAGTTGTATGCCGGGTCCGCCGTAAACATAAACAAGAACGGGGTAGATTTTTGTTGAGTCAAAATCAGCAGGAAGAATCATCCTGCAGTAGAGATCGTATCCGTCACTGCTCTTTAAAGTGAATATTTTTGTTTGTCCAATGTTGTAATCTTCCAGTGGATTGACTGTTGTGAAAATATTCCTGATAATTTTTCCATCAGAGTTTACTATTTGTGTTTTATTGGGTACTGTAAGGCTCGAATATGAATCAAGGAAATAATTCCCGCGCTCATCCTTATTTACATTGTGAACACCGGTACCGTTTGAGATTCTTGTGATATCTCCTGAACTCAAATTTACTTTATAATAATCCCTGTCAACAGGACTTACCTTAGTTGCAGTGAAGTAAGCATTTTCTCCTGTGTTATCAAATCCATCAAGGCTTGTTACAACCCATTTACCTCTTGTTAATTGCTTTAAGAGTTTTCCATCAGTATTATAAAGATAAAGATGATCCCATCCGTCACGTTCTGAAAACCAGATAAACTCATTGTTTTTGCCTTTCACAAAAATTGGCCCGTGCATCGGATGAACATATTTATCGCTTCTTTCTTCAAATAAAGTTTTAACAGGCTGACCGGACGCAGCATCGAATTTTATTTCCTGAAGATAATTCTGATCCCTGTTAAGTATTCCGATAAAAATATATTTTTCGTCGGGACTCCACGTAACTCCGGTTAGATAGTGGTCTTTGGGTTCGCCCGTATTCAGCCATACAATATCATTTTGTTTTGTATTGTAAACTCCTACCGTAACCTGGTGACTTGTCATTCCTGCCATAGGATATTTTATTTCGTGTACTTTTGCCGGACGAACAGTAAAATCTATTACAGGATAATCCGTTACCATCGTTTCATCCATCCTGTAAAATGCGAGGTAATTTCCTGTTGGGGACCAGAACGTACCTTTGTAAATTCCAAACTCATCCCTGTGGACTGATTGGCCATTAACGATCCATTTATTTTCATCTTTTGTTATTTGAGTGCTTTCACCGTTGGTCGCAAAGTAAAGATTGTTATCAATTGTGTATGCTACATAATGATTGGATGCTTCATCTTTGTTCTCAGCATTTTCAGGAATGGAATTTAATTCTTTTGCTTCGCTCTTTTTGATATCATACGATATTAATTTATTCCCATCCCAGAATTTTATAGTATTTGAATCGATCCAGTCAAGCCGTGGAAAATATGATAAAGCATCAGCATTTATTTCAGACAGACTTTTGTTAATGTTACTTAAGGTGGTAATGGTTTCTGTTTTATCATTATTAACAAATGCTTTAATCAAAGTGTCATTTTCTACATAAGAAAAATTATCTGTACCGGGAATCCATTTTGTTTGTGATAATGTTTTGGGATAAAACCCAAAACTACCAAGAGTAGCCTGTCTTAAGGTTAAATCTTTCTTTTGTGAAAGAACCGGTATTGAAAAAAGTATTATGAATGCTAAAAAATAACGAAAGGATTTCATTTATAAACTCCGGGTTAAATAGTGGTTATCAATTTATTGTTATTCGTTTAGATTTGCAAAGAAGTTGGAATAAGGAGCTTGTTTATGATTAGAAGTAAAAATCATCACTAAAACTAGATTAAAATGGGAGACGCCCCATCGGGGCGTCTCTACAAAATTATAATGTTATTGAATTGTTATCTCTGTTCTCGTCGGGGATATCAGGACTTCCTAATTTTACTTCTTTTACTTTTTTATCAGTTGAAAAATTTATCGTTACTGAGTCATTTCCATTTTTCCATTCACGTGCGGATTTTTTAATTGTTTCAGTTGTTCCATCGTCATAAATCAACGTGAGAGTAATTGTGGTCGGTATATTTCCAACTTTTTCTACAGTTATCTCGATATCATTTCCATTCTGTTTAGCTCCTTTTAGTGCGAGATCGGGTTTCCCGAATTCATAGAACCATGGTTTGATAAACCAGCTCAGGTCTTCACCGGAAACATTGCTGAAGGTGTTAAAGAAATCCAGTGGTATCGGGTGTTTGTCGTGCCAGCGTGTCATATAAGCGTCGAGGCATTTCTTGAACATATCCCTTCCAAGCAGATCTTCCAGTTGATAATAAAATGTAGCAGGCTTGTAATAAAAACCCATCCCACTATAGCGGCCTTTGAATGTGTACGATGGTGTTATCATCGGCAGTTCGGCCTCATACCCTGCTGATCTTTCATATCCACCAACTACGATCCTTTTATAATGATAACCCGGCTGCAAATTGTCAACTATTTCTGTTGGGAAAAAAGTTGCCCAGCCTTCGTCCATCCATGCATATTTTCTTTCATCTATTCCCATATAAAATGGCATCAAAGTGTGAGCAATTTCATGAGCTACAACTTCTATTGTTCTTCCTCTTTCTTTTGGGGCCCCGTCATTTGCCATCATAGGGGTTTCCATGCCACCGCCTCTTTCCTTATTGCAGAAAGTTGTTGTATGTGGATAAGGATACGGGTATCCCGGTAGTTGATGAGATAAATAATCAATTGTTGCTCTCGCAAATTTAGCGCCTTCATGAAATCCTTCTATACTGTCGGGATATACTGCGTTTGTCATTACACGTCTGCCGGAATTATCAACCTGTACACTTGCGGCATCCCAGTCATAACTGCTACTTAGGCAAAATGAAACATCTGCTACATTATCAGCTTTAAATTTCCAGGTGTTCTTTCCATTCTTTTTGGTTACTTTTCCGTTTTTAAAATCCTCGGGCTTCAAAATGTTTACAACTGAATCGGATTGCTGAGCATCTTTAATTTTATCAATAACATCCTGCTGAAAAACATCTTCCGGGTTCTGAAGTTCTCCTACAGCCCATACTACATATTTATCTGGTAGAGTTATATTAAAATTATAATTGGAAAAATCGTTATAAAATTCTACCTGGCCTGTATAAGCTATCATATCCCAGCCATCAATATCATCATAAACAGCAATTTGTGGATACCAATATGCCACAAAGAAATCGCCATCGCCATAATTTCCCATCCTTATTCTTGAGATTTCGGGAATGTGAAAACTCCATTTAGCCGAAATATTAGTTTTACTCTGAGGAGCCAAAGGAGTTTTAAGTCTTACTATCATGTTAGTTGCTGACATATATCTTCCTGTACGAGCCATCAATTGTTTTACATCAACCGTGTCTCCACCTACAACCAGAAGTTTTAAATCTTCACCGTCAGTCAGATCTTTTGTATTTACCGGAAACTCACGAACTCCGCCTTTTTCCATTATATTCTGATAAAGCCTGATAACCAGTGTTTTCAGAGTATCAGGACTTTCATTATAGTAAGTTATATTTTCAGATCCCTCTAGTGTGCTGGTTTCGGGGAAAAGTTCGGCATTTATATTATAGTCCGAATGGTTTATCCAGTAATTCGGACCCGGGTTACCATCCATCGATCTGACACCGTTGTCAATTGACTTTTGGATATTTAAGGGAATGTACAGACCTTTATTCTGCGCCTGTGAAAAGCCACAAGCTATAACAAATAAAAAGATCGCAACAATAACAAATGAGAATTTTTGTTTAAGCATTTTTCGCTCCACATTAAAAAAGAATTGTTGTTGAAAGATTATTCACTTCATTAAGACAAATTAAAGAGAAAACTTATTTCCATCAAGATATTTGTGATGAAATTGTCCGAGCATTATTAAAAATTTAATTTTACATATTGCTAGTCGGAAGCAAAAAATCTATTTTGATTCTTATTAAAACCAATTTATTACAGGAGTGGCTATGTTTTGGTTAAAACTTCTGAAAAATTTTTTACGGGTTCTTCAGGAAGGACAAACACCCAACCAGATAGCCTGGGGATTTGCACTTGGGGCAGTAGCAGGACTTTCGCCTCATTTCACTTTGCAAATATTATTTGTATGGATTATTATTTTCATATTCGATATTAATCTCTCGGCAGCATTCTTAGGGGCTACTGTTTTTGCAATAATTGCATTCCTGTTTGATCCTCTTTTTCACGCTTTTGGTTTTGCCTTGCTAACAATAGAAGGGCTGAGAGGATTTTACACAACTCTCTATAATGCTCCGATTGCGCCCCTTACCAAATTTAATAATACTGTTGTAATGGGAAGTTTCATAACTGCTCTTATTTTGCTTTTGCCAGTTTATTTCGGGATGAAAATCTTTGTCGTAAAATACAGGCTTCATATTCATGACAAAATTGTTAAATGGAAAATTTACCAGGTAATTAAGCGCAGCTCGCTGTATGGCTTTTATGAAAAGGTTCGCAGCCTGGGAGGTTTAAGATGAGAAAGAAATTTTTATTGGTGGTACTGGTACCCCTCTTGATTATATCTATTATCGCTTATCTTTTTATTGATAGCTGGATAACATCGGGTCTTGAATATGCCGGAGAAAAAGCTGTCGGCGCTAAAGTTGAAATTGATGGACTTCACGTACATTTATTTCCTTTAGGTATCGAGTGGTCTAAAATGCAGGCTGCTAATCCTAATGACACATGGAAAAATTTGTTTCAGACCGGCAGAGTTTCTTTCAATATTAATACCGGGCAGCTTTTAAGAGGAAAGTATATAGTTAATGTTGTTGAATTAAAAGATTTTATTGTTGGTACAAAAAGGACGACCGACGGGGCATTGTCGAAGGAAAAGGTTACATCTGTTAAAACTGAAACGGGAGTGAGCGGGGAAGGTAATGTAGCCGCTAATCATACGGATAACAGTTCATACTTTTCAAAACTTGCCGATGACGCGTTTAAAAATACTGTAACAACAACATCTCTTTTCGATCTTGCTAAATTAAGGAACGGGTTTAATGTTGACAGTCTCATATCAATTCTTGATATGAAATCAATAAAACATATCGATACACTTAAAACACAAATCGACCAGTTGAACGGACAATGGAGTTCTCTACAAAAGGATCTGGATGCTCAAAAACAAAAAGCGCTAGATATTGAGAAGCAGGTAAAAGCAATCGATGTGTCGAAATTGAATAATATACAGAACGTAATGCAGGCGATTACGACTGTAGATAACGCAAAGAAGTCGATAAATGATATCAGCGGTTTCGTTTCAAATAAGACTTCATCGATTAAGGATAATGTTCAAACTATTACGACATCGGTAGGCGATTTGAAAAATTATGTTAACCAGGATTTTGATAAGCTGAAGAGTATGGCAAAGCTGCCAAGCATAAATACCTCAGGTATGGCATCGCTGCTTGTCGGAAATGAAATGTACAAAAGGGCACAGAAATATTTATACTGGGCAGATTTTGCAAGAAGCAATATCAAAAAATACAGCCCTCAGCCTGATTATACTTATCCCCCGAGGTTCAAAGGACAGGATATACGTTTCCCTGAGGATAGGGGTTATCCCAAGTTCTGGATTAAAAAAGTTGATCTTTCCGGGGGCACAGATAAATCTGCTGAAACTTATTTCACTGCGAGCGGCAATGTAGACAATATTTCTGATAATCAGCGTTTAACCGGACAACCAATTACAATTGCTTTGCAGGGAACGACAGATCAGAGAGCTTTAAAGCTGGGTGCGATGTTCGACAGGAGAAGCGATGTCCCAAGTGATGAGTTTAATGTAAGCCTGGCAGGTGTTCCGGTTAGCGATTTTTCACTCGGTAACAGCAGCTTCTTACCTACCAAAGTAGCAAAAGCAAATATGGATACGCAGGCAAAATTGTCTCTGGTTGGCAACAGAATAGATGCAAATGTCAAATTTGATCTGAAAAATGTGAGCCTGCAATTTCAATCACAGCCTAAAAATGTTGTGGAGCAACTATTCAGACAGGTGCTTGAAGGAGTGAAAAATTTTAATGTTGGTATGCGGATGTGGAATACTGATGGCCCATTTAAGGTAGCATTAAGCACAGATCTTGATAAACTGCTTGCTCAAAAAGTCTCTGCAGTTGTGGGAGAGGAAATAGCCAGGTTGCAATCTGATCTCCGGAAAAAGTTTGATGCAAAAGTGCAGGAACAAATGGATAAATTCAATAGAGTTTACGAAACAAAACTAGCAGATATAAAAAATCAGATTGGCGGATATCAATCATTACTTAACGACCAATTGAATATAATAGACAAAAAGAAACAGGAATTGCTGGATAAACAGAAAAAAGGATTTTTACAAGATAAATTGAAAGGATTGTTTAAGTAAGCAAGTGACGAAGTTAATATTAGTTTGTTATGACTTTTGTAATGAGTGATTTCTCAATCACTTCAAAATAATGGTTGTGTACATTGATATTTTTATAATTATGGTCTAATATTTCACCCGGCTTTTCATCACTTGAGATATAGGTTTTCCTGTTTGTAAGCTTATCCTTTGTTGCGAGGACAATAAAGGACTTCTTAAAATATTTACAAATTATTGCTGCACTACGGCTGCCGGTTTTATTTACAACATTACCATTTTTCAAGATGATATCTGCGCCGATTATTACTGCATCCGCATTTGCAATATGATTACTCATAGAAGCATCAGTGATAAGGTCTACCTTAATGTTTTTCTTTGCCAGTGCTTTAGCGAAGATTACTCCTTCATTTTTAGGACGGGATTCGCAAACTATAATTTTTAATCTTCTATTTTTAGCTGACCAAATCTTAAATACTTCCAGTAAAGTTTTGCTGTTAGATAATGTTAAAACTGTATTAAATCCTGAAATAAATTTCTCTGCATTTGCATAAATATTTCTATAGGCTTTATCTTTTTTTGCCGGAAAATCTTTGAGGAACGACTCTAGTCCGTCTAAATCTTTCCTTTTTATATATTTCTCTATTTTACCAACATAACTATTAACCACCTCAAATGTTGAAAGGGATTTTTTTATGGACTCAATATCTGATTCAAGTTTTTTAATACTCTGGTGATTGGAAAGGAAGTATTCGTTAATTTTGACAACAAGTTCTGATGAACCTGATACTTTATCGGTGAGAATTGATTTTAATGCGATCTTTTTAGCCATAACTCTTTTAGGTAGAGAAATTATTATTTTAATATATAGAAAAATTAGAAATTAATTGAGGCCATTTATGAAATCGTTCCTTTCAGTTGTTGTAATTGTAATATTGGCAACCGGATTCGTTTTTTCACAAAGCAAAAAAGAATCTGGTAAAGCTGTTGTTCACATAGAAAAGTTTGATCCTTCACGCGATGCTGCGACGGATATCAAAGATGCTATAAAAGAAGCGACAAAGACGCACAAAAGAATAATTCTGGATGTTGGAGGCGAGTGGTGCATCTGGTGCCACAGACTGGACACACTTTTTATTAAGAATCCTAATCTGTTTAATTATATGAACAAACATTTTGTGTATGTAAAAGTAAATTACGGCCCAAAAAATAAAAATGAAAAGGTGCTGGCAAATTATCCTAAAATTCCAGGCTATCCGCACTGGTTTGTGCTTGATTCAGATGGTAAAATCCTAAAATCTGAAAGCTCAGGTGAGTTTGAAGAGGGGAAAGGACACAGTCCGAAAAAGGTGATGGCATTTCTGAAAGAATGGTCATTAGAAAAGAAGCATTCATAGTATTTCTATTTTTTTAACGAAGGGGATTTATTGGGCTAATTATAACATTATTTTACTTGAAAAGCTTTTTTAACGCTATATTTACGTTTCATAAATTTTTTGAAATGTAAGAAGTATGCCTGAAAATGTTGCTCCTGTTATATTGACTGCACTGGAATTAGAAGTCCACTTCGGCGAGCAGATAATTCTTGATAAAGCATCATTAAGCGTTCACACAGGTGACCGAATTGGATTGGTTGGGAGGAATGGTGCAGGCAAATCTACTTTCCTAAAAATAATATCCGGCTTGGTGCCCCCTGGCTCCGGCGAAGTTGCGAAAAAGAAAAACCTTGTTATTGGATTCCTGTCGCAGGAATTTACCCTGGATGAGACGTCAAATGTTTATGATAATATTCTTGAAGGCGCAAAGGTTGAGACTGACCTCATAAAAAAATACGAGCACGCGCCTTTTGACGCACCTAACAAACATCATCTTGAAGAAATGATTCTGCAGAAGGACTCCTGGAATCTTGATAAGCGCGTTAATTCTCTAATCCAATCTCTGGATGCGCCGGAGGGGATAAGAGATGTTAAAACTCTTTCAGGCGGAGAAAAACGCCGTGTTGCTCTTTGTCGTGCTTTAATTTCAAAGCCTGATCTGTTAATACTTGACGAGCCTACAAATCACCTTGATACAAAATCTATTGAATGGCTCGAAAATTTTCTTTCCTCCTATACAGGCACGTGCATTTTCGTTACTCACGATCGTTATTTTCTTGACAGGATTGCAAACAGAATTGTTGAACTTTCTTCGGGAACATTTTATTCACACCAGGGGAACTATACTGAATATCTAATCAACAAGACTGAGCGACAAATTATTAAAGAAGTTGAGGAACACAAAAGGCAGGTTTTCTTAAAACGTGAACTTGAATGGGTAAGAAGGGGACCGCGTGCAAGAAGAACAAAAGCCAAAAGCAGGCTGAATAATTTTTACGAAGTATCAAAACAGGTAAATGATGAAGAGGAACTGGATGTAGAACTAATCATTCCTCCGGCCGAACGACTGGGCAAAAAAGTTGTTGAGTTAAAGAATATTGGAATTAAACTCGGTGGTAAAACTCTTTTCGGAAAATTTAATTATAACTTTGAAGCCGGAAAGAAAATCGGGGTAGTAGGCCATAATGGAGCAGGTAAAACAACCCTGCTAAAAATAATTTTAGGTGAAATTGAACCATCAAAAGGGAAAATAGAAATTGGTGATAATACCCAGTTTAATTATGTCGATCAGGCAAGGCTTTTATTAAACGACGAAGATACTGTTGTAAAAGCTATTGGTGAGGGGAGTGAGACTATTAAATTCGGGAAGTACCAGCTTAAGTATATGGACTTACTTAAAAAGATTCCTTTTTACTGATGACAAAATAAATACTATTGTAGGCAGACTTTCAGGCGGGGAAAAGAGCAGACTTACACTTGCCAAAATATTATGTGCTGGCGGCAATTTCCTTATGTTAGATGAACCAACCAATGATCTCGATCTCCCCACATTGAGAATACTCGAAGAGGCACTCGTTGCATTTGAAGGTTGCGTAATAATTGTAAGCCACGACAGGTATTTTCTTAACCGTGTGTGTAATGGTATACTTGCTTTGGAAGGGAACGGTGAAATTTATTACAGCGAAGGCGGATATGATTATTATATTGAAAAAAGAAAACAACGGCTTAATGAAGAAGAGCAGTCAAAGCCAAAACAGGGGAAAGAAGAAGTACGTGTTAAACCAAGACAGAATAAATTAAGTTTTAAAGATGCACGTGAGCTTGAATTGATTGAAGGAAAAATAATCGAAGCTGAAGCAGAAGTAGAGAAAATAGAAAAAATATTTACCTCCCCTGATTTTTATGCTAAGTATGCTGATAAAACAAATGAGCTTAACCGGCAGCTTGAAGATGCAAAAGAAAAAGTTAAATTGCTCTATACCAGGTGGGAGGAACTTGAAAAGTTGAAACAGGAACTTATTTAAGTATTAATATCATTTTGCATATCCAAATATTTCTTCTTCTTACTTCCCTTATAACTATCAATCTGTAAAAGCACGCCTTCCAATTTACCGTTATCGAGATGAATCCTTCTTGTCGTTTTAAGCCCGATTGATTTCCGCAACGCCGGATTTCCTGTATAGATATATGCAGAAGTGCCGTTGCAGTTAATTTTAAGAAAATCGCCTAATTCTTTGTAAAGAATTTCTGTTTCCTTTAGTTCACCAAGTCTTATTCCATAAGGAGGATTTACAATTAGTGTTCCATCCTCAAACTCTTTTGTTTGCTGAATTGGCTTACAGGAAAGATCAACTGAATCAGAATAAGGAAGACGGGAAAGATTATCCTTTGCTACATCAATAGCTGTTTGTGATTTATCGCTTCCTTGGATTATATCTTTTCGGTAACGGACGAATTCTATTATTATATTCTTCTTTTATTTTTGCCCAGGCAACAGGATCAAATTCAGGCAGATTGAAGAACCCGAACTTCGTACGAAGCTTTTGCGCCGGAATTTTGCAATAATGCATCAAGGCTTCACAAAGAATCGTTCCCGAACCGCACATCGGATCCCACAATGTATTTTCCCCATCCCATTTACTAACACGTATTATTGCGGCGGCAAGTGTTTCCTGCATAGGCGCTTCACCTGCCAGCAGTCTGTAACCTCTTTTGTGAAGCGATTCACCGGAAGTATCAAGACTAATAACCGCGGTATCTTTATCGATATGGAGATTAAACCTTACATCAGGATTTGAAACTTCAACATTTGGTCTTTTCCTATATTTATCCCTGAAATAATCTGCAATACCATCCTTCAAACATTGAGATGCGTAGAGTGAATTTGTAATCCGGCTTTTGGAAACAGATGCGCTTATTGCAAATGTTTTTTCAAGAGAACAAAAATCTTCCCAGTGTATCTTCTTTGCCTGCTTGATGAGAATGTCCGTTGTATGGCAGGGAAATGTAATTAAAGGCGCAAGAACCCGAGATAGAAGTCGTGATGTGTAATTAATTCTATAAATGGACTGAATATCTGATTTGAAATAAATTCCTTTGTAATCAGTTTTAGTTTCTTTAGCTCCAAGTTCAATTAGCTCCTGTTCACATAGCTCTTCCATTTTTCCAGTGACCTGAGCAAAAAATCCGTTTGTTTTATATTCGTACATGGAATCTCAATTTCTAAAATATGTGTATTATTAATTTATTTTCAATATTTAATATGATTTAGTTATAAACTTAAGCCTCAACCGGTAAAAAATGTTTTATATCGAACGAAGTTTCTTCCGGAATGCTGTTATTGAAATTATTATTTGTCAGTTGAGTATATAACTCTGATTTTGATTTGTAATCTTTCAAATAAAATGTCCTGACCTTATTCCTGTTCTTGATCAGCCAGTTCAATGTTATTTTCATCTTTTCAAGGTCTTCATCTTCAGGCATCGAGTTTAGATTTATTGTCCCTTCGTAGTAATCATCGAGAGTCTCTTCAAAATAGTCTCTCTTTTTTAGAGAATATTTTTTTATGAATATCTTTCCTGTAATCATCAAAATATAGTCAGTACCAAAACCTTCATTTATTTCGAAAAGAACATTTGCTGAATTAACAGGTTCTGCCAGCAGGGAAGATTTATGAACCTGAGAAAGAATCATATCGACAAGAACCTTTACCTCACCCGCTTTTTCGTATTTCAATTTTTCGGAATATTCCTTCATTTTATTAAGCAGCCTGTTCAAAGCATTCTGACTTTTACCGTACAGGAATTCATAAACTTTCTCGAGTTCTTCTTTATACTCCGTCATATCTTTGGTTTCGCATGGAGCAACGCACCTGTCTATTTGTGCAAGGAAGCAGGCTTTCTCTTTTGCCAGTTCTTTGTCATCGCATTCACGGATTGTAAAAGTTTTAGTAAGGACTTCGAATACTTCCTGGGCTTTCTTCCGGGAAATAAATAATCCGAAATAGTCGTTTCCGTCAAAATCGAAATAATTACAGATCTCTAGTGCTGGGAATTTTTGGGAAGCAGTAATCCTTAAAAAGTATTTACTGCCGTATCTTTTAAGCTGCAAATTGTGTCTTGGATTTACTAGTTTTATCGATTCAGCCTCAGTTAACAGGGCAGTCAATTCTGAATTAGTAATTTCTATTTTTAATCTCGATGCCTGTTTGACTATCCGCTTTGCTTTTCTGGGAGCTGTTGGCGAGAAGTATGATTTAACTCTGTCCCTGAGTGATTTTGCTTTACCGATATAAATAATTTCATTTTTTGAATTCAGGAAATAATAAATCCCCGGTGCATTTGGTAAGCCGTAAACATCTTCCTGAAGTTTCTTCTTTGTGGTCAAAGGTTTATAGGGCTGCCTGAACCCCGATTGAAGAGCAATGAGTTCTTCAATGGTGCTCAAATTAAAACTTTTCTTCGCTTCTTTAATCATTTTAATTAGAGCTTTTCCGGTAACTTCAGCATCCGAAAGTGCACGGTGTGCACCGTTGTTTTTCAATCGCAAATGTGCAGTGACAGATTTTAAGGATTTGCTCTTAAGCGAAGGGTATAATTTCCTTGCAAGCTTAACTGTGCATAACTCGGAATTGGTTTCAAAATCCTTTCTAGCACGCATAAATTCATATCTGAGGAAGCCTTTATCAAATGAAAGATTATGAGCTATTAAAACCCTTTCTCCAATAAATTCTAATATTTCATCTGCTATGTCTTCAAAAAATGGGGCACTGTAAACATCGTCGTCGGAAATGCCGGTCAGGCTGGTAATAAAATAGGGGATCGACTTGCCCGGATTTATTAATGAATGATATGTCTCAACAACTTTTAATTTTGAAACTCTCACCATTCCAATTTCGATAATGTAATTGCTTCGTGCTGAAAGTCCTGTCGTTTCCGTATCGACAACGCAGAATTCAGCTTCTTCGAGAGGTGTACCTGAGACTTTTACTTTTGGCATGATTAAATTTATTACTTAATAGTAACAGTGTCAAAACTGGTATTCTTTTAATTTATAGCTCTTTTGGATATATTTAACTTTCACAATGGAACGATTATGGCTCTCTTAAATTTACTTTTTGTAGGGGATATTGTTGGCAAACCGGGAATGAATGTGGTGCAAACCTGGTTGCCGGGGCTTATTCAGAAATATAAAGCAGATTTTGTTATTGCAAACGGCGAAAATGCAACTGACGGAAAAGGTTGTACTGCGAAAGAAGGAAAAGTTCTTTTCGATCTGGGTGTACACGTAATCACAGGGGGCAATCATACCTGGGACAGACATCAGTCGCAGGATTATCTGAAATCCGAACCGCGATCGCTTCGACCTATGAATTATCCAAAGGGTACGTATGGAAACGGCTACTGCATAGCCGATTCTAAAAAAGGAAAAGTTGGCGTACTTAACCTTCAGGGTAGAACCTTTATGGCCGATATTGATTGTCCGTTCAGAACTGCTGACTGGATTATTCCGAAAATTAAAAGCGAAACGAATATTATCTTTATTGATTTCCATGCTGAAGCTACAGCGGAAAAGATTGCTCTTGTAAATTATCTGGATGGAAAAATAAGTGTGTTAGTGGGAACTCACACTCACGTACAGACAGCTGACGAAAGGATTTTCCCTGAAGGAACAGGCTACATTACCGACGTAGGAATGACAGGACCGTATGATTCTGTAATAGGAATGAAAACACAAGCGGCGATTAACAGGTTTGTTTATGCTACTCCGCAGAAGTACGAAACGGCAGAAAATGATGTTCATCTTTGCGGAATGTTTTTTAAGATTGATTCTGAAACTGGTAAAACCGTAGAAATTGAAAGAATTCTCTTCCCTGATTTCGTAACAAAGGCGGAACAACCGAAATGACAAATTTTCCGCTTCCAAGAATTGATCTTGATGAAGAATTGCACGATTTGTTGTTACCGTATTGCCGATTCAAAAAAGGTAAGATATGGAAAGATCCCGAAGGCAAGCATAAAATTGGTTGTCTTGATGCTGCTGATTCGGACCAAATAAAAAAAATGATGGGAACTGCAAAAGCAGTATTGGCAATACACGATCCGCCCTATAATTTCATAGCATTTGATGAAAAGGATTCAAAGGATTTTGTTGAATGGTGCAAGCCCTGGATAAATAATTCTTTTAATTTTCTGACTAGAGATGCAGCGCTTTACATCTGGCTAGGTGCAGATCAGAATAATAATTTCCAGCCGCTAGCAGACTTTATTCTAATTATGAATGACTCCGGTTTCAAATCCCGAAGCTTAATAACGATGAGAAACCAGAGGGGATACGGAACACAAAAAAACTGGATGTCAATAAGGCAGGAATTACTTTATTATACTAAAGGAAATCCTCAATTTAATGTGTTGGCTGAATACACAGACATCCCGAAAGTATTAAAAGGATACTATAAAAAGGTGAGCGGGAAAGAAACAAATAATATACAGAGAAGTAAATCTCCGTTCATTCGTGCGGGTAATGTTTGGATCGATGTTCAACAGGTATTTTACAGGATGGAAGAAAATGTTAACGGGTGTTATGCACAAAAACCCTTAAAGGCAATTAATAGAATTATAAATGCAAGCAGTAATGAAAATGAGACTGTGATCGATTTTTTCTCTCATTCAGGTACTACACTTATTTCTGCGGAGATTAACAATAGGAAATGCTTTACTGCCGATCTTGATCCAGCTTTTTGTGAAATATCATTACGTCGTTTGGAAAACTACAGAAAGAATAAAAAAACAGGTTGGCAGAATTCAAATCCTTTTTCAAAGGAAATAGTAAATGATAGAAAGATCAGGAATTATTTGAAGAAAAGATATCAGATGGAATTTAAGAACGTTAAGGTTCGCCCCTCCGTTCTCTCCCGGGAGGGGAATTGAATCCCGGGTTTAGTAATTATTAATATTGGATCAAGTATAGAATGGAACTTATAGACGGTAAAAAAATATCAGCACAGGTTAGAGAAGAATTAAAAAGTGAAATTGATAAATTAAAATCTGCAGGGAAGAAAGTTCCCGGGCTTGTTACAATTTTGGTCGGGAATAACCCGGCTTCCGAAATATATGTCTCTAGCAAAGGAAAGGCGTGTGTCGAAATCGGTATGTTGTCAAAAGCAGAAAAGCTGGATGAAAATATTTCAGAATCTGATTTATTATCAATTGTAGATAGTTACAATAAAAACCCTGATTATCACGGGATACTAGTTCAACTTCCCCTGCCAAAACATATAAATGAAGATAAAGTGATAGAAGCAATCTCTCCTAAAAAAGATGTTGATGGCTTTCATCCGATTAGCGTAGGCAATCTTGTAATAGGAAAAGATACTTTCCTATCCTGCACGCCAGCCGGAATACAGGAATTGCTTACCAGGTACAATATTGAAACTAAAGGCAAGCACGTTGTCGTTTTAGGTAGGAGCAATATTGTGGGAAAACCTATTGCAAATATTTTACTTCAGAAAAAAGAGAATGCAAATTCAATTGTAACGGTTTGTCATTCAGCTACAAAGGATATTTCTTATTTTACTAAACAGGCAGATATTCTTATTGCAGCAATTGGAAAAGCAGAATTTGTAAAAGCAGATATGGTAAAAGAAGGAGTTGTTGTAATAGATGTTGGCATTAATAGGGTAGAAGACAGTACTAGAAAAAAGGGTTATAGAGTGGTTGGTGATGTTGACTTTGAAAATGTAGCAGTGAAGTCCTCTTTCATTACGCCCGTGCCGGGAGGTGTTGGCCCGATGACAATTGCAATGCTGATGAAAAATACTTACAAAGCTTATTTAAAATATGGTGAATAAAATGAATTATCCATCAAACAGCAAAATTGATCCACAGGAGTTACTCGAAAAAACCATACGGGAATTCTACTGCAAAGACGAATCCTGTAAAGGATGGGAAACAAATGTTGTCACTCAACCCCAAACAGTTCAGAGAATTGTGCAAAACGGTGCTGAAAGAATTGCGGCGGGGCCGGGAATTGGAGATATACTTGCTGATAAGGAACTTGCAAGAAAAATTGACCATACTTTGCTGAAACCTGATGCAACCTCTGATGAAATAAAATCGCTTTGTGCAGAAGCTAAAAAATATGAGTTTGCGTCCGTTTGCATAAATCCTGGTTATGTTCCTTTATGCAGTGATTTGCTTAAAGGGACAAATGTTAAAGTCTGCACTGTGATCGGGTTTCCACTTGGTTCAACAACTACTGAGGCAAAAAGATTTGAAGCGGAACAGGCAATTTCAAACGGTGCTGAAGAGGTTGATATGGTAATAAACGTTGGCAGATTGAAACAAGGAGATTATGATTATGTCTTCCACGATGTTAACCAGGTTGTGCTTGCGGCAAAGAAACACGAAGCGGTTTGTAAAGTCATTCTTGAAACTGCTCTTTTAACTGATGAAGAAAAAATTAAAGCCTGCATAATTTGTAAACAGGCTGGTGCGGACTTTGTTAAAACATCTACTGGATTCAGCAAAGGAGGAGCTACAGCAGGGGATGTGGCTTTGATGAAATATGTAGTCGGAAGTTCCGTTGGTGTGAAAGCTTCCGGTGGAATACGTTCACGAGAAGATGCTGAAAAAATGGTTGCGAGCGGAGCGGACAGAATTGGAGCGAGTGCCAGTGTGAAAATTGTGCTTGGGCAAAAAAGTGAAGCGAGTTATTGAAATTTTTGATCCTAAATTATCAACTATAAATTGTCGTGGTTTTAGATATAATTGTTGAAAAATCTGATGATGGATGTACTGCAGAAGTTCCAAGCCTTAAAGGATGTGAATGTTGGGCGCATGATGAAGATACAGCGATAGATAAAGTTGTTGATCTTGCTTCATATTATCTAAAGACCGACAAAAAAGAATTTAAGCTGGATAGAGCACGTAGCACCAGGAATAAAATAATTTATAAATTAGTTTTTAATAAAAAATAGTTTGTGAAACAATTCAGAACTGAAAAAAGAAAAAATAAGATCACTGCTGTTGTAAAAGCCCGCCAAAAATCACTTTCCGTTGTTCTGGAAAATATTCACGATCCTCATAATGTAAGTGCTATATTCCGCACATGTGATGCTGTTGGTGTACCGGAAGTCAGTCTTGTTTATAATATCGAAAAGTTTCCCAAAATTGGTAAAAAATCCTCCGCCTCTGCGTTTAAGTGGGTTGATAAGGAAAAATATAAATCTGTAAAAGAATGCTATGATGCATTGCATAAAGACGGATTTAAGATTTATGCTTCCGCAATTTCTGATGGCTCAAAAAATCTTTATGAGCTTGACTTAACGCAAAAAATTGCTATAGTGTTAGGTAATGAACATCGTGGTGTTTCGGAAGAAGCCGCTGAACTGGCTGATGAGAAATTTTTAATCCCTATGTACGGAATGGTTCAAAGCCTGAATGTTTCTGTAGCTGCGGCTGTAATTATGTACGAAACATTGCGCCAACGTAGGGGAAAAGGTATGTACGCTAAGAGTGAATTTGATGAAAAAGAATTAGAATTACTAATTGAAAAATGGAGTAAGAAGTAAATATGATTCAGGAATTTGAAAAGATTGATAAAGTACAGGGCGATTTGAAATTACCGGGCGATAAATCAATATCACACCGGGCAGTTATGTTTTCCGCAATGGCAAAAGGCGAATCAAAAATATTTAATTTGTCAAGTTCAGAAGATGTAATCTCCACGAAAGAATGTTTTGAAGTTGTAGGCGTTGAATTTGACGAAACAGAGGAGGTATTGATTGTTAGGGGGAAGGGAGCAGGGAATTTCGCTACTCCCTTTAAGCCATTATATGCAGGAAATTCGGGCACAACTACCAGGTTAATAAGCGGTTTCCTTATTGCCCAAAATTTTAAGTCAATTGTTACAGGGGATTTTTCGCTATCACAAAGACCGATGAAAAGAGTAGTTGATCCATTAAGAACAATGGGTGGTGATATTACCTGTTCAGAAAATGATACACTGCCGATAATGGTAAATCCTATTGATGCTATAAAAGCAATCAATTACGATTTGCCGATACCGAGCGCGCAGATTAAAAGCTCTGTTTTAATCGCGGGTCTTCATTCTGATGGTGTAACGAGTGTTATAGAAAAAGTCCAATCTAGAAATCACACTGAAAAAATGCTAGGGCTAAAAGTAGAAAGGACGGAAAGGGGAATTATCAGTTATTCGTCCAAGAAGAATTACCCGCAAGCCAGAGAATATTTTGTTCCGTCCGATATTTCTACTGCGGCTTTTTTTGTGGTATTAACATTGCTTTCGGAGAATTCTTCTCTAACTCTAAAAAATGTTTCATTAAATGAAACGAGGACAGGGTATCTGGAAGTGTTGAAGAAAATGGGGGCACATATTAAGATTGATAATAAACAAGAGAAAGCTGGTGAGGAATTTGGCGATGTTTTTGTAGAAAGCAGTAAGCTTAATAATGTTGAAATTCCTGAGAAAATTATTCCAAATATAATAGATGAAATACCAATACTATCAATTGCCGGATTATTTGCCGAAGGAAGATTTGAGATAAACAAAGCCTCTGAATTACGAAAAAAAGAAACCGATAGAATTAAAGCTGTATGCGAGAATTTAAGGCTGATTGGACTGAATGTTGAGGAATCGGAAGATGGCTACAGTATTTCGGGTTCTCCTAAAAATATCAAAGCGGAATTTCAAAGTTATGGCGATCACAGAATAGCAATGGCATTTGGAATATTATCAATGCTTTTACCGAATGGAGGAAAAGTAAATGACTTTGATTGCGTAAAAATTTCAAATCCTGAATTTATGAAACAGATTAAAAACGTGGTCTTATAATAGAAAGTATTCGTGTTAATAAGCAACGTTAAACGTCACTCCTCCCAGCGGATTAACACGAATATCTTTCAAATATTAATTATCTGGTGCTCAAACTTGTTTATTTCTATTTCATCAAATATTTTATCAAGGATATCAGGACCATATTTATTTACAAAATAAACAAAATTTATTTCACGCTCCTGCAGAGTTCCGTTCGGGAATAATGTTGAGGAGAGTTTGTCAATTTGTCTCAGAGTTGTCTCGTGTTTCCGCTTTTGTGAATCAATAGCTTTGCCTCTGAACTCCTCCAGGTAATTTAAAATCTTTTGCCGATATTTTGTCCCTGCATCACTCATAGTTTTGTCAAAGTCAAAAAGCTTTTCCTTTAGCTGATCCAGAGCGATATCAACTTTTTCTTTAGCATCTCCGAATATATTTTCGATAGTAACATCAGACAAAGAAGCTATCACGTGTTCCTTCAATGCTTCTGGTTCCCAGAAAATCTGGTTAACAGAAAGATTGTACTTCTCAATTATCGACCCGATATTTTTTTCAAGAATTGTCGCTGAAGAACGGGGGTATATGACCGGTGCATGAACATTGAAGAAATCATAAAGCGGTATTACCTGTGCAAAATATGCTATTTCACTTGGTCCGCCAATATAGAATGCAGTTGGGAGAACATAATCCTGGCAAACGGGTCTGAGTAAAACATTAGGACTGAAATTTTCCGGTTCAGTATCCATCAGATTTATCAGTTCTTCATAGCTGAATCTTTTTCTTTTTTTATGTAATCTGAATTCACCATCCACAGGGTCCAGCAAGAACCTTCCACCTTCCGTGTTATAAAATAAATTTACGGGCCGCACCTTCACCTGAGCATGGTACAAATCTTCGAGCTCAGCGCTAACACTTACCATAGTTTCTGTATGCTTTCTGAAATCTGTCAACTCTTTTTTGAATATAGGAACCATCATCTCTTTTATCTTTTTATCCTGCGGGTCAAAGATGATCAAACCGTATTTGTCAAATAACCAGAATATTAATTCTCTAAACGCCTCTTTAAGAGTTTTATCAGTGGTGTAGAAAGATTTTAAATTATAGAAAAGATCAGGAGTGAATTCCGTATTTCTGATGTTTTGGGTTATTTCTTCAAATAATTTATTGATCGACTCATCGATTTTCATAAAACCGACACTGCCTCTAACCTCATCTTCAGGGATTTCCTGTCCATAGTTAAATATCTGTATATCATTCTTGTCGTTAACCAGGTTTACATGCCGGATTTCATTAAAATCGTGATCATCTCCTTCAAGCCAGAAAACAGGGACAAATTTGAATTCATCATACCTTTCAGATAGATAATTGCTGAGCTTTATTGCAGTTATAATTTTATAGATCGTATATAAGGGTCCGCCAAACAATCCGAGCTGCTGGCCGGTTACTACTGCCAGAGTTTTTTTAGATTTTAGAAGCTCTAAATTCTGATTCGTTTTTTCGGAGAGCGTAATATTACCATACTGATCGTTTACCAGGCTTACAAGTTTTTCCCTGTCGGTTTTATTGGAATCGGAAACGGATTTAAAATTGTTAAGGAATTCTTCTTTATTTCTGAAATTGGCCTTAAAGAATCTACTAACGTTTTCAAATTCGTAAAGGTAATCCAAAAAAATATTCTCGTGACCCGGAATATCACTGAAATTTACAAACATCTAATCTCCGAAATGGTGTTATTTATGTGGATAAAGGTAAGAAAAAGTAAATATCATAACAATAAATATTACCTTTATAGGGTAATTACAGAATGTGCCTTAATTGGCCCGATAAATAGTACCTAAAATTAAGCTTTAAAAGCAATTGATTTTGTCAAACACATTTATAATATTTAATTAAATATTAGCAAAATTCGGGGGATAAAATGAAAAAACTAACTTGCCTCTTCATTTTACTGATTTCTTCAATAAACATCTTTTCGCAATACGGCAATAACTTTCCAGTCAAACAAATTACTTCATTCAATTTTGATGTCAGGAATCCACAATTTTTGCGTGGAGACTTTAATGCAAAACGCAACTATCTATTTTTTGAAGCTCATACCGATACATCTATCAATTTGGGAGTCCTGGAATACGACTTTGATAAGGATACATTTTATAATCCTATTATGCTTACAAACAATAGTGGAAAAAATATTAATGCAGTTGCAGGGGCTACCTATGATAAAAATTACCTGTTTTATCAGACGAATATTTACGCAACCTGGGATATCGGTTACTTCGAGTTTGAAAACAACCAATGGTCCGGCCCCAATGTAATTGTTGATTCAAGTGGAGATGAAGTAAAACCTAAATTTGTTTCATCATTTCCGTATTCTCAGTCTCCTTTTGGAGTCTTATTTGAGAAAAATGGTTCTGTTTATTTAATAAACAAAACTGATTCGATATTAACTATTGATACTTTATTTGAAAAAAGTGATTCTTGTTCCTATTCACAACCAACTGCTTTACAGGATATAGCATATTCAGGTAATAAAACAATTGATCTATTATACTGCGTGGCAGTAGAAACTGAGAATGAGAATCAGGTTAAATTGGTTTATACAGTGTTTAGGAATGGAATTAGGGACTCTGTTCAAACTACAATTGACAGTAGTAATGTTAATGACCCTCAATTTTTTTGGAGTAATCTTACCTATATTAAAAAGAATGGACTTTACAATAACATTTTTATTAAGGACCTGGGAGACCTTAAAGGGAATGCACAAAAATTATATGATAACCCACCCGGAAACTTATCTAACTTTGAATTAAGTGATTTTCCGCCCATAGTAACAAAACGCCGATTTAATAAAACAAGTAGTATACCTTTTTATTATCCACGTACGTACAAGGTGGAAAGAAATGATAGCGCTTTAATTGCAGCACAGTTTGATTATTATTATTATCCGCAAGGAGATTCTCTGATATATACTAAATTTACAGACTGCAAATCTTCTATAGGATTATTAGGTATGAGTAATATGGATGCATATTTTTATACTGTTTGGTCAGACAGCATAAATGGGAAAATAAATTTTAAAGGAAAGAAATCATTACATAACTTGGGTGCTGTGGAACCCAGACAAATTCCTGGCTCTTATATATTATTTCAAAACTATCCCAATCCATTTAACCCATCTACAAAAATTAGATTTTATTTACCGAAGAATAATAATGTAAAATTGGTAATTTATAATGTGCTTGGAGAAAAAGTAAATACTCTTATTGATGGATATATGCTTTCCGGCGAGCACGAAATAGAATTTCTACCGGTAAATATAGCAAGCGGAATATATTTCTATCAATTGGTAGCGGGAAATTATACATCGGTTAAAAAAATGCTTTATTTGAAATAGGGGACCAACATTCCAAATCTCTTTTTGAAAAGTCTTGGCTCTCTTTTCTATTCTTAGGTCCCCAAAATCTGATCGATTGGCACCATTTTTGTCCAAATTTAATTGTATTTTCTATTTTTGAAAAATAAATTATAGACTGAATGGAAATAAATCTCGTTAAATACTTTACAATAAGAAGATCTGTTAACGTATTAAAGATCGTCTCATCTTTTACTTTATCCAGAATAATAAGAAAACCTATAGTCTGGGGAATGCCGATATCTTTTTCGATTGAACCCACAAATCATTGTAATTTGCAGTGCCCGGAATGTCCTTCAGGTTTAGGAACACTTACACGGTCGCTTGGTCTTTTAAAATTAGATGATTTCAAGAATTGGATCGATCAAATAAAGGACACAGGATTCTACGTGCAGCTTTTTTTCCAGGGGGAACCATATATAAATAAACATCTTCCAGAGATGATAAAATATGCGCAATCACAAAGTGTTTATATAAGCATAAGTACAAATGGTCATTTCGTAAATGAAAATAATGTTGATATCGTTGTAAATAACGCGCCTGATAAATTAATATTCTCAGTCGATGGACTTGATGAAGAAAGTTATCAACAATACAGGGTCGGTGGAACTTTTGAACAGGCCGATAAAGGGCTCAGAGCATTAATTAAAAGAAGAAATGAACTTGGATTAAAAAAACCGTTTGTTGAATTTCAGTTTATAGTGATGAAACATAACGAAGATCAGCTTGATGATGTAATAAGGTACGGGAATGATGTGGGTGTCGATAAGGTTGTATTTAAGACAATGCAGATTTCATCCTATGAAAACGCATTAAAATTTCTGCCTTTCAATAAAAAATATAGAAGGTATATTGTTGAAGATGGCTCATATAGAATTAAGAACGGACTTAAAAATCATTGTTTCGCATTATGGAGAACTTCTGTAATTACCTGGGATGGAAAAGTTGTTCCTTGCTGCTTCGACAAAGATGCAGAATTTAAGCTTGGAATTCTGAACGGAAGATCATTTGAGGAGGTCTGGAGATCTGATGAATATTATCAATTCAGACAGGGGGTACTCGATAACAGGAGTGGATTAAGTATGTGCACAAATTGTACTGAAGGTTTGAAAGTTAATATTCTGGAAATAGAACAATAAAATATGATGAGCAGTTGGGTCAAAGAAATTATTATTTATAATCCATTTGTAGTAAAATACAAATCTGCGATAATTATATTTATAAAGATAATTATTGCAGCAGGTCTGCTGATATATATAGTAGACCGCGTTAATCCTGATGAAATTATTATTGCTCTAAGGGGAGCTAATTTATTATTTATTCTGGCTGCACTTCTATTATTAATTTTAAATATATATCTCCAGTACTGGAAATGGGAAGTAGTTTGTAAGAATGTGCTGGGCGTTTCTGACAAATCTAAAATATTGAAATCTTTGTTTTACGGATTTTCAGCAGGTTCCTTTACTCCGGCCAGGATAGGTGAATATTTTGGCAGGGCAATGATGTTCAGGGATAAATCAATATCTGAGATTACAGTAGCAACCTTTATCGATAAGATAATTCCTTTATTGCTAATTGCATTTGTAGGAGCATTAGGCTCAATTGTTTTCATCCATTTTTATTATCATGTTACGATTTTCATATCGGCCTCCCTGTTTATTTTCGTCTTTATTATATCCTATATTTTCTTATACCTTGTACTTAATCCATCAATATGGAAAAGTTCAGTCATAAAGAAAATCAAATTATCAAAGAGATTATCGTCCCTTGCTGAAAGGAAAGAGATATTTAAGAAAATTAATAAACGTGTTACATACCAGGTCGCATTCATTTCATTCCTGTTCTTTCTTTGTATGTTGTTCCAATATGTTTTACTCGTTTCAGCATTTTCTCACCATATTGATATACTAAATTATATGTGGGCAGGAATCTTAATGTTTTTTTCCAAATCAATAATTCCTCCTGTTACAATTGGAGACCTGGGAATTCGTGAGGGAGCTTCTGCATTTTTTATCTCAATAATCGGGGAAAGTAGTTCGACAGGTTTTAATGCTGCTATATTCCTTTTTTTTATAAACATCCTTATACCGGCTGTTATTGGTATGTTTTTATTGTTTCAAAAAAATGATGATTGAGACAATCACACTTACATTATTTTCACTCCTTGTAATTTATTATATCTATTTTATATCAAATATTTATAGGGGCCTTGGGAAACTAAAAAAAATAGATGATGATAAAATAATTTATGAATTTGTCTCAGTAATTGTTCCCTTCAGGAATGAAAAAGAAAACCTGTTAAAAAATCTTAAATCACTTGAAGAACAGACTTATCCCAGGGACAAATATGAGATTATTTATGTGAATGATTCTTCAACTGATAATTCAGTTGAAATTATAGAAGTGAATAAAAGAAATGATAATATCAAAATAATTTCCGTTCCGGAAAAGTTTTCTCCAAACGCACACAAAAAGAGGGCAATAAGATATGGAATTGAAAATGCTAAGGGAGAGATAATAGTTACTACCGACGCTGATTGTACTTTCAATCAGGATTGGCTTAGTACCCTTATAAAATACGTGGACGATAAAACTGCATTTGTTTCAGGCCCTGTTGAATTCGAAGTAGATAATCGTAAATATTTTGATAAGCTCCAAAAATTAGAATTTGCCGGGCTCGTAATTTCAGGGGCCGGATTGATAGGAATCAACAGACCTGTAATCTGCAACGCTGCAAATATTGCATACAGGAAAAAAGTATTTGAGCAGGTAAACGGATTCGATGATCAATTGAAACTCTCTTCAGGAGACGATGAAATGCTGATGCAAAAGATTTGGAAAGAAACAGATTATAGAATAAAATTTTGCCCGGATAAAAAAGCAATAGTTAAGACTGCTCCGAATAAAACATTAAAGCAGTTTTATCAACAAAGAAAAAGATGGGCAAGCAAAGGTTTATTTTATGCAGATAAATTATTAATTCTTAAACTTATTTTGATCTTTCTTTTTTATTTGAGCTTACCTATGCAACTGGTTTTGGTGATAGTTCTTTCGGCAAAATTTCTGATCCTTCTTCTGGTTAGTCTCTCGCTAAAGGCAATCTTTGAATATCTTGTTTTACAAAAAGGTACTGACCTTTTATTTAATAAAAAATTATTGAGTCCATTTATTATTGCTGAAATTTTGCATATCCCATATATAATAATTTCGGGGATTTCGGGAATTTTTGGCAATTTCACCTGGAAGGAGAGAAAAGTGTCCAGATAAACTAGTGTACATTATTGAATTCCCATAGTTCATTAAACTATACAGCAAAACCTTCATTTACCCTCAATTTAGCCTCAAATTCAACTAACCAAATTGGCATAATCATTGGGCTATAATGATAAAAAGCAGTGAGGTTTGATATGAAACGCATGATAATTTTTCTCGTAATGATTAGTGCAATATTATTCGCAGACAATAAAATAATTGCAAAAACTAATACTGATATTGGCGGCGGTGTTTATTTTTATTCATCACTTGCACCTTATGGAAACTGGATAGAAATAAGCGGCGGAGTCACTGTATGGCGCCCCGAAAATATAAACAGTTCCTGGCAGCCGTACAGAGAGGGATACTGGATATGGACAAATGACGGCTGGTATTGGGAATCAAATGAGCCTTTTGGATATATAACTTATCACTATGGTAGATGGTATTATGATGATTACTATGGCTGGATATGGGTTCCAGATAATCAATGGGCTCCTGCGTGGGTTGAATGGAGATACGATGACGATTATATAGGCTGGGCTCCGCTGCCTCCTTATGCAGGTTTCTCGATCAGTTTCGGAATTAATTTTACAACAAATTATTATAGTCCCTATAGTCACTGGCATTTTGTAAAGTACAGACATTTTTGTGACCCTTACGCATACAGATATTATGTTCCTTCAAGAGATGTGTACAGATTCTATAACAGGACTAAATACAGAACAAACTACGGTTACTCTGATGGTCGTGTAGTAAACCGTGGAGTTAATATTGATTTGGTTAGAAGAAGAAGCGGACAAAATATACGTGAAAGAACTGTTGAAAGAGTGAATGATCCAGGACAGTTAAGAAATACAAACGGGCGTAACTCAGATCGTGTAAGATCGTATTATGTTGAGAGAAATAATTTAGTTCGTGAAAATGTTGACGGAAGAAGAATTGAAAGGTCGAATAGAAGAACATCGCTTGATATTTCCAGGATGGGAATTGACGAGCGTAATAATAATTCTTCTATAGAAAGAAGAAGAGATACTCAAGGCGAAATAATAATGAATAATCGTGAAGCGCAGCTTTACAAGAGACAAATGAATGAACAAAAAGCAAGATCTAATGTGCGCGAAAGAGAATTAAGAAAAGAGCGAAGTAACAATTCTGAAATTAATCGTGATCGTTCTATTCAGAGAAATCGAAATGAGAAACCTGCTATTAGGCAGGAAAGAAAAGTACAAAAACCTGAATATAATCGTAGTCAGAGGCAAGTTGACAGGAAAAGAGATAATAATCAAAATGATAGTAGCAAAAATACAAATAGGGATAAAAATAAAAGGGGCAGATAAGATTTTCCTTGACTCAAATGTATGCTCATACTGCGGGCGGTATCAATAAATTTGGTACCGCTTTTTTATTTCCTATTATCAATAAATCCTTACCATTATAAAGAACTTCCAGAAAGCAGCACTTTTATTTTCTCTTTATAAACACATTTTATAGCACAAAAATCAGCTTTCCCCTTAAACTGTGAGTTAAAATATCTTTATTTTAGTGGTATACTTATAGCATGTTTTTACAAAAAAATGTTATAAATAAATTAAATGAGAAAAATTAATTGTTTTCTTAAGAGGAGATAAAATGAAAGTTAATAAACAAGAGGCGCTCGATTATCATAGCTCGCCTCGGAAGGGGAAAATTGAAGTGGTCGCGACCAAACCGTGCCTTACTTCAAGAGACCTGTCCCTGGCTTACACGCCGGGTGTTGCAGAACCTTGTCTTGAAATCGCAAAAAATGAAGATCTCGTCTACAACTATACTGCAAAAAGTAATCTTGTAGCAGTTGTTTCAAATGGAACAGCTGTGCTTGGACTTGGTAATATTGGTCCGAGTGCAGGTAAACCTGTAATGGAAGGGAAGGGAGTTCTATTCAAAAGATTTGCCGACATAGATGTATTTGATATTGAACTAAAAACCCTCGACCCGAAGGAAGTAATCAGGGCAGTTGAGTTGCTTGAGCCAACATTTGGCGGAATTAATCTCGAAGACATCAAGGCACCCGAATGTTTTGAGATAGAAGAAACCCTGAAAACTACTATGAACATTCCCGTCTTTCACGATGATCAACATGGAACTGCGATAATTTCCTGTGCAGCATTAATTAATGCTGCTGAAATTGCTGGTAAGAAAATGAGTAAGCTCAAAATCCTGGTGAATGGAGCTGGTGCTGCTGCAATCTCTTGCTGCAATTTATACATAAGTGCAGGCGCAAAAAGAGAAAATATTGTAATGTTTGATTCCAAGGGCTGTATACACAAAGGCAGAAAGGACTTGAATAAATATAAAATGATGTATGCGCATGAAAAAGATCACGGATCGCTAAAGGATGCTTTCAAAGGAGCAGACGTTTTTATTGGGTTATCAATTGGTGGAGTTGTTAGTAAAGAAATGATAAAAGAAATGGCTCCAAACCCGATAGTATTTGCGATGGCAAATCCTGATCCTGAAATTATGTATGAAGATGCCACTTCAGTCAGGGATGATATCATTATGGCTACCGGAAGGAGTGATTATCCGAACCAGGTAAACAATGTACTTGGGTTCCCGTTTATTTTCCGTGGAGCTCTCGATGTTAGAGCATCTGCAATTAATGAAGATATGAAAATGGCTGCTGTAAGAGCGCTTGCAGAATTAGCAAGAGAAAAAGTTCCGGAGATGGTTCTGAAAGCATATGGCGGAGAAGAATTCGAATTTGGCAAAAATTATATTATTCCAAAACCATTCGATCCCAGAGTTCTCTGGCATGTAGCTCCGGCAGTTGCGAAAGCTGCAATCGATTCAGGTGTTGCAAGAATAAATATTACCAATTGGGATAATTATAAAGATGAATTGAAAGAAAGACTCGGCTTATCGAAAGAAGTTGTTAGGGTAATGGTTCAAAAAGCTAAAAAGAATCCCAAACGTGTTGTTTATCCAGAAGGTGAGGAAGAGACAATAATTCGCGCGGCACAATCTGTAATTAATGAAGGCATTGGTCAACCGATTCTTTTAGGCGACAAAGATGTTATTAAAAAAACTATCGAAGAACTAGGATATGATCTGGCTGACTTTCTGATCGTCGAACCGGAAAAGAGTCAGTTAATGGAAAAATATGCGGATGATTTTTACCATTCTCGTCAGCGAAAGGGAATGACAAAACGTGAAGCAAAACAACTGATGGCTAAAAGAGTTTATTTCGGATCAATGATGGTTAAATTAGGAGATGCTGATGCAATGATAAGCGGGTTAACCACACACTATCCGAATACGATAAAACCAGCTTTGCAATGCGTTGGCATCAGGGATGGCTTTAATGTTGTTTCCGGACTTTATATTGTGGTTGCTAAGAAAGACGTTTATTTTTTTGCTGACTGTACAGTAAATATTAATCCTACTGCAGAGCAGTTAGCTGAAATAGCTATCTCTGCTGCCGATACTGTTAAAGAATTTGATATTGAACCGAAAGTTGCAATGCTTGTCATTCAGCAATTTTGGAAGCTCCGTTTTTCCACAAACAATAAAGGTAAAAAAGGCTGTTGAAATTGCAAAAGCTCAGAGACCGGATATAATGCTTGACGGTGAAATGCAGGCTGATACTGCGGTTGTTCACCAAATTATTGAACAGGATTTTCCGTTCAGTGTTCTGAAATCGAAAGCAAATATATTGATATTCCCTGATCTTGATTCGGGCAACATTGCTTATAAACTAATGGCAAGAATAGGTGAGGCGACGGTAATTGGCCCGATTTTAATGGGAATGAAAAAACCTATTCACGTTTTGCAGAGAGGTGCATCTGTTGAAGATATCATCAACGTTACGGCTATTGCTGTTGTTGATGCTCATATTAAAAAATAGTGTATCTGTTCTCGTTTTAAATAAATGATATACCACGAAGCACAGGCCGGCTGGTATATCATATTTTTTATCCATTCATAATTAATATAAAATTCATTTGATTTTACCGAATATTTTACGGAATTTGAGCAGGATTTCGATACAATTAGATTATATTGAAGTGAAGTGATGATTGCTATTAATGGGGTCGATTTACAAACCATAGGGGCCCTACTTTTATTGTCCGTGCAGTATAATTATGAGTTTATTCCAATAGGAAATATGAGATAAATGTCAGTAACAAATGGGATTGATAAAATACCTGATAACTCAAATAAAATGATTAAAGGGGAATTCAAGATAGGAGTAGTAGGAAAGTAAATCGATCGGATTCCGAGTCAGTATAACTCCCAGCTCAACACACCTTTTCGGTTTGGCGTTTTATAAATTATCGGATTAGTTTTCGCGGTAGGTCAGTGCAAACTACTTAATTAATTTGTTTTATGTTATTTCGTTTAAAATAAAAAAATCACCCCGATAAAGCGGGATGATTTTTCTTCGAAATAATTTAAACTGCTTAAGACTTTTTATTACCGCTAATGACTTTTGCTTCTTCTATCATAACAGGGTATTTGTAACCTGCTCCAAAATCTTTATTGATTGAAACTTTACCTTCGAAGACTACAATATCACCCATCTTTGCTTCCTGGTTAGTCGTAACAAGTAGATCGTATTGACCATTGCTGCTCGTTCCATCCTGGATGTGTATCCAGTTTCTACCCATAATTCCTGAGTTTACTTTTACAACTTCACCTCTAATCCTGACGGTCTTTCCACTTAACTCATTCGAATTAGCAAAAATATCCTTAACGGTTTTTCCTCCCGGAAGAGGAGTTACCTTTTGGTTTATCTCAGGGGACTTATTTATTTCCGGATGTGTGAAAGTTCCGTTCTTATTATTTGGTGATTTTGCTATTCCGTCAACAAAAAGAACTTTATCAAAAGTTCTGTTGAGTTCTGTGCTGTGAAAGTCCTTCATCTCCATACTTTTTGCAAAGTAAAGAGTCTCACCTTTATTGACGGGCATTTTAGTAACAGCTATCCAGTAATCGTTTCCGTTTTCTTCAACTTGCATGTAGGTATAGTTTGAAGTGTTAATAAAGTCTTTGACCTTAACAGTGTGCATTGCTGAAGTAGATGAATTATTAACCTGTTCCTGTTTCTGAGGCTCGGGTTTATTATTTTTTTGAGTACTGACTGTATAAACAAGAAATGCCACTACCAAAATTGCAAGTGCTGCATAGATTATCTTTTTCATTCTTATTCGATCCTTTGATGATTTAATTGATTATAAAAAATATTCTTAAAGTTGACAAAAAATATACCATTTAAATTTGTAGTTCAATAATTTGCAAAACTCTTAAAATTAGGGTTTTTGAGTTAATTATTCTAACGCATAAGAAAAATAAGTACTTAGGTCTCTCATTATTGACAAATATAAAATAAAAAGTCCCTAAATATAGCCCTGAATCAAGATATTAATTTGGTATTTTAGTTGCTAAAAATATCAAAAATAACAATATAAATCCTGGGGGTCGTTATGTCATTTATTATTGGAATAAGAAAAGTAACGGACTGGATAAAATCTTACGATGTTCTTTTGTTCGTTATATTCATCAGTTTTGGTTGGCTTATTTGTTGGCTGCTTTTCGTTACATTTGCATTGATATTTGTTCATTAAAAACCTACTCCAACAGAACTAATCAATTAGCTTAATTAAAAAGCTTTACAGTAGTGATTATAATTCGTTAATGTAAAGCTTTTTATCCACTTCGCTATATAAAATATCTATTTGTTTTATTAACTTTGTTGCATAATAGTTTAACAAATGTTCCAAATATGAAACAAACCATTCTATTCCTATTTATAGTAGCGATTTTTTCCACGAATGCTGTAGTTGCACAGGGAAAAATTCCGGATGAAATTCATTTAAAATATTATGGGACTATAAAAGGTAAGGTTATCAGCATAAAAGAGAATAGTGTAGAGTTCAGGTCAGACAGCACTTATATGTATTATGATTATCCTAAAAAGGATGTTGACTTTATTGTTCTCTCATCCGGTGAATGGATAACCTTTAGCAATGAAAGAAGATCAAATGAGGGGGCAGGTTTTAGCTGGGGATACTTGACGCTATCCGGTGGGGGATTGATGAACCAAAAACCTTCGGCAGAAGCAGCCCTAAGGAAAAGAGGATATTCCGTTTTAGCTGATCTTAATTATCAACCCGGTGAATCATTTTCAACGGGATTACAAATTGGGTATAATGAATTGGATATTAATCATAATGCTTACCTTTCTCAAAATGGTTATTCAGATACAAATTCCACAGTGTCCGGAGGAACTTCATATCTATTTAGTGTCGGATCTATCAATAGAATTTTCCTCTTTCCCAACTCATCTTTTAAACCGGTAATATCATTTTTTGTAGGGTACGGAAATTTACTTATATCGCAGACTGAAATAATTTCAGCTACAGGCAGCAGTGTTGTTTCCGATTTAGCAAAACATGGTTTGCTGGCAGGTGGGGGAATATCGTTTTTTATAGAAACAGGTACAAGAAGCGGATTTATTTTAGGCAGCAAGTATAATTGGCTTTTCTACAAGAAAGAAAATTTGCAGTTCGTAAATTTTAATATAGGCTATGCAATTCCTATAAATTAAAATTATTTCTCAGATTTTATTTAGTAATTTCCCATTCCCAGCATTTACTAATCGCGCCCAGTGGAGTAATACTTATATTTTTAATCCTGCTATTATAAGCGACCATTTTATCAATCCAGTAAAGAAAAGTAACAGGTTCATCTTCGTGGAGTATGCTTTGGACTTTTTTATAAATCTGGACTTTTTCTTCTTTAGGAATTTTAGTATCGAGCTTTGTTAAAAGCTGGTCAACCTCGCTATTATCATATGCAGAAATATTAAGCGTAGCCTGATTAAGATCAGAGTACCAGAAGGGCATAAGATCAATTGGAATGAAAACAGACCACCCGCCAATCCATGCGTTATACTGTTTCGCAAATAGCTTGTTGAGAAAACTGCTCATTTCCATTTTTTCAATTTGAACATCTACACCTACTGCTTTTAAATTATTTTTAAAAACTGTCATCGCAAATTCGCGCCTCGGATTTCCTGTAGCCATAAAAAGTTTAAAACTGAATTTATTTCCCATTCTTTTCTAAAATGCCATTACTACTGGAAGGATGCCAACCTTCGCTTGTAAAAATTTCTTTAGCTTTTTCAGGATTATATTCGTATGGGATTAAAGTAGAATCAAATATGCTTTTAAAAATCGGAGCTATAGGTCCCACTGCTTTTTCCCCGCTATTATTCAAGTAATTATTTATTACTTCGTCCCGGTTAAGAGCGTAGGTTAAAGCTTTTCTGATATTTGCGTTCCCAAATAACGGATTAGGAACTTTCTTTTTCCCTTTAGCGTACTTTACCGGGTCGATATTATTCCAACCAATATAATCGTACTCTCTCCCTTTAATAGGGACAATATTAATATTTCCTGTTGCCTTGGTTGCATCAGCATCATCCGGTTTTACATCTGTAATAAGATCCAGCTCACCATTTTTTAATTGTAGAAGTCTGGAATTGTAATCCGGAACGATCTTAAAAATAATTTCATTTATACTGCTTTTATGTATCAGGAATGAATTGTCATTAGCTTTCAAGATCACAGCCTGGTTTCTTTGCCAGCTACCTAATTTATAGGCACCGTTAGTAACCGGATGGAAGTTCACATCTGAATGTTCGATATCTTTTCTTGCTATCTTTTCATAAATATGTTTTGGAAGAATCGGCAGATCTATGCTAAATAAACTTGGTACAGCATTCGGCAGAAAATGAATTTTCAATTCATAAGGAGAAACAATCTCGAAAGTTTTCTTTATATCAATATGATTATCTTCTGTAGCATAGAAATTTTTGAATGTACCCAAAAACCTGCTATCTACTGTAGGATCGGAATAAAGATCAAATGAATAAGCAACGTCCTCAGCTGTCAGGTTTACATTATCTGACCACATTACATCATTTCTTATTTTAATTGTGATTGTAGTTGAATCTTTATTCCATTCCCAACTTTTTGCAAGCATCGGCCCGGTTTCTATTTCACCCAGAGTAGAATTCCAGCTATGTTGAACTAAGGATAAATATAAAAGGTCAGTTATATAGCCTTCATTTATATTAAAGGCATAAAGCGGGTTAAGCGTTTCAATATCTGAAGAAATACCGATAATTACTCTGTTAGAGTTTGATGAAGAATTTTTCCCACAATTAAATGTGAATAAAGAGAGTAAGATGAGAATGAGAAACGCTGGCTTGAAATATTTCATTTTGCCCTTCAAATAGTTAGTAGAATAAATTACTGCTTTATTAGAAGAATCCACCTCCCCTATCTGAAAGCAATTCACAAAGAACTAAAGGAAATTAGCTTTTATATCCAATTTTAGCAAGATGAATAACGCAGCTAATCACAAATAATTAAGATTATATATCCGTTAGGAAGAATATCCTGATGAGCTAAAAAAATGATTTTAATCTTTCTTAAATAGAAATGCCCAATAGGGTTATTGGAGTAGAGCGGAGAGGCCGGGATTCGAACCCGGGATACCCCTTAACAGAGTATGACGGTTTAGCAAACCGTTGGTTTCAGCCACTCACCCACCTCTCCGGATGCTGAAATATTTACATTAATTTTAGAAAGAAAATATAGTTAAAAATATTGAAGTATAAAAGATTTATATATGGTCAATATTTTAAGAGTAATAAAATAATGACCCCGATTATGCCGGGGCCATTTTATATTTACTAAATCAGATATGATAAGTAAATTTCAATACTACATTTCTTCTTGCCTCAAAACTTGCGCCACTGAAAAATGCACCTTTGATCAGGTGATTGTGATCCAGGATATTTGTAATGTACAGCGAAGGTTCCAAAGTTTGTCCACCACCTATGTTGAATGTATAACCTCCTGAGAGATTAAATATCCATGATGGAGTAGTATGCGCTCCCTGATTTAAATCAAATAATCCGGTTTTGAACATATAAGAATCGTTTCCATTTGCCAGGCCGGATCCATAAATACCTGTCAGGTTTACGAACCAGTTTTCCGGCTGATAGTTCAATCCTATTACTGCTGAAAGTCTCTGATCGTGATCTAGATCAAATGGTGCTGTGCCCTGATCGGGTGGTAAAAATCCTCCTGAAACGGGACCTGTGCCGTATGCATGAATTATGGAAGAATTCAGGAATGCTGAGAAAGGACTGTTCAAATCATTATAAGTTAATGCCAGTTCGATACCGCTTGCTATAACTTTGTTAATATTAACATTTACTTTAATTGTGCTTGAACCAAGCGTTTGATCATCAAGTCCGGGGCTCGATTCTTTGTAAAAGCCTGATAACTTTGAAGTCAATCCGTTTTTCCAATTCCTTATAAAATCTATTTCATAGAGATTATCTTTTTCAGCATAAGTAGGGGAGGAATTGCTACCAAGATCTGAAGCAATTGCACCAAGGTTTTCAATATTTGTAGGCATAAATAGTCTATCGTAGCTTAATGAAATAGTATTAAACTCATCGATTAGAAAACTTATTTTAACTCTGGGACTCAATTGAGTCTGATTAGAAGTAGCTGGTGCGTTATTTATATCATATCTAAGTCCGAGATTAAACCTGGTCCACTCAGTTGGATGTACTTCACTTTGTGCAAAAAATCCTAAGTTGTAACCTGTAAAAGTCAGATGTTGCATTCGGACCATTCCCTCCAGTATTAAAAAATCGGAAATTTTCATTCCCACGTGTATTACTGTAGTCAAAGCCCAGGGTATATTCAAATCTGTGCGAAAGTCTCTGATCATATTTGGCTCTTATACCGAGTGAAGTGAATGTCCTTTTCTGATCAATCTGGTATGCTGTTGTTGTATCACTGCCGTAGAATGTAGTATTAGCATCGTTAAGATTAGGAATATATCTTAATCCACCTTCCCTTGCTAAAGCACCAATGAATAGGGAAGTCTCGTGATCAGGTTCCAAAGATATAGTATGATAATAAGACAGAGTTTGAAATGCATTATAAGAGTTCTGATCATCTGCTGCAAAGCCTTCAAGCGAATCAGAAGGTACCTGGGTTTGTGTTTTGCTGAAATTAAAATTACCAGTTATATAATCATTTTCGTTTATAAGATAATCTATTTTTCCAAAGGCAAAATAATCGAAACCGTGATCGTGGAAAAGATTTGGAACAGGTTGATCAATTCTTCTGTCTGTTTCCTGTCTGGATGCAGAAAAGAAATAACCAATCTTACCTGAGTGATTGCTGAATGAAATGCTCTGTCCGTTTGAATTTAAAGCTTTGAAGTGTCCTACTCTCTTACCAGCTGATCCATCATTAGTTGTGAAATAGCTACCGAAAAATGATGACATATCGAGATGAAACCTTCCGGCTGGAACATGAGTTTGGATATCCATCAATCCTGAAATCTGTCCTCCATATTTGGCAGGGAAACCTCCTGTGTAAAAGGTGACACGGGAAATAATTTTGGGATCAACAATATCATTTAGTCCACCGAACACACCGAGTGGAATGGGAACTCCGTCTATTAAATAGGTATATTCTCCATGCTGTCCTCTAATGTGAACTTCACCGCTTGGTGCTCTTACAGCACCGGCAAGATTTTGCTGTATCAATGTCGTCATTTGAGCTGTCGGTGAAGCATGATAAGTCTCTCCTTCGAAAACCTGTCTTCCAGTTACTGTTTCGATCGAGGTAGGTAGTTTAGTATTGTTGCTTCCCTGTACAACCACAGTTCCAAGCTCGACAGATTTCTCAGAGATTTCGACTTTATAATTTGTATGATTTCTATCAATCTTGATTATGTTTATATAGTCCTGGTATCCAAGGTAGTGTGTAATAATTTTGTAACTTCCTACTGTTACATCCGGGAAAAGAGCCTTACCTGCCGGGTTTGTTATTGAAGCAGTAACTATAGTATGTTCTCTTTCAAGCAAAACATTGACTAGCTGTAGTGGCTGAGATGTTTTTTTATCGAGAACTGTTACTGTAAAGTGAGTAGTTTCAACTTTATGTTTGTCAGAATCTTTCCCTTCCGCATATAAACTTGTAAAGCAAGCGAATAGCAAAATAATTATTATCTGAAAAATATATCTTCTGTATAAAATCTGATTTATCTTTCTCATTTCATTTCCTTGCAAAAATATTGTTATTAAATGTATCTTATTTTAGTTTGAAAGAAATCAATAATAACTAAGCAATCAGCTTAATTGGTGGATCTTTAAAAAATATTTATTAGACAAATACGTAGATCCATATAAATAGCCTTCGCCTAACAAATACTTTTTAAGATTTGTAATGTCTTAAAACAGGTCGTATTATTATTGATTCAGGAAATAAATAGAGGTGGAGCGCGGGGAGATTGTAAGCTAAAATCTTCCGAATGGAAAATCCTGACTTTTATTTGAGGTAACGTTGAATCAAGAACTGATAAAGATTGAACATTCTTCAAAGAAGAATAGTGAAAATTATCTATAGTTTGAAGAAATTGATGAAGAGCACAAACACTAAAATAATCGGTTGTTAAATCAGTATACGGATAGGATCCCGCGCTTTTTGAATAACTACTTCCATTTTTAAAACTGAAATTGTGGTAGTGGAATATGCTAACTGACAAAAAAATTATGTAAACGAATAAAAATATTCGTGCAAAACTTTTAACATATTTCTTATTAACAATCTGCATTAAATGTTATCCCTTAATCTTTTTATATAAATAAACAATGAGGAATAACACAAAGGCCGTAACTACGGCTGTAGGTCCACTCGAAAAATCATATTTAAACGCCAAGAAAATAGATATAGGCGGAATTATTCCCCCAACGATTACAGCTATTAAAAATACCTGCCAAACTTTTTTTGATAGTAAAATTCCAATTGAAGATGGAATAATTAAATAGGCGAAAGTAAAAACATCACCTACAAATCTTGTTGTAAGTGAAATTCCCATCCCAACTACAATATAAAAGATCAAAAGCCAGAGGCGTGAATTTATTCCGTGGGCACTTGCAGAGTCAGCATCAAATGTGACGAACTTTAACTGTTTCTGAAAAACAGTAAATATTCCAAATGTAAAAATGAAAATACCAAGTAGTGTATAAAATTGTGATTGTCCGATGAAAAGGATATCGCCTTTAAGAATTGATTCAACTTCTGAAACTTCAGCAATCGGGCTTTTTTGGATGAACATAATTCTTAATGCAACTGCTACAACAAAAATAATTCCGAGAATACCATCCTGTGTCAAAACTTTTTGCCTGTATGTCTGAGAGAATATTAAAACAACTATTACAGCGAAAACTAGCGAGTAAAAAATCGGTTCGAAATTATGGAAGAAACTATGCTCAGTAGATCCGAAAATACCACTAATAAATTTTTCCAGATTAATAAAATGCAGGAAAGAGAACGCAACGCCGGCAACAGCGACCTGTGTTAAAGTAGCGCCAAGAAAAACGACTCTTTGTGAAACAACGAATGTTCCAAGGAAGCCGCAGATCATTCCTGCCAGAATACTACCGAGTATTGCATAAGGAAAAAGTTGAAGTAATTGATTTACAATGTCCAATTTTTAATTCCTGTGTTTTGAAGTAATTATATATTCGCCGTCTATTTTGTTTACATGAAAATCTGAGGAATAAGTCTTTTGCAGATTTTCTGCTGATAGCACCTCTTCAATTGGCCCGGCCTGGAAGAAAGCTTTTTCCATTAGTATTAATCTCTTAACACCGTTAGCTACGTCACTTAGCAAGTGACTTACGAGAAGTATTGTTAGTTTGTTCTTATCATGTAGTCCTGAGATCAAATCAAGCAGAGAGTAGTGAGAAGGAGTATCCATTCCATTAGTTGGTTCATCGAGTATTAAAATACTTGGTTCAACAGCAAGAGCCCTAGCGATCAGTGTCCTTTGCCTTTGTCCACCCGATAAGCTATTGTAATTATAACTTTTAAGATGATGGATCCCTACATGAGATAAACTTGCATCAACAGCATCTCTGTCTTTTTTTGTTGGTTTACCAAACACTCCCATCAACGAATATCTTCCCATCATAACCACATCTTCAACAGTGTAGGGAAGTAGTGGCTGAACAGTATCTCTTTGTGGAACATATCCGAACCTGGGCGAATTTTTTACTATACTTCCGGATAAAGGTTTAAGATTTCCTAAAAGGGTTCTTAAAAAAGTAGTTTTGCCTGCACCATTGGGTCCAACAATTCCTACAAAGTCGTTTTCATAAATAGAGACTGTAATGTTTTCTATTATTTTCTTTTTGCCGTACCCAATTGTTACATCATTAAATTTTATTATTTCTTTTTCCATTATTGAATATCCGTGTTAATCTGCTTTCTATCGTAGTATATTCTAACTATTGTTAATTATTTGATTGACGATGTAATCCATCATTTTGAAATAACTATCGATTCCATCCATCCCGTAAACACCTACAGGTACTTTTAGAACCTTAACTCCAGTCAATTGTGAAATCTGGTTCGGTGCTGAATCGCTGTAATAATTTTCCATTACGATTAATTTTACACCACCTTTTTTTACCAGGTTTATTACGTCTGCATTATGGGAGGGTGTTGGCGGAATTCCCGGTTTTGGTTCAACATAACCAGCTATTTTAATTCCATATTGGTCAGCAAAATAAATCCAGCTTGAATGGAAGAATACTATTGGCTCACCTTTTACCTTTGCCATTTTTTTGTCCCACTCCTCTATTTTTGCGTCAAGTTTTTTGATGTAATCATCATAATTCTTTTTGTAGTAATTGGCGTTCTCAGGATCTTGAGTAGCAAGGGCATTATAAACTTCCTGTGCCATTATTTTTACATCAACCGGATCAAGATAATAATGCGGATTACCATAAGGGTGAACATCACCGTAACGAGCATCCATCTTGGTAGTGGGTACTTCTTTCTTGTCAATGTCCTGTGAAAGGTCAATTATCTGAACATTAGTATTTCTTGAGCCATCAATTAATTGAGGTAACCATTTTTCAAGGTCAAGCCCAATCTTAAATACAAGATCTGCATTTCTTAATTTTAGCATATAGCTTGGCATAACCTCAAGGAAGTGAGGATCCTGGTTACCTCGGCAGAGATAATCAACATCTACTTTATTGCCTCCAATATTTTTTACGAGATCATAAATTATTGTTGTGGTTGCAACTGCTTTTACGTCAGCAAATGCTGATGTGCTTGTTATCATTAAAAAAAGAATTATTAATTTTTTCATTTTAAGCCTCTTTTCTTCAAAATCGTTATTAAAATGGATGCGCTTTATGCGGGCCAAGAGAAAATATCATCTGCAATGTAAAAATAGTCGAAGGGTCCCTTGTTGCCCCGTTGGCATAATTATAAAACAAATGTTGTACGCCTAATCTGAATGCCAAAGTATGTTCAATAGGATAATAACCAAACCAACCTGAAATTCCCTGAGTATTATTTTGATCATCATTGGATAAAGTAATATAAGACGGTGTATCATCTACAATTCCATTTGTGTAATCATACTTCACTCCAAAGCTGTACATTTTGTCAAACAAATAATCAACATAAACAAAGGCTCCGTAAGTATTAATTTTTTGCATATTATCAGTAAAAGAATTCACTCCGAAAGAACCAGTTCGGGATACGTCTCTATGATTAAGAATTCCTTCTCCCTGGATCGTTAATGCAGTGTAATCGTCAGGCCTATATTTATATTTGAAGTCTAAGCCGAGATATGTGTAATATAAGTTTTCAATTACAGGTGGTTTAGTTATATCGCCTGTAATATTAAAGTTTGTTTTGGCATGCAAACCATAGGATGCGTCAAGTCCTACACCCAGATTTCCATAATCACTAACCTGGAAAAAAGTTCCTAACCTGCTTACCAGAATCGGACTTCGTCCTCGATGGTCAATAATGCTTTGCTCATCATCCGGAGTTGTTACTTCGTTTTTACCAATTGCATCTCCCTTAAAAATGCCTACGTCGAGATTTGAATAAAAAGAAGTTGTCGGAAGAATGAAACTTAAATTTATTCCGATATCATTAAATCCGTCAGGTCCGAAGTAAACCTGGTGAAATAAAGGTCTGTCCAGGAAAGCCCAGGCGTGCGGATGTACGATATTCAATTGTCCAAAACCAACAAGATATTTCCCGGCTTTTATTTGGATATCTAAAGGTAATCCTCTTACAATTTCTGCATATAACTCCTCAACAGAGAAACTTCCGCCTTCATAGGAGATATTACCTGTAGCTTTTGCGTAGGGATTAAGGTATCCATCTACAAATAATTCCATTTGGGGAGTATCAAAAATCAATTTACCTTTATCAGGTGAGTTTTTTGTCAGATCGGTATAAGTACTAAATGTTCCAATCAGACTAATATCAGGATTTACATTCGATTGTGAATACACATTGGCTATTAATGCAATAACTGCAACAAAACTTAAAATGTATTTTCTCATGAAAGCTCCAATTAATTCATAATTAGGCTAAGAAGTTTCAAGCAAAAAAGGAAAGTTTTCTGATGTTAGAAAATCTTTTCTCAACCGTATTTAAGACCTATTATGAACTTATTGGAGGTGCGCGAAGTGAAATATGAGAATACTTTAATGAAGTAAAATCATTTATCCCGGGCAGATTTAGTCTTGACTCTAATTGAGCCAGAGATTGTATAATGTTGGAAGATGAATAATGAAAATTATCTATTGATTGAGCAAACTGGTGCAGACTACAAATACTGAAGAAATCATCCAGTGTGAGATCAGTGACGCTGTTCGTTGTAGCAGAATTAGTAAAGGCAGTCAGTTGGTCAATGTTGTATGGATGGAAATGAAATATTCCTACTAATACGAATAGAGAATAAATAGACAAAAATAATTTGCCGCAGCGTTTTCTATATTTTTTTGTGACTTTTTGCATTTAATTTAAATTCAATATATAAATATATGATTTACAGGTCAATTCCATTGTGATAGAGAGATTATTTTAATGATGGATAATTGCTTGTAAATCCGCTAAAGATTAACTTTGTAGATAAACAAATTTGAATTACGAGGAGACCCGGATGCAAAAGTTTCAGGGAGTGGATTATTTTAACATTGAATCGCTCCTATCGGAAGAAGAAATAATGATCAGGGATTCAGTAAGAGAATTTGTATCTGAAGAAGTTATCCCTATAATTGAAAAATATAACAGGGAAGGTAAGTTCCCTATGGAATTAATCCCCCAAATGGCTGAACTTGGTCTTTTGGGCACAAACCTGCCTCAAAAATATGGATGCGCTGAACTGAACAATGTTGCATACGGATTGGTAATGCAGGAACTCGAAAGAGGAGATAGCGGAATCAGGAGTTTTGTTTCAGTGCAAAGTGCACTTGTGATGTATCCAATATTTGCCTTTGGCAGCGAAGAACAAAAAGATTTCTGGCTTCCACAGTTGGCTAAAGGAGAAAAGATTGGTTGTTTTGGGTTAACAGAGCCGGATTATGGTTCTAATCCCGGGGGAATGGTAACAAAAGCTGAAAAAGCTGATGGGGGATATAACCTCAACGGTGCTAAAATGTGGATCACGAATGGAACGATCGCTGATGTTGCGGTTGTTTGGGCTAAACTGAATGGTGTTGTAAGAGGTTTCCTAGTTGAAAAGGGTTTTAACAGGATTTACATCACCCGAAATGAAAGGGAAGCATTCACTCCGGGCTTCTGTTACTTCAGAATTAGTCTTTGATAATGTCTTTATACCTGAACAGAATATACTTCCTAAAACAGAAGGGCTTAAAAATGCACTTATGTGCCTTAACCAGGCAAGATATGGAATAGCATGTGGCGTTGTCGGTGCTATGATGGCCTGCTACGATACTGCACTTAATTATGCTAAATCCAGAGTACAATTTAGCAAGCCTATTGCAGCTTATCAGATGACACAGGAAAAGCTCGTTTATATTTTAACAGAAATTACAAAGGCCCAGTTGTTAAATATACAGTTGGGTAGGATGAAGGATAATAAGACGTTAAAACATACGCACGTTTCTCTCGCAAAGAGAAATAACTGTGAGAAAGCTCTTGAGGTGGCAAGAATATCACGGGAGATTTTGGGAGCAAACGGGATTCTTGATGAATACCCAATTATGAGACACTCGGCTAATCTAGAATCAGTTAAAACTTATGAGGGAACTCACGAGATGCACACTTTAATTATTGGTGAAGATATAACTGGTTACCCTGCTTTTGAATAATAACTTACGTAAGTCACTTAATGTGGCTTTTTTAATATTTGGGAAGATAGAAAATGAAAAATGATATGATAAAAGAAGGCTTAACATTTGATGACGTCCTGCTGGAACCTGCAAGATCATCAGTGCTCCCGAGAGAAGTCGATATAAGCACATACCTTACACCTGAAATTAAATTAAATATACCTTTCATTTCAGCTGCAATGGATACAGTTACAGAATCAGATATGGCTATTGCCATTGCGAGGGAGGGTGGAATAGGAATTTTACATAAAAACATGTCAATAGAAGAACAAAGTGCTGAGATCGATAAAGTTAAGAGGTCAGAGAGCGGAATGATCCAGGATCCTGTTACTTTAAAAGAAGACCAAACAATTAGTTATGCACTTGAGTTAATGAAAAGGTATAGTATATCAGGTATTCCTGTTGTGGATGATATAGGAAAGTTAGTGGGTATTTTAACAAACAGGGACCTTAGATTTTCGCCTAATCCCAAACTTAAGGTAAGGGAATTAATGACATTTGAAAACCTGATTACTGCTCCCCAAGGAACAACGTTAGAAAAAGCTGAGAAAATACTTCAGAAATATAAAATTGAAAAACTTCCTGTGGTTGATAAGAACTATAAATTAAAAGGGCTAATCACATTCAAAGACATTCAAAAGAAAACTAAGCATCCTTTTGCTTGCAAAGATAATCTTGGAAGATTGAGAGTAGGAGCAGCAGTTGGAATTACAATTGATACAATTGAGAGAGTTTCTGCACTGGTAAAGGCCGGAGCGGATGCAATAGTAATTGATACAGCTCATGGTCATTCAATGGGTGTAATTCGAACCGTTAAAGAGGTAAGAAAAAAATTTAAATATGAACAGCTAATTGTTGGTAATATAGGGACATATGATGCAGCACTTGAACTTTTCAACTGTAAAATTGATGCTATAAAAGTTGGGATAGGGCCTGGTTCCATTTGCACCACTAGAGTAGTTGCAGGCGTAGGTGTGCCTCAGATTACTGCTGTTAGCGAAACATTCAGAGCTGTTGGTAAAAAAGGAATACCTATTATTGCTGATGGTGGTATTAAACAAACAGGAGACGTTCCGAAAGCAATAGCTGCGGGAGCAGATTCTGTAATGATTGGAGGGCTGTTTGCGGGAGTCGAAGAAACACCCGGCGAAAAAGCCTTATATGAGGGAAGAAGTTTCAAAATTTACCGTGGGATGGGCTCGCTTTCTGCGATGAAAAAGGGCAGTAAGGACAGGTATTTTCAGGATGTAGAAGATGATATTGCTAAACTGGTTCCGGAGGGTGTGGAAGGAAGAGTGCCTTTCAAAGGTCCTCTATCGGACACTATTTATCAACTTATAGGGGGATTAAGATCAGCTATGGGTTATTGTGGAGTTAAGAATATTAAACAACTTAAAACTAAAGCTAAATTTGTCAAGATTACATTTGCAGGTTTAAAAGAGAGCCATCCACATGATGTAATTATTACGAAGGAAGCTCCAAATTATCACTCCTAAGCTTTGGGAAAATATTACATTAAACTAAAACTATTTTCAAATAATTAAAATTATTTTTGGGTTGTGCTGAATGTTTAAAGTGTTAGTGATTGCTTATTATTTTCCTCCAATGGGTTTAAGTGGTGTTCAAAGAACGCTGAAATTTGTTAAGTACATGAAAAACTACAATTGGGTACCAACTGTCCTGACTGCGGGCACAACTGCTTACTATGCTCATGATTTTACTCTTCTTCAAGAAGCAGAAAATGAAAAAATAAAAATCGTAAGAGTTGGTGGGAAAGACATCAATTCCCGAATGGCCTCAAAAGGCACTGTCGGAATGCCTGCTGAAAAGGTTAGAAAAATTTTAAGCAGATTAAGTGCAACTTTTTTTATACCTGATAATAAAAAGGGATGGTGTAAAAAAGCAATTTTCAGAGCACGCGAACTTTTACAAAATGAAAAATTTGACCTTATTTTTGTCAGTGGCCCTCCGTTTTCCAGTTTTAATATGGCTGTAAAATTAAAAAATGAATTTAATCTGCCTCTCGTGATAGATTACAGGGATCTTTGGTTTGGCAATCAGTTTGGATTTTACCCGACTCCTTTACATAGCTATCTTCACAAAAGACTGGAATATGCCGTGTTAAGGGCTGCAGATAAAATAATTGTAACAAACAGGAAAATAAAAGAAAAAATATTATCAGGATATAAGTTCCTTACTTTTGAAGATGTATTTATAATACCGCATGGTTTTGATCAGGAGGACTTCAAGGATCTTACAATTGATAAAAAGATAAAAACAAAAATGATTCTTACTTACATTGGAATCTTTTACGAATTTATTACTCCGGAATATTTTTTTAAGGCTTTTAAAAAACTTTTGATTGAACGTCCTGAAATTGGAGCACGTATAGAATTACACTTTGTCGGTATACTAAGAAAAGAAAATGAAAAATTAATAAGAAAATTAGAATTGCAGGAATTTGTAAAAAGTCATGGCGATTTAAATCATAGGGAAGCATTAGTCAAAGCAATATCTAGTGATGTATTGTGGATGATGGTTGGCAGAGGCAGAAATGCAGATACTGTGTCAAGCGGGAAAATATATGAGTACTTTGGAACAAGGAAACCTATATTGGCCTGCGTCCCAGAAGGAGCTTTAAAAAATTCTTTGAATGATTATAAGGCTTCATTTATTGTAGAGCCGGACGATATTGATGGAATTAAAAATATGATTTTGAAGATTTATGATCTTTATACCAAAAACCAGTTACCGGTTCCCGACGAACAACTTATAGAAAAACACAAAAGGGATTTTTTAACAGACGAATTAACCAAACAATTTTTCTTTTTAGTTAAGGCTGAATGATGAATGTTTTACTGATTGGTTCCGGGGGACGTGAAAATGCTCTTGCCCATAAAATCTCACAAAGCTGCACTCTAGAAAAATTATACATTGCGCCAGGTAATCCGGGTACTGAAAAATATGGTGAAAATGTTTCAATAGAAATCAAAGATTATAATGCAGTTTCTGATTTCTGCAATGCAAAGAATATTGAATTGGTTGTTGTGGGTCCAGAGCAACCGCTTGTTGATGGAATTGCCGACTATTTAAGAGACAAAAATTTTAATGTGTTTGGCCCTAGCTCTAAAGCCGCTGAGATCGAAGCTCATAAATCCTATGCCAAGGGTTTGATGAAAAAATATAATATTCCAACAGCCGGTTATGTTGAATTCGATTACACACAGCAGGAGGAAGCTTTAAATTATCTAAAACATATTGCATATCCTCTGTGTGATAAAAGCTGATGGACTTGCTGCCGGTAAAGGTGTTTTGATCTGTAATAATTTCCCTGAAGTATCTTCAGCAATTGAAGAAGTTTTTGTTCACAAGGTTTTTGGAGCTAGCGGAGAAAAAATAATAGTTGAAGAGTTTATGAAAGGAGAAGAACTTTCAATTTTTGCTATTACAGATGGGGAAAATTTTGTTTGCCTGCCTTCCTCACAGGATCATAAAAGAATAGGCGATAACGATACCGGTAAAGAATACAGGCGGTATGGGTGCTTATTCACCTGCTCCGATTGCTACAGACGAACTTTTGAAAAATATTGAGAGACAAATCATTTCACCTACTATAAAAGCACTGGCTAATGAAGGAAGAAAATTTATTGGATGCCTTTATGCCGGGTTAATGTTAACAGCTGAAGGACCAAAAGTAGTAGAATTTAACTGCCGTTTTGGAGATCCGGAAACACAGGCGGTGTTACCCTTATTAAAGGGGACTTTCTGAAGTTATTATATTCAGCAGCTTCTGGAAAGATAGATAAGAGTGCGGTCAAGTATTCTGATAGCTGTGCTGTGTGTGTGGTCGCCGCTTCTAAAGGATACCCTGAAGCATATCAAAAAGGATATACAATTACTGGTTTGGATTCGTTAGATAATAACGAAGTTTTTGTTTACCAGGCTGGTACAGCAAGAAAGAATAATCATATAATAACGAATGGGGGAAGGGTGCTTGGTGTTACTGCTATTGTCGAACAGTAATGATTTGAAATCTGCGCAATCTAAAGCCTATGAAGCTTTAGAGAAAATTCATTTTACTGATATCTATTACAGAAGTGATATTGGTGCAAAAGCATTTAAGCATCTAAAAAATTAAAACCTCCACAGTTCATAAAACTATGGAGGTTTATTGTTAGTACCGAAGGCCGGACTCGAACCGGCACAAGGTTTAAGCCATACTGGATTTTGAGTCCAGCGCGTCTACCAATTCCGCCACTTCGGCATTAATTTATAAAATTAGAATTTCCAAAAATAGCAAACATTCCTTTAGCTATCAATAAACTAAGAAACTAATAATAATTCATACCAAATTTGCCTTTTGTTGGCTCAGGCTAAATATAAATAACATCAGAAAGAAGGGAACTATTTAACCTTTTTATTTTGTTTTTTTTAAAATAACAAGGCATACATTTATGGCAACTAATGTTGGCATTGGATACAGTGTAAATAAAGATTCTTTCAAATCTGGAGTAGAATGCATTAGTAAAGCGATTGATAAAGCAGGCATTTCGGAGCCGGATTTTTCGATGATTTATTGTGGAAGGAAACATAATCCTAAAGAATTTTTAAATGGAGTTAGGAGTGTTACCAAAGATTCAAAACTTATTGGCGGAAGCTGTTTCGGCGTAATAACCAATGATAATCTGGGGTATGATGGGTATGAATGTGGTGCAGCGGTTATTAAATCGGATCATCTGAAATTTGATGTATTCGTTCAAACAGAACTTGAAAAAGATGAATATGCTGCCGGTAAATCATTAGGGCTAAAAATAAAAAAGGAAATAGCCAGCGATTATTCACTTTTATTACTGTATGATTCTATCAAAAGTAATGATCCTCCCCGTCTAAATTATGCTACATTGTTCTCAAAGGGATTAGAAGAAACTCTTCAGCCTTTTCCGGAAATTGTAGGCGGAGGATTGTTAAGTGATGCTCTTTTTGCGGTACCTTGTTGCCAATTCTTCAATGACAGGATTCTTGAAAAGAGTATTTTAGCTGTCAGTATTTCAGGCAAGCATACGTTCCACTCTTCTATTATTCACGGTTGTAAGCCTTCAAGTAGTTATAAAACTCTAACTAAAGTCGAAGGACCTGTAATCTATGAAATCGATAATCAGCCTGCACTTGAAGTTATAGACAAAATGTTGGGACCGGACAACGGGCTAAAATGGAAGGACTTTGCATTATATATTACGCTTGGTCTAAACCTGGGTAAAAAGTTTGAAGATTTTGATTATAATAATTATGCTAACCGTCTTGTTTTGGCTGTTGATGAGAAAGAAAAGGCACTTATAATGTTTGAACCAGATCTTAAAACAGGTGATGAAATTCAGCTAATGAGAAGAAGTATAGACCTGAATTATGTAACCGAAGGTATAGGGGATATTGTAACTAAAGTCAAAAATCCTTTATTTATATTTTATATAGACTGTGCAGGCAGGGTAAAACCATTTTCCGGGGGACTGTTGGAAGAAGCTGAAGAAGTTCAAAATGCAGTCGGTGATATCCCTTTGCTGGGTTTTTATTCTGGTGTTGAATTAGCTAAAATAAGAGGGAAGTTACAACCTCTGGATTGGACCGGTGTAGTGTCCGTTATAGGTGAATAACAAAATGAAAGATGGCAAACCGTGTGAGAACAAAATAATTGATCCTGAAAAAGAATACTATAAGAAGAAACTTGATGAACTTTCTGGTAGAATTCTTCGGTCCAGCTATGAATTATCTGAGCAATCAAATAATGTACACTTATTGAAAAAAGGTTACCAGGTAATTTCAAATCTTCAAAAGATAATCGAGACTACGCAAAACATTTCCAATATTTATAAAGAAGTTGTATCTGACCTGTATTTTTACCTTCAAATGGATCGCACAGCGATATTTCTTCCTTCAGTCATAAAAAAAGAGTTTACTCCGATATATATCAAAGGCTTTCCAGACGATTGTGCTAAATCGATTAAAGAAAAGAAAATTAGAATACCTGATAAGATAATAAATGAACAAAAATCAGTAATAGTGAACAGTCAAACATTAGGCGATAATTTTATATCGCTATTTAAAAAGGACTTTATTACTCCCTATTTTATTTTAACTCCCGTTATAGTAAATAAGGAAATCATTTCTTTTATATTTGGAGGACGAATGAATGAAGTTAAGTATATAGGTTATTCCCCATTTGATAAAACATATGCTGATACATTTGAATCTATAGCTGGATTTATTAAGGCCTGGATAAAAGAATTTAAGCGTCAGGAGATAGTCGACAATGAAAGACTGCGCATTTCAAAAGATATGCATGATGAAATAGGCGCTAATTTAACTCATATTGCCTTGTTAAGTAATATTGTTTTCTCACAACCTGATAAAGAAAATAATAAAACCACACTTAATCAAATTTCGCATTTTGCTAATGAAACCATAGAAAAATTGGATGAAATTGTCTGGGCGGTTAATCCTTCAAATGATAATCTAAAGAACCTGATTGCATACATAAGTGAATATGCCGAGTATTTTTTTAGTAGATCTGAAATAAATTGCCGTTTTGATTTTCCAGTTATAATTCCTGAGATTAGACTTTCGCCTGAAATACGACATCATTTTTTCCTTATAGTAAAAGAGGCATTAAATAACGTGCAAAAATATTCTTTTGCTGCAAGTGTGACACTTTCTTTGAAAATTCAGGGTACCGGTAAAAAGAAGATTTAAATTCATTATCAAGGATGAAGGTAAGGGCTTTGATAGTAATTTCATTTTACATTCCAGTAACGGAATTAAAAATATGAAAGAGAGGATGATATCAATCGGTGGTAATTTCGGATTAAAAAGTATCATCGGAAAAGGAACGGAAATTACTCTGGATTTCCAACTCGATTAAGGAAGTTTGATTTGCCTTTAATTATTGAGAAAATTCTTGCCTGCCCTTAAATAATGGTTTTAATAATATAGCATTTTTGTGCTATTGTTCCAGATTGATGGTGGGCATAATTTTTATCAAAAAATGTTGGTACTATGAATATTGAACGTTGCAATAATTGAAGATGATGATAATATACGGCAAAGTTTTACAATTTTACTCTCAGGCTCTCCTGGTTTTACCTGCGTTGGATCATTTAAGAATTCTGAAGATGCTATTGCTAATATGGATTCGCTTCAGGTAGATGTTGTTTTGATGGACATAAATCTGCCTGGAATGAATGGGATTGAGTTTACCAGAATCTTAAAAAGGAAAAATCCTAAACTTCAAATTATTATGGAAACTGTATATGAAAACAGTGAAATGATTTTTGAATCGCTAAAAATGGGTGCCAGCGGTTATTTATTAAAGAGGACTCATCCTGCTAGAATACTGGAAGCAATAGAGGAAGTTCATAAAGGTGGTTCACCGATGTCCAGTCAAATAGCAAGAATGGTTGTAGAATCTTTTCAAATAAATAATAGTAACAATAAAGAATTTGATCTGACAAAAAGGGAATTGGAAATATTAGATTGTCTTTCTAAAGGGTATCGTTATAAGGAAATTGCTGAAAAATTATTTATAAGTATGGATACTGTAAGAAGTCACATTAGAAATATATATGAAAAGTTACAGGTTAAATCACGGACAGAAGCCGTTCTAAAATATTACAAGATATAATCCATCCAACAAAATACACTACTGAAGTCATTTCATAATTTCAATAAGTACAACTCCGAACTTAAAAAAACCGCACAAAAGTGCTATTGTAATGGTTACCCGCATAAGCTAAAATAGCCATCATTTTATACAAGTATCTGGAACATAAATTGTTCCACTATTATTCTATAATAAAAAGGATTAATCAACAATTAACTAAGGAGAAGTGATGAAGACTAAAATAAGTATAATCGTATTTCTATTAGCTTTTACATTTATTGTCTTACCACAAACAAAAATAAGAAATGACAAAGCCAGAAATAAAATTGAGCAAATAAATAAAAGTTTTGCAAAATCATTTAGTGATGGTAATATCAATGGTATGATCTCTTGCTATGCTAAGGATGCGACATTCTTTCCTTCCGGCATGAAAGAAGCCGTTGGAAAGGATTCGATCAAAATAGTATTTACAAATTGGCTCGCTCAGGGTAAAGTTAAATTTTCCACCAAAACTCAATCGTTAATATTTAAGCAGGATATGGCAATAGAGGTAGGTGCATACAGCATGCTATTTACACCTACCGGCAAAAAAGCTTATCAAGATGTAGAGAAGTATATAATAGTTTGGTAACAAACTCGCAAAGATACGTGGAAAATATATTACGATATATATAACAGCAATATTGAAAATTAATTCCATAAATATTTAATGAAGAGAGAACACATCATGAAGAAATTTATAAAATATTTTAGCTTTGGCTTTGCTGCCGGAACAAAAGTAAATAAAATAGTACACGGAATTATATTCCTGCTTTTTGTCGGTTCCGTAACTTTGTATGCACAGCAATCTTTGTTGTCGAAATCAGCAAACGTGCAGCAGTTTAACTGGCAGTATGTCGGACTTTCGAATAAAATGGTCGGGCTTCTCGACTTTGCGCCCGATAATTCAATGCTTGCGTTTACTGTTTCAAATAATACCATGAGTGTATTAAGATCAACCGATAACGGCACTACATAAAATCCTAACAAATTATCCAAATATTCCGATAAATAAATTTTTAACCGTCGGCTCAAAAGTATTTGCCGCTGTTGAAGGCCTGGGCAGTTTATATACTTCAACCGATAACGGGCAAACATGGATTTCAGTAAATCCCACCAGCACTGAACCCGTACGATGCCTAGCTGTAAATTCAAAGGGATATATCTTTGCGGGAACACAGAACAACGGTGTAGGGCTTTCTACTGACGGCGGGAAAAATTTTAATCCGGTTAATAATGGCAATCCCGAAGGAAACGTCCGCGACATGGTAATCAATAAAAAGGATGAAGTTTTTATAGGCGTTAAAGGAGGGAATGGGGTTTATAAATCAACCGATGACGGAGCAAGCTGGGTTAAAACCGGAATGACAACTACTTACAGAGTTTATCAACTAGCGGTTAATTCTAATGGTGATTTATTCGCGGGAACAGACGAATCTTACGGAGGTATGTTTCGCTCTACCGATGACGGCATAAGCTGGCAGCAGATAAATAACGGGCTAACTGGTAATAATATAAGTATTCCCATTTCAATCGCGCAGGATGGAACTATCTTCGTTTCAGAGCAGGCCGCTGATTCGATGCGCTTTCATTGTCAATTTTCAAATGACAACGGAAATTCATGGCACCCGGTAAACAGTCCTGCAAATAGTATAGTTATTCTGGTAACTATTGGACCCGATGGAAAAATTTATGCTTCAACTACTAACGGGTTGTACGTTAGCGCAGCTTTTACGGCAGTAAAATCGGAAGATAAACAGTTCATAAAAAATTATGCTTTAATGCAGAATTATCCAAACCCATTCAATCCAGCTACAAAAATAAAATATTCAATCCCGAAGAGTGGATTTGTTTCCCTAAAAGTCTATGACGTACTTGGGAGAGAAGTTGCTACTTTAGCCAATGAACAGAAATCTGCCGGAAACTATGAGGTTAATTTTGATGCATCCAAGCTGTCATCAGGTATTTATTATTACAGGATTAGTGCCGGGAATTATATCGCAACTAAAAAGATGATTTTAATGAAGTAATACAAAATTATATAAGGAGGTATAATTATTAAAAGAATTAATAAGTAGAACTGTAATTCTAATCCTTTTTTGTTTTTAGATGGGTCTCTTTGAAACTAAAAGATTATAATCTTTTGATGAACTAATACATTAACAAATTAATATGGAGTTATCATGAAAAAGATTTTAGTAACTATTGTGACATTAGTAATTTTATCATCATTAGCGCAAGCACAGGGTTTAGGGCTAAACGGAATCGGAGCAGGAGCGGGATATACGACTGTCTCTTTCAATAACTCTGGTGTCAGCGAAACTCTTCCCGGATTTGCGGTTTCTGCATTTGCCAATTTTGGTGAAAATATGAATGGATTTTCTCTATATCCCGAAATACAATATTTTAAAACGTCAAAGAATTTCAGCAATGCCGCCATTAATTCTACAGCAACATGGAAATTAAGTGATTTTGCAATAAATCTGAATGTTCATTACAGTATACCGGCGGGAGAAACCGTTTCAACTTATATAGGCGCCGGAATTGGCTATAACATGCTGAGCAGTGATGTTACAGTTTCCGGTATGCTATCCGGCTCAAACTCTACTACAGACTCACGATTTGGAATTAATATTTTAGGGGGTGCAAATATCAATGTTGGTAAGGTTATGGCATTGTTTGTTGAGCCTCGTTATGTAATCGCCAGCGATATCAATCATTTTATAATAAAAGCAGGCGTAACATTTGCTCTTAAATAAAGTATCATTCAAGGAATTGGTTTAAAGAAAAAGCCCGGATTTATTCGGGCATCTTTAACATTATTCCTGAAACGTTTGTATTGCAGCAAAATTATCTAAGTCCTTTCAACCCACGTACAAATATAAATAATTCAATTCTTTATATTATATTCATAATTTTTACAATTAGGAGGATAAGATTATATTATCCATTTTTTAGTTTAATGGCTCTAACTTTTAATTCCTTAGGCATGGAAGTAAAAATATAAACGTGTTAAGCTAATAAATTTAACCCTGATTTTTCCTAAGAATGAAAAGAAATATAATCAATGGCACACTTTGAAAAAATATGATCAGTAGCTGAAGTATTTTGAAAAGCCGGACATTGTCAAAGTAGCTGATTAAATTAAAACTGAACAACAACCAGTTTATTAAGGAAACAATAAGCAAAAATCCTACGCCATAAAGAGCAATAGTAGTTGCACGTTGAAGGCTCATGTTTTTCTCCTATTAATTTCTCCGTTGGAATTGTCTTTACTATAACTGAAGATTATTGTCTGTTTTTCTTTTCAATCTTAGACCATGAATCTCTCAGCGTGACTGTTCTGTTAAACACAAGGTTTTCGTTTGAAGAATCTTTACTATCTACACAGAAATAACCTAATCTTTCAAACTGGAATTTATCACCTTTGTTAACATTTTTCAAAAACGGCTCAAGCTTTGCGTTTTTTATAATCTGGAGTGAAGCCGGGTTTAAATTTTCAATAAAAGTTTTTTCCTCGTCAGCTTCCGGGTCTTCCACAGTAAACAGCCTGTCGTATAATCTGACTTCGGCATTGATAGCATGCTGTGAAGAAACCCAATGAATTGTTCCTTTAACTTTTCTGCCGCTTTGCGCTGAACCGCTTTTAGTATCGGGATCGTAGGTGCATTTGAGTTCAATAATATTGCCTTTTTCATCTTTTACAATTTCTTCGCATATAATTATATATGCATAACGCAATCTTACTTCGTTACCTGGAGATAATCTGAAAAACTTCTTCGGTGGATTTTCCATAAAATCATCCTGCTCGATGAAAATCTCCTTTGAAAAGGGGACTGAGCGTTTTCCCATTGATTCATCTTCAGGATTATTTACGGCTTCAAGTTCTTCAACCTGGTCGTCAGGATAATTTGTAATTACGATCTTTAATGGTTTTAAAACAGCCATAACTCTTTGTGCGCGTTTATTAAGGTCTTCTCTCAAGCTATGTTCGAGCAGCGCTACATCGATCATATTATCGCGTTTGGCTACTCCAACCCTTTCAGAAAAAACACGAATTGATTCCGGAGTAAAACCTCTTCGTCTGAATCCGGAAATTGTTGGCATTCTCGGATCATCCCAACCCGTGACTCTTTTCTCCTCAACTAATTGTAGAAGTTTCCGTTTACTCATAACAGTATATGTCAAATTCAAACGGGCAAATTCAATTTGTTGTGGATGATGAATTTCAAGTTGCTCAAGACACCAATCATAGAGAGGGCGATGTATTTCAAATTCAAGTGTACATATAGAATAAGTTATTCCTTCAATTGAATCGCTCTGACCGTGTGCCCAATCGTACATTGGATAAATACACCATTTATTGGCGGTTCTGTGGTGTGCAACTTTTCTAATTCTATAAAGAATAGGATCTCGCAACCACATATTTGGAGATGACATATCAATTTTAGCACGCAGAACATGTGAACCTTCTTCAAACTCTCCGTTTTTCATTCTCGTAAACAAATCAAGGTTCTCATCAAGCGAACGGTTTCTAAAGGTGCTTTCTTTTCCAGATTCAGTTGGTGTGCCGCGACTGACTTTGATTTCTTCAGGTGATGAGCTATCAACATAAGCTTTGCCTTTTTTGATTAGTTTTATAGCAAACTCATATAACTGATCAAAATAATCCGAGGCGTAGTAAAGTCTGTCTTCCCAATTGAAACCGAGCCATTTTATATCTTCGATTATTGAATCAACATACTCAACACTTTCTTTTGACGGATTTGTATCGTCAAATCTTAAATTGCAGAGTCCGTTGTATTCTTTAGCAAGACCAAAATTCAAACAGATGGATTTTGCATGACCAATGTGCAGGTATCCATTTGGTTCAGGGGGAAAGCGCGTATGAACTTTTTTGAATTTTCCTGTTTCAATATCTTTATTTATTATTTCTTTAATAAAATTATTCTGTGAAACATAATTACCTGTATTTATTAATTCTTCTTTTTTATCAGCCATAAATATTATCTAATTATTAGTTTATAGAACCAAGTTTTGAAATTGCTGTTTCCAGCCTCTTAATAGTTTTTTCCTTTCCGATAATATCTAAAATATCAAAAACACCGGGGCCTCCGCCGACTCCTGAAACCGCAAGCCTGACCGGATGGATTAGTTCTCCGAGGCCGACATTCAATTCTTCGGCAGTTTTTTTTAATGTTATTTCAAAATCTTCTTTAGTTGGGTCATCTAGTTTTGAAAATTCTTCTACTAACTTATTCAAATAGTCGCTTGAACCTTCTTTCCATCTCTTCTTTACAGTGTTTTCATCATAATCAGTCGGTTCCTCGAAAAAATAAGAACCGTTTTCCAGAATCTCCTTTACGAATGAAACTCTTTCAATCATTGCGTTTATAACTTGTGATAAATATTCATCGGGGTAATCATCATCTTTAAATTGTGATTGTGATATTTCTTCGCGAAGCAGCTTTATAATTTCATCAACGCTTTTCTTTCGTAGATGTTCGGCATTCAACCAGTTGAGTTTTTCAATGTCGAATACTGCACCTGATTTATTTACTCTGTCCAATGAAAAACTCTTAGTTAATTCTTCCATAGAATAAAATTCTTTATCATCACCGGCATTCCATCCAAGTAATGCAATGAAATTTAGCAGTGCTTCTTTTAAGTATCCCTTTTGACGATAATCTTCCACAGCAACATCTCCCTGGCGTTTGCTTAATTTACTCCTGTCAGGGTTCAGCAGGAGAGGGAGGTGTGCGAATGAAGGTTTTTCCCATCCAAAATAATCATAAAGTAATATGTGTTTAGGTGTAGAAGATAACCATTCTTCACCGCGTATTATGTGTGTAATTTTCATTGAATGATCATCAATTACATTTGCCAGATGATATGTAGGATAACCATCGCTTTTTATCAACACCTGGTCGTCGACTGTGCTGGTATTAAATTCAACGCTGCCTCGGATTATATCATCAAAAACAATCTTTTGATCGGATTCCACATTCATACGAACGACATGTGGCATATTGTTTCCAAGTTTTTCATCAATTTCTTTTTGTGATAGATGAAGGCAATGTTTATCATATTTTGATTGCAGCCCTGATTTTTTTTGACTTTCCCTAAGGCTATTAAGTCGTTCCTGTGTACAAAAACAATAATATGCCTTCTTATTTTTTATTAGTTCATCGGTAAGGTTTTTATAAATAACGAGTCTTTGTGATTGCATATATGGTCCAAGTCCGCCATCTTTTGTAGGACCTTCGTCGAAATCGAGTCCAGCCCAATTTAAAGTGGAGATCAAGTTTTCTACTGCTCCCTCTACATACCTGTTTCTGTCGGTATCTTCAATTCTTAATATGAATTTACCTTTTTGATTTTTAGCAAACAGGTAGTTGTATAAAGCAGTCCGCAATCCGCCAACATGCAAATAACCTGTTGGGCTTGGAGCGAATCTAACTCGTGGAATTTCACTAATCATTGCGATCGATTTTTAATTGCAAAGTACAAAAATAAGCATTGGCTGCTTAATATTAAAATTCTAAGACTACCAGTGGAAGTTAAAAAGAGAGGCAAATTATTTTAATGAGATATTACCTTGCTATCGGTATAGTATTTAACTTTTTCAATGAATTCGTGACTATCAATTGGCTTCGGGATATAATCCGTTGCACCGGCATCAATACATTTTTCTCTGTCACCTTTCATTGCAAAGGCTGTGAGAGCAATTATGGGAGTGTCTTTGTAATCTTTTAATTGCCTAATTCTTTCAGTTGCTTCAAATCCATTCATCACAGGCATTTGCATATCCATAAGGATAAGATCAAATTTTTGTCTCTGTACCTGCTCTAATGCCTCGGCACCGTTTTCAACTACAACGATGGATTCAAAGTTATTCTTTTTTAGCAGGCGCGTTACTATTATCTGCGAATGTTTATAATCTTCGGCTAATAATATTTTAACAGCATCAATGTTTTTCTCAACTTCTTCAGGCGTAGAAGGCTCATCATAGCGGTTGATCATTTTGTTTATTGTATCCGACAAATCCTCAATATTGGTGCTGCTCTTTTGGAGAAGATCAGTAAACATTCCGTCTATTTTTTTGAGATCATCTTTGTAATTCTCTTTACCTGTGTAAATAATTATCGGAAGGTTTGCAAAAGCCGGCTTTGATTTTATCTGCTTGATAAGATCGTATCCGTTTATTTCAGGCATATCAAGGTCGATAATGGCCAGATCGAGATTCATATTCTCTATCATATGACTTACTTTTGATGAATGAGATTCCGCAATGGCGTTATACCCAGCCTGTTCTATTGTTTCTTTAATCAGGTTTAATGTAGGTACATCATCATCCACGATAAGAATATTGGAATCTTTTTTCAGGCGATAACTTGTCAAAACCTCGACGAGGTATTTGTACTTAATAGGTTTTACAAAATATTCTACAGCTCCCATCAGGAAAGCTTTCTGCTGTTCAGCTTCAACTGAACAAACTATAACAGGAGTGTTTTTCGCATTTTTATGTTCGTGAATAGATTTTAGCAACTCAAAACCATTAGCATCCGGAAGTACTATGTCCATCAATACCGCAAGGAAAACTTCTTTATCAACTGCCTTCATTGCCTGTTCAGCTGAATTGACAATCATTGGTTCATAACCCCATTTGTTGAGATAATTACTTAATAATTTTGAAGTAGCGTAATCATCTTCAACAACCAGAACTTTGTTTTTCTTTCCCGTAGGTTTTGGAAGTGAACTAATTCCCGCTTCAATACCCGAAATCTCTTCAACCGGGACGCTGAAATTATATGTGGTTCCCTTGCCGACAGAACTTGCTATATCACATTCTCCCCCTAATATTTCCATATATTTTTTGCTAAGGATAAGGCTTAGTCCTGTTGCAGAGCCGATTTTTGCATCGCCAATGTCAGCAACAATAAAAGGTTTGTAAATATCCTTCAACTTTGCGGTAGTTATACCAGGACTAGTATCAGATATTTTGAAGTTCAATTTTTTAGAAAATGGGATTGAAACTGAGATTGAAATCTTGCCTTTTTCGGTTTGTCGTGCCGAAAGTGTAAGTGCCGATATTATAGCATATTTTATCTTCTGTGAATCAATTTTTACTGAATCAGGGACATCCTTATCAATATTTACAAGGAACTCTACTTTTTTGTTTAAATTCTTTTCTGTAAATGGCTTAATTATTTCACTGATAAAGCTTCTTACGTTTATATTGGTCTGTGTCTCTTTAGAATTAGCAGAATCAATTTTAGCAAGTTCAATTAAATCATTTAAAATTGTTAGTAGGTTATAAGCATTATCTTTGAGAGTATTTACATATTCTGATTGTGAATCTGTCAAATTATCTTCATTCAACAAAGAAGCAAAGCCCATAATACTATTTGTAGGGGTCCGTAATTCGTGTGCAATATCAGTAATTATCTGACATGTGGAGACAGAAGAAGTGCCACCTTTTTCATTCCACAGCTTCAGAAAATTTTTAATTGTGTCCCCTATAGATTCGAGATTATCTTTGTCAGATTTTGAAAATGCAGTTTTTTTAGCAAGCTTCAACAGAAACCTTTCAGATGAAGAAATTTTTATAAACAAACATCCTTCATATATTACGAAATCGGAGGTCTGAATTTCACAATCTGTCTGGCTGTTAAAACTAATTGTTTCCCTGTTTGCCGAAATAGATTTACAAACTGCGCATTTAAAAAGCGAGTCTTTCATAAACGCTTTCTTTGCACCATCAGATTTTCCTAAGAAGTGTAAACCATCATCTTCATTTATCTTGAATAATACAATAGCCTGTAATTCAAGTTCACTTACAAGAAATTCACACAAACTTCCGGGAAATTCTGCCGAGGCAGTTGTAGCAAGGCTAATCAGGTCGTTGTATCTTTTTAATGATTCAATTTTTGAACTCTGCATTCTCCGCCCTTATTGAGACATTTTACATCTTTAGGCTTAATTATTCCATTTGACAAATATAAGTATTTATTTTACAAAAAGTAAAAGCGATTTGTTATAGTAATAACTTAAGAATAATTATATGAATTCAAAAGAGGTTGCAGTTGTTTTATTAAATGGTCAATTTTTATACGTCTATTTAATTTACTATATCCCTTGTAAAATTGCTATGTGTGTTTATCTTTGTTTTCTAATGAATAACTTTACAAAATGATAGATGAGGAGCCACAATTATGTCTAAGATTGTAATTATAGGAGGGGGATTCGGCGGTTTAATGACCGCAAAAGCACTAAAAGGAACTAAAGACGAAATAACGCTTATTGATAGGACTAATTACCACCTTTTCCAGCCGTTGCTTTACCAGGTTGCTACTGCTGCTCTTTCCCCCGGGGACATAGCATTGCCTATCAGGGCTGTATTCAGAAAATATAAAAATGTTCGGGTAATTTTAGATGAGGTAACATCAATAAACAGAGCTGAAAAGAAAGTGATTTTGAAAGATGGGGAAATAGAATTTGATTACCTTGTAGTCGCAACAGGTTCACGTCATTCTTATTTTGGGAATGATCAATGGGAATCAGAAGCACCCGGTTTAAAGACTTTGAGTGATGCTCTGCTGATCAGGGAACGGATATTGACTTCGCTTGAAAAAGCAGAGAAAGAGTCTGATCTGGATAAAAGGAAGAAATATCTTACTTATGTGATAATAGGGGGAGGACCAACAGGAGTTGAAATGGCCGGAGCTATTGCTGAAATTGCAAAAAAATCTTTGATGCGGGATTTTAGAAATATTGATGCATCCGATACAAAAATCTATTTGATTGAGGCTATGCCGCGAGTATTGACTAATTATCCTGAAATGTTATCTGTGAAGGCACAGGATAATCTTACAAAAATGGGAGTTGTGCTAAAATTAAATACAAAAGTTACTGACGTTAATACAGATGGAGTAAAAATTGAAAGTGGATTTATCGAAACGACAAATGTCATTTGGGCTGCGGGAAATTCCGTTTCACATATGCTGAAGTCTTTGAAAGCAAATATCGATCGTGCAGGAAGAGTTCAGGTGATGAAAGACCTGAGCATAGAAGGAGATACAAATATTTTTGTAATAGGAGATGCTGCATTATCTCTGGATAAAAATGAAAAACCGCTTCCTGGAATTGCACCGGTAGCAATTCAACAAGGCAGATATGTTGGTAGAATTATAAAACAGAAAATTTTGCCGGAACATAGAAAGGCATTTCACTATCTTGATAAAGGGAATCTTGCTACAATCGGCAGGGCAAAAGCCGTAGCTGATATTCATGGTCTCAAACTATCCGGATTCATCGCATGGGCTGCATGGTGCTTCATTCATATTTTCTTTTTGATCGGTTTTAGAAATCGCTTCAGGGTTATGGCAGAATGGGCGTGGTATTATATAACATTCAGGCATGGAATAAGATTGATAGTAGGAAAATCGGACAAGAATAAAAGTTGAATTATAAATCCCATTCTATTTGTGCGCTTAATTGATTATCAAAATTTCCGTTTATTTCGGTATATCCACTACCTAAAGATTTTTCAGCCGGTTTATAAATTTCAGAATACTTGACAGATAGTCTAAGCATTTCAAGCAGCCTATATTTTATTAACCAATACCATTTGATACCCTGGCCACTTAATCCTGTTATTGAGTAGGTTCCGTCAAGATCATTCTCAAACTCATATATCGCAGAATTAAACGAATCCGTTCTGAAAAATATTATTCTTCCGTTGATGTATAAATTTTTAGTAGGAGTAAATTTTAAACCCTGAAATATCAAAAAACCGTTTTCAGAAATATTTATGTCATCAATTTTGTATTTACTTATTTCAACCCTGCTCTTTAATTCGATTTCATTACTCAGACTATATTCCAATTCAAATCTAAATGATGATTTTTCCCTGTTATAGATTTGGACAGATTCACCCAGTTTTGTGTTAACATCTTTATTTTCCACTTTGTATTTTAATGTAGTGATTAACTTTTGTAATGGAGATACTGAGTAGTTAATTAAAAATTCGTCTCCCGCTGCCGGAAGATCGGAATAATAACTTGCATAAGGAAACCTAAACTGGTCATAATAAAGATTAAAAAGCCCAATTCGAGTTCTAATTTTAATCCCGTTATAAATGCCGAATTCATTTTGAGTGTTAGTTTGCTCGCCAAACCCAAAGCTATGCAGATTAAAATAATTTCTAGGGTAACTTCTGATTGAAGAAATAAATGAAAAATTATTAGTTACGGAAATTTCCAGGTTAGTTATAGTGGCCAAAGATTTCCCATTATAAGATGCTTCTCCAAATATATTTATATCCTTGATATATATATCATATGCAAATGAATAAAAGTTGAAATTTCTCCCCTTAAGATCGAAAATACTATTTGGCAGAAAGTTATTGCTGAATTCCGAATAAAAATAGAGCAGTCCAAGATTCATTTTCCCGAACATTGATATATTTAACATTCCACCAAAGGTTTTTTCATTTGCAGAATTTTTCTCTTGTATTTCACTTGCGGTCCTGTGATATCCGCTAATTGGAGTAGATAAAATATATCCGGAAGGTGCAGTAATATTAGCATCAATGTTATTTCTTGAATAGAATAATGAAATATTATAACCTTTAAAATTTAAATTTGTACCAACTCCTCTGAAAAATTTATTTTCGTCTGTGCTTGTATATTCACGGAGTTGATGCGGTTTCTTTTTTACAGGATATATAGCGTCCGTACTTTTTGAAAATGAATATGGACTCCATAAAGCTAGCCCCTGCCCGAATTCCGCTGTATAGTCACCGATAATTACTTTGTCAATTATTCCAAAGTTGTTAATTGATAAATGAACAGAAAAAAGGTCGTTATAGGATTTCTCACCGGGATCTTTATCTAAAGTGATTCCTGCTCTATAATGGTTATATTTTATTTTTAGCCTGTTGTAGGTTTTTAAATTATTACCTGCAAATTTGTTCCTGATAAACCCATCCTTCTGTTGAAGATCACTTGAAATCCTGTTCCTGAACTGTAAGGAGAATAATTCAGGTTGTGTTATTTTATCAATCGAATTAATATCATTTTCCACTTTCAAAAATATTTTGATTTTAGCAATTGTGTTTTTTCCAATACCAGCAATTGAATTTAATTCTGCCAAAGAGAAAATCCTGCCTGATCTATTTCTGTATTCGAGTATTTCATTAGCAGTTGATATGTCCATGCCTGGAATTTCAATTAAGTCAGAAACAGATGCTTTATTTATATCGATAGGATCATCGGCAAGCGCTTCAATTTTATCAATTAGTCCCGAGTTATCAGTTTCATCACCTGATTCTTCAAGCAATTGCTGAATAATTTCATCGACAGAAGTTTGTACTGAGTCGGTTTGCGCTAAATTTATTTGCAAAGGTAGAACTAGGAATATTAATGCTGAAAAATATTTATTCAGCATCCTTGTCTCCTGCATTTTTATTAAAAGAAATAATAACCCCGACCTGGTGTGTTAATCCAAGTTCCTGATGGGTAAACAATGCATAGTTAAAGTTGAACATTGAATAATGTAATCCAACTCCGAAGGAATATAAATTCGGATTCTTTGAAAATCCTGTTCTTAAAGAGAGATACTTAATAATTTTGTAATCAATTCCGAAACGAGGCGAAGCTTTATACCTGATATCTTTTTCGATCGCTAATGAAACAGTACAATTATTAATTATTCTGTAACTCAAACCGGAAATAATCTCAACCGGCAATTCATCTGTATTCGAGGACAGAGAAGCACGTGTAATATTTTTATAACTGAAGCCAAAATGTAAATCTTCAGTTATAATTGCTAACAGACCCAGATCAAGAATTATTGCGCTCTTACTGCCATAGTTCTTTATTGAGATATTTTTGTAATTAAGAGTACCACCCAGATAAAAACTATTCCGGTAATTATAAGATCCTCCGATAGAAATCTCGCTCTCTTTATAGAGTTCAAATCCGTAAACCATCCCTCCAATAGCCATCGTTCCGAAATTCATTGGATAGCTCAATGCAGCATAAGCATTTTTAAGCTCGCTCATTCCAAAAGGTGAGGGAGAGAAAAATGCCCCGATTTCGCTTTGATCAATTTGAGCAAGACCGGCAGGATTACTAAACAGCGCAAAAACATTGTCACTAACTGCGACGTCGGAATTAGAAAGCGCTATTTGTTTTGCACCGGGATCGAACTGTGCTATAATAAACTGAGTAAATACAAAAAATGTACATAAAGCCTTAATAGCTAAGTATTTCATTGGACTCCCCGAATAAACTGTGGATTGTTAGATAATATCGAATTTCATATATTAAATCAACCAATTATTGAAAAAAATAAGTGAAATAATGAAATCAATTATAACAGCATTACTCATTTTTACGGGTTCAATTTTTGCGCAGGAACTAAACTGCACTGTAACAATTAATACAGATAATATTGCAACTTCTCAAAAAGACCTATTAAGCGATTTTAAAAATGTAGTTGAAGATTATTTGAATAAAACCAAGTTTGTTGGTGATAGTTGGGAAGGGCCTAGAATAGATTGCTCATTTAACATATTGTTTGTGAGCGGGACAATGGATGGTAATTATTCGGCCCAGGCTGTTATCACGAGTCAACGTGATATTTATAGGTCCACTGACAAATCATTAATGCTGAAAGTAAATGATAATGCATGGAGTTTTACTTACCAGAAAGGCCAGGCTCTTTATTCTAATCAGTCAACTTTTGATCCGCTGACAAGTTTTCTTGATTTTTATGCTAATTTGATAATCGGTCTGGATCTGGATTCATATATAGATCTTGGTGGTTCAGATTATTTTTCCAACGCTTCCGGTATTGCAAATTTCGGAGCTTCAAGTAAATTTTCTAGCGGATGGACTTTAACCAGCAGCGCATACAACCGGAGAAGATTGGTAGAGGATTTAAATAATGATGCTTACAGGCCGTTCAGAGAAGGAGAGTTTGATTATTATTACGGTATTGATGTCTTCTCTTTTAAATAAACCACTTGGACAAAAGTACATAGTGAAGCTTGTTGATGCGATTGATAAATCGAAAAGTAAAATTGATTTGAACGGCGTGTTAATGAAAACTTTTTTCAATGCTAAGAGTGAAGAAATTATTGACAGGTTGAAAGACTACCCGGATCGTTATGATGTATTTGTAACTTTGAAGAAATTAGACCCGGCACATGGTTCCAAATATGATGAAGCTATGAATCAATGAGTTAATCTTATAGTGATGATTTTATCGTTTTGATCAACTGAATTTACTACGTTCATTCCGTCAACTACAAATCCAAATATTGTGTACCTTCTGTCAAGGTGAGGAAAATCTCCTATAGTTACAAACCATTGGGAACCTTCAGTATCTTTTCCTGAACTTGCCATGCCTACTGTTCCCGGAGAATAATGAAGCTGGGAAAATTCAGAAACAATTGGATACCCCGGTCCGCCCCATCCAGTGCCTGTCGGATCACCGCCCTGAATAACAAAACCGGGTACAACGCGATGGAATATTAAATTATTAAAAAATTTGTTCTCAGTCAGGTAACAGAAATTGCCAACTGTAATCGGCGCGTACTCAGGCAGCAGTTTAATCCTGAATGTTCCTTTTTCTGTTACGATTTCTGCAAATTTATATTTAAATGAGTCTTTCCAAATATTGGTAAAGAGAGTGTCATTAGTTTGATTCTGTTCTACTGGTAATCCTAATTTATTTTTTGCGAAGGCTCTTATTTTAAATATATTTGAATTCGACAGGTCCTGTAAGTTTTGTGAAAAAGTATTTTTGTCCAACTTGTCAGCCAATCCGTTCAGAGAAAAAAGACTCTCTATGAAATCCGCATTATTAAGAAATTTTATTGTTTGACCAGAAATAATTCTTGATAATCTAACTTCATTATTTCCGATAAGGGTTGAGTCTATTCCATCGGCAGCGATTGAGACAAGCGCAGGTGAATCTGATTTGAGAGCGTTGAATAATATTTCCTTAAGGTCGTGGTTACTTCCGAAAGAATTTTGAAAACCTATAAGATATCCAAGGATTTCAATTTTATCTTTTGATGAGCCACTTTTATAATTGGTAATCAGATAGTCTAAAGTAGAAATGGAATCAGGGAAAAATGATGCCGCTTTAAATAGGTATTCATTGCCTATTTTGTTTTGAAAACTCTCTAAAAGCTTGGGAAATGATTCAGGGAACAATTTTATGTAACTAATTAGAAGTTCACCCTTTGTATTTGAGGGCTCTTCTTCCTGGTTTAGTCTTTTATATATTTCACTTTTAAATTCTGATTTAAGTGTACCCGGAATATTAATTCCATTTATCGAAATTGCTGCTTGTCTGCTTACATTGGGATTTTCATCATCAAGAAGTGTCAAATAATCGGAGAGATCATCACTATCCTGATAGTTGAAATATATCAGCGCTTTGGCAGATTCAATTCTTATAAGTGGGTTTGGCGAATTCGTCAGGTCCCTGAAAAAAGTTGAGTTATCTGGGAAATATTTTGATTTCCTTAAACATTCGAGATAATACTGCACTAAAGTATTATCATCTGCGCCAGATGTACTTCCTTCAAAAATATTATTGAGATCATTAACAATTAAGTCTGTGAAATTATCGCTAAGATTTGTTCTGTACACAGCAAATGCAGCCTGTGCTTTTCTTTGAATCGGAATATCTTTTGCGGTCAGTTCGTTTTGCAGAATCTTTACAAAATTTAAATTATCTTTTATTCCCCTGGAATAAAAGTCAAACAACGCAATCGAAATACCATTAAACATCAGATAATCATTAGAAAAATAATCGGTCACAAGAGATTCAAGAGTTCCTTGAAAACCCGTTTTACCTATAGCTTCTAAAATATATGGTTTAAATTTTAATGGTAGATTCGGATCGGAAAGCTTCTGGTATAAATATGCTGAGCTTAAAGTATCAGGCCCAAGTTGTCCCAGTGCGAAACAAATATATTCAGCGTTTTTATTAAAGTCTAAATTTGTAATTGTGTTTATAAATGATTTATCACCACTTTGCGCAACACTTAACAATCCGGCATTTATCCTTAAAGGATCGTTGGAGCCAAGATATTCTGAAATAATATCCCGTTCAAAAGTTCTGTCAAATGTTGTTTTAACCAGATCCTTTTCGTCAGGAGAGTATTGAGCCCTAGTTGAAAAGGGAAGTAGTAAAATGAATAAAACGATAAAACATTTAAATGCTTTTATCATATACCCTATATTTCTTATAAATTTCACCTTTCATAACCTGAGCGCCTCGATTCATCATTTCGTTGTCTTCCAATACCCAACTAGCTTCGCCCAGGTCAATACCTATCGCGTGCGCGCGGTTTACAATATCCCAATAAAAAACCGCATCAAGCCCTCTCTTTTGAAACTCAGGCACAAGTCCAAGAGTAATTATTCTGGACCATTTAATTTTTTTCTTTTGTGTAAATAATTTTAAAAAACCAAATGGGAACAAATTTCCGTTTAAACTTTTAAATATCTGGTTATAGTCAAGCATAACAAGTGCAAAGCCCATCAACTCTCCATTGATCTCGCCAAATAATACCAAAGATGGTTCAACCAGGGGTTTCAGATCTTTTGCCATTGCATCGAGTTCTTCATCTGTCATCGGAACAAATCCCCAGTTAGGAGCCCAGGCCTTGTTGTAAACATATTTCACTTTTTCCAACTCAGCATCGAAATTTTTCATATCAAGCTGAGTGATTTTTATTCCTGATCTTTTCTGTGCTATCTCAGCTACTCTCCTAAGTTTATCGGAACCCATCACTTTTTTGTTTTCAAGTTTATAAGCGTAAAGATCTTTTGCTTTTTTGAATCCATAACCATCACACAAATCAAGATAGTATTTTGGATTGTAGGTCATAAGCAGCCTCGGGGGATCATCAAATCCTTCCAGCAGCATTGCATATTCATCATTGCTTGATGGGTTAGCCGGGCCGCGCATAGTATCAAAACCTTTTGCCTTTAGCCAATTCTTTGCGGTATCGAATAATTTGTTTGCAACATCCTGATCGTTTATACATTCAAAAAATCCAAAGAATCCAACATTGTCATTGTGATATTTATTGTGCAGATCATTTTTAATTGCAGCGATTCTTCCTACGAGTTCTCCGTTTCGTTCCGCTAAAAAATATTCGGCCTCAGCATGTTTGAAGAAAGGGTTTTTTTCTCTGTTCAGGATTTTCTTTTTATCCATATGAAGAGGTGGAACCCAGTTTGGATCTCCCTGATAAATTTTCCAGGGGAATTTTAAAAATTTTTTCAGATCGCTTTTGGATTTGACAGTAGTGATATTTATACTCATACAGTATCCTCTATAAAAAAAGTCCCGCATTTAGCGGGCCTTTCTATTTTTGGTGTTAGTTAAAATTTATTAGATAAGCCCTACCTTTTTGCCCACATCAGTAAAAATTTCAATTATTTTATCCAGCTGTGCTTTTTCGTGAGTAGCCATATAGCTGGTTCGCATCATCTGTCTACCTTGTGGAACACCAGGAGAGATAAAAACGTTCACAAAAACGCCGGCGTCATACAACATTTTCCACATTTTAAAAGCAATTTCATCATTACCAACAATAACCGGTACTATTGCTGTTCTTCCTTCGATTATTGTGAATCCTGCATTCTTAAAACCTTGTCTCACATAATCAGTATTTTTAATAAGATTTGTCACACGTTCGGGTTCTTTTTCAAGAATATCCAGAGCAGCCAGTGCTGCAGCTACTGATGAGGGTGTTGGAGAAGCACTGAAAATAAGAGCAGGAGACATATGCTTGATATAATTAATAACTCTTTCATTACCCGCTACAAATCCGCCAAGTGAAGCAAATGTTTTACTGAAGGTTCCCATAGTAAGATCGATATCGTTTTCCAGATTAAACTCACTGGCAGTTCCGCGTCCACCCTTTCCAATAACACCAACAGAATGGGCATCGTCAATTAAAATTTTTGCTCCGTATTTTTTTGCTATTGAGTTTAGCTGAGGGAGATCAACAATTTCACCGCCCGTGCTAAAAACACCATCACTCACAATCAGCTTACCTGCATCTTCGGGAAGTTTTGAAATAACTCTTTCGAGATCCTTCATATCATTGTGCTTGTACCTTGCCATTTCAGCAGTTGCGCCTTTTGCCATCAGGTTGCCTGCAACAATACAGGCGTGATTATCTTTATCAGAGATTACATAATCACCTCGCTGTACGAGTGTTGGAATAATTCCCTGTGCTGTCTGATAACCTGTGCTGAATAATAGAACTTTTTCTTTGCCGAAAAATTTAGCTAATTTATCTTCCAGTTCAATATGTAAATCAAGTGTCCCTGTTAAATAACGTGAGCCTGAACAGCCTGTTCCATATTTTTCAATTGCTTTGATTGCAGCTTCTTTCACTTTTGGGTGTGATGTCAGGCCGAGGTAATTATTTGAGCCTGCCATTATGACTTTTTTCCCCTCAATTTGAACTACGGGGCCTTCATTTGCTTCAATAGCTCTGAAATAGGGATAGAGTCCCAGAGCTTTTATGTCGTCAGCCCTCGTAAATTCCAAACACTTTTTAAATAAATCCAATAAATCCTCCCTGGGAATTACTAAGTAATTTTCTTCTTTTTCGATTTAAATTTAATTTAATTTGTTAAATTAAGCTATAAAATCTAAACTTTAATCGTTTGAAAATCAAATAATATTGAATATGGACAATCAATCTATCGCAGTGGTTACGGGAGCTACCGGCTTTGTAGGAAGTCATTTAGTGGATCATTTGCTAGCTAAAAATTATAAAGTCAGATGTATTACCAGGAAAAGCAGCAGCCTTAAATGGCTGGAAGGTAAAAACGTGGAAATTTACGATTGTGGGCTTTTGGATAAGCCAGGATTGAGAAAAGCTTTTGAGAATGCCGAGTATATTTATCACGTTGCCGGTGTAGTAAAATCAAAAACGCCGGAAGGATATTTTAAAGGAAATGTAGACACTACAAAAAACTTGTTGGAAGTTGCGGAAGAATTTAGAGAGAAGATAAAAAGATTCCTGATCGTTAGCAGTCAAACTGCTGCAGGGCCCTCATTGAACGGTGAGCCTGTAAATGAAAAGGAAACCCCTCATCCAATTACAACTTATGGCAGAAGTAAACTTGCTGAAGAAGAACTTGCAAAAACATTTATGGATAAATTTCCGGTAACTATTTGCCGTGCGCCTGCAGTGTTATGGTGAGCGGGATACCGAAATATTAATCTTTTTCAAAACTTTTAACAGCGGGTTAATGACAACCATCGGCTTTGAAACAAAAAGAATAAGTTTAATTCACGTTGACGATCTTGTGAGAGGATTCATTCTCGCGGCCGAATCTGAGAAGGCTAAGAACCAAATTTATTTTATCAGCTCAGAAAAATATTACACCTGGGAAGAGATAGGGAATGTAACGTCAAAAGTTTTGAACAAAAAACCGTTTAAAGTTAAAGTTCCTCATCCTGTTGTTTATACAATTGCCGGTATTGCACAATTTTTTGCAATGTTCAGCAGTAAGCCTGCTACATTAAATATTGAAAAGGCAAAAGACATAACTCAGACTTACTGGATATGTGATACTTCAAAAGCAGTAAGAGATTTTGGTTATCATCAGAATATCTCTATAGAAGAGGGAATCAAAAGAACCTGCGATTGGTATAAAAAAATGAAATGGCTGTAGTAAATTTTGAATGCTGGATTTTGAATTCGTAATTACAATTGTTTTGGGCATCCTTCAGAAATCCAGGTTTTAACCCCCTGAATCTTGATTAGCATTTAAATTATAATATTAAAATAGGATGCTGTGGAACTTTCCCTTCAATAACCCAAACCAGATGGCTAGTTTCAGGATGATCCAGAGAAAACTACAGGAGGAACTGTTGTATTTGACCCAGGTGGTAAAACTAACTCCACCTCTACCGCTTTCATCGTGACAGCCTGATGTTGCGCAATATAAATTCAAAACCGGTTGAATATATTTTGAATAACTAACATTGGAAGAAGGAATCACTATCTTATTAAGATCACTAGAATTGATTGTATCTTTACAACCGGAATAAAAAACGATTGAAAAAAATGAGATTACTAATATGAGAGACGAAATGCGTTTCATTTATAACGAATATTATTATATCTAATATAAAGCGTAATATAAATTCAAACAAGGCTTATATTGGCTACTTAAAATTGAAATTGATAAGAAAAATTTATTTATCTATTTTTAAGAGATAAATATGGGGCTATAGCTCAGTTGGGAGAGCGCTTGAATGGCATTCAAGAGGTCAGCGGTTCGATCCCGCTTAGCTCCACTAGGCTTGTTCTAAATTAGTGAATCTGAGTTCACTCCTTAAAATGGAGGGAATTATGAAGCAGGTTATTTTTTTTGTCTGTTTGGGAATTCTCGCCGGATGTTCAGTCTCCCAAAATAATGAATCATCTTATCTCCAGCCAATACTTGTTAAACAAACCCGTTTGCCAACTCTTCCAAAGAATGTAACATCATCGGAATTAAAACTCGATGTTAATCTCCTAATTGATGAGAAGGGCTCAATAGTAGATGCAAAATTTGTGAACGGTAGCGGGAACAAGCAATGGGATGCTTTTGCAATTGACTCAATAAAGCAATGGAAATATTTGCCAGCTAAGCTGTACGGTAAGCCTGTAAGAGCTGCAAGAAATGAAATTGTTCTTGTGAAAGCAGGCGATCCAATTTATATGTCTCTTGTAATGATTGAGTTTGATTCACTGGATCTTGCTGATTCAGCCTATGATCTCTTAGAAAAGGGTGAAGAACTGCAAAGTGTTGTATCAAAATATTCTTATGGAATTACACAAGGACGGGAAACAATTCTTGGCAATAATGTTGATATACAAAGCTATCCCGAAGCAATTAGCCGTGAACTTGCAAAACTTGATGAGAACGAGTTTACTGAGCCACTGATGTATAAAAGAAAATTCGTAATTTTTAAACGACTCGCAGATTCCGGCTACATTGTAAATTAATTAGTTTTCCCTTTGATTGGCATTCAAGAGGCTGCGAGTTAGATTCTCCTAAGCCCTACAAATTTGTATAAAAATTTTCTATCCGTAAGCTCTTTTCATTTTAAAGCTAATTTTATGTTATTTTGATAACTGGGGAAATAAATTTATATAATTTCAATTTTACCAGGAATTAATGAACCCTTTTCCTGTCAATAACTATTACAAAAAAGTACTAAGAATAGCTCTTCCTGCAATTGCGGGGCTTTCTACACAGATGATCCTTTCCCTTGTAGATACCGCAATGGTTGGTAGACTGCCTGAAGCTACATATGCACTTGCTGCAATGGGCCTTGGAGTTTTAGCTACCTGGGCTTTGATAAGCTTTTTCTCGAGTCTTGCAACCGGAACGCATGTACTGGTGGCAAGGAAATTTGGAGAAAAAGACTTCACGTCCTGTGGAAAAATTCTCAATAACTCTATTTATCTTAGTTTCGTTATTGGTTCAATCGTTGCGATGACAGCTGTTTTTTTCGCTTATGACATTTCACATTTTTTTGCTGCCGATCCAACTGTCGGGCAATATGCAGGCGATTTCATCTTTTACAGATTTATTGGTATTCCTTTCTTTTTGATTTCAGTTTCTTACCGTGGATTTTATTTCGGTATAAGCAAAACAAAAATATTTATGATTTCCGGAATAATTACAAACCTGTTGAATATATTTTTTAATTATATGCTTATCTACGGAAAGTTTGGTTTGCCAAGAATGGGGGTTGCCGGTTCAGCTCTTGGCTCAACGATTGCAACATTATTTGAAATGCTTTTTTACTTTGTGGTTCTTGTTTCTCCTGACTACTGGCGTAAATTCCAAAATTTTAAAAATCTGAAAATCGATTTTGGATTGATCAGGAAAATTTATAAAATCTCAATCCCGGTATCGTTCCAGAATGTTTTTATACTTATTGGATTTCTAAGTTTTGTAGCAATCACGGGTTTAATCGGTACGAAAGAACAAGCGGCAACACAAACAATAATGAGCACGCTTTTTCTTTCTCTTCTTCCCAGCTTTGGATTTGGGATTGCTGCTCAAACACTTGTAGGAAATAATCTTGGATCAGGAAAACTTCGACTTGCAAAAATTTATGGATATGAAACGGCAAAAGTAGCAACATACTATACAATTCTACTCGGGCTGATTTTCATTCTTTTCCCCAAGGCTATTCTTTCAATTATTACAACCGATAATTCAATTCTTGAGATTGCAAAACCTGCACTCAGAGTCGCCGGTGTTGCTCAGGCATTTTATGCAACAGGTATTGTGCTTGGCAATGGCTTACAGTCTGCCGGAAAAACCTTTTATGTGATGATGTCTGAGGTGATTACGAATTTGCTGATATTTGTTCCATTATCTTATTTTTTAGGGGTTTATCTTCATCTTGGATTAACCTGGGCGTGGTGTGCGCTTCCGGTTTATATTATTCTGTTTTCGGCCAGTATTCTCATAAAATTTAAGTTTGGGAACTGGGGCACAAAAATATAAAATCCCACATGATTGGACTGGTATGCGATTTGTTTCATTTTCTTATTGACAATAATTCTATTAAAAGATAAATTTGGCTATGAAGCATATAGCAATTAAGTTTTCAATATTTCTATTCTTAATTTCCACCGCTTTGGCAGGGGCTTTAATAGATTACTTCCATGTTAGAAACGACGGCGATGATGCCATTATTGAATGGAAAACTTCTCAGGAAACTAACATCTTAAAGATTTTGTTATTCAGAGAAGAGGGGCGCAGTCTCAATGTACAGCGATATAGCTACTTTAGATCCGCATCCTGACAATCCTTTTTATTCTTACACTGATAAATCTGTTTACAAAACAAATGATTATATATTTGTTTACCGACTGAAAATTGTTGATAATAACGGGCAGTTGTCTTACTCTGATCAGGCGTCTGTTTCATTAAGCATTTCTGGTGTGAAAAGAACGTGGGGAAGTATTAAAGCCATGTTCAGGTAGCTTACTCAATTCCTCTATTAACATCATTCCATTTTTCTATATTTACTTTATAGTACATTAGTATAATTAATCTGAATACTTATGCAGAAATAAGTGTTATCTTTTTGATATATTTGTTAAAGTCTACGATCCAAATTTCTTAGGATTCAATGAAAAGTTATTCAGGATTTTTATATCTGTTTCTCTTCGTATTAATTGCTATTTCCGGGTGTTCAAGCTCACCTAAGTTTACTTCGAGGAACGATGAATTGCCGGGTAGATATTCTTCTGCTTCCGAAGGCGATGCTATACGTGTGTTGATGGACAATCCCTCAAACTCTTTTACCTGGACAGTTGAAAGCAAAATAAATTTAGCAATTGATAGTAGAAATTTCGGCATAATTAACAGGGGAATCGAAATTGAACTTGTTCCAAATGGCGATGATGTAAATTTGAGAATAGCGGGAAGGATTATTTCGGGTAAGGTTATTGTTTTATCGCCGGAAGAAGGTCTGATTAGTTTTAAGGGACATTCATACAGGGGAACAATAAAAGTTTTCGCAGAGAATGGTTCAATTTCAATTGTAAATTCACTTCCACTTGAAGATTACCTAAAAGGTGTTTTACCTCTTGAAATGCCTATAGGTAATAATAACGAAAATTATGAAGCGTTGATGGCGTTTGCTATTTGTGCCAGAACTTATTCCCTCAACAAGTTGTATGAAAATAAATCCACGTTTGATGTTTACATCGATACGAGAGACCAGGTTTATGGAGGCGCAGAAAATGAAAAAGATATTACAAATAAAGCTGTGGATGAAACTAGAGATCTGATTTTAACTTATAATGGTAAACCAGCAATTACTTACTATTCGGCAGCATGCGGTGGACACACTGAAAATGTTAAAAATGTTTTTGCCGCAAGTGGACCTGATCTGCCTTACTTAGCAGGAGTGAAAGACGGCGATGGACCTAATTGCGCTATCGCTCCAAAGTTTGAGTGGGAAGAAAGATACACACAGTCTGTTTTTGTTGATCGTCTTAAAACAGCTGGGCTAATCGATAATGTAAATTTTATGGTTGGTGGTATTGAAGTAGCGAGTCGTTTTGAATCCGGCAGAGTCAATGAATTAAGGATAACATTAAGTTCTAATGTTGGTGATGATAAAGTAGTCTCAGTTTATGGGAATAATATTCGAAGTGTTATCCGAACAGCAAATAATAAAGGAATTCTTAGAAGTAATTTATTTGATATTTCTATGAGAAGCCGGAGATATAATTATTAAGGGGAGAGGATATGGTCACGGTGTGGGGCTTTGCCAATGGGGATCAATTTATCTTTCCAGGATTGGGTGGAACTACCAGGCTATCCTAAATCATTATTTTCCGGGTACTCAAATAGGTAAAATACATAGATGATCAAATCCCGCATACCAATTTATCTCGCTTCAAATTCACCCCGGCGGAAAAAACTCCTCGATCAGTTAAATTTAAAATTCAAAACCTTCTCCGTAGAATGTGAGGAAGACATTCAAAAGGGGGAGACACCGGTTAAAGTTGTAAAAAGGTTATCATTAAAAAAAATGTCACTCGCCAGAGAAAAAGTAAAGAATGGAATCATAATTACTGCGGATACTGTTGTTGTAATTAATGGAAAGATTATTGGTAAACCGGAAAATAAAAAAGATGCAGAAAGAATATTAAAACTTTTAAGCGATAAAACGCACACAGTATATACTGGTTTTTCAATATATAATAACAGAAGAAATAAAACATTTACAGACTACGAGAAGACCCGGGTAACTTTTAGAAAATTAGGGATGCAGGAGATCAAAAAATATATTGCTACCGGGAGCCCAATGGATAAGGCTGGTGCATACGGAATACAGGATGACTTTGGTGCCGTTTTTGTGAAAAAGATTACCGGCTGTTATAATAATGTAGTTGGCTTACCGCTTACAAAGGTTTACCAGGCTTTGCTCAGGGTAATTTAATTGCTGAAAAAATTAAAAAAGAAAATCCTTATTTCAATAATATTAGCCGGGATATTTTATCTCGGCTTCACATTATTTGCTGATTTTAATGATGTTGTGTCTGCATTTGAAAAATTCAACTGGCTGCTGCTTTTCCCTCTTCTGATTCTTTCCCTTATAAATTACATTGTGCGGTTTTTCAAATGGGATTATTATCTCTCAGTAATAAAAATAAAACTAAATAAAATTGATTCTCTTTCTATTTTCCTTTCAGGATTAATTATGAGTGTTACTCCGGGGAAAATGGGAGAATTATTAAAAGCGTATCTGACAAAAGAAGTAAACGGTACGCCGGTAAGTAAAACAGCACCTATTGTTTTTGCAGAAAGGGTCACTGATTTTTTGGCATTGATAATTATTTCAATTATCGGAGCTTATGTTTTTAATTACGGGAAGGGAATTGTATTTGGAGCCGGGGCGTTTTTACTTATTATAATAATTTTAATCAGCCATAAAAATATGGCACTCAGGATTCTAAAATTACTTGAAAAAATCACGTTTCTTAAAAGCCATCTCCAAACTATTCACAATTTATATGAAAGCTCTTATCAGCTTTTGAGGGTGGATCCACTAATTAAAATGACTTTTGTAAGCCTGATTTCGTGGTTGTCGGAATGTTTGGGATATTATATTATTCTGCGTAATTTTGATATTGAAAAGAGTTTCTTATGGGCTGCATTCAGCTATGCTTTTGCTACAATTGCGGGGGCAATTTCGATGCTTCCGGGAGGACTTGGGGTAACTGAAGGATCACTTACACTAATGCTAATCGACAATGGTCAGCCAAAAGAACTTGCTGTGGCAACTACTTTTATAGTAAGGGCAGTAACATTATGGTTTGCAGTAGTTGTTGGAATTTGTAGTCTGATGTTTTATCAGAAAAGATTTGGTAAATTATCTGCTGACACAATATCAATTTGAAATAGTGTAATATTAGAACCATTTCAAATTAAGATGGTATAAGTAATGATTTTACAAAGATATAATATATCTAAATAAAGTAAAACTTTGGAATATGTTCATGTCAGGAAAAAATATTTATCTCTTAAATTGCCGTTGATGTGTAATTCCTTGATTTTCAGAGGGTTGCATATTATATTCTAAGAGAACATAATGTAAAAGAAGGAGGGATAATATGAGTTCAGATAATAACACGGGAAAAGGATTATTGCTTGGATTTATTGCAGGAGGAGCAATAGGAGCTATATTTGGAATGTTGTATGCTCCGAAAAGTGGTAGAGAATTAAGGGATGATCTGAGACAAAGGTCGGATGATTACCTTGATGACGCTGATAAATATATGGCTGAAGCCAAGGATAGGGCTAAAGAATTGATTAACGAAGGCAAAAAGAGATCGGATAAGTTGATCAACGATGCAAAAATAAAATCAGCTGAATTATTGAAAGATGCCGAAAAAGTATTTAATGATGCAAAGTCTAAGACAAATAAGGCAGTTGATTCTGGACGGACTTCTTTGGAAGGTGAAGCTAATAAGCTGAAATCAGCAGTTAAGGCCGGCGTTGATGCTTACAAGGAAACTAAGAAATCCTGATTTAATCTTTAAGTGATATATATGGATTACGTTTTTATCTTTCAGATAATTTTGCTTTTAGCCGCTTCGGCGTTATGTGTTTTTTTGATTATTTATTTTAACAGAATTACAAAATCTATAACTCTGATAGAAAGTAATATTAAAAATTTCACTACAGAACTTAAGCCTCTGATAGAATCAACTACGGCTTTAAGCAACCACATTACTGAAATTACTGAAGGTGCCAGGGATCAACTGGATATCACGAAAAACATAGTAACGGATGTTAAAGATAGGGTTGATGTGATCCTGAATTATGAAGAAAAAATACGCGAAGGGATTGAAGGTCCCGTATTTGGTCTGATTAAGAATCTTTCAGCAATTTCAAAAGGAATTGAAACTTTTTGGAAAACCTTCAAAAAATAGCTAACTCAAAATAATGTTCTCACCTTGTTTAAAGGAGGAATCCCTTGAAAGAATATGGAGCAGAATCGATACGCAACATTGCGTTTATCGGGCACGGAGGAAGTGGTAAGACTTCGTTGTCCGAAATGCTTTTATTTACCGCGGGCGAAATAAACAGGATTGGAAATATCGCGGAAGGAAATACGGTTTCCGATTATACACCAAACGAAATAGAAAAACAAATCTCAATCTCTTCTTCACTACTTCACCTTGAATGGAATAACACAAAACTTAATTTACTTGATACACCCGGTTATACAGATTTTCTGGGGGATGTTAAGTGTTCAATGCGGGTTTGCGACACTGCGGTTTTGATTCTTAAATCAGCTGAAGGAGTGGAAGTTGGCTCTGAATCAACCTCAAGATTTATTGATGAATACGGTCTGCCTTCGGCTATAATTATCAATAAGATTGATAATGAACATTCTGATTTTAAAACTACTGAAGCTCAGGCAAAAGACAGGTTATCAGCAGGAGCTATTGTTGTAACTTTCCCTGTAGTTGAAGGCCCTAATTTTGACACCGTAGTTGATGTAATTAAAATGAAAGCGTATAAATATGGGGAGCCGGGGAGTAAAAATGTTACGGAAGCAGACATACCCGACAATCTAAAATCAGCAGCAGAAGCTTATCGTACAGAACTGATCGAAAAAGTAGCTGAGACTACAGAAGAATTAATGAATAAGTATTTCGATAAAGGAACATTATCTGATGAAGATCTTGCACAGGGAATAAGGCTTGCTTTGATAAAAAGAAATTTGTGTCCGGTGTTTGCAATCTCTTCTTCAAATGGCGTTGGTATTAATAATTTTCTTGACTTTGCTTCAGGCTATTTTCCATCGCCTGCAGACAGAGACGGTGAGGAAGCCACTTTAAAAGATACACCCAATAAAGTTAAGGTTAAAACTGATTCAAAAGGCGAGCCCGTTATTTTTATCTTTAAAACAATTTCTGAACAACATGTTGGAGAACTTTCTCTTTTCAAAGTATACTCAGGTTCAGTTCATGCTGGAATGGATCTTTTAAATGAGACAAATGGGAAAACAGAAAGACTTAGCCAGTTGTCCATATTGAACGGTCATAATAGAAAAGAAGTGAATAATATTATGGCAGGGGATTTCGGCGCAGTTGTAAAACTTAAAGATACTCATACAAATAATACACTCTCCTCAAAAAATTATTCAGCAGTAATTAAACCGATTGAATTTCCGGAAGCTGTTATAAGAGGTGCGATAAAACCAAAAGCAAAAGGTGATGAAGACAAAATAGCTTCGGGACTTCACACTCTTCACGAAGAAGATCCTTCTTTCAGCGTTGCATTCGATCCTGAAATTTCACAGACAATTATTTCCGGTCAGGGTGAATTGCAGCTATCACTTGCAATAAAAAGACTCAAAGAAAGATATGGAGTTGAGGTTGATCTTGTTGAACCAAGAGTTCCTTATAGAGAAACCATTAAAGGAAGAGCAAATGAGATTGAGTATAAACATAAAAAGCAGTCTGGTGGAAGAGGACAGTATGGTCACGTATTTTTCAAGATGGAACCATTGCTACGCGGTAAAGGTTTTGAATTTGAAAATGCGATAGTAGGAGGAGTCGTTCCGGGCAGATTTATTCCTGCCGTTGAAAAAGGAATTATTGAAACAATGGAAAAGGGTGTGATATCAGGAAATAAAGTAATTGATGTAAAAGTTACTTTGTTTGATGGTTCATATCACAACGTTGATTCTGATGAAATGTCTTTTAAACTTGCTGCAGCGCAATGCTTCAAGAAAGGATTCCAGGAATGCAAGCCGATACTTCTCGAGCCGATATACGAAATCGTTGTAACTGTTCCTGAAGAATATATGGGGGATGTAATGGGAGATATTTCTAGCAAAAGAGGAAAGATTTCAGGAATGGATTCAGATGGACATTTCCAGGTTATCAAAGCTCATATGCCGCTTGCTGAATTGTACAAGTACTCTTCAAATCTCAGAAGTCTTACTCAGGGAAGAGGGGTGCACAGAAGGAACTTTTCGCATTACGAAGAAGTTCCTAAAGAAGTTGAACAAAAAATAATTGATGAATACAATAAATCTAGAGAAGAAGGACATTAAAATTAAACAGGGCAGGTGATTAGCCTGCCTTTTTATTATGAGGATGAATGGAAAAACTTTGGTCTCCGTGGAGGACACAATACATAGATTCTTTTAAGCATAGGGATAAAAATAAAAAAGAACCATGTGTTCTTTGCGAACTAGCAGGAGAAAATCCTGAGGGACATGATAACCTTCTTGTTGATAAAGGGAAACTGACTTTTACTGTTTTAAATCTTTATCCATACAATAACGGTCATCTTATGATTGTTCCGTTCCGCCACACGAGTGATTTTTCCTCTATGATTAAAGACGAAAAGATCGAAGTGATGGATAAGCTTCAACTTGCCGAGGAAGCTTTGAGGATAGTATCATCACCCGAAGGATTTAACATTGGGGCAAATATTGGAAGAGTAAGCGGAGCCGGAATTGATTCCCACATTCACTTTCACATTGTACCGAGGTGGAACGGCGACACTAATTTTATGCCAGTGCTCGGCGAGGTAAAGATTATTTCTCAGGATCTGCTGGATACAAAAAAGAAATTGTTTGAAGCATATAGCAAGTTAAAGCAAAGATAAATTTCAGGTTACCTTCCTTAATACTGAATATAGACGAAATGAATTATTATCATAAATATATATCTAAAATAATAATATTATCAATTGCCGTTGTTTCATTTAGCTGCGGCGAAAAATATGATTCAGGAAGAGACCTTTACACGAAAGACGGATTGATTTATAAGATTGGAGAAAAGAAACCTTTTACTGGAATAGTAAAAGGTAAAGCAAATAAAAAAGTTGTGGAATACGAAGTAAAAAACGGATTGAAAGACGGAGAGTTTATTTTATATTTCACTAATGGTAATGTTGAAATAAAAGGGAAAATTGTCGATGGTGAAAATGAAGGTGAATGGAATTATTATTACGCTAACAAATCGCTCCAATCACAGGGGGGTTTCAAAAATGATCTTGTTGATGGAAAGTGGGTATGGTATTTCCCGAATGGAAATCTAAAGGAAGAAGGCAAATATGTTGATGGGAAAAGGGAAGGCGAGTGGCTGTCCTATAATGATGATGGCGGCCTTTATATTAAAAGATATTTTAAGGATAATGTCATGACTGATTCAGTTTTGGCAAAATAGAAATTCCCACTTTCAATTATTAAAATTTCCGAACCAATCTTTGCAAAATGCTTATATAAATATTATTTTTGGGGACGTTTTTAGGGCCCATAGCTCAGTTGGTTAGAGCATCTGACTCATAATCAGAGGGTCGTTGGTTCAAGTCCATCTGGGCCCACAAAACGGATCAAAATCCAAGCTTTTAAACTGATTTTTTGCCCGTTTCGATTTTAAGCCAAAATCAACTGAACATTTTACTGAACAATTCTCAATAATGGGAGGTAAAATGTATCTCAGCAAAAGAAAAAACGGCTACTATTTTATTGAATTTGTTGATCCTGTCAGCGGCAGGGTCCGCCGGAAATCTACTTATTCCAAGCGAAAGCAAGAAGCCATAATGTTCCTTAAGAATTTTGACGGAGAAGTAGATCCGCCAGATGACCAGCCACAAAAATCCCTTGCAGATTTTGCAGGCGAATATTCAGACTTCGTAAAAAAGACTTTCTCGAAAAAATATTTATCATCTGTTGAGCTCTCATTTAGGAAGTTGATAGAGTCTGTGGGTAATCTTCAGCTAGCTGAAATTACAGTCAGAGATAGCCAAAGGTTCTTAACTGAAACTCATCAACGTGCAAAAAGAGGTGCCGAATTATATTATAGAACTTTGAAGGCCGCTTTTAACAGAGCTATTGAGTGGGGTTATATTAGCTCAAATCCTTTTCTAAAATGCAGGCTTCCAAGAGTATATAAATCCTATCCGGTCTTTTTAACTAAAAAGGAGTTTAATTTGATTCCGGATTCAACTGATAATCAACTCTATAGAGATATTTTTAGTCTTGGTTTTTATAGTGGTATGAGATTGGGAGAGATGGTCAATATGAGGTGGAGCTGGGTTGATTTTGAGGGTGGTTTTATAACAGTACTGGGTGATCAACATTTTATAAGTAAAGGGAAAAAAGATAGAAAAATACCAATGTCCGCAATAGTGAGAGAAATTTTTGAGAGACGATTAGCTAATAGCTCAAATTATAATTCTCAGGATTATATTTTTATGAGAATTCCCGGAATTAAATTGACGGAGGATTATGTTAGCAGAAAATTTAAAAAGGCGGTTAAAAAAGCAAACTTGAGCAATAAGATTCATTTTCATACTTTAAGGCATTCCTTTGCAAGCAATCTTGTTCAGAATGGGGTCGATTTATATGTTGTCAAGGAATTACTTGGACACGAAGATATAAGAACTACTCAAGTATATTCTCATTTGCAGACTGATAATTTATTTAAAGCTATAAAATTGCTTGAAATATAATTTGTTTTAGCTGCTATTTAACAACTAGCTGAGCACAAATATGGCGAAAGATGAATTAACTCTTAAGGCGCTAAGAGCAATATTTTTAGATCGATTTAGAGATGAACCTTTATTTTCAATTTATGAAATGATATACGATAAGTATCAAGAAATATTTTTGCAAAAATTTGAGCCTTTTTATAATGAATTATTATTATGCCTCGATCCCAAAAAACAAGAGGAGATTGAAAGAGATCTATTTGCGGTAGACATTATGATAAATATCTGTAATTACCTTTATTTATCCTTTTATATCTATAAGCTCGGACTGGATCAAAAGATCAATGAAAAAGAGGTGGTACCTGTAGTAGCATGGGTATTATATAAAAATGAGAAGGAAAAAATAGATAAAGAAGAAGCGCTAAGAACTAATGCCAAAGCTAAAGCTATTGAGTTCTTTTTAATATATTCAGATTTGAATACAATAGAATCTTCAATTGAATCTCTTATGCTTATGCCAACTACAATTATGAGAATGACACAGACTAAAACAGAATCTATTTCTGAGCATTATGAGGCTATGGTAAAATCACTTAAAAAATCCTTAAAAAAAATGAGAAAAGATGCTCAGCATGGCAAAAAATTTAAGGGAAAAGAATTATCTCCTGAAAATGAAAAAATTTATAAGGAAATATTAGCTATACAAGAAGTGTTTTTGAATGAATATGGGCCTGGTCATAGTGCAGGTCTATCAAAAAGCGTAAGAACTTATAATCAAAGAAATAAATGCAATTGGAGTGAAGCAAAAATCAAAAGTACTGCTGAGACCATCAGAAAATTAAGGGAGGATCATAAGATTTAAATTTCCAACTTATCGCTATTTGGAAATTACAAATAACGCCTGTTTGCAAATACATAATTTATTTTTGCCTGTGTAAACTGAAATCACAGGCAAAATAGTTTCAGTCAATGTATCAATGCCGTCGTAGAATTAAGCCTGTGGTTCTGCGATGGCTTTTTTATTGAATATGGCTAAAAAAATTAAATACCAATTAATTAAAGCAGGCAGAACTTACACTGTCAAGGAAATAGCTTCAGTTTTGAATTGCCACGAAAGGACTGTACAAGTATGGATCCAACAGGGTCTTGAAGTTATTGATCGAAGCTCAAAGCCATATTTAGTGTCAGGATTGGAAGCAAAACAATTTTTGCGAAATAGATCCCAAAAGCTAAAAGTAAAACTGAAAAACGAAGAATTTTATTGCCTAAAGTGCCATGCTGCTAGAGAAAGTCAGCCTGAAGCATTACAGCTCGAATACACAGGTAAATTGCTCGGTAATGGACAAAGACAGATTAAGATCGCGGGATTATGTTCTATTTGTTCATCTGTAATTAATAGGTTTTCAAGCGAAAGAGAAATTAAAAAGCTTTACAAACTGGAGAAGCTCAGAGAGCATGGATTGACATTAATTGATACTGATGCTATCTCTCTAAACACTGACATATATAAGGAGAAGAAATGATTAGATATAACTTAGAAAATGAAAAGATCAAAAGAGAATTTGTTAATTATCTAAAGGAAGTGGAAGGGGCTGCAGAGGCCACTATAGATTGTTACATCCGAGCAGTTAATAAATATGAAGAGCTCTTAAATTTCCAGGATTTCAGAAAATTTAACAAAAGCTCCGCAATATTATTTAAGAAACATATAAGAGATTTGAAATGGAGAGGCGGACCTATTTCACCACTTACTTTACGAACCTATTTTATTCATATTCATAAGTTTTTTAAGTGGTTAATGCTTCAACCGGGATATAAAAACCATATTAAAGCAAATGAAATAAGCTATTTAAAACCAAATAATTTTGAAGAAAAGCAGGCCTCAAAAATAAAAATTAAGGATCACCCAAATTTGCACTATGTAATCAATATTTGTCAATCCATTACTGGGGAAGATGAAATTGCGAAAAGAGACAAGGCTTTATTTTCTTTCCTGTTTTTGACTCCAATTAGAGTTGATGCTGCAATTTCTCTTCCTCTAGGTTGTATAGATGAACAGAGCTTGGTCGTATATCAGGATCCTGCTAAAAAGGTCAGGACAAAATTTTCAAAGTACATAGTAACTAGGGTCTTGCCTTTTGATAAATCACTAACAAATAATGTAAGATCTTGGATAAAAGTACTGAAGGCAAAAGGTTTTGTAGATACTGATCCATTATTTCCGAAAAACCAAACTGAATTCGAGAGTGAACTAATGGCATTTAAAAAGCCAACTAAAATTTGTAAGGAATTTTGGGCAAATGCTACTCCAGTTAGAAAAATTTTACGGAAGCGAGCTGAAGACGCAGGATTGGCATATTATTCACCGCATCAGTTTAGGGACGGAACTCTAAAACACGCACTTGCTTATGTTCAAGATGGGATTCAAATGAAATGCATCTCACAATTATTTGGGCATGAGCACATTGCTACGAGTATGTTAAATTATGGGAATATGAACAAATCTGAGATTATTGATACTATTGATAAAATGGATTTTAAAACATTACCAATCTCCAGTAATGAAAGACTTGATAAAATCATAAATATGATTTCTGAATTAAAAGAAAATTATTAAAAATTGATTGAAATAATAAAAAATATCGAGGAAGAACTTAGCATTGATGAAATAGCAAAGCTCCAATCAATACTGATTAAAATAAAGAAATCAAAAGAGCAGGAATTAAGTAAATCAGAGACTCTTTACAAATTTTCCATAGATTATTTAAAAATGGTTGAAAATACTTTTTCCGAAAAATATTATACTTCAATTCAAACATCGTTTAATCATTTGATTAGCTTTTTTGGTAATGAGTGTTTGATCATAGATATAAAACCGAGAGTAGCCGAAACATTTAAGCATTTCTTAATGAAAACCGCTCCAAATGGTTACCTGGTTTATATAAGAAATTTAAAGGCAGCATTTAATAGGGCTCTTACCTGGGAATTGATTTCAATTAATCCTTTTGCAAAGATGGAAATGCGGAAGCGCCAGGCAAAAAAACCGGAATTTATTAATAAGCAAGAGCTAGATCAAATTCTTCGATATGTGAAGAATGAGAAAATAAAGCAGCTATATTTATTTGCATTCTTTACCGGTGCCCGTTTATCTGAATGCGTCAATCTTAGATGGAAAAATATTAATATGGATAGCTTATTGATTACAATAGGAGATGATGAATTCGTCACAAAGAATAAGAAGATAAGAGTTATCCCGATTGCAAAACCACTTGAAGGTTTTTTGAGGAAAGGGTATCAAAGACAAAAAGACAAAAATAATTATGTATTCTGCAAATCAAATGGCTTTCCCTTCAGGAAAGAATATATCAGCAAAATATTTAAGAAAGCAGTAATTGATTCCGGCATTGAGAAAGATATTCATTTCCACAGTCTTCGGCACAGCTTTGCTTCCAATTTAGTGTTAGCAGGATCCCCGATTACGGTTGTTAGTGAGTTATTAGGTCATTCATCGATTTTAGTAACACAGATATATAGTCATACCAATCTAGACTCTCTTCGCGCAGCGGTAGGGAAGTTTAATTAATAAATATATCCAGTTACAAATGGCTGAACAATTTCATTAAAAACCGGTAAAATGAAATGAAAAATCAGGATAACGTCTGATGTGTCGTAAGAGGGTTGCTGGTTCAAGTCCATCTGGTCCTTCCGGGTTAGTTTTGCTTCTCTACCCATATCATTCCAAAGGATTAGTCCATTAGATGGATTTTTTTATTTCTATAATTGTATAATTTAGAACTCTTTAAAAAAAGGGAAAGACATTATAGTTGCAATTTTAAAATAGGGCTGAGGGAATTAGTCTAGAAAGTTTTAATAATATTAGAAAAATAAAATAAAGGAATAGAAATAATATTTCCAGAGGTAAAGCTTATGAAAAAAAATGTTCTAAATTCAAAAAGAAAAATTCTTCCCAAAGCACCAACAAGTATAAAAGGATTGGATAAAATCACTGGAGGCGGGTTACCCATAGGCCGGCCGACGCTTGTATGCGGAAGTGCAGGTTGTGGAAAGACCCTCTTTGCGATGGAGTTTCTTGTTCGCGGTGCAACACTTTATAATGAACCAGGCCTCTTTGTTTCTTTTGAGGAAACGGAGAAAGAACTTGCAGCAAATGTTTCTTCGTTAGGATTCGATTTGGATGATCTGATTAAACGAAAAAAAATTAGGCTAGAACATATTAACATAGAACGTGGAGATATTGAGTTGACCGGTGAATATGATTTGAAAGGTTTGTTTGTTCGTATCCACGAAGCAATTGAAAGCATTGGAGCTAAACGTGTTGTCCTGGATACTATTGAATCACTTTTTTCAGATCTACCCAATCAAACTGATATGCGATCGGAACTGCGAAGATTATTCCGCTGGTTGAAAAATAAACACGTTACTACAATAGTCACCGGTGAACGAGGCAATGGAACGTTTACCCGGCAGGGGCTTGAAGAGTACGTTTCCGATTGTGTAATTTTGCTTGATCATCGTGTCAGCAATGAATCATCAATAAGAAGATTGCGTATTGTTAAATACAGAGGTTCAGGCCACGGAACAAATGAATATCCTTTTTTAATTGATGAGGACGGTATTTCAGTTTTGCCTGTCACTTCTCTTGGATTGGATCATCAGTCATCAAAGGAAAGAATTTCATCCGGTATTCCGGGTCTTGATACTATGCTCTCAGGTAAAGGTTATTTTCGCGGAAGTACAATTCTTGTTTCAGGTACTGCTGGTACTGGTAAAACAAGCATTGCAGCGAAATTTGTTGAAGCGGCTTGTAACCGTGAAGAACGTGTACTTTATTTTGCTTATGAAGAATCTCCGAATCAGTTTATGCGCAATATGTCATCAATTGGAATTCATTTAGAACCCTGGATGAAAAAAGGATTGCTATCCTTCCATGCGAGCCGTCCGGCACTTCATGGATTGGAACAGCATCTGACAACTATCATCAATCTAATTAATAAAGTTAAACCTCAAATAGTTGTTCTGGATCCTATAGATGAATTCGTGATTGGAGGAAACCAAACTGAAGTTAAAATAATGTTGCTGCGACTTGTGGATTTTTTGAAGATGAAAAATATCACCGCATTTTTCGTTAATCTCAATAGTGGGCCGAAAAACCTGGAACTTACAGAATTGTCTATTTCATCCTTAATTGATACATGGTTGCTTTTACGCAATATAGAAATTGGTGGCGAGTTTAAAAAAGGATTGAATATTCTTAAATCGCGCGGTATGTCGCATTCAAACCAGATTCGTGAGTTCAAATTGACAGATGACGGAATTGAATTGCTTGATGTCAATATTGGCCCTGAAAGTGTATTAACAGGCTCAGCCCTGTTATCTCAGTAAGCAAAGAACAATGCTGAACAATTGTTACACCAACAGCAAATTGAACACAGCTGTTTTGAATTAAAACTAAAACGACTGGCAACGGAATTCAAAATAACTGTCTTGAAATCTGAATTTAAAGCGCAAGATTCAGAAACACTTAAGATTATCGAGATGGAAAAAGAAAATGCTGAGAGGTTTGATGAAGACAAGGGGAAAATGGGTGTAAGCTGAAAGGCAGATAAGATTATTTAAAGAGACCTTCGACCATTTAGAAAAAGTTAAATATAATTCTTAAAAATATTTTTTATTCTTATACATATTTAATTGCCGTTGATACAGCTGCCGGTCTCGCATTTAATTCTTACGCTCAGAAGTATTTGGAACCATTGTTTAGCATTTGCCAATCTACCTCTTATTTATGTCGTCAGAGGGTCGTTGGTTCTTCCAAAGGAGTCCCTTTTGGAAAGTCCATCCGAAGTCAAAGTAAAACCCATTTTTCAGAGTGAGCAATGTCCTTCTGTAAACTTAAGTGTAGTCGAAATTCCCTAAAAAGGAGGATTTTTAGCCAAATTGCATTGATAATAAAATCACGGAAGATCTTACTTAATAAAAACTCCGATTTTGACAAAAATTTAACTACGTACTTATACTGATTCATTTTAATACTAAATTATTGAAATTTGGATTGTTTTAATTCGTTTTCATTGTAGTTTGCAAAGGGCGATAGACCTATTCTTCGGGTAGATATAAATAAACAGTTAACCTGACGAATTATTTTGTTGGCTTAGATGTTCTAGTTATAATTTTTTTAATTTACTAAATGTATGCTTGAGCGCTATTATGAAGGATACAAAAAATGATTTTTTCTTAAGGATAATATCATTTTTTTGTAGATCTAAAATAAATCACATACTAAAATACTCTGCGCTATGCATAGACTGAACCCGCCCGGTGAAATAAAGGACCGGCTGATTCACTAAATGAAATTTCATTAATCATTTGTCAAAAGATGAACTCAAATAAAGTACTGGTAGTAGATGATGATGAAGTGATAAGAAAAGTTGTCGTTTCCTATCTTTCAGAGGCCGGACATACAATTTATTCTGCAGCTGATGGTCATATTGCTGAGGAAATAATTAAGAAAGAAAAGCCGGATCTTGTGATCACCGACGTCAGGATGCCTGAAAAGGATGGGATTGAAATTCTTAATTATGTGAAAAGTTTGGACAGCAGCATTCCAGTAATTCTTATGACAGCATTTGATGATGTGGACGTGACAATAAATGCAATGCAGCTTGGCGCTTATGATTTTATCGAGAAGCCTTTAGAAAAAGACAGGTTTATTTTTATTGTCAAAAGAGCGCTTGAAACAAGGCATCTCAGTGAACGTCTCGAAGTAATATCTTCAGAAACCGTTGATATGGAAAAACCATGCGAACAACTGATAGGTAAATCGGAAGCAATCCACAATATCATTAAAGAAATTGGTAGGATATCATCAAATAGGGTAACAATATTGATTGAGGGGGAAAGCGGAACTGGCAAAGAGGTTATTGCTAAATTTATTCACTACTGCGGAGTTACTAAAAATGAGCCGTTCATCGGGGTAAACTGCACTGCACTTACCGACACGCTACTTGAGAGTGAATTATTTGGGCATGAGAAAGGCTCCTTTACTGGAGCCGACAGGGAAAAGAAAGGTAGATTTGAGCTTGCCGGAAAAGGAACTGTCTTTCTTGATGAGATTGCAGATATGTCTCCTTCTCTTCAGGCGAAACTGTTAAGGGTTATTCAGGAAAGGGAATTTGAACGGGTAGGTGGTGAGAAGACAATTAATATGGGAGCGCGGGTAATCACTGCTACTAACAAGGAACTTGCAAAGATGGTAGAAATAGGAAAATTCAGGGAGGATCTTTTTTACAGACTTTCGGTTTATAATATAAAAGTACCGCCTCTCAGGGAAAGAAAGGAGGATATTCCTGAGCTTACGGTACACTTCCTGAACGAAATAAACAGAGAATTACATAAGAATGTAAGAAAAATTCCTTATGATGTAATTGAATTTCTTCAGAATCGTAGCTGGATCGGAAATGTGCGTGAGCTTAAAAACGCACTTATACAGGCGGTTATTTTATCAAGTGGGGAAGTACTGGAAAAGGAACACATCCTTTTGGAAGAACACCGAAATGCTGACGTTAATCCACGAGATTTGAGCCTGGCTGCAATTGAGAAGGAACATATAAAATACGTGCTTGATAAAGTTAACTGGGATAAGAAAAAAGCAGCAAAGATTCTCGGTATTTCAAGGCAGACACTCTATGCCAAAATCCATCATTATTTTATTTCTCCCGGTTGATTATTTCTGAAATCTCAAAAATATTTTATCTGTGATTCCTACGTATGAAAATTATTTTGATTTTCATACGAACTGGAAATAATTTTTTTTCTCAATTCAAAAAATAAATCTGAATTTTCATCAATTTTTCAGCATTTATTTTTTTTCAATTTTAGGATTTAACAAATTTTTAATATCGCATTTTAGTGTGATATCTTCCTACAACATTTACTTAGAGATATGGAATTCATTTAAAGTTCTTTATAGTCGTGTCAAGATTTCATACTTAATTAAATGGTCACAATCTAAAAAGTGGGTTACTATCTTTTGATTAGTTGTTGAATTGATAATAAATAATTCAGATATTATTGGTACGGAGTTTGCGTTCTTCAAAGCTCAGGGCTGGTATTACACAAACTTTAAAACTATTTTCTAATACTAATGAATATAGACAAAGATTCACTACAAGGAATACAGGGCTTATTAATCCTTAAAATAAATAATAAGGAATACTGTTGCGACATCAGAGACGTTTCATTAGTGTTGAAGCTTGATTATGAAATCCTACATAATTATAATCCTCAAAAAGGCATCTTTTTTTATAAGAATGAAACTTTCAAAATAATAGACATAAAAGGCATACTGAAAATTGGGACCGGGCATATATCTCCGAATTCAAGAATTGTATTGATTGAAACATTCGGGAGTCATTTCGGATTCCTCGCTGACGAGATATTAGAAATTATAGTTATTGATTCATTATTAGTTGAGTATTCTCTTGATTTTATTCCATATCATAGAGATGGATTTATAAGAGGCAAATTAGTAATGAATGACAGAAAAATATTATTCTTTGATTTTGAAAAAGTCAGCAAGGATTTGGACGAACTTGAAATATTGAGCGTCTCTGAATTACCGGAAAAAGTTTTGCAGGGGCACTAATTACATATTAAGCTTGAGGGCCAGTTTGAACTATACAAAATGGTTTGAACCGGAGATAACAAATAACTCATATAATAAAAATGATTCCGGTTTTCGCGGATGGTGAGTGATACTTATATGCAGGTGCATAGATTGCAATTATCATTTGAAGAACCCGGCGGGACTCTCCGGGCGAAGCTGTGGGAAGTAGTAATTTTTGGTTTAAAGCGTTGCGCATTCAATTTTGACTTTTTACTTCATTGAAGCCTGTCCCACTGATTAGCGGGAGCGCCTTTTAATCAGGAGAAAAGTACAGTAATTAAATACAATAAGAATCGCATTATCATTTCGACAAACACAGGGAAGAAAAATTTATACCATTGTTTAGCTTTGTACAATCAATTCTTAATATACCGCTGATTAGCTAAACCAATAGGATTAATCCTTTTATAGTCCATAAGATTGATTTATTACCATAAGTACATTAAGTATTTTTTCATTAAATATTTTCCTGTCAAGATTTCGTAATGAGGATTCCTCAGGAAATTCGAAACTCAGAAATCTAAATTTTGAGAATTGGTTTTTCAATTATTAAATGCATTCATCTGCGGATTAAGGGGCAACCTGATACAAGAAATATAGGTAGTTAATTATGAAACACAAACTTCACTTATTGGATTGGAGTGCGGAGATTATAATACCTCTAAATACCTAACTCCTGCAAACCCTTAGGATACCGGAGGAATTCCAAATGGGACTCACCCGGCGAAGCTGCGCAGGGAGTAGCGAATAGTTGTCAGCGTATAGATCATTAGGAGGAACTAGATATCCTCATTCTGAGGGAGCGAAGTGACTAAAGAATCTTTCCTGCAGGCCCCAAATACTAAAACACAAAATAAGAATACAAATGGTGATTTAAATTTTGTATTTTAATGTGTGCTAAAATAACTATTTTTGCTTATCCACAAAATGAATTTATTTAAAATGAATACAAAATATTTATTTCTAACCGCTCTTTTCTTATTGCTGTTATCCGGCCCGAATTTATTCGCTCAGGAAGATATACAGATTGGCAAGAGCGCCAACGAAAATTATCGATCTAACGGTGCGCTATACGATTATTCCGATCCGAACGGTATTAATATAAAGGTAATGATATGGGGTTATGTAAAATTTCCGGGCAAGTATATTATTCCTGCAAAAAGCGACGTAAATGATCTCCTTTCTCTTGCAGGGGTCCTGTACCTGATGCCAATCTTGATGAAATGAAGATATTAAGAGTTGACGCCAATAATAAGCAGAGAATTATTCCACTTAATTACAACGATATTATGTCGAATGATATAGGGATGGGCAGACCACTAAGAATATCAGATTTACGCGCGGGAGATATAATGGTGGTGCCCGGTTCACCCAAATGGTCAACAAGAGATTACTTAAGCATAATACTTTCAATAATTTCAACATTGGCTTCGGTTGCCCTTCTCATTTATTACAAAAGATAAATCAGGGGTTATATGCAGAACCAGGAATTTGATTTAAGGAATTATCTGTCTCGGTCACTCAAAATCTTTGAAGGATTACATCCTGCTGATCCGTACAAATCTTAAACCTTTTATTATTATTTTCTCAATTGTCTTTGTTGCTGCTCTGGCTTATGCAATTTACGCGCCCGGTATTTACATATCTACTGTTACTTTGAAAATAGCAAAACAGCAGGAAAATATTCTTCAGCCTTCATCGCAAAACGATAACTCAGCTGAACAGGATAGATTCATTGCAAATGAAATTGAGATAATTCAGAATTATGATACCAGGCAAATGGTTGCAAAAGCGTTGGTAGATACTTTTGAAAATGCCAAAAATAAAAATATTTTTAATTTGTTAAATCTAAAAAAAAGATGAGAAGGGAATTAACGGCCATAAAACAGTTAATGATATAGCTGAACTTTAAAAAATGTAGTTAAGGTGGAACAAAAGACCGGAATGGATGTGGTTGAACTTTCGGCCGAATCTCAATCTCCCGATGAAGCCGCTCTTATTGCGAATACATATGCTGATCAGTATAAAATATTAAACCTCCAAGAAAACCGCAACCAGCTAACTGTTATCAGGAAGTTCCTTGAAAAGCAGGCAATAGAAAAATTATCTGAATTGAACCAGGCAGAAAATGCACTTGCAAATTTTAAGCAGAGTGGTGGCATCGTGTCCCTTGA
>CAVYYF010000010.1:0-291591 GCA_963772675.1 uncultured Bacteroidota bacterium
TTACGAAGCGGAAGGGATCTCAGGCTTTGTATCGAACAGTCCGTTGATGTCGTGGACCTATCAGGTGCTACGCCAACGACAATTCTCGGCCGTCCTGGGCCTCGTCGAATTATTGATCGCTTTAATGATTGCCGTTCGACCTATCTCCCCCAAGCTGTCAGCCGTTGGAAGCCTGCTGGCCGCAGGAATGTTCCTGACAACCCTCTCGTTTCTGTTGTCCACGCCGGGAGTAACTGAATCTTCTCTCGGATTTCCAGGGCTGTCAGTCGTGCCAGGACAATTCTTGCTCAAGGACGTCGTTCTTCTGGGAGCGGCGATTTGGACTGCGGGTGAAGCTCTACGGGCAAGTCAGTCGTCGGCGTAAACAGGACTCATCGCAGTTCAACGGCGTTACCGACTGGGCAGTGCAAGTATCCGGTGGCGGACGGTTCGCCTAAAAGGCCCACTCAAGCTGTTGCTGGCATGTGGGAATTGCTTTCCTGCGTGACGTTCGTATCCTCCGTTCCACGAAGGACTTCGGTGCAGGCTGGCCCGCTCAGCAATAAAATTCTCACGAACGACGCTTGACAGGACGATAGTTGATATGTAGAGTATTGGCAGGTCAAGCAAATGGGAGCAATTCAATGGCGAACAGTCGGCTACAGAAAGAACTCAAAAAGAAAGGGGCTTTCGAGTCCCTTGAGCAGGAAGCCATGCTGAATATCCTCCGCACGAACGACCAGTTCCAGAATCGTTTTGGAAGGCTGTTTCGGCAGTACGGACTGACCTCCTCGCAGTACAACATCCTCCGCATCTTGCGAGGCGAGGGAAAGCCTTTGCCCTGCTTGGAAGTCGCTGATCGCATGATCCAGGTCGTTCCGGCGATCACTGGATTGATCGACCGACTCGAAAAGCTGGAAATGGTGACTCGGCACCGCTGCGAAAAGGATCGCCGGGTCATCTACATCGAGATCACGGACAAAGCTGAGCAAACTCCTGGATGAAATGGACGAGCCTGTGACCGAACTACATCACAAGTTGATCGGCCATCTAACTCGTACAGATTTGAAAGACCTGATTCGGTTACTGGAGAAGGCTCGTGCGCCACTCTCGGAGTCAAAGGCAGCAGGGTAGCCACTTACATTTTTTTGCATAACTAGTTCACATATCAACCATCGTTATGTCGCCTATATGGCCGGGTTTCAAAAGGGAATCCACCATGATCAATTCGCCGGGCCAACGATCGGGGCCACGCCAACCACGGTTGGCTAGACACATACCAACCTTCTCGTTCGCGTACTACGACCCGCAGCACATGGACTTCCGTTCGTTACGGGTGATGAACGAGGACTGGTTGCAGCCCGGCCAGGGATTCGGCACGCATCCGCATCCGACATGGAGATCGTCACCTACGTCCTGGAGGGTGCCTGGAGCACAAGGACTCGATGGGCAACGGCGAAGTGTTGCGGCCCGGCGAATTTCAGAGGATGTCGGCGGGCACAGGGATCACGCACAGCGAGTTCAATCCTTCGCGATGAGCCGGTGCATCTGTACCAGATTTGGCTGCTCCCCAATCGTAAGGGAATTGAACCGAGCTACGAGCAGCAGCAATTTCCCGAAGCGGAGCGGCACAACCGGTTGCGGCTGGTCGCGTCGCAGAATGCCGAGGATGGGTCCCTGTTCATTCATCAGGACGCTCGTATCTACCTTTCAAGCCTCGACCAACGACATCACGTTGCCCACGCCCTCGAGCCCGGACGACATGCTTGGCTGCAAGTTCTGCGTGGCACCGTCAGCATCAACGGGGGGGACATTGAGCTGGGTACGAGCGACGGTGCGGCGGTCAGCGCGGAGAGCGATCTGCGAATCGTTGCCAACCAACCTGCGGAAGTCATGCTCTTTGATCTCAATTGAAACCCCACCTCACAGCCAAAAGGAATATGAACAGGGAGACGCTATCGCAACGAACCGAGCCACGGCGCTGCATTTTGAAGGACTCGTTAAGTCTGAGGCACCGTTGTTCGATTTGGGCTGACAAAAGCTGTAACAACTACCACAATCACACAACCAACGGAGAAGACCATGCCACCTGCAATACAAGGAATAACCACCGTCGCCGCACGAGTGCTGCTCGCCCTCATTTTCTTGATGACGCGCTGTTGGCAACAAGATACCGACTTTCTCCGGCGTTGCGGGAGTGATGGAAAGGCAAGGTGTACCCGCCCCGCAGTTGATGCTGGTTGGAGCGATTGCATTTCTGATTCTCGGCAGCCTTTCCATTATCCTTGGTTTCAAGGCCCGCATTGGTGCGAGCCTGCTCTTGATTTTCCTTGTCCTGGCGACGTACTTCTTCCATGACTTTTGGACGTGGCCCCAGGATGCGATGTGGGTTCTCAGCAGCAATTCAGACGTAAGGATGCCAGTTGCTCAAATTGAGATGATTAGCTTTATGAAAAACTTGGCGTGATGGGTGCAATGCTCTTCATCATCGCCAACGGTGCCGGTCCCATGAGCGTCGATGCAAAGCTCGCCGCCAAGGACTCGACATAGTCGAAGCCCTCGATGAAATCGGACCTTTCCCGTAAAAGCTGTTTCTCAAAGCAAATACAACACCAACGTAAGGAACTCGAACGTGGCAAACGAAGCACTCTTTCAACCATTCACTTTGCATTTCCGGCTTCCCATCGCCGGGGGAATGATCCGTCTTTCCTTTGCTGCAATATCAGCCAGTCAACATAAGACTTAACCCAGTTTAACCATTCCGGGTGTTGTCTGCCGAGTGCCTGTTCACGTTTGTATGCCCTCATCAACACACGCATACCTTCCGTAGCATTCCGTAGCCAGGGTGCAAGCCATTCCTTGTGTTCGCCTGTCCATGGCTTTCCGGTTCTAATATCATACCCCGTTCCTTCAAGCGGTATAGAATGAAGTGCAGTAATCATCGACGAAATAATGGACAGACCTATCCGGCCCATATTTTTCCCGCGCTCTGTATTATCACGTTCACCTTCACGCAACAACTGATCTGCACATTCGATGTTCTTACTTACAAAGCCCATCCCTGACATTGTCCAATTCCATTGAGGCTGGCTTGTATCAAATGTTGCAATTGCAAAAGGTATGCAGGTCCGACCATCAATAGTGCCTGCCACAGATGCCAATTGGTCTGTAAGAATATGTCGCATCTGTTCGATGTCAATTGGAATGACTGCGGGCTTTAATGTGTTCCATGCCCATCGCCACGAGTTGCGAATAACTTTGTTAAATGTTTCGTGAGTTCCGAAACGAAAACTCACTTCATAACTATGAGAAAATCCCTGGTTTATCGGATGATAACGTCTGATCCACCGCGGTTTTGACGATGCATTTGGACCGAACGCATACATACCCACCGTACCCGGAAACTCGAAGCCGAACTCTACAGGATTGTTTCCGTTCTGCCAGGCTCCGAGCGAGCCGAATTGAAACCTGGCATCGGTCATTACCTCTTTCGTTAATTTTGTTTCTTCAACCGTGGATTCACCGTTCGGTGCAGGATCGAGCATTGTTACTGAAGCACCGTTTTCAAAAGAGAGTGCAAACATTGGTGCAGGAAGAATGTCTTCGCGCATTACGAACCTGTGTGCAGCATAGTTAAGTGTGCCGCCGGGCGAGCGATCCCCATCGTAAGTTGGATCGCCGTATAAAGCCCCCGGAGCCATGCAACTTATGTCATTCCATTGTACCGAGGGATCGACATTAAAAACTATAGACGAGTTGAAACCTCCTGGTGCATTCCCAGCCACGTCAACTTTCCTGTGAATTGAAAGAACCGCCCCGCTTATACTCCACACATCATGTATATGGAAAACAACTTTTTTCCCGTATGCTATTTCAGTACTTGCATCTATTCCTGAGCCTGATTTCCGGACAGTTGTGTATCCGGCGCTAAGTTCATGAATATCATTTTCTTTCTGAAAGACCTCGATTCTAACGGGCGACTTTTGTAAGAGTCGCGGGGTTGCAGCTTCCGGAAATTCGATACCCCATTTACCTTCTGCAGCATGAACAAATGAGACGGTTGCCCCGGTTTCTAATTTTCCAAGTTCAACTTGATTGCTTTGTTGTGAAAATGAAACCGATACCGATATACATAATAAAAGTATTAAATATTTACTGAACACCTATAGATTTCTCCTATAAATAGAATTATATGATATTTAACATTTTTGCGAATAAAACGATGTTAGTCTCTTCTTCTCAGCCTTTCCATATCGTTTTTAATTATATCTTTTAAATCGTGAACCGGACGTTCTATATCGTATGGAATTGGTTTACGGCTGAATTGTTGAAAGTAAAGTAAACATGCGTCTTTCCATAATTGTGCATTAACACATTGTTGACGAAGTTTACTCTGAACCAGCGTAAACCTTTCCGGATCCACATATCGTCTCTACTCTATCCCATACTTTCTGAAATTCCCGCACCTTCTGCAATCCCGCTTCATAATGGTAACAAAGCTCATCCCATAATGTGCGCCCGCTCTTCATTTTATAATCCCAGGGTAAATGGTGAAACCACAGCAAGTAAACTTCAGGACAAGTTTTTACATTATTAAATAGTGAAGCAAGAGGTTCATGATATTGACTCACAGCATTACTGCCGGTTCTGTGTTCTGTCAAAACCGATTCCGTTAGTATCTGCCTGATGATAATAAGGCGGTGTCCAATCTTTTCTTACACCTTTCGGGCCCCACCAGGGTCCGGGTCCGTAATGGTCATTCGCAGCAAAAATATGGTGTAGTCCCAAAGGCATCATGTAATTAACCGCGGCTTCACGGCTGTTGAGCATCATTTGTTTTACCGGTTTCAAAAAATTAAGATTCCACTCAACCGGAAGGACTGTTGACATTTCTTTATCTTCAGATGCAGTTGGTTTAAATGTGAGCTTCAACCATTCATCTGCAATTTTTTCACTTGTCAATTTATTGTTCCATGCCAGCCTGCCAAAGGCGTACCAGTTTGCCTGTGCAAATGGATGACCGCACCAGTTTGTATCCAGCCCAATATTTGCAACACCTGCAATGGCTGTATGTTTCTGGGGATAAATGCTTCCATCTGTACAACGTGCAACTGTACTTCCTTTGCCTTCCTGGTAAGTATCACTCTGCAGAAACTCTTCCCACATAGTTCCCAGAAACACCAGGTGAATTGCTTGCCCCAAATATTCCTGTGTTATCTGAAGTTCAGGCATTACAGAAGTTTTTTTCAAGGCACCGAAAAGGGGACTGAAAGGTTCGCGTGGCTGAAAATCTATTGGGCCGTTTTTTACCTGTATAATTACATTGTCGCGAAATTTTCCATCGAGCGGCATAAACTCGTTATAAGCCTGTCTTGCTCTATCCTTATCGTTTGGGCTGTAAACAAAAGCGCGCCACATAACAATTCCGCCGTAGGGCTTCAACGCATCTGCTATCATATTTGCCCCGTCTGCGTGTGTTCGACCAAAATTCTGCGGCCCGGGTTGTCCTTCGCTATTGGCTTTAACTAAAAAACCACCAAAGTCCGGGATCATGCTATATATTTCTTTGGCTTTATCTTTCCACCATTTTTTTACTTCAGGGTCAAATGGATCTGAAGTTTTTAATCCACCAATTACAGAAGGGGATGCGAAATTAATAGCAAGGTAAGTTTTAATTCCATAGGGACGTAAAACTTCAGCGATTGCCTTTACTCTGTTCAGGCAATCGGTTGTCAATATCAACGGTGAAGCATTCACATTATCAAGAACGGCTCCGTTAATCCCTATTGAGGCATCGACGCGTGCGTATTCTTTCCATAATTCCCTGTCCTTTTCCGTTACGACAAGTGAATCTTTACCGCTTCGCCAAAATATAGAAAGCCCTGCATACCCGCGTTCTATGGTTCCGTTCAGATTATCCCAATGATCTAATATGCGCCGTTCATAAGAAGGATTACAAATCTCTTCCTGTATAGGTTCTTCCGTATACTGTCGGCGAAGTATTTCATATACACCATAAAGAATGCCGAGCTCAGTATTGGCCTGAATTTCATTTTTGCTGATCTTAAAGCCATCGCCCTTAATTTCTTTATCCTGTTTAATAGTTAAGGCAAATGAAGCTCCGTCTTTTCCCCGCCAGCCGTTCTGCAACTCCTCCTTTGCAATAGTAAGAGTAGGAGAATTCATCGGGCAAACTACGTTTACAGTACCTGTATTTTTATAACGAAGCCAAAGTTTATGTCCGTTCTCGGCAAGTAAATGAAGAGACGCAAAAATCAAAATAAAAAAGAAGATGATAGTTTTCATAACAGATATATTATTTCTTTATAACAGGGAAAAACTTTTCAATTGGTCACTTTAACTTTTCTTAAATTTTTCGTGTTGACCAAAGCTTGTTCTACTTGGATTCATCCATTGCTTCAGCTTGTCGTTTTAGAATGATTTCCATAGGTCCCTGCATTCCTTCTACCTTCATTGAAATAGTAGAATCACTCGTGACTGTGCACTGATGTTTAATGGTCATTTCATTAAAACTTACATCGAAGGAAAAATTTTTGCCATCAACTTTACCGTTACTAATTGGAATATCTCCCATTTGACTTTCAACAGTACCTGTTAAACTATCTGCAACTACGTGGAAATTAAATGTTAAAGGAAAAGATCCGTTGGGGCCCTCCATTTCTCCATTCCATTTACCGTCAATACCCTGAGCATGGGCAATACTCATAACAAAAAAGATCACTAAACAGAAATTAAATAAACGTGACATAACTACTCCTTTAATTATGTGAATGTATTGTTATCAATTCTATTTACTTTGATAAAGTTTTTATTACGAACCCGCCGTAAGGCTGCATAGTTATATTGATGGGATTTGAAAAATCAATATCTCTTTTAACAAAGCTCTTAGCGTTATCCGAATCCGTAATAATAAAATACTTTGATGATTTACTAACGAAGGAAATATTTAAAGTTATTTTACGAATTTTATTTTCTCCGTTAATGCCAGCTATATACCACTTATCTCCTTTTCTTCTTGCCAGCACAACATATTTTCCAGGATACCCGTCGATAAATCTCACATCGTCCCAGGTTTCAGGTAACGAACTCATATATTCTTTTACAAAATCTTTTTGAGTTGCCATTCCGGTTGGAGTCTCAGCAATGTGCTGAATGCCGGAAGTAAATAAGACAGATAAAGCAATTTCAAAGCCGCCGGTAGTTCTGCGTTTTATATTTGGAATACCCGAAATGTTTACAGGTGTAAAGTCCATTGGATCAAAAAGATTTCTTGTAAAGGGCAACATAGCACAATGTGCGGGTTGATTATCCGCAAAGTACTGTCCAAATGTTACATACTCTTCACCTCTGATAGCTTCCATGCTAACCAAATTAGGATACGTTCTGTACCAGCTTCTGGGAAAAGTACATCCGTGAAAATTTACTGCAAGATTATATTTGGCTGCATCTTTTAAGATATCAATATAATATTTCATCATCGATTGCCCATCGCCGCCAAAAAAGTCTACTTTGATACCTCCGATACCCATATCTTTTAATTTTTGAAATTCTGCTTTCCTCGATTTCTCTGTTAATAATTTATTGCGAGGTGTTTGTGGAGTTGTATTCCAGTCACCCGCCGAATTATACCACAATAAAATTTTTACATTTTTTGTTTTGGCATAATCGGCAAGTTCTTTAATTTTTTCGTATCCTATTTGTGTATCCCAAAGAGCATCTATCAGGCAATATCGCCAGTTCATCCTGGCAGCAAAATCTATATAACTACGTTGAACATCGTAAATAGTAGAATCATCTTTTAGAATAACCCAGCTCCAGGATGCAATTCCTGGTTTTAACCATGAAGAAACATCATATTTAGCAGGCGTAGCTAAATCGGTTTCCAAAGTTGATTCAACAAGTCCGCCAAGGTTTTCCGATATTGCAATAACACGCCAGGGCGTATACCAGGGCAAAACCGATTCTGGTAAAAAAGGTCCGCCGTCTCTGCTTTCCTGTGGCTCAGGAAATTGTATTGAATATTCGCCATCCGGAGAAAACTGGCTTAACCGTGATCCGCAATAATTTGTATCGACAGCAGTCTCAGTAATAGTAATCCAATATTTACCTGAATGGAAAAGTGCCGGCATTACCCAACCTGCTTCGTTTGGAGAAGTCGTTCCTACAGGAATATCCTTTTCATAATAATTTTCATAAGATGGGGAAGCAAAGGACCATCCCATTCTTGCGTCATCACACGGTTGCAAAAATGCTTTTGTAGAAAGGTCAAAATGATAGGAGGTAAGTTCCTTGTAAATGGTTAAAATTGTATCTCTTTTCTCCGGGAAATAATATCTGTATGCTACGCCATCATTCGAAACCTGGAAAATTATTTCCATAGTTTTATAATTTGCATTCTTCAGATAGAAAACTCGTTTGTTGCCGGAGTAACTGCAATTTAATCGTTTACCATGAAGCAGTGTGTAATTTTCAGAAACAGTACTTATATTAGAAACCGAATCAAGAGTCAGTCCGTTAGAAAAATCTTCATCGCTTCTAACGATTCCCAGTTTCGATTGATTAAGAATAGTTGCACCTGAACAAGAAACAGAATAGACGGCCGCTCCGGAATGTGTGAGCCAGAGGTTTACGGAAATTTTATCATTTGGACTTTTTAATTCATGACTCTCTATGCAAAGAGCATAGGTAGAAAAAATTACCGTAAACAGGGTAACAAATAATGTGACTCTTTTCATCAAAGGAACTCCTTAAAGCAAGAAAACCTATACCGATATATATAGTGGCAAATCATTTTATATAATTTGCTATTTAAACAATAAACTTTATTAATGAGATTTTTTAGACTACTACTCCTTTTTTCAAAATTATGTTTGCATATAAAGCAGATTCGCTCGTTGCAATTACAGCGTAAGCTTTTTTGGCTCTTTCATAAAAAGAGAACCTTTCTATGTGTTCGAATTCCTTAAAAGGCTCTTTGCTTTCTACGATTATTTTTCTGTAGTCTTCCCATATTACGGGTTTAACATTATCACCGGGTACTACTTCCATTAATCCGACGGGATTTTTAACGTATATATCAAGAGGGAAAAATTTTAATACTGCCTCCAACACTTCAGGTACATTGTGCCCATCGAGTCGAATTAATCTTTGCGCAATTGAAGCAGCAGGAAAGTTTCCATCCGCAATAACTATTTCATCGCCGTGCCCCATCTCCATAAGTATTTTTAACAAGTCAGGGCTTAAGATATTTGGTATATGTTTTAGCAATTTATTAATTCCTTTTATTATTTTATTTCTTCATCAAAAACGACAGCAACTTTACCGCATTTGCCGCTTGCCATTAATGAATATGCTTCACTGACATCATCCAGTTTGAATCTATGGGTTATAAGCGATTCAGGTTTGATTTTCCACCTAACCAATCTTTCAACAAGCTCTTCCATTCGCCAGAGATTTGTAACCCAGGAACCATAAATAGTCTTTTGGTCGTGAATAATATCTCTCGACGCTTCGAACTCACAGGTACCACCTTCTCCAAGAAATACAATTTTTCCCCATTTGCCTGCAGAACGAATGCAGGTAAGGCGGGCTTTATTATTACCTGAACAATCAACAGATTTTTCTACTCCATGCCCTGATGTCAAATCCCGGATTTGCTCAACATTACTATCACCGGCTTTAATTACCTCATCGAACAGCCCGGTGTTTTTTGCAATAGATATTCTTTCATCAATAACTTCAACTCCGTATACCTTTTGAGCACCTAATGTTCTGCTTAGCATAGCCGATGCCAAACCGATAGGACCTAACCCGGTTATTAAGACGTCATCGTTTCCACTAACATCTATTTTTTCCAAACCTTCGTAAACAGTTCCAAAGCCACAAGCAACCTGGGCCCCGTCCGAATAACTTAACTCATCAGGTAAACGAACAAGATCTTTTTCTTCAGCAAGTAAATATTCGGCCATTCCGCCATCACGCTGCCAGCCATAAGCGCGCCTGTATTCACTTGTGCAGGAAATCATATAACCTCTTCTGCAATCATTGCACACACCGCAGCCGGAAATATGATAAACAATTACACGATCATCTTTTTTGAATCGGCGGCATCCCGGGCCAACTTCCACAATTTGACCGCTTGGTTCATGCCCGGCTATCATTCCGGACTGATATCCTTCAGGACCTTTGCCTAAGTGTTCGTGATAAATGCATCGTATATCTGATCCACATATTGTAGATGATTTCATCTTTATTAAAACTTCTCCATGCCTGGGAACAGGAATATCAAATTCCTTTAATTCTGATGTGCTATTTCCGGGTAGAATTGCACCGACCATTTTACTCATTATTTTGCCCTCAAATTTTTTTTAAGCGGGAGTTATTTCTCCATTTAAATCCCATAAATCTTTCCACTCTTGGTCATCTTTCCAGAGAAATACCTGCCCTTTTATTAACCTGCAGTTCTTATCTATCTTTGAAATTTCTTCCATATCATTTTCACTTAATTGAACATTAACAACAGCCTCAATGTTTTCAAAAAAATGATTTACTGAAAATGGTATTGGTATTTGTCCCCGTTGTATAGCCCATTTAATAGCAACCTGTGCCGGTGTTACATTTAACCTAGCTGCAATTTTAATTATTACTTCGTCTTCAAGGTCGACAGTGTCATCTTCAGTTCTATCACGTTCAGGACGTCCCGGGGAACCAAGCGGACAGTAACCTATCGGCTGAATATTATTCTTCAAACAGAAGTCAAACAATTCCGGCTGCTGAAAGTGAGGATGCAGTTCCATTTCGTTGCAGGCGGGTTTTATCTTTGCAGCTTGCAATAAAAGTTTCAATTTCGGTACTGTCATATTAGAAGTGCCGATATTCTTAACCAAACCATTCTCAACAAGCTGTTCCATTTGACGCCACGTTTTCATATAATTTTCGTGAATGTAAGGTTTAGCATTAGGACTGCGCGATGAAACATCACAATGGGGGGGATGATAGTTTGGAAAAGGCCAGTGAACAAGATATAGATCAAGATAATCTATTTTTAGATCTCTTAATGATTGCTTGCATGATTCAATAACATTATCATGCATATCATTCCATACTTTTGAAGTGATCCATAAATCTTTCCGTTTAAGAAAACCACTGTTAAGTACTTCATTAAGAACCTTCCCAATATTTTTTTCATTACTATAAACTGATGCACAATCAATTTGTCTGTAACCGGAATAGATTGCTTTCTTAACCGTTTCCGATACTATTTCAGCAGAAACAGAATCTGAACCAAAAGTTCCATATCCAATACAGGGAATCTGACTTCCGGTATAAAGTTTTTTGTTTGGGATTGAATCCGGATTTATCGTTTTTTTATCATTCATTACTTACATTCATTTTTTCTATTTAATAAAAATACTTTCTCAACTAATATTACTTTTAGAAGTTTAACTCTATTGCTCAACATATTTATTTTTATTCTTTATAGTATAGATTAAACCTGTAATAGCTATTAACGCCCCCCACCAGATATTTGTATGAAGACTGATAAGTTTTATGTTTTGAACAGTCGGATTTATTAATTCGTAAATGCCAGCAAGAAAAACCAGAATACCAATTGTCAGCATTATTAATCCCACAAAGAACCATATGCTTCTCATTCCTTTTTCAGTATCCATTAATTCACTCCTACCAAAGTAAAATGTTTATAGCTATAAAAATTACAAATGTAATAGCCGCCCAGAATTCCGGTTTCTTATTCCAGGCAACTTTTTCTACAACAGTTTCAGTTTTATCAACCAGCCCTTTTACATAACCACGTAACTCTTCGTCGGTTTTCTTTTCTGTGAAGAAACTAATAATGATAGCAGTGCCGCTCGAAATTAACCACGCCCAAACAGCACGCCAAAAATTTGCAGCCATAAAAGATTGAGCGGCCGCACTGTCGGAACCCGGAATAACAAAACTTATAGGGATTATTTTAGTTTCCTGTGCAATAAATAGCAAAACTGCTACAAGAGTTCCGATCAACATTCCCCATAGTCCTCCCTTGGGGGTTATGAATTTCCAAAACATGCCAAGGATAATAATTGCAACGGAAGGAGCCAAAAACATTGAGCTGATCGCCTGGAGGTAATCAATAACTGTAGGCATACTGCGAGCAATGTAAGCACCGGCAACGCTTAACAGAATTCCGGCAACAGTCGTAATTCTTCCAATCTGCAGAAGCTTTTGAGATGAGGCTTTTTTATTAATGACAGAATGGTAAATATCGTAAGTCCAGACAGCATTAAAAGAACTCATATTACCAGCCATACCTGCCATGAACATTGCAACCAACGATGTAACTCCAACACCAATCAGACCCGGCGTAAAATATCTTTGCATCAGCATAGGCAGCACCGAATCATAATTGATTTTCCCACCTTCCACCAGCAAGTTAAACCCGCTCGTCGGATTATTAATTAGTACTAAAGCAATCATGCCTGTACCAACAACAACTGCACCGAGCAGCAGTTTGAAATATGAACCGATAATAGGAGTCATCCTGGCTGAACGCAAGTCTTTTGCTGAGAAAGCCCTCTGTATTATTAAGAAATCTGTTGTCCAGTAACCAAAGGCGATAGCAAAACCTAGCCCAAGTATTAAGCCTCCCCACGTAACGTACATTGGATTATTTGCAGCGTTTCCTGAAGTTGCCCAAAGGGTTTTAAATCCTTCAGAAAGATTTGCAGAAATTTCTGCCGGACCGCCAATATCGACGAGACCTAAAATCGGTAAGATTAATATTCCTGCCCAAATCAAAAAGAATTGTACAATTTCCGTAAACATCGCTGAAAGTAGACCACTTAACGTAACATACAGAGCTACGAAAATTGCAGAAAGCCAAATACTTAAATCCCAATTCCATCCAAGGAAAGTGTGGAAGATCAAAGCTTGCAGGTAAAGTGCAATCCCGGAAACCAGAATCATATTAACTACGAACATAGCTGCGTTAAAAACCCGTGCACTTTCATTGAAACGAGCTTTTAAATACCCGGGGATGGATTTAATTTTGCTGTGGTAATAAAACGGCATCATAAATACGCCGAGGAATAACATTGCGGGGACAGCACCGATCAAATAAAAGTGTGCGGCATATAATCCATACTTAACGCTTTGCCCGGTATAACCAATTACTTCCATCGAACCCATATTAGCCGACATAAATGCAATGCCGCAAACCCACATACTGTTTCTTCTCCCGGCAAGGAAAAAGTCCTCATCGGATTTCGTGAACTTTTTGAGATAAAATCCTATCCAGACAATAAATGCAAAATAGACCAACATTATTGCCCAATCAAAAAGACCTAAAGGCATAGAATTCATGTTTTTCTCTATGGAAGTTTAGTAATTGGCTATTAGTAACTACTTATTTTATATATAATCTTTATCTACAGATAAAGTAGAATTTCCATAAAAGTAAAACCAAAACAGTCTATTTAAAGCTTATCCAATCTATATCAATATTACCGCTATTTTTTAATTGTACAATTATGTTATGTATTCCCGGCTGGTATTCAAATAACGGTGAATTAGTAACAGTCCATTCAGAACCTTCAGGAATTTTTACTTTGGCAATTACAGGACCGTCAATATTATCTAATCGTAATTGCAGAATCCCTCCTGTTTTCGACGTAGCTCTTACATTAACCGATTTAAATTTATTGCTTTCGAAATCGACGCCGTTATATTGTATCCATGCTTTTGCAGCATCGAGTATTGTCTTCCAGCCTCCGAATGTGTTGAGCGTATCGAGAAAAGCTATTGCCACACCTTCGTCGCTTTTAAGACTGTATCTATCAATTTGGATTTCTTTTGATGCGTCAGTTATCCCAACGCCACGTAATGTTGGAGTTACTTTTTTAATTGTACCGTCTTCATCGAAAGACAAACTGTCTATTCTTACAGATCTGTTTTTATCAAAATGTGGTGACAGATCATTGTGGTGATAGAATAAATACCACTGATCTTTATATTCAATAATTGATTGATGGTTAGTCCAGCATCCTGGTTTTTCATCCATTATTACACCTGTAACCTTAAAGGGCCCCATCGGGTTATTACTGGTTGCATACTCTAGTCTTTCAGTTACATTTTGCACGTGCGGATAAGTTAAATAATAAATTCCGTTCCTCTCAAACAGATAAGGACCTTCTTTCAGACCTTTATCCGGTAAACCTTCAATTACCTTAGGTTTTGAAGCAAGCTCAAGCATATTTTCTTTCAACTTAGCTACGTATATATTTCTCGCTGCCCAGTATAAATAAGCTTGTCCGTCTTTATCTATAAATACATTTGGATCGATACCGCGAGCATTTTTAATGGGCTCAGGCTGGGGAGTAAAAGGACCATAGGGTTTATCTGATACAGCGACACCTATAAAAAAACCTCTTCCAACAGTTGTATCTTTGGAAGGGGCAGGGAAATAGAAATAATATTTACCGTTTCTGTAAATACAATCAGGAGCCCACATTGCATATGATTTTGAATTGACCCAGGGAACTTTATCCTGACTTACGATAACTCCATGGTCAGTCCAATTTGTAAGATTTGCTGAAGAGAATACGTGGTAGTCTTCCATACAAAACCAGCCTATACGCCCACGACTTTTATTAGCAAGAATATCGTGAGAAGGGTAGAGGTAAACTTTACCATCAAAAACTCTTGCAGAGGGATCAGCTGTAAACTGATCCCTGATAATCGGGTTTTGAGCTAAAAGACAAGTTGTGAAAAATAATAAAATAAGATTCAGAATGAGCGCACATGATTTGAGGTTTTTCATTTCACAACTTCCTCCTGTAATAATTATTTTTTGCTTCCCGCTTATTTCTGATAAATCATCTTTATTGTTTCTGAAAATCGATCAGCTTCCAGCCTACATAAGTAAACTCCGCTTGCAAGGCCCTGGGCGCTCCATTGCAACCTGTGCTCACCCGAAGGAACTTCACCTTGAATAAGTGTTTCAACCTCCCGACCAACTATATCATAAACCTTTAATGTTACACGTTCACTTTTTGGCAAATAGAAAACTATCATAGTAGATGGATTAAACGGATTAGGGTAGTTTGCGCACAATTTGAAATTTGCAGGTATCTGTCTTTTTAGATTCGGTTGGACATCAGTTGCTACTAAATTTGCTCCATCGCCTACAACTTCAATTTCACTCAACTTGTTTGTACCAATTCCTTTGCTGTGGAGAAGGTCAAGATAATTATCACATTCAGTATCTCCATAGCTGTTTTCTGCCGGAAGCTGAAGTTTTTGCGCTTCACAATCTAATCCCATTAAGTACGCTCCAACACTGTCAGTAGCTACAGGCTCTTTACCTGCAAACAGGACATGACTTTCATACGGAGCAAAATTTGGATTCCAAACTCCTTCTCCACCTGTAGCATTCTTTATACCATCAATTATTGCCAAATGAACGGGGCGCGCAGCAAACAAATCGCAAACAGATCTGGGCAGAAATGTAGCCGATGATTCATTTGTAGGGCTATGAATTGCCTGACGACGGTATTGTATAGCCTGTGTGGTATAATATGATTGTGGGACAGAACCGATCTGATTTTTTATTGAACAGGTAATACCTGCTTCAGCGTGCTGCTTTAACTTTCCAATAGAGACATATACATCAGTATCCCTCACTACTTGGTTCATATTTAGTGCAGAAAAGTTAAAGTAGTTGCTGCCTGTCGAAACATCAACGAATGTTCCTTCAGTTATGTTAACTAACTGGCATCCCAGATCATTTTTAATACTCATATAATCCTGGAATACGGAGTCATCGAAAGAATCCGATGCTGCCAGACTTTCTACAATAATAATGTCGTTTGGTGAAACACCTGTTCCAATGATTTCTTCTATTACCGCCCTAATAACTGTAGGGTGAGTCCACATTGCTTCTTCAACCGGAACACCGTTCAACTTTGCATTTGTTGAATTTGCCGCACCGCCCGTCAGGTTTATTTTTATCACTACTTTTTTACCACTGCTAAATATATCGGTGATTCCACCAAGCTGTTCGAAAAGATATGTTACCTTTTGCTTAATACCGCCACTAACATCATCATAAATATAACTATCAGCCGGAGTGTTTAGTGTATTTGTAATAGCTACTTTAGCTAAATATGAAGAGCTCTGTTTATGTTCGTACGCAAAAATACCGGAAGGTCCAAGATACGGTACGGCTAAAAATCCGGCTACCGCTGTACCGGCTTTCTTTATAAAATCTCTCCGTGACGAATTCACAGCGTCAAATTTTTCTTTATCCTTCTTTCCCATGTTTCCTCCTTATTATTAAGATGGGTACTGATAATTCCGTTTTATAAGAGAATGGGACATACCATTTAATTTTAATTATTCTCTTGAGTTACTCAATCACGTATGTCCGCACTTGTGCGAAACCAATCAAAGTCGACGTATCCACCTATTGTTTTTGTTGCATAATTAAAAAGACAAAATTTGTTGCCAGTAAAAATTTTAAGATTGAACTTCATTTTGAGTTCATTACCAATTTTTATAAAAAATTTATTATCAATGCTGTATGAGAACGAAGCTGTACCTGTGCCGGGCGCAGCTTTTCCATCAAAGTAATGAGCAGCACCTGAGCCGTGGATTGCGCTTGCACGTAAATAAATTGTTGATCCTTTAACAGCAGAGGAATCAATTGTTTTACCGTTGTTTATCATTTCTATGAAATTCTGTCCATTCACTTTTTTTATTCCTATATATGCATAAGGGTCCTGAAATATTGTTAATCCGGCTATATCACCTTCTTTCATATTTTCAAAATCCATTTTTGTGGTAGCAATGGAAGCTAACTTATCGGAATAATAGGCAAAAATCCTTTGCGTAAGTGTGTTGCGGGCTTTTTGCAAACTGTCAACAACTTTTACAGTCCCAAGTCTTAAGTGTCCGGGGTTTTCAGTTAAAGACCATTTTGTGGAATCCGGATTATGATTCCATCCCCACTGAAAGCCCAACTTTGTGCTATCAAATTCATCTGATGTTGGTAATACCTTAATTGGATAGGTTTTACCTACATCCGGCTTTTTGTACGTAACTACGGCTTCGCCTTTTGCGCCAACCATTGGCCATCCATCTTTCCAGCTTACCGGCTGCAAAGAAGGAAAACGTCCGAAAGGCCCATTATCAACAAATAGCATTGTCCACCATTCCCCGGTTTGTGTTTTTATAAGTGCTCCCTGGTGAATACCAAAATTCGGGCCATGTTTTTTTTCACTAATTACAACTTTTTCTTCATATGGACCATAAATATTCTCAGAACGGAGAGCCACCTGTATTCCATCTAAACCGCCATACGTACAATACAAATAATAATAACCATTAATTTTATAAACATGCGTGCCTTCAAGACCTTTCCGGATATCTCCTTGAAAGATCAGTGAGTCCTTACTTATTGGGGCAAAATTTTCATCCAGTTCTGTCAAATATATTTTACTGTACCCATGCGCTACATAAATTTTTCCATCATCATCAAAAAATAATCCGGGATCATAAAATCCTTTGGGTAATTTTCTTATTTTCCAGTGGCCCTCAGGTTTTGTTGTGGAACAGAGAAATCCACCTTCATTAAGTGTAATGAACAGCAAGTAGAATTTTCCATTATGGTACTTCAGACTCGTTGCCCATTGGCCGTGACCATACCTGTTACAACCATCAAGGTCATAACATTTACTAAAATCAAAGAGGGGGACTGCGTTGCTACAATACTGCCAGTTCACAAGATCGTATGATTTAAGAATAGTAACGCCCGGAAAAATAAACATGGTAGTATTAACCATATAATAGATGGAATCCACACGAATTACATCGGGATCAGGAAAGTCTGATGCAATTACCGAATTAGTGTATGTTCCATCACCGTTATCACTCTGTAACTTTTGTGCAAGTAAACCGGAAAGCGGTATTATTGAAATCAGATAATATAACTGAGTTTTAATAAATATTTCATTTGTTTTTTTTATGTTGTATCGAGTTAGTTTTACTTGTTGACTCGATCCAAAAATTAATATTTCTCTTCAGATTAAGTAATCACTCATGTATATGTAATGAATTATTATTTAAATATTGCGGGCTGAAACTATATATGTTTGACAAAGAGAAAACAAAAATTATAAAGTGCATACTTTATCCCCGAATGACACTGGCACTAGATTTTTCAAATGTCTTTTAATAATTAATAATTTTCCTTCAACAATTCAGAACAAGAAAGAAATAAATCTTAAAGGATTATTTTAAAAGCAATGCCTTCTTTGTAGAAATATAATTTCCAGCTTTCAACCTGTACAAATATACTCCGCTTGATAATCCTTCAGCATTAAATGTTGCCGTATAATCTCCCGCTTGATGGAAACCGTTATATAATGTAGCAATTTCCTGTCCTAGAAGATTATATACCTTTAAACTAACCATACTTGCAACCGGCAGTTGATAAGTAATCATTGTAGTTGGATTGAAAGGATTAGGATAGTTTTGTTCAAGGTCATATTTACGAGGACCATTGTAATTTTCTCCAGTGGTTCCGGTTGTTGTTGCTTCTCCTGTGAAATAAAATGAATGTAGCATAAATAATTTACCCGACGCCCCTCCGGTAAATAATAAATAAACATCGTGGTTCCCCGAAACAGAAGATAATAATTTTGCTGAAAACGTTTCAAATGTTGTCCAGGATCCGGTACTATGATATATTACACTCCGCAATTTTTGTGCTGACATCTATTGAATCGATATATACTTCAACTGTACCGCTGCCACCAGCACTTGAAGCAATTACTTTTATAGAATCGGAACTTTTTTGGTAATCATTATTTCCGAATTCAACCCCGGCGTACATTGCCCAATTACTATTATAGATGTTGTCAAGAACAGTTGTGTCTGCATTTTGTACTGTCCTTTTCGTTCCCGACTGATTTGCCGGACATTCAGCCAAAATAGGAGTATAAGCATCACGGTATATATATAGATTAAACCAGCCAGTTTGCATGCCGTTTACGTACAATCCCTGCCTGGTACCAGTAAATGTTGTATAATCGGAATAAGAATCAATTGAAGATACATCGAATGCTTGTCCTACTTGTGTCCAGCCATTTCCATCACTGCTGAAATATCCACTTATTTTATGATTGATCCGCACGATCTTAAGCCACAGCGTATCGCCTATAGTGTTTGGAGCTTCATATTGAGTACTTCCGAAACTAAATCTAATTGCCTTGTCACCAGTACTATTCGACAACGAGCTTACAAGTTTAACAGACGTAGTTTCGTCGCCGCGCATAATCCACAAGCCCGCCTGGTCAGAAGCTGATTCCGGATTGAAATCAAGTTTGGTAATGAGTGAATAGTTATGTTCGCCATCGTTCTTAATTACAGTATTAGCTTTTGAACTACTCTTTGGTGACAGGCGCAACCACCCCGGACGATCAGTAAGTGACCATTTATCTGCAGCTGTATAACCCAGAAAAGACCATTCAGGGTTTAATGTATCTGAATTAAAAAAATCAGAATGCGGTACCATCCAGGGAATGCCGCTGCTCGGTAAATCGGGTGCAGTAAATGAACTGTTAATTGGATAGTCAGCAACTGGTTTGTCAGATGCACTATAATGAACCTGATTCAATAGTCCCTGCCTTCCTTGTCCCTTCCATTCTCCTTTTGCATAAAGTGGATGCATAACCCAATAAGTGCTGTCAGCAAGGGTTACAACCGCAGACGCATGATTAGGAGTCGCAAAGAGTGAACCACTTACTTTCGGGTCATTTACATTGAAAAAATCCCCTAACATTTTCCAGGCTGATGAGTCAGCCGTAAGAGTATCGCTCCGCATTACCCACTGGCCTCCGCTTAAATCCCTTGCAAAAGAATAGTAGTAATGCCCGTGGTGTTTCCACATAACCGGTCCCTCAGCCCAGCTATACGGATACGGGGAGGGATTTAACCAGCTGAGATTATAGACAACACCTGTAGGTTGTCCATCATTACCCAATTCCACTATACCATTATTAGGTTGACCGTTTTTCACAACCAGGTACCATTTATTATTATCATCAATAAATATTGAATTGTCATAACCTAAGCTATATGGAAGGCTTGAAGGATTGTTCATACGTACCGGGGTACTCCAGGGACCTTCGGGTTTGGGAGCTTTTACAAAACACATCGAACTTCCATTCTTAAAGAAATCCCAATATTCACCATTATGATAAACGATTTGGCCACCCCAGCAACCTCCGCCTGGTGAATCACCATACTCTGACCAAGCTGCACTAACCGGTTGAGCTATGGCTTCCCAGTGAACAAGATCAGTTGAATGATAAATAACCGGTGTTACATTAAATGATGAGCCTGTTGTATAAAAGTCATTTCCTATTTTTGTTATTGTACAATCAGGATGATCACCCGGAATAACCGGATTCATATATGAGTTAAAAGAAACTGATTGTCCTAAGACACTTATGGTAAAGATCAAAAAAAAGACAATTGGTAAGTTAAAGCGGTTCATTTTATTCTCCCGTGATGACCCAATGAATAAAACTCTAGGTACCTTCTGATAAGTGTATCTTTGAATTTTTGAAAATTTCAAAGGAATTTAAAGACAAAGGCGGTCAAATAATAGCCACTTTTAACAATAAAATAACCAAATATTGCAGGTAGAATTATTAGTGGGATTGGTGAAGTTTCCGAAACTCACGTAAATCAATTCCTTTTTTTCTTTTAAAATACCGTGAGATGTGTTCTGCATCAGTAAAATTGAAAAGCGAAGAGACCTGTGAAATCGGTAAATCAGTTTCGATAAGATACTTTGCAATCAATTCAACACGTACATTTTGGATTTCATCGTAAATTGATCTGTGAAAATTTTTTTTAAATCTTCTCTCAAGTGCTCGTCTATTTATACTTGTAGCGTTCACAACGTCTTTGACCAGAATTCTATTTTTTGCATTTTTCTTTATAAATTGAATTGCTTTAGAAACATTAACATCATTGACAGCAAGAATGTCTGTAGACTGTCTCTGAACTACATGACTCGGAGAAACCATTATTTGTTTTCCCGGGGTCTTTTTTTTGTCTATCATATCGTCTAATAACTTTGCAGCTTCGTAACCAGCAGATTCAACATTCATAGCAATACTTGTAAGCGGGGGATCGCTTATGTCACAGATAATGGGGTCATTATCAACACCTATTACCGCCACTTCTTCCGGGACTCTTAAATTAATAAGTTTACATACTTCTAGAACATGCTGTCCATGGTCGTCGTTACAGGCAAATATACCGACAGGTTTGGGCAAAGCAGCGACCCAATTTGATACGTCCTGTTGTTCATTTTCCCATTCATTTTTCTTGATTCTTTTTCTGGGCCTGTAAATGTGAGTTTTATAACCTGCTTCACTATTGAAGTGAGTAAAATAGAACCTTCGTTCCTTTAACCAATCATAATTTTCGAACCCAAAAAAGGCAAGATTTTTAAATCCCTTTTCAATAAGATGCTCGCTTGCAAATTTTGCTATTGATTCAGAATCAGTTTTAATAACCGGTAAATTTTTAGGATATGAAGAATCATGTATGGCAAGAATTGTCGGAATCTTTAAGTTCAATAATTCTTTTGTGATTAAAGAATCACGAATTATAATTCCATCTGGTTTCCAGCTTGTTAAATGAGGAATGGATGACTTTAGATCTATTGGTTCTTTATAAAAAGACCAGGGACCGTAAAGCTTTGAATACCGGGCAATACCAAGTATTAGCTCTCTGCCAAATGCTCGTGATGTTTCTATAAGTAAAACAATTCTTTTCATATACGATTACTTAAAGAAGTAAGTTCAATTAACTAATACAAGATAATACAAAAAATTATATTGCCTTAGCTCAAAAGTATTATATTCTGGGTCAGGGCCCGGTTTGCATGCGTCCTTCTTTCTCACATTTCTCAACCGCATACCCGATAGTTGTATTCTGAATAATTTTTTTAATGCTTACCACAGAAGTATGATAATCTCAGTATTTAGTTTTTTTTTGAGCGCAATTTAGAGTGACAGAGCCACCCAAAAGAATATTATTCTTTACATAGATGTTTTAACCTTAAAAATTAATATTGATTAATATTTCAATTATTATTGACTAAATCCTTTACAGCGTTGCCGAGGAATATATATTCTCCGGCTAAGCTTATAACAGCCTCATTCTCACCCCAGAAGAAAGGCCAGTCGTCTTTATTCTCAAGGAAATCCGGCTCCAACATAAGCAGACCCGGCACTACCCCCCCGGCAACATTTGAGAAGTCAGCCCTGGTGCGTCCGTATATAACTTTCTTTGAGCGTGTGCCCACATCCGCAACAAACGAAAGGTTCGAATATGGATGACATCCGAAAAGATAATCAATTCCCCTAAGTGTGTATTCAGGCCCGATGATTTCGGGAAATGCTTTATGGGCATAATAATTTGTAATTGCCCAGTTTACAATTTCTCCATCGCCTGCCCAATGCCTTGTTCCAATCGGTACACCGTACGGATTTTTCATAAGCAGGGAATCATTTTCTGTTTTAAATTTCTTTATATAAGGTTCAAGTTTAGCTTTATATTCTTTCCCAAAATACGGAATTGCAAGTAACGCATTTTCCATACTTCTTTCGGGAGATCCTTTAAGTCCCTGCCATATTGTTTTAAGGAATATATCTGCATACTTCTGATCCTTTGTGGCTATGAAAAGCTGCAAGGCAGCGGATGTTGTCATCATATCCGCTCCAAAGAAACTTGCAAATCTTCCCCTGCTGCCTTTGGTAGTATCTTTTTGCTGCCTGTCCCACGATTGCTCTGCAACTTCCAGGCATTCTGTAGCAAGTGAATCGTTATATCCTTTAAAGGCACGACCTGCAATTGCGAGACTGGCTATCGCATTATAATTTAACCACGGTTCATTTGTAGTCATGGCCCACCTGTCATCAAATTTTCCGCTGTGCCCGTCTTTAACTTCATATGGTTTTAGTTTTGGATCGTAGGGTAAGTTATCCGTTATTGTAGACGCGTCGCCGAGATGAACATATTGATACAGGTGCGGCATCTCAATTGACGGAATAGCGCGCCCGAACGCCTTCTGCATTCCAAGTTGCAAAAGAACACCATGCTCCATCTGCTGAAGTACATCCGGTTTGCCATCAGGATCATGAATACCAACATAACGATGCTCTTCATTAACGTAGGTTTCATCTAGCTCTGGTTTAAATTGCAGCCATGTAGCAGCAAGATATGATATTGCCTGGCACTGTGAACCTTCTTCTATATCAAAATCACCAGCATCGAACCAGCCGCCTACATCCAATCCATTTATACGCTCTCCGGGTTCATAACGTGTGTCAGTTCTAGGTCCCATTCTTTTATTATCCATTAATTCTAAATTTGGTGGTGCCTGTCGTGCATCATCCAGAAACGGTGCTCCGTGCCAAACCCTGTATCCATCTTTTACAAAAACATGATCCATTTGTACCGGCATAAATACATCCAGTGTTTGATGCCAGACATTATCGTACACCTGTTTATCTATAGGAAAGGCATTTGTTTTTTGATCGCCGTATTGTATAACGTATAAGCCTGAACTTTTAACTGATGAAAAATCGAACCTGGCATAATTGTAACGAAGAAAGGATCCCCACAACTTTACATCACCGGTATATTCCTTCTTGTAACTTCCATCTGGCAAAATTTTATACAAAGTAGCTGTCTTTGCAGGAGTATCATTTTTATCAAGTTCTATTACTGCAACTTTTTCCTGCGCAGGAGAGTAGCCCACCTGTGAGAAGCCTATCACAGGTTTGCGTGTCCAGCTTTTAATTGTACTTGCAGTCAAATACCATTCTACTACTTTACCGGTTTTATTTGAGGGAATCAGGCTGCGCACAACAAACCATCCGTTTTGTGCAACGTTACGTCCATCGTAAAGCATTAAATCACCATCCATGGAAGTAATGTCAACTCTTTGCTCAGAATCTTCGGGTGCGAGCACAAGATTTTTTCCTTTTGCCATCGGTAGTGGATCAACATATATGTTTCTCCCTCTATCGTCAAAAGTAGAGAGCCCGAAAGTAAGGAGGAATTCTATCCTTTAGCGGTTTAACTTCCATAGGTCCGGCCGGATATTTCGGAAATATTCTCGGGCCTGCCATCCATCATATATGTTTTTTCAAAATATGCCGAAGGTAGAAACTCCAGATTAAAACCCGCGTGGCCTTCTAAATCTTTAGGCAATGGCTTATCAAGATAAACATCAATCATTACTCCCTGGTCTTTTGCCGTTACCACAACCCTGGAATCGAAGTTATATTTTTTATATTGAAGTTTCACTTCAATGCTATTATTCTCTTTGTCAACTTTACGGTCTACGACCATCGGAACAATGTCCCATTGTTCCGGAGTTGCTCTTAGTCTTACTGCGCCGTTAGTAGCTGTTCTTACACCGTGATGTATAAGTTCAATGCCGGCAGTTTTTTCATCAAAGAAATAACCATTGTACTGGTTACTAAATACAAAAACATTTAAACCGCGGGTTTCAAAATATCCGAGGTCATTTAACTTCAATTTATTTCCCTGACCAAATGCATAACAGAAAAACAATATCGAAAATCCAACGATTAGCAATGCAGTTTTTTTTGAAAAAATGATTCTGTCGAATAAATTCAGATTCTTCATTCCGTTCACCTTATTTTTTGTTTAAACATCAGAAAAAATTCTTTATTTGTTAATCCATTTTGAATTTTTCATCCATTTAAAAATTGTTGACATCCATTCTTCAGTTGGCAGACGTAAAACAAAACCATGGTTACCTTTCGGATAAATATGTAATTCAGCAGAAACATTATGATGTCTTAATGCTTCCCAATAGACAATGCTATTATCAACATCAACCACTTTATCATCTGCGGCTTGAGTAATATAAGCAGGAGGGGTATTCTCGTCTACATGTAATTCATTTGAGAATTCATCAATTATTTTTTTTGATGGATTTTTGCCTAACAAATTTGTTCTTGAACCAAGGTGTGTTAGACTATCCTGCATACTAATTACAGGGTAAACCAATATCTGAAAATCGGGGCGCAAGTTTGTGTTATCTTTATTTTCAATTACGGCTTCTTTATAATGAGTAGCTTCGGTTGAAGCTAAATGTCCACCGGCAGAAAAACCCATTATTCCGACTTTGTTTATATCGATTCCCCATTTTGCGGCGTTTTCTCTTACAACTTTAATTGCCTGTTGGGCATCCTGCAAAGGACCTATTTTTTTATCTATCATTGTCGAATCGTTGGGGAGCCTGTATTTCAGAACAAAAGCGGCAACCCCGTTCTTAGCAAATTCTTTTGCGGTTCTTATTCCTTCTGCCTGATAGACTACCACAGCATAACCTCCACCAGGACAAATAACTACTGCAGTTCCGGTGGATTTTTCTTTTTCAGGCAAATAAATCTCAAGAGTTGGTTTTGTTACTCCTGAGAACATTCCTGAATGTTCGGTTTCTTTTACATTGGATTCCTTCGAATTAGAAATAGCTCCCGAATATAGGTTTATTATTTGTTGTGCTTTTATATTAAGTGAGCACAAGAAAAGCAATGCAAAGCAAATTTTTAACATTTTCATATTATATATGCCTGGTTGTTTATAAAATGCCAGATTGAAGCTATTTACAAAAAATATGAAGAGTTAGCTAGAGTTACAATTTTTGTTAGAGAATAATAGCCACAAAATTGAAGTAATAAAAGGATTGTTTGAGTGGAGTGTTCCTGTTGATAATATAATTTATAAATCTCTGGTTTTGTTTACATCCTTTAAATGACCTGAATGGGAGAAATGTACTATCCTGCGTGATACTTTTCAAAATTCATTTAAAAGATGCAGAGCAAAAAAGGTACAGACGTATTTAGTCTTGTACCTTTTTACCCCTGCCCGTTTATTGTTTACTTCTTATAATAGTCGCTTATTGTAAAAGAATCATCTTCTTAGTGCGTACAAAACTTCCCGCCTGCAGCCTATAAAAATAAACTCCGCTCGACAAGCCGTCTCGCGTCGAACTTTACTGAATGACTTCCCGCGGTCTGGCGCTCATTTACCAATGTGGCGACGGGTCTTCCAAGAAGGTCGTAAACTATCAGCTTAACGTTACTGGCAACCGGCAGCTGATAAGTGACGGCTGTAGTCGGGTTAAAAGGATTGGGGTAATTTTGTTCAAGCACAAATCCGGCAGGGACCTCCTGGGAGCTTTCTACTCCTGTAATTGCCCCCGGCTCCGGATAACTCAAACGCCAGATACCGTCTTCGGTTCCAGCAAAAACATAGGCATTATTCAGTGCAAGAGAATATACGACTGGAATTCCCAAATAAAATTTATATAAACGTCTAGCGTCATATACAGCGATAGAATCGATGATGTTACCGTAGTAGCCTCGGAGGTAGATGTGGGTCCAGAAAAGTTTGAAAAAGTTGCCACCTACGGCTGTAAAAAGGGTATCATTCCTACTGGCAAGGCAGAGTACAGGTGCATGCTGTTTATAGACTTTGGCAAATGAAGTATCAGCATAGGAAATGGTATCTCCGAAAAACGTATGATAAAGACGCCCGATAGATCCGACGATGATAGTACTAGCTTCAGGACCAGTGAATAGTCTTATAGAGTAAATGGGTGCAGTTACAGGTATAAGGTCATAACCAGTTGCATCCTTAGTTTTAACATCAATATTTTTCCATGTCAATCCATTGTCGAGCGAGCTATATATTCCATCACTAAAGGTAGCTGCGTAAATGAAATTTTTATAAATAATTATAGAATTCACAGGTGCTGTAGTACTTGACAAGCTGGTAACTTTCCAATTTTCACCCCGGTCTGTAGAAGAATAAAGCCCGCTCCAGGCTCCTGCAAAAATTGTTGTATCGCCTGCTGGATCTGTACGAGTCTCCAGGGACCAGACGCCTAAACCGGATAAGCCGGAATTAATTGATCTCCAGTTTTCACCGTTATCAGTTGAAACAGAAACGCCCTTTTCCGTTCCTGCGAAAATTCTTGCCTGTCCGGCAGGCAGGGTTTTTCCGGTAATTAAAATAGTATGAATAACCTTACTTTGTAATCCTTCGTTAATGCTCTTCCAGTTTTCACCGTTATTTGTCGATACAAATATTCCGTTTCCGTCTGTTCCAACAAAAATAGATGAATCCTTTGTAACTATGGTATTTGCTTTTACCGTATCCGGAAAATTTGTCTTTTCCCACTGGGCATAACTTTGTCCACATAAAATAATTGATAAAAGAATTATCGGGATAAGATTATTTGTACCATTACTGCAATTTTGTTTTAATGTTTTACCGATTTTAATTTTCATCAGATCTATCCATATTTTTGCCCAGATTAATAGTTACTGTCTTGAAGGATCATATTGATATCCAAAAGAATTAATATAAGCTTCGTCCATATCTAAGGAGTAGGTATATATATAATATATTCCGAAGATACCTTTTCCTCCTTGAATGTTAGAGTATTCCGTAGGTCTTAGTTTAATCGTAAATGAATTTGAGAATACCTGGTGAGCATAATAATATCTTGTTAATTCGGGATCCATGCTGGTGATGCTAAGGAAAGCCCTGGTGATTATATAATTTTTCTTAAATGGGTCGCTCCCCGAAATTTCCTGCATCGTTTTATTAACAGTTTTAAGAGATGTATAAGCAACATAATTAAATGAGAAGTCTAGATCAGGAAACAATATAAACCCATTATTGTCCATATAACGATAATAGGAGAGAGGTACAAACGTTTTTTTATTGACATACGTTCCTCCTTCATATTTTTCATAATCAATTTCAAACCGGGGAAAACTCAACATATCATTAATCTCTTTATTGTTTCTTTTAAAAACCCAGGGGTAGCCCGGAACTGTTACATAATATTCCTTTGCACCATTAGTATAATAAGTCTGGGGGAAGTCTGAAAGAGCTTGGATGAAGACAGGAATCTGTTTTGTAGATTTTAATATTTGCCCGTCCGGCGTTGTAGCTTTAATACTAATAATTTTACCCGGTTTCATTACAAGGTTTCTTAAATAATAGCAATTAACTTGTATTGTATTTCCCGAATCTGCTACTTGGATAGTTGTATCTCTCATAACAAACACTGAATCATCATAATAGATTTCTACATTTGCACCTTTTATATTTTGAGCAGTGCTGGGTAAAGTCGGGGTGGCCCCGCTTTCAGTATAAATATTTTTTGAAATTATTGCATATTGAATAGGATTATCGTTGCGTAAAATGCAATTTAAAGTATAAACATTTTGAAAAGGCGCATTTACATTGAAATCCTCATTGCAGGATTCAAAAAGAATAAATAATATAATTGGTAGAATCAAAATCGCTCTTTTCATAATTCCGCTTTGTTTACTTCTCATAATAGTCGCTTATTGTAAAAGAATCATCTTCTTAGTGCGTACAAGACTTCCCGCCTGCAGCCTATAAAAATAAACTCCACTTGGCAAGCCGCCCGCGTCGAACTTTGCTAAATGACGTCCCGCGGTCTGGCGCTCATTTACCATTGTAGCGACGGGTCTTCCAAGAACGTCGTAAACTATCAGCTTGACATTGCTGCAACCGTTTGAAGCTGATAACTGATTGTTGTCGTTGGATTGAACGGGTTGGGATAATTTTGTTCAAGCTCAAATCCGGCCGGGGCCTCCTGGGAGCTTTCTACTCCTGTAATTGCCACCGGATAACTAAGACGCCAGATACCGTTGTCGGTTCCTGCAAAAATATATCCATTATTCAGCGCAAGAGAATAAACAGCTTTATATCCAAAAAAAGGGATATTTAAACTTTCATGAGTTAATCCGGTGATGAAACGGTAGAAAAGTTCAAAAGAAATAGCCGTATTGGACTGTAAAAAGGGTATCATTCCTATTGGCAAAACAAAGTACAGGTCTGTCCCATTTAGCGAGCGCAATATCACCCTCAAAACTGGAGGGTAAATAATCCATATAATAAATACCTCCGATAGATCCGGCTATTAAATAATTAAAATAAGGACCAGCAAAGGCGGTTATTGAATAGATGGGTGCGGACATTTCAGGGAGAAATGGATCCACATTTTTAATAATAATATTTATCCATGTCAATCCATTGTCTTGCGATATAAATGTTCCATCACTCAAGGACGCTGCGAAAATGAAATTTTTATAAATAATTATAGAATGTACCGGCATTGCCGTAGTTGACAAGCCGGTAACTTTCCAATTTTCACCCCGGTCCGTAGAAGAATAAACCCCGCTCCAGGCTCCTGCAAAGATTGTTGTATCACCGAGAGTATCTGCACTAACCCCCAGGGACCAAACACCCAAACCGGATAAGCCGGAATTAATTGATCTCCAGTTTTCACCGTTATCCGTTGAAACAGAAACGCCCGTTTCCGTTCCGGCGAAAATTCTTGCCTGTCCGGCAGGCAGGGTTTTTCCGGTAATTAAAATAGTATGAATGAACTTACTTTGCAGTCCTTCGTTAATGCTCTTCCAGTTTTCACCGTTATTTGTCGATACAAATATTCCGTCTCCGTTTGTTCCGGCAAAAATAGATGAATCCCTTATAACTATAGTATTTACTTTTACTGTAACCGGTAAATTTGTCTTTTCCCACTGGGCATAACTTTGTCCGCATAAAATAATTGATAAAAGGATTATCGGGATAAGATTATTAGTGCCATTACTACAATTTTGCTTTAGTGTTTTACCGATTTTAATTTTCATCAGATCTATCCATATTTTTGTCCGGATTAATAATTACTACCTTGAAGGGTCATACTGATATCCAAAAGAATTAATATAAGTTTTTTCCATAGCAGAAGAGCTGGTATATATATAATATATTCCGAAGATACCTTTTCCTCCTTCAATATTAGAGTAATCTGTAGGTCTTAGTTTAATCGTAAAAGAATTTAAGTACGTCTCGTAGGCAGAATAATATATCGATAATTCGGGATCCATGCTGGTGACGGTAAGGAAAGCCCTGGTGATTATATAATTGTTCTTATACGGGTCGCTCCCCGAAATCTCCTCCATCGTTCTATTGACAGTTTCAAGAGATGTAGAAGCAGAATAATTATATGAGAAGTTTAGATCAGGAGACAGTATAATCCCTTTAGCGTCCTGAATGGTACCATAGGTGAGAGGAACAAGCGTTTTTTTATTGATATACGTTCCTCCTTCATATTTTTCATAATCAATTTCAAACCGGGGAAAACTAAAAATATCATTAATCTCTTTATTGTCGCGTCTAAAAAGCCAATTGTAGAATGGAAATTTTATATAATATCCCTTTACATATCCCATTGCATTATTAGTATAATAACTCTGGGGAAAGGTTGAAGGAGCTATAAGGCAAACAGGGATCTGTTTTGTAGATCTTAATATTTGCCCATCCGGCATGGTAGCTTTAATACTAATAATTTTACCCGGTTTCATTACAAGGTTTCTTAAATAATAGCAATTAACTTGTTTTGTATTTCCCGAATCTGCTACTTGAATAGTTGTATCTCTCATAACAAACACTGAATCATTATAATGGATTTCTACATTTGCACCTTTTATATTTTGAGCAGTGCTGGGTGAAGTCGGGGGAGCTCCGTTTTCAGTATAAATATTTTTTGAAATTATTGCATATTGAATAGGGCTATCGTTGCGTAAAATGCAATTTAAAGTATATACATTTTTATTAAAAGGAGCATTTACATTGAAATCCTCATTGCAGGATTCAAAAAGAATAAATAAAATAATTGGCAGAATCAAAATCGCTCTTTTCATAATTCTGCTTTGATGCCAATTGAAGGTAAGAAAGGAAGCATGTTTACTCTTTCCCCGGTTTTCAAATCAAAATAAAAGAAGTTTTTGCGGTCGTAAACATTTATTACGCTCAAATCTATATTTATTTTTACGAATCCAATATGAAATTCTTTTGACAAATTTATATCAAGCCTGTGATAATCGGGGAGATGTGCGGCATTTCTATCGGCTAATATTGGAAAATAGAAATAATTAGTAAATAAAGAGGACGGGTTTGATATATCCAAAGGATTGTACTTATCACTATAACCAAATATTTGGGTATACGGCATACCCGAATTATAATTCCAGCTTAAGCCGGCTCTCCAGTTATTTCCAAGCTCGTAGTTAATAAAAAGTTTAATAGCATTGCGACTATCGTATCTCGGATGATATTCAATATCTCTGACTTTTCTCGTCGTCCAGGAATATGAATAAGAAAGCTGTGCGTTTATCCGTCCGGTCTCATAATTCAGGGTTATTTCTGTTCCGTAAGATTTCCCGCTCGCAGCAATTAATTGTGGATCGGTAGGATAAATTAATGAATCGTTTGTCACAGCAAGGTTATACTCAGATTTATAATAGCTCTCCACATCAAATTTAAGCTTTTCGGTCAGGTAATAGTCAAGTCCGCAAATATAGTGTATTGCCTTAGGTATCTTTAAATATTTGGGAACAATAATCCAGGGTTCAAACAAAGGCTGAATTTCATCCTCGTCGGATATTGTAACGAGCTGTTGTTGATAAATACCCCAGGCAGCTTTTAAATTCAGAGTTGGTAATAAACTATATGTTAAATTAATACGGGGTTCACCAAAATATGCAGCAGCATCTAAAAAGTTCATAAAATTAAAACGTAAACCAAAATCAGCTTTAAGTTTGTCTATGCTTAATAATTTGTCCCCTAAATATCCCCTATAAGCTTCACCTTCCGAGCCTACATCATTCAATTTCCCGGTTGAGTTATTAATGAGTAACCAGGTTTTTATGTGAGACAGTTTAATTCCTCCATAAAATTCATTTTTATTGCTAAATTCTTGATAAAAATCATATTTAACTGTAAAATCATCAAGTTTGTTCTCGATGTGCCGGTCATTACTGGAATTTGGTATTTCACTGCCGGAAAATCCGGAATAATAAACAGTTAATTCGGTAAATGTAAGACTGTTTGGTGCTACGTTAAACCAATTAAGACCTATGTTTGAATTCGACCAATTATAGTCGGCGTGCAATTTATCTTTATAATCTATTTTGTCATTACTTGTAAACCCAAAGAGCGAAAACTTTGATGTAGGCAAAACTTTCGGGTTAGAATAATTAACTTTGAAAGAGGCATCGTAAAAATCTATCGGAACACTTTTGTCGTTTGTAAATTTCTTTAATATCTCATTTGAATAACTTTTTCTTCCGGTTATAATAAAAGAGCCGTCAGGTATCGGACCCTCCAAAACGCCTCTAGCCGTTAATTCACTTAGTGCGACAGTTGCGCCGAAGTTGTTCCTGTTGCCGTCTTTTGTAATAATATTCATTACCGAAGAAAGACGTCCCCCGTACTTTGCACCGAATCCACCCTTGTAAAATTCAACACCGTTTATTATGTCGGGATCAATTGCACTCAAAATTCCGAGAGCGTGAAATGGATTATAAATAGGAGTTCCATTTAACAGTACTAAATTTTCGTTACTTGTACCTCCTCTAACATAGTACCTGGCCGAAACATCACCTGCTGATTGTACTCCCGGCAGGAGCTGAATTGCTCTCATTGCATCTGTTTCAACACCAAAGCTCATATTTTCTATTTCTCTTATTGGAATTTTTTTTGCGGTTAGTCCAGCTTCGTTTACTCGTTTTCCTAAAACAGTGACATTTTCCAATTCAACAGTAGATTTTGTAAGATAAATAGTTATATCAGTAATTTTATTTTCTTGTATTAAGGTGGTTATACCTTTGGACTTATAACCAACATATGTGACATTTATTGTATATTTTTTATTTGCAGGGATAGAAGGAATAATAAAAAATCCCCGGCTATCGGAGCTAGTTCCGGTATTGATTTTATCGATATAAACGTTAGCGTAAGGCAAAACTTCCGAAGTCACTGAATCGCGAACAATACCTCTTAATGTTCCAAAGCCCTGCGGTTTATTTTGTTCATTTATTTCGTCTTTCTTTTTGACAGTTATAATCTTATTAATTCTGGTGAAAGTTAATCCAAATCTGTCCGATAATAGATCAAGAACTTGCTGCAGAGGCCTGTCATGTATATCCAGAGTTACACTTTCATTCAGAGGTAATTCTTCATTAAGATAACTGAAAGTAAAATTGGTCTTTAATTCAAGCATGTGCAGCACTTCACTCAGATGCATGCTTACAACGTTCAGACTAACTTTTTGCTCAGGGCTATTTTGTCCCCTGGCATTAAAAATAAGCAGGATACTTATTATAAATGATGTGAATACGGCTTTAACGAAAGATCTAAATATCATTATTGAATTGTTCCCAAAATATTACTGAATGAAATCTTTTTACGAATTACTTTAAATCATATACCATTGGTGCAAGAGATCATTTAGTATTTCTAAAAAACACAATCTCTTTTATATTATTATTCTTTTTGAGTATTTTATAATCCAATCCGGTTAAACTTTTAATAACATTAATTACCGTTTGTAAAGAATTTCTTTCGAATTTAATTGTTATTTTTTGTGCTAAAACGGATTGATCTGTTAATCTGAATTTTACACCGAACGCTCTTTCAAGCTGGGGTAATACTTTACGTAAAGGTTCATTCACAAATTTATATACACTGTCTTTCCAGCCAACTACCTCTAAAAAATCAAAGACATTAAACGAGCTGACATTATTTTCCTTATCATATACCAGTTGCTCTTTTGGCTTAAGAATGGCTATCCTGCCAACTTTTCCCTTTTCATTCCTTGAGACTTTTACCTTTCCTTCTAATAGGGAAACGGCAATTGTTTTATTTTCAGGGTAAGCAGATACATCAAATTTAGTCCCTAAATCAGTAGTTGTAAGATTTCCGGTATGCACTATGAAATTCCGGTTAATATTATGATGTATTTCAAAATAAGCTTCGCCTACCAGATATACTTCTCTGCTCGCATTATCAAAATGATCAGGATATTTTAATTTACTATCTGCATTCAAGGTCACTTTAGAACCATCCGAAAGATTAAGTACCGATTTCTCTCCCGGCGAAGTAACTTTTTCTTGCCAGACAACCGAACTAGTTTTTTGTTCAAATATTCCTGATAAATATAAAATTCCTGAAACCAGGATAAGGATAAAGATTATTGAAGCGGCTCTCTTAAGCAGTGATGGCGAAAGAAATACCCCGATGAAATAATGGTTTTTCTCTTTGTTAATACTGTCCATTATCTCGGAATAAATTTTCTCTTCTATTATTCTTTGGTTCCCCATTTCATTTTCGTTCCATTCATCCGGATTATTTTGAAATGATTCAAGATAGTTATCCAGCAGTTCTTTCTCCTGCGGTGAACATTCACCCCTTTTATATTTTTCAATTAAGTCTGAAAGTCTTCGTATATCCATCTCTTTTTTTCCCTTCCCAGTATTTGTTTATATCCTTTAAGTAACTTGAATGGGAGAAATGTACTATTCACCGGTAAAAATTCTTGAAAATTTATTTAAGGAAGTAAAATAGAATCGGAAAGCCAGGAAGGGGTAGCTTAGAAAAGTATCATATAAATGTTTTTCAAAGATTTTCGGATAAATTTTAAAGACGTGCTTATTTGGTTCCTGACAGTTTGTACAGAAACATTAAGATTGTCCGAAATTTCTTTATTTGATAGTCCCTCGCGCCTGCTCATCTGAAAAATTCTTCTGCGCTGTTCAGGTAATTTGGAAATTATATCATTTATTTCATCTTGCAATTCTTTTTCTTCATATAGCTCGTCAATTGCATACTGTTCAACAAACAAATCGAATTTCATCAATAATAGCTTCTTATATTTATTTTTTCGAAAGCAATTGAAAATTTGATATCTTACCGATTGGTATAGATATGAATTAAGATCAGTTATCTTAATATCCCGTCTTTTTGTCCACAGGTCAATAAAAATTTCCTGTACAATATCTTCACATATTTCTCTTTCCTTTAAAACATTGAAAGCATAAATATATAGTTTCGACCAATACTGTTTATATACCCGTTCAAAGGATAACTTATCATCAAGCTTAATTGACTGAAGTATTCTGTTATCGATTGAATCAGTTGTTTTGTTATTCTTAGACAATTAAAGGCTATATAAAATTATTTTGATGAGTAAAATTAATGTTTTTTCAAATATTTATCTAATTCATCCAGCGATTAGTTATTGTTCTAAAATACAGACCTCTTTATAATCTATAATATTTAAATCCGGTTACTCTGATAAAACCAATGTATATTCTTTTCCCGCTTCTGTATGAAAATCATATAGATAACTTTTATTTAATTCTACAGGTTTAATGTTGGCTTCAGGAGATATCACAGGCTGTTTGATATCCGGGACAACATAAAATGGATTCGGATTTTTTCCTTTGGCTTCTTCAAGATCAAAATTACCATCAGAGGTAAGTCTATTGTAGGCTCTAATTCTGCAGTTTCCACCAAGCAAAGATTTAATTTTTACCTTTGAAACTTCACCGTTTTTCCATTCGATGCTAACTATAAATCTACCCCTGGCTTTCAGTCCGCTTACACTTCCATTCTTCCATGCATCAGGTAATGCTGGAAGAACAAAAATAAATCCGTCCTGACTTTGCAAAAGCATTTCAGCAATACCAGCGGTACATCCGAAGTTGCCATCTATCTGGAAGGGGGGATGCGCGTCAAACATGTTAGGATATGTACCTCCTCCTTCGGAAAAAATACTTCTTCCTTTTTTGGGGATGGCAACCAGTCTTAATTGATCTTTAATCAATTTATATGCGTGATTACCATCCAGCAACCTTGCCCAAAGATTAACTTTCCACCCCATAGACCAGCCGGTTGATTCATCGCCCCTGTAAATTAAAGACGTTCTGGCCGCTTCAAAAAGTTTAGGATTTCGGAAAGGGGAGATCTGGTTGCTTGGATACAATCCATATAAATGGGAAACATGCCTGTTATGATCATTAGGACTGTCCCAATCGTGAAGCCATTCCTGTAGCTGTCCGAGATGCCCAATTTGCATTGGTGGAAGTCTTTTCAATTTTGAATTTAAAACTTTTACAAACTCTTTATCTTTGTCCAAAATATTTGCTGCACGAATTGTTTCTGAGAACAAATCAAATACAAGTTGATTATCAATTGTGGCACCGGCAGTAATAGAATATTTAGGATGAATCGCGGGAGAATTTTCTGGTGAAACTGAAGGCGATACAACAAGCCATTTGTGTTCGGGTTCTTCAATTAAAAAGTCATTAAAAAATTCAGAAGCACTTTTCAATACAGGATAAACAGAACTTAAAAATTTTTTGTTTCCGTCATAAACATAGTTGTACCATAATTGCTGACAAAGCCAGGCTCCTCCGCAAGGCCACATTCCCCAGTAAGCTCCATCGATTGCACCGGTTATTCGCCAAATATCAGTATTGTGATGTGTTACCCATCCTCTTGCGCCGTACATTTTCTTCGCGGTTTCTTTTCCACTTACAGAAAGATCTCTAAGCATTTGGACAAGTGGTTCATTCATTTCAGATAGATTAGTTACTTCGGATGGCCAGTAATTCATTTCTGTATTGATATTTACCGTGTATTTGCTGTCCCATGGCGGGTAAAGCTGATCGTTCCAAATTCCTTGAAGGTTAGCAGGTTGTCCTCCAGGTTCTGAGCTAGATATTAAAAGATACCTGCCGAATTGAAAATATAAAGAGACAAGCTGCGGATCATTTCCCGAGGCAAAATCATTTATTCTTACATTTGTCGGATTTTTAACAGAATCCGTTACACCGAGATCAAGTTTAACACGGTTGAAAAATTTTTGGTAATACGTAATATGATCTTTTAATGCTTGATCATAATTTTTCTTTAGCGCTCCTGATAAATAATTTTCTGCAAGTTTAAGCTGGTCGGCACCGAGTTTATTATAGTTGACAAAATTGGTAGCAATTGAAATATAAATAGTTACAGAATCGGCGTCTGAAACAGATAGGGAGGTATCATTTGAAGATATTTCCCCATTACTATTTATAACTTTTACTAGTGAAGAAAATTTTACTTTTCCTTTAATACCTTCGTGATCATTGGTCTTGCCGTTAAGTTCTATTTCATTTTTTTCAGGTGTGGAAACAACAACTTTTTCCGGACTATTCATTGAGGCGGTAAAATTTATTTTTTCCGGTTTATCAGCGGTGAGTTTTACAATTATAACCTGGTCTGGAAATGAGGCAAATACTACTCTCTTAAAAGTAACACCGTCAACTTTATATTTTACTGTTGCAGTTGCTTCTTCTAAATTCAGTTCACGATAATAGTCTATGTATTTTTCGCTTCCGGGGAAATGCAAGTACAAACTTCCCACTGTTTGATAGGGCATACCCTGAGCAGTCTGGGAGATAATATCTTTATTCGCCATATCCTGAGCTTTTTCATAATCCCCCTCAAAAATTAATTTTCTAATTACAGGTAGCGCTTTTAGTGCTTTGGGATTAGCATTTGTGTATGGACTACCTGCCCAAACGGTATTTTCGTTTAGTTGAATTCGTTCTTTTGAAGGATCGCCGAAAATCATTGCACCCAGTCTGCCGTTGCCTACGGGCAGGGCCTCCACCCACCGTTTGGCAGGTTGATTGTACCAAAGCTTCAATAAAGAATTACTTTGAGCATTAAGATCACTAATTAGTGCAATGCCAAGTATAAGAAGTAGTAAAACTCTTTTCATATTTGTTACCCTCTATCTTTTACAATTGAATCTTCGATAACTATTTCATTCATTTCCTTTGAGCCGAATGGTCTTACTCACTGCTGATCTTCAGCAACTTCGCGCCGTGTTTTCTTACATAAAGTGATATCTCATTTGTGAATTTTCCAAGATATCTTTTAGCCCACAGGTCGCGGACTTTACAAGTACCGCTAAAACCAATCTGATCAAACTTTAATGATATTCTTACTGAATCTTTTGGAGGAACTCCTGTAGGATATGTAGTGAAAACATGGAATTTGACGGTAGCTCCTTCCGGATGGTTTACACATTCTTTATCAAGCCCGACTGATGCAGAAAAAGTATCATAACCTTCCGGGATATTATACTCTATTATAGAAGCGGCATGTGTACCTATGCCGTTAGTATATTCTTTACCGTCAATTATTAATGGATTACCTCCTACACTTTTATCAATAGTTACACTACCCCAGCCTGCAGATGCATTTACCCATTTTATATCAGTAAGATTTAATGTGCCTTTCCTGCCAGTTAGTTTTGGTTCAATCCAATCCGCATGATCCCAATTATTGTCGTCTCCGCCATTGGTAACAACCAGGTAAAGTTTTTTAGCGCCTGCAATATTCACGCTGACTTTTGTACTCTGCTCATCAAGTTTATACGTTATAAGTTTGCTGTTCCATAAAGCCAGACTATCATTGATTGGACTTTGATCAGAAGTATAGAATAGTGCAACATATTTATCTTTACTATTTGTTGCATCTGCAGTCCACGCAATTTTTCCATCGTGCTGGAAAAGCAATCTGTTATTTTTACTTTTATTCAGAACGGCAAGTGCTTCGTCGTTAGTAATTAAGTTTAATGTAAATGCATCATTGTCAGGCAAATTTCCGCCAAACATAAGAGGGGAGCGGCATATCAAAAAAAGTGACATTAAGGTATATTGTTCATCGTTAGTAAACCTGCTCATCCGGTTATCGCCGCGTTCAGCTCTTATCCCTATTCTTCCTAAAGGAAGCATATCTCCGTCAGGCCAATGTCCCAGACTCATGTAAGGGATCCATTTTTCGAAAAGTGAAAAGTGTTCGTTTAGTTGCGACCAGTTATCCCAGAAGTCATCTATTATGCGCCACATATTTGCGTGGTTTCTTATATGTTCCGCATATTGTATTGGCGTTTCACCCGGGGATGTACTTAACACAATCGTTCTTCCGCAGTTATCAATTGCTTTTCTTATCATTTCAATTTCATCTTTGTGATAGGGACGCGAAAGGTCATCGACTTTTACAAAATCCACACCCCAGGAAGCATAAAGTTTGAAGAGTGAATTATAATATTCCTGGGCCCCGGGTTTGCTTCTATCTACCGTATACATATCGTGAAGCCAAGCGCATAATTCTTTCTTATTATATATTTCGTCTGCTGTATAGTTTGTTCCGAGGACAGGAGTATTCCTTTCAACTGCTATTTTCGGGATACCGCGCATAATATGAATGCCAAATTTAAGTCCCTTGCTGTGAATGTAATCTGCAAGGGTCTTAAATCCTTTTCCATTTGCGGAAGAAGGGAATCGATTAACAGCCGGCATCAATCTTCCGTAATAGTCTATATTAATAATGGGATTTTTTTCATTGTATCCGTGAGTTGTCGGGTTTTCCACATACCATCGGATGTCAACAACAATATACTGCCAGCCGTATTTTTTCAGATGTGCTGACATATAATTTGCGTTTGTTTTAACTTCCTGTTCGGTAACAGTAGGTCCGTAGCAATCCCAACTATTCCAACCCATTGGAGGTGTTAAAGAATAGCTGGCAAAATCCTGGGCGAACAAGGTGGTTGCACAGGATATCAGAACAGCCAAAATTATTTTTTTAATCATTACAATTATTACGTTATTTTCTAATTCTCTCGGAATAACATATCAGTTGGAATAACCTGCTTTTCCATATGTGGACCTTTTATATCGACTTGAAGACCCATACCGCCACCAGCCTGGAAAAACAATACTTCTATTTTATGATAGCCTGAAGTCAGCATAACATTTCCTGAATTCTCAACCATTGCGTGCTGTCCATCATTGTTAACTACCAGTTTGTTATCTATTAAAACTGCAGAACCATCATCAGACGTGGCATAAAAAGTATACAAACCATCATTCGGTATTTTTATATAACCGGTGTATTTCAGCCCAAAGTTCTCGTTCCTTACAGTTTGAGGTATGACAAAACCATCAACTGAACCGGTAGATGTCGGTTTCAAATCTGCAAAGTTCGGGAGGTGAGTGAGATTGTTTTCATAATAATTATAATCAACACCCTGTTTTGGATTTTTCAATGTAATTTCTTTCCGTTTTATGTTAACCTTACCTTCTAATTCAAGAGTTACAACTGACATTTTGGGCATATTTACTTTTAAATTATTTCCGTTCAAATTAAAATCTGAAAAGCCAGTTGGTGTTACTTCATTCGGGTTATCAAAAGTATTGTGTGAATTCATTTTTTCTGCGGTAAGCATTTTCCCGGTGATTTTGTTCGCCTTGAAACTTTCCAGATTTAGTTCAACGCTTTCTGATTTATCAGGATCGATATTGCAGAGTGAAATATGCATCTTTCCTGTGCTGTCAATAGAAGCAGAGCAATTTATTGCAGGGAGCTTATCGTTTTTGTAAACATAATCGCTTGAAGAAACTTTAACCGGAACCATCATGGCATCTTGATGTACTTTATATAAATCAAAAACCCAATAGGTTGGCGTAAGAATCATCTTATCGCCTTTAGTAAGAATCATCGCTTGCAATACATTTACAACCTGCGCTATATTTGCCATACGAACGCGATCGCAGTGGTTGTTAAAGATATTCAAATTACATGCGGCTGCTACTGCATCCCGCATGGTATTCTGCTGATAAAGAAAGCCCGGGTTGGTTCCGGGTTCAACTTTATACCATGTTCCCCATTCGTCAACTACCAGGGCAACCCTTTTGAAGGGATCATACTTGTCCATAATTTTTGAATGCTTTTCAATTAGCTCTTTCATCTGCAGGGTTTCCTTCATAATATTGAACCAGCCGCTTTCATCAAAATCTGTTGCGGTTTTCTGATTTGCAAAGGAATAATAATGAAGTGCTAACCCGTCAAAAAAAGGAGCATCTTCTTTCATTAAAACATCTGTCCAATTATAATCACCAGCGCTGGGTCCGCAAGCTATTTTAAATAATTTATTCTGGCCGTAATTATGCATATAGGTTCCGAATCTTCTTACCTGGTCGGCATAAAATTCCGGCTTCATATTTCCACCGCATCCCCAATTTTCATTTCCTATTGCCCAATATTTCACACCCCATGATTTTTCTCTGCCGTTTTTCTTACGCAAATCTGTCATTGGACTGACATTGTCTGAGTTAACGTATTCAACCCATTGTGACAATTCCTGTACTGTACCGCTGCCAACATTGCCGGTTATATATGGATCACATCCAATCAGACTGCAGAGTTCAAGAAACTCATGTGTTCCGAAACTGTTATCTTCCGTAACGCCTCCCCAATTTGTATTGATCATTTGGGGTCGATCTTTGCGCGGACCAATACCATCCATCCAGTGATATTCATCTGCAAAGCAACCGCCCGGCCATCTTAAAACCGGGACTCTGATTTCTTTTAAAGCTTCAACAACATCTTTTCTAATGCCATCGATATTTGGAATAGAAGAATTTGGTCCCACCCAGATGCCCCCGTAAATTAGATGACCAAGATGTTCTGAAAACTGACCGTAAATATTTTTGTTGATTTTATATTCTTGTCCGGAGGCGTCAAGTGTTATTTTATTTCCAGTTGTCTGAGATTTGACAGACAATTGCAGTGAAATAACAAACGATAATATTATAAATATGGAAAATTTTTTCATATGTAACTCCTCAAAGATTTTTAATGAGTGCCGTAAGGTTACACCTTTGTAACCGGGTTTTATTTTAAGAAACTTTTCCTTTAAAAATTATCTTTAGTAATAAACTAAAGGTGTTTAGCAAAAAATATTTTATTAAAATTATAAAAAACCTTCCTATTTATACTTATAAAGTCTAACCTTCTGAATACTGAAAGTATTAACAGGCAAATCCATATGTCTTCCCTGATGACTTTGATCTCCATTCATACGACGACCGGTAACCCACTTACCATTAATAAATTGTCCTTCATCCATGCTACCAATTCCGATAAGTGAATTATCATCCGCACCTGTTTCAAAAGTTACTATCAAACCTCTTCCTGCTATATAAAATTCATCCGGCGAAATCATTATTATCAATCCGCCAAATCTTGGGCTTTCACCTTCTGTCTTTGGTGCATAGGGCCAACTATATGAATGATGGAAGTTAAAAATGAAGCCTCCCAATTTTACTTTAGCTACCTGGCTTGCGCTGTCGAGTAGAACTCCTGCCATTGTACCTTTACCTTGATTCTCAAGTATTAGGGGAGTAAGCTGGTTCAGCACGTCATATCCCTTTTCTACCTGGTTATTTTCCGGGTCCTGAAGAGATTCTATTGAGAATGGACTATAACCCATAGCGTTTAATTGTCCGAAAGCAAAGAAGGCATTGGCTAAGCTCTGATTATTTCCAACTTCCGGGATAAATAGTGGGTTAGAATAATTTGTTTTTCCATTATCAGGTAAATAAAATTTTTCAGTCCATTCATCAAAGTTGGGGAAATAAATATCAGGTGAAAGGAAATCAATATCTGGAGCTGCCGCTTTCCAAATATCAAAGAGATGGGGAAGGGGACCGGCGCTTGGATACTGACCCGGTTTATATCCGGGGCGAATTAATGCCGCATTAACGTACATCGGGAGCGGATATTCTTTTTTGCCTGCTTGAGCTACATAATTAGTATACTTTGCGTAATACCATGCCATAAAAATTTCGTCGGTGCTCAGGCTTTTGCCAAATATTTTTTCCCAATTACCTGATGTTTTGAATCCGTTTTTCTCCCATAAACTATATATATGTGAATTTAGTTTATTTTTATTTTCTTTTAAATAATTTATAAATTCTTCCGGCACTGATGCATTAAATGATTCATTTGCGCTTTCACAATAGTCTCTCGCATCAGGTATCATTCCGATTTCATTTTCTACCTGAACCATTACTACGGTTTGCTCTTTTTCATCGAATTCACGGATGTGTTTCATTAAAGTAGCAAAGGCGAGAGCGTCGGTATTTCTATTTGTATTATTGAATGCAGTAAGAATTTCTTCAGCCTTTCCATCCTTCTCGCGTGCCCTTGGAAATCTTTCCTCATCTGTTTTTATCCAGAGAGGTACATAACAGGACATACTGTTTTTCCAGCTACCGAACCAAAGAAAAACCAGTTTAATATTGTTTTGTCTTGCAGCAGTTATAATGCTATCAACAAGAGTGAAATCAAATTGTCCTTCCTTTGGTTCAATAAGTTCCCAGTAAACTGGAACTACAAGCGTATTGAGATGCATCTTTACTATTTTAGGCCAAATACTATCCATATATTTTAAATCTGATGCACTTGAATTACCTGTTTCACCTGCAAGCATTAAAATGGGGTTTACCGTTAACAATTAGCTGAAAAGAATTTCCGTGTTTTTTCAAGTGAGGAATATTTTCATCTACTAAAGTTTTATTTGATTGAGCAAGTATTGTAGTCGAAAATATTGCTAAAACTATTAATAGTTTTTTCATTTTTTTATTTTCCATATAAATATTGTTAAAGATAAAAAAGCCTGTTCCACATGTAGTGTCAGGCTGTCTTTTATATAGTTATGTTTATCCCGCCTGAAGTCACTACAATTGCAGAATTTTATTCTCTCATATTTTTCCCAAATCCTTCTGAGCAAAATAGAAAAGAAAATTATTTTTTAAGAAGTTTATTTCATTAAGATCATCTTCTTTGATAGAACTTGATTGTTGAATTTGACGCTGTATAAATATACACCGCTTGACAAGTTAGAGGCATCAAAATTAATATTATATGTTTGAGCTGCCTTATAACCGTCTACCAAAGTAGCAACTTCCTGACCCAGCATATTATAGACTTTTAATGATACATATCCAGCCTTAGGAATTGTAAAGTTTATAACTGTGGTTGGGTTAAATGGATTTGGATAATTTTGCTGCAATTGGAATTTCTGAGGAAGATTAGTTGCAGTTTCAACAGCAGCCAAGACAACTTGAAAGCCCACATTGAATAGCTGCATACTCAGCACTTGCCTGAGCTTTCCACGATGCATATTCAGTCGGGAACCAGTTCAGGTCTCCAAGCGGGAAACCGCCAAGACCTGCTGTCTTCAAATCAGAATCTGTATAAGAAAGATCAATGGGAATAGGCCAATCAGCATAAATGAAATTGAAGATTCTTCGATTACCCGGTTGACGCCAGGAATCCATAGGAGTTTCATAACTTGTGTCAACACAAGCTATTGCATAGGCTTTTAGTTTTGCAAGCTGAGTTGTAAATAAAACATCCGGTATTCGCAAAATCAGGTAATTTATCGGTTAATCCAGGTACCATTTGTAAGGAGAGGATAATTTGCATTATCATCAAATAGGTTCTCGAGTTCTTGCGTTCATTAATATCATCTGGGAGACCCACTCGGTACTGCCGTTAATACTTGATTAGAATTCAATGTTGAAACGATATCAGAAAGAGATGGATCCCAGTAAGCCAGGTTTCTATCGGCATAAAAATTTGCACCATTTGCCCGGAAAGTAGAATCAACACGTAGATTAATAAGGCCCATTGGCAGGCCATCCGGATCAACTTCACCGGTATCGGCAGTAAAAAGAACAGGGCAATAGGCTTGTAACTGGCAATTTACGAAGATATTATTCGTGACACTCATATTCGTCTGATCACCGTTATTCATAAAAACATAACCTGCGCAATCAATAAAATCATTGTGATTGAAAATCACTCTGTTAATGGTATGCCCATACCTGAATCTATACAAACTACCCTGAGTATTCACGTGTGTACAGTTTTCAACCATAAGAGTATCCTGGTGTGTAACACCTATGGCATTGAAGTCAGTAACACCACCATTTCGACGGCAGGTATAACCATTCAAATTTACAAAGTAATCGTTTGTAAAAAATATTCTTGAGTCAGCAGGAGGACCTCCAACCCATACCCACCAGGTATGTTCCATAATGCAGTTATCTACCTGAAGTCTCTGGCCTGGTCCTGTAAAACTAAAGAATGCCCATCCGCCGCTGTTGCCGCTGCGATTACCAATCTCAAGATTGATGTTTTTAATAAGCAGGTCTTTATTGACAATCATACCTCCAAAGACAGCAACGCCTGTCTCAATCGCACCACAAATAATCGGCGGTGCAGTGCCCTGGTTTGTTTTCAAAGAAGTTTGCGTAGGCCCCATAATAATAGTTCTATGGTCTGTGGAAGTTGCAGGATTATTTACAAGCGAATAAATTCCGCCGTTTTTTAGCATCATATACACGGCTTGCGGGAGCCATACTATCTGAAGCCATAAGAAGATACAGTGTATTTACACTACTAAATTCAACATCATCTTTTACTACCAGAGTGTCGCCGCTTTGGCCCGAGACATACTGCGGATCATAAGCTGAGCAAACGCCGACGATACAAGAAGAAAAATCATTACGAAAAGTAACTTTATACTTTTCATTTAGTCCCCCTAAAAGTTAGTGATGGTTAGGTTCAGTGAATTATCAATGTATATAACTAACAGGAAAAATAAATTTGTAAAAAAAATTCCTGAATATCAATTCTATAATATTCGCTGATAAAAAAATAACTAGTTTTTTAATTGATTCTGTATTTGTCGTTTTAGGTTATTTGCTCCCGGATAATTCGGATTCAAAACTAAACATTTATTTATCATATCAAGAGCGTTTTTATAATCTTTCTTTTTTGAATAAGCTAAGGCAAGGTTATATAACACCAATGTATCCTTTGGGTTTGAACTATAAGCTTTTGTTAAAAATCCAATTGCATTGTCAAAATTTCCAATATACAATGCCAACAACCCATTCCTCTTTGGAGTATAATCTGCCAGATCTAATTTATTTTTTTGATAAAAGTACTTAAGAATGATATCAAGATTTCTTAAACCGGGATACTGATAGATCATAACCTCAATATATTTTAAATATTCTTTTAGATCGTCTCTTCTTAGATAAAACGTTGCTGCCATAAAATGTGCATCGACCCAGGAAACTTTATTTTCGATTCTGAACATAGCAAGAGAATCAACCATATTCTTCGGTTGAAGTAAGTTAATAAAATCCCTTTGGTTAAATTCTGACATAACTCTGTTATTCTTTACATACGGCCAATTACTCTTTAATAAGGTAATATTATCATTGCCAATAATTGAATCAAGTTTTGTAAACTCAAAATTAGTACGTGTAAGACTATCCTGTTCATCAAACGGAATTTCAGCATTTTCTGTTTTGGGTAGATATCCCTCTTTTTCCATATAATCATAAAAAGCTTTTCCCATAAGTTGATAGCCTTTTACATTCGGGTGCAGGTGATCTACAATTAAATTATCGCCTACAATTCCTTCGGGACTTGTCGAATCAAATATCGAGTCAATAGGTACGATTGGTACCTGAAATTCTTTCCCTAAATCATCAATAATGTCATTCATTTTTTCAGGTGCTCTGTATCTGAGTGCGTCAAGGTCTTTTGCCAATTTGAAAAGAGAATCTGCTTTTGTAAAATTATTAACCTTTAACTCATCTTCGGCTTTTTCATAAACCTGGTCCGCAGTTTTATAGCCGGGTGTATTTACGGAAATAAACGGTTTCTGATCTCTTGAATTACTTACCAGCCTTCCTAATATTACCGGTACATTCTTATCTTTAATCAATTGTAAAATATCTGTAAGGTTTTCTTTAAATTGTTGTACGCCGGCATTGTACTCATCTGAATTTAAAAGTATATACTTGTCTTTTGCCATTCTGGACATTAGTGTACCTGAAGATGTATTATTTCCGGATGCGAATAATGATACAATCCAGTGGATTGAGTTACGTACTAATTGAGTCGTCTTAAATTTATCCAGGTATAGTATTAACCTGATTAAGGCCCGGGATGAACCAAATGATTGTACCGAACCAACTCCCAATGCGCCGTAATATTCATTATGTCCTGCATATATTAAAATTAAATCCGGCTTTTGATTTAGTACGCCTTGCAGAAGATCTAACAAAGTATAAGAATTTACTGCTGTCATACCTAAATTAACAACTTCTATTTGTGTATTGGGATAAACCAATTCCAGCCTTCTTCGTATATAACGTGGAAATGACCCCATCGGGCTATAAGGAAACCCTTCTGCACTGCTTCCGCCTAAAACAAAAACCCTGAATGCATCTGATTTCTTATGTATGTCAAACTCATCTTCACTTGTCGTCGGATTAAAAGCTCCACTGGTAAAATACTTCCTGCCGATGTTCTTATTTAATACTTGTTTACTTTCCCCAACGCCTACCCATTGCTCAAAATTATAGCCATAATTTATAACCCTTAAGAAAATTTCCAGGGCAATTAAAAATATAATTGGAAGCAAGACCAATACTGCGAAAAACCATCTGGGAGTTTTTTGGGTAGAAGCATTAATAATATTTTTTATTTCATTGCGTGGGAGATTGTATTTTTTAGAGATTTGATTTATGGAAAGTTGATCTTTATCTGCTAAAATTTGCTTTTTTATTTCTTTGGAAATCTTCATAATACTTCGTTTGCTGATTTGAAAGTAACCTCATATGCAGGGTCCGTTCTGAATACTTAAGCAATTTTCAATATGTACCTAAGAACAATCTATTTATTACCAACAACAAGATTGGTATTCTTTGAGCCTAAGGTTAAGAATATGATAATAATTAAATACATACTTAGTCCTGCAAAAAAACTTGCTGTAAACCCCCAAACCATTGAAAGAATAACGGCAATAACCGAACCCAGAACAGACATTATCCCGTTAACTCCGTACATCCACGGGATATATTTTACTAAATTGTTTTGTTTTAAAATTTGTATCCCGGTAGGGAAAGGGATGCCAAGCAAAAAGCCGAACGGTAATAATAATATAAAACAAACAATTGCTCTGAGGGCCAGTCCATAAGCCAGTAATTCATTTAGAATTAATGGATGTATGACAAACAGGAGCACTCCTGACAATCACTATTAAGCCTGAAATATTTTTTAAACGTTTTATAACATTACTTGAATATATTTTCCCGCCGAAAAAGCTGCCAACTCCCATTCCAACCAGTAGAGAGCCAAGTAGAATAGATAAAGCAATAGTTGGTGAGCCAAGATAAAGAATGAATTTTTGGAATAGCGATATTTCCAAAATCATAAACCCAATACCAATATCGATGAAAACAAAAAGAGGAAGTAAGACCTTCTCTTTGCTCTTTGTCTTTTTTATTTCTTTTCGATTTCGACTTCGATTTTATCCTCATAAAAGGGATTATTACCGACAACACAGCAACCACAAATATTGCAATTAAAAGGTTTTCATAGTCATCAGGCACACCCTTACTCTACTTTATAAAAGAAAGGGCTGTCATCGCGAACAGGTGAAATATCAGAGCTATTCTTTGCTATAATCTCTTTAAGCGAACTACGTCCCTCTTTAAGATCATTTAACAGAACATTTTCAATTTCATTGTTCTCAGGGTTATTTAAATATGGGAAATATGTTACCCGGGGCAAACCAGGAGGTAATGATTTTACAACTTGTGCGATAGCTTTTATTTCATCAACTGTATAAGCAGATTTTTTAATTACAATAGTTGGCGCATATTCGCTTCCCAAAATTATAAAATGATTGACTGCTTCCGAATTAGTAATCCCGTTTTCATTAAAAGCATATAAAGTAGTAATGATAAGTCTAACAAGTTCCCATCTGTTATGTACTGTAAAAATTAGCTGCCCGTTCGGAGTTAAAATTTTTAAATAATCCCTTATCGCTTCTACAGTTAAAAGGAAGTTTTCGTTAGATGCAAGCCCGTCAATGTTTTGCAGTTGCTTGGTTGAAGGAAGAGCCAAAATAATGGTATTATAAAGTTTGCCGGAGCTTTTTATAAAATGACGACCTTCTGCTACTTTGATGTTAACATTTGGAAAATTTGTATAGATACCGCCGTTATAATTTCTATATTCTTTCACTATATCAACAAAATCCGGGTTAACCTCTACGCCTGTAATATTTTGTACTTCACTAAGGATTCCCGTAAGAATCTCTTTACCGCCTCCGGGCCCTATGACCAGCATATTTTTCTTTTCTTCCTTGGTTAAAAATAGAAGCGGGATAGCCGTTGAAAAATGGAATAAAAGATTATTAAGAAGTTTGTCATGGTTCGCAATGTTCCCATTGAACCTGAACATTTGAGAACCAGCCGCGCCATCAATGAAAAGATCTTTGACAATATCTGAATTGTTATATTCAACAAGGTCGGATCTTCCGTTTATACTCCACCTGCTTTCGACTATGTCAGGTTTTATACTTGGATTATCATAGGTATAATAAATGTCTTTTTCGGAAAAATGACCAATCGGAATTTTCCCTAATAAATCCTTTTTCCCAAAAACTGCCAGCAAAATGGTTAAGCAGAAAAGAGCTAAGTACAGTAATGTTTGTTTTTTCTTTTTAACATTAGAATAATTAACGGATAAGAATAAATAAAACGAGAGCTAAAAATAGAACAGTATTTGCGGCATTGAACAAATCAAAAATATAAGATTGATAAGATAGACCCTAATGCTGCACCAATAAGATCCGAAGCATAAATTTTAAAACCGGCATTTGCATAATTTCTAAAAAACTCGGCATATACAATTCCGGCAAAAAAGAATGGAATAAAAAGGAAAAAGAAATAAACATAAGGATTGGTTATGGATAGAAAAATTTCAAGTACAATAAAAAATATAAGTGAAATACCCGAAAGGAAGATGAACCAACCGAATATTTTGGAACTTTTGGCTGATTCTTCTTCCGGTTCTATTTTATAAAAGGAATAAATCCCACCGCTTCCCAAACCTAAAATGGCCAGTGACAAAATTATAAAAGCATAATTTTGAACAAATATTAAGGAGGAAATTCTGGTGGATATTATTTCAAAGCAAATAACAACTGCCGAAACTACAAGAATATTCAGGTTTACAATTCTAGAGTTGTTCATTTCTCTTTAGATGAGATTGCCTCAGATAAAGCATCTTCATATATTTTTACACTATACTTTTTCTTTAGCTTTGCATCAACTTCATCTGCGATTTTTTTCTTGTAATAATTTTTGAACTCTTCTTCTATTCTTTTACCTTTAACGTCGTCATAGGTAAGCTGCTTTTCCGGCTGGATCTTAAAACATTTAATAACAGCAAACTGTTTTCCTTTTGTAGAATCATTATATTCAATCGGTCCGGCAGATTCGTTTAATTCCAATTTAAATGCCGCCTTTGCTAAGTAGTCTCCACCCGCGGTCCTATAAGCTTTAAGCGAACCATCACGTTCACGAATAAACATCTTAACCAACCAGGCATCTTTGACCTTTTCAAACGGGGTTCCTTTTTTAATTTTATTTATATCTGCAGCGGCCTTTGCGCTATCTGAATAGACCCTTGCGTAAATGTACACCACTTTTAACTGATAAAATATTGAATCTTTATGATCTTCATAAAATTTATGCAATACTTCCGGTGTTGCTTTTGGTATACTTCCTATAATAACTGCCTGGTTATATAAATATAGGAGCCTGTCTGCTAAGATGGGGTCTTGCGTATTTGGATTTATTAATTTTTTATCCAGACCAAGTTTTTTTGCAGCCATCACAACGCTGTTATCGTATATAGCATCTAAAATAAAATCTTTAATATTGACAGAGCTTAGCACAATATTGGGATTCAAAATTACAACTTCTTCCAACAGCCGGAGATATTCTTTTAAATCAACTTTTTTACCATTATTGTATGAAAGTATCTCAAAATTATTACCATTCGAAATTGCATTCCCAATAGTATTTTTATAAGCACCTGCATAAAAGCGAGCATCTTCGGAAGACCATTTCATTATTTGGTCTAATCCTTTTTGATTCCACTTTATTGAGTTTTTATCAATAAGTCCACGCCTAAAGTCATCGTACGCGTTATTATATTCCAGATAGTATCCCTTCTTAAGTTGTGATATTATTTCATCTTTTATTTTTTCAAAAGGTTCCAATTTTATTTTTTTAATATCCAATACCTTAACTATGTGAACCCCATCCATATACCCTACAACCCGGTGGATCCTTTCTGAAGTTTAAAAATGACATTTGCAACCGGGTCAACCATAGTTTCTGACCAGGTCACTTTCCTTTTAGCATTTAGCTTAAAATTTTTTAACGAATAAAGCTTTGCGAGACTCTTTATATCATAATTCTTATTAAGACCGGTTTCTATTTTTAAAGCTATCGCTTTTAGCGAGTCAAGCTCCTCTTTTGTCGGATCTGCAGGCATAGGTAATGTTATATCGTTACATATTATTTCCTTATCCATTTCTTTGTAAGCTTCAGCTGCCGTTTTTTCATTAGCATACTTATCCACAAAACTCTTATCATAGAAGGCGTTTATTAATTCATTATTAATAACACGACTTATTTCCCGCATTAAATCCTGATTTTTCTCTAATCCTCTATCAAAAAAATCAAATACTCTTAATCGATCTCTTATCAGTCCATCTAATGCCTTTTTGTATGCTACTGATTTAATACGGAATCTATATCCATATTTCCAGTCCTTTACGTATTGTGTCAGATCCTTTGCAGTTACTAAATAATCCTTCCCGAGCTTTGCCACAACAGTATCATTTTTAGTAACGTTTGATTTATCCTGTGTACAGGCTGCAAATGAAAATAATAAAACAATAATGAACAGGTACTTTTTTGATCCCATTTTTTGATTAACTCCATATCTAATCATATTCTTCTATAAAAATCAAAGCCCCAGCTTAACCGGGGCTTTGACACCAATAAGTTTATGGAAACACTAATGAATTATTTCATCAGTACCATCTTCTTCGATAATATATTATTTCCGGTTTTTAGCTGGTAGATATAAATACCGCTTGCTAATCCGGATGCATCGAATTGAACATTATATGTATTTGCAGATTTAACTCCGTTAACTAACGTTGCTACTTCCTGACCAAGTGCATTGTATACTTTTAATGTAACAAAACTGCTTTTAGGAATTGTGTAGCTTATTACTGTAGTCGGGTTAAATGGATTCGGATAATTTTGCTGCAATTGGAATTTCTGAGGAAGATTCGTTTCAGTTTCAACAGCAGTACCTACATCAAGCACATTTTCAATATTTGCGTATTCGGTACTTGCCTGAGCTTTCCACGATGCATATTCAGTTGGGAACCAGTTCAGATCTCCAAGCGGGAAGCCGCCAAGACCTGCTGCCTTCAAATCAGTATCTGTATAAGAAAGATCAATAGGAATAGGCCAATCAGCAAAAACGAAATTTGAAGCTTCCGGATTACTCGCTTGACGCCAGGAATCCAGTGGAGCTCCGTAGCTTGTGTCAACACATGCTAATGCATAGGCTTTTAATGTTGCAAGCTGAGTTGTAAACAAAACATCCGTATTCGCAAAAGTAGGTAACTGACCTGTGATCCATCCTTCATTTGTAAGGAGAGGATAAGTTGCATTATCATTAAATAGGGCTTCAGTTCTTGAGTTCATCGTGATCATCTGGGAAACCCAATCTGTCTTACCATCTACTGAATTAGTATTTAATGTTGAAGCGATATCAGAAAGAGATGGATCCCAATAAGCTAAGTTATTGCCAGCATAAAAGTTTTTACCGTTTGCATTGAAAGTTGAATCAACACGTAGATTAACAAGCCCCATTGGCAGGCCATCCGGATCAACTTCACCGACATCAACAGTAAAAAGGATAGAACTATAGCCTTGTAACTGGCAATTTACAAAGATATTATTTGTGACACTCATATTCGTCTGATCACCGTTATTCATAATAACATAACCTGCGCAATCAATAAAGTCATTGTGATTGAAGATTACTCTGTTAACCGCAACCCCAGGCCTGAATTTGTACAAAGTACCCTGAATATTCACGTGTGTACAGTTTTCAACCATAAGAGTATCCTCTTTAGCAACACCACTGCCATTGAAGTCAGTAACACCACCATTTCGACGGCAGGAATGACCGGACAAATTTACCATGTAATCGTTTGTAAAAAATATTCTTGAGTCAGCAGGCGGTCCTCCAACCCATACCCACCAGGTATGCTCCATAATGCAGTTATCTACTTGAAGTCTCATACCTGCTCCACCAAAACCAAAGAAGGCCCATCCTCCGTTGTTGCCATCAATATTACCTATTTCAAGATCGATGTTTTTAATAAGCAGGTCTTTATTGACGGTCATACCTCCATATGTGGTAGCTGCCTGTCTCTGAATCACCGGAAATAACCGGCGGTGCAGTACCTTGGTTTGTTTTCAAAGAAGTTTGCGTTGGCCCCATAATAATAGTTCTATGGTCTGTGGAAGTTGCAGGATTTTGTGCGCACGAGTAAATTCCGAAGTTCTGTAGCATATACACGCGGCCTGCGGGAGCCAAACTATCTGAAGCCATGAGAAGATACAGAGTATTTGCACTACCAAACTCAATATCATCTTTTACTACTAGAGTATCGCCGCTTTGGCTCGAGACATACTGCATATCCTGAGCAAACGCCGACGATACAAGAAGAAAAATCATAGCGAAAAGTAACTTTATACTTTTCATTTAGACCTCCTGAAATTAGTTGTTGTTAGATTTTGTGAATTACTCACGATTTTTGTCTTATAAATTTCGACACCTCCTTTTTTAGACGTCATTATATTAAAAATAAACCATTAAAAAGAATATCTCAAATTCATCGCGAATACTGACGGAGAATATAAAACTGAGATTAAGTTTTTAGTTATTGGAGCATCCGGACTTATTCTGTAATTACGATACGTCTTTATTCCATTGTGAAAAATATTTACTCCATTAAGAGATACGCTCAATCCATCAATAGGCAACTCTTGTTTAATCAAAAAATCCCATCTATAAATGTTGCCGGTAAAGGCAGCCTCTTCAGGCCTTGTACCTATACTATTTATTACATTACCGGTCATACTAAATGATATACGAGCGTGGAAGCCTTTATAGTCAGCACCAAGCGCGACGTTTACCACATCGTTTGCCTGCTGAATTAATCTTCCGTCATAACTTGAGCTTTCCGTAGTGTATATATTATAAGGACGATGGGTAATTGGATTAATTGCCTGAGTTTTAGTAGGTGTAAGAACTGTGTAAGACGTATTTGATCCTGATTTAGTATAGTTTATATCTAAAACCAGAGAGCTAAGCAGCCCGGGCAAATACCAGAAATTTGTCTGCCAATCAATTTCAACACCTCTTATGTAGCCGTCGTTCGGATTGTTTAAAGAGATCCCTATAGTTTGATCGTTTGGCACAGTAAAAAGAAAGTGCTGAGCCATAAATGTCGAGTCGGGAATATAGGTGCTAGCAGCATATTGATCACGATTCACATAGTAAATCGAAGTATTATACATTTCATCTTTTATTATTTTGTAGAATACATTTACTGTAAAGAGACCTATTGAATTATTGTGAAAGGATGCAATGATATCAAAGTTTTGTGCTGTTAGAAGGTTTTAGCAAAGGATTGCCTAGTTCAAAGTTGCCCTTGTAAAAAGCAACTTTAGGAATAATTGCTGAATAATCCGGGCGGGAAATACCTGTTGTATAGGCAAGTCTAAGATCCGACCAATCATTAAATTCATATCTAAGCTGCACATCAGGGAATAAGTTGTTATCCGTTCGGTCCACGTTGAAGGCACTATAGGGTACCGTGTAATATGGGTTAGCAGGATTAGTGGAGTCGTTAACCACAATTGACCCGCCTTCAGTACTGGCACAGTCGCCAAAAACAGTATGAGTAACATAAGTAAACTGGGCATGGTAAATCATATTATAACTTTCGAAGCGAGCACCGCCCAGTAAAGTCATCTTTGTACCAATATTAAAAGTGCCCATTAAATAAGCCGCTGAAAATTGTTCTGCACCGTTCCAATCATTTTTATAGCTATCAGCGTACTGTATGGGGACAGCCCAATCTTGCTCTGATAATTTCAGCCAGGTATCATATTTATTCCGATCTAATGAATACTTAAAACCGCCATTAGTAAAATTATATAAATCACTTAGATAATATTGTCCTCTACTAAAATTATCCATAACATATGAAAATTTCAACGGATTACCGGCACTAACCCCAAGGTACTTATTTGCTTCCGGATTTCTATACAAATCGTCAACGCTATGGGCAAAAAACTCATCAACATTATTAATACGTGTCGTTCTTATATACTTACCGCCGGCTTTAAATGTGGCAGTGATATCTTTAGAAAAGCTAACCGGCGCCGTCACATCGAGGGATCCATTATATAAATGCTGTTTAAACTGACGGGCAATACTTTGAGTCCACCCTCCTATCGTTGCGTTATTAAAAAAATCTGTCTGGCTAAGATTGTTAAATACTCCAAGGGAATTATTAAGTGACATATTCTCTTGCTGAGAAAGGCCAGTATAAGTTATCCGTTGGCCTGAAGCATCTACACCAAAGGGATTAGTAGTTCCGGTTTGATTATAAAACTCACTCCACGCAGCACCATAAAGGCCAGGCGAATATGCGTAACGTGTATATTGTTGTGTGAAAGAATGAGACAAACTAGCTTCTACTTTGATATCACCAAAGGTATTTTCTAACTGAAGTGCATTAATCCATAGGTCCTTTCCATATAAACTACGATCCGGGGTATAGATTGCTGAAGTATTATTAAAGTTAAGTAACATATAATTGTTCAGTTGATCTGTTACATTCCCGGCATAAGTATTTTGCAAAACTATTTTACCATTCGGAAGGCGATAATCCAATATAAGACTCCCGCCGTTGTTTTTGTCGATATTGGCATCGTACTCATATTGGGCAGCGGTAGTGTAGTAGGTACCCTGACCAAATGTTCTATCGCCTTGTGAGAGGAGAGTTGGTGAGATCGCAGCACGTTGATTACCGCCATCAGAACGGTCCAAATTTCCCTGCACAAAAACACCAAGTTTATCATCGAGGAAACGGTTACTCACGCTTGCCCAGAACTTATAATTATTACCAATATGATCCGTTGAATTGTAACTCCCTGAAGCGAGCGCGTCAAAATGAAAACCCGTTGGGGCTTCCCTCAATCTTAAATTAACCACGCCCCCTAGTGCATTGGCATCCATATCCGGCGTAATAGCTTTTATAACTTCGATACCGGAGAGTAAATTCGATGATATAAAGCCAAGGCCTGTTGAACGGTTGTTCATATCGGTTGAAGGTAATTCAATGCCATTTAAAAGTATTTGATTTAATTTAGCCTGAACACCGCGAATAACTACCTGGTCACCGTTCATTAGAGAAACTCCAGGCAGTCGGCTGAGTGCTGTTGCGGCGTTATCATCCGGCAATTGGTGAATTTTTTCGGCAGAAACTACGTTTATAATAGTATTGGATGTGAGCTGCTGGTTTATTGCCTGCCTTTGCCCTGAAGCCTGAGCAGTTACAACAACTTCTTTGCTTTCAACCGATTTACCGAGAAGAGAAAAGTTTTGTTCTAATGTTCTGTCCGCTGTAACTTCAACTTGAACAGAGTCTGAGTTGTAGCCAATGTAGCTGACTATCAAAGTATATTTTCCAACTGGGATAGAGCGAATGGAAAATTCTCCATCCAGATTAGTAGCAGCGCCAAAGCTTGTACCTTCTATAATAACATTTGCACCTGGTAAAGCCGCTTCGCTGGTTTTGTCAACAACACGGCCACTGATTGCACCCGACTGGGCAAATGCAGAAGTTGTAATTAATAATGATAGAATTAAAAAAAAGGCAAATGGGAATTTCTTCCCTAAGTGGTAGAGGTCAACAGTCATATATTCCTCCTTGAATATGTTAGGTTTTTCGCTTGAGGATATTTTTTTATTATTTTTTTTGAGTCTAAATTTTCGCTCTATTTGTTGAAAATAATTCTTCCCCTCTTCATCGAGATCTGTTTTTTTGCATCGCCCATCGTTTTTTGTTCAAAATAGATTTGATCATATTTGAATCGATTCAACTTCATAAAAAAAAATGTAAAAGGCAAGTGAAAAAATATAAATTCTTACTTATTTCTTTAGTTTACAAAAACGTGAAAACTTAATATAATCTCAAAATAATTTGATTTTAACTCAATAACAAGTTTTTTTAAGAGATACCACCGAATAAATTATTTTTCTGATTGGAGTATTATTTCGTAACCATTAAATTTATTTGTTTATGAAAGTAAACCTATTCATAGATATCTAATCCTGGGCAAATGATAAAGATTTTTAGGATTGGAAAATTTGCCCCGCGGATAAATCTAATAAATTTAATTGTTATTTAAAACTCTGGATGATTCTCTCACTACAAATTCTGTTTCAAGAAACACCTTTTCAATAGGCAAAAGTTTTGAGGACTCTATATTTCTAATTAGTATTTCAGCAGCTTTTCTTCCGATCTCTTGTTGAGGAGCTCTTATGGTAGTCAAAGGAATTGGGTAGACCTGTGCATAATAAATATCATCGTTACCAATAATTGATATTTCCTCGGGAATTTTTATCCCTAATTCTTTCAACGCCATCATTACGCACAAGGCTTGCTGATCATTAAAACATACAATAGCAGTTGGAAAATCTTTGCGATCTTTATGACGAAAATATTCCAGAGTTTTTGATAAACTCTCTTCATTGTTCGAGCCTATTGGAACTATCATATCCTTATCAAAGACTAAAGTACTTTCACTAAACGCATGCCGAAAGCCTTCGATTCTTTCCTGAGTATGTGATGATTGAGGAGGTCCGGAAAAGTGAACAATCTTTGTGTGCCCGTTTTTGATTAAGTATTTAACTGCTTTTTTAATGGCTTTCTGGTTATCTATTGCAACAACATTTGCCTGAATTCCTTTGACATCTTCGAGCAAAACAAATGGATAATTGATCATTTTTAATCTGAAGAGATGCTCTATTTCGGCTGAACCTTCAACTATTGGGGCAATGATTGTTCCTCTGATATCCTTTGTAGAGAAAAGGTTTGAGAATTTTTTTTCGCTGGAGTGATCATTTTCGGAGCTAGTTACTATTACAGAATAGCCTTTACTATTTGCATATTCTTTAGCCCCTGTTGCAATTGAAGTATAAAAAGGATAATTCAAATCCTTAATAATTATTCCGATGCTTTTATTTTGGTTGTTGTTTTTTAGATCCCTTGCTACACCCTTGGGGCGAAAGTTGAGCTCCTTCATTATTTCAAGGATGTGATCTCTTGTTGATTGCTTAACAGTGTTTTTTGCATTTATTACGGCGGATACTGTTCCCTTCGATACCTTGGCACGTTTAGCAACATCTTCAATGGTTATTTTTTTCATTTATTTCTCTAATGTACCGTTAAATTTTATTCAATTAAAACGGTTTAATCTATTCAAACATTAAAACTAATACCGGGATATGGCAAAGTCAACAATTATTATATGTTATTTAGGAGAAGTTAATTTCTAAGCTACTCTTACATCAAACATATATTAACATATATTAAGGGCAATTCTGCATCCAGGTTATAATCATGGAATAAAAAGTTTTTTTAAAAAATAATTTGCTATTCAATTTTATGAAATCATCAGATTATTTTTTTGTGAGTTCTAATTCTTGAGCAAAAAATATTAAATTGCATAAGTCATATTTTAAAATTTGAAATGTCACTGATAAATTTTATAGAGAAAAGTTTATGAGCCAAAAATTACTTCTGGGAATTGATGTAGGAAGTTCTTCAATCAAGGCTTCACTGCTCAATGCAGATACAGGGGAACTTGTTAGTCTAGCCGCATCTCCGGAACATGAAATGAAAATTAACGCACCCGAAATCGGATGGGCAGAACAGGACCCAAACACTTGGTGGGAACATGTAATATTGGCGGTTAAAAAATTATTTGCTTCCGATACAGGTAGAAAAAGTATAGCTCAGAATTATGAAATTATTGGGATAGGAATTTCTTACCAGATGCATGGATTAGTGTTGGTAGATAAAAATAAAAAAGTCTTGTATCCATCTATAATTTGGTGTGATAGTCGGGCCGTTGAGATTGGGCAAAAAGCCTTTTCTGATTTAGGGGAAGAAAATGCTTTAAGCACGCTCCTTAACTCACCAGGAAATTTTACTGCTTCAAAACTTAAATGGGTGAAAGACAACAGACCTGATTTGTATTCAAAAATCCATAAAATAATGCTCCCGGGCGACTATATTGCTATGAAATTAACAGATAAGGTTCGTACAACCATTAGCGGGTTAAGCGAAGGAATATTTTGGAATTTTGATAAGCAGAGTATTTCTGATGAATTAATTAATTATTTCGGTTTTGAAAAAGGATTGCTACCTGAATTGGTTCCGACATTTGGAAAGCAGGGTGAACTAACTAAGGAAGCTGCAAAAGAATTAAATCTAAAACCAGGTATTCCTATATCGTATCGTGCCGGAGATCAGCCTAATAATGCGTTATCTCTTAATGTTCTGAATCCGGGTGAGATAGCCACAACCGCAGGTACTTCAGGAGTAATATATGCTGTAACAGACAGAAATCTTTTCGATCCACAGAATAGGGTGAATACATTTGCCCACGTTAATTATACTAACGAAAATCAGAACAAGGGTATATTACTTTGTATTAACGGAACAGGAATACAATATAGCTGGATAAAACAGAATATACTGGAAGACAAATATTCTTATAAAGAACTGAATGACTTTGCTTCCAAGATAGAAGCGGGTTCAGGAGGGATACTTTGCTTTCCTTTTGGCAATGGTGCAGAAAGAATTTTGGAGAATAAAGACATTAATTGTCAATTCAGTAACATTAATTTTAATAGACATAACCTTGGACATTTAATCAGATCGGCGCAGGAAGGAATTGCTTTTTCATTTCGTTATGGTTTGGATATTATGAAAAGTATGTGGAAATCTGCGGGTTTAGAAACAATGGAGGCTAAAGTAGTTAGAGCAGGTAATTCCAATTTGTTTCAAAGTGAAGTTTTCAGGGAAGCATTTGTTAATGTCTGCAATTTGGATCTGGAGATTTATAACACTGATGGTTCCCAGGGAGCCGCGCGTGGGGCCGGGATAGGAATTGGTTATTATACTAATAATGATGAGGCTTTCAAAGGCCTGAAGGTAATTGATAAACTAAAACCGGAAAAAGAGCTTGTAAGAAAATATGATTCCTGTTATCAAAATTGGAAAAACCATTTGTTAACATTTAATTAAGACTTGATATATATTAATCTTTAGTGTTGTAGACCTATCTTTGTACATTTCTTCAACAGAAATTATTTAATTATAAATTATGTAGTAGACAGTCTATTATTTATTGACATTGTAATTAATATTTTGTTATATTAAATCGATTCAAATAAAATTGAACTGCTAAATTTTCACCAATTTATTTTGAAATAAATGAAACATTTTTTGGGGTGAAAATAAAGAGGTGTGTTTTTCAAGATTAAAGAACAAATAGGAATAAAAATTGCAAAATAAATACTTTTCTAAAGTCGACAAACCAATTCTTTACGAAGGAAAAACTTCAAAAAATCCTTTAGCATTTAAATACTACAATAAGAACCAGAAAGTAGGTAAACAGACAATGGGCGAGCACCTTCGCTTTGCCGTTGCTTACTGGCATACGTTTATGAATTCAGGTTCAGATATTTTTGGGGCCCCTGCTTTCACAAGAGAATGGCATAAATTAACTAACCCAATAGATAGAGCTAAAGAAACTATGGATGCAGCCTTTGAGTTTTTCCATAAGCTTGGCGTTGATTATTATTGTTTCCACGATAGAGACATAGCCCCGGAAGGTGCAAACTTTTCTGAATCTTGCAAAAATTTAGAAGTAATTGTTGAGTATGCAAAGAAGATGCAGAAAGAAACAGGGATAAAACTTCTATGGGGAACGGCAAATTTATTCGGTAACCCTATTTATTCTCAGGGTGCTGCAACCAGTCCGAATGCCAATATTATGGCATTAGCATCAGCTCAGGTTAAAAATGCCATTGATGCAACTTATGAATTAGGCGGAGAGAATTATGTATTTTGGGGTGGACGTGAAGGTTACGAAACTCTGTTAAACACTGATATGAAAAGAGAACAGGAACAATTAGCCCGCTTTCTTCATATGGCTGTGGATTATAAGAAAAAAATAGGGTTCAAAGGTCAGTTTCTTATAGAGCCAAAGCCTTGTGAACCTATGAAGCACCAATATGATGCCGATGCTGCTACGGCTCTTTACTTCCTTAAGGAATATGATTTAATTGATTATTTCAAACTAAACATTGAAGCGAATCACGCTACTTTGGCAGGCAGTTCATTTCAACATGAACTTACAGTAGCCTCAGCCGCTGGAAAGTTGGGTAGCGTAGACGCTAACCGCGGAGATTTACTACTTGGTTGGGATACTGATCAATTTCCGACTGATATTTACGATACAACTTTTGCAATGTTTGTCATCTTAAACCAAAATGGCCTAGGAACGGGCGGTTTAAACTTTGATGCAAAAGTAAGACGCAGTTCGAATGATCCGACTGATCTGTTTTACGCACATATTGGCGGAATGGATACATTTGCAAGAGGCCTTATAATAGCACATCAGATAATTGAAGATAAACAAATCAGTAACTTTATAGAGGAAAGATATGGTAGTTTTAGCTCGGGCATAGGCGCAAAAATTTTATCAAAGCAAACCGGGCTGGAAGAAATAGAAAAATGGGTCATTGAACAACCCGCACCGACTCTACAAAGTGGCAGACAGGAAATGTTGGAGAATATAATTAATTCATATATTCTATAACTTGTTATTTAATACGGAATTAAAAAATGTCTGAAAAACTCACCCAAGACGAACCCCTAAATCATGTTAAAGCATTTGCCTTCAAAAATCCTAAGTTATCAATTGACGAAAGAGTAAGCGATCTATTGAGCCAAATGACTCTTGAGGAAAAAGTGGCTCAGATGCTGTGTGTTTGGGGAGAGAAACAAAATATACTTTGTGATACGGAAGGTATTTTAAAATTTGATAATTTAAGATCTGCTTTTAAAAATGGAATAGGGCAGATAGCAAGATTAAGTGACACGTGTGGTGGACGTTCTCCGCTAGAAATGGCGGATCTTGCAAACTCACTTCAAAAATTTTTAGTAGAAGAAACACGACTTGGAATACCTGTAATTTTTCATGAAGAATGCCTTCATGGTCTGGCAGGTAAAGCAGCAACGAGTTACCCCCAACCAATTGGCCTTGCATCTACATTTAATCCTTCACTTATCGAAGAAGTATTTTCTTCCATTGCTGAAGAAGTACGTACAAGAGGTGCACATCAGGCACTCACTCCTGTTCTAGATGTTTGCCGCGATCCACGGTGGGGTAGAGTGGAAGAAACTTTTGGTGAAGATCCTTACCTGATTTCAAAACTTGGTATTGCCTTATTAAAAGGATTACAGGGCGATGGAGATTACGCAAATAAAAAAAATATTATCGCAACCCTGAAACATTTTGCTGCGCACGGGCAACCCGAATCCGGATCAAATTGTGGGCCCGCTAACTTTTCACTTCGTGTATTGCTTGATGTTTACCTTTTCCCATTTAAGGAAGCCATTCAAAAAGGGAATGCAGTTAGCATTATGGCATCCTATAATGAAATTGACGGGGTTCCTTCACACGCAAACAAATGGCTTTTACGTGATATACTTCGTGACCAGTGGGGATTTGATGGATATGTGGTTTCCGATTATTATGCAATTACAGAATTAAATTACAGAAAAGAAACGATAGGACATTCTGTAGCAAAGGATAAAAAGGAAGCCGCTCTTTTAGCTTTATTAGCTGGTGTAAATATAGAGTTTCCTGATCCTGATTGCTATCCACATCTGATCAGTCTTGTCGAAGAAGGCAGGATAGAAGAGTCAATGCTGGATGAATTGACAAGACCACTTTTGAAGTTCAAGTTTGAATTAGGATTGTTCGAAGATCCTTATGTTGATCCGAAATTAATCCAGAATGGGGAAAGGCTGGAAAAAGACAGGCAAATTGCTTTGCAATCAGCTCAAGAAACAATAACATTATTAAAAAACGAAAATAACTTATTGCCACTGAAATTAGATAGCGAAAAAACTATAGCCGTAATTGGTCCAAATGCTGATCGTATACTTTTAGGTGGTTACAGCGGTAAACCAAAATTTTATACCTCAGTGTTGCAGGGTATTAAAGAGCAATTTTCTTTAGGTAATAACGGCAGTGAAGAAATCAAAAACATTCTATACAGTGAAGGATGTAAATTAACTGTAGATGGTTCCTGGGACCTAGATGAAATAAAATTGCCTGATCCTGAAGAAAATAAAAAAATGATTAAAGAGGCAGTTCAGACAGCAAAGAAAGCGGATATTGTTATTCTTGCTTTAGGTGATAACGAACAAACATCAAGAGAAGCCTGGAATCTAGATCATATGGGAGACAGAACCTGCCTTGAGCTTTTCGGTATGCAAAACCAATTGGTTGAAGCTGTTGTTGCTGCAGGCAAACCCGTTATTGCTGTCTTAATTAATGGAAGGCCGATATCAATTAATTATATCAAAAAGAATGTTCCAGCTATTCTTGAATGCTGGTATCTTGGTCAGGAAACCGGTAAAGCAATAGCCGATGTGATTTTCGGAAATTATAATCCGGGCGGAAAGCTGCCAATATCAATCCCGAGATCGTCAGGACATATTCCCTGTCATTATAACTATAAACCTACTGCGCGAAGAGGTTATCTGTTTGATGATATTACTCCTCTATATCCTTTCGGCTTCGGATTAAGTTATACAACATTTAGCATAAGTGAACCAAAGATTGAGAAAAAGGTTATCAGGACTAATGAATCTACAAAGGTATCTGTTGAAGTTAAAAATAACGGCGACAAACAGGGAGATGAAGTTGTTCAAATGTACATTCGCGATCTTGTAAGTTCAGTTACCCGACCAGTGAAAGAACTTAAAGGATTTAAAAGATATCTCTTAAGCCAGGTGAAACTAAAAAAGTATATCTGGATATTTTACCTGAACATTTGTCATTCACTGATATAAATAATAAATACGTAGTTGAACCAGGTGAATTTGAAATAATGATTGGTAATTCCTCGCGAGACGAAGATCTAAAGAAAATTATGTTACAAGTAATTTAGCAAGGATGAATATTTCCGGTTTAGTTAACTTGTAATAGCGATAGGTTAGTTCCTTCATATCTAATTTAGAATTAAATAAATTATTAAAAGGACTCCCGTGCAAACTAAAATTGAAAAACTGTCGTTAAAAGAAAAAATTGGCTTTAGCTTCGGCGATACAGCTTCCAATTTATTTTTTCAAACCTTTATAGTTTTCCTCCCAATATTTTATACTGATGTTTTTGGTATTTCCGCCGCTGCAATGGGAACCATGTTTCTTGTAACAAGAGTATGGGATGCGGTAAATGATCCTATGATGGGGATGATTGCAGACAGGACAAATTCACGTTGGGGAAAGTTCCGACCATACATTGCCGGTTTTGCAATTCCCTTTGCAATAGGTGGTGTTCTGACGTTTACAACTCCCAACTTATCTGTTGGGGGGAAAGAGATATACGCTTATGTAACATATACCCTTTTATTGATGCTTTATACAGCCGTTAACGTTCCTTATTCATCACTTATGGCTGTCCTTACTCCTAATTCTTTGGAACGAACAGAGGTCTCTACATTCAGATTTGTTGCAGCTTTTGTCGGCCAATTCATTGTTGGAGCGGTAACGCTATCATTGGTTCAATATTTTGGTAAAGGTAATGACCAGGTTGGATGGCAGTGGACAATGGGATGTTTCGGCGCATTAGCAGCGATCCTGTTATTTATTACTTTTGCGACGACTAAAGAAAGAGTTCGTCCGCCCAAGGATCAGAAAAGCAATATAAAACAGGACCTGAAAGATCTATTTAGAAATAAGCCCTGGTTATTAATAGCCGGTGCAACGGTATTTCAGCTAACATATATAGTAATGCGCGGGTCTGCAACTGCATATTACTTCAGGTATTATGTCGGCGATCAACATCTTAATTTGTTTGGTAACACTATCAATCTTACGTATGCAGTTTTTACATCTTCATTCATAACGTCAGCAACAATTGCAACTCTCGTGGGTGCAGTCTTAACAATGTGGTTTGCAAAACGACTGGACAAAAAGAATACCTATGCTGGTTTCCTGATTGCTAGTGCAACATTTTCAGGTTTCTTTTATTTTCTTCAGCCGGATAACGTGATATTGATATTTGCTCTTAATATTTTTGTTTCATTTTTCTTTGGGTCAGTTTCTGTGCTTCAATGGGCGATGTATACAGACACAGCCGATTATGGAGAATGGAAATTGGGAAGGCGTGCTACCGGCCTTATAATGGCTGCTTCATTATTTGCTTTAAAGCTGGGACTAACTTTGGGTGGCGCTATCGTAGGCTGGGTTCTTGCTTATTACGGTTTTGTCGCTAATCAAGCTCAGGCTGCAAACACACAAAGTGGTATTGTTATGTTAATGAGTATTTATCCTGCGATCTTCGGAATTATTGGAGGGTGCTTGATGTTATTTTACCCGTTAACAAATAAAATGATGATCAAAATTGAAGAAGATTTGACAGCAAGAAAAAATGACGAAACAGGTGAGATAGCACCAGCAAATTAGAAAATATTTTTATAAAGATGGAATTAAGCTTAAAATGCGAATTAAAGATTTCGATTACCGAATTATTTCTCTATTAATCTTTTTATCCGCAGGAACAATATATCCTTCAATCTTTAGAGCATTTTCACCTTCATTGGACGACTCTTTAAATTCCCGCGGTGCTTTTTATACCGGAGAATATCCCAATCTTTTTAAAACCATTCTTGGCAAATCTGATCAACAGATAAGTGCCAAAATTAATTCTACATTCCAAAAATTATTTTATGGCGATGACAAAACACAGCGGGTTTACTATCCCGTTAATGATGATATGGCTTATATAGAAGACATAAATAACAATGATGTCAGGACTGAAGGAATGTCTTATGGAATGATGATAGCAGTTCAGTTGGATAAAAAAAATGAATTTGACAGGCTCTGGAAATGGGCTAAAACTTATATGCAGTTCCAGAGCGGCCAGCGTGAAAATTATTTTGCCTGGCATTGTAAAACAAAATAATTTAACTCTTATTCTAAATCGGTTAGGGATGTAAGATGACTGTTACTTTTCTAAAGGCTAAAACAGCAATATGTATTTTTGTCTTAACTCTGTTGTTAAGTGCTTTTTCATTTGGTCAGGTGAGGCTTCCGAAACTTATCAGCGACGGTATGGTTTTGCAGCGGGATACACAATTGAAAATATGGGGATGGTCTGCAAAGGGTGAAAACATTTCTATCAGTTTTATTAATAACACTTATAAAACTACTGCGGATGCAGATGGCAACTGGAGTGTTACACTGCCGGAGTTAAAAGCCGGTGGCCCGTACACTATGCAAATCAAAGCCAGCCGGTCAAAGGCCCGGCCCTTGACGGGTAATGAAATAACAATCAATAATATTATGGTTGGTGATGTCTGGCTTTGCAGCGGCCAATCTAATATGGAACATACACTCGGTTCATTTGGTTGGGTTTATAAAAAGGAAATCGCAAACTCAACTAATAAATACATTAGGGAATTTCACGTACCTGAGAAATTTGATTTTGATGAACCACAAAAAGATTTTCAATCAGGTAGCTGGAAGGAAGCTAATCCCGAAAATGTTCTTGCTTATTCTGCAGTTGCATATTTTTTCGGCAAAGCAATTTACGATAAATATAAAGTACCTGTTGGTTTAATCAATTCAAGTCTTGGCGGTTCACCGGTTGAATCGTGGATAAGCGAAGAAGCTTTAAAGTCATTCCCGGCTTATTACAACGAAGCCAGAATTTTCAAAGATAGTATACTAATCAAAAGAATAGAAGCAAGTGATTCGAGAAGGATAGGCGACTGGTACAATTTGTCAACGGAAATTGATAAAGAGTATAAAAACAGAGAGGATATTTTAACCTCTCCATACTTTCGATACTTCTGATTGGTTAACCATGAAAATTCCGGGATACTGGGCTGATACAAAAGTTGGGTCTATTAACGGAGTTTTATGGTTCAGGAAAACTGTTAATATTCCAAAATCGATGGTTGGGAAAAAAGCCAAGATTCTTTTAGGAAGAATTGTCGATGCTGATTCAGTTTTTATAAACGGCAATTTTGTCGGAAACACAACATACCTTTATCCAAGAAGAAGATATGATATTCCTCCAAACGTTTTGAAGGAAGGAGAAAATATTGTTGTTATTCGTGTGATTAACAATACTGGTATCGGCGGTTTTGTTTTAGATAAGCCTTATGAAATTGATACGGACAAAGATACAGTCGATTTAAAAGGTGACTGGAAATTTAAAGTCGGTGATATTATGCCATCACTTGCAAGCCAGACTTTTATAAGATGGAAACCTTTAGGACTTTATAATGCAATGATTGCACCTTTGTTAAACTATAAAATAAAAGGCTCTACCTGGTACCAGGGGGAATCCAATGCCGACAGACCAATAGAATACAGAAAACTTTTCCCTGCTATGATTAATGACTGGAGAGAAAAGTGGGGTGAAGGAAATTTTCCTTTCTTGTTTGTTCAGCTACCGAATTTTATGGAAGCAAAAAGTGAGCCTTCTGAAAGTAACTGGGCACTGCTTCGTGAAGCGCAACTAATGACTTTGTCTTTACCCGAAACAGGTATGGCAGTAACAATTGATATTGGCGAGTGGAACGATATTCATCCTGTTGATAAACTTGATGTGGGCAATCGTCTTGCGCTTGCGGCAGAAAAAATTGCTTACGGAGAAAATAATATCGTTTATTCCGGTCCTATTTATAAATCAATGAAAGTTGAAGGGAATAAAATAGTCCTGACTTTTGATCATGTAGGCAGCGGCTTAATGGCTAAGGGCGGAGGAGAACTTAAATATTTTTCTATTGCAGGAAAGGATAAAAAGTTTGTTTGGGCAAAAGCAAAAATAGAAAATAATAAAGTTGTTGTGTGGAGTGATAAGGTAACGAATCCTGTTGCCGTGAGATATGCATGGGCTGATAATCCTGCTGGAGCTAACTTATATAATAAAGAAGGATTGCCCGCTTCTCCTTTCAGGACTGATGATTTTTAAGTTTTTTTAATATTAAAAATATTGTAAGGAAAAATAAAAATGAATTTTACAAAAAAAATATTCTTCTTCCTGATTATTGTTTCATTTACTATATCAGGTAAATTATTTGCACAGGGGAAGACCACTCTAAAAGATGTTTTTAAAAACGATTTTTTAATTGGTGCGGCTATTAATGAATGGCAGATTATGGGAAGGGATACAATCGGTGATAAAATAGTTGAAACTCAATTTAATTCAATTAGCCCTGAGAATGTGCTCAAATGGGGGCCTGTAAATCCGGAACCAGGTAAATATAATTTCGGTCCTGCTGATCGCTACGTAGAGTTCGGCGAAAAGTATAACATGTTTATAATCGGTCATAACCTTGTATGGCACAGCCAGACACCGCGATGGGTTTTTCAGGATGACAATGGCAACCCTGCCGACAGGGAAACATTATTAAAAAGAATGCACGATCATATTAGCACAGTCGTTGGAAGATATAAAGGAAAAATAAAAGGATGGGATGTTGTTAATGAAGCGCTTAATGAAGACGGTACATTGAGGAAGTCGCCCTGGTTGAAAATTATAGGTGATGATTATATTGAAAAAGCTTTTGAATTTGCTCACGAAGCTGACCCGGATGCCGAATTATATTATAACGATTACTCACTCGAAAATAAGCCTAAGCGTGACGGGGCAATAAAACTGATTAAAGAATTACAACAGAAAGGAATACATATTACAGGAATTGGCGATCAAATGCACATACAAATGGATTGGCCGTCGCTGGGACAGGTTGATTCTATGTTAAATGATTTCGGAAAACTTGGTGTAAAAGTTATGATAACTGAATTGGATATTAGTGTTTTACCTAATCCGGGAAATAATTATGGTGCGGATGTCAGCCAGAATTATGAATTGCAGAAAAAGTTAAATCCATATAAAGACGGACTTCCTGATTCGGTTTCTCAGGCTTTGGCTGATCGTTACGCAAGTATTTTCAAAGTGCTGGAAAAACATAGTGATATTATTTCACGGGTAACTTTCTGGGGCGTGCGTAACGGTGATTCCTGGCTCAATAACTGGCCGGTAAGAGGAAGAACAAATTATCCTTTACTTTTTGACCGTAGTGGAAAGCCAAATGCGGCATTCTATGAAGTCATTAAAACGGTGAAAAGTAATTAGCATTAAAAATATATGTCAAATGAGTGTGATTAAAAGAAATTCATTATATGTAACTTTTTTAAGTGAACTGAAGTTGTACATTTTATTTTTTGCGTTAACTTTTTTTATCTCTTTTCCTCAATATGCTTTTGCTTCAGGAAATGAATTATATGTTACAAGCAAAAAAGGAAATGCTCAATTTGTCCTCTCCGAAAACGGGAAGTCGGCTCCGTTATACATTAGTTCACAAGATTATCCCGGTGTAATAAGAGCTTTAAATGATCTGCAGGAAGATGTCGGTAGAGTAACAAATGCGAAACCCGAAGTTTCTTTAGATAAAATACCGGATGCAAAAGAAATTGTGATAGCCGGGACACTTGGGAAAAGTTCAGTAATTGATAAACTGATCAGCGATAAAAAAATTAACGTCGATAAAATTAAAGGCCAATGGGATGCTTATCAAATACAGGTTGTTGAGAATCCTTTACCAAATGTAAAGCGTGCTTTGGTGATAGCCGGTAGCAACAAACGGGGAACAATTTATGGTATCTATGATATATCTGAAAAAATCGGAGTTTCTCCCTGGTACTGGTGGGCTGACGTTCCTGTAAAAAAGCAATCTGATCTTTATATCAATTCCAATTTTAAAACAACAAGTAAACCCGCAGTAAAATATCGCGGAATATTTCTTAATGATGAAGCTCCTGCTTTATCTGGCTGGGCTCGTGAAAAATTCGGCGGACTTAATCATAAATTTTACGTGCACGTTTTTGAACTTCTTCTTCGTTTAAAAGCAAATTATCTCTGGCCTGCTATGTGGGACAATAATTTTGATGATGATGATTCGCTGAATCAAAAACTTGCAGACGAATATGGAATTGTAATGGGAACATCTCATCACGAACCAATGATGCGTTCGTGGAAAGAATGGCCTAAATACGGACATGGTGACTGGAATTACCAGACTAACGATAGCGCGCTTCGTGAATACTGGCGAGGGGGAATAAAAAGAATGAATGATTACGAAAGTATCGTTACTCTTGGAATGCGAGGCAACGGCGATGAAGCGATGAGTCAGGCTGCAAACATTGGATTGCTTGAAAGAATAATTTCAGATCAACGAAAAATTCTTGCAGAAGTTACAGGAAAAGATGTTACAAAGATACCTCAGGTCTGGGCTCTATATAAAGAAGTGCAGGAATATTACGATAAAGGAATGCGCGTTCCGGATGATGTAACTTTATTGTTGTGTGATGATAACTGGGGAGACTTACGTAAGCTTCCGAAACTTGATGCAAAACCGCGCGAGGGTGGATACGGAATTTATTATCACTTTGATTATGTGGGTGGGCCAAGAAATTACAAATGGTTAAACACCAATCAGATCGAAAGGGTTTACGAACAGATGCATCTTGCTTATGAATATGGCGTAAAAAGAATCTGGATTGTAAACGTTGGTGATTTAAAACCAATGGAATTTCCAATAAGCTTTTTTCTTGATTATGCCTGGAACCCTGAAAAATTTACTCCACAAAATTTACCTGATTATTATGTTAACTGGGCAAAGCAACAGTTCGGGAAGAAATATGCAAATGAAATTGCAAATATTTTAGCAATGTACACTAAATATAATGCACGGAGAAAACCTGAACTATTATCTCCTGTAACTTATAGTCTTACGAATTATCGTGAAGCAGAAACAGTTGTTTCTGATTATAATAAACTCGCTGAAGAAGCAAAGAAAATTTATGATAAACTTCCCGCAGAATATAAAGCGGCGTATTATCAATTAGTTTTATATCCTGTTGAAGCATGTGCAAACTTAAATGATCTTTATGTCACTGATGGTTTTAATCATTTATATGCTATGCAGGGAAGAGCTGCTACAGATAGCCTTGCCCAAAAAGTCAAAGAATTATTTAAGCGAGACGCCGATCTGTCCCATTACTATAATAAAGTAATGGAGAATGGAAGATGGGATCATATGATGGATCAGACTCATATTGGCTATACATACTGGCAGCAGCCTGATCAAAATAATATGCCTGAAGTTAAAAATATTAATTTACCACAGGCCGCAGATATGGGAGTTGCTATTGAGGGTTCTGATAAATGGTGGCCGGAAGAAACAAATCCTGCTGTTCTTCCTGAGTTTGATAATTTTAATCAGCAGAAGTATTACATAGAAATTTTTAACAGGGGAAAAACTTCGTTCAATTATTCTATTAAAGCAGAGAAACCCTGGGTCAATATTTCTCCATCCGGCGGAACAATTGATAAACAGCAACGATTGTGGGTTAGCATTGACTGGGCGAAAGCACCGGAAGGAGAAAGCAAATCAGGATTGGTTATAACCGGGCCGAACAATAAAGAAGTCACTGTGGAAGTTCCGGCTAATAATCATTCTGTCCCAAAACAAAATCAGGTAAATGGTTTTGTAGAGAGCAATGGATATGTTTCGATTGAAGCGCCTCATTATTCAAATGCAGTTGGTTCATCAACAATTAGCTGGCAGGTGATTCCAAATTTAGGTAGAACTCTTTCTGCTGTTACACCTTTTCCGGTTACTTCAAAAGCACAGGAACCCGGTGGAAACAATCCTCATCTTGAGTACAATGTTTATTTATATAGCAAAGGTGAAGTTAAAGTTGAAGCTTATTTTTCTCCGACACTTAATTTCCATAACAGCCCCGACGGTATTCGTTATGCGGTTTCATTCGATAATGAAAAACCGCAGATAGTTAATATGACACCTGGTAAATATTATGCGGATTTAAATCACGATCCAATATGGAATAAATGGGTTGCAAATAATATTAATATAGAAACGACAAAGTTTAATATTGATAAACCCGGTGAACATACTCTGAAATTCTGGATGGTCGATCCGGGAGTTGATCTGCAAAAGATAGTTATTGATTGCGGCGGAGTTAAAAAAAGTTATTTAGGACCGCCAGAGAGTTTTCATAAGAATGTAAAAAATAATAAGTAATGTGCGGCAAAATTTTTCTTCTATCCAGTGCCGTTTAAAAACTTTTTAAAGGTGAAAAATGATTAAGTACGCTAGTTACATTATCGTAGCTATAATAGCCTTATGCAGTTTATCCAACAATATAAATGCACAGACTCAAAAAGAATTTACCAATCCCATTCTTTCCGGCTTTTATCCTGATCCCAGTATTTGCAGAGTTGGTGATAATTACTATCAGGTTAACTCAACGTTTGCATATTATCCCGGCATAAATATTATGCAAAGCAAAGACCTCGTTAACTGGAAAATAATTGGCTATGCTTTATCTAATCCCAAAACCTTTAATCTCGATGGTGCTGGAGTTTCTCGGGGACTATTTGCACCTTCAATAAGATATCACGATGGAATTTATTATATAACATGTACACTGGTTGATAAAGGTGGCAATTTTGTTGTTACTGCAAAAAATCCTGCTGGACCATGGTCTGATCCCGTCTGGCTACCGGAAGTGAACGGAATTGATCCGTCACTATTTTTTGATGATGATGGAAAGGCATACTTAATTTATAACAGTATTCCGCCAGATAACAAATCTCTTTACGATGGACACAGGACAATAAGAATAAGGGAATTTGATTACAAAAATCTTAAGGTAACCGGTGAAGAAAAAATATTAGTAAACGGAGGAACTGACATTACAAAAAAACCGGTTTGGATTGAAGCCCCTCACATTTTTAAGCTAACTGAAAAAGGTGAACCGGCAAAAGGTAATGATGGATATTACTATTTAATATGTGCCCAGGGAGGTACCGCTTACGATCATTCGGAAGTTGTGTTCAGAAGTAAAAATTTTGATGGGCCTTATGTATCTTATAAAAATAATCCTATTCTTACTCAAAGAAATTTAAAGAGTGACAGGAAATTTGCAATTACTTCAACGGGCCATGCTGATTTTGTCCAAACCCAAAGTGGTGATTGGTGGGCAGTCTTTCTGGGATGCAGACCTTATCCGCCTTATGAAAAAGATTTTTACAACACAGGAAGAGAAACATTTTTGGCTCCTGTTAAATGGATTGATGGCTGGCCGATTATAAATCCCGGTCATAAAGAGGTTCAATACTTTTATCCTTACCCACTGAAAGAACAGAAAGAGCAGGGAGACATTCCATATAGCGGAAATTTCACTTATAGAGATGATTTTAATTCACCTGAACTTGATTTGAACTGGATGTTCTTAAGAACCCCGCATAAAAAGTGGTACAGTCTTTCTGATAAAGAGGGTTATCTATCAATGAAATTATTGCCAGAGACCTGTTCAGGAAAAATGAATCCGGCTTTTCTGGCTCATAGGCAACAGAACTTAAAATGTTCCGCCAGCACTTCTTTATTATTTAATCCTGAAAGTGAAAATGAAAAAGCTGGTCTTGTAATTTTAATGAACGAACATCGTTTTTATTATATGTGCAAATCTTCAGAAAATGGCGAGCCTGTTGTTCAATTGTTTAAATCCACAGACAGTCAAAATCCCGATAGTGCAATGCAATTGATTACTTCAACAAAATTAACCAGGGAACAATCGGCTAAAAAAATCAATTTTAAAATTGTAGCCGATAACACTTTTTACTCTTTCTTTTATTCATTTGATAATGAAAAATGGATTACACTAAAAAAGAATTTAGATGCAGTATATATTCGGGCCGAAGTTCCAAAAGATTTTGTGGGTGCTATGTTTGCAATGTACGCTACATCTCTTGGTAAACCGACAACGAACACTGCATATTATGATTGGTTTGAATATAAAGGCAATGATGATGTTTATAAAAAAAATTAAGGAAAAATAATTTTGGATGAAAAAGACTTAAACGCCGTTTTACTTCTTTCATGTCCTGATAGGAAAGGATTGGTTTCAAGAATTTCTCACTTCGTATTCGAACGGGGAGGAAATATCCTCGATCTTGATGAACATGTAGATATTGAAGGAAAGTTTTTTTTTGCACGTGTTCGCTGGGATATGAAAAATTTTTCAATACCCAAATCTGAAGTAGTCGAAGCCTTTACGCCTTTAGCAAAAGAATTTAATGCTAAATGGGAGATTAGTTTTACGGGAGAAAAAATTCGTGTAGCTATTTTTGTTTCTAGGTATGACCATTGTTTACAGGAAATTTTATGGAGACAGAGTCAGGGCGAATTCAATATTGATATATCACTTATCATTTCAAATCACGAAGACCAGAAAACACTTTCCGAACATTATAATATTCCGTTCTTTTTCTTCCCGGTTAATAAAGAAAATAAAAACGAGCAGGAAAAAAAGGAATTGGCATTACTGAAAGAAAATAAAATCGATACAGTCGTGTTGGCCCGTTACATGCAGATTCTGACACCTCAATTTGTAGGTGAATATCCAAATAAAATTATAAATATACATCATTCATTCTTGCCGGCATTTGTAGGCAGTAATCCCTATAAACAGGCCTATGAGCGGGGTGTAAAAATTATTGGTGCAACCAGTCATTACGTTACCCTGGATTTGGATAACGGACCAATTATAGAACAGGACATAATTAGAATTTCACATAAAGATACTGTGAAAGACCTTGTAAGAAAGGGGCGTGATTTAGAACGATTAATCCTTGCCCGTGCTCTTTACTATCATGCGCAGCACAGGATACTAGTTCATAAGAATCGAACTATCGTTTTTGTATAAAAATAAATGTGGCCGGGGGATTAAATTATTAAAAATAAGATAAAAACAATTATGCATAAGAAAATTTTTACTTTAGCTTTTATTTTTCTGATAGCCTTTATTGTTTCGGCGCAAACAAATGTAGCTGAACTAAAATTAAATACAACTGATGGTTATTTTGAAAAACAAGGACTGAACGTACTTGTTTTCAACAATTGGTATAACGATAACTTCAGTGATTCTAAAATTAGTGGTGTTGAGCTAATTCATCATGGTGTAAGAACAGCTACCAATGGTGACGTAAGATTGAATCCCACTCCCGAGCAATGGGATCCCATTCCGAAGTTTGGTGACAGAAAAATAAATGCTGCGGATAATAGCATTGAAGCACATCTTTCATACCCGGATTATGATTTTAATTATACAATAAAAGCGGAAGCATATAAAGATGGAGTGTTGTTAAGTGTTATTCTTACAAAGCCGCTTCCTCAAAAACTTGAGGGAAAGGCTGGTTTCAACATGGAATTTTTGCCGGCAGCTTATTTTGAAAAGACATTTCTTATGGATAATAAAAGCGGCGTATTTCCTCTTTATCCAACCGGCCCAATGGAAATTAACAAATCCGGTGTAGCCGAACCAAAACCGTTTGCAACAGGAAAAACACTTACACTTGCGCCGGAAGACATAACCCGACGCGTTACAATAAAAGGGATGGATTGTGAACTTGGTTTGTATGACGGTCGTAACAAAGCACAGAATGGTTGGTATGTTGTAAGGAGTCTCATTCCTTCAGGTAAAACCGGTAAGGTTATAGAATGGTATCTTACTGCTTCAACAATTCCCGGATGGATTCGTACACCTGTTATCGAGTATTCACAGGTTGGCTATCATCCTGCTCAAAAGAAAGTAGCTGTTTTTGAGTTTGATCTAAATGATCATCCATCGAAAACTGCAAGATTGTTAAAAGTTACAGGAGATGGAAAATTAATTGAAAAATTTGCTGGTGAATTGAAAAGCTGGGGAAAGTATCTTCGATATAATTATTCAACATTTGATTTTTCGTCTGTTAAAGAAAACGGTCTGTACGTAATTGAGTACGATTCTTTAAAAACAAAACCATTCCGAATAGCTGATGATGTTTATAAAAATGCATGGCATCCAACTCTCGATGTTTATTTACCCGTGCAGATGGATCACATGCTTGTTAATGAAGGCTATAGAATCTGGCACGATGCATCTCACCTTGATGATGCATTGCAAGCGCCTGTAAATCATGAACATTTTGATTTGTATGCACAGGGCCCGACAACTGATACACCTTACAAACCGGGCCAACATATTCCGGGACTAAATGTCGGCGGATGGTACGATGCCGGTGATTATGATATCAGAACACAAACACAATATTCTGTTGTTTTAAATCTTGTTCAAACGTGGGAAGAATTTCATCCTGAAAGAGACGAAACAACAATAAATGAAAAAACCCGTTATGTGGATATGCACCATCCCGATGGTATTCCGGATATTATTCAGCAGATTGAACACGGTACATTACAATTATTAGCGCAATTTAAATCTGTCGGTCACGCTATCAATGGAATTATTTCAGCACACCTTTCACAATACACTCATCTTGGTGACGGTTCAACAATGACGGACAATCTTATTTACAATCCTAAAGTTGGATAGTCTTCAATCTGATGGGTTTACCAGCGGGACATTTGACGACAGGTGGGCTTTCACTTCAAAATCGAGTGCGCTTAATTACGGTTCTATAGCTGCGCTTGCTGCCTCAAGCAGAGCTTTGAAGGGTTATAACAATAAATTAGCGGACGATTGCTTGGCCACTGCGAAAAAAATATGGGATGAAGAACAAAGTCATAAACCCGATCTCTTCCGTCACGGTAATACTACCGGCGGACCACTGGAATCCGAAAAATTTAAAGCAGCAGTTGAACTTCTAATCACAACAAAAGAAACCAAATATGCTGAAGCTGTTAGAAGCATGCTTCCCTCAATTGAAAAACGATTCTTTTTCTATGCTGGTTTAGCTGTTCAGGCAGTTCCATATATGGATGAAGCTTATTCAAAAAAGATAAAGGTACTTGTGATAAATTATGAAGATGCAATGAAAAAATTTGGCGGGCAAAATCCTTTTGGTGTTTTTATTTCAACAGGTGGTTGGGCTGGTGATGGTCAGGTAATAAATTTAGCTATGACAAATTATATCCTGTACAAAGCTTATCCAAATATAATTGATCCGGAAAGTGTTTACCAGGGATTAAATTATATTTATGGTTGTCACCCCGGTTCAAACATTTCATTTGTCTCCGATGTAGGTACTGTATCAAAGAGAATTGCATACGGTAATAATCGTGCTGACTTTACATTTATAGCAGGAGGCATTGCGCCGGGAGTTTTAATTCTAAAACCGGACTTTCCAGAGAATAAAGAAGACTGGCCGTTTTTATGGGGTGAAAATGAATACGTGGTTAATCTGGCTCCATCTTATACATATCTTGTAAATGCTGTGAATAAAATGTTAAACCAGAAGCCCTGATTTTAATATTAGGTCAATTTAAATAATGTACTTTTTTTGTTATTACTTAAGGAAATGAGAAATGAAAATTCTTAATAAAAAAACTTTCTTAGGAAAATTTTCGGGCTTAATTCTTGTCTTTCTTATAATTGCTTTATCTGCGAACCTTACTTATTCACAGGATAAAAAAGTGTCTTATCCTGAAGTAAAAATACCAAACACGCAACAGCTTGAACTTCACTCATCTATTGTCGGACAGGATTACGTGCTTTATGTTAACCTGCCGGCGGATTATGGCAAAACTACAAAATCATATCCTGTTATTTATCTGTTAGATGCACAATGGGATTTCCCTTTGCTAAACGCACTATATGGTCAGCAATATTTCGATGGTTTCATTCCGGGGCTAATTACAGTGGGAATAACCTGGGGCGGTAAAAATCCTAATCCTGATGTTCTAAGAGCCAGAGATTTTACCCCTACAAATGTCAGGGGACCAAGTCCGACAGGAAATGCAGCGAACTTTTTGAAGTTCATCAAAGAAGAATTGATTCCTTTTATTGGGAAAAAATACCGTGTTACAAATGACCGTACACTAATGGGAAGTTCTCTCGGTGGTCTTTTCACTTTGTATGCAATGTTTAATGAAACTGATTTATTTAATAAATATGTCCTGACCAGTCCTGCAGTAACCTGGGATAATGGTGCACTATATTCTTATGAGAAGAATTTTAAGGAAAGGGAATCAGGTCCGCCAATCAGATTATTTATGGCAATAGGAGGACTTGAACATCAAGCTGACTTTCAGAAATTTGTTGACCATTTAAAATCAAAGTACTATAAGAACCTTGATATCGGAACAAAAGTTATTGAAGGGATCGGACATTCGGGTGGAAAAGCTGATGGATATACAAGAGGATTGCAATTTGCATTTGAAAGACCTTCATTGTCACTCTCTTCCGAACTTCTTGACCAATATGTAGGTACTTATCAGCTTAATGATAAAATGAAAATTGTAGTAATCCAAAAGGATGGTCATCTTGAAGCAGCAGTAACAGGTCAGGGAAAAATGGAACTGTTAGCTAAAAGCGAAACAGATTTTTACGTTAAAGGTGTCTTTTTAAAGGTTCATTTCGAGGAAAATAAGAATAATAAAGTTACAGGTTTTCAACTAAAACAATATACAGGAGGTTCATTTATAAGAAAGATTAATTAAACATTAATTACTTTCTGTTGCTTGCCGTAAATTGTAATTAATTATTGCAAACTGAAAAAGGTTGGCTGCAGTTATTATGATGTTTAGGTTATGATTAAATAATTATCAGAGGGAATAATATCTAATTAATCTAATTTCAAAATATAAAAGGAGTAGCCTATGCCTTTTTTCAGTAACAACAAAAAGTATGTAGTCGTTTTATTGTTTTTTCTTTTTTGTATGACGGGGTTTATAAATGCTCAACCAGTTGCGACACGATCTGATATAACTATTAAATCGCTCGCTAATGTAAACAATACAACTGTGAGGATTAAATACGACCCGGTTACCAAGCATATGTATATTTTGGATGATAATGGAAACATACAGCGCGTTGATCTAAACAGCAATGGAAGTGCAAATTTAATTACACTTTACACTTCTTCAGATCACGGTTTAACTCAACCTTTAGGGATGACTTTTGGAAGAGACGGGACTATGTATCTGGTTGGTATCGAAATAAGCGATACAAATAATTCGTACGGAGTTGGAACAATAGTTAAAGGTGTTCCGGATACTCTGGGAAGCGAAAATAGAACGTGGAGTGTTCTGGCGAAGACTGTACCTTATACTTTTGGTCATGTTTATAATCACAAAATGAATGCATTGATAGTGGATACTTCAGGTCAATATCTTCTTTTAAATAGTGGTGCTAGTACAGACCACGGCGAAGAACGGGAAGGTCACAGGGAAGTTGGTCTTACTTCCATAATTCTGAAACTTCCTGTGAATGGAAATAATATATTGCTCCAGAATGACAGAGAATGGCTTCGTACTAATGGATATCTCTTTTCTGAAGGAACACGTAACACATTTGACTTTGCCTATTCGGCAAACGGTGATCTTTTCGGTCCCGAAAATTCAGATGACCGCGATGATCCCGAAGAACTAAACTGGTTGCGTGAAGGGCATCATTACGGATTTCCGTGGAGAATTGGAGGCGATAATACACCGCAACAGTATTATCCATATGATCCTCACACAGATCCGCTTTTAAGTCCGAATGCGTGGGGCGGTGGAGCCGGAATGCTTTATCAAACTTACAGCAATGATTCCACCTACCCAGCTAGACCAGATAGCATAACTTTTACTGAACCAATTCCGAGTGTTGGTCCGGATGCAGATAGATTCCGTGACACTACAACAGGAAATGTACAGGATGCCAGTGATCTTGGAAAAACGATTACAACTTTTACTCCTCACCGTTCAATAGACGGGATTGTCTTCGACAGGGATTCTGTACTTGCTGGTGACTTGTGTGGCGGTGCTTTTGTTGTTGCATTTTCTAATAGCGGTCTTATTACAGCATTGGGCGATACAAGTATGGATCTGCTACATATCTCTCTTACCAAGAAGGATAGTAATTATACTGCAAAAGTTACAAGACTTGTCTCAGGTTTTAATTCGCCGCTTGGTATTGAAATGTTAGGCAATAAACTTTATGTAGTTGAAACAGGATTACAATATCCTGCAAACCCATCTCCTAAGTTATGGGAAATAACATTACCTGAAAAAGCAGCAACGGAGGTTGATAAAGGTAATAATATAATTCCGGCTTCTTATAAACTTGAGCAGAATTTCCCCAATCCGTTCAATCCTTCGACAACTATAAAGTATTCTGTTCAGAAAGAGGGGCTTGTCAAAATTATTTTATATGATGTGCTTGGAAGAGAAGTAACGACATTAGTCAACGAATTAAAACATGTAGGAAATTATGAAGTGAACTTTAACGCGAGCAACCTTACAAGTGGAGTTTATTTCTACAGGATGCAGGCTGGTAATTTTGTTCAGGCTAAGAAAATGATATTAATGAAATAAAAAAATCAAGATCGAGAATAATTAAATTATTTTATGTATAAAATTAGTATAGCAAATAGAATCTCTCTTTTTGGATTTACTTCTAAATTACTACTATTTGCTATACTCCTTATTATTCTTTCTTCTACTTCGATTATAGCACAGGATTCATCAACTACCGTACAAAAAATTCAGGCAATTGCAGATGGAATTCTTAAAGATGCAACGTATTCTTTTGTAGATAAAAAAAGTGGTAAACATTTCGAAGCAGTTGAAGCTGCTTCTTCAGACACACAGCTTAGCCCCGTAAGCGCTTATAATGACTGGCGTTACTGGAATGGCGTCCTGAATATTGCTATGCTCAGGATAGGTAAACAATTGAACAAACCTGAGTACACTAATTTTTCATTAAAGAATGTTGAGTTTTGCTTCGATAATTATAAGTACTTCGAAGAGAAATATAATAATGAAAATAAATGGGATTATCCTTTCGGGCAATTTTTTATAATGGAAGAACTTGATGATGGGGGAGCAATGGGGGCAAGTGTAATTGAAGTTTATAAATCGGACCCGCAGGAAAGATATAAAGAATACGTGAACCGTTTTGCCGAACAAGTTATGGAAAAACAATCACGCCTTGAAGACGGTACGCTAGTCAGGACTTTCCCAAATAAATATACACTCTGGGCAGATGATCTTTATATGAGTATTTCTTTTTTGTCACGAATGGGGGAATTAACCAACGATAACCGTTATTTTGACGATGCAGCAAAACAGGTAATAAATTTTAATAAATATCTTTTTAATGAAGATAAAGGTTTAATGTATCACTGTTGGTACTCGGACATTAAAAGTCCGGGAGTTGCATTCTGGGGAAGAGCAAATGGTTGGGCATTGCTTGCACAGGTTGATCTGCTGGACAAATTGCCGAGTGATCATCCGCAAAGAAAAACTTTGTTGAAACTTTTGAGAAGGCATATAATTGGTATTTCTAGATATCAGGGTAGTGAAGGTTTGTGGCATCAGCTTCTTGATAAAACGGATTCGTATTTGGAGACTTCCTGCAGTGCAATGTTTACTTATGCAATTGCCCGTGCAGTAAATAGAGGATATGTTGACTCGCGATATGCATCGATTGCTGAACGTGGATGGGAAGGAATTATGACAAAGATTCATCCCGACGGAAAAATAGAAGGTGTTAGTACAGGTACTGGTGTCAGCAATGATCTCGTTTTTTATTATAAAAGACCAGCGCCTTTGAATGATGTACACGGTATAGGGACAGTGCTTTTGGCGGGTTCTGAAATTTTGGGCTTATTGAAAAACTAATAATGAAAGTGGTAAAAAATCTCAATCATAAAAATGAGAATAAAAAATGCCAAACATTCAACCAGGTTTAAATAATTCCGGGGCAGAATTCTCAAAGGGGAATAAGATGAGTTCATACCGATGGACTATTTGTGCCCTTTTGTTTTTTGCAACTACTATAAATTATATCGACAGGCAGGTCCTTGGAATCCTTGCTCCTGTTTTACAAAAAGATATCGGTTGGAATGAAATAGAGTATGGATATATAATCAGTGCGTTTACAACTGCGTATGCTATCGGACTTTTGGCTTTTGGAAGGTTTATAGATAAGGTAGGAACAAAGATTGGCTATACACTTTCTCTTGTAGTCTGGAGTTTTGCTGCGATGGCTCACGCATTAGCTAAAACTGCTTTTGGTTTTGGCGCTGCTAGATTTTCACTAGGTATAGGAGAATCTGGAAACTTTCCAGCAGCAATTAAAGCAACTGCAGAATGGTTCCCGAAAAAAGAAAGAGCATTCGCTACGGGGCTTTTTAATTCGGGTGCAAACATAGGGGCAGTAGTAGCGCCGTTAGTTGTGCCGTGGATAACACTTACCTGGGGCTGGCAGGAAGCTTTCATTTTTACCGGCTTACTGGGATTTATCTGGCTTGTTGCATGGATATGGCTATATGAAATTCCAGAAAAACAAAAGAGAGTTTCACAAGCAGAAGTAGATTATATTCAAAGCGATCCTCCTGAAGTTGTAGCGGAAAAAATTCCCTGGTTAAGTTTATTGCAACACAGGCAGACCTGGGCATTTGTGGTTGGCAAATTTTTAACCGATCCTATCTGGTGGTTTTATTTATACTGGCTACCGAAATTTTTGAATGAAAGGTATAATCTTGATCTTGCACATCTCGGGTTACCTTTGATAGTTATTTATACGATGACAAGTATCGGAAGTATAGCCGGTGGATGGTTCTCCGGTGCGTTTATTCAAAGGGGGTGGAGTGTTGATAAGGGAAGAAAGGTTGTAATGCTTATTAGCGCTCTACTGGTAGTGCCTATAGTTTTTGCTTCGGCGGTACCTGAATGGTGGGCAGTTTTATTAATTGGTCTGGCAGCAGCTTCTCATCAAAGCTGGTCGGCAAATTTATTTACTACAGTTTCTGATATGTTTCCGAAAAAAGCTGTGGGGTCGGTTGTTGGAATTGGTGGCTTTGCCGGTGCAATTGGCGGTTCATTAATTGCTACCGTTGCAGGATTCATATTACAATTGACAGGAAATTATCTCATATTATTTATAATCTGCGGATCGGCTTACCTGGTAGCATTATTTATTTTTAATCTCCTGGTACCTAAGATTGAAACTGCTAAATTGTAATAAACAAATTTGAAAAAGATGGAAGATATAATCAAAAAGTAAAATAATGGAAAATCAAAAAAGAAATATGCCAGAGCTGTTGAAAGAAATATCCAGGCTGCAAAAACGCATTCAGGAACTGGAAGATAATAAGAAGGCTAATAACGGCGATGCTTCGGCACAGGATCGTTTATTCCTTAGGTCTATAATAGATAACCTTCCTGATGCGATTTATGTTAAGGATAAAGAAGCGCGGAAGATAATTGCAAACTTAACAGATGTTAGAAATATAGGACTTAGCTCGGAGAAAGAACTGTTAAATAAAACAGACTTTGATTTTTACCCGAAGGAAATAGCAGAAGGCTTCCTTGCTGATGATAAATTAGTTCTGCAAACCGGTAAGGCTTTGATGAACAGGGAAGAATTTTTTGCAGATAAAGAAGGTAAAAAACACTGGCTGCTCACATCCAAAATTCCATTGAAAGATCATGATAACAAAATCATAGGCATTATTGGTATTGGCAGGGATATTACTGACCGTAAGCTTGCCGAAGAAACACTCGAGTACGAACGCAACTTTTTGAAGACGCTGATTAACAGTCTGCCTGATGCAATTTATGCGAAAGACACTGCTGGCAGGAAAACAATAGCAAATTTAGCTGATCTATGGAATATGGGCTTCACTTCGGAAGAGGAAGTGTTGGGCAAAACCGATTACGATTTCTTCCCGAAAGAAATAGCTGAAAAGTTTTATATCAATGACCGTTCGATAATTGAAACAGGCAATGCGGTGCTGAACAAAGAAGAGTTTTTCTTTGATAAGGAAGGGAACAAACATTGGCTGCAAACATCCAAAGTCCCTTTAAGAAATAGTAATGATGAAGTCGTAGGGTTGATTGGCATCAGCCGTGATATTACTACCCAAAAATTTGCTGAAGAAGAACTGAAAAAGACTTATGAGAAATTAGAAAAAACAAACGAAGAACTTAAAAAAGCAAACAGTGTAAAAGCTGAATTTCTCGCAAACATTAGCCATGAAATACGCACGCCACTTAATGCTGTTATTGGTTTGACTGAGCTTCTGTTAAGAACTTCTTTAAACGAAGAACAGAAAGATTACGTTCAAACCATACTCAATAGCGGGGATATCCTGCTTAGCCTTATTAATGATATTCTTGACTTCTCTAAAATTGAAGCTCAAAAAATTGATCTGGAAAATCAGCCTTTCGACTTAATGGTTTGTATAGAAGAAGCTCTTGATCTCGTTGCCGGAAAAGCTGAAGAGAAAAATATTGAGTTGGTATATTCACTGGGCAAAGGATTGCCGACAATGTTTATGGGGGATGTAACACGTTTAAGACAAATACTTGTTAACCTGTTAAGTAACTCCATAAAGTTTACTGAAAAAGGAGAAGTGGTAATTTCTGTAAATGGTCAGGTGCTTGACGCCAATTCTTACAAGCTTAACTTTTCAGTAAGAGACACCGGATTAGGAATAAAGCCGGAAGTATGCAAAACTTTATTCCAGGCTTTCACCCAGGCAGATGCATCAACAACACGTAAGTTTGGCGGCACTGGCCTCGGTCTGACAATAAGTCTGCGATTGAGTGAGTTGATGGGCGGAACTATGTGGGTTGAAAGCGAAGGCATAGGGAAAGGCAGTACATTTTATTTCAACATTGTAAGCGAATTATGCGACGAAAAAGAAAAAGAAAATGACTTTGCGGATATATTCGGAAAAAATGTCCTTGTAGTAGATGATAATAAAACAAACAGGGAGATTCTTACACAACAAATACAATTGTTGAAGATGAATGTAAAGACTGTTGCTTCGGGAGCGGAAGCGCTGACCCTGATTAATAAAAGTGAAAAATATGACCTGATGGTTCTGGATTTTCATATGCCCGAAATGGATGGGATAACACTTGCAGGCAAAATACACGAAAAACTTAAAGACAAAACACCAAAGCTTGTCTTACTTTCATCATTTAGTTACCGCGAAAAGAAAAGTGATATCTCCGTGTTTTCTGCGGTACTTACCAAGCCCCTTAAATTATCTCATTTGCAGGATGTATTTCAAACAATATTTTCAACGAAGGAAGCAATTCATAAAAAATTTGACCCCACTCCGGTTACGGAAGGTACTGAAACCGGAAAACAATATCCGCTGAGTATATTGCTTGCCGAGGATAACAAAATTAATCAAATGGTTGCATTACGTTCTTTGGAGAAGATGGGATACAGGGCCGATACAGCATTCAACGGCATTGAAGTGCTTGAGGCGTTAAAGTATAAATCTTATGATCTGATACTGATGGATATTCAAATGCCCGATATGGATGGTGAACAGGCTGCTATCGAAATCAGGAAAATGTTTCCTGAAGAACCACCGCGCATAGTTGCAATGACCGCTACGGCTGTTAAAACAGAACTCGACAGGTATATGGAAGTAGGTATGAATGGTTGTATCGTGAAACCGTTCAAGCAGGATAAACTGAGAAGTGTGTTGGTTGAATGCTATACGCAGCTAAAGGGAAAGTGATAAGTCACATTAATTTTCAAGTGAAAGCCTGATGCCCGTTTCAAGTCCTCTTAATTCGGCGAGCCCTTTCATCCTTCCGTAAATTGAATAACCGGGATAAATATTTTTCTTTGCTCTGTCGTCCAGCATCAGCAGTCCGTGATCGGGTCGCATTGGAATGTGTGTATCTTTTCTCCCCTTATGAGCACGGCTAATTTGTTCTTCAACAAAGACTTTCATAACGCCGTACATATCAACATCGCCATCAAGGTGAGCAACTTCAATAAAATCACCGTCGGCTGTTCTGTTTACATTTCTTAAGTGAATGAAATTAATCCTTTCGGAAAAACTTTTGGCAATGTCAACGAGATCATTTTTATAACCGGCACCGAGTGAGCCTGTGCAGAAAGTCAATCCATTATTAAGTAAATCAGAAGCGTCAAGAATTTTCTGCAAATTTTCTTTGCTACCTACAACTCGCGGCAGGCCAAGTAAAGACATCGGCGGATCATCGGGATGGACTCCAAGCAAAATTTCAGACTCTTCAGCTACCGGGGTGATCTCTTTAATAAACTCCTGCAAATTTTTTAACAGGTCAGCTTCACTGATGTCTTTATAATTGGCAAGTGCGGTTCTGAATTCATCTAATGTGTATGCTTCGTTAGAACCCGGGAGTCCGAACAGGATAGTCGATATCAGCTTTTGCTTTCCATATTCATTTAATGAGCTAAAATATTTTTGAGCTTTATCTTTTATATTATCGTTATAATCGTTTTCAGCGCCCGGTCTTTTTAGTATGAACATATCGAAGGCTGCCATTGATTTAAGTTCAAACTTGGATGTAAAAGTGCCGTCTCTAAATTGTACGTTTAGTTCTGTTCTCGACCAATCGAGCACAGGCATGAAATTATAGCACACTCTGTTTATTCCGCATTGGCTGAGATTCCTGAGTGAACATTTATAATTTTCGGTGTACTCTTTATAGTTATCGCTTCTCCTTTTTATGTCCTCGTGAACCGGAACGCTTTCAACAACCGACCACCTGAATCCTTCCGCTTCTATCATCCGTTTTCTTTTTAATATCTCTTCGAAAGGCCATACTTCGCCAACCGGAATTTGATGAAGAGCTGTTACAATTCCTGTAGCGCCTGTTTGTTTTATTTCTTTTAGTGAGACCGGATCATTCGGGCCGAACCATCTCCAGGTATATTCAAATCCGGTTTCATTCTGTGAAGGCATTAGGCTTCCTGATTTTTAATCTGAACAAGATAAATAAAATTACACTCCGCTGAAAGCGCTGAATCCGCCGTCAACCGGTATAACTATTCCGGTTACAAATTTTGATGCATCGCTTGCCAGCCATAAAACTGTTCCAATTAATTCATCAGGATTTCCAAAACGTTTGAAAGGTGTAATGTTGGCAATAGTATTACCTCTGTCAGTAAGAGAACCGTCTTTATTGGTCAAAAGAGCTCTGTTCTGATCCGTCAAAAAGAATCCCGGTGCAATTGCATTTACTCTTATTTCATTTCCGAACTTGTGAGCCATCTCAACAGAGAGCCACCTAGTGAAATTATCGATGGCAGCTTTGGCAGCCGAATATCCGACAACACGTGTTACAACTCTCTGGGCAGTCATCGAAGAAACATTAATTATCGAGCCGTGCTTTTGTTCGGTCATTACTTTTCCGAAAATCAAAGAGGGCAGAACCGTACCGTTTAAATTAAGATTGGTTACACTTTTGAAGTCATCCATATTAAGATCGAAAATATTATTATCGACTCCGATAGTTGCGCCGGGCATGTTGCCGCCTGCAGCGTTTATCAGTATATCAACTGATCCGAATTTTTCCAGAACTTTATCTTTAACCTCGCGAATATTTTTTTCATCCAGAACGTTGCACTTGAACCCGGCTACATTGCTGCCTGCATTTTTAAGTTCATCAGTTTTTCTTTTTAATTTTTCGTCGTTAGTGCCGAGTATAACTACTTTTGCCTCTGCGTTCAGCAGGCCTCTTGCAATTTCGGTTCCGAGAATTCCGCTGCCCCCTGTAATTACCGCTGTTTTATCTTTTACATTGAAAATCGATTTTAAATATTCCATTTGCTATCCGGTTTTAGTGTGAAAAGCTCAAAATTATGCGCGTATAACTCATTAAACTGAAACGGTTTATTAAATATAAGGAAAAGGGGAAAATTTATCTAACAATAAAAAGGAAGCCAGTAGAACTCATTTTCCTATACTTGATTTGTAGGCTTTTAAATATGTTGTAACCCCTTAAAATTAATAACTTAAGCTTGTATTTTTTATGAAAAATAAATTAATTTACAGACACCCCTAATTACAACGATGGAGATCGTTCAATGTTTAGGGAGAGGATGTCTTCACGTCCTGTGTCAGTAGTGAAGATACTGGCTAATTGGCATTGTTTAGGGGAGACCTTCGAGGGTTGGAAGCCCAAAGAGATAATCTTTCTTTAATTTTTGTCGGCTCCCCAAGCTTTAAGTACACCGCTTGGAGATAGAGCTCGATAAAGATACTTCAGACATTAACGTCTGAGCCGGCTCGGACTTAATCTTGGAATACCAATGAAGAAGTTCGAAGTTAATGTAGAGATTAAGATTGACATAGCTAAGGTTATACTTGCCTTGTCAGTTTTGCTTATCTCTACTTCGGTAAATAATGGCATGGGAGTAATTTCCCCGCTGTATTTTTACACTCCGAACCTCTACAAAATATAAAACAATATCTTAATTAAATCTCAATTACCATATATTATGGCTTGCCAAATATACAATTTCCCTAATTTTCTCTTGACATAAAAAGAATAATTTACTATGTTGCTTCCATCCTTATGAACAACACGTATAAAAATATTACCTCAAATATTAACGTTGCCTCACCCTATGGCGTCGGACGCGTTGGTTCATTAATTTCCATTAATAATTTACTATCAGATATTACCCTTCTAGGGATTATTATTAGCATTCTATCGCTAATTATTATTCGCTAATAATTAAGTCAATCCCTAAAGCTAACCAAATAAAGATCAAAAATTAAAGCTGCAAAGGGGTTGACCTAAACCTTGAAGTTTGTCTGATGATTTGTATATAAATCAATCAGAGGTAGCAGTGAGATCAGATTTAATAAAAAAAGGTTTTGATAAAGCACCGCACAGAAGTTTGCTAAAAGCAACCGGTGTTATAAAATCCGACGAGGACTTTAAAAAACCTTTTATCGGTGTTTGCAATTCTTATATAGACCTTATCCCCGGTCACGTTCACCTTCAGGAATTTGGAAAAGTCGTTAAAGAAGCAGTGCGCCAGGCAGGCGGCGTTCCATTCGAGTTCAACACAATTGGTGTGGATGACGGGATTGCTATGGGACATCTTGGAATGCGTTATTCACTTCCCAGCAGGGAATTGATCGCAGATTCAGTTGAAACAGTTGCTGAAGCTCATCGGCTGGATGGACTTGTCTGTATTCCGAACTGCGACAAAATAGTTCCCGGAATGTTAATGGGTGCAGCGAGAATAAATATTCCGGTAATATTTATTTCCGGCGGACCTATGAAAGCAGGTCGAACTTCAAAAGGCGAGAAGAGCGACCTTATAAGTGTCTTCGAAGGAGTCGGCAAATATCAGAACGGAGAGATGTCTTCCGAAGAATTACTGGAACTCGAAAACGTAAGCTGTCCGACTTGCGGTTCCTGTTCCGGAATGTTCACTGCAAACTCGATGAACTGTTTGATGGAAGCGCTTGGAATAGCATTGCCGGGTAACGGTTCGATACTTGCAGTCGATCCGAAAAGAAAAGAACTTGCCCAACAGGCGGCGAAGCAGATATTGTATCTCGTCGAAAACAACATCAAACCTTCCGATATTTTTACAAAACAATCTTTCAGAAATGCATTCGCTCTTGATATGGCAATGGGCGGAAGCACAAATACAATTTTACACTCACTTGCTATTGCTCTTGAAGCCGGATTGGATTTTAATCTTGAAGAGTTGAATGAAATTTCTTCAAGAGTTCCTTACATCTGTAAGGTCAGCCCAGCTTCAAAAACAGTTCATATGGAAGATGTTGACAAGGCCGGAGGAATTCACGCAATATTAAATGAGCTTTCAAAGCTTGATGGTGTTATTGATGCTGATTGTTTAACTGTTACCGGAAAAACAATCGGTGAAAATTTTAAAGATGTAAAAGTAAACGACCGGAACGTAATCCGTTCCTGCGAAGATCCTTATTCAAAAACCGGCGGACTCGTTGTTCTTTTCGGTAACCTCGCACCCGAAGGTTCAGTTGTAAAAACAGGCGCTGTTGATCCTGGTATGATGGTTCACAAAGGGCCTGCACGGATTTATGAATCGCAGGAAAGCGCACTTGTTGGAATTTTAAATCGCGAAGTACAAGCCGGTGATGTTGTTGTAATTCGTTATGAAGGTCCTGCGGGCGGACCGGGAATGCCGGAAATGTTGAGTCCCACCAGCGCAATAATGGGAATGGGGCTTAGGAAATAAAGTCGCGCTCATAACTGATGGAAGATTTTCGGGAGGAACGAGAGGAGCGTGCATTGGTCACATCTCTCCCGAAGCTGCAGCAAGAGGGCCGATCGCTGCAATAAATGAAGGTGACATAATTTCAATAGATATTCCTAACAGATCGATAAATCTTGAATTATCTCAGGAAGAAATAAATCAGAGACTTGGAAAATCTGCCGGAGTTTGAACCCAAAATTAAGAAGGGATATCTCTCGAGATATTCCAAAATGGTTTCATCTGCCAGCAAAGGTGCTGTGTTAAGATTACCCGAACTTGAAAAAAATACCAAGGAGCCTGTATGAAAACTGATAATGTTATGCTGTCAGGGGCTGACATCTTTTTCGAATGCTTAAAGCGTGAAGGTGTCGATACTATTTTCGGTTACCCGGGGGGAGCCGTTTTAAAACTTTATGAAAAATTATATGATGTTGATTTTCTTCAGCATATTCTTGTAAGACACGAACAGGGTGCAGCACACATGGCTGAAGGATATGCAAAGGCAACGGGAAAAGTCGGAGTTGTTCTCGTTACTTCAGGTCCCGGCGCAACTAACACAGTAACTGGAATTGCGGATGCGTATATGGATTCAGTACCTATCGTTGTTTTTACAGGGCAGGTTCCATCGCACTTAATCGGCAACGATGCTTTCCAGGAAGCAGACATTATCGGAATTACAAGACCGATCACAAAACATAATTTTTTGGTTCGTGATGTAAATGAGTTAGCATTAACAATAAGAAAAGCTTTTCACATTGCTTCAACCGGAAGGCCCGGCCCGGTAGTTGTTGATCTTCCTAAAGATATAATTGCATCAGAATGTGAATTTGTTTATCCGGATGATGTTGAAATAAGAGGCTACCGTCCAGTTTATCGCGGCCATTCAAATCAAATTAAAAAAGCAGCGGAGTTAATTAGCAACTCAAAGAAACCATTACTTTATGTTGGCGGCGGAGTTGTGATGTCAGGCGGATCACGCGAACTTTCACTTCTTGTGCAGGAAAATAATTTACCTGTCACAATGACGCTTCAGGGACTCGGCGCGTTTCCCGGAACAGATGAACATTCACTCGGTATGCTTGGAATGCACGGAACTTACTGGGCAAACCAGGCTGTGCAGAATTGCGATCTATTAATTTCGCTCGGCGCAAGATTTGACGATAGGGTAACGGGAAATACTGACAGTTTTGCTCCTTCTGCTTTTAAAGTTCACGTTGATATTGATCCGGCAAGCATTGACAAAAATGTTGTTGTCGATCTCCCGATAGTGGGAGATGTAAAACACGTTCTTGCTGAACTAGTTGCCGAAATTCAGAAACATCCTGAAATCGAAGAATGGTGGGAGTCGATTTATAGATGGAAAGATGAATGTCCTTTGTCCTACGATGGAGGTGACGGAAGGCTGAGAACTGAATTTGTAATTGAGAAACTTTCCGAAAAAACAAAAGGTGAAGCAGTCGTTGTTACCGATGTTGGACAACACCAGATGTGGACAGCACAATATTATAAATTCAATCATCCACGGTCAAATATTACCAGCGGCGGATTGGGAACGATGGGATTTTCTGTTCCTGCTTCAATTGGTGCAGCATTTGGAATTAAAGACAGACCGATTGTTTCCGTAAGCGGCGACGGCGGATTTCAAATGAACATACAGGAATTAATTACTGCCGCCGCTTATAAATTGCCTATTAAATTTATTGTAATTAATAACAGTTTCCTTGGAATGGTAAGGCAATGGCAGGAATTATTTCATTCAGAAAAATTCAGTTTTACCGACCTCGGTCAAAGCAATCCTGATTTTGTAAAGGTCGGCGAAGCATTCGGCATAAAATCTTTCTCAACTGATAATCCGAAAGAGGTTGATGGGCTTCTGGATAAAGTTTTTGCTTACAATGAGGGACCGTCTCTTGTTGAATTCAAAGTCGTGAAAGAAGATATGGTTTTCCCGATCATTCCTTCGGGTAAATCGGTTGCAGATATGATAGTTAAAAGATTAAATCCAAAAAATATGTTGTAATAATATGACACAAGTAATTTCAGTTTTAATAGAAAATCATTTCGGAGCTTTTGACCGCGTTGCTACTATGTTCAGCGGAAAAGGATTTAATTTAAAAAGTATAACGATAGGCGAAACGGAAATCGCAAATGTTTCCCGTATGACAATTGTCACAGAGGGTGAGGGAAAAGATATTGACAAAGTTGTAAAACAATTGAACAGGCTGGTTGACACGATAAAAGTGATAGACCTTTCAAATACTAATCACGTTGAAAGGGAGCTTGCACTTATAAGAATTGATCTTCAAAACACTTCGCTGGATGAGATGAAAAATGTATGCGACGTATTTCGCGGAAATGTAGTCGACATAAATAATAAATCAATAATGCTTGAAATAACAGGTCCGCCGGAAAAGATAGATGCAGTTGTAAATGTGCTTATGCCGTTCGGAATTCTTGAAATGGCACGTTCGGGTAATGTTGCTCTGCGTAGAGGCGAACAATTAAAAATTAAGAAAAAAGAATATCCATCAAATTAAAGAGGTAAAAAGATGAAAGTTTATTATGATCAGGACGCATCGTTCGATTATTTAATTAATAAAAAAATTGCTGTACTTGGTTTCGGCAGCCAGGGACATGCTCATTCCCTGAATTTACACGAAAGTGGATTTAACGTATGTGTTGGATTACGTAAAGAAAGCACTTCGTGGCCAAAAGCAGAAAATGCCGGGCTTGAAGTTAAAGAAATCTCCGAAGCCTGTGAATGGGCCGATGTGATTATGGTTTTGTTGCCGGATCAGAATCAGAAAAAGGTTTACGAAGAATCTATCCAACAGCATTTAACGGAGGGTAAAACTCTGGCGTTCGGCCATGGTTTTAATATTCATTATAAATGGATCGAACCGCCTAAAAATGTAAACGTAATGATGATCGCCCCGAAAAGTCCGGGACATCTGGTTCGAAGAACATTTCTCGAAGGGAAAGGCGTCCCTTGTTTAATAGCGGTTCACCAGGATTATACCGGCGACACAAAGGAATTAGCACTTGCCTGGTCAAAAGGAATCGGCGGAACGCGTGCTGGGGTTATCGAAACGAATTTTAAAAATGAAACCGAAACTGATCTTTTTGGCGAACAGGCTGTTCTCTGCGGCGGATCAGCTCAATTAATCAAAGCTGGTTTTGAAGTACTTACAGAAGCTGGTTATCCTGATGAACTTGCATATTTCGAATGTATGCACGAACTAAAACTTATAGTCGACCTTTATTATGAAGGAGGACTGTCAAGAATGAATTATTCTGTAAGCGATACAGCAGAATACGGAGGAATGACGAGAGGAAGCCGTGTAATAACCGAGCAAACAAAAAATGAGATGAAAAAAATTCTTAAGGAAGTACAGGACGGAAGTTTCGCAAAAGAGTGGTACGATGAAAATTTCAGTGGAGCTAAAAAGATGAAACAATTAAGACAGGAAAATTCTCAACACCCCATTGAAGTAGTCGGGGCTAAATTGAGAGGAATGATGTCGTGGCTGCTTAAGAAAAATGAAAAGGAGGAAGTTGGCGTATGATACCGAAGATTGTTCTTCTCCCGGGAGACGGTATAGGTGTAGAGGTCACCGATTCAGCTAAACGTGTTCTTAAATTCGTGGCTTCCAAGTTCAATGTTGAATTTGAACTGGAAGAAAAACTAATCGGCGGCTCTTCTTATGATAAATTTGGAACGCCTTTAACTGATGAAACATTGCAGACCTGCTTTGATTCAGATGCTGTTTTGCTCGGAGCAGTCGGTGGTTACAAATGGGAAAGCCTTCAGCATAATTTAAAACCTGAAGCTGCGCTTTTAAAATTGAGAAAAGCCTTAGGATTATTTGCAAACTTAAGGCCTGCAAAAGTCTATCCACAATTAATAGATTCATCATCCCTGAAAAAAGAAGTTGTAGAAGGAACCGACTTTGTTGTATTCCGCGAGCTGACCGGAGGAATTTATTTTGGTGAGCCTCGCGGATACAATAAAGAAAAAGGCTGGAATACAATGGTCTATACAAGATTTGAGATTGAAAGAATTGCCAGACTTGCTTTTGAAACCGCAGTCAAAAGAAAAGGAGAAATTGTCTCAGTTGATAAAGCAAATGTTCTGGAATGTTCACAATTGTGGAGAGAAGTGGTAAACGAAGTAAGCAAAGATTTTCCTGCAGTAAATCTCAAGCATATGTATGTGGATAATGCGGCAATGCAGATCGTTCGAGATCCAAAACAGTTTGATGTAATTCTTACTTCAAATTTGTTCGGGGATATTCTGAGCGATATATCTGGGATAATAACAGGAAGTATTGGTATGCTTCCTTCTGCAAGCATTGGTAGTAAATATGCTCTCTATGAACCCATTCACGGAAGCGCGCCGGATATCGCCGGGAAAGATCGTGCAAACCCGATTGCGGCAATATCATCTGTGGCTATGATGCTTGAATATTCTTTTGAGATGAATAAACCCGCCGAATTAATCTATTCGGCTGTAAAAGGAGTCATCAAAGATGGGTATAGAACTCAGGATATAAATAATGGAGATTGTAAACTCATTGGGACAAAATTGATGACGGAAAAAATTATTGAAAATATTGAAAATATTTATAACGAACAGGCCCTAGGAGTCTTTACACTTTAATATGATGAATACAAGCAGTGGATGGCAATCGCCGGAACACGCGTTAAGCTATCTGAGTAGAGCAGATAAAATTCCTCATCGCACAGAAGGTGAATCTGTTTTGCTGGAAGAACTAGATCCTAATTCAGCAAAGATTTTAGATATAGGCGCGGGTAACGGAAGATTACTGGATTTGTGTTTGTTGAAGTGTCCGGGTGCTACAGGAGTAGCTTTAGATTTTTCTCCACCTATGCTGGAAAGCTTAAGAGAAAAATATAAAGATGGAAGAGTAGAGATAATTGAACATGATATAAATAGCTCTTTGCCTTTTGATGCAAAAAGTTTTGATGTAGTAGTATCGAGTTTTGCGATACATCATGTTGATCACGCTAGAAAAAGAAAGTTGTATGAAGAAATTTGGGAGGTAACTCAGGACGGAGGAATATTCTGCAATTTGGAGCATGTTTCTTCTCCGACCGAAAATCTTCATAAAATATTTTTTCAAAAGCTTGGAGCAGAAGAGGACGGAGCAAATATTCTTCTTGATGTTGAGACTCAACTTAAATGGTTGAGAGAAATTGGCTTTTATGATGTTGACTGTTACTGGAAATGGCGTGAGTTAGCATTACTGATTGGTAAAAAACATTAGTTAAATAATAAAGATTTTAGTTAACGGCTAAATATAAAATAGCGAGGTACAAAAGTGCATAACAGGGTATTAGTCTTCGATACAACTTTAAGAGATGGAGAACAATCTCCGGGTGCTTCATTAAATATCTTTGAAAAATTAGAGATAGCGAGGCAACTAGAGAAACTAAAAGTTGATATTATCGAAGCTGGCTTCCCGGTTTCATCCCCGGCTCAGTTCGAAGCTGTTAAAAGAATATCCGGTGAAATTAATGTTACTATTGCTGCGCTTGCCCGGGCTAAAGAGATTGATATTAAATCTGCTTATGATGCCATCAAGAAATGCAAGCAAAAAAAGGATACATACTTTTAACAGTACGTCGGATTATCATATAGTCGGAAAATTTTCTGATTCAAGATATGGAAATACGTTAAGTGAAAAAAGAGATACAATATTTAAAATGTCTTTCGACATGGTTCAATATGCAAAATCACTTTGTGATGATGTTGAATTTTCTGCAGAGGATGCAGGTAGAACTGATATAAATTATCTTGCTGAGGTAATAGAAGCTGCAATTGAAGCAGGTGCTACAACGATTAATATCCCTGATACAACCGGCTACACAATGCCCACTGAGTTTGGAAATAAAATAGCTGAGTTGTTTAAAAAAGTAAAAAATATAAATAGGGCGATTGTAAGTGTTCATTGCCACAACGATCTTGGGATGGCAGTTGCAAATTCCCTGGCAGGCATAGAAAATGGTGCAAGACAGGTGGAATGCACAATAAATGGAATTGGTGAAAGAGCAGGAAATGCTTCATTAGAAGAAATTGTAATGGCACTGAAAGTCAGAAAAGATCTTTATGATTTTCATACTGATATAAATACAACGGAAATTTATAACACGAGCAGAATGGTTTCATCTTTTTCAGGAATGATAGTTCAGCCCAACAAAGCCATTGTCGGCGAGAATGCATTTGCACATGAAGCAGGTATTCACCAGGATGGAATGTTGAAAAACAGGGAGACGTACGAAATTATGCTTCCTGAATCTGTTGGCGTTCAGAAAACTAAAATTGTTTTGGGCAGACATTCAGGCCGGCATGGCTTAAAAGTAAGATTAAAAGAACTGGGATATATTCTTTCTGAAACCGAATTACAGAAAGCTTATGAGAGTTTCACTAAACTTGCGGATAAGAAAAAAGAAATATTCGACGATGATCTCAGAATTCTTATGGGAGATGAGATTGTTTCCAAAAATGAATTTTATGAATTGGTTTATGTAAATATAAATTCAGGAACCAACTCAATTCCAACAGCAACAGTAAGCATTAAAAACTCTGATGTTGAATATTCAGACTCTGCTACTGGTGATGGTGCTGTTGACGCTTTGTTTAATGCAATTAACAGGTCTCTGAATTTGCAGCCTAATCTCGAATCTTACCAGGTAAGGTCCGTTACATCCGGCAGGGAAGCACTTGGTGAAGTGTTTGTTAGAATTCGTTACGATAATTTGTCGTTTACCGGCAGAGGCGTTTCAACGGATATTATTGAAGCAAGCGGCAAAGCATATATAAGTGCAATTAATCAACAGGAATTGCATAAAGCAGAGCAAAAAACCGAAGAAGAAGAGAAAGAAATTATTAAAGCAGTTTAGGAGAAAGTAATATGGGAATGACAATAACTGAAAAAATTTTAGCAAAGTCCGCGGGAAAAGATAAAGTAATTCCCGGGGAAAACGTGTGGTTAAATGTTGATGTGTTAATGACACATGATGTCTGTGGTCCGCCTACTTTCGCAATCTGGAAAAAGGAATTTGGTGAAAAAGCAAAAATATGGGATAAAGATAAGTTGGTGATTTTTCCTGACCATTACATCTTCACAAAAAATGTTCACGCTAACAGGAATGTTGTTCTACTCCGTGAGTTTGCTAAAGAGCATCAGATTGAAAATTATTATGATGTTGGAACTGACAGGTACAAAGGTGTTTGCCATGTAGCTTTAGCGGAAGAAGGATACAATATTCCGGGAACAGTTTTGTTCGGAACTGATTCGCACACCTGCACTTCTGGTGCATTCGGGATGTTCGCAACCGGAGTTGGAAATACTGACGCAGCATTTATACTTGGTACAGGAAAAATATGGGAAAAAGTTCCCGAGTCAATGAAGTTTACATTTAATGGTAAACTTCCGGAATATTTAACAGCAAAAGACCTCATACTTCAAATACTTGGCGATATAACAACAGACGGAGCAACTTACAGGGCAATGGAATTTGACGGGGAAGCCGTTTATGACTTATCAATGGAAGAGAGGATGACTCTCACTAATATGGCAATCGAAGCAGGTGGAATGAACGGAATTATTGCTGCAGATGAAGTTACCCGTGCTTATGTGAAACAAAGAAATGATAAACCTTATGAGACATTTCAAAGTGACAGCGATGCAAAATATTTCAAAACATATGAATATAACGTTGAAGAAATTCAACCTCTTGTAGCCAAGCCGCACAGTCCTGACAACAGGGATAATGTAAAAAATGTTGAAGGTACAGCGTTGACAAAATGTTACATAGGTTCGTGTACAGGAGGAAAAATAACTGATTTTATAAATGCCGGAAAATTATTACTTGGAAGAAAGACACAGGTGCCAACTTTTATTGTTCCCGCCAGTACGGCTACTGCTCAACAGCTTGAAGCAGAAATGATAAATGGAGTTGCACTGAAACAAATCTTTCTGGATGCCGGATGTAAAATTGCTGAATCTTCCTGTGCAGCATGTCTCGGCGGTCCGGACGATACTTTCGGCAGAGCCGTTGATAAAGACGTTGTTATATCTACCACAAACAGAAATTTTCCCGGCAGAATGGGAAGCAAAAAATCTGAAGTTTATCTTGCTTCACCACTTACGGTGGCGGCATCAGCAATTACAGGTGTGATTACTGATCCTAGAAATTTTTTATAATCGACAAAGGAAGTTGAAATGGAAAAAATAATTAAAGGAAAAGCTTTCGTACTCGGAGATAATATTGATACAGATCAGATAATTCCCGCTGAACATCTTGTTTATAGTTTGTCTGATCCCGATGAATCAAAAAAATACGGTCAGTTTGCATTATCAGGAGTTCCTGCAGCGAAATCCGGTTTGCCGGAGGGTGACATTCCGTTTATCGAGGTAAATAACTTTGAATCAAAATTTGACATAATCATCGGCGGTGGAAACTTTGGCTGTGGTTCATCAAGAGAACACGCTCCGTTCGCGCTGCAAAAAGCGGGTATTAAGGCTGTCGTTGCTGAATCATATGCACGAATATTTTACAGGAATTCTGTAGACGGCGGTTTTCTTATTCCTTATGAATCATTTGGAAAACTTAGTGATAAAATTAAAACCTTTGACCAGGTAGAAATCGATCTTGAAAAAAATATTCTGAAAAATCTTTCTACTGATATAAAATATAACTTAAAGCCGCTTGGCAACGTTTTACCTATTATAGAACAGGGCGGAATTTTTGAATATGCGAGAAAAGCAGGAATGATTGTTTAACAAAACCGGAAATTTAAGATGGAAAATAAAACTAAGACAGAAATATTCGATACAACTCTAAGAGACGGCACTCAAAGTGAAGGCGTAAATCTTACTGTCCACGATAAAATATTAATTGCCCAGAGACTTGATGAATTCGGGATTGATATTATCGAAGGCGGGTGGCCTGGAAGTAATCCACGTGATGAAGAATTTTTCCAGAAGATAAAAGAAATTAATTTCCAACATTCAAAAGTTTGCGCATTTGGATCTACTGCAAGATTTCCTGGTAAAATTTTATCAGATAAAAATTTGATTGCCTTGTTAAATGCTGATACGGAAATAGTTTCTATTTTTGGAAAAACCTGGAGATTTCACGCGGAGAAAAGCCTTGGATTGAGCGATGATGAAAATGAAGAGCTCATTCATGACTCGGTTAAACTTTTAAAAGAAAAAGGACGCAAAGTAATTTTCGATGCGGAGCATTTTTTTGATGGTTATAAAGACGATAAAATATTTGCATTAAAAATGATTGAAGCTGCTGAAAGAGCTGGTGCTGATGTTATCACTCTTTGTGATACCAACGGTGGCTCACTTCCGGAAGAAGTTTTTGAAATAGTAAGCGAAGTTAAAAATGTGATCAAAAAACCACTAGGGATTCATACGCATAATGACGGCGAACTTGCAGTTGCAAATACTTTAAGTGCAGTTAAAGCTGGTGCTGTTCACGTGCAGGGAACCGTTAACGGGCTGGGCGAAAGATGCGGCAATGCAAATTTGATCAGCATAATACCAAACCTGATTTTGAAGATGAATCTGGCGGTTAGCGAATATATTGATCTTAAAAAATTAACTTCATTATCAAATTTTGTTTATGAAATAATGAATATGGCTCCTGATACACATTCAGCTTTTACGGGTAAATCGGCTTTTGCTCATAAAGGTGGAGTGCACGTAAGTGCTGTGTTAAAAGATAACAGAATGTACGAGCACATAGAACCCGGTGTTGTTGGTAATAAACAGAGGGTAATAATCTCTGATCTTTCCGGGCAGAGCAACATAAAATATAAAGCAAATGAATTTGGCGTTGACATTACTGAAAACAAGGAATTAAGTAAAAAGCTTGTTGGATATGTAAAATCGTTAGAGTATGATGGATACCAGTTTGATGGAGCAGAAGCATCGTTTGAATTAATATTGAGAACAGAGACGAATGAATATTCACCTTATTTTAAAACTCTTGACTCGAAAGTAAATGTAATTTTCGGAAACGATGGCCAAACATCAGCTGAAGCAGTTCTTAAGATAGAAGTTGATGGTGAAGTAGAACATACTGCGGCAAACGGACATGGACCAGTTGACGCTCTAAATAATGCGCTCAGGAAAGCGTTGCTGAGATTTTATCCTGAAATAGTAATGATAAAACTTCTCGACTATAAAGTGAGAGTTCTGAATGAGAAAGACGGCACAGCAGCGAAAGTCAGGGTATTGATAGAGTCGGGGGATGGGAATGAAATATGGTCAACTGTTGGTGTTTCAGAAAATATTATTCAGGCCAGCTGGTTTGCATTATGCGATAGTATCAATTATAAACTGTTTAAGTACAAAGTGAATATTTCAAAACAAGCGATATAAATATAGGAGTTTAGATGGCATTTGATTCAGAATATATCTGGCTGGAAGGTGAGTTTGTTCCTTTCCGCGAAGCGAAGCTGCATTTTTTAACAAGTTCGCTTCATTACGGCACCGGAGTTTTTGAAGGTATACGTTCTTATGCAACACAAGATGGCCCCGCGGTTTTTAGATTGAAAGATCATATAAAAAGGCTAATCAAAAGTACGCAGATACTTGGTCTGGATGAATTACCATACACTTTTGAAGAATTATATAATGCTGCGATTGAACTTGTAAAATTAAACAACATGGTTGAGTGTTACGTTCGTCCTCTGATCTATATCAAGGAAGGCGGGTGGAATTTATCAACTACTAATATAAAAATTGATGCTGGCATTGCCATTTGGAAGTGGACAAATTACCTGGGAGCTGAAGCTCTGGCAAAAGGAATTAAAGCAAATATTTCTTCTTTTCCACGTCATCATCCGAATATTATGATGACGAAAGGAAAAACTTCGGGTAATTATGTTAATTCTGTTCTTGCTAAAAGCGAAAGCGTGCGAGGTGGATTTGATGAAGCGATAATGCTTGACCCTAACGGGTATGTTTCTGAATGTACAGGTGAAAATATATTTATTGTAAGAGATAATGTTATTTATACTCCTCCACGGAATAGCGTGTTGGAAGGAATAACGAGAGATACAATAATAACAATTGCGAAAGATAGAAATTACGAAGTGGTTGAAGAAGTAATTTCAAGAGACCAACTCTACATATCTGATGAAGTATTTGTAACCGGAACAGCCGCTGAAGTGATTGCACTTAGTGAAATTGATCGCCGTAAAATTGGAAGCGGTTCCACGGGTCCGGTTTGTGCCGATTTACAGAAATGCTATTCTGAAGTAATTCACGGCAACAACAAAAACTACGATGCCTGGCTTGATTACGTAAATAATGTAAATCAAAATGAGGTTAGGCTAACAGAAGCTAAGGCCGTTTAATTTTAATCTATTTCTCAAAAAGGTATGTCAATGGATAAAATCGGAATGTACGATCCTTCTTTTGAACACGATGCCTGTGGGCTTGGTTTTGTTGTCGATATTAGCGGTGCAAAATCCAGGAATATTATTGATATGGGTCTCGAGATGATTAGGAATCTTGAGCATCGTGGTGCTGTAGGAGCCGATGAAAATACCGGTGATGGTGCAGGTATTTCCATTCAAATACCGGATGAATTTTTGAGAAAAGTCTGTGTAGCAGAAAATATAACTTTGCCTGAAGCTGGAAGTTATGCGGTTGGAATGTTATTCCTGCCACAAAATAAAATTTTAAGAAAGGCTTGTGAGACTATAATTGAAAAAATAATTGATGATGAAGACCAGTTATTGCTTGGATGGAGGGATGTTCCTGTTGATTCGAGTGTTCCCGGTAAAGGATCAAAATTAATGATGCCTTTTATTAAACAATGCTTTTTACAGGCTAATGATAGCATTTCTTCTCAGGATGAATTTGAAAGGAAACTTTTTCTAATTAGAAGAATTATTGATAAAAGAATAAGGGAGGAACTGAAGTGCGATAGAAGTAAATATTATGTCCCATCTTTCAGTTCAAGAGTTATTATCTATAAAGGTATGCTGCTTGCCGATCAGCTAACAGCATTCTATCCTGATCTTCTTGACCCCGATATGAAATCAGCATTCACGATGATACACCTGCGTTTTTCAACAAATACTTTTCCAACATGGGATCTTGCACATCCTTTCAGAATGATTGCACACAACGGCGAAATTAATACATTGCGCGGCAATAAGAACTGGATGTCTGCCAGGGAAGCGGTAATGGAATCAAACTATTATGGCAAGGACCTGAAAAGAATGCTGCCGATAATTATGGAAGGGCAAAGTGATTCAGCAACATTTGATACGGTATTGGAATTGTTAGTAATGAGCGGGAGGAGCCTGCCCCATGCAATAATGATGATGATTCCTGAAGCCTGGTCGAAGAATGAAAATATGGATAAAAAGTTAAAAGCATTTTATGAGTTTCACGCAACTTTTATGGAACCCTGGGATGGTCCTGCTGCAATCGTTTTTACTGATGGTAAATATATAGGAGCCAGCCTTGATAGGAATGGGCTCCGTCCCGCGAGATATATGATTACAGAAGATAATATAGCAATACTATCTTCGGAAACAGGACTGCTGAATATTCCGCCTGAAAAGATTATAAAAAAAGGAAAGCTTCAGCCCGGTAAAATGTTTTTAGTAGATACTGAAAGAGGAAAATTAATCCACGATGATGAAATTAAAAGTGAAATCATAAGCAGGAAGCCTTATGGTAATTGGGTGAAAGAAAATATTCTTAAACTCGATGAACTGCCCGATCCCTTGTTTAAAAGCGAAGCTACCAATACTGAAATTTTAAACCATCAGAAAATATTTGGCTACACGAAGGAAGATATAAAAATTGTAATTACTCCTATGGTTGAAAACGGTCAGGAAGCAACAGGATCGATGGGAACAGATGCATCGCTTTCCGTGCTTTCCGAGAAGCCGCAGCCGCTGTTCCGGTATTTTAAACAACTATTTGCTCAGGTTACAAATCCGGCTATTGATCCCATAAGAGAAGAATTAGTAATGGAGTTAACAACCTATATAGGGCCCGAGCAAAACTTACTGGATGAAACTCCAAGACATGCACACAGGATTGAATTAAAAAATCCGCTTCTTTCAAATACTGAATTTGGAAAACTTAAAACTTTATCAAATGTTCATTTCCGTTCGATAACTATTCCGACTCTTTTTAATGTTAAAAAAAGACACGGTATGCGAGAACGCCTTGATGAAATCTGCAATCAGGCTATTGATGCAGTTACCAGCGGTTATTCTTTAATAATACTTACTGATAAGGGTGTTAATGAACTTCAGGCACCAATTCCAAGCCTGCTTGCTGTTTCAGCTGTTCATCATACGCTTATCAAAAAAGGATTAAGGACAAGAACAGGAATAATTATTCAGAGCGGTGAGCCCAGGGAAGTTCCTCATTTTGCGCTTCTATGCGGATACGGGGCGAATGCTATTAATCCTTATCTCGCTTACGATACAGTAAAGTATCTTTTTAACAATGGACATATTACAGGGGTAGCAAGTTATAAAGATGCAAAGAAAAATTATGTGAAAGCTGTCGGTAAAGGATTGCTCAAAGTCTTTAGCAAGATGGGAATAAGTACCTTACAGTCGTATTGCGGTGCGCAGATTTTTGAAGTAGTTGGCCTCGATAGTGAAATAGTTTCAAAATATTTTACGGGGACTCCAACAAAAATTGAAGGGCTCAGTCTTGAAATGCTTGGCGATGAAGCAATTAAAAAACATAATCTTGCCTTTGATGTTTTGAAAAATTGTGATTGTCTTGGAAGCGGTGGACTCTATCACTACAGAAGAGACGGTGAGCATCATTTGTGGAATCCTTTAACAATCTCAAAACTTCAGCAAAGCACCTGGAACAATGAATTTAAGACTTTTAAGGAATACTCGACTCTTATAAATGATCAGGATAAAAAGAGAGTAACTCTGAGAAGCTTGCTGGATTTTAAAAAACTCCCAAAGCCGATACCAATTGAAGAAGTAGAAGACGCGAAAGAAATAGTAAAAAGATTTTCTACCGGGGCAATGAGTTTCGGTTCGATTTCCTGGGAAGCACACACTTCTTTAGCTATTGCAATGAACAGGATAGAAGGAAAATCAAATACAGGTGAAGGAGGTGAATCGGCGAAAAGATTTATTACACTTGAGAACGGCGACACTATGCGATCATCAATCAAACAGGTTGCGTCTGCAAGATTTGGAGTTACAGCAAACTATTTGGTAAATGCGGATGATCTGCAGATCAAAATTTCGCAGGGTGCAAAACCGGGCGAAGGCGGGCAGCTACCAGGGTTTAAAGTCGATAAGATAATTGCTAAAGTAAGACACAGCACACCCGGCGTAACTCTTATCAGTCCTCCTCCACATCATGATATTTATTCGATAGAAGATCTTAAGCAATTAATTTTTGATCTTAAAAACATAAACCCAAAAGCACGGGTAAGCGTTAAGCTGGTTTCCGAATCAGGAGTTGGAACTATTGCAGCGGGAGTTGCAAAAGCAAAAGCGGATCACATTCTTATCAGTGGTCACGACGGTGGAACGGGCGCCAGTCCGATTTCATCTATACAGTATGCTGGTTCTCCCTGGGAATTAGGATTAAGCGAAACTCATCAGACTCTTGTACTTAACGGGTTGCGTGACAGGGTATACCTTGCAGTGGACGGACAAATTAAAACAGGAAGGGATGTTGTAATCGGTGCGCTTTTAGGTGCAGAAGAATTTGGATTTGCAACAGCACCGCTTGTAACGCAAGGATGTATAATGATGAGGAAATGTCATCTAAATACATGCCCGGTCGGGGTTGCGACACAAGATCCGGTTTTGAGAAAAAGGTTTACTGGTAAGCCGGAGTATGTTGTAAACTTTATGTTCTTTATTGCTGAAGAGGTAAGAGAACTTATGGCAGAATTGGGCTTTAGGAAATTTGAAGAAATGGTTGGTCAAACCGATAAACTTGAACAGGTAAAGAGTAAATCAAAGTCGAAATACAGGGGAATTGATCTTAGCAAAATTTTATGCAAGCAGGAATCATTGTTTCAAACACAACAATACAGGACACGTGCACAGAATCATAAAATTGAAAATCAGCTTGATAATGAAATTCTGAAAAAAATATTGCACAGCACAAAGATCAGCGGGATTGCAGCTGCAAAGCAAACTATAAAAAATACCGATCTGACTGTTGGCGCATTAATTTCAAATAAGATTTGTGAACTCTACGGTGAAGCAGGTTTAACTCCGGGCAGTATTAAGCTTGAATTCGAAGGGACAGCCGGGCAAAGTTTTGGTGCCTTCCTTGCAAAAGGAGTTCAATTAAAATTGTACGGCGAGGCAAATGATTACGTAGGTAAAGGCTTGTCCGGCGGCAGAATAATCGTAAGACTTCCGAGAGGATCAAAACTGGTTTCTTATGAAAATGTCATCATTGGAAATACCTGTTTATACGGAGCAACCAGCGGGGAAGCATTTATTAATGGGGTGGCCGGTGAGCGGTTTGGTGTAAGAAATTCCGGTGCAACCGCGATAGTTGAAGGAGTAGGTGATCACGGATGTGAATATATGACCGGAGGAAACGTGGTTATACTTGGAAAGATCGGAAGGAATTTTGCTGCCGGTATGTCAGGTGGAGTTTCATATCTCTGGAATTGTACCGGTGATTTATTGAAAAATATTAATCAGGATCTTGTCTCAGTTGAAAAATTGGAAGAATATGATGCCCGCAAGGTTTTTGGCCTGATAGAGAAGCATTTCTATTATACTTATTCATCGAGAGCAAAATTTATTCTGGACAACTGGAAAATTGAGATGCAGAATTTTATAAAAATAATTTCTTTTGAATATAAAGAAGCTATTACCAAAATGAATACTGAATATAATAGTCCGGGCATTGAAGAAATAAGTGTGGAGGGAAATTAATTTGGGAAAACCAACAGGCTTCCTGGAATTTGACAGGGTAACTCCTGACAAGGAAAAAGTTAAATTAAGGATAAAGCATTTTAAAGAATTTGAACATTCTTTTGATGAAGATACTGCTAAGAAGCAGGGTGCCCGCTGTATGGAATGTGGAATCCCGTTTTGTCATGGTGATACCGGGTGCCCGGTTCAAAATTTTATACCTGAGTGGAATGACCTGGTTTATAAAGGGAAATGGGAAGAAGCGCTAAAGAATTTACACTCCACGAATAATTTCCCGGAATTTACCGGCAGGCTTTGTCCTGCACCCTGTGAAAGTGCCTGCGTGCTTGGGATAAATTCTTCTCCTGTGACTATTAAGTCTATTGAAAAAATGATAATCGATAAAGGCTTTAAAGAGGGATGGGTGAAGCCCAGAATTAATGAGAATAAGACTTCAAAAAAAATTGCTGTGATTGGTTCAGGACCGTCTGGCCTGGCCGCAGCACAACAGCTTTCAAGAGCAGGGCACTATGTAGATCTTTTTGAAAAAAATGACAGGATCGGGGGCTTGCTCAGATACGGAATTCCTGATTTTAAATTAGAGAAATGGCTGATCGACAGAAGACTTGATCAAATGAAGGCGGAAGGAGTAAAGTTTTTTACGGGTGTAAATATTGGTGATGATTTAAAAATTTGGGAATTACAAAACAACTATGATGCAATTGTTCTTGCCTGTGGTTCAGAGTCTCCCAGAAATATTGAAATCCCAGGCAGAGAATTAAAAGGGATTCATTTTGCAGTGGATTTTCTTACACTGCAAAATAAATTTAATGCAGGCGATAATGTAGAGGTTATCAGCGCAGAGGGGAAAAATATTATCGTGCTGGGAGGAGGCGATACAGGGTCTGATTGTATTGGCACGTCTATCAGGCAAGGTGCAAAATCTGTTACGCAGTTAGAAATAATGCCGCAGCCCCCAAAAGAAAGAAGCAAAAATAATCCCTGGCCTTATTGGCCATTTATCTTCAGAACTTCTTCAAGCCAGGAAGAAGGCGCTGTGCGACAGTGGAGTGTTAGCACTAAAAAATTCCTTGGCGATAAAAATGGTTGTGTCAAATCATTAAGATGTGTAAAAGTAGAATTTCAAGCCGGCAAATTTATCGAGCAGGATAATTCCGAAATTGAGCTTCCTGTTGAACTAGTTTTAATTGCAGCCGGGTTTACCGGACCTAAAAAGAATAGAATGTATGAAGGTTTGATCGATATGGGAATTGAGTTAGATCAACGTGGAAATATTAAAGCAGAATTTGGTGATGTGAAAAATGCCCACAAAACAAGCCTGGATAAGATATTTGTTTGCGGTGATATGAGACGCGGACAATCACTGATTGTTTGGGCTATAGCTGAAGGAAGAAAATGTGCAGAAAGTGTTAATAAATTTTTAAGAGATGCTAAATAAATCTTCTAATTAGCATTATAAATAAATTCCATCAACTTTTAGAATTAAATATAAAAAGGGAACGAGAATTTCATTAACGAGGAGGTAATCTTGAAATTCCCATTCCCATCAGGGAAACGCTTTCTCTGTAAATAAAATATATTTTATTCAACACCTTTAATTGTTGCTACTTCGTATCCTTTTATACCCATTTCAGGCATATCAAGTCCCTGAATTTCATCTCTTGCAGAAGGACGGAGTCCCATAACTTTATCGCAAACCTTAAAAAATACATACATCACAGAAAAAACAAATACAAAACAAACAACACCACCTATCAATTCAGCAAAAAACTGACCGGCGTTTCCATAAAATAAACCAGTTACAGTTCCGGGAATACCGTTCCATCCGTCACCATAACTTCCGTCGGCAAATAATCCAAGCGCAAGCACTCCCCAGAAACCATTCACGCCGTGAACTGCAACTGCACCAACAGGGTCGTCAATTTTTAATTTATGATCAAGAAAGAATACAGAAACAACTACAAGTACACCTGCAATAGCACCGATCAAAACAGCCGAAGGTGCGTTAACAAATGCACATGGAGCTGTGATCGCTACTAAACCCGCAAGCATTCCGTTTGCCATCATACTGGGATCAGGTTTGCCGTATTTAATCCACATATATAACATAGCAGTAAACGCGCCGCTTGCTGAAGCTAACATCGTGTTTGTCGCAACCACGCTTATTCTTAAATCAGTACCCGCAAGAGTAGAACCTGGATTGAATCCAAACCAGCCGAAAGCCAAAATAAAAGTTCCTATAATAGCCATCGGAATATTATGGCCGGGAATAGCATTTGATGAACCATCTTTATTATACTTGCCCAATCTCGGGCCGATGACCAAGGCGCCTGCAAGAGCCGCAGCACCACCGACTTCATGAACAACGGATGATCCGGCAAAATCAACATGACCATGTCCAAGTCCAAAAAGGGTACCAAGCTGAGATAGCCATCCGCCTCCCCAAACCCAATTGCCAAATATTGGATACACAATCATTGAAATAAAAAATCCATAAATAATAAAAGGGAGGAACCTCCATCTTTCGGCCATTGCTCCGGTTGGAATTGTAGCAGTCGTGTCCATGAATACCATTTGGAAAAGAAAGAGTGTGAAAATACCAACATCATATACATGAGGATTTAAAAAGAATCCTGAAAATCCCGCTAATCCAAAGTCTTTGCCAAAAAGGGAAATAGTAATTTCACTGGTAAGACCGGGTGTGCCTCCAAGACTGCCCAAAGCACCAACTCCTCCAAACATTAATGCAAACCCGCAAATCCAGAATCCTAAAACACCGACCCCGTAAACCATAAAATTCATACCCATAGTGTGGGCCACATTCTTAGCCTGTGTAAAACCGGTTTCTACCATGGCAAATCCTGCCTGCATAAACATTACTAAGAATCCGGTTATTAAAGTCCACATAATATTTATTGCAATTCTATTATGTCCTGCCGCATCACCAATTTCAGTCATTGTAGGGGAACCAACTTTTGCTGCAGGTACATCATTTATAGTTCCCGTTTTTGCACCTGTTGGATCAGGTTGTGCATTTGTAGAAGGAACTGCAATAATCAATACCAGTGCTAAAAAGGCCGCCCAAAATATTGAAACATTGAAAAACTTTTTTCTCATGTTAACTCCTATAAAAAATTACTTATGGATTATTTTTTTAGTCTAATAAAAATTTATAGCGAAATACCTGCTATCAAAAAGCTTTGTTTTAAATATGGATTCAGTATATATGATACGTGAACAGGCAAACTAAAATTGTCTGTTATTATAACATTTTTGGTTGCTGCAATACCGAGATTAATAAGACCTGCGTTTGTAGTTGCATACCAGGCGCTGGAAGCAGTAGTAAATCCTGCGAAGAATGAAAGAGAAACCTCACCAACATTTGCTGGATATCCTACTTGTATATAAGCTGATTTGTCAGGATCGTTTTTAAAATTATAATAACCTGTTAGCTGAATAGGAAAGCTTTCAGGTCCTGAGTAACCCAGCCCTGCTTCCAATACGTGTGAGCCGTTAATATCATATTTAAAAAAACTCAACCCCGAACTCGGATAGTAGTAATCTGTGTACAAAATTGAGAAGCTGCCGCTTGATGGCGTTGCTATACTATAACTTGCAAACAGATCGTTTTCTGAATACGCAGGGTTAGTTCCGGAAAAGAAATTGTATGCACCCCATGCACCGATTGTAAAACCTCCGGCACTAAAGCTTAGTGTGGGCTGGAAACTTGGTGAGTCTCCAAAGTCAAGACCTCTCCAATTATACCTGCTGTAAATATCTGCACCGACACTAACTGTAGCCTGCGGAAAAGATGAACTGCAAATAATGATTATAAGTGAAGTAACGGTCAACAAAAATTTTAACAACGCTTTCATAAAACCACCTCATATTTATTATATAATTATATTGCTGCGTTTCCGGATTCTTCTGTTCTTATCCTGATGGCTTCTTCTACATTGAGTATGAAAATTTTGCCATCGCCAACCTCTCCAGTCTTGGAATTACTTATGATAATCTCCACAGCCTTTTCCAATCTTTCATCCGAACATATAAGCTCAAGCTTCAACTTTGGAACAAACTCGATATTGTATTCAGAACCCCTGTATATCTCCTTATGTCCCTTCTGCCTTCCGTAGCCCTTGACTTCTGTAACAGTCAGCCCGCCAAACCCTGCTTCTTGCAGCGCGCTGTGTACATCATCAAGCTTAAAAGGACGGATAACAGCTTCAATTTTTTTCATATAGACCTCCCACGATTTATTTTAGTTTTTGACCATTTACTTGTTTTCCAAAAGGAAGGCTAATTCCCTATAGCTGGCTTATCTTTCCTAAGGCTATTAGGCAATTAAACCTTAATTATTAAGGCTAACAGGTTGTAATATATTATAAATTAAATATTATGTCAAGTATTCCCTTATAAATATTAAGGAGAATTTTGCGCGTTTTTGATGCTTATTTACAATATTTTTTCTAACCTCAGTCGCTAATAAATCTGTCAAATGTTCAAAAAAGTATAATCGTTAGGGCAGAGGATTATCTTACTTATAGATGTGAAATAATAATTAGGAGAAGTAAAGGTATTGTAGATTGTGTTTTACTTTTTAGAATAAACTTATAATTATTGTAGCAGGTGTGTTATTTCTTTTTTGATCTTTGCAATCTGTTGTTAAGTGCACGTCTAGTGATTCCAAGTAAACCAGCTGCCAGGGATTGATTTCCTTTGGTACGTTTCAGCGCTTCTTCAATTAAAGACCATTCAGTTTCATTGAGAGTGGGTAACTTATCTGTAGGAAAAGCTATTGATTGTTCTGATTCAGAATTCGGTTCGGGATAACTATTATCGTTTAAACTTAATCCCGTTTTGTTTTTAAAAGTTCTTAATGATAATATTCCTTTTTCATGAAGATTAACTGCATCGTAAACCATGGCTTCAAGTTCTCTTATATTACCCGGGAAATTATAATTTTCGAGCAGAGTAAATAATGCCTTTGGTGGAGTGGGCTTTTTCTTGCCGAGTTCTTTTGCTGCTTTTTCAAGAAAGTGTTCTGTTAAAATCGGTATATCAGCTTTCCTTTCTGCAAGTCCTGGAATATTAATGTGGTGTGTCATTAATCTGTAATACAAATCCTTTCTGAATTTGGAACCTTCCGACAATTCTTTTGCAGTACGATTTGTAGCAACTATCACTCTTGCGTTAGTTGATTTAATTGTATCCGACCCAAGTTGATAATAAGTATTATCCTGAAGCAATCTCAATAGTTTGACCTGTGATTCCATATTAAGGTCACCGATTTCGTCAAGAAATAACGTCCCATTGGAAGCTTTTTCAATTAACCCGTTTCTTTCCAATTCAGCATTGGTAAATGCTCCTTTTTTATGTCCGAATAAAGTATCTGAAAAAAACATATCATCGACACCGGCAATATTAACTTTCACAAGTTCACCATCTCTTCCACTTATCTTGTGAATGGATTCCGCAATTAATTCTTTACCTGTTCCGGTCTCACCCGTTATCAGGACCGGAAGGGGAGTTTTGGCAATAGCTTCTATGTATTTTAAAATAGCCAGCATCGGCTGACTTTGTGTTATTATTTTTGAAAATGCTTCAGGGTAATGTAATTTGTCTTCAAGAAGATATTGTTTAAGTCTTTTGTTTTCGTCCCTGATTTCACTGAGATTAAGTCCACGCCTGATGGTTGTAGTGAGCCTGGAATCATCAACAGGTTTTACTATATAATCAAATGCGCCAGCCTTAATACAGTTGACAGCTTTATCGACATCATTAATTGCGGTGATCATTATCACAGGTGTTTCGGGAGTTCTCTCCTTTATTTTAGTCAGGAGTTCGGTGCCTGATAAATAAGGCATATTAATATCCAGTGTAACAAGGGAGAAAATTTCCTTTTCAATTAATGATAGGGCATCTTTACTATTGTTGCAGGTTCTGGCATTTGTAATTCCGTTGGAGGCCAGTATCAATTCCGCGGAATTAAGAAAATGATCTTCGTCGTCTACTATTAATACCGGAAGTTCCGGGTATACGTTTATTTTCATATTCCTCCATTTATTGTACAGGCAAAGATACAATCGCTTTGGTACCTTTTCCAATTTCAGAATGGAACGAAAGAGTGCCTCCGTGATTTTGTATTATATTATAAGATATTGATAACCCGAGCCCGGTTCCACCACTGGTTCTTTTAGTTGTAAAGAAAGGATCGAAAATGTGTTTTAGCATATCATCAGTCATTCCTCCTCCTTCGTCTTCTATAGAAATGGACACGCTGTTGTTGCTTTCTTTTTTGTAAGTTCTGACTAAAATTTTTTCATTTCTCTTTTTTAGTGATTGGCAAGAATTTGTGACTAGATTAATTAGTACCTGTTCAAGTTGTTGCATATTTCCTTTTATCTTCGGCAAATTGTCTGAATATTCGACATTAAAATAATCAGTTGATTTCTTTATTAGTGTTCCTGTAATAAGTATAGAAAAGTCAACTACTTTATTAATGTCCACTTCCTGGTTTAAATCTCCTCTGTCCTGTTTTGCAAAATTAGTTAAAGCGTTGACTATATTTTTTATCCGCTCGCTGCCGTTTTCAATACCGTCAATTGATTTTGTTATTTTCTCTATGGATTGGCTGTAAGACATTCCGGCTAAAGCAAAATCACCATTATTTTCATAGTGACTATTTAAAATCGGTAAAATATCTTTCCAGATTTTTGAAAACAATTGGACATTCAGCATTATATAATTATTCGGATTATTAATTTCGTGAGCAACGCCTGAAACCAAAACGCCCAAGGAGGCTAGCTTATCAGCTTGTTCAAGTTGTTTCTGTTTTTCTACAGCCTGCTGTTCAGCCTTTTTGATATTAGTGATATCATTTATTAATCCATCATAGCCTTTAAGAATCCCGTTTTCGTCTATAGAAAGAACGATACTGTTTTTAACCCATCTGATTGATCCGTTCCTGTGTATTATTCTGTGCTCGAGCGGATTCACAGGTTTACCGGACAGTGCCATTGTAGCCTGTTCAGTAACAGTTTTTCGGTCTTCTTTAAAAACCATTCTTACCCAGAGTTCCGGATCCTTGTAATAATCTTCGGAAGTATAGCCGGTAACCCTGACGCAGCCCGGTCCATGGTATGTTTCTATAAGACCGGTATCATCTATTTTAACTGTATAGATATAGTCAGTAAGAAACTGAACCAGACGTTTATATCTGTCCTCGCTTTCATTTGTGCCAACAAATGTTTCCAATATTCTCCTTTATATTTGTATGCAAAATTAAATATTTTTACAATCATACTTTTCTACAATTCATCTTCGTTAGAGCTGTTATGATAATTTGGACATTAAATACGAAATAAAAACTAATTCTTTGTCTTGACTAATAAAGGATTATTTTATATAATTAAAAAGTTCTTTTAACAAATTGCTTATCGAGAAAGGCTGAGGGAATGGCCCTTTGAAGCCTTGGCAACCTGTCCACAAGACAAGGTGCCAAATCCAACCCATCAATTGGTGGGAAAGATAAGTTAAACAGAGATTTTGACAAAACTCTTTTGACTTATCAAAAGAGTTTTTTTATGCTCTTTTGGTAATGGATTTCCGGTAAGTATAAACTAATAATCAATCAAAAACTTATTGGAGGTTCATTATGAATGAGTTCACATCAATCATCGATTCAATTCCAGTCGATCCCTTAACTGGTGCAATAAGGGTTCCGATTTATCAGACATCTACCTATGTTCAGGAAGCGCCCGGCGTTAACAAAGGATTTGATTACACCCGCACGAATAATCCAACCAGGAATATTTGCGAAGAAGTAATTGCAAAGCTCGAAGGTGGAAGCAATGCAAGTGCATTCGCAAGCGGACTTTCAGCCATCGATAGTGTAATTAAACTTCTGAATGCCGGTGATGAAATTGTAGCTGTGGATGATATTTACGGTGGAGCTTACAGGTTATTAACAACTGTATATAACAGGTTCGGAATAACTGTAAAGTTTGTTGATACAACTGATACAGTTAAAGTTGCCGAAGCTATAACAAAGAAAACAAAACTGATTTGGTTAGAAAGTCCGACAAATCCGTTGCTGAAAATTTCAGATATTTACGCTATTGCTGATATCGCTCATGATAATAATATTTTACTCTGTGTAGATAACACATTTGCATCGCCAATACTTCAACAGCCTATTTCTTTGGGCGCAGATATTGTTATTCACAGCGCGACAAAATATCTCGGCGGACATTTTGATGTGCTTGCAGGTTTTGTGGTTACAAAAACTCCTGAACTGGGCGAACAAATAAAATATATTCAAAACGCTGCCGGAGCTGTTCTCAGTCCGTTCGATTCCTGGTTAATTCTGAGAAGTATAGATACTTTAAAACTGAGAGTAGAAAGGCACAGTGAAATTGCACTTGCTGTTGCAAAATATCTCAGCACGAGAGATGAAATAAAAAATCTTTATTATCCCGGGCTTGAAACTCACAAAAACCATGACCTGGCAAAGAGACAACAAAAAGCTTTTGGGGCCATTATTTCTTTTAACCTTAAAGATGATACAGAGGCAGCGGCTTTAAAAATTGTAACCTCAACAAATTTGTTCAAGCTTGCAGAAAGTCTCGGCGGACCGAGAAGTCTTTGCTGTCATCCTGCAAGTATGACTCACAAATCAATTCCTCGAGAAGTAAGATTAAAATCAGGAATTACAGATAGTCTTATCCGTCTTTCGATAGGACTTGAAGACAGCTCTGATCTTATTGCAGAACTTGATGAGTTATTTAATAAGATCACTTATGGTGAGGCTGTAGTTGAGGAGAAGTATGAGCACTCATAAAATTAATATTGGTTTATTCGGATTTGGCTGTGTCGGCGGGGGGTTGTATTCCGTGCTGGAAAAAACATCCCGGCTTGAAGGCCAGAGTAAAAAAGATATGCGTGAGAGACAGGAATAAAAAACGATCTCTTGATAAGGAGTATTTTACATTTAATAAGGAAGATCTTTTGAACGATCCTGAAATAAATGTGATTGTGGAATTAATTGATGATGCTGATGCAGCATTTGAGATTGTTTCAACTGCTATTAAACAAGGTAAGTCGGTCGTAACTGCAAACAAAAAAATGGTTGCAGAACACCTGGAAGAACTGCTCGATCTGCAAAACAAATATAAAGTTCCGTTTCTTTATGAAGCTGCCTGCTGTGCGAGCATTCCGATTATCAGGAACCTGGAAGAATATTATGACAACGATTTGCTGCAATCCTTTTCCGGAATAATGAACGGCACAACGAACTTTATATTAACCGAACTTTCTGAAAAAAAGATCAGCTATGCAGAAGCGTTAAGTGAAGCGCAGAAAAATGGTTATGCAGAAAGCGATCCCACACTTGATGTGGAAGGATATGATTCTAAGTTCAAATTAAATATTCTTCTTGCCCATGCATTTGGTTTGCTTGTTTCGCCGGATCAGCTTTTTAACCTTGGTATCCAGCGCATAAACGAATTTGATTCAAAATATGCTAAGATGGCAAATAATAAAATAAAGCTTGTTGCTAATGCAAAGAAACTTAACTCAGGTGGAATAGCCGCTTATGTATTGCCGGAAGTAATTTATCCGCATAATGAACTTTTCACTGTGGATGGAGTTTATAACGGAATTGTAACCGAAAGCAGCTTTGCCGATAAAAATACGTTTATTGGCAAAGGAGCCGGCGCATATCCTACAGCATCTGCAGTTCTTTCTGATATTTCCGCTTTAAGCTATGATTATAAATATGAGTACAAAAAGAAATACCAGGAAATATCAACGTTTCTTGACCAGGATTTCTACCTGAACATTTACGCAAGATACAACGGAAAGAATAATGTTAATAAAGAGGACTTTTCAGAAATACATGACGAATACAAATCAAATAAGCTGAAGTATATTAATGGAAGAATAAATTATCAAAAACTTATTTCTTCAGATTGGTCGAAGGATCCCGACATAAGTATAATCTCACTTGGCTCTGAGTTTGTTTCTAAAAAAGACTCGGATTGATAATAACTTAAGAAGTTATTTTGGCGTGAAGATTTATTATTTTTGGTCTATAAATTAAATGATTAACATAATGAAAAACATAGTAGATGAATTAGAAGGAATTGTTTCACAAGCCAGAAAAGATTTTAATAAAATGTCTCCCGAGGATTGGAACTATCGTTCTGCTCCCAGTAAATGGTCAAAGAAAGAAATTTTAGGACACCTGATTGATTCGGCGGCAAACAATCATCAAAGATTTGTGAGAGCGCAGTTTGAAGATAAGCCTGCTGTTACCTACGAACAGGATAACTGGGTTTCATTTCAAAAATTTGCCGACGAGCCGGTGGAAAATATTATCGGACTGTGGACAAGCTATAACAAACATCTGGCATATCTGATTTCATTTATGCCGGAAGAGAAATTAAAGAACCTTTGCGATATTAAGCTAGATAAACCGGTAACTCTGGAATGGATTATTACTGATTATGTGAGGCATCTTAAACATCATTTGGGTCAGATAAATGTGGAAAAGTAGATTTTTTTGAATTTTATGATTTTATTAGAAGGGGAAAGCTTAACTGCTTTTTAATAAAATATATAATAAAAAAAAAAAAATTTTATTGCCAAGTTTTCAATGCACTTAAAATAAATGAGATATAGTTTTTATTATTTTGAAAATGCGTCCTTTAGAACAATAATTGAATATTAGCTTATTGGAGGTTTAGTTTGGATATCAATGAATTTCTCGGCTCGGTTAGTAAAGTAATTATTATACTCTTACCTATACTTTTCTCAGCTATTGTTGGATATTTTTTAGGAGCAGCAAAGACTTTTCGAGAGCAAAAGCTTAAAGCTTATGAAGAAATTCTTCCCCCTATTGTTAAGGCAGCGTTTAATCCCGACAAATCTGATGAACCTGAATTTAATAAGGCATTGTTGAAACTTTGGCTTTTTGCTAGCAGAAGGGTAGCTCTAAAAATGGATTACGCACTTGCTATCCTAGTTAAACCTGAGCGTGGTAATGCTCAAGTTGCTCTTCAAGAAGCAATAGCAGAAATACGTTCAGATATACAAATATTGAAGTGGCAAAAGGTTGAACCAAAAGAAGTGAAACACTTTTACAGTAAAATAGGGATAAAAAAGTGATGTGTTTGGTAAACTAATATGTAAACTGTATATATTTACATTAGTCTCATCAAATTGATAGTATGCACTAGGTTAACTAAGAGGAATTTTTCTTTTCCAGAACTGAATTCTTTTCTTAACCTGTTGAGGATTCGTTGAACCGTAGGTTTTCTTTCTTTTAAGTGCAGTTGTAATATCCAGGCATTCCAGAGCGGATTCATCAAAAACAGGGTTAATCTCCTTTAACATTTCAAGTGTCAATTCTTTAAAATTAGTCCCTTTTTCTTCCAGTATCACTACTATTTTTCCAACTATACTATGTGCCTCGCGGAAGGGTATGCCTTTCATTACCAGCCATTCAGCTAAATCAGTAGCCATCGAGAAATCTCCTTCAAGCTCCGCCTTAAACCTTTCTTTATTAAACTTTGCTGAGGCAATAGAGATTTTTCATCATTTCAAGAGAAGATGAGAAAGTAAAAGCCGAATCAAAAATGGATTCTTTATCTTCCTGCAAATCGCGGTTGTAGCTGAGCGGCAGAGATTTCATCGTAGTAAGCAGCGAGATATAATTTCCATAAACTCTTCCGCTTTTCCCGCGTATTAGTTCTGCAATGTCGGGATTTTTCTTCTGCGGCATTAGTGAAGAACCGGTAGAAAATGAATCGGATAGCTTAATAAAATTCCATTCCGAAGTTGACCAAATAATAATTTCTTCGGAAAGTCTGCTCAAATGCATCATTCCAACTAGCACAGCCATTCAGAAAATCGATGGCGAAATCCCTGTCAGAAACTGAATCGAGTGCATTTCCGGTTGGTTCACTAAAACCTAATTCTTTAGTTGTAAAATTTCTGTCTAATGGAAGAGTAGAACCTGCAAGCGCACCGGAGCCAAGCGGTGATTGATCTGCTTCGGTTAAAGTGAAAGAGAATCTTTTTTTATCCCGTTCCAGCATCTCAACATAAGCCAACAGATGAAACGCCAACGAAATCGGCTGCGCACGCTGGAGATGCGTATAACCTGGGATTATTGTGTCGGTGTTCTTTTCAGAAATGGAAATCAGTGTCTTCTGTAACCATGAAATCAAATTAATGATTTCGTTACATGATTTTTTTATCCACAATCTCAGGTCAGTTGCAACCTGGTCGTTTCTGCTGCGCGCTGTGTGAAGTTTGCCTGCTGTTTCACCAATTAATTCAAATAATCTTGATTCAATTGCAGAATGAATATCTTCAAATTTATTTTCACTGGGTTTCCATTTCCCGTTTTCAAATTCTGAGCGAATTTGTTTTAGCCCCGCTACAATTTTTTTGGACTCAGCAGCTTTAATAAGCTTAACTTTTGCCAGCATTTTTGTGTGAGCAATGCTTCCTTCTATATCTTCATAAATAAGATTAATATCAAATTTTAATGACGAAGAAAAATTAAGAGCATCATCATCCAGCTTGTTTTTAAACCTACCTCCCCAAAGCATTAAACAGTAACCTCCTCTTTAATTTCTTTCTTTGAAAGACTAGCAATGGTTTTATACGGCAATCCATAGATATTAATAAATCCTTCAGAAGCTTTATGATTAAATGTATCTTCATTTGTGTAGGTTGCAAGATTTTTATTATACAGGCTGAACTGAGAGTTCCTTGAAAGCACCCTGATATTTCCCTTGAAAAGTTCAACTTTAATTTCACCGGTCATATTTTTTTGTGTTTCATCAACAAAAGAATTTAAAGCATTAAACAGCGGGGAGTACCAGAGTCCGTCATAAATAATATTGGCAATTTTATTTGAGACATCTTGTTTGTACCTGAATGTTTCTTTATCCAGCACCATTTTTTCAAGTTCATTATGAGCAAAGTGTAAAATTACAGCAGCAGGCGCTTCATAAATTTCCCTTGATTTGATTCCGACAACCCTGTTTTCAATTAAATCCAAACGTCCAATACCATGTTCTGCTCCAATATCTCTTAATCTATTTACAAGTTCTACAGGCGGCAACAATTGATCGTTTAATCCCACAGGAATTCCTCTTTCGAATTGTATTGAAATTTCTGCCGGTTCATCTGGTGCATACTGCGGATTTATTGTAATCTGGTAAGCATCTTCAGGAGGAGACGCTTGCGGATCTTCCAGTACTCCGCATTCAACTGAAATTCCCCAGATATTTTCGTCAATGGAATAGGGAGAAGATTTTGTCGCTTTAACAGGGATATTTTTATTTAGTGCATATTCCATTTCGTCTTCACGACTTTTAAATTCCCATTCCCTGAGCGGAGCAATAACTTTTAATTTCGGCGCGAGAGCCTGGACGCCTACTTCAAATCTTACCTGGTCATTTCCTTTCCCGGTGCATCCGTGTGCAACAGCATCAGCATTTTCATTTAATGCAACATCGACGAGCATTTTTGCGAGCAATGGTCTTCCGATAGCAGTCGCCATAGGATAAGAACCTTCATACAACGCGCCGGCTTTCAGAGCTTTCCAGACATAGTTTGTCAGAAACTCTTCCCGGAGATCGAAAACTTCCGCTTTTTTGGCTCCTGTTTTCAGCGCTTTCTCTTTCACACCTTCAATTTCTTTTACCTGTCCAAGGAAGCCGGTCGCAGTGATGATTTCAGCATCATATTTTTCACTCAGCCACTTAACCATTACTGAAGTATCAAGCCCCCCTGAATACGCAACAACAATTTTATTTATTGACAAATTAGTCTCCTTTTTGCTTTCATTGATTACTCAGACATTATTTTTTTAAATTCTTTTATTAATTCTTTTATCTGTTTAACTGAAACGGGAACGATCAACACAGTATCATCTCCGGCGATAGTGCCGAGTATTTTAGGGTTATTAAGTCTGTCAAAATATTGAGCAACTCCTTGCGCGCGACCAGCCAGCGTTCGGATCAGAATTAAGGATTCATTATGGTCCACATTTACAATTTCAAATTTTATCAACTTTGCAATCTGATTACCGGATTCTTCTACGTCAATTATATATCTTGGCCCGTTCTCTCCGGTTACTCTTATTACTCCAAGCTCGACGAAATCACGGCTAAGAGTAGCTTGTGTAACAGGGATTCCTTCGTCATTCAATATTTTAACGAGGCATTCATGGGAGCCTATTTCCTTTTCATTCAGGATTTCCTTAATCCTGTTTAATCTCGTTAATTTTGCTGACATAAAAACTCCTCCAGGTTTTATAAAACTATTTGTTTCCCTGAGAAACCTCATCAAGAACCTTCTGCAGTGTTTCAGCAAATATTAAAATATCTTCCTTCGTTATAATGAATGGCGGCAGAATTCTCAATACATTCTGTCCGCCGGTACCGCAAATAATTCCTTTTTCCAATAATTTACTTGCCATAGTTTTAGCCGATATAGATTTTTCTAATTCAATTCCAATCATTAATCCTTTTCCACGAACTTCTTTTATAAACGGTGATTTTATTTCGTTCAGTTCTGCAAGGAAAATTTGCCCAAGTTCTGAAATACCTGATAGCATCTCTTCCGTTAAAAGATCTGCAACTACATTACCGGCAGCGACCGCAACTGGATTTCCACCAAAAGTAGAACCGTGTGTTCCCGGCACCATCAGATCGCCGATCTCTTTTGTGCACAAAGTTGCACCTAATGGAAGTCCATTTGCGATTCCCTTAGCTGCAGTAACGATATCAGGCAGAATTTCTTCGTGTTGGTAGGAAAAGAATTTGCCTGTCCTTCCGAATCCGGTTTGTATCTCATCAATTATTAATAAAATATTTTTATTACTGCAAAGTTCTCTTACATTTTTTATATAGCCTTTGGGCGAAATTTTTACTCCGCCTTCGCCCTGAATTGTCTCAAGCATAACAGCTACAGTATTTTCTGTAATTGCTTTTTCTATCTCGTCAATCACCCCAAATTCTACATATGAAAAACCCGGCAGGAGAGGCTTAAAACCTTTCCAGAGCTTTTCCTGTCCTGAAGCCGAAATACCGCCAAACGTTCTCCCATGAAAACTGCCAAATGCTGAAACAATATGAAATCTTCCCTTGCCCCACATTCTTGCGAATTTAATTGCAGCTTCGTTTGCTTCAGCTCCTGAATTAGAAAAGAATACATTATCCAGCCCCGATTTTCCAGCAAGCTTTTCTGCCAATTCTTCCTGACCATTTGATTCAAAGAGATTGGAAGTATGCCATAAGGAATCAAATTGTTTTTGAACAGCCAGCTTTATATCGGGATGATTGTGTCCAAAGCTTGTTACCGCTATTCCACTTAAAAAATCATAATACTTTTTCCCATTCGAATCGAAAAGAAATTTTCCGTTTCCAAATTTAAATTCAACGGGGTAGCGTGAATAATTATTAAGCAGTTTTTTTGAGTTTTTTGTATTCTGTGCCGCTGTTTTTAATCCAGGTTCCATTTATAATATTATTTTTATTATTGAATAATGAATTTAGTGTTAATCCGATCCAGATTTTTTCTATACCATTTTCGAGCAGGGAAGAACAGCTCATTAGTTTTGGAATCATGCCGTCTGTTATGTCACCAGATTTAATCCCATTTATAATATCTTTCGTTGTAATCTCTTGCTCTATATTCCCGTTTATTTTTACTCCTTCAACATCTGACAGGAAAATAACTGTTCTTACGTCAATATACATTGCCAGTTGTTCAGCAAATATATCAGCATTAACATTTACGAGATTACCTTCTTTATCCCTGCATACACTTGAAAAAACAGGAATGACATTATCTTTTAATAAATTGATTATCCATTCGATTGATCCAATTAAGTCCGGCTTGCCTACAAATCCTAATTTCGGATTCATATGATTAACTACAAAAGTACCTCTATCAATTCCGGAGTATCCTGATGCTGAAAACCCTGCTGCATTAATTTTTGCGCATAGTTCGGAATTTATGAGTCCTGCCTGAACAGCAGCTACTATCTTCATTTGTTCTTTTGATGTAACTCGTTGGCCGTCTATAAATTTAGATTCTAACCCAAACTTATCAGACCATTCAGTTATTTCTTTACCAGCTCCGTGAACAATTACTATTCCATCATATTCATCGTAAAGATTCTGCAATTGCGTTTTGAGCATTTGCTGCTTTACAAATGATGAAATTGACTTGCCACTGATTTTTATTAAACAAATATTCATAATTTTATGTTCTGTAGTCTGAATTAATTTTTACGTATTCTTCTGTCAGATCACACGTCCACCAGGTTGTTGATTCCATTCCCGAAGCAAGATCGATTTGGATAGAAAATTCGGACCCGGATAAAATCTCGGAAGCCTTCATCTCATCTAAAACCAGTTTATATCCAGGCTGAATAACAGGTAAATTATTAAAACTTATCGAACATTTCATCGGATCAAACTCAGCCCCACTTTTACCCGCTGCACTTATTATTCTTCCCCAGTTTGCATCAGCGCCATACAAGGCCGTTTTTACAAGCATAGAATTAGCTACTGATTTTCCAATGAGGTTTGCATTTATTTTTGTATCAGCATTAAGAATCTCTATTGTAACAAGTTTTGTTGCACCTTCTCCATCGGAAATAATTGAAGTAGCCATTTTTTTACAAATATCAAAAAGTGCATTTTTAAACTCATAAAAAATATCTGAGCCTGATTCAATATTTATTTTGCTTTCATCGTTAGCAAGAATAAGCACCATATCGTTGGTGCTTGTTTCTCCATCAACAGAAATTCTATTAAAAGTTTGATCAACTATTTCGGAAAGTGTTCCCTGCAATAATTCCTTTTCAATTTCAGCATCAGTGGAAATGAATGCAAGCATCGTTGCCATATTAGGCATTATCATTCCACTTCCTTTGCAAATTGCTCCGATGTTTATTTCTTTCCCTTCGTGCCTAATTTTTAATCCAAATGACTTTGACTTTTTATCAGTTGTCATTATCGCTTCAGCTGCATCTGATTTATCGTTTTCTGAAAGTAAAGGAACTATATTTCTGATCCCGTTATAAATTTTGTCCATAGGCATTTCCAGCCCGATAACTCCGGTAGAAGCAATTAATACTTTTTCAGATTCTAATTCTAAATTATCAGCACAATATCTTTGCATAGATAATGCATCAGAATATCCTTTTTCACCAGTGCAGGCATTTGCATTGCCTGAATTTATCAAAATTGCCTTAACCTTTTGATCTTTCTTTATAATTTCCTGCGAAACCAAAAGAGGGGCAGCCTTAACTTTATTAAGTGTAAAGGTACCGGCAGCATTGCAGTTTTTTTCAGAATAAAGAAGAGCAAGATCCTTTCTTTTCCTTTTTATTCCGCAAAAAATCCCTGCCGACTTAAATCCCTTTGCAGAGGTAAAACTTCCATTATTTATATATTCAAACAACTTCTACTCCGTATTTCTTAATTGAAAGTGTTTCGTCCCATCCATAATATTTATTCAAATTTTGAACCGCCTGTCCTGCTGCACCTTTTACGAGGTTATCTATAGCAGAAGTAATAATCACAACTTTATCATTTACAGAAATATTAATGTCACAATAATTTGTGTTTGCAACATGATTTAGTTTTGGAGGATCTTTTCTTAGTCTGACAAACATGCTATTTTCATATCGTGCTTTGTATATTTCTTTGATCTCACCTTCTGAAACATTATTATTTAAATGAATAAAAGAAGTTGCATAAATTCCCGTTGAGACCGGTAACAGATGTGTAGCAAAAGAAAATGGTGAATTTAACCCGGCCGACCTTAATTGCTGTAAAATTTCAGGCTGGTGCTGGTGTTTATTTAGTTTATACGCGCTAACATTGCCGAACATTTCTGACATCATTAGTTCCTGCTTCACTGATTTTCCTGCACCGCTCGTTCCCGAATATGCCGAAACACTAATGGTTTGAATATTTTCAGAGAAGTTTTCGACAATCGGTAAAACTGCCAGCAATATTGCTGTTGGGTAACAACCCGGATTTGCGATTATTCTTTTGTCCTGATCATAAGCCTGAAAATAATCAGCAAGCCCGTATATTTTTTCATTCAACAATTCCGGTGAAGTATGTTTATAATTATACCATTGTTCATATTCTATGGAATTATTCAACCTGTAATCCCCACCAAGATCGATTATTATTTTGCCGGCATTATATAATGTCGGTACATATTTTAATGATTCTCCATGAGGCAATGCAATAAAATATACGTCGTGGTCGAATGAAAGTTCTGAAATGTTTTTAATTTGAACATTCTCAACTTCATTATTTAATTCGGGAAAGATATCAAGCAAAAATTTTCCTGCGGATTCCTTTCCATAAACATTGATCTCCTCTATAAAAGGATGATTGCTACAGAAACCAACCAACCATTTTCCGGTGTAACCCGTGCCGCCAATTATTCCTATTGATATCATTTTAATCTATGGTATTAATAATGTTAAAATAGCTTTTTGAACTTACAGCCTGTTTTCTTGCGTATCAAAAATTCCTTTTGTTTTAAGATTATTTAAAGAAATCAAGCTTTGTTTCATCAATCTTATATACGGCTGCAAGTGAATGCCTTGCATACACAGATGTAAATTCCAATTTATTTCCTTACTTAATAGTTAACAATCGAGAAAGTAACCACAAACCGGCTACGATTGACAGCGCTATTATACAACTATTTGCATAATTATGCAAATAAATTTATTTCCGATCAATATTTATGGATATTTATACAAAATCTGGCACTAGCCTAGAGGAAGGTATTTTTATAATATAGGAAATGTGAATAAGCTTAATTGTTAGGGAAATAAAAAACCTCGCTTACTGGCTTCAAAGCGAGGTCTTCTGTTTGCGGAGAGACAGGGATTCGAACCCCGGAAGGACTTGCATCCTTAACGGTTTTCAAGACCGCCGCATTCAACCACTCTGCCATCTCTCCAGGTTTGTAATTTTGGAAGCACAAATATAATAATAGTTATTTAATGCACCAAGAAATTCAGGCCAAAATTAGCTCTAAATCCAGATTTTATCTGGAACTAGTAATTATTTTTTATATTTATTCAGAGAGTTTAAAAAGATTAGTCGAAAAAGAATAAAACAGGATTTTCAATTGGAAAATGTGAATGAATTCAAACTTTTCGCGAAGCATCTATCCGATATTAGCGGGACAGTTATAAGAAGCTACTTTCGTACCGATGTTAAAATTGATTCAAAGTCGGATGCCTCACCGGTAACGATTGCCGATAAAAAAGCCGAAGAATTAATGCGCGAAGAAATTATGAAAGAATTTCCAGATCATGGAATTATTGGAGAGGAATTTGGAAAACATAATGAAGATTCAGAATATCGGTGGGTGCTTGATCCTATTGATGGGACAAAAAGTTTTATTTGCGGTGCCGTCACATTCGGAACCTTGATAGCCTTAGCACATAAAGGAAAGCCAATACTTGGAATAATTAATCAACCGATATTAAAAGAATACCTTATCGGTGATAATGAATCAGCGCAATTGAATGAGATGAATGTAAAAGTAAGAAAAGTTGAAAAGCTTTCAGATGCTGTTTTACTCACAACAGATCATCTTAACATCGGTAGGTACCAGAACCAGAAAAAATTTGATGAGCTAACCAGAAAGGTTAAGCTTTACAGAAACTGGGGGGACTGTTACGGCTATTATCTCATAGCGACAGGTTTTGCGGATATAATGATTGATCCAATTATGAATATTTGGGATTCAATGGCTTTAATTCCTGTTATAAAAGGTGCCGGGGGAATAATAACTGATTACGAGGGAAATGATCCTGTTAATGGGAACAGTATTGTTGCATCAACTCCTTTGTTACACAATGAAATAATTAAGAATTTAAGTTAATAACCAAAAATTATAAAGATAAGTAATGTCAAAATTGCCACTATCAAGGCCATAAGTCTCCTGTTTTTCACATAGAAAAAACTTATCATTCCAGCAATCCACAAAATAATTATTAATATTCCCCCGACACTAAATAATTGGTTAATTTGAGGGATTGATTTCCCAAAAGCAGATAATTCGTATGTCCTCTTAGCCGGAATTAGAAGCATTGCATAAAAAACAAATGTTATGAAGGCAAAAAATGAAAGTTTTTTTATTTTTTCATCTTCATTGAAATATTCTAATCCGATTCTTATACTTAGTAAGATCCCCCCAAAAAGAGCAATATAGAACCATGCCATTATTTGAGTGGAAACTCTCCCCAGGAATTTCATTGTTAATCCGCTCTTTTGTGGAATAACAAAAGACTGGCCTTCGTATTTCAATGTTACTTTATAATTAACAAGACTTTTAGTCGGATGTTTTGGAATGTTTGCTGTTAACATTCCATTTTTGTTTACCATAGGAACCTTGATCCAGCCTTTCTCTGAATTCGAATCTTTGTATTCAAGATCAGCCTGCAGACTGTCTATATCGCTGAATAGCATTACTGAATAGTCACTATCACTTCTATAAACTTTATCGAACTTATAACTTACTTTTTCGTTTCCAAACTCAACGGTTCCGGTAACCGGTTTTTCCGGGCTTATTGTTCTTAATAAGAACGCAAAAATTATTGTGATTACAAATGCGCCGGTCCAAAGTATAAATTGCTGTTTCATAACAAATTCAATGAGTAATAAAATTATTGTACAATAAAATTACAAAATTTATACTGGAAATAATTAGGAGGTTTAAGAATAAAAAACGGGCAAACTGTTGAGATAAATCAAGAGTTCACCCGCCATTAAACTAGATGAAAAAGGGTAATTAAAGTGACGTACCTACTTTAAATCTAAGATTGAACATTACTGTAACAAAACCGAATTTACCATCATCCTTTTTGGATAGGATAACGGAAGGTCCAATAGCAAGAGCACTCGAAGCCCAACTTTCCGCAACTTTCTCTACCATTATGTTTAATACATATTCTGGCTGTCGAACATCAGAACTTGGCATTGCGTCAAAACTAAAGTCGAAAGTACTTCCGGCCAGGGAAAGTTCGCGCCCGGTATATCCAATGTGCCATTCATAAAGATATCTTGCAATATAAAATTTACCTCGTGTTGATCCCATAACAGATATAGGATATCTTAGCTCCCAGCTGAAATAAGAGTCGTGTAAAATTTTTGCATGTAAGTCTAACGAATTGTTATCATATTGTTGATAGCGGCTTAGTTGAGAAGGGGTAGGGTTATCAAATACACTTTGGTAACTTACCTCAAGGAAATTGCCTAACGGAAAAATATACCCAACCTGGTATCCGTTTACAGCATAAAGATTGTTTATATTATTATTCGTTTTTATTTTTGTCAAACCATCAAAGAAGCTAAATACTCCTACACGAAAACCAAGTATATGAAAGTTACCTTCTGCAAAATTAGTCTCAAACGGACCACTGTAAGGCGTACCCAATCCCATGGATAGCCCAATATCTCCCTTGATAGGCATCCCAAATCTTTCACCGCCAAATAACTGGAAAAATGGATTTATATAACTCTTAGTGGAAGAAATTTGTTGCAGAGTTGGAGGCTGAAAGGCTTTATTGATTCTTAATTTTCCAACTACCCTTGTAAATACACTTCCAAAGTTGATGTTTTCTTCAAGATTAATTTTAAATGGATAAGTAATTATTTTTGCTCTTGTTTCCGGTGTAAAAGCCAGGAACGGATAAAGGGTTCCCCTGATAGAAACAGTTTGATTATTCGGATCCCGGAGATCAACAATTATTTCAGCTTTTGGGTCAGGGGGATCTATAAATACCTCGGTTTGTATTTTAACAAAAAGGCTGTCATCCAGAGGTTCCATCTGATAATATTGAACTTTTTCCCCTTCTTCATTTTGTGCTTTAACAATTCCGGTACCACAAATGAAAATAAACGTTAGTATCAGCAAGTAAGAATATTTTTTAGTCATAATTGTTTCCAGTGTATTCTAAGTTATTTTGAAAAATCAGTGAAGTAAAAGGTATCCCCAACTTGTGTTCTGTGGTTGGCCTTTTGGTCTACTACTGTAAAAAAGAAATTTGCCTTATATCTACCGCTTGCGTCTGTAAGGTCGCCATATTTATCTACCCAGTCATTAAATCTTTCCCGGGTTGAGGCTATTTTTAATGAAACATTATATACCAGGTTGCCCTTGTTATCCTTTAATGGGCCGCTTACGGAAATTGGTCCCGTGTAAGATACTTTAAGCTGGTCAGGACGGTTATCTACTATTGTAACTGTAAACACAGTTGTTCTTTGTAAATCCTGTACATAAATATCATTGCCGTCCATTTTTGTGGTGACTTTTTCAATTTTAATTTCAGGAATGGGTCTTGGCGTCGTTTTAATTGTTTCCTGCTGACTGCCGTATTTTAGTATTATTAACTGCTGGTTTGACAGGTCAAACTTTTTTTCTTTTCCCGGATCAATCACAGCAATTGGTTTTTGCATCTTTGCAGGATCGTAAATTTCAACAGGGACATTGCCTCCATTCTTGGCAATATTCCAGGTATCCTGGTAAAATATCTGAGAGATAGCAATAGGGGATTGTAGCTTTGTTTGTTCATTTTGATCCTTAATTTCAACGGGCACTTTCTTTTCAGGAATTTTAATCTCCTGTAATTTTTTATTCATTACTGCTAATTTTTCTCTTAGCTCTTTGTTCTCAACTACGACATTAGGATCTACCTTTATTTCAAATTTTGAACCCTGTGCATATAATGAATCAATTAAAACAACCAATGAATCTCTTACACTTTTATTGACAGTTTGATCTTTAGAAACAACTTCACGCAAGTTAAGATCAGCCCCTTTTAATGCAAGTACGGTAATTACAAAAATGTAAAGCACCTGGTATATTATAAATTTGGCGTCTCGTTCTTTTTTTACCATATCATCTTACTTTTTAACTACTATTGTTTCAAGATGCTTTAATCCAGTGATGGTTTTTTCATCACTTAATGATTTAGCCGCTGTTGTGATTGAATTTGCCATTGAGTTAACTGCCTGAATATTTTCAGGGTTTAATCCAGGCATCTTGCTCATTTTATCAATCAAGTCGTGAGACGATCTAAAATTCTGTAGAATTGATGAACTAAGTGTTGAAGTTTTTTCAAGCATTGCATTGTATGCTTCCAGATCCTTTAAGGATACTTTGGAATCAGGTCCGCGTCCGTTTGTTCCACTGATTTGAGCGAGAATATTTTTTGAATTTTCAGTTTGTATTCTTGAAAAATATCTTTCTTTAAGATCACTTACCTGTGTTGCTATATTCTGGAATTCAACTCCAAGTTGATCGAGAACAGGTTCAAATAATTTGCCGAGGGCGAGCACTATCAGGGATTTAATTTCAAACGGAACTGAAAGCCCGAGGAATACTTCTTCTCCCATTCTTATACTTATAAGTAGTAAAGCCGCGCCAAGTAACGGAAGTGCTGTCGCAATACTGTCAATCACACTTGTGTATGAAGTTATTACCCTGTCGATTGTTTCTGAAGCAGGGTTTCTGACAATTTCAGTTTTCAATTTTTGATAGGCGAGGTAAGCGAAAAAAAGGAAAAGCATATAAACAATTAAAGGAAGCCACCAAAATTTGTAAGGTGCAAAAGTTTCCACAGCAGGTTGCCAACCAGGGAATAATGATTTGGCAATATTCACGGATATATTTCCCAGAATTGGAACTGATGAAATATCCATGAAGAAAGAAATAATCAATGCGAGGAATGATATGATAGCGGGTTTTACAATTAAAGAGAAATTTATTTTTTTTGTTGTTTTAGAAACATAGTCACCTACAATTTCTTCAAGTCCATTTTTATCAAAATAGCTTCTTATTATTTCTTTTTCCAACGACGCTTTTTCCTTTTGGTCGGCTGCTTCTAGCATCGACTACCTCTTAATTTTTAAATGATTTGTTGTAAATTACGTAATAATTTTGCCATATAGTGACAATTCTTATACCAAAGTTCTTGCAGGTATAAATTACCGATAAACATTAAATACAGACGAAAAATGCCAATTATGGCTCTGTTCAGATGTTACTTTATTTTAATAAAAGTACAAATATTGGAAATTCGTAGAAATTACCGACTAATAATTGCACTAGTTTTCATTTAACGCGATTTTTTATTATTTCGTACAGAAAGAGAGCAAAATAGAAAGAAATTTATCATCGAATTTATTTCGTACCCCCGTAAAATTTACACAAGAACCATTATGAATCGTCTTATTTCAAAATCATCTTGCTAAATTTTATTGACGGCTATAAATAAAAGTGAAACCTATGCAGATAAGTCAGCACAGGTTTCACGTCAGAAGTTTTTGGCTTATTCCAGTATTACATCCCAAAAAATTTGAGGAAAGGAATAGCTTTGGCAAGGAAGAATAAAATCAATCCTCCGATTAGCCAGATTCCGAATACAAGCATGTAATATTTTTGTGTAGATGATGATTTGAACATTTTTGCCAAACCAATAGCAAACACAACAAATGACCAAATAGTAAATATATCTAACTTGGCAAGTACCCATCCGACAATAGTTGATTTATCCGATCCCATAAAAGAGGCAACGCTGGAATCCATAAAAAGTTTACCCATCAGCAACGAGATTATTGTAGTTATAATAATCCCGAGTACCCCGATATAGGCGGACAAACCGCTGGCCACCATAACAGAGCTATATCCTCCTTCTCCCTTAAGAGCAAATTTTACCAGCAAGAAATAAATTCCTGCCATTATAAAGAAGACGACAAAAATTGCAATCCAGATGCCGATAGTCTGAAAAACAAGAGCAACTCCTCCCATTTGATCCATTCTGCTTTCTATCATATCTCTCTGTTGATTTGCCTGATCCCTTGTGATTGCACCGCTTTCAACCTGTGCATCAAGTCTTTTTCCTATAGCTTCCATCTGTTTTTGTTTTAGCTGGAAGGAAATTTCAGGATTGGCATGGTATAATATCTGTTGAACGGAAATCAAAACTGCCAATAACAAAATTGGTAAAAACCAATCCATCGTCTTTGGTGGAAATTTTGCTGTTTTTTCAAAAGTTGCTGTTGGCTCGGAAAAAACACCGATCATTTTATCAGAGTGACTGAGCTCTTCTTCCTGTAACTCAGGTGATGCTGCAGTATCTTGATTTTCCATATGCACTCCCTTTAGATTGTTTGAAAATAGTTATTAAAAAATTAGATATTGTTCCTTCAAAAGGCAATAAAAAAATGATGAAAATGCAAAAAGATAACTATTATTTAATACCCCAATGCAGAATATTTTTTCTGGCAATGCGTCTTAAGGTTAATTAACTTTGTATAAATAATTTGAATATTCTAAATAAAGGTAAATAATGAAAACGATAATTGAGCCATTTAAAATTAAATCAGTTGAACCTATACGATTTACAACCAAAGAAGAAAGAGCAGGAATACTGAAAAAAGCAGGGTACAATCCTTTTATGATACACGCTGATGATGTTTTGATAGATCTTTTGACAGACAGCGGAACTTCGGCGATGAGTGCAAAACAATGGGCTGGAATTATGGAGGGTGATGAATCTTATGCCGGTTCGAGAAGCTTTTACCGCTTTGAAGAAGTTGTAAAAAAAATTACCGGGATGGAATTTATAATTCCAACACACCAGGGAAGAGCAGCAGAGAAAATTCTTTTTTTCAATGTAGGTACAGCAGGAAAATATATCCCAAATAACACGCACTTCGATACTACGAGAGCGAACATTGAATTTACAGGTGCCGAAGCTGTCGATCTTTTAAATGAAATAGGAAAGAAACCAGAGGTAAGAGCCGACTTTAAAGGTGATATGGATGTTCAAAAACTTGTGGCTTTTATAAAAGATAAAGGAGTTGGAAATATTCCTTTATGCATGCTCACTGTTACGAATAATTCAGGAGGTGGTCAACCGGTTTCGATGAAGAATATTCGAGATGTAAAAGCAGTTTGTAAAAAATATGATATTCCACTTTTTCTTGATGCCTGCCGGTTTGCTGAAAATGCGTACTTCATAAAGAAGAGAGAAAAAGGATACGAAAATAAATCTGTACTTGAAATTGCACAGGAAATGTTTTCTTATGCTGATGGAGCTACAATGAGTGCGAAAAAGGATGCACTAGTAAACATCGGTGGATTTCTCGCTATGAACGATCCTGAACTCGCGATGAAGTGCAGAAATCTTTTAATAGTTACTGAGGGATTTCCCACATACGGTGGTCTTGCAGGACGTGACCTTGAAGCCGTTGCACAGGGCCTGGAGGAAGTGCTCGATGAACATTATCTTCAATACAGGATCAGAAGCGTTGAATACCTCGGAGAAAAGTTAGTTTCTGCCGGAGTTCCGATTATCGAACCGCCCGGTGGACACGCTATATATATAGATGCTAAAAGATTTTTACCGAATATTCCTCCTGAGCGGTTTCCCGGTCAGTCAATAGTTTGTGAACTCTATATCGAAGGTGGAATAAGAGCAGTTGAAATCGGAAGCGTTATGTTCGGTAAGTATGATAAATCAGGCAAACTAATTCCTCCGCCAATGGAACTTGTACGTTTGGCAATTCCACGGAGAGTTTATACACAAAGTCATATCGATTACGTGCTGGAAGTAATTTATGAAGTATTTAAAAACAGGAATTCATTAAAAGGCTATGAGATCACGTACGAAGCGCCTATGCTTAGACATTTTACTGCCAAGTTTAAACCTGTTAATTGATCAATGGATATAAAACGAATTTATTCATTCTCAAACAATAGACAAATCTGGCGGCTGATTCCAACTGCAACAGAAAAGCTCATTATAGAGGAAAGAGATACTGAAAGCAAGGAAGTTTTTTTCAATTGCCTTGAAATTTCTTCAGGAGAAAAAATATTTTCTGAACTTCAGCTCGAGGAAAAATTCTGGGTGGGAATAGAAGCTGTAAACAGTGACATAATTTATTTCCATAAATTTGTTAAACCTGATATGCCGGGCCACCAGGGAATAATAGCATTCGATATTAAACAAAAAATATTCTCTGGGAAAATCCGGATTATTCATTTTTGTTTATAGATGGTGATAAAATTTATTGTTACAAATCTCTTTTCGAAGGCAGAAGATTATTTTACAATTGACTGTAATACAGGCGAAATGATTGAAGACCTCGGAAGCGATGTTTCTGAAATAAACAGGTTAAGGGATGCAGCACTAAGTAAGCAGTCTTATAAAGATTATATTTTCCCGAAGACTTATTATTCCGATGATATGTTACGCTGAAAGCATTACAAAAATCTTTAACGAATTAAAAACTGAAAAAGTTATTGCAGGAAATATTGAATATGCAGTTTACAACGAAGTATTATTTTTCAATTTTCACGTGGTTTTAGATAATGGATCATTGAGAAATATACTGAAAGCTTTTGATTTGAAAAATAGAGAGCAGAGAATGGAAGAATTATTGATTAGTGAAACGAAAGCTTTTGTACCTGATTCTTTCTTTTTGAGGCAAAATTTGATGTTTTTATTGCAAGAAAAAAACAGGCTTGTCGTTTATGAGCTAAAAAGTTAAATTATACAAATTCTGAAATTGAAATCAGAATTAATGTAGATGTTTGCATGATTGTTAATTAAGCCGGGAGGACAAAATGACTACAAGTGAAGAAGAAAAGTCAATTTTACTTCACGCTGCCCGGGAAGCTATACGTTCACTATATGACAATGAAGTAAAATTTTCTGTTGTTGATTTCAACTATTACTCTGAATTAAAAAAGAAAGGTGCCGGAGCTTTTGTAACTCTTACTAAAAATGGAAAGCTCAGAGGGTGTGTCGGTTATATTACTTCTATTAAACCACTATTTGATACAGTAATTGATGCGGCCCAAAACTCAGCAGTGAATGATCCGCGATTTTCTCCTCTTCGGGAGGAAGAATTATCACATATCGATATAGAGGTTTCCATCTTATCCCCACCTGAAAGTTTTAGTGGTTATGACAGCATCATAATTGGTAAACATGGTTTATTGCTTGATGAAGACCATTACAGGTCGGTACTTCTTCCCCAGGTAGCTATCGAACACAATTTTACTGTTTCAGATTTTCTTTCAGCTTTATGTGAGAAAGCAGGATTGGAAAGGAATGCCTGGGTGAACGAAATTTTGGATATTAAAGTTTTCACTGCAGAAATAATTTCAGAATTGGGGAAGAGAATTAAAACTTATGAGAAAGCTTAGGAAAGCGGCTGTCGCCGGACTTTTCTATCCAGCCGAACCGACTAATTTAAGTGAAGAAGTTAAACTGCTTCTTTCAGTTTCCCTACCGGAAAAGAATTTTAAAAATATATTTGGGATTGTCTCACCACATGCCGGGTATATCTATTCTGGAAGAACTGCTGCATATGGTTTTAATTTATTAAAGAATAAAAATTATCACAACGTTATAATTTTGTCTCCCAGTCACAAAGAGTATTTTCCCGGAATATCCATCTATGATGGTGATGCTTATTCGACTCCACTCGGTACAGTTGAAGTAAATAAAGATCTTGCCAATAAAATAATTGAGGGAAGCAAAACTATTTTCTTAGGAGAGCAAGGCCACAGGCAGGAGCATGCAATCGAAGTACAGCTTCCTTTTTTGCAAACAGTATTAAATGATTTTCAAATTGTTCCGATTGTAATAGGTGATCAATCAAAAGTATTTGTAGATGAACTCGCTAAACAGCTTGCGAAAGTTATAGATGAAAATACGGTTGTAGTTGCAAGCTCTGATATGTCGCACTACCACTCAAGGCAACAAGCAGACGGACTCGATTCAATTGTTGAAAATGCTATTAATAATTTTGAGTACGATAAATTACAGGATTATCTGGACAAAAGAGTTTGCGAAGCCTGCGGCGGTGGACCTATTGTAGCTACGATGAAAGCAGCGGATTTGCTAAACAGGAAAAACTCTTTCGTGCTGAATCGAAGTGATTCCGGGGATGTGACAGGTGATTTTAATGAAGTTGTGGGCTATCTTTCTGCAGTAGTTTACGGAGATTAATTGTTTTCATTAAAATCTGAAATAGCTGTAATCGGCGCAGGAAGAATTTCATATTCACTGGTCAATGCATTAGTAAAATCCAGTTTCAGAGTCACTTCAATAATAAGCGAAGCTTATCTTCGTCAAAAAGGCTTGCCGTAAAATTTAAAATTAAGAATTATTCCTCTGACTTCTCTTCTCTCACACCAGATATAAAAATCTTTTTTTTAGCCGTGCCCGATGACCAGATTTTATCTGTGGCACAAAAGATTTCAAAATTAACTTTGGATTTTAAGAATTCAATATTCATTCATCTTTCCGGAGCAGAGGATGTCTCAGTATTGAATATTTTGAGAAAGAAGAGTGCTCACGCAGCATCTTTCCATATTATGCAAACCTTTCCTGAAAGAAAGATTATTAGTCTGACAGGTTCTTATGCAGCAATTGAAACAAATAGTAAAAAGGCTGAAAGCTTTCTTTTTAAATTAGCAAAAAAGTTAAGCTTGCTTCCTTTTAAAATCAGCTCGCAAAATAAAATTTATTATCATATTGCCGGTGTATATTCTTCAAATTTTCTTGTTGCAAACCAGTATTACATAGCGAAATTATTTGGTAAAACAAAGTCCGGGATGGATTATAAAAAAATATTTAGCCCGATAACTGAAATTACATTGAGAAACATTGAGCAAAATGGCGTAATAAATGCTATTTCAGGCCCGGTTGAAAGGGGAGATATTGAAACTATCAGAAAGCATATAGCCTTACTTAAGAAGCAGAAAGAACTAAGTGATCGTAGGATAAATCTAAATTTGCCTATTCTTAATTATTTAACTCAATCGCTTACGATCTTAAAGGTTTTGGGAGAAAAACAACGTCGTCTTACTAGTTCTCAATTGCAAATTAAAAAACTATTAGAAGAAGAATTAAGTAAAGTGTCGAAGCTTCATTAGCTTTTCTAATGTGACTTTTTATATTACGTATTTTAAAGTATACTCATCAAAATTATTACTTTATTTTAACTTATTTTGTGAATATATTTGAGAAAACTCAATTGCTTTGTTAAACTAATGAAGCAAATTTATTAGTTTTTATCTTTTTCATTAACTAGCTTTAGGGGAAATTATGAAAACCTCTTCGATATTTTATTCTTTGTTAGTTATAACATTGCTGTCTCAGGCAGGTATATTTGCACAATGGTCAAGTGATCCTACAGTCAATAACCCCGTTTGTACAGCTACAGGGACTCAAGCTTCTCCAAATATAACTAGTGATGGAGAAGGCGGTGTAATTATAACTTGGAAAGATGCGAGGAATAGTAATTATGATATTTATGCACAGAAAATTGGTTCAGACGGAATGATGAAGTGGACGACAAATGGAGCTGCAATTTGCACAGCCAGCGGCGATCAATCCTCCCCCAAAATTATTAGCGATGGAAGAGGTGGTGCAATTATAGAGTGGGAGGATTGGAGAAACGGCAATGCTGATATTTACGCCCAAAGAGTAGACGCAGAAGGTAATGTAAAATGGACAAAAGACGGGATCGCTGTATGTACTGCAAGTGGGTTGCATTGGAATGAAAGCATAACAAGTGACGGAAATGGTGGGGCGATTATTACAAGGGTTGATACTAGGTATGGTAGATGGATTGATGATGTTTACGCTCAAAAGGTAGACTCAAATGGAAATGTAAAATGGGCGAAAGACGGTGTTGCTATGTGCACATATAGTAATATACAAGTTGATCCTATTGCAATCAATGACAGAAATGGCGGCGCAATTATTACCTGGAATGGATATATGGGAGGTTCTAATGAAGAAGTTTATGTACAGAAGGTAGATTCAAGCGGGATATTAAAATGGGGTAAAAACGGCGTTGCAGTTTCTACTATCAATGGTGACCAGTACATTCATACAATTACTAGCGATGGGCAAGGAGGGGTGATTATAGGTTTGACGGTTTATGTTTACGATGATGATATCTACGCACAAAGGGTAGACTCAAGTGGAAAATTAAAATGGACAACAGATGGTGTAGCAATTTGTACAGTCAGCAAAAATCAACAACGACCTAAAATAACCAGTGCCGGGAGCGGTGGAGCGATTATAACTTGGCAGGATGAAAGAAATGGAAATGATTTTGATATTTATGGGCAGAAGATAGATTCAAGTGGAATTGTAAAATGGGCAACAAACGGTGCTGAGATTTGTACGGCTGGAGGTGATCAGATTAGTCCTTTAATTGTAGGCGATGGAAACGGTGGAGCGATTATAACCTGGCAGGATGCTAGGAGTAATAATAATGATGTTTACGCACAGAAAATTGGATCAGATGGAACCGTAAAGTGGGCAACAAATGGCGTAGCTATTTGTATAGCCAGCGGAGATCAAATCAGTCCTGTAATTATAGACGACGGTAGTGGTGGAGCAATTATTACCTGGGCTGATAGCAGGAATGGTACAGACAGTAGTGATATTTACGCACAAAGAATATCAAGTACTGCAGTTCTTCCGGTTGAATCAGACAAAATCTCATTACCAGATAATTTTGAATTAAGTCAGAATTATCCAAATCCATTTAATCCAACAACCAAAATTGGCTATGCAATTCCTTTAGAAAGTAATGTAAGGATTACTATTTATAATCTATTAGGTCAACAGGTTGCTAAATTGGTTGATGCAACAGAATCAGCAGGGTATCACGAAGTAATTTTTAATGCTGGTAATTTAGCTTCAGGTGTTTATATATATAGAATTGCTGCTGAATCAACAAATGGAAAGAGAGTATTCAAAGGAATTAGAAAACTTATGCTAATAAAGTAGTAATTATTTCTAGAGTTGCTCTTCATTCAACAGAATCTAACTTCTGCAATCTAATGTTACCGCGTGACAAATCTCTTATTTTTACTATATTAACAGCTTAAATTAAATCTTTTATGGAGGAAGGCTCTATCGAAAAGCAGAAAAAAAACGCGAATGATGTATTAGAAAAAATAGTTTCATTGTCTAAAAGACGCGGATTTATTTTTCAATCCAGTGAAATTTACGGAGGATTAAACGGCTGCTGGGATTACGGTCCGCTCGGTGTTGAACTACTGAAAAATATAAAAGAAGAATGGTGGAAGTTTATGACATACCGTGAAGATGTGGAAGGACTTGATGCCTCGATCCTTATGCATCCGAGAGTGTGGGAAGCTTCCGGCCACGTTGAAAATTTTACTGATCCGATGATTGATTGTAAGCAATGTAAAGCAAGATTCAGGCTCGATGTTCTTGGCGACCAGGTAAATGAGAAGAAAAAGAAAAAAGCAATCGATACTCTGAAAGAAAATAACAAAGATAACGCAGCATTAATTTCTAAAGTTGATACAATACTTTCCGGTGATGATGAAGCTGAGAATTTTGAAAAATTATTAACCGACGATGAAATCGGGAAACTTTTGTTAGCTGAATTGAATTGTCCCCAATGCGGAAACAAAGGAACGTTTACTTCTGCGAGAAAATTTAATTTGATGTTTAAAACTTTTGTCGGTCCCGTAGAAGATTCCGGTTCAGTAGTTTACCTTCGACCTGAAACTGCCCAGGGTATTTTTGTGAATTTTCTTAATGTGCAAAGTTCTGCAAGACAAAAACTCCCCTTCGGTATTGCACAGATCGGAAAGGCATTCAGGAACGAGATCAATACAAAAAATTTCCTGTTCCGTACGAGAGAATTCGAACAGATGGAAATGCAGTTCTTTGTTCAACCGGCAAATGATAAAAAATGGTATGACTACTGGAAGGCTGAAAGAATAAAATGGTTTTATTCTCTGGGAATGACAAAAGATAAACTCCGCTATCATGATCACCCGAAAGACAAGCTTGCACATTACGCAAAAGAAGCAACCGATATTGAATATGAATTCCCATTCGGTTGGGGAGAAATTGAAGGCATTCACAACAGAACAAATTTTGATCTTAGCAGGCACGAAGAATATTCCGGTAAGTCGATGAAATATTTTGATGAAGAGTCAAAAGAGAAATTCATTCCTTTTATTATTGAAACGTCTGCAGGTGCAAGCCGTTCATTTATGGCTTTCCTTGTTGATGCATATTATGAAGAAGAAGTTAATAACGAACAAAGATCTGTTTTAAAATTTCATCCGAGACTTGCGCCTATCAAAGCAGCAATTTTTCCCCTTGTTAACAAAGATGGAATGCCTGAAATTGCGCGCGGGATTGAAAAAGACCTGAGAAGAAATTTTAAAGTCTTTTACGATGATAAAGGAGCAGTCGGAAGAAGATACAGAAGACAGGACGAAGCAGGAACTCCATATTGTATTACAGTAGATACGCAAACTCTTGAAGACAAAACTGTTACAGTCCGCGATCGCGATTCGATGGAACAGGAAAGAGTTTCGATTGATAAATTATCGGAATACCTGTTATTAAAAATAAATGGCTGACAAGTTGGCTTGAAAATAAAATAATTAAGGCCCAACTTCGTAATGAAGTTGGGCTTTCTGTTTATATGAAAAAAACATTACAAATAGTTTTGGCTATATTTTTTGTTGTTTCGCTCTTCGCGTTTCAAGTAAATGCTCAAGACGCAAAATTTGATTCAACTGTTTCAGCCGGGATCAAACAAATTTATGACATAAAATTCCTACAGGCTGAAGCTACATTTAAAAAACTTATTACCGATTACCCCAACAAACCTGCTGGAAAGTTTTTCCTGGCAATGATTGATTGGTGGAAAATCCTCCTTGATCCAAATAATGAATCTTACGATGATATGTTTCTTAAAAAGCTTGATGAAGTTATAAACCAATGTGATCAGCTTCTTGATAAAAATCCTGATAATGTGGATGCTTTATTCTTTAAGGGAGGTGGAATCGGATTCAGAGGAAGACTGAGAGCATTCCGTGAAAGCTGGTTGAAAGCTGCGGATGATGGAAGGGAAGCATTGCCGATAGTTCAACGTGCGGGCGAACTCGATCCGAAAAATGTGGATGTGCAGCTCGGTTATGGAATTTATAATTATTATGCTTCTGTTCTGCCGGACAAGTACCCGATGCTTAAACCGATCATGTTATTCCTTCCTTCAAGTGATAAGAAAAAAGGTTTGTTACAGTTGGATTATGTAGCCCGCGATGGTAAATATGCAAAATACGAAGCACAATATTTTTTAATGAACATTTATTATTCTTATGAAAATCAACCTTTCGAAGCTGAGAAATATGCGCATCTGCTCACTTCACAATTCCCTGATAATCCGAACTTTGAAAGATGGCTCGGAAGAATTTATGCAAAAGAAGGAAGGTGGAGCTTAGCTTCGGCAGTATTTGCAAATGTACTTAAGAAAAGTGGTAATGGTTTAACAGGATATACTTTTCCTGCGGTTAAAAGGGAAACAGTTTATTATGTCGGGTTTGAATACAAGCAGGAAGGTAAACTCAGATTCTGCAAAAATCTATTTTCAGCAATGCGCGGATATCTCAAATAAAATTGATAAGGATGGTGAATCCGGTTTTCTTGTAAATGCCACTTTATATCTTGGGAATATTTATGATGCCCAAAACAACCGAGCTAAGGCAATTGAGCTTTACAAAAAAGTTCTGGATATGAAAGACTTTGGAAATGCACAGAATTTTGCTGAACAGTATTTGAAGAAGGCTTATAAATGATTTGGATTTTAAAAATTGTTTGTCATTTCGAAGGAGCGAAGCGACTGATAAATCTTTAGGTCTAACTTATAAAAGATTTCTCACTCTCCCGACAAGTCGGGATCAGAATGACAACTATTATTTGTTTGGAGAAATTAGAAAATTAAAAATTTGTAGAAATGCTTATCCTGTGAAGTGAACCGGTCTGCCCAAAAGAAGAAAAACCATAATCGAAATGATAACCGGAAACCAGAATGCCCAAGCCCAGATTAAAGCCGGCGAGACCCGCAAATGAACCTGTCGGTAAATCAGATCTTCTTTCATTGTTATAACCCAATCTTAAAGTCATAACTTTGCTCATAGCAATTTCAGCGCCGATACTGAACGCTTTAAACCTGTCACTGAATTTATCCCTGCTCTCATTTAGTTTTCTGAAATCCAGATATAATTTTATCGGAATGTGTTCCATCTTTTTTGAAACACCTGCAGCTATATCGACAGGGAGCTTTTCTTTTGTTGAATAGTAAGAAGTCATCTGTGTTCCTGCATTCAGAATTGAGAAACCTAAATCAATACCTTCAGCCGGGATGGAGTAATGAAGTCCAAGATCAAGCGCTAATGCAGAGGCTGATCTTCCCGCGATGCTTGAATAAATAACTTTTCCATTTATTCCGTAGTAGAAATTTTCTGATAAAGTGTTCGAATAGCCTAAAAGGAAAGCAACTTCACCTGCTTTAAATTCACCGGTTACGTTTCCGTATTCATCTGCAGCTGTGAAAGAACCATAGTTAATATACTGAATCGCACCGCCGAACCTACCAAGTTTACCAACTTCCTGAGAGTAAGCAACACTTGCAAGGTTTATCCCCTCAACAAAATACCTTACGAATGAAAATGAAGCCGGGTTCCCCGTTAGCGTTCCCAGTCCTGCGGGATTATAAAATATAACATCAATATCGTCATTATTTGCAACAAAGCTGCCGCCAAGTGCGCCTGCCCTTGCGCTCATATCAATTCTTAAAAACTCGAACGTATTATTCTGTCCGTAGATGGTTGACAAACTTAATAGAAGCAATACAATAAAAAGTGGGGCGGTTCTTTTCATAAAATTCCTAAAAATTCCTCATCTTATTTAAGGATATTATAAAATAAAGGCAAGGGGAAGTGTGGGAGCGTGTAGCTTAAAGCGGATAGTCTATTTGTAGAAACCTCTGAAAGTTATGTTTACAAGTTATTGTCATTTTGAATTTATTTCAGAATCTAATTAAAGATGCTGAAATGAATTCAGCATAACCATTCGAATTCTATTTTTTATAGGTTACTGCAAATAACATTTTTCAATCTCAAATTCATAAAGATGTCATCTCTCAGGAAAGATGACATCTTTATTATTTACTTCTACTTCATTAATATCAGTTTTTTATTAGCTACAAAGTTACCTGACCGTAACTGATAAATGTAAACACCGCTGGCAAGATCACCGGCGTTAAATGTAACATCATAAACACCTTTGTCTTTATTCTCGTTAACGAGTGTTTTTACTTCTCTACCAAGCATATCATATATTTTTAGTCTTAAATTTCAGGTACAAACAAAAAAGGCCTTTTAATCTTACATAAAGATTAATTGGCTGGTGAAGTTGTTTGTAAATTACACCGTGCCGGCGTTGCTGCGCTGGTACGGTACTTATTAAGTCTCTGGCGGACTCTTATTATATCGCAACACTACTCAAATTTAATTTAATGTTCATAATTTTACTTATTACCTTTTCCCAATAATAATTATAGCGCTGCCAACCACAAATCCGTTCGTAGAGTATCCTGCAATTGCAACAGTATTGTTCTTTATCGCTACACTTGATAGCTCATAATTACTTGACAGGTTCTGACTATACCAGCTAACTCCATTGTAATGTGTAATGAAACCGTAGTCTCCAACTGCAATTACATCATTTACATCACTACCCCTGATGCTATTTGTAAAATAAGGAGGCAGATTCAATGTTGACCACCCTCCCTGTTTATATTCTCTTATTCCACCGCCACATACATAGACCGGCAAGTATTTTCCTGCAAACCATAGACCTTTAAGAGATTGAGTATTCTGCCAGTTAAGCGTATCTACTGTCAAGTTGCCTGAAATAGCTAATAGCCGATGTTCACCTTGTTGAAAGATATTGGAAGCGACAGTAAGAACGGAAAGGTTATAATTAACCTGGTCATAGTATCCCCATATATCATTTAGATTTGTTGTTGTTCCGCTTTCTATCTTCTGCCAATTGGTACCGTTGTAGTGAGTTATCATACCTTTGTAACCTACACCATATAAATCATTTGCGTTGGTTCCCCAGATTTTATTTACTGATTGCCCATTTTCAGTTCCACCAATCAATGAAATTCTATCGAAAGATTGACTTGCCATTTGAGAAACTCCATCCCAATGATGTATTCCCCCATCAGCAAGCCATATGTCCGAAGGGCTGAAATAATAAATTCCTCTTATAGAAGGTATCAGTTGATTATTGGTATCATAAAGTCTTTTTAATTCCCATTTAGAACCATCCCAATGTGCAAGGCTGTATGCGTGGGGATCAGGCTGTCCCGTAGAATCATCCGCATAAATCTCTCCCACAGCCCATATATTATTTTCATTTATTATTGCAACATCACTCAGGTGGCTGCTTCCTGCATTCGGGTCGCCAAACGTGTATGTCTGCCAGGTAAAGTTACTGCTGGTTGTGTCAAGTGTTTGCACAGTTATTTTATTGCTGCTTGTTGTTTGGTTGCTTTGTGAAAATTGTGCCTGTAACTCGTAGCTTTTGTTTGGCAGTAGTGAGTCAATGTAAACTGTTGTGTCATTCTTACCCAGACTAATAGTCTGGGCTACGGTATTATCTTTTAATAAATTTACATTAACCGGAAAGGCTACTCCGTTTGTTTTCAGTTCTAACCACGCTTCAGTGCAACTGGTTTCTGTAATAGAGAGTGTGAGTGTTCCGTTGTTTGGCGGTGGAGGAGGTGTGGGCTCGCTGCAGTTTAATCCCAAAAATAAAAATGTAAGTAATAAAACTACTGATAGTTTGTATATGTTCTTCATATTATTTATTTCCTTTGGTGTGAGTTAAGAAGATAAGTAAGCTTTAAGAAATTATGGAGGCAATTTAGCAGAGATAGTTCTACCCCCCCCCCCCGAGATAACTAAAGAGTTTTAAATAGTTAAAACCCCGATTTGAGAAAAGATGTTTCAAAGCAACCCCTGAATTAGTCTCACTAAAACATTAAATATATTTTTAATTAATGTCAATGCTAAATTATTGATAGTGCCTCAGTTTCACATTAAAAATCAAATCTGAATTGTCATTCTGAATTTAACTTAGAATCTTTGCAGTTTAACAGATCCCGAATCAAGCCTGACTGCCGGTCAGGCAGGTTCGGGATGACAAATTGTGAAACTGAGACACGACCAAACATACATGTGTTAAAGTAAATCCTCAAAAAAGTTCATTGATCAACAGCTGGTGTCTTCGTATCTTTTTTCCCGCTTCTTAATTCTTCGCGTGCAATTTTTGCAAGCTTTTCGTAATTAGCTTTTATTCTGTTAAGTTCTTTGTCTTCAAGTTCTTCAAGATCAAGGAGTACGTTATGAGCTCCGTTAACTGCACGAATCAATTCATCCAGTTTTATTTGTATAGCTGAAGTGTCACGATTTTGAGTATTCTGAATAAGGAATACCATTAAAAACGTAATGATCGTTGTTCCGGTGTTAATTACAAGCTGCCAGGTATCACTGAAATGAAATATCGGCCCTGTAACAGACCAGACTAAAATTATAAGCACGGCAAGTATAAAAGTTATTGGATGTCCTGACTTGGCAGATGCCCATTTTGCAAATCGTGTAAAAGAAAATTTTGAATTCATTTTAAATTTTCGATTAGAAATAATCTTCGGAGTTTAATTATGACCAATAATTAATATTTATTTTTCAATTCCGTGAAGAAAATCTCTTACAGCTTTATTATTTGCTTCGGGATTATCCTGCATAGAAAAATGTCCGGCATTGGGAAGAATTGCACACCTTTGCGCCCGGAACAAGACTTGCAAAATATCTAACACTTTCAGGTCGTGCTTCATCATATTCTCCGCCTATAAAAAGAGTAGGAACTTTTATGCTTCCTAATTTTCCTGTTGCATCATAATCTTTCAGATTTCCTGAGAGAGTAAATTCACTCGGACCATCCATATGCATATAAACATTCATTCCGGTTTGTGCAAATGCGCTGTCGATATCAGCAGACCAGGGTTGTTTGCGTGCAAGATAAAGTTTGTAATAATAATCAACTGCCGCTGGTATTCGGGGGAATCGAATGTGCCGTTTTTTTCGTTAATCCTGATAGCCTTTTGAATTGAATCCGGCAAAGTTGCAATCAGAGTGTCGGCATCTTTTGACCACCTGTGAATATCTAATGCAGGCCCGCTGAGAATTAAACCTTTTATTCCTTCCGGATGAGCAAAATAATATTCCACCGCATAAATTGTTCCCCAGGAATGCCCGAAGATATAATAGTCTTTTAATCCAAGTGCATCGTGAATTTCTTTAAGTTCTTTAACGTAAGCAGGAATAGTCATAAGAGTTGTATCTGTAATTCTGTCTGATCTTCCGCAGCCAAGCTGATCAATAAAAATAACTGGTCTTTCATCTGCTAAGAGCAGCCATAGGATTCAAATAGTAACTCGGTACACCGGGTCCGCCGTGCAGCAATAACAAAGGAGTTTTATCTCCGCTCCCTACAACTTTATACCAGACTTTTCCGCCGGTAACATTTATATATCCTTCTCCGGGTTTTAATTTATTTGACTGGCAGCCGTCAATTAAAATGAAACTGAAAATTGCAACTATAAAAAAGAGAAATTTAAATTTTTTCATTACAACTCCGTGCTTTTTATTAAATTGGATAAACTTTAATTAATTGACAGGTAAGTGGATGAATTAAACTAATATATAAGAATTATTAGCAATAGGATTTTTGACAAATTCTCTTATAACACTTAATTTGAATGCAGGCTGTTTTAAATAAAGGAATTTTAATTATGAAAATAGAATATTTGTTTTAGTTCTGATATTTATCGTTTAGTTCTTTTGCTCTTCGCAAACCAATCAAAAATTTCAACTGCTTGAAACAACAATCGCAAAAGTTCACCAGGCTTTCAGATCAGGACAATTAACTTCACATCAGCTTGTTGAAATGTATTTGAAGAGAATAAAAAAATATGATCAGTCTACAAGATTAAATTCAATTGTAGTTTTAAATCCGCACGCATTGGCAACAGCAGATTCACTTGATGCATTATTTAAGAAAACAGGAAAACTTCTTCCTTTGCAGGGAATTCCGATTCTGGTAAAAGATAATTTTGATACTTATGATATGCAGACTGCCGGAGGATCACTGGCGATGAAAGGTTCAATTCCACCGGATGATGCTTACCAGGTTAAAAAACTTCGTGAAGCCGGAGCAATAATTTTAGGCAAAACAAATATGGCAGAATGGGCTTTCAGCAATGTTGTAACAGTCAGTTCGATTGCCGGAATCACACGTAATCCTTACGATCTTAAGCAGAGTTCCTGCAGGTTCAAGCGGTGGAACTGCGGCTGCTGTTTCTGCAAACTTTGCTGTGCTTGGAATGGGAAGCGATACGGGAAATTCAATCCGCGGTCCCGCTTCGCACTGCGGACTTGTGGGAATTCGTTCTACAATGGGATTAACGAGCAGGGATGGAATTATTCCTTTGTATTCCAGAAATGATATCGGCGGACCGCTTGCAAGAACTGTTGAAGATGCTGTAAAAGTTTTACAGGTTATTGCCGGTTACGATCCGAATGATCCGATCACAAAATTGTCTGATGGAAAAGTTCCGAAAGATTATACACAAATTTCTTGTAAAAGATGGATTGAAAGGCGCGAGGATCGCAGTATTTACAAGATATATCGATACAAAAACAATTGATCCGCAGATAAAAAAATTATTTCTTGCAGGCTGTGGATGATTTAAAGAAAACAGGGTGCAACAATTATTTCTCCTTTTGATATTCCTGATTATGACAGCCTTATAAAAGATATCTGGCAACAGGTATTTCAATATGATCTGAATAAATATCTGGCCTCACTTGGGTCTAAAGCACCCTATAAAACATTGAAGGGAATTTACGATTCAGGTTTGTACCTGCCTTATATAAAAGAAACGATGGAAGATGAATTAAAATATACAACTCCGCCACAGGACAGGAAACCTCCGGTGCTTGATTTATATCATACTGAAAAAAACGTAATATTTCGTGATGCAGTTTTGAAAGAGATGGATAAATTTAAAGTCGATGCGATCGTTTACCCAACGTGGAGTAATCAGCCAAGATTGGTTGGTGATACTACAAGTCCTGACGGGGACAACAGCCAGATACTTTCTCCGCAAACAGGAATGCCGGCAATTACTGTTCCAATTGGTTACACAAAAGAAGGATTGCCAGCCGGGATGACATTCTTTGGAAAACTTTTTGATGAACCGACACTGATTAAATTTGCTTATTCATACGAGCAGGCAACAAAACACAGGAAAGCACCTAAGAATTTTCCTGCTATAAAATAACTTTTTATGAGAGCCAATCACTGACTGTAAGCCGAAGTAGAAAGCAGTAAAAATAAAATAAGGCAAGCGGTATTAATGCAAGTACTAAAAAATAGTTTGAATGCAGAAAAAAAATTGTAATAGTAATGGCCGGCAGGATAATCATTATAATAAAGAAAATTATCCACCCGAATTTCTTTTCTTCAAAAAGTATATAAATCATAAATGGGGTAAAAACGGCCGCCGCGATTGTGCTTAGCAAAATTGCAAAACCCCATAACCAGCTCAGCAAAAGCAAAGCTGAACTTGATAATTCATACTTAAGCCAATAGTGGAGTCTTTTAAGATTCTGGTTCTTGGAGTAAACCGTGAGCAATTCGGGATCCATAATTCATTCTAAAGTTTTTGAATGTGTTTTTGAAAAATAATTTAAATAAATTTAGAATAAGAAATTGAAATAAAAAGGTTTTTGTTAAACCGCGTGCTTTTTGAAATAAAAGTATCCTATTACGCCATGAAAAAACATTCCTGTCGGAATTATCATCAGTATAATTCTGTATTTAATATCGGCAATAATTTGTTGAGGAATAAAAAGAAAATCTATAAGATAGAAAAGAATTATTAATGTGCACGTCGCGTAAACACTGTAAAGTAAAATTCTATAATTGTGAAAAAACCATGCGTCGGGAGTATCGATTTTTTGCAGTTCAAAAATAAAGGGTCTGAATGCAATAAGGGCGATGAATACCATTCCTTTTAATCCCATAAAGTAAACCAGTATTGCACTGAAGAGTCCAACCAGTGCGTGGTAGAAGAACGCCAGGGAAGGGTTTTTATATATTCGCATAAAATTCTTTCGAAAGCAATTATAAAATAAAATAGTCGATTTAACTAAATTTCAAAAGCCAGGTAATAAACCAGAGGTACAATTGCTGTCCAGATCAGTATTAAAATCCATAGATCACCTTTGAAAATATTGTAGTTGCTCAAAAGTTTCTTCCAGCTGTGCTTAGCGACGAAATGTCCGAATAAAAATTCAAAGGCAAGAGTTAAAACCAGCCATAAAATGCCTACAAGTATTGCCTCACTTTCTGAAGTTAATTCCCGGTAACCGAAAACAAAATAACAATATGTTGAGATAAGAAGGAGCAATAGAATTGTAGAAAACTGATGAGCTTTATGTTCACCAAATTTCTTTAAGTAAACGAAATCCCTGATTGCGCCATTAATTATAGCTACAAGCAATAATCCCAGCCAGAGTAAAATGTATGTAAACATAATATTTTCCCCTAATAATATTTCAATCTCTTTTTATATCAGATTTGAAAAACCAGTGTAGAAATCCACAATTTGCACAAATTAAAACATCTGCAGCGGGATTTGCCCAATCAAGATCAAGAAAGGTTAGGCCCTTGGTGTTTAATTGTGCCTGCCGGGTAGTGAATCTATCATTAGCGCAGTGTTGGCAAATAACAGCTTTACCTGCTACAGAGTATTTCGCAGGAACATCATTCTTTTTCATTTGCTCTCCTCAACGATCAAGTAGGAATATTTTTAAACAATTATCAATTTTGTTCGGCAGCTTACCTGTATCTCCAAAGAACCATCTGAAACATTTATGTGCTACGTCGACTGGTTGACAGAACATCATCGGGCGGCCGCCTAAATAAAATATGATTACAAGAAAAATATAATTGTATACTTTTCCCATTTACTTACGGAAATCACACCTCAAATCTTATAAGCAAAACCAAATTGGAAGGCCCTTAGTGTTCTGCCGGAGCTAAGCCAATCGTAGCTTGAATTTTTCAGTGTATTGAATCTGAATTCCAGAAGTAATTCAAGATTGTCGCCTATGTCGTGGGAAGCTCCTATGCCCACTCCTGCCCCAAAGAATATGTTATTTCTTTCTGTTTTGTTTACCGGCTCAAAAGTAACGGTTCCATCTGGATTATTTATCTGATTAAGATCATAGGAATTGAAAACAAGATAAGCAAAGCCTATTTCGATATTTACGAATGGTCTGAAAACAGAAGAATTGTTAAAGAAATATTTTGCTCCCGCATAGAAAGGAATTAATTTGTGACTATCTTCAGTATAAGTATTCTGAAAATTATTAAAAGCCGCACCTCCTTTGTAGACAGCTCCATCGTCATACGTAATATTATTGTTATTCCAGTATAATATTCCCGAATATGTATAAATACTAAAGCTACTATTAATGGTGTGATTAAACTGAACTGTTCCGATTATACCTTTATCTGAATCCGTTGCAGACATTAGTCCGCCATTAACCTGGAAAGAATTATTTTGCTGTGCTAGTAATTTAAACTGAAATGCACACAAAAATATAATAGAAAGGATGATGCTCTTTTTCACTTTATAACTCCTCTTATTGTTAAGTAAAAGAAGTAGCAATGTTCAGATTGGTTTTCCCTTATTCTAAAAATAGTATTTGATTGATCAAATCTAAATTCTTTCTAACTTACAATAAGTGAAATACCAAGTCAATGCAAAAATTAAAGGAACCATAAATTAAAGAATTATAAAAGAGTTTTTGGCAATTTGCCGGTAGCTCCAAAGAACCATCTGAAGCATTTATGTGATACGTCGACTGGTTCACAAAACATCATCGGGCAGCCGCCGGGAATTACTTTTAATCCAAGCTCTTTTGCTTTTTCTACTGCGCTTTCATCATAACTGCCGGTGCCGAATGAACGGTGAATCCAGACATCTTTTATTCCCAGTCTTCCGCAATCTTCAACAATCTGTTTTGCGGCTTCCGGCTTTGTACCGATTACTACTCCTTCAACTATTCCCGGAATTTCGTTAAGGTTGTGATAGCATTTATCCCCATCAATCTGCTCCAGCATTTGGGATTAACCGGAAAAACTTCGTATCCACAATTTTTTAATTTTTTATAGATGGCGTTTGCTGCGGTGTCTCCTTTGCGTGAAACACCTGCAACTGCAATTGTTTATGTGTGAAAGGAATTCGTTTGCGGCTTGTTTTAGAGTTGACATTTTTACCCCCGTAAAATTTAATTAGCTAACTAAAATTATAAAACATATTTATAGCGGGCAATAACGAAATAATGTTTTTGTAAATCGATTTATTCATATTTCAAAGAGTTTACAGGATTACTTATTGCTGCTTTAATCGAATGATAACTTACAGCGATAATAGTCAATAAAAGGGTAATTATTAATGTTGCTGCTAAAACAGTGTAATTGAAGTCGATCCTGTAAGCAAACCTGTCAAGAAATTTATCTGCCAGCAGGTAGGCAACCGGCCAGATAATCACATTTGAAATTATGACCCACTTTACGAATTCTTTACAGAGCATAACTGCGATATTTCCCAGGAAGCCCCGAGAACTTTTCTTATCCCGATCTCCTTAGATTTTTGTTCCGTTGAATATGCTACAAGCCCAAGTATGCCTATACAACTTATCAGTATGGCCATTAATGTAAATACAATTAATAATTTCCCCATAGTCTGGCTTAACCTGTAGTATTTTGCAAATTCATCTTTAAGGAAGTAATAATCAAATGGGTAGCCTGATGAAAATTTTGAATATGTATTCTTTATATAATCAATTGTGCCGGGCACATCCTTAATAGCAAGTTGAAGGGAAAGATATCTTTCGCCTCCGTTACTTACTCTTATAACCATCGGCGGTATCTTTTGTTCAAGTGATGAATAATTGAAGTCCTGTATAACACCAATAACATTTTTCCACTCAGCGTTTTCATCATTACCACCCTGGGTTATTATTTTGTTTTCTGCATTCTGCCAACCAAATTTTTTAACTGCAGTTTCATTTAATATATAAGCGTTAGTGGAATCTGTGCTAAGTCTCTTCGAGAAAAACCTACCGTCTTTCATTTGCATGCCATAAGTCTTAAAAAATCGTAATCAACCTTCAGGAACTGCATCTGTCTTTCGTCTTCTTTATTTCCTCCTTTGGGATTAAAGTTGCTTGATTGCGTGGTATTACTTGCAGGAGTTCCACTTGAAAATGAAGCCGCGAGTATATTATGATTTGCAAGCAAGGCATTCTTAAATGCATCTCCTTTATTAATAAAATTGTCATCATTTATCCTGAGTACCAATATCCTGTCAGATCGGAAATCCAAGGTCTTTTGTCATCATAAAATCAAGCTGCTTGTAAATTGTAATTGTCATTATTACCAGGAGCACCGCAATTGTAAACTGAAAAACTACAAGTATTGCCCTGAGTGAATATCCTTTTTTCTTTTTAAGAATAGAATTTTTTAAGACCAGCGCAGGTTTAATTGATGATAACATAAATGCAGGGTAGGCGCCTGCTGCGATGGTTGTAAATAATAATATTAAAGCAGTAATAATAATTGTAGTGCTGTTAAACAATAATGAAAAATGTATATCGGCTTTGATTAAAGAATTCAGAGATGGAAGCATCAATTCTACAAGAAAAAGGGAAAATAAAAATGAAATAAATGTAATTATGAATGATTCGGTGAGAAACTGTTTTATTAATTGTGATTTACCTGCGCCGGCCACTTTACGTATCCCGACTTCTTTATTTCTTCTTGCAGAACGTGCAGTTGTAAGATTAATGAAGTTTATAATTGCAATTGTGAGTATAAAAAGTGCAACTAATCCAAAAGCGATTAAAAATACTTCGGGAATTGTTTTAGCATTATCATAAGTTATATCATTATTCAGATGAATACTTGTCAACGGCTGCAAGTGCATTTTGTATCTTTTGTAATAGATTTTTCCGGTACCCTGTTTTTGAGCACTTCGGAAAATATTTGCTCAACCACTTTCGGATTTGTACCCGGAGTTTAAAAGAACATATGTATAGTCATTCGAAAAGCTGCCCCAGTTAGTTAATGTGGGATTATTCTTTTCATTAAAAGTGCTGAAGGAAGCAAAAAAGCTACCTCTTAAGTGTGTGTTTGTAGGTAGATTTTTTATCAGGCCAGTAATTTTATAAAGATTGCCGTGATTTATATCCAGGAATTTCCCCAGTGGGTCTTCTTTACCAAAATATTTCTCGGCAATGTCTTCAGTTATTACAATAGTATTGGGTTCAATAAGTGCGGTTAGTGGATTACCTTCGATAAATTGAAACGGAAAGATTTCAAAAAAGTTTTTATCAACGTAAAGCGCCCTTTTATAAAAGCTTTTGTTTTTGTATGTGGAAAGAATTTGTTTTTCAGAAATTCTTACTGCTTTTTCTATCTCTGGAATATCTTCTTTAGCAGCCGGAGCGAAAGGCAGCATAACTGGAGCCATTGTCACTATGTCTGTATTCCTTTTCGCCTGTGTTAGTGCCCGGTAAACTCTATCCTTATAAGGATAAAATTGATCGAAGCTTAATTCGTATAAAATTACCATTGATATAAGTATTACACAGGTGAGTCCAACAGCAAGTCCAAGAATATTAATTAAAGAAAATCCTTTCTGTTTCTTAAAATTTCTAAATCCAATTTTAAAGTAATTCAACATCAAAACGGGAATAAAGTTCGAACTCTGCCAGGTTGGTCTGCCGCTGATATTTTTTGTGTCGGTTTTGAAATACTCGGCGCCAATATTTTCTACTTCACCCAATTCTTCTTTTGCTTTTATAAAAGCTTCCTCTTCATTAATCCCTTTGTTTATATAGTCTTCAATTTTATCGCTAAGATGTGATTCAAATTCCTCAATATAACTGTCTTCCAGCGAAGGATTCTTGTGAAGTGATTTTTTCCAGTCTTTTATTTTGTTTTCCAGTTCAAACATTATTCTCTCCGATTGCTTTATTCGTATCTAAGATATTTTACAGGGTTTGAGGAGGCTGCTTTTATAGCCTGGTAGCCGACTGTTAACAATATTAAAAAAATAGATATGACTCCGGCAACCACAAAAAGACTGTATGTAATGGTTGTATGAAACGCATACCCGTTCAGCCACTGCTGCATTGTAAAGAATGAAAGGATAGAAGCAATTATAAAAGCTCCTGTAATAAGTTTGATAAAGTCATTCGTAAGCAAAAGCACGATTTGGAATGATGTTGCGCCGAGTACTTTGCGTGTAGCAATTTCTTTACTTCTTTGTCTTGCAGAAAATGCTGCCAGACCGAATAACCCGAAGCAAGCTATTAGAATTGCAATAAAAGTAAAAAACGAAAACAGGTTGCGTGCAACCAGATCGTTTTTATAAAGTTTATTTAAATCTTCGTTAAGGAAATGATACCTGAAGAGTTCGCCGGATGAAAATTTTTGCCATGTCTTTTAAAGAAATTAATTGTAGAAAGAATATCTCCCGGTTTCATCCGAACAACCATTATCTGATTTGGACGATTCTGGTTAAAAGAATCGGTACGAAATATTGCCATCGGTGTAATTTTTTTGTGAAGTGAACTAAAGTTGAAATCTTTTGCGACACCTATCACCGTGTATGAACGTTCCTCATAAATTATTTTTTTGCCAATGGGTTCTTTCAGGTTTAACGCCGCTACGGCTTTTTCATTAAGTATCACGGCCATAGAATCTCCGGCGAAATCTTTTGAGAAGTCCCTGCCTTTGTCTAGCTTTAGTCCGAGCTAGTTATATAATTAAAACCAACAGTTATCCAGTTTGTGGAAACACTTCCGGCTCCCTGGTTGCCTTCTACTGAGAGTTGCGTTGTGCCAATTTGTTTACCGGGAACTGCCTGTCCGTTTGAGACATTTTGAATACGTGGATCATTTGCTGCAACTTTAAGAAAACCGCTCCTGTTCCTCAAAATTGATTCCGTGCCATCTATAACTAAAACGTGCTCTTTATCGAACCCTAACTTTTTATTTCTTAAATACTCATTTTGTTTGGCGATTATAAGTGTGCAGATTATTAAGGAAATTGATAAAACAAACTGAAATAAAACCAGCCCGTTCCTTATTGATTTTGCAGTTGTATTTCCCTTTAAAGCGCCGCCCTTAAAAATTGAAGCGGGATTTATTGAAGAAAGATAAACTGCAGGATATAGATAGGATAACAATCCCGTTCAGCACAACAAATACAATTAGTCCTGTGAGTATTAAAGGATTATAAATGAGATTAAATGATAAATTTAAATTTGCATTGAATTTAATAACCGGGAGAAGTTCAAAAGTTATGATAAAAGAAAGTGTCAGAGAAACTGCACTGAATATTAACGATTCAATAAGAAACTGGCCGATTAGCTGCTTCCTTTGCGAGCCCATTGCTTTTCTTATGCCGATTTCTTTTAATCTTGTTGAAGATCTAGCGGTTAAAAGATTAATAAATTGGATGCTTGCCAGCAGCATTATTATTACACCGATAATTCCGAAAAGATATACATAGTAAATATCACCGTTTGGTTCTATCTCGCCGTATAAATCAGAATGAAGATGTATTGATTTTAAGGGCTGCAAAAAGAAGCTGTAATAATTTTTTGCCGTTCCGGTGTGGTTATTGAAGTTCCAGGCTCGCGCTGAATGACGGGGAACATTTTTTCTTTTACCACATTGTTGAGTCTTTTATCAAATTGGTTAACGTCTACATTATGCTGCAGCAGAAGGTAGGTATAAAGATTTAATCCGTTCCAGTTGTCCTGGTCTCTTTCTTCGCCTACATAAGGATGATTTTTATACGAAGCTATAAAATCATAATGGAAATGGGAATTATAATTTTGGTCTGCAATAATGCCGGTAATTTTATAATCGTAAAATTCATTTCCGCCTTTGAATTTTAGTTTAAGAACTTTGCCAACCGGGTCCTGGTTTCCAAAATATTTGGTTGCAGTTTTCTTTGATAAAACAACTGAAAAGGGGGAAGACAGCGCCAAATCCGGGTTGCCTTCTATGAAATGGAATTGAAAAAAGTTTAAATACATTCTGGTCTGCCAGAATAAATTTATCTTCGTAAAAACTTTTGTCTTTATATTTGATAACCATTTTATCAGCACGTTCCTTGCTTATGCGTGTTGCTTCAATAACGCCGGGCAGGTTATCTTTTAAATATTTTGCCAGCGGACGTTCCGTAGCTGCAGATTTTAACTTCTGGTTAGGAAATTTTCTTTCGACTGCTACACGGTAAATATCATCAGAATTTTTATAAAACTTATCATAGCTTGTTTCAGTTAAAATATACAGCAGGATTAAGATGCAGCTTGTTATTCCCACCGCCAATCCAAAAATATTTATAAATGAATAACCTTTGTATCTTTTTATTACTCTAATCCCGGTCTTCAGATAATTCCAGACCAGAACGGGTATCCACTTCGGAGCTTGTCTGGACCGTTTCCCACGAATATGTTTTGTGTCCGTTTTGAAATATTCTGCGCTGATTTTTTTTGCGTTTCCGATTCCTTCCTTAGCTTTCTTGAAAGCCTCTTCTTCACTCATTCCTTTATTTACATAAGCATCAATTTTATTTCTTAAATGTGATTCCAGTTCTTCTATATATCCGTCTTCCAGTGAAGGATTATTGCGAAGTGATTTTTTCCAGGTTAAAACTGCTTTATTTAGATGGAACATTTTTCTACTCAAATAATTATTCATACCTTAATGAATTAACGGGGTTAGCGTTTGCAGCTTTTATTATTTTATAAACTATTGTTGCGAAAGCAATTGAAATTGAAACCAGGCTCCCGAGAATAAATATGAACGGATCAATATTTACCCTGTATGCAAAGTCTCTCAGCCAATAATTAAGAAAGTAATATGCTGCCGGCCAGGCAATAAAATTAGAAATTAACATCACCACAAAAAATTCTTTAGAAACGAGCCTCATTATGTTTGATAATTTTGCTCCAAGTATTTTGCGAATTCCTATTTCCTTTGCCCTGTTTGTTAAAGTATGAATCATCATTGAATAAAGACCAAGGCACGCTATAAAAATAGCAATTGCAGTCAGGAGAGAAATTATTTGCATATTTTTTTGATCACTAATGTAGAGGTTGTTGAAGTCTTCATCTAAAAATGAAAATGTAAATGGATCCCGGGTCTCAAATTTTTTCCAGGTATTTTTAATATGAAAAATAGTGTTTCTTAAATCGTGACCTTTTACTTTTATAGATGCTTTTGAATACCAATTATCAGGCGGAATAAACATAATCAGGGGTTCGATACGCTTGTGTAGAGAGCGGTAATTAAAATCCTTTACCACGCCAATAATATTTCCCCATTTCCTGTTGAAATAATCAATAGATAATTTCTTTGAAAGAGGATTTTTCCAGCCTAATTCTCTTGCTTCAGTTTCATTTATTATATAATTGTTTTTGTCGCTTTTTATTGATTTGTTGAAATTTCTTCCTTTTATTATTTTCATTTCATATGTAGGTATAAAATTCTGGTCGACAACCAACCACCGGGCTTTAGGTAAATCAATCTGATTTTTTCCCTCTGCCTGATATGGAATTCCCCAGCTACCACCTCCCGGAAGATTTGCTGTAAAACTGATAGAGGTAATATTTGGATTCGCTGATAATGCATTTTTATAGGCATCTAAATTTTTTGTAATTCCGGCCGATCTCAATGGGAAAGTAATGATATGATCCTTATTGAAGCCGAGGTTTTTTGAACTTACATAATTCATTTGCCTGTAAATCAGGAATGAAGAAATAATTAAAAAGCTTGTTACCGCAAATTGAAAGACCACTAAAATTCTTTTAAAAAATTCTTATTTGAAAATTTGGTTGTTCCTTTTAATATTGCTGATGGCTGAAAAGCAGATAAAACAACGGCAGGATAAATTCCGCTCAATAAACCAATAAAAAGTATAAGTCCGAATAATTGCAAAACAAAAAGCGGAAAACTTAAAAGATCCCGGTCTAATTTCAATTGAAATAAATTATTCAATGAGGGTATAATAAGTTCTACAACTAACATAGATACCGTAAAAACGATAAGACTCAATAATACAGTTTCACCTAAAAACTGGAAGATTAGTTGAGGCCTTTTTGCGCCCATCGTTTTTCGTAGTGCAACTTCTTTAGCCCTGTTTACAGCCATTGCCGTAATAAGATTAATATAGTTTACAATTGCAATTAAGAAGATTAATAGAGCAATCATTGAAAAAAGGTAAGTTGTAGAAATATCTCCATTTACCTCAAACTCCGACCTTAAATGTGAATATAAGTGAATGCTTGTCAGCTTTTCAAGCCCGGCAGTTTCATTCCAGTTTGGATCAGTAATTTTTTCTTTAGCCAGGTATTTATATTAGTTGTAAGCTCTTTAATATTTACATTATCGTGCAATAGCAGGTAGCTATAGAATTGGTGCATCTTCCAGTTATTAACCCACCACGCCTTATTTGTTGACTCAGAGACAAGGAATGAAAAAGTAAAATGAGAATTTGCCGTATGTTATTAATTAAACCTGTTACCTTATAATTTTGTTTTGAATCGCCATCAAAAAATGTTATAATTTTTCCCACCGGGTTCTCTTTCCCGAATAATTTCTCAGATAGTTGTTTGGTTATTATAATTGAATAAGGATTTACAAGAGCTGTTTTGGCATTACCTTCGGTTAAATCAAATGAAAATATATCAAAGAAAGTCGAATCAGCATATAATCCTCCTTTCTCATAAAATTTATTAGTACCATTCTCAATTAAATGTTTCACCAAAAGGTTGCATCCTGACAAAATTTTGAACCTGGGGAAATGTTTCTTTAAGTCCGGGAGCCCACAAATCGGGCACAGTTGCAAACTCTGTTGTAATTAATCTGTAGATATTGTTATTATTAACCTGAAACTTGTCGTAGCTTATCTGGAATTTCACAAAATATGCAATGAGGGCAAAACAGGTAAAACCGATTGTTAAACCGGCAATATTGATTAGGGAATGACTTTTATATTTCCTTAGCATCCTGATTGCAATCTTAAAATAATTTGCAGCCAGAATCAGTATTCCGCCTCTTTCATTCCAGATATTTTTATTGTTCACCGGAGAGTCGGCTTTGAAGAATTCATCGCCTATTTTCTCAACTTTCCTATTTTTTTTGTTGCTTTTTCAAAAGCTCCTTCTTCATTCATCCCTTTATTTATATAATCTTCTATTTTATCTCTCAGATGCGATTCCAGTTCCTTAATATATCCATCTTCAAGAGAAGGATTTTTGTGAAGAGATTTTTTCCAGTTTTTGATAGCGTTATTTAAATCAAACATTTCGTTTCCTGATGAAAATTATTTAAATGACGGAATCGGTTCCCACAATTCCAAAAATACTTTGTGTACAGACAGCCACTGCTTTCTTTCTTCTGCAAGTTCTTTTTTGCCGGCTTCAGTTATTTTATAATATTTTCTATCCTGCCTTCGGTGAGTTTCCATTGTGTAGTTACCAGTCCGTCCTTTTCCATTCTGTGAAAACGGGATAGAGCAAACCATCAGCCCATTCAAGTCTTCCGCCGGAAATTTCTTTAACCCGTTGGATTATCTGGTATCCGTAATTTTCTCCGCGCCTCAGGATTGATAATATCATCGGCTTTGTGGATGCTGCAACTAATGCTTTTGAGACCATTTTCACCTCTTTTTGCTATATACCTTGTAACTCTATGTAATAATTGCAAACGTAGTTTAATGGATTCTGATTGTCAACTTCTATTTGCAAAAAGTCATAATAATCTGATGAATGGTATTTATAAAGGATTATCGGAAGAAATTACATTAAGCATTTATAACTAATATATAAAGCTATCACCATTATAGATCAAGCAAATTTTTACTGATTCGTTTTCAGGATTATTTTTCCGGCAACTTGATTCTAAAACCTAATTGCAGCATCACATCCAATTGATCAGAGTCTGACCATTCTTCAGCAATGTGCCCATTTTCGAACCTTAGCCAGGTCATACCTGTTGATGTGAAGCGTTTATTTGTTGGAGGGAAATCGCCCGGGCCGCTGTCTGTGCCTTCTGATGTCCAGCGGAAAATAGCATTGTTATCTTTAATTAAAATATCTTCAACATTAATTTTAAGATCAGGAACGTCCAGTCTCAATGCTGCAATAACTTTTTTAAGCTCTTTCGGGTTATTAGCCGGACCAGAGCTCCTTGTTGTATGGCGGACATAGTTTGAAGTAAGAATTGAACCGAGTGCAGCAGTATCTGCTCCATTCCATACATCAACGTATCGTTCAACGAGTTGTTTTTCATTTTCCATATTTTTTTCCTCCTTTGTTGTACAACCAGTGAGTAGAACTAAAAAATAAAATGCTAATAAACTAAATAAATATATAAATGTTTTTTTCACGATTAGCTCCTTTATAATTTACGGTAGCGAAAATTCTATAGGGTCTAAAGGACTGCATCAATATCAGTATTTCTCGTTTTGAAAAAAGTAAGAATCTCTTCACCGATCTTTTGCGATGATAAAAACAGATCATCATCGTGTGATGCCCCGTCAATTATCAATTGCTTCCCGTTAGGAAAACCTTTAATAATTTCACTGGCATTTACGGGGGAGTTTTTCGATCCAGTGTCCCGCTGATAAAGAGAGCAGGGACATCGGAAGAAATCGGGCTTCTGAATTGATCCCCCAGATCAAATTTGGACCAGGCTGAATATCTTGCCATCAATTTAAAATTACGGTGAATATCCCTATTAATGATGTTCTTTGATTCTTTTTCTATTTCTGCAAGACGATCTGCTGTAACACCTGATGCACAATCCATAGCTACGTTCATAATTAACTCTCTGTTTCTGCTTTTCCCTCTGTATATTAGACGTGCAAGATCAGTATAGTCACCGTGAAAGATCGGGTAAAGATGTTTCACTATCTCTGCAATATGTTCTCTTTCTCCCATTAAGCTGTAAAGTGCAAGCTGCAGATCGAGCGGGCCAAGGACCACAGAGTGCTTTTCATTTGTTCTTTCATCGGTTACAGTAACCGTTACGGGATTGTTCTTCAACTTTTTGAGCGTGCTGCGGAAACTTCCTATAAAATCGGGCATAACTTTTCTGGCACTTTCATCTGCTGAGTATTTCATTATTAACTTTTTTCAGAACTGTATCTATTTGTGATGGCATTTTAAAGGTGTCTTTTGGTCCCTCTACTCCGGCAAGAACCATTTTATTTACGTGATAAGGAAAATAACGCAAATATGCAAAGGCAAGATGCGTACCGTAGCTGATGCCCCATAAATTTAATTTCTCCACACCAAGTGCTTTTCTCAGGTCATCTATATCTTCCGCACTTTCTTTCGAATTATAACCGGCAATACTAATTGAATCACCAACCTGTTTTTCACAATTATCAAGATAAGACTTCATAATACCATCCAGTACTTCTACATTTGCTGGTTTATCAAGAGGATATTTCCAGGAGACGGGACAGGGAGTATAATAATCAGTGCCGTAAGCGCCTCGCTGATCGAGTGCAATTACATCGCCGACTTCACGCATTTTCATAAATAATTGATACCTGTCGCCCGCAGCAGAATGTGTACCTGACCCGCCCGGTCCTCCTGCTAAATAAACTACTGGATAGCCGTGATTTTTATTTATGCTCTTAAAACGAATAAAGTGGATAGTAATCATCCGGCTGTTTTGTATATCACGATTTTCGGGTACTCTTAGCTACCCTTCTTCTGCATCAACCGTTTCAGGATAGAAATAAAAGTCATCAGTTGCGAATACAATATCTCTGATACTCAGATTACCCATAGTACGTAACGGGCTTTTAATTTCCATAACCAACCGTGTATCAGGGCGTATAAACAAAGCGTAAACAGCCAAAGAACAAACAGATAGTAAAATTATTCCCAAAATTAAAATGATCCTTTTTTTCATTTATTCCTCTTAAAATTTATAACATTATTTTGATCTACCGATTTCACTATTTGTATATATTTTTAACATTTCGCTTTCTGATGGAGAATTTAATACATAATTTTCAGCAAACTCCCGGGCTTGTGGGTATTTTGTATTCCGGATTCGTTCAGCAGCTTTTTTAAGATCGTAATCAGTATGTCGAAACTGTATCGTTTTATCCAACATAATCCAGTCAGCACCGGTTTTTCCAAATGGCATTCCTACACTGCCCGCATTTATAACACGAACATCACCGATAGTTCTGTCAAATTGCATATGCGTGTGCCCACACACGACGATTTCCACATTTAGTCCAACAAAAAGAGGAAGGATATTTTCTTCCGGTGTTTGCCTTGTAAAAATATCATTTTCGTTTTGTGGTGTAGCATGGCAAAATAGAATATTTCCCAAACCAGGTATGTGATAATTAAATGTAGCCGGCCAACTAATTAATAAGTGTTTGTGTTCAGTACTGTGTTGTCCTGCAGTCCAGCGTACTGTTTCCCTTACCTGTTCCGGAACTGCCGGTTCTTTGCCTGCCATTTCTGTAAGTACTGCAACTTCACAATTCCCTTTTATAAACTGTTTAGGAATATCTATATCTAATAGAAGGGTCAGAGTTTCCTGAGACATCGGGCCAAGTACTACATCACCTCCAACTACAAGCAAATCAATATGTTCGTGTTGAATATCACAAAGTACAGCTTCAAGAGCGGGAAGGTTTCCGTGAATGTCATATATTGCAGCAACTTTCATCTTTTATTTTATGATAAATCATTGTTGAATTAAATTACTCTGGGTATAGGGCTATAACCTGAATATTTTTTTCATTAAGGTTCAAAATCTTGTTAAAATAAAATCCATTACAGGATCGTCATTTTCTGCATATTTCTTTGAATTTAACTGGATTAAGATTGACGGCGCTACCCACGGTCTTTTGTCTAATGAATTGTTAGCACCACCCTGGTGATAGCGATTTGAAATTACTAAATAGAGATCGCTGTATGGTAGTTTTAAGACTGAAGATTCACCGATAAAATCAGGTTTGGAACCAGTCGGCTCACCGACAAAAACTGCGTTTGTCCTGTATTCTAAATTTGTTACTAAATTAATCGCAGCAGAAAAAGTTTCTCTTCCTATTATTGTATAAAAATGCTCCTCTTGATTTATTGAAGGGTGTTGAAGAAGGGCTGCTATCAAATATTTGTTATATCCTGAGTTTCCGCCTCCGCAGTTTCTTAAATCCAGTACAAGGTTTTTAATATGTTGTCTGTCGATTGTATTAAAAAGGGAATCGACAAATCCTGAAAATCTCATATTATCATTATTTACTATATAGTGTATGTGGGCGTAGATAAGGCTTTCCTCAGGTAAATATTCAAACCAAAAATCTTTTCCTGAATTTCTTAAATATAATGGCAATGGATTAGTCGAAAAGCTGTTCATCGATACCCACTCTTCTTCGGGGATATCATCTATTTTGTTCATAGTAACAGCTTCTATAGTTTCATCTTTCCCTTTTCCGTTATTGTCCTCAACTTCAAAGTTTACCTTATCCAGTCCATTTACTGCGCCCATATCTTTTAGTGTTTCCATCATAACCAGGTATCTGGGTGCCATTTTTATATAGTGCATTTTGTTATCGTGTCCGCGGTAGACAAAACACTTTTTGAAAAGCTCATTTATACTTTTAGAGCCGATAGAAATAACTTTTTTACCAACCAGGTCTTTATATTTTTTAATGGCTTTCTTAATAAAAAAACCGTCTTTGAAATAATACAATTCTATTGGTAATGAATGAAAAGCCATCGGACCGGATTCTGGTGGAAGAACCTTTGTATGTCCTTCGCCGGCAAGTGCAGCAAGTTCCATAAAATTTAATATTATCTTTTCACTGCTCATTTCCGGAATATGTTTATATGTTTTTGAATAGAGAGCATTCCACACTCCAGGGGAATTTGTATTGTACATATTGTAATGCAACAACTTCATTTTCTCCATTATGAACTCTAAATCTGCTCTCCATCTTTGAGCAGCATTTGTTGTGTCAATGTTTTCTTTTATTCCAAATATTTTTTTGAACTCCGGCCTGTTCCTTATTAAATCAAAATCTTTATCCTTTTTTAAGCTTAGATATTTTGGCCAGCCAGCCTCGATACATTTCTGAAGCCAGTGCATTGCTTCGTCAGGTTTTTTAAGTCTTGCATAACTAGCTGCAATATAATTGCAATAGATATCAGGCCAGGGGCCTATTTCGAGTGCATCTTTCAAAGCCGAAATGGCCTTTTCATATTCGTGATTACGGTAATATGCAAAGGCGAGCCTTACTATATAATCGGGATAGGTGGGATTTAATTTCTTTAATTCAGAAAATAGTTCGCTTGCTTTTGTCCAGTTTTTTCCCTGGTAATATGCGTTGTATGCTTTGTCTATAAGCTCAGTATTCGTTTGGGCAAAAAGGACCTGGCATATAATCAGTACTAAAAAAACAGGTAAAAATTTAATTGCTTTCATAATGAGTCCTTTTGTTATTAAAAATAGAATAATTCCCAAACCAGGTATATGAAAACTAAATGTAGAGGCCAACCAGATAATAAACGCTCGTGTTCAGAATTATGTTGTAATGAAGTCCAACGCACTATTTCTCTTACTTGTTCAGGAACCTTAGGGCTTTTACTTTTCATTTCTGCAAGTACTGCAACTTCACAATTCCCTTTGATAAACTGTGTTGGAATATCGACATCTAATAGAAGGGCCAGAGATTCCTGAGACATCGGGCCAAGTACTACATCACCTCCAACTACAAGCAGGTCAATTCCTTCCTGCCGAATATCATTCATAACAGCTTCAAGCGCAGGCAAATTTCCGTGGATATCGTATTTCGCAGCAACTTTTATTAGAATAGATTAAAAACTTTTATAAGGAAACTTTTTCTAATTAAACCGAATAAACATTGAACGAAAATTAAATGTAACTGAATTAAATTGGTTTACAAGGTCCTGTCCAAGATTTCCGTAAAAGTATTCGCTGGAACGGGTATTCTTTTCCAGTATAACTTTGATTGTATCAAAAACAGCTGTCTTCCCTCCGATGTTAATTTTAACATTGCTCATTGCATAGGCATTAAATTCTTTTATACTTCTTACTCCCATCATTTTATCCTTTGTTTTGGGATAATGTCCTTTAATTTCCTTTTCAAATTTTTTATAAAATGGAAGATTTTACTCATTCATCATATCCCAGGTTAATATTGCACCTTTAGGAGTAGTATAAATCAGCTTCAGTACATAAGGTGGTTCTTTTATAATATAAAATATCATGTTCTGATTTGTCTCTACTTTAAAGGCACTTATTTTGCCACGGTTTCCCGCGTCAATCATTTCTTTTTTATTGACATCAACCTTTAGCCAACTGTCTGTTGGATTAGGATATTCGTATATAGGCATAACTGTATGGAAATCCACTTTCAATGGTAGTCCTGCGAGTAAAATTCCATATAACGTCCAGTCATATACAGTTCTGCTAAAAGTGGTGTCATATTTTATTTCTTGAGAAGTATCCGTTTTAATTTTATAATTACCTGTTACGTGTTTTCCGTTAAATTCAAAATAGTAATTAGTGCCGTTATTAAATGTTAAGGAACCCCTGACTGGAAGCAGTGTCTTTTCATCTACAAAATTCATTTGAGATCTTAAAAAATTTCCATTTGCATCATATATATCCTGTATCCTGTGAATAAATGTCTTCCCGTTCAGGTCCATTTTTTGTGAATAATCCGTCCATACCTGGAAAAATCTTTTATCGCCTTTTGGTGTTGTCAAAGTTACCTTCCATTTGTTTGTATAGGGTTTCATTGATGAACCGCTTATTTGGGAACTACCGGCAAATAAAGTATCAGTATTATGATTTTGGGCAAATAGTGAAATGTTTATAATTAACAGAAAAAACACTCCTGCAGTTTTAAATAGATTTAGTTTTAGCATATTAATTCCCTATTTATTTTAAGATTAAAATTTTATGATGTTAATTATTTATTAGTAAAAATGAGTGCACCAAAATAGCTGTTACAAATGATACTTTTCACTGGATAATCTTCTAAGTTAATCCTATGAAATTAACATTTCAACATATTTTTCATAATCGGTAGAAGGCAGGTTTTTAGTATAATCCGCACTTAAATTACCTGTTATGTCTTTTTATAGAGTCCCGAAGGAAACATGTAAACAGGTAATTAAGTTAAATAAGAGATGGATCGAAATTAGGAACCCTGGATGAAACAAGTTTACGGGAAATGCGGTTAAAATACCGGGTGAATTTCTATTCTTGCTTCAGCACAGGGCTTTATTTAATTTTAGTTGAACAATTGGAGATGAATTTGTGAATACGCTTAAAACTGTTTTTTTAATGACTGCTATGATGATGCTTTTTCTGCTGGTTGGTGGTCTGCTTGGGGGAAGATCGGGGATGATCATAGCCTTCATTTTTGCGCTTGCAATGAATTTTGGCTCCTACTGGTTTTCGGATAAAATTGTGCTCAAAATGTACCGGGCAAAGGAAGCAACGGAGGAGACCGCTCCTAAATTTTATGAACTCGTCAAACACCTGGCAGAAAATGCAAATCTGCCTATGCCGAAGGTCTATATAATAGATGATCAGACACCGAACGCCTTTGCGACGGGCAGAAATCCTGAACACGCAGCCGTTTGCGCAACTACCGGAATTTTACAGGGATTGAATAACGAAGAACTCGCTGGTGTCCTTTCACATGAACTCGCACACGTAAAGCATAGAGATATTCTTACAGGGACTATTGCAGCAACACTGGTAGGAACCATTACTTTCATAGCGCAAATGGCAGGCTGGGCGATGATGTTTTCCGGGCGCGGAAGCAGCAGAGATAATGACGGATTGGCAGGTTTGGTCTTAATTATTCTTTCTCCAATTGCTGCAACACTTTTACAACTTGCTATTTCACGTTCGAGAGAATTTGCTGCAGATGAAGGGGGAGCAAAAATTTCAGGTCAACCTCTTGCGCTTGCGTCAGCTTTGCAAAAAATATCTGGCGCTAATCAAATAAAACCGGTTAATAATGTTGGTCCGGCAACCGCTCATATGTTTATTGTGAATCCTTTGAGGGGAGGCGGTGTTATGAAATTATTTTCCACACATCCTTCTACTGAGGAAAGAATTAAAAGATTACAGGAAATTGCACAAACTATGTAAAACCAATTGCTGCTTCATAATTTTTTGATAATTAATTAAAAGCAGTCTGGATTTTAGAAAACAGATTTAAGGACTTTTTTGTCTCATATAAAAAATCACATAGGCATTAGTACCACAATAAAATTATTCTTAATTGTTATTTCTCTTCAATTATCTTTTACATCTGCTCAGACAAAAACGAATCTTCAGGTTTTTTATAACCTGGTTGATTCATCAGTAGCTAAAATAAATCAAAAGATCACCACGCCTGACTTAAAAATTAATTTTACTACAGGCAATTATTTTGATGTATTCCAGAATCAGGTTATTTCTGATTTCCTAAAACTTGGCAAGACAGTTTTATCAGACTCAGCTAATAATAACTCAGATGTTACGAGGGTTAATTATACAATTGATAATGCAAACATAAAATATGGCGAGATGGAAAGAGACGGTTTCTTTGGCGATTTTATTATGCCGAGAAAAATAGAGTTGAGCGGAAGTTATTCGTTAAGCAACAATATTATAAAAGCTGAAAAATTTAATTTTACCTATAAAGATACCGTGGCTGTTGATAAAGTAAAAGTAATTGAGTATCCATTTTATCCCTTTACGCATGGTGAGGTTCCTTCTGAACCATTTTTCTCTAGTTTATTTGAGCCTGTTGTTGCGATCAGCAGTGCTGCATTAGCAGTAATTTTGTTCTTTACGATAAGAAGTAAATAATGTGGTATTACTTAAATACAGTTTTGTTAATGGAGATTACAGCGTCAAAGGGCAATAAATACCTTTGAACCACGATCAAATTTCAGTATAATTGTAACTTATTAATTAAATAACTTAACCGGAAATATGCATAAAATCTTAGTAATAGCTGTTTTTTCTCTATTTATCTGGGGTTGTGGCTCCAGCATTGATACGTCAAATTACACACCGAGTGAACGACTTGCATACGCACAAAAACTTTATAATGATGAAGACTATCTTGAAGCAGTCCAGGAATTTCAGGCAATAATTCTTCAGTATCCGGGTAATCCCGTGGTTGATGATGCACAATATTATCTTGCTGAATCAAGATATCAGAGAGGTGAATATATTTTAGCGGCCTATGAATTCAGTAAATTAATTAAAACAATGCCAGCAAGTGAGTTTGTTCCTAAAGCGCAATTTATGTTAGCCGAATGTTATTATGGACTTTCGCCTGATTACAGATTAGACCAACAATACACAAAGAAAGCAATTTCAGAATACCAGGCTTTTATAGACTTTTTCCCTACAAATGAAAAAGTTAAAGAAGCAGAAAAGAAGATTTCCGAACTTAATGATAAACTTGCTCATAAAGAATATAATACCGCCGATCTCTATGAAACTATGGGTGACGACCGGTCAGCTTTGATTTATTATACAAACGTTATTGATGATTATCATGATACACAGTACGCACCGATAGCAATGTATGATAAAATCAATTTATTAGTTTCAATGAATAAGAATAATGATGCCCTTGACGAAATTTCAAAATTTCTTGAGAGGTACCCTGATGATAAAAGAATAAAGGAATTGCAAGAACTAAAAACTTCAATTGAAGTAAAATTATCTTCCTCAAAGTAATGCCTAAAGCAAAGAAAGTTAGTGAATCTCAGGTAACGATGACAGAACTGGTTCTGCCTAACTACACAAACCAGCTCGGCAAACTTCTTGGCGGACAGTTGATGCATTGGATTGACATCTGCGCGGCAATTTGTGCTTCGAAACAAAATAACCTTGTATGTGTAACAGCTTCTGTTGATAGAATTGACTTTATTCATTCAATAAATTTAGGAGACGTAGTTACATTAATTGCTTCGATAAACAGAGTGTTCAATACTTCAATGGAGGTCGGGGTTAAAGTTTATTCAGAATCTTTTAAGGCAGGAGAGAGAATCCATACAAATACAGCCTATTTGACTTTTGTGAGTGTTGATGCAAATGGTAAACCAGTTAAAGCTATTGAGGCAATCCCGGAAACTTCAGAAGAAAAGAGAAGATATGAAGAAGCTCTACAAAGAAGAGATCGTCGGCTCAGGGAAAGAGTTAAGACTTTATAGCTTTCTGCTTTTTGTAATGCTCTTTTTTAATGAATCTTTTTCTCAGGTGCCGATAAATGGATTTTGTAAATTAAACAGCTTTAAAGTTGATTCAGATTACACTTCGCTTTTTTCTTTTAAATTTTAACAAAGACTCTCATACAGACCTTATCCTTTTTAATCCCACTAATAAACAGTTAACAACTCTGACCGGTGATAAAGCCGGAAATTTCGGGAAAAAGTTGAGGTTTCGTATACCTTATGAAATCACAAATATTATTTCTTATAGAGATAATTTTAACAGAGTTTTGGGGTATGCCTTTACGTCGAGGAAAAGCAGGAGAATGGGGATTTATGATTTTACAAAATCAGGTAAGCCATATCTTAAAAAAGTTTATAAATTTGATTCATATCCTGATAACATTTCATCAGCAAATTTAAATAATGATAAAAGTGAAAGTTTCTTAATTTCAGGTAGCGCATTTAACGGACTTTCTATTATATCGGAAGATAAAAAGGGACTGCAAGAAAAAAAAATAGTAACTAACATTAGTTATACTAATGCAATATTTGTAGATATAAATAGTGATGGCTATCCAGATATAGTAGCATACAACCTTTTTGAAAACACACTGGATTTTTTTGAAAATAATGCCAACGGGGATTTCAAGAAAACCAGGACATTAAAAATCAAAGATAAGATCAATTCTCTCCAGAATTTTGATGTTAATCTGGATGGATACCAGGATATTGTTTATAGCGTCGGTAATTCTGTAAGCATAGTCTACGGTGACTCTGTCTCTTCTTATGATAGCACACTAACGGTTGAAACTTCATATTATCCCGATAAAATTATTCTTGGTGATTTCAACCGGGATGGCAAAATAGATTTTGCCTATGTGAATAAACCCAATTCCATTCTTTCAATAATTTTCAAAGGAAACGAATCTGAATTTTATCCTGAAATAATTTATTTGAAGAAAGAAGGAATATCTGATTTGATTCCATATTATAGTAAATTCATAAATGGAATAGCCCTGATAAGTACGGAGGGTTATCTTTACCTGGAATCATCTTTATTATCAATGACAGGCGATGTTGATATTTCACTCGGGGCAGAACCAACAGCTTTATCTTTTTTTGATGTTGATAATAATGGTATTATGGATTTGTGCTTTGTTGACAAATTTACAAATTCATTGAAGTTAATTGTTAGAAATACAGCAGGTATTCCTTCTTTACTTTACTCTACTAAATTATTTGAAAGCCAATCCAGGGTAACTGTTGATAATTTGGACCCACAACAAAAAACATTCTACTGTTTTAAACCTGACAATAACCTTATTGAAGTTATATCATATAATTTTTCAAATGGAAAAACTAAAAGATATTCTCTTTATACACCTGGGAAAATCAAGGAAGTAAAAACATACTCAAAGAAAAATGATACAACTAAATTATTAGTTGTCAATATTAAGAATGGGAAACTTATCCTGAGTACATTTTATAAAAGCATAACAGGTTTTAATAATTCTGAATTTACAGATATTTCAGATAGTGTATTTGCAGCAAGCGTTGCTACAGTTCCGGTCCCACGGTTGTTTTATTGGAAAATTAACAACGGCAAACAGATCTGGTATCGTGTTTCGCTATCGGATAATTTTAAAAAGCCTGTAAAATATTTTCAACTTTCCTTAAAGGATACGACTTTATTGAATTCATTTGCCGGGGATCTCTTTAATAAAGATGAAGCAGTGTCTATCAATTTTTTCGAAACAAAAAATAATAATTTCGCCCTACTCTCAAGCGGTAATTCTCCGGTATTAGTGGTAAGCAAAAACTTTATAAATCATTTTAGGATTAAAAATAAAAATCAGTTATTTTTTGGTGAAATGAAACCAGGAGGGTTGGAAAAACTCTATATATATGTTCCTGGAGAATCTGAGTTATATAAGATTGATTTTATTAAAAGAGGCAAAGAAGTTGTGATAACAAAAGTAATAGATGCCGCAAATGTGGACAGCTATTTTGTGAAAAATATGAATTATAAAGACAATTATTTAGTTTACACAGATAGTGTTGAGCATTGTATAAAAATCAGGCAGATCAATTGATGAAAATATTTTTTGTTGTTGATTATTATTCTCTTGCCGTCAGTCTCCTTTTCTCAGCAATACACAAAGTCTTACTTGGATTCGTTATACAATCAATATATAAGTATAAGAGAAAGTGCGCCTGCACAAAATGCCGTACCTGGTCAAATTTCAACCAGTGCTGAAAATACTGTTGTTAAGTGTGGATTTGGAACTGCGAATATTTTAAGGCAAAATTTGAATCAATTTTCAGCTAATCAACAAGCTAAACTTAGAAAAATTCTTCAGCGACCTGCGACTGATACAAGCATTGTTTCACCCAAAGGATACTTCAGAATTCACTTTTATAAATCCGGTAGTGAAGCACCATATTATAATGTCGATTCACTTGCAATTGCAGCTGATTCATCCTGGGATTTTGAAATTAATTTTATGGGCTTTCCACCCCCACCTTCAGACAACGGGGCCGGTGGAGATAATCTTCACGATGTATATATTGTTAATCTTGGTAACGAATACGGCGAGACTGACTTTGATACTGAAATTTCACCTGACAAATATACATCTTATAATTTAATTGATAATGATTTCCCGGGATTTTATACAACGGGAATTAATGCCGCAAGAGTTACAATAGCTCATGAATTTCACCACAGCATTCAGGTGGGAAATTATTTGTTCCGTGACAGCGATAGATTTTTTTACGAGATGACTTCAACTTCAATGGAAATTTTTGTTTATACTTCTATTCCTGACTATGTTGGTTACCTTCAGTCATATTTTTACCATACAGATACAGGCTTTGGCGATCAGGATGGTTATGACCTTGCAATCTGGAATTTATATTTAAAAGATAATTTTGGTTATTCGATAATTAAAAGGCAGTGGGAACTGATGCCTAATATGAGGGCACTTGCAGCAATTAATACAAGTTTAGCAGAAAGAGGTTCATCTTTTGGAAAAGAGTTTGTGAAATTTGGCACCTGGACCTATTATACAAATTACAGAGCGGTGGCAGGCCAGTATTTTCCTTTGGCTAGTAAATATCCGTTGATACGTACTCTTTCGACTGTTTCGCTAAGTGCTCCTTTTAAATCTGTATCTGTTAATACAACTCCGGTAACTAATAATTTTGTTGCATTTGTATCAACTTCATTACCGGATACTCTGGTTGCATTAGCTTCAAACATAGATTATCAGTCCGGCATAGACAGTTCGACTATGACAGAAACTTTTCAGTATACATTTTACACCAATGCTTCAAGCGGCGTAATTCCAATCTCATCAGATTATTCTGCTAAATTGTCAGTTGGCTATTCAAGCAATTGGCTGAATGCTGATTTCTTAAATAATCAACTGGTAAGAGCAGATACTGTTGTTGTTCCGCAGCAACTGGTTACTCTTGATTACGCTTTCCCTTCACCCTTTTACTACGGTGGGAATTATGGAACCGGTTCACAGATTTTCATCCCGGTATCTACAAATAATAATGGAGCAGCTGATTTATATATTTATTCATCATCGATGAATCTTGTATATTCCGGTTTAGCTAACGTTTTTTCAAGTAATGGTCATTCGGTTGTAGCCTGGAATGCAAGAAACTCAAAAAATGAAAAACTAGCTACGGGAGTTTATATATATGTTACTAAAGCAGGGGACAATGTTGCTAAAGGAAAACTGGTGATATTTAATAAATGAGTACCAATCAATATTCAATTCAGTGCGAATCGATTTCAAAAAATTTTGGAAGAAGAGTAATTTTTAAGAATCTTTCCTTTCAATTTAACGCAAACGGTGTTTATGGTATTTCCGGTCCTAATGGTTCGGGTAAATCAACACTTATTAAAATTATAGCAGGCATAAATTCTCCTTCTACTGGCAAAATAAATCATAAGGACAATCAAAAAGAAATTATTCCTGAAAAACTACACAATTACCTTGGATTTGTTTCGCCTTACCTGGTGCTGTATGAAGAATTCAGTGCCTGGGAGAATCTTGAACAGTTTGCAAAAATCAGAGACATAGAGTTCAATAAAGGGAAAATAGAATTACTCTTAAATGATTTCCTCCTTTTTGACAGAAAAGATGATTTAGTAAAAACTTATTCTTCCGGTATGAAACAGAGAATGAAATTTATTTTTGCACTGATGCATTCTCCTAAATTAATTTTGCTTGATGAGCCGACTTCAAACCTTGATGACGAAGGTAAAAACACTGTTTATAAAATAATTAAGAGGGAGGCTGAAGAAAATATTGTTATTGTTGCCTCTAATGAGAAATCTGATCTTGCATTGTGCAGTGAAACTATAATGATTGAAAAATTTAAAGCATGAAAAAGATAACTGGTTATTTGTAATGAACTCAAAAGCATTTGCATTATTCCTGAAAGATTTTCGTTCCGAGTTAAGAACGCGTTACGCTGTAAACTCACTTGCAATGTTTATTATTGTGGCAATTAGTGTAATATTGTTTTCAATCGGTCAGGAAAAAATTCCTCAAAACCTGACAGGGGGATTATTCTGGGTGGTTATTTTCTTTTCGGCAATGTCAGGACTTGCAAGAGCATTTGTATCTGAGGAGGAAAGAGGAACAAGTCTAACGCTTCAATTGATTGCCTCTCCTTCAACAGTTTTTACGGGAAAATTATTATTCAATCTTATTCTCGTGTTCATCATGAACATAATAATTGCTCTGCTTTACTCAGCGCTATTTGATGAGTTTGTAATTCTAAATTTCTCTTTATTTTTGCTTACATTTATTTTATCAAATATTGGGTTGGCTGTTTCCTCAACTATAATTGCGGCTATAATTTCAAAAGCGGGTTCAAAGGGAACGCTTTATCCTGTTTTATCATTTCCTATTTTATTACCTTTAATATTAACGTCTGTGCAATTAACTTCGGCCTGTATGGTTGGCACAACATTTGAAGAATCTAGTATAAATTTAGCGGTTTTAGTATGTTATGATGTTATTATGCTAACAGCCTCATATATGTTATTCGATTTTATTTGGAAAGATTAAAAAACACAACTAATATTAAGCTATGAAAAAATTCGATATTGCCTGGAAAACATTTTTATTTTTGCTTCTTTGTTTTGTCTCCGTAGCTGGAATAGCTTTTCCCATAGTTGAGAACCCGGTCCATTGGTATCAGTTTCCTATGATAAGGGGCCTGGAGGAAAATGCAAAAATTATTTTCTTTCACGTACCTACAGCCTGGCTAACTGTAATTGCATTTTTGATGTCAACTATTTACAGTATTAAGTATCTGAGAAAAAAGAATCTGGATGATGATGCAAAATCTTATGCTGCAGCACAGCTTGGAATTATTTTTTGTATTTTGGCAACCGTTACCGGATCAATCTGGTCAAAGTTTGCCTGGGGCGCGTACTGGAGCTGGGATCCGAGACAAACAAGTATATTTGCTCTTTTATTAATTTATGGTGCGTGGTTTGCTCTTCGTTCTTCAATTGAATCTGAAGAAAAGAGAGCTACCTTGTCAGCAGTTTATTCAATTATAGCTTTTGTAACCGTTCCATTTTTTATTTTTATTATGCCGAGAATAATGCTCGGGCTGCATCCCGGGTCTGAAGAAGTTGTTAATGGTAAAATTGTTCAAAGCGCAAGCCCGGTAATTGATTTTAGAATGAATGGAAATATGTTGCTGATTTTTTTCCTATCGCTTGCAGCTTTTACAATTCTTTATTTCTGGATGTGGAACTTAGGTTATAAATCTTTGATATATAAAGACAGAATTCAAAAACAAATTTCACGAGGATAATTTTGGACGGCATCTACCAATTTTTACACAATAATGCAATTTACATTGTAACTTTTATCGTACTAATTGTTTGGGTTGGAATATTTTTTTATCTCAACAACCTGGATAAAAGAATGAAATCAATAGAAAAGGATATTAAAGGAGAAAAGAATGAAAAGTAAGTATATATTTGGCGGAGCAATAATTGTTATATTTTTGGGCCTGATGGGTTATCTTTTTACACAGAGTAACATTAAATATGAAAATGACTTTGCAGTTGTAATGAAAAAAGATAAAACTGTTAAAGCAACCGGAAGCTGGGTAAAAGCAAAAAGCTACGAAATAAATAAAGAGAACAGGACATTCAGCTTTTATCTTGAAGATACTGAGGGTAATGTTATGAAAGTTGTTTATGACGGAACAATACCCAATAATTTTGAAAGTGCCCAAAGTGTAGTTGTTACTGGAAAATATCAGAATGGATATTTTCATGCAAAAGAAATTTTAACAAAATGTCCAAGTAAATATGAAGGCGAGAACATAAAAGCTTCCGGAGTGTAATTTCTGGAACTAACTAACGTAGCCTAAATCAACGAACTAGTAAAATAGAATTCCGAGGATAAGATATGGTAGGAAGTATTGTATTATCGTTAGCATTATTTTGCAGTGTGCTTGCAATGATAATGTATTTCTTGAATTACAGGGGATATCAAAATGCACTTAATTACGCAAGAATAGCATATCATGCTATGGCTATATTGGTAATAGTTGCTGCCGCATTACTATGGCATGCTATTCTTTCCCATTCATATGAATATAAATATGTTTATGACTACAGCAGTAATAATCTTCCTTTGGGGCACCTGTTGTCAACTTTCTGGGGTGGACAGGAAGGAAGTTTTATGCTATGGCTGCTTCTTTCAACTATAATAGGCCTTATTCTCCAGTCTTACAGTTCTAAAAGAGGTGATCTTGAACCAAGAGTTATGGCTGTTTTTATTTTGGCCCTGACTTTTCTGTTAGTGATGGTTTCACCGATGTTCAAAAATCCATTTGCGTATATATGGACTGAACCTGTTTTTGTAACAGCAAAAAATATTAATCCAGCGTTTATATCACTACCGTTTCTTCAAAATTTTATTTACAGCGACGCGCAATCAAAGCAGCAGTTTATTAAAATGAACACTGATCTTTATTCTGCTTTAACGACATCAGGCATTTCAGTTAATCAATTCATTATAGATGGAAAGGGATTGAATCCACAGTTGCTAAATTTCTGGATGCAAATTCATCCACCTATCCTGTTCACAGGTTTCTCAATGTCAACGGTGCCTTTTGCATTTGCAATGGCTGCAATAATGAAAAATGATTACAAAGATTGGGTAAAACAATCGTTCCCCTGGGTTCTTGCAGGTGCAGGGATTTTGGGATTAGGAATTATGCTTGGTGGATACTGGGCTTATGAAATGCTTGGCTGGGGTGGTTACTGGGCCTGGGATCCTGTTGAAAATTCCAGTTTGATTCCGTGGCTCATTGGTGTTGCTTCCGTGCATACACTTTTAGTTCAGAGAAAAAGTCAGTCTAAAGGCGGAATAGGGAAGTTTGCAAAAACTAATCTGATTCTTTGCATGCTCACTTATATTTTAGTTCTTTATGCAACCTTCCTCACCAGAAGCGGAGTTTTAGGTGATGCCTCGGTTCACTCCTTTGTTGATCCGGGAATGCTTGTTTATTTATTCCTGGTAATTTTCATCGGCGCTTTTTTTGTACTTGGATTTGGTTCGCTTATTTACAGGTGGAAAGATTTAAGTGATAAAATGCGGGAAGAAGAAGGCCTGCTTTCCCGTGAGCTTGCACTTTTTACAGCTGCAATAGTATTAAGTGCTTCTGCATTAATTGTTTTTGTAGGAACTTCTGCTCCTTTAATCAGCCATGCAGTTGAAACAACTTTTTATAATGAGATGCAGTTGCCGATTGTAATTATAATTGGTATTCTAAATGGTTTGAGTTTGCTGATAAAATGGAAGCATTCAAAAGGTGAGGAGCTTTTAAAGAAATCCATTTTCTCAATATCAGCATCTGTTATTTTCACAGTTGTTGTCGCAATATTCGGCGGTGTTACAAATCTGATGGTGATATTGATGCTTCTTGCAACTTCGTTTGCATTCTTTGTGAATCTTGAAATTGCAGTAAAGATAATTCGTGGCAATATGAAAATGCTCGGAGCTTATGTTGCACATATTGGAATTGCAATTTTTATTCTTGGCGTTATCGGTTCATCTATTTATAGCAAGGAAATGGATATGGATCTGGTAAAAGGCCAGGCCAAAGAAGCCTTCGGCTATAAGATGACTTTTGAAGGATGGCAAGCGATTGATAACGGGACAAAATATGCTTTCAATATTCATATGGATAAAGATGGAAAGGAATTTCATATCAGTCCTGTTATGTACATTGCGGAATATAATAACAGCCTGATGAGGGAACCTGCTATTAAGGTTGGAATGACAAAAGATCTTTACATTTCTCCTGTTGGTTATGACGAAGGAAATTCCGCCGGGCAATCGGTTTCATTGTCAGTCGGTCAAGAAACAAATATAGATGGGGTTAGCATTAAATATGAGAGTTTTGATCAGCCTGATCTTGCTAAAATGACAAGCGGCGGCCAGATAAAAATGGGTGCTAAACTAGTAATTAAAAAAGACGATAAGTCCTACCCGGTTGAACCGCTGATTGAAGGTAGTATGGGAAATTTCAAGTATGTTCCTGCTGAAGTGAAAGAAGCAAATCTGAATATTCAGATCAAAAAAGTTGACCCGAATACCCAGAAGGCTGATTTTGTTGTATCAAAAATTGTAGAAGACAAAGATCAGGCTCAACCTAAAGAAGTTCTTTCAATACAGGCGAGTGTAAAACCATTTATTAGTCTTGTGTGGATTGGCATTCTAATAGTGGTTCTCGGATTTTTTGTATCGGTTGCCAGGAGATTAAAAGAATCTTTAATTTGATGGATATCGGGATAAATTAAGAAGAAGGTCATTGCATGGTTTTGCAATGGCCTTTTTTATTTTACTACGCACGCCGAGAGTGCATGTAAAAAGTTCTAATGTTAAACGATTTAAAATAAAGAATGCGAATAAAATTATTATTCGCATTCTTAAGATAGTCGCCTCACATATTTACGAACTCTGAGGCGTATGTTAGGTTATTTGCGGAGTATATAAAGCCCAATAATAATTAAATCATTTTTTTTAGATCGTCAATTTTCCTTATAATTAATTTCCTCCTATCAAAATCAATCAGATTTTTATCTCTTAATTCTGTTATAGCCGTTTGGTAATATCATTTCTGGAACGGTGCTTCGTTTGGAATTATTTACTCAATTTTGGTTGGCAAAGGAAAAGTTTTGTATGGTTTAATTTATGGTATTCTAATTGGGATAGGATTTATTATGAGCCCGGTTGTATTAGCTCTTGGCATTGGGCATTTAGGAGTAGATTTTGGAGTTGGATTTCCAATTACGGTAATCCTTGCACACGTTGCTTTTGGTCTTTTACTTGGCTGGATTATTAGTCTTAAAAATAATTCAGATTCTGATATAATAAATTCTTTTAAATAGGACTTTACTTATTAGTATAAATTGTAATGAAGTCAAGAATTTCTGAATCCAATTTGCGGCGGAAGAAAAAAAGCCCTGAGATTCAGGGCTTAATTAGTTGCTCCACAAATTTCATATTCCGGGTATTTCTTTTTTATAGTAGCTTTTAAATAAGCAATTTTGGTTTGCATCAGACTAAGCAGCCTATGATACTCCGGTTCATCTCTAAGGTTTTCAAAATAAGGATACAAGGTGTTTCTTCTTATATCAAGCCAGCCTTCCTGAATTGCTTTTTCCCAGGCTTCAAAGGCTTTATCCTTTTCATTAAGAATTGCATAGATTTCAGCCAAAGCATTATAATCCATAGTAGAAGCATTATCAGGGTTATCTCTTAGCTCTTCAACGTATTCCTTCTTTTCATCTTCTAAAATTTTCATTGCTTCTTTCTTTTTATTCAGCTTTAAAAGATTGAATGCGTAAAAATATTCGGGATTATCGGTCCCTGCCTGCTTCATATAATTATCGAGGTATTCTTTTGATAATTCATAATTGCCCAATACCGCTTCTATCTGGCTTTTAAAAAACCAGCCCAACACCAATTTATCATTGACAGCAAATGCTTGCGCAGTAGTTGTTTTTGCCTCATCAAATTTACCTGCATAAAGATAAATCCCACCTACGAACATTCGTAAAAAAGCATTGTCCGGATCGAGCAAAACAGCTTTTTTACCCCATTCAATTGCAAGACTATCGCATAATAAATATTTATAGACATTACCTATGCTTATAATTACCCACACATTATCAGGTTCCAGGGTATTTGCTCTTCTTAACCAATAAAATGAATCGTCATAGTTTCCCAGGTCTAATTTTATCAGGGCATAGTTAAGCATTGCCGATGCAAAATTTGGGTTCAGTTTTATTGCTTTTTCATAATTAACCAAAGCTAATCCCCGCTTTCCTAAATTATCATAAGTTAAACCAATAGCTTTGTAGCCTTCTGGTAAATCGGGATTTAGCCTTAATGCTTTTTTACTTAAGGCGAGGGATGAATCATACAGTTCTTGGGAATATCCAAATTTTCCAACTCTCTGGTTATATGCATCAGCTAATCCAGCGTAGGCCAAAGCATAATTTGAATCTATTTCCAACGCTTTATTAAACAGATCAATGGCTTTATCATTGTCCTCGTTGGTATAGTTATAATAGAAATGTCTTCCTTTTAAGTAGTATGTATAGGCATCAATGTCTATAGTGTTTTTAGTTTCAATTAATTTCTTCTCAAGCGGTAACAGGTTTGCCTGCAGTGCTGTTGCAATTTTTTCCGCAATCTCTGTTTGAATAGCAAAAATATCTTTCATCTCACGATCGTATGATTGCGACCAGATGTGAGCATCGTGGACTGCATCAATTAATTGCCCGACAATTCTAACCCTGTCACCATCACGTCTTACGCTGCCTTCAAGTATTGTTTCAGCTCCAAGCTCTTTGCCGATTTCCCTTATGCTTTTCTTGGTGTTTTTGTATTTCATAACGGATGTCCGCGAAATAACTTTTAATCCACTGGCTTTCGATAAGTTTGTAAGTATATCTTCAGTAACTCCGTCGCTGAAATATTCATCTTCCTTTGAGTCACTCATATTTTCAAATGGCAGAACTGCGATTGAATTTGCCTGCATATCAACATTGATTTCTTCTGAAGGAGATAAAACAACTATATATAAAGTTGAAAAAAACAGAACCACAATTATTGAATGAAATACAGCTTCGATAAAGGTGATACGTTGGGGACCTTCTTTACCATGAAACCAGCTTATTATTAGTGTAACAAAAAATCCCGATACTAGGGTAATCAAAACAGAGTTAAAAATAAATGAAGGCAGATCGTAACGAAAACTGAATAATTGCGTAGTTCCGAGTATGGTTAAGCTTGTACTTACATAAATAGTAACCCATTTACGTATTTTTCGCTCCTATTATTTCTTCATTAAGTCTTATTGAAAAATTTCATCTATTATATTATATAATTTTATAGAGTAGGTAAATAACAGCTAAATTTGGTTTAATGTATTATAATTATGTTAAAGTTGCAGAAAACCTGTTGACAATTATTATAATCTAAGTAATTTCTTCAAAACATTATAATGCCAGGCTCATTTAATTGCTCTTCACAAATAGACAAGAGGTTTGTTCCGCTTTCGCCCAAATCAAAAAAAAATGACAATACTTGTGATCCTAAAATATCATTTCACAAAAAGCTTTAACCCCGCCTGCTATTTCCCCTTTTTCCTATAACACTTCTTTTTTCGATTTAAATTATTTTATAAAAACCAATTTCCCCAAAAATGGAATTTAAAAAGCCCGCCAACAGGGATGTTGACAGGCTCAACCGCTTAAGTCAAACAGGTGGGGGAAGACCTGTCTAACACGGTTTATTAAAAAATATTGTTTGAATGGTTAGGATCGGCTACCCATTGAGAACAAAAGTAAAAAGTTATTTTACCAAAATCAATAACCATTTTAGCTCTCTCCCTTACTACGGCAGTTTCATTTTTTTCATAAATGCTGTGTACGCGGGTCTTTGATTGTATTACGCAGCAGCGGGAAGTCTACCATCTCCGCAAGACTACCATTCCTCTGATTGTAAGCGCGTTCCAGCCACTCAAACTAAATCAAATTATTATTTTTATACTTTATTAAAACTGAATTAACAATCCAGCGGGTTTAGGGAATAAGGAGTTCTGAATCTCGTTGGAGGTAAAGTAAAAAAGCCCTGGGATTCAGGGCTTGGGTGTCGCTCCGCAGACAGGACTCGAACCTGTAACCCTCCGGTTAACAGCCGGATGCTCCACCATTGAGCTACTGCGGAATATTTCTTTAGCAACGAAAAACAAAATTACAGACTGTGGACCTGTTTGTCAAGTAAATATACCTTATAATTCACTGTTTTGGTATTATTTGAAATAAATGGAGGATGTTTTTATATAAAAATATTTGTTTATATTAGTTATGTATAAAGAATGCAAGTTACGTCAGGAAATTATAGTGAAAGTTTCAAAAGGGGAGGCTTAATTCAAACCTCCTTCCGGCAATTTATCCAAAAAATTATATTCTAATTGGGAAAGAGGTGTAATATGTGTAATTGGAAATTCATAACTGGCAAAATGTTCATTATAGTCCAACTTTTAATTTTCTTTTTATTCCTTTTTAATAGACAGGATATATTTGCCCAGCAGAAAACATTAACGGTTGAAACACCAACTCTTTCTGCAGGTGCAGAGTACTCGCAATTTTTAGAGAAACAAAAATTGTTAGGCAATGCTAAAGCATTAGAATTTAATGGTGTGATTTCCCAGCTGCAAAAGCCTGGTAATATTGCTGCTATTACAACATATGAAGGAATTAATTTTGATGTAGATGCTTTGAATTCAGGTTACTATCATATTCCTCCTGATCCAATTGGTGCGGTAGGTCCAAATCATTTGGTTTCCGTAACAAATACTTCTATTGAGTGGTTTTCAAAGTCAACCGGAGCAAGGTTAAATAGCCAAAGGCTTGGAATGAATGCTACAAACGCTGCCGGAAGCTTTTTTGAATCATTATCACCAGAAACAGGCACATTTGATCCAAAAGTAATCTATGATCAATACAATGGAAGATTTGTTGTCACAGCATTCGAAACCACAACTTCACCATAATAAATCAAAGATTTTTATTGCAGTATCAAAATCAAGTGATCCAACAGCTGGCTGGTGGTTTACAGAAATAAATTCTGCAATTACTATTGGGACATTATCTTATGTAGATTATCCAGGTTTAGCTGTTAGCAGCACGGGAATATATATAACTGCAAATATGTTCAGTTTCTCTACTGGACATACACAGGTGGAAGATTATGGATAATTGATAAAGACCCGCTCTATTCAGGTGGAACAGCTACTTCAATAGTCAGGGATGCTATAACTGCAGGCAAGTGGGTATAATGCTACATATCAACCAACCCAAATGTTTGGTACTGCGCAAAGTGGTGTTGGAACTTTTTTAGTTCTATATAGCGGTTTAAGCAATGGAACAAATGAATCTGTGAATGTTATTCGCGTAAGCAATTCTCTTACCAATCCCACTTTTACTGGGCAAGATGTATCTCTTGGAAACATTGATAACACAGGAGGTTCTTATTTGGATGCACCTCAACAGGGTACCTCCACTTTAATAAGCACAAATGATAGAAGAACTCAAAACGCTGTTTGGCGAAATAATGCTTTGTGGACGGCCTTTACAGTTGTACCAAATTCAGGTGCTGATGCGGGACAAGTTACTGCGCATTGGGTTAAAATAAATACTGGTACTTTAAGTTCCTTATCAGTTGCGGATCAAGGAAATATTGGAGGAGAAGATATTGCAACTGGTACATATACTTTTTTCCCTTCTATTTCAGTGAATTCTAATGGTGATGCAATTATTGGGTTTGCGGCATCAGGACCAAATATTTACCCCGGCGCTTACTATGCTGGAAGATATTCTTCAACACCGACAGGAACCGTTTTAGCTTCGCAGGTAGTAAGAACTGGAGTAGACTACTATGTACGACAATTTGGCGGCACAAGAAATCGTTGGGGAGACTACTCTGGGTCGTGTGTTGACCCAAGTAATGATTTGACATTTTATATCTTTAACCAATACGCCTTAACGCGAGGAAGTATATTGACCGCTTATCCAACTGAAGATGGACGATGGGGAACAGCCTGGGGTGTTGTTCCAACATCAGAATTACCTGTTGAATTAACGAATTTTTCATCAGTAGTTAATAATGGGATAGTAAATTTATCCTGGCAGACAGCAACCGAAACAAATAATTACGGATTTGATGTTGAGAGAAAAGTTGTTAGTGATCAGCAATCAGTATTTGAAAAAATTGGATTTGTATCTGGTGCAGGAAACAGCAACGCCCCCAAAGATTATTCTTTTACCGATCAACCAACAGGCGGGACAAAATTTTCGTACAGGTTAAAACAAATTGATAACGATGGAAATTATAAATATTACGATGCAATAAATGTAACACTTTCGGAGAACCAGACTGCAGAATTAATGCAGAATAGTCCTAATCCATTTAATCCATCAACAGCAATTAAGTTTTATATTTCGAAAAGTTCAAACGTATCGATAAAAATTTACGATATGCTAGGGAAGGAAGTTACTACATTGGTGGACCGTCAAACAGATGCAGGTTATCATATTGTTTACTGGAATGGCAATGATAAATACGGCAGCGATGTATCAAGCGGTGTTTATCTTTACAAACTGACTGCCGGAAGTTTTACTCAAACCAAAAAGATGTTAATGTTGAAATGATTTTTATACCGATACCATCCCTTTAAGGGATGGTATCGGTATGGAAAAATAATCTTGTTAAAATGAAAATGTAAGCCGGATAGAAATAATCCATTTTTTTTGAAATAACTACTTTGTTTTTTCTGGTTATTTCACAAGTTCCAGTTTATCAAGCTCTTTGTTAATAAAGTTAATATCATCTTCACTTAATTTTATTTCCACTGCTTTTGCATTTTCACCTGCCTGTTTTGGGTTGCGCGCTCCGACCAGAGCTATAGTAATTCCCGGCTGTTCTATTGTCCAGCGGATAACTAATTGGGCAAGGGTTGCATGTTTCTCGTCAGCTATTCGTTTAATTTTATTGAGGAAGTCATTTGTACGTTTAATATTTTCATCACTAAAATAAAATAATCCACCCCGGTGATCGCCTTCTCCAAACTGGTATCCAGGTTTCATTTTGCCAGTTAACAGCCCGCGTTGTAAAGGACTGTAAGCAAGTATCGATTTTTTATTTTCGAGTACATACGGAACTAATTCTTTTTCTATATCACGCCTGACCATACAGTATGGTACCTGGTCTGAAACAAGAGTAATATATTTCTCGGCTTCATTCATTAGTTTTACATCGTAATTACAAACTCCCGCATACCTGACTTTTCCTTGTTCTATAAGCTGGCTGATAGCCTCCATTGTTTCCTGTATTGATGTAGTCGGATCAGCCCAGTGAATTTGATAAAGGTCTATATAATCAGTTCCGAGTCTTTTCAAACTTTCTTCACATTCTTTTATAATGCTTTCTTTGGCAGCGTACTTGTTGAGTTTAATAGGATTACCATTGGCATCCTTGCTATCAAAATAGAATTTACCTTTTGTCGTATCCCATCGCAAACCATACTTGGTTAAAATCTGTATTTTATCACGGGGGAGAGATTTTATAGCTTCGCCGACTATTTCCTCACTTTTTCCCTGTCCATAAGCCGGGGCAGTGTCAATAGAAGTTACACCTAAATCGTATGCAGTCATAATGGCATTTACCGAATCATTTTCTTCCGTTCCGCCCCACATCCATCCGCCTGCAGCCCATGCACCAAATGCTATGGCTGAAATACTTAATTCTGAGTTCCCTAATTTTCTGAATATCATTTCGTTCCTGCTTAAATTTTATTATCTAATATTAAATAATCTATTACTAAATCCTCTGTCATAAAATATTAGATTGAAATATTTATGGCAAGTACTTATATAATTATTCTAGAATATGACTATTAACGGTGTGATAAATAAACCCTTCATCAAAACAGTTTTTGTGTCCATATTGCAATTTATAATAATTGTGTTTACATAATTAACTAAATGTCCTATATTATGTATTATGATAGCAAATATGAGGGGCATAAATTGAGAAGAATTACTTACCGGAATATAATTTTAGTAATTATATTTTCATTTTTTTTAACAGGATGTTTAAAAGATAAGGTTAATCCTTTTAGTAGTTTTGTTACAAGTGATACCATTGATATGTTGACCTACCTCGAATCAAATGGTGATATAATTAATTCTCGTAGTACTTTAAGTGCATTTGTTAATGCCCAAGACCTTTATTCCAATCTTTCAAATTATGTCATCCTTGATATTAGAGACCCCCAGTTATTTTCTGATGGACATATCAGTGGTGCAATAAATATACAGAGTTCAGATTTATTGACTAAAGTTAAAAGTAGTGGTTCATCCAATGTAATACTGGTCAGCCAGAATGGACAGTCGGCAAGTTATTACGGTGGCTTGCTCAGGCTAGATGGATTAAGCAATGTTTATATTCTTGAATTTGGAATGGCGGGATGGAACAGTCATTTCGCTTCTCAATGGGAATACTATAATGGCTTAATAACCACCGGAAATAAGTATTTTAATAATGTGTTCTATGAAAGAGGGCCCTATACTTCTTTACCGGAAGTAAAATTAAATACGTCAGGCGATATAAAAGATAAGATAGAACAACGTATACAGGATTTATTATCTCAAAAATTTGACGATATAGTAACATTACAAAGTACGTTCGAACTTTCAGTTTTACCTGAAAATGTTTTTAGTGCTGGTATATTTTCAATAACTGATAGTACTTTTGGTGATCAGTATATAGCATGCTATGATACATTTTTTACTTATGCAGTTGCTCTTCACGATGTTAGACCTCCAATGCACGCACCTCATTCTGTTCTATATACCTATTATAATGATTTAGGATCAGCTTATTATTTACAAACAATTCCCAGCAATAAAAAGGTTGTGATGTATAGCAAAAGTGGACATCAAAGCGCATTTGCAACTGCATATTTAAGATTACTTGGATATAATGCCAGGTCAATGTTATTTGGTGCAACCTGGTTAAGCCCATTCCCCGGCTCGATGAATTACCCTTACGTGAATTAACCCCAAAAACTATGTCAATTTATTTAATATATAATTTTTACTAATTACTGATATATTATCTCTTTATCAGGTAACGTAAATTTGCCTATTATTTATAAATTTACATTAAAATTATTTATATTAAATGTGATAAAACGAGAGAGGTAAAGTTGAAAAAAACCATCATCATTAAGAGAATTTGTTTGTTTCTTCTCTTATTTATGCTTGCTGGTTGTTTAAAGGACAATCCTCTTACTGCTGACAATTTTATCACTACTGATACAATTAATATGTTGACCTATCTTGAATCAAATGGTGATATAATTAATTCTCGTAGTACTTTAAGTACATTTCTTAATGCTCAAGACCTTTATTCCAATCTTTCAAATTATGTCATCCTTGATATAAGAGACCCCCAGTTATTTGCAGATGGACATATCAGTGGGGCAATAAATGTACAGAGTTCAGATTTATTGACTAAAGTTAAAAGTAGTGGTTCATCAAATGTAATACTGGTCAGCCAGAATGGACAGTCAGCAAGTTATTACGGCGGCTTGGTTAGATTAGATGGACTGAATAATGTGTATGTCCTGAAATTTGGTATGGCAGGATGGAATAGTCATTTTGCAGGTCCGTGGGACCAAAATAATGGACTAACGCCTTCCGGCTTTAAATATTTTAATAATGCGTTTTATAATAGAGGACCATATACAAATTTACCGTCAGTCAATTTAAGCGGATCTGGTGATATCAAATCAAAAATAGAAACAAGAATTCAGAGCTTATTATCGGAAAAATTTGATGATGGAATTAACCTTGAAGATTCATCTTTACTGACAGCAAAATCAGTATATGTATTTAATGAAGGTATCTATTTCGCTGCTGATAGTACTTTTGGTGACCAATATATAGCATGCTATGATACATTTTTTGTTTACCAAGAAGGGGGGTCTCGCGATGTTACAATACCAATGCACCCACCTCATTCAGTTCTATATACCTATTACAATGATTTAAAATCAGTTTATTATTTACAAACAATTCCCAGCAATAAAAAGGTCGTGATGTATAGCAAAAGTGGACATCAAAGCGCATTTGCAACTGCATATTTAAGATTGCTTGGATATAATGCCAGGTCATTGTTATTTGGTGCAACCTGGTTAAGCCCATTCCCCGGTTCGATGAATTATCCTTACGTGAATTAACCTCAAAAACTATGTCAATTTATTTAATTTATAATTTTTACTAATTACTGATATATTATCTCTTTATCAGGTAACGTAAATTTGCCTTAAAATTATTTATATTAAATGTGATAAAACGGGAGAGGGAAAATTGGAAAAAACCATCATCATTAAGAGAATTTGTTTGTTTCTTCTCTTATTTATGCTTCCCGGTTGTTTAAAGGACAACCCTCTTACTGCTGACAATTTTATCACTACTGATACAATTAATATGTTGATATACCTTGAATCAAACGGTGATATAATTAATTCACCAAGCACTTCCAGTGCCTTCGTAAACGTACAGACTCTTTATTCAAATCTTTCAAATTATGTTGTCCTTGATATTAGAGATCCACAATTATTTTCTGATGGTCATATCAGTGGTGCAATAAATATACAGAGTTCGGATTTATTGACTAAAGTTAAAAGTAGTGGTTCATCAAATGTAATACTGGTCAGCCAGAATGGACAGTCAGCAAGTTATTACGGCGGCTTGCTCAGGCTAGATGGTTTAAGCAATGTTTATATTCTTGAATTTGGAATGGCGGGGTGGAACAGTCATTTTGCTGCTCAATGGAATAATAGTAACGGAAACTCACCTTCCGGCATTCAATATTTTAATAATGCGTTTTATAATAGGGGACCATATTCAAGTTTACCGTCAGTCAAATTAAGCGGATCAGGTGATATCAAATCAAAAATAGAAACAAGAATTCAAGATTTATTATCCGAAACTTTTGAAGATGAACTTATTATTGACCATTTATCACCATTGACAGCAAATCCACAGGATGTGTTTAGTTCTAGCATTTATTCAGCCTCTGATAGTACTTTTGGTGATCAATATATAGCTTATTATGGCGAACCCTTTCAGCCGACCAGTGATGTTAGGCCCCATATTCATCCGCCTCATACTGTTTCATATGCTTATTATCATGATTTTAAATCTATTTATTATTTACAAACAATACCTAGCAATAAAATAGTAGTTATATATAGTTATAGTGGGCACCAAAGTGCATTTGCAGCTGCCTATTTACGGTTGCTTGGATATAATAACGTTCGTTCATTACTTTTTGGTACCTCCTGGTTAAATCCATTTCCCGGCTCAATGAATTACCCCTATGTGAATTGATTATTAATTGTTCCAATTCCTTCATACCTCAATTTTTACTAATCTATATCTGTGTTATATTTGTTTATTACAAATCGAACTATTATTCAAAATTCCCCGGAATATTTGATGAATGAACCAAAAGTTAACTTGCAACTAGCTATAGAGCATGGTTTAACAGAAGAAGAATTTGAAAAAATAAAGAAAATACTCGGAAGGACTCCTTCATTTACTGAACTTGGAATATTCAGTGTTATGTGGAGTGAACATTGCAGCTACAAAAACTCAATTGCCCTATTAAAGACTTTGCCAAGAGAAGGGGGGAAATTGTTAGTTGGAGCCGGTGAAGAGAATGCCGGACTTGTTGATATTGGCGATAATTTGGCTGTGGCTTTTAAAATTGAAAGTCATAACCACCCATCTGCTGTTGAACCTTATCAGGGTGCTGCGACCGGTGTGGGCGGAATAATGCGTGATATTTTTACTATGGGGGCCCGTCCAATTGCTTCATTAAATTCTCTCAGGTTCGGATCAATTAAGGAAGCCAGAACAAGATTTCTGTTTTCCGGTGTTGTAAAAGGAATTGGCGATTATGGAAACAGTTTTGGTGTTCCTACAGTTGCGGGCGAAGTTTATTTTGATGAATCTTACAAAGGCAATCCGCTTGTTAATGCAATGGCTGTCGGTATAGTGAAAAAAAATCTTGTTGCCAGTGCTACTTCTAAAGGTGTAGGAAATCCAATAATGATTGTTGGGTCTTCAACCGGCAGGGATGGAATTCACGGAGCTACATTTGCATCAGAAGAAATTTCAGAAAAATCAGAAGCGAAAAGGCCTTCTGTGCAGGTTGGTGATCCATTTACAGAAAAACTATTACTTGAAGCCACACTGGAAATAATTAAGAACGATTGGCTGATAGGAATTCAGGATATGGGGGCAGCAGGAATTTCCTGCTCGACCAGCGAGATGAGCGCAAAAGGGAAATCAGGTATGAAAATAAATCTCGATAAAGTTCCACTGCGTGAAAAGGGAATGACAGCTTATGAAATTATGCTTTCCGAAAGTCAGGAAAGAATGCTCTGCACCGTTAAAAAAGGTTATGAAGAAAAAGTTAAAAAAGTTTTTGAGAAATGGGATCTCAATTGTGAAATAATTGGCGAAGTTACCGATGATGGAGATATTCATATTAATTATGAAGGCGAAGAAAAAGCAGTATTGCCGGCTTTTGAATTAGTACTTGGCGGAGGTGCACCTGTTTATATCAGGGAAACAAAGGAGCCATCATATATAAAAGAAACAAGAAAATTTGATTTTAACATCTTACCGGAACCTGATAATATCACTGAAGCATTTAAGAAGGTTTTTTCATCACCCAATATTGTTTCGAAAAGATGGGTTTATCAGCAATATGATTCGATGGTTAGAACAAACACTATTGTGGGACCCGGATGTGATTCGGCAGTAATTTATTTAAAGGAAACAAACAAAGCCTTGGCAATGAAGACAGATTGTAACTCCCGTTATGTTTATTTGAATCCAAGGGAGGGGGCAAAGATTGCAGTTGCGGAATCTGCAAGAAATATTGTTTGTTCAGGTGGTCATCCGCTTGCTATAACTAATTGTTTGAATTTTGGTAATCCCTATAAGCCGGAAGTTTACTGGCAATTTAAAGAGGCAATTGAAGGCATGGGCGAAGCCTGCAGATTTTTTGATACACCTGTTACGGGAGGTAATGTTAGCTTTTATAATGAATCACCCGATGCTGCTGTTTACCCAACACCAACAATTGGAATGGTAGGATTGATTGAAGATTTAAAATATATAACTACTTCCTATTTTAAAGATAACAATGATTTAATCTATATATTAGGCGAAGACTATGAAGAATTAGGAGGCTGTGAATATTTAAAAGCGATACATAAAAAAGTAACGGGTGAATCTCCAAAACTTGATCTGCAAAGAGAAAAGAAATTGCAGGATGCTGTTTTATCTCTGATTAAAAAAGGCTTAATAAAATCTGCACACGATGTTTCTGAGGGTGGAATTGTATGCGCACTTGCTGAATGTTGTATAATAAATGATGAAAAACAGATAGGTGCTGAGGTTAATATTCCCGTAAAAACGAGGGAAGATTTTTCATTTTTTTCAGAAAGCCAATCCAGGATAATAGTCAGCGTTTCCAAAGAAAATCAATCAACTTTTGAAAAATTCCTAAATAATAAAAAGCAATCTTATTATTTAATAGGAAAAACCGGGGGAGAGAATTTTGTCGTTAATGACAAAATCTCAATTAAAATAGCGGGACTTTCGGATGTCTATTTTAATACGATACCGGGATTTATGAATGCTTAAAAAAAAGATCAGAGAAAGATTTCGGGGGACTAGAGGTTATGTGCTACTGCGCAAACTTCGAATGATCTTACACTTAAGGCCATCATACCATTCAATTAAAGATTTTTCAAAACATTATTTTGGCGGTTTATTAAAAAGGACAAAAGAACATCACTTATTTTTGTTTGCCGGCGGGCTAACCTTTTCGTTGTTCTTTTGTGCCATTCCTTTTGCTCTTATAGTATTTTTTGTTCTTGGAAATATACTTAATTCTGCGTCAATGCAGAGCCAGGTGAATACTTTTATTGAAGCTATTATTCCGTATTCAAAATATGCGCAGTTTGTTAAGGATATTATTTTTAATAGTATAGATGAAGTAATTCGAAATAAAAATATGGCGGGTATTATCGGAGGATTTACTCTTTTCTTTGCTGCAAGTGAATTGTTCAGCAGCATGCGGACGATACTTAATAAAGTTTTCGGTGTTGAAATAGATATTAATATTTTGCTTAGCAAGCTTAGGGATTTATTTATGATAATTTTGTTGCTGATTATTTTTACGGTTGTAACTTTTTCTATCCCTGTTATAGAGCTTATAAGACAGGCCGCTTATGAGTTGGGTGAAGCAAGCAATGTTTTCAATTCAGGCATTTTTGAACAGATGTTTTTTTCATTCCTATCCATGATTGTGATATTTACTTCTTTCGGCATTTTATATCTGACAGTGCCGGTAAAAAGAATCCGCAAGAGATCAGCTTTATGGGGAGCATTTTGGGCCGCTATACTATGGGAATTAATTAAGTTGTTATTCGGATTTTACCTTATACATTTTTCCTCTTTAGGAAAAATCTATGGTACTTACACTCTTTTTGTAGTGGTGTCGTTCTGGATCTACTGCTCTTCTGTAGTATTTATTCTTGGCGCAGAAATAGCAAGACTAAATGCTGATAGAATTTACATGACCGATATTGCGGGTTAATTTAATCCGCACATTCCATTGGCACATCCACCTACCGGCGCAGGTATATCACAATTTCCGCTTGTACATGATGAACTGGAATAACTGCTTCCATCTCCCATCGAAGCGCTGAAAGTTGATAATAATTTTTTGTTCTTTTTTGAATTACATTTCGGGCAGTTTACTTCTTCCTGGTGTAGTGATGATTTGTGAAGCACTTCGTGTTTGGTGTTGCATTCTTCACATTTATATTCAAATATCGGCATAACTAAATTCCTGATTATGGTTCAATTTGTATTGTCGGAGTTAAAATTATTTTTGATTTCATTGAATTTGAGATCAAGCAAGCGGCTTCGGATTTTTCAATAAGTCTGATTGCTTTTTCTCTTTTGCTTTCGTCGGTAATTGTAACTACCGGCTTAAATTCTATTTCTGAGATCATAAATTTACCATCAACTTTTTCCAGTTTTCCTGTAGCTTCACTTTTAAATGATTTAAACTCAAACTTTGAATTTTCGGCAATCGCCAGGAATGTTGTCATTAGGCAGATGTTAGCTGAAGCTACAAATAAATGTTCAGGTGACCATATATTCGGAGCGCCTTTCGGAAATTCCGGAGGAGTAGCTACTTTTATATCGGACAAGGTTGGGGATGACAAAGTCCCGATCCTGTCGTTTTCCCAGGTAACTGTCGTTGTATAATTGTGAACGAGATCCATTATTTTTCCTATATTTTATTTGCATATGATGCAGATTTAAGCCAATTAGATTCAAAATAAAAGGGAAAAATATTCTATAATTAATTTGACAACAAATGTCACAATGATTATTTTTAATCAGATAATTTAATCTGGTTATAAAAATGACAGTTATCTTCTCAAAAAAGTGTGAATACGGGTTGCAAGGGGTTCTTTACCTGGCAGCCAGTTTAGAGAATAAAGTAACTTCAGCTGATGAGATTGCGAAAGCATTAAGTATACCGAAGGAATTTATATCTAAGATTTTGCAAAATCTTACTGAGAGTGGAATTGTTGATTCAAAAAAAGGGAAGAATGGAGGCTTTGCTTTGGCGAAGAGTCCTTCAAAGATCAGGTTAATAGATGTTGTTGCGGCGATTGATGGGCTGGATATTTTTAATAGCTGCGTGCTGGGATTTCCACAGTGCTCACCTGATCATCCTTGTCCTGTACACAATCACTGGGGTGAATTGAGAACTAAAGCTTACAATATGTTAGCTGAAGAGACATTGGATAAATTCAGAGAGAAAACTCTAAACAAGGTAAATAGTCTATAAAATTTTTTATTCTATAATCGGATAAAATAATCTGTTTAAGATATGAAAAAAATAAAAGTTAGAAATACAGAAAAACCAATCCAGAAATACAGGTTTTACATTCAAACAGTTTTTACTGCGTTATGCCTATGGATTGGAATAGAATTTTATCAGTTTGCGAATTACCTGCAGTCAGGTGGAACTGTAGCTTTTAATAATCGTCCTCCCGGTGTCGATGGATTTCTTCCAATCAGTTCTTTGATGAGTTTCTATTTGTTTTTAAGAACAGGGCAAATTCATCCGGCACATCCTGCCGGGCTATTTATTTTTCTTGCGATCGTTTTAGTCTCGTTGGTGTTTGGAAAATCCTTTTGCAGTTGGCTTTGTCCCGTTGGATATATTTCTGAATTGATAGGGGAGTTCGGTGAAAAAATTATTTATAAACTCTTCCGCAAAAAAATACGTCTGTCTAAATTTATTGATTATCCTTTACGAAGCCTAAAATATCTTCTACTTGTATTTTTTGTTTATGCAATTTTCTTTTTGATGACTATAGTTTCTGTGAAAGCCTTTCTTGATAGTCCGTACAACCAGGTTGCAGATCTTAAAATGTTTTATTTCTTTGCTGATATTTCCCGCTTCGCGTTGATTGTAATTGGTTCGCTTGTTTTGCTTTCTGTTTTTATAAAAAATTTCTGGTGCAGATTTCTATGTCCTTATGGTGCGTTACTCGGCATTATTTCATTTTTGAGTCTGAACAAAATAAAAAGAAACCCGATCAGCTGTATAGATTGTGGTTTGTGCAATAAGGCTTGTCCCTCAAACATAAAAGTTGATAAAGTTAAAACTGTCCTATCGGATGAATGCACTAGCTGTCTTAATTGTGTAGATGCCTGCCCGGTTGCAGACACTCTTTATGTCAGTTCATTTATTACAAAGAAGAAAATATCCAAGAAAAAAATTGCGGTTGCTATTATTCTGATTTTCATGACTGTTACAGGAATTGGTATGATTACAGGCCACTGGCAAAACGATATTACAAAAAATGAATACTTGATACATTATAAATATATGAACACTTACGGGCATCCCACGGGAACTGCGGCAGTGAAAAAATTTAATAAAGAGGCCGCAAAAGAAGCTAAAAGTGAGTCTGGTAAAATCTTAAAAAGCGAATTGAACAAATGATTCGCTAGGGATATTTCCCAAATGAAGTAAGAACATTCTCATTTTTTGCAAATAATGGATAAAAAAATCTGTTATTGTTAATAAATAAAAGACATTAAAGGAATTGTCATTAGGCACAGAGCTTGATCCCTAAATAAAAAAAGGAGCCGGTTATGATTAGCGATAATATCTCAACTGATTATTCAGAGTTGACTCTTGGCGATATTGTTACAAAAAATTTCAAAGCTGCGGGTATATTTGATAAATATAAACTTGATTATACTCAGGGTGGCAAAAAAACAATTGAACAAGCTTGTCTGCAAAACGGAACCGATCCAGATTTAGTTTATTCCGAAATTGAAAAAACAGATTCTACTAAAGTTGAAATACCAGAAAGGATTGATGATTGGGAGCTGGATTTTATAGTGGATTATATAATGAATAATCACCATAAATATGTTCGCTATATGATTCCTATTATTACAGCACATACTGAAAAAGTTGCTGGAGCCCACGCTAGTGATCATCCTGAAATGAAAGAAGTTGCAAAAATATTTTCAGTTGTTTATAAAGAACTGAAACAACATATGATGAAAGAAGAAGAAATACTTTTTCCATACATTAAATATTTAATAAAAGTTAGTAAAGGCGAAGCCAAATTTGAAAAGCCTTACTTTGGCAGGGTTGGTAATCCAATTAATTTAATGGAACTTGAGCACCAATCAGTTGGGGAAAGTATGTACAGCATAAGGAAACTGACAAATAATTACACTCCTCCTTCTGATGCCTGTGACATTTACAAAGTTTGCCTGAAAGAGTTAAAAGAATTTGAAGAAGATCATCATAAACACGTGCATCTTGAAAATAATGTTTTGTTCCCCAAAGCTGTACTTTTAGAAGAACAATTGATCGCAGGCTAAAATAGAAAAGCTGATTTTTAGTCCTGGTGGCATATATGAGTTTGTACTAACCTCTAATATTATTAAATCGTCCAATTGTCTATTAAGTATTACGATTTTTATTGATTTTTCAGAAATTCCTTTTTTAAAAACGAAATCTGAATTTGTATTATTTTGCCTGAAGAACCGGAGAAACCCGCGTGATTAAAAATAATAATGTTTCAATAGCTGAGGCCCATTTTAACAAAGCCTGTTATTTACACAACAGGGGGAACATTATGAAAGCCATTGAAAATTTTAAAATATCTATTAGATATAATTCTACATCAAAGGCTTATTACTGGCTTGCCGGCGCTTATGGATTGCAGGGAAGATTTGAAGCAGCAATTGATCAGGCTTTCATTCTTCTGCCCTGTTCCTCGTGAATAAATATCCACGAGCAGATTTTGCCAATACTTATTTCTTCAAAATTATTCCAGTAAGCTTTTGTCCGCACGTGATGTGAACTAGTATCTGTATCAGGTATGCTGTTTGCCTCGTCAATAAGATCTTTAATTCTTTGCTTCCATCTTTTCATGTTGTTCACTCTCAGATCGACCCATCCTTCAGTTGTCCATTTGTCGATATTTTCTGAAGTTATATCAAGAACATTTTCACCGCGAAATGCCGGAATTTTTATAATACTACCACGTAAAAGGGATTTACCATTAGGCAACAATATTGGAATTCCGATAGAAATAATCTGGCTCCTTTGCTTTTTATCATTTAAGATAATATCAAAACATTTTTGTGAAAGATCTTTGGCAGAGATTGACAAAATATCGTTCATCGTTCTGCAATTCATTCTTATCAGATGAATTTCGAACAATAATTTAGATAATCGGGGAGGTCCAAGAAGTTCAAATGCAACGCTGCTGACATCATTTTTTTGCTCTAGTTCAGCAAGTTTTTCAACTGCGCTGTGCTGCATATATCCTGCGCGGTATGTTGGTTCAAGCGTAGCGTGGTCAAGAGAACTGACAATATCCTTTCCGGTATTACCTCCTTTAATCTCATAAATTGCAACGTCAGCAATTTCTTCAGGTGTTACAAATTCCATTTGCTTTTGAGCAGTGATGGTCTCAAACTCTCCGCGGGAGAAAATTCCGTTTTCTCCGGTATCAATAAACACAGATTTTAATTTTTCTCCTGTTGATTTGTATTGCTTGTTCTGACAAATTTCAAACTTTCCTTTTAACGGAACGGCTTCCGATATATCAACATCAAACAATTCAATCGGCTGGCCGCGTCGTTTTATTTCTCCGAATTCAATTCTTTTCCACGCGATAGCTCCGGTCGGTTTTATTTCTTTAGTAATAGGTCCTTCAGGAGTTCTACCCATCAAAAATAAAAGCAATGTATGTGCACCGGCAATTGAGGATTTGCTCAGTAAAACTCTAGATGGTTTTTCTTCGCTGTGAGTATAGGGGATGTTAAGTCCCATTCCGCCGGTTCCGCTTGTACCTATTTTTAAATAAACCTCTGTTTTTATTTTGCTCATACTGCTGTATAAGATTTGTACGTGCCTGATCAGTTGAGGAATGTATAAAGTACAAAGAAGTTTTTCGGTTTCTTCTACTAGTGTTTCGTAGCTTGCTTTGTTTCTAATTGCTCTTGAGATTGATCGGTATGTTGTGTAAATATCCTGATAAGCAATAGCAGTAGCAGTGTTGATACAATCAATAACCACGTGTGGTTTGAATTTCGAAAGAAGATGATAAACAGAAGAACTTTTTAAAACATCATCTGTAAGCTCTTCCATAATATCGGCCATTAAAAATTTTCGGCTTTGCGGGTCGGATAAAATATCACCCCTGTTTTTGTCTTTATATTTATTTCTGACAAAAATATCTCCTCCCCAGGGAATAAAATAATCCTTACCCTTTTCCGGGAATTCTATTTTTAATTTTTTAACTGCGTCTTTTGCTTCTGAAAGTTTCAAGGAAGTTATAATTATTCTTTTGGGATTATCGGCTACGAGCTTTTTGGCAATTGCACTGCCAACCAGTCCCCATCCCCCCAAAACCAGAACCGTTTTATTTCGGATGTCCATCTATGCTCCACAGTTTGAAGAATAAAAAATATATACTTAACTAAATTACGTTAAACCGGCTTATTCGGCAATGAATTAGGATATTAATCTTGGAAGTGTGTGATAATCATTATTGGCAGTAGATGAAGTATTGTTTATCTGAGGATATTATTAGAATAGATAAACAATTAAACCAGGTTTAATTCATTGCTAAACTACTCAGGTATTATTAAATTTAATTTTTAATTTTTAACTTTTAATTATTCAAAACGCGGTAGCTAGATGAAAGTTGCAGATTTACTAAAAGATGGGTTTATAATAGCCGAGCTTAATGGCGCGGGTAAAGAAGAAGTTATTAATGAACTCGTTGAGCTTTTCAAAGATGATCCTCGTGTAAGTGATCTTGATAAAGTAAGGGAAGCTGTTCTGGAGAGAGAAAAAATTATGTCAACTGGAGTGGGAAAAGGGTTTGCAATTCCTCATGGAAAGACAAATCAGGTAAATGAAATTTTGGGTGCTTTTGGCAAATCTACAAAGCCTATTGATTATCAATCACTTGATCAACAGCCGGTTCACCTCGTTTTTCTTTTAGTGGGAAAGGATAATCTTGTAAGCACTCACATAAAATTATTAAGCCGTATTTCAAGGATGATGAATAAAGATGAGTTCAGGAATTCCTTAATTGAGGCCAAATCACAAGAGGAAATCTTAGATCTGTTCAGGAAGGAAGAAGAAAATTATTTCGAAGTTTAATTTTTTGAGCTATATTTATTGGTTTATACTACCCCCAAAATTTTTAATACTATCTTTTTATGATCAAAGCTATAACAGGTACTAAGGATATACTCCCTTCAGAATTATCGAAGTGGTATTTTCTTGAAAACACTGTAAAAAAAAATTTTACTAGTTTTAATTATAAGGAAATACGCACACCAATTTTTGAAGAGACCGCCCTGTTTGCAAGAAGTATCGGGGAAGAGACAGATATTGTTGGCAAAGAGATGTACACGTTTCTTGACAGAAGCGAAACAAGCATTACTCTTAAACCTGAAATGACTGCAGGTGTTGTCCGCGCATTTATTGAACACTCACTCGGGAAACAACAATCACTCAACAAACTTTTTTATATCTCTCCGATGTTCCGGCAGGAAAAACCACAGGCAGGTAGGCTCAGACAATTTCACCAGTTCGGAGGCGAAGCACTGGGCAGCAATTCAATGATTCTTGATGCTGAACTGATCGGTATAGCCTATTCCATTTTGAAAGGGCTCGGTTTAGAAGATCTGCAGGTGAAAATAAATTCTATGGGTATTCCCGAGTCAAGAGGAAGTTACAAGAAAAAATTACGGGAATTTCTTGAAGACAAAAAAGACAAATTATCAGAAGACAGCAGAAAAAGACTTGACACAAATATTTTAAGATTATTCGACAGTAAGATTGAAAGCGACCAGGAAATTATGAAAGATGCTCCCTTGTTATTAGATAACATTGACGACAAAAGCAAAGATGATTTCAACAAGGTAAAAGAATTTCTAACCAGACTACAAATTCCATTTGAAGTTGATCCAACTCTTGTTAGAGGACTGGACTATTACACAAAAACCACCTTTGAAATATTAAGCGGAAAAGTCGGATCACAGAGCGCTTTGGTCGGTGGCGGTAGATATGATCTATTAGTAGAACAAATGGGCGGTGCACCTACTCCCGGTGTTGGCTTTGCTGCCGGAATTGAAAGAATACTTTTAGCTTGTGAAAACGAAAAATCATTAATACTATCCGATGATAAAATCGATTTATATATTGTTAAGCTGGATAAGGGATTGACCTATGAGCTAATGGATTTAGCATTAAGTTTCAGGAAAAAAAATTTCTCAGTCGATTTTGATTATCTCGATAGAAGTGTAAAAGCTCAAATGCGAGAAGCAAATAAATTAAATGCTCGATATGTTCTTTTTCTCGGGGGGGAAGAATATAAATCAGGTTTGGTCAGTTTAAAGAATATGCAATCGGGAGAACAAAAGGAATTTGCTTTGAAAGATGCTGAAGAAATGATAAAGGTGATTTCTCCGGATGAAGCACTTCGGATAAAATAATGCCACTTAAAAATCAAAAGTCCATTCCACAAATTCCTAAATCGCGCGGGAAAAATATTTCCGTTATAAAGGATTCTGTTCCTGAGAAAAAAGAATCCGGGATTGAATATATTTGTGAAATCTATTTTGCCACTGACATTTCAAAAGAGAAACAGTATTATTGTATTTGCTTAAATACAACCAGGCAATTTTCTAACCTTAATTATGAAATTTCAGTAGATTCAAATAAGCAGAAAAATTCCATCGATATTATTATTTTGGGGCTTAAGACAAAGCCTGATTATATTAATAATTCCGGTTCGGCTGTATGTGAAGTGATGTTTGAAGATCTTTATGGAAAACATACCGTTAATATTATCAAGCAGGATGGAAGTATTAACAGCGCTATAATTGATTTTAATATTTTTAAGAAAAAGATTAAGCTTGTGAAAGTATTTTTACCGGAAAAGAAAAACAACAGGGAATTTATAAAATTTGAAATTGCTGCTGATAAATTCAATTACCCTACTGAAGGAGGGCTATAATGCATCCCGAATTATTTAAGATAGGTCCGTTTACTGTATACAGTTATGGCTTGATGCTGGGGGTAGCATTTATAGTAGCCAGCTATATAATGGGGAAAGAATTTGAAAGGAAAAAACTTGATCAGAATTTGGCCACCGAAATTACATTACTTGCCATCATTTTCGGAATTGTAGGAAGCAAGCTTTTTAATTTATTCGAAAATTGGGATGCTTTTCTTAAAGATCCACTTATAGCATTTTCACCCGGAGGCCTAACATTTTATGGCGGCCTGATTCTTTCAATTATTGCTATCTGGATTTATGTAAAAAGGAAAAAAATTCCGTTCCTGGTTGTTGCTGATGCTGCCTCACCTTCATTAATTCTTGCTTATGGAATAGGCAGAATAGGCTGTCACCTTGCCGGAGACGGAGACTATGGCGTACCGACTAATTTACCCTGGGGAGTTAATTATTCACATGGTACTGTTCCTCCTTCGGTAATGTTTAGAGACTTTAATTTTCAAAAATATTTTCCTGAGATTGCAAAACGTTTCCCCAACGGAGTTCCTGATAACACTCCACTTCATCCCGCTCCTGTTTATGAATTTATATTAGCTGTAATAATATTTTTTATTCTATGGAAATTGAGAAAGAAAGAATGGGTTGATGGCAAACTTTTTATGTACTATCTGATTTTTGCCGGATTGGAAAGATTCTTTATCGAATTTATCAGGCTAAATCCCAGGTATTTGTTTGGATTAACAGAGGCTCAATTAATTTCGACAGTAATGATTGTTGGTGGGATTGTCGGATTGAATTATTTCTCAAGGCATAAGGATCGTCCAAAATTTGTCCCTGTAGTTGTAAAGAAGGAACAGACTGCAAAGAAAAATAAATAGTAATTTAGTAGATGAATTTAATTATTGGTAGAAAACCTGTACTGGAAGCAATCAATTCAGGTGAAGAGATCGAACAGGTTTATCTTCTTTATGGACAAAGGGGCGGCATTATAAATACGATTAGAATAGCGGCAAAGAAAAGGGGAATCAAGTGTAATGAAATCCCTGCGAAAAAATTTAATGAACTGACCAATCAGAAAAATACTCAAGGCGTTATTGCCAAAAAATCTTTTCAAAAATATTTTTCACTTGAAGAGATAGTGTTGCATTCCAAGAAATTTCAATTTCCTTTATTGCTTGTGCTTGATTCAATTCAGGATACGCATAACCTTGGAGCTATTTTACGAACTTCAGAATGCTCTGACGTAAACGGAGTTATAATTACAAAACATAACAGTGCACCGGTAAATGAAACTGTGGCAAAAACTTCAGCGGGGGCAACTGAGCTTTTAAAAATTTGTCCGGTTAGTAATCTTTCAAATACATTGAAGGAGTTAAAAAATAATGGCTTCTGGATTATTGGATCTTATCTGGAAGATTCTCCTGAAGGCAATGCGAAAGCAAAAAGTTATACCCAAATTGACTATAAAATTCCAATAGCACTTGTTGTGGGGAATGAAGAAAAAGGAATCAGGCGATTAACTGCTGAAAATTGCGATATGCTTGTCAACATACCTATGAGGGGAAAAATTCAGTCATTAAATGTTTCAGTTGCAACAGGTATATTGTTATATGAAATCTTACGTCAGAGAAATAATTGAATATCATATATGAAGTTTTTGTTTACTGTTAGATTATTTTTAATTGTTGTTATATCATTCTTATTCTTCCCTGAAATTTCAGCGCAACAGGGAGGATATGTTGACAACACCTCAGTGGTTCAGGGAGACACATTAAATTTTCGTATCTCCACCTCGGTTAGTCTTTTTACTCTATCAATATATAAATTCGATGCAACTGTAACATGGATAACTGATATCGATCCAATAACCGGGGAAGTACAAAATGTTCCCGGTAACACTTATGTTAATGGTTGCGGATGGAATGTTACCTATTCCTGGAATATACCAAATACAATGACTCCCGGAGTTTACCGTGCAGAGTTTCCAATAAAAGACTCTACAGGAAATGATGCAACGGGTGGAATAATTTTTATTGTCAGACCTAATAATCCCGGCACATATTCAAATATATTATTTATCTGTGCAGAAAATACCTGGCAAGCATATAATAATTTCGGCGGCAAAAGTTTATATGATTTTAACTCCTCTGGAAGTACTCGAGCACCGGAAGTTTCATTTCAGAGACCGTATGAGGATCCTTACGGTAGCGGGGATTTTTACAATATGGAAGTGGATTTTATTTTATGGTTAGGTAAAGAAAATATAAATCCTGAATATGTAACCAACCTTGATTTAGATAGAAACTCAAACTTGCTTGGCAATTATAAAGTTGTTTGCGTTATCGGACATAGTGAATATTGGACGTACGACGAAAGAAAACAGGTTGAAAATTATATTGACAATGGTGGTAAGGTTGCAATATTCAGTGGCAATACCTGCTGGTGGCAGGCGCGTTTAGGAAATAATGGAAATACTCTGGTTTGTTATAAAGATAGTACAACTGATCCACTAACCGGGATAGAAGATTCGCTTGTGACTGTAAACTGGTTTGATTCTCCTGTTAATAATCCTGAAAATAAATTTACAGGAGTCAGTTTCAGAAATGGCGGATTTGTGAACTATAACTCAAAACTAACACCTGCGGATGGTTATGGTGATTATGCAGTTTATAATACTCAAAGCTGGGTATTTAAAGGAACCGGGTTGAAGGATGGAGATGAATTTGGCGGAACTGCTGCAATAGTTGGCTATGAAACTGATGGGGCTAAGTTTGAATGGAATGATGGTATTCCAATATCAACCTGGAATCCTCAACTTAAGGATGGAACCCCTTCCACATTTAAAGTGCTTGGTGTTTCTCCCGCATTAAATTATGATACTGAAAGTTTTCCTTACGGCCATGCAACTATGGGATATTACTTTAAGCCTAATGGCGCTTATGTATTTAATGCGGCAACTACTTATTGGGTTCGTGGCCTTGATTCAGATTCAATTGTGAGCAGGATAACTCTCAACGTAATAAATAAATTTCTTAATAATAATTTTCCCCCTGAAATTGTTTCATGGACACCAGCAATTGCAGATTCAATTACGCGAAACTATGATCCTGAAATAAAGAGAAGTAGAGATTTATTAGAAACTCCCGGTACTTCGCGGGATTTAACACTTAGTGCAGTTGATCCTTTTGGGGCCAGCCAGGTAAAATACTACTGGGCGCTGGATGGAAATGTTGAATCATCAAAAGATACTATATATACATTTCATAATATTGAAAGCACTGCACAGCATGTCAAAAATGTAGTAAGCGCTTATGCATATATTACAGGTCAAGATACTGTATCAATTAGTTGGAACTTGTTTGACTATCCGCTTGTAATTTCATCGCAGCCCACCAACGCAGTAAAGTTAAACAGTAATTATTCATACCAGGTCAAGGTTTTTGATTATAATAGAGACTCACTCAATTTTCAATTAGTAACTCACCCGTCCTGGCTCTCAATTAATTCAAGTACCGGGATGGTTACAGGTACCGCTCCTTCACAGGGGGAAGATGCGCTTGTTTCGATAAATGTTATTGACGGACACAATAATTCAGACACTCAAACATTTACATTACACGTTTCCAATACCATAACAAATGTAAAATTAAATAATAATTTACCCACAACATTTTCACTATTTCAAAATTTTCCAAATCCTTTTAATCCTTCTACAACTATTAATTATCAAATCCCTAAAGTTGGGTTTGTAACTCTAAAAGTTTATGATGTTCTTGGAAGGGAAGTAGCATTGCTGGTAAATGAAGAAAAGCCTGCAGGAAGTTATAGAGTAAATTTCGATGCTTCTTCGGTTAAAGGTGAACTTTCGAGTGGAATATATTTCTATAGGATTAGCGTGGGGAATTATTCCAGTGTTAAAAAGATGGTGTTACTAAAATAATTTCACAAAACTTTTTAATGAAAAAATATTTTATTGCAATATCTGTTTTGTCATTATCATTTACGTTTTGTTTTGCCCAATCAGGCTACGACATTGATAAATTTGTATACATCTCTCCTGTTCCAGGATCAGGCATGATTCGACCCGAGACCAATATCATAATCAGATATAGTGAAGCATTTCAAAATATAAGTATACCAGATCCTAATTTAATTATAGTTAAAGGGGCTATTAGTGGAATACATAATGGCACTTTATTTTTGACTGAAGATTCAAAATCGCTTGTTTTTCAGCCCGACGTTCCTTTTGATGCTGGCGAATTGGTCTCTGTTAGTTTAAGATCAGGGTTGAAATCGGTATCCGGAAAATCAATTGATTCTTTAGGTTTTGAATTCACAATTACAAATGGTTGTCCAATCTTAAACGATACTCCAACTACCAACTTTAGCAATCGTGAAAATAAAGTTTTAAATGCTTTTAGTAATAATTTGTCGGGTGATTCTTCTTTAATCTATCCTTCTTATTATCCCAAAATTTCTTTTAGTAATAAAAATAATCTGGGAGAGGGGGATTATTTTCTTGCTGTATCACAGGATGTAAGTTATCTGACAATAATTAATAATAATGGTGTACCTATATTCTATAAGAAAGAATTATCACCTATCTATGATTTTAAGGTTCAACCATCGGGATTACTTACATATTATCTTAAAACTAACGGAAAATTCTATGGCCTTGACAGTCTTTATAGTGTTGTCGATAGTTTCTATACTGGAAATGGACTGACTACAGATTTTCATGATTTGCAGGTATTACCTGATGGAAATGCTTTTTTAATCGCCTATGACCGAGAACCTGTACAAATGGACACAGTAAACAATTGGGATACTACTGCTTGCGTTGAAGGCTGCATTATACAGGAAATAAATAAACAGAAAAATGTCATCTGGCAATGGAGAAGCTGGGATCACTACAAAATTACTGATTCGGATTCTACGCTTGTAGACCTGCACCAGGCCACAATTTATTATTGTCATGTAAATTCAATTGATATTGTAGATGATTCCACAATGGTTATTTCGACCAGACTTTTTAATGAAGTTACCGCAATTAACAGGATTACAGGTAAAATAATATGGAGATTTGGGGGTAAGAAAAATCAATTCTCAATTGATGGCAGCTCACCTGATTTTATTTTACAGCACGATGCAAGATTATTAAAAAATAATACGCTATCTTTGTTCGATAATGGAAGTCCATATACAAGACCAGTGTCGAGGGGACTAATCTACAGGATTGATACCAGGAATAAAACAGGAAAACTATTGAAAAATCTTGTTCATTCCCCAACATATTTTGCATACAATTTGGGAAATCTTCAAATAACACAGAAGGGGAATATTCATTATAGGGTGGGGAAACGAGGGGGGGAGTCAATTTAACTTCACCGAATATGACTCATCTGGAACCGTTTTGAATGACGCAAGATTAGCTAATAACTCTATATTTTGGCCCTACAGAGCGTTTAAATTTCCCTGGAACACAAGATTGATTACTACCGATCAGGATTCGATTATATTCGATAATGTTCAACCAAATAATTCTTCGCAGAAATCATTGAAGGTTTATAATAACAGTAACAGAGCTATTAATATTTCAGGAGTATTTAATAGTGACACTTTATTTAATGTGTTACAAAATTTTCCAATAGAAGTATCTTCAAAAGGTGAAATTAGTCTTAATGTAGAATATAACCCGATTGATTTTAATGGATCCATTGATACTATATATATAGTCTCAAAGGATTCGGTTCAAATGGTAGCTAAACAGGTAGTGCTTATAGGTAACCCTAAAATAACGGCGGTTGAGAATGATAATTCAAAAAAAATAGTAGCTTATAAATTGCTTCAAAATTATCCGAATCCATTTAATCCTGCTACCACTATTTCTTATGAAATACCAAAAACAAGTTTTATTACGTTGAAAGTCTATGATATACTCGGGCGCCAGGTTAAAACTCTGGTAAATAAAGAAATGAATTCTGGTAGTTATGAGACTAAATTTGATGCCTCTAGCCTTACAAGCGGTATATATTTTTACAGCTTGCAGGCCGGCAGTTTCTCACAATCTAAGAAGATGATTCTGTTGAAATAATATTTAATTAAAATATTAATGAATCTTCTGGAACGAAATAAATGGGAGAGAAAATAATGATATCCAATTTTACTATTAGCTTAAAAAGTTTTTGGCGTATGAATATATTTGCAGCAATAATCACATCGACACTTATTTTTGCTAATTTAAAAGTTTTCACTCAAACGAACCAAAGCACAAACAAATATCAATATATCTATCCGGTCCCAAATTCTGAAATGGTTTCTTCTAAGACAAATATCATCATCAGGTTTGGGGAAAATATTAATCGTAGTACGATTTCTCCTGGTTTAATTTCCGTGAATGGGTCGATTAGTGGTGCCCATAATGGTAATTTTATTTTGTCAGATGATAATCAGACCTTAGTTTTTAACCCCTCTTTGCCTTTTGTATATAATGAAACAATTTTTGTATTATTAGAAAGCGGAATAAAAACCATTTCAAATACTCTGTTACCGGAGTGTACTTTTAGTTTTACAATTGTTAAGGGGCAGGTGACTCAGGGCAATACAACTGATTTTGGAAACATTAATAATATTTCAATTCCTAAAACTTCATTCTCTACAAATGATTATTTACCTCCGCCAACAATAAAGGTTGATTCAGTTAATAATCCTTCTTCTGGCTATATTTTTTTAGCAACGTGGGACCGAAATGCTCCGAACCATTTATATGCAAATTATATTTTTGTTTTAGATAGTGCAGGAGGCATCGTTGATTCCATAAGAATTAATGGCGCTCCTTTTGATTTTAAAATTCAGCCAAATGGTTATTTATCCTATGCAAAAGGGGATTTTAGCGGAATTGTTCCTGGTACCGGCGAACAATTGCGGCATTACGTTATGGACAGTACTTTCGCTGTTGTTGATAGTTTCCAGATGAAAAATGGTTACGAGACAGATTTCCACGAATTCCTTTATTTGCCAAATGGCCACGCAATGATGATGTCGTATCATAAAATTCCTTATGATATGAGTAAGGTGGTAGCAGGAGGGCAGCCGAATGCAACTTTAGTTATTGACGTTATTCAGGAACAGGATAGAGAAAAAAACGTAATCTTTGAATGGAGAGATCTGGATTATATTCCCATTACAAACAGTACAAACAGCCCGGATAGCAGTGATGTCGATTTAACACAGCAACAGGTGCATTATGCCACACTAAACGGATTTGACCTGGATAATGATGGGAATATTCTTGCTTCGTTCAGGGAACTAAGTGAAATAATGAAAATCTCAAGAACAACAGGTGAAATATTATGGCGTATGGGAGGAAAGAGTACGGAATTTACATTTAGTGGTGAGCATTCTGAAAATTATCCGTTTTATTATTCGAGACAACATAATGTTAAAAAATTACCTAACGGCGATATTTCAATTTTTGATAACGGTGATTTATATAAAAATTCCAGGGCAGCTGAATATACTGTAGATGAAGTAGGTAAAACCGCAACTCTTGTTAGTGAATTTCGGTATCCTGCTTCTTCTGGTAAAATATCCTCTGCTCTTGCAGGTGATGCAGAAAAGTTGCCCGATGGTGGTTGGTTTGTTTGTTATGGGGGAATTTATCCGTCGCCTATTAGCCCGTTACAACATAATATTGTTGAATCACATTCAGATGGGTCGCTTGCGTTAGTAATAACTTTGCCGCAAGGAATTTTGGCTTACCGTGCTTATAAATTACCCTGGAAAGAACTTGTTCAAAGACCATTTGACTTTTTTGATAATCTTGCAGAAGGAAATAATTATCCAGATAATAATCATCCTAAAAATACCGGAATTATAATTCATTATGACTCGTTAAATAATCAGCAATATATGGGAGCAACGCTCGAACGAATCCCTTATGGTCCTGTAAATCCTGTTTTTACTGATGAAGCACCGATCATTTATCCGGTTTCTGTTCTGTATAAAAATTTTGCAGGAATAAAAACTCAAAAAGCTATCTTTAATGTTGACCTTTCAAAATACACTGAGATAAAACATCCCGGTAGTACATCTTTTTATATGAGAGATTCAGTCAATCATACATTTACTTTATTGCCAACATCTTATGATAATGTTAATAATAAAATTATGGCGACCGTAAGAAACTTTGGAGAAATTGTTTTTGGTGAACCTGATGTAACACCAGGTGCAAATGTTCCCCTTCCTTTTGAGCCGGCAAGGTACGACACAGTAAATGTCTTAGTATACGATTCACTTTATGTTAAGTGGACAGGTCAGGGCTTATATGATTCATTTAGGGTGCAGGTTTCGGAAGACAGCACTTTTAATACTGTATTAATAGACTCGACTTTAAAATCTTCTTTAATGGCAATTTATAATCTGACTGATACAACTTACTACTGGCGTGTTTCAGCTATGGTAAATTCTGTAAGCGGTGTCTGGACTGATGCCTGGAGCTTTAAAGTGGATACAACATCAACTACTGTTGGAGTAGAAGATCCAGGAAATACGATACCCCAGAAATATTATCTGTCGCAAAATTATCCTAATCCATTCAATCCCGCATCAATAATTAATTATGAAATCCCAAAATCTTCCTTGGTAACTTTAAAAGTTTATGATGTACTTGGAAGAGAGGTTGCAACTCTGGTTAATGAAGAAAAACAAGCAGGCCGGTATAACGTTACTTTTAATGCATCAAAATATTCAAGCGGAGTTTATTTTTATAGAATAACAGCTGGTGATTTCTCACAAATAAAAAAGATGGTGCTTCTGAAATAATTCAAAACCTGCCTGTAGATAGGCAGGATAAATACTCAAAATTTGAATTTGCGGCTTTGCTTAAGGGTAATTCGACAAGGGTCACATACCACGTTCCTTGACTACATATACCGCATTCCATATATTTGAATGCTATATTATTCAACAATTTACAGAAATTTTACCGTTTTGAGCCCTTTTAATAAAACAATCCTTCCGAATGGAACCAGAATAATATCCGAAGAAATTCCCTATGTGAAGTCGTTTTCCCTGGGATTTTGGTTCAATGTTGGCTCACGTGATGAAAATTCATCAACCAATGGTATTACCCATGTTATTGAGCATATGCTCTTCAAAGGGACGAAAAAACGCTCGGCAAAAAAAATAGCGGAAGAGATTGAGGGCTACGGTGGTTACATGAATGCCTTTACGTCCAAAGAGCATACCTGTTATTATGCAAGAGGGCTAGGTAATCAACTGGAAAAAGCATTCGACGTTATTTCAGATATGGTACAAAACCCCACCTTTAAGCCCACAGAATTGAAGAAAGAATCCAGTGTAATAATTGATGAACTCCACGATGTAGAAGATAATCCTGAAGAATTAATTTTTGATAAGTTTGAAGAATTATTGTTTGCCGGAAATAATTTAAGTCTTCCTATTATTGGAACTGAAAAAAACATTAGAAGTTTTACACAGCTTGACCTTTTTAATTTTATAAAAGAAAAATACGGTTTCAACAGAATGATCATCGCAGCATCAGGAGCCGTCGATCATAATAAGATTTTAAAATTTGTAGATAAATACTTTACGAAAAATTTAGGCTCTATCTTCTATAAAGAGAAAAAGCAATTCGCTCACTACCGTTCCATCCCGTTTTGAAGTTATTGAAAAAGAGATTCAGCAGGTGCATGCGATTGTTGGAAGAACTGCTTACGGGTATAAATCTGATGAAAGATTAAAAGTTGTTTTGCTCTCACAAATTTTAGGCGAAGGAAGCAGCTCGCGTTTGTTTCAATCGATACGAGAGAAAAACGGAATTGCATACCAGGTTAATTCGTTCTTAAATTCTTTTAATGATATTTCTGCTTTCGGAGTTTATCTTTCAACAAATGAAAAGATGATGGAGAAAGCTCTTTCATTAATCTCAAAAGAGTTTAAGAAATTAAGAGAAACAAAAATTTCAGAAAGAGAATTGAAAAAGGCAAAGGAATCATTAAAAGGAAATATGATTCTGAGTCTTGAAAATACTTCAAACAGAATGATAAGAATGGCACAGTCGGAGTTATACCATAACAGGATGATTCCAATGGATGAAGTATTAAACAAAATTGATAATCTGACGCGTGAAGATATGCTTGAGACAGCTAACGAATTATTAGGTGAAGAATCGTTCTTAAAATTAATTATTAAATCAAAAAATGCACTTTTAAAAACCGCTGCATAGCAGCATGTCGAGGTAAAAAATGTTAATCGGGGTACCAAAAGAAATCAAGAAAAACGAAAACAGGGTTGCATTGTTACCAGTTGGTGCCGCAACACTAATTCAAAACGGTCATAAGGTTGTAGTTGAAACAAATGCCGGAGTCGGAAGTTCTTTCTCAGATGAAGATTATAAAAATGCAGGTGCTGAAATTGCTTCTTCCCCTGAAGAGATTTTTGCAAAAGCAGATATGATAATGAAAGTTAAGGAACCAATTGATAAAGAGTATCAAATGATCCGTGACGGTCAGATTGTATTTACTTATTTTCATTTTGCAGCAAGCAGAGAATTAACTGAAGCAATGATGAAATCAAAATGTATCGGAATTGCTTATGAGACAGTTCAAAAAGCTGACAGGTCTCTGCCTTTGCTAATTCCGATGAGCGAAGTTGCGGGTAGAATGGCTCCACAGGAAGGCGCAAAATATCTTGAGAAAGTAATGGGCGGAAGAGGAGTTTTATTGGGAGGAGTTCCGGGAACCGGACCGGCTGAAGTTATTGTTCTTGGCGGTGGAATTGTCGGCACTAACGCAGCTAAGATTGCCGCAGGTTTTGGTGCCAGAGTTACAATTTTTGATAATAATCTTTACAGACTTCGTTATCTCGATGATGTAATGCCGAAGAATGTTACAACTATGATGTCGAATGAATATTATATCAGGGCAGCACTTCCAAAAGCTGATCTTGTAATTGGTGCAGTTTTAATTCCCGGTGCTAAAGCTCCACATCTGATTACAAAAGACATGCTCAGCATAATGAAAGAAGGAAGTGTAGTAGTTGATGTTTCTGTTGACCAGGGCGGCTGCATTGAAACCTGTAAACCGACAACTCACGCGAACCCGACTTATGTAGTTGACGGAGTTTTGCATTATTGTGTTGCAAATATGCCCGGAGCAGTTCCGCATACTTCCACACTTGCATTAACAAATGCAACATTGCCGTACGCAGTCGAGATAGCCAACAAAGGATATGAAAAAGCAATAAAAACCAATAATGAAATAAAATTAGGTCTGAATGTTATTGACGGAAAAATTACCTATAAAGGTGTTTCCGATGCATTCGGTTTACCTTATCACTCTGTAGAAAGTATGTTAAATTAAATTTTTAATAAGCTAAATACGCGGGAAACGTATATGCCAAAATTAGTTGTAGATGGACAAGAGATAGAGTTTAAACAAGGACAGACAATTATTGAAGCTGCAAGAGCAGCCGGAAATAATATTCCTCATTTTTGCTGGCATCCGAGTTTATCCGTTTCAGGTAACTGCCGCGTCTGTCTTGTTGAAGTTGAAAAAATGCCTAAACTGGTTATAGCTTGTTCAACACTTGCATCAGAAGGGATGGTTGTACATACTGCTTCAGAAAAAACACTCGCGGCAAGAAATGCTGTTATGGAATTCCTTTTGATCAATCATCCGCTTGATTGCCCGATTTGCGACGAAGCCGGCGAATGTAAGCTTCAGGATTATGCATATTCTCACAGTGTTGGTGAAAGCAGGTTCGTAGAAGAAAAAAATCACAAGAATAAAAGAGTAGAGCTCGGTCCGCGTGTAATGTTTGATGCTGAAAGATGTATATCCTGCTCGCGCTGTATCAGGTTTTGCGATGAAATTGCCGGCGCTCCTGAATTAACTTTTGTCAAGAGAGGTGATCGAGTTACAATCGTTACCTATCCCGGCAAGCAAATGGAAAATCCTTACTCGATGAACACGATTGACATTTGTCCTGTTGGTGCTTTAACCAGCAGAGATTTTCGATTCAAAGCGAGAGTCTGGGATATGTCTTCAAACAAAACTATCTGCCAGGGCTGCGCAACCGGATGCAACACCGAGATGTGGGTTCGTAACAATGAAATTATGAGATTGACACCGAGACAAAATGATGATGTGAATAGCTACTGGATGTGCGATCACGGGAGACTTGAAACATTTAAATCAGTTAATTCCGATAACAGAATTGACGGACCTTATTTGAGAAGAGAGGGAACCCTTCAGAAAGTCGGCTGGGATGAAGCATTTGCTTCTGCATCTTCACAATTGAAACAGTTTGATAAAGATGAAATTGCATTTATCGGTTCAGCTTTTGCAACCTGTGAAGATAATTATGTATTCGGAAAATTTGCTAATTCAGTTATTGGTTCAAAGCATCTCGATTTTATGCGGCACATCAATTCTGAGTTCGGAGATAAAATTCTCAGAAAGAACGATGTAACTCCGAATACTATGGGTACTGAATTAGTTGGTGTTTCTCCTTTAAAAGGAGGCCTGGATTTTAACGGAATAATACAGGGAATTAACGACGGAAAGATTAAAGCGCTTTATTTAATTGAAGACGATATTATTTCTGCAAATCCTGATTTTGAAAATGTACTGGCGAAATTGAATTTGTTTATAGTTCACTCAACGAATTTCAACAGGACAACCGAACTTGCTGATCTTGTATTTCCGGCAGCAACCTACGCTGAAAAGAACGGAACAATGGTAAATTACCAGGGAAGAGTTCAGAGATTGATGCCTGCTGTCAGCACTGTTGAAATGGACAGAAGCCTCGAAGGAATGTCAATGAGCAGACTCGATAAATTCGGAACCCGGTTTGACAGATGGGCAAAAGGAAATAAGCACGATGCGCGATCAACGTGGAAAATTATTGCAGGCCTTGCCTCGACTCTCGGAGGTAAATTCAAGTTCAATATGGCGGAAGAAGTTTTTAATGAAATGTCTAAAGAAGGTAGATGCATTTAAGGGATTGGATTACGATGTGATTGGCGATAAAGGTGCGATGCTAAAAACAGGTGTTGCTGAAAAAGCATAAAACGGAGCAAAAGAATAAATGAGCATTTGGGAAATAATAATTTTTAGCGTAATAAAAATTTTATTGCTGGTAACAGTAATATTATTGACAGTGTCATACCTTGTTTATTTTGAAAGAAGAGTAAGTGCGTGGGCGCAGAACAGACTTGGTCCGAACCGCGTCGGCTGGGAAGGTGTCCTTCAACCTTTTGCAGATGTGCTTAAACTTTTATTGAAAGAAGATATTGTTCCCGACGCAGCAAATAAAACGCTACATACGCTCGCTCCTATGCTTGCACTCTTTGTTGCTTTTACAACTTACGCTGTAATTCCGTTCGGACCCGACCTGAAAGCTTTTGGTTATACAATTCCACTTGTTGTTGCAGATGTAAATATGGGAATTCTTTATATACTTGCTTTAACTTCACTTGGTGTTTACGCAATTACTTTTGCAGGATGGTCGTCCGGCAGCAAGTATTCTCTGCTTGGCGGAATAAGATCTTCTGCACAGATGATCTCTTATGAAATTTCAATGGGATTTTCAATTGGCGGAGTTTTATTATTGTCGCAATCACTCAGACCTGAAGCAATAGTTGCTTCCCAGTCGGGATGGATGTGGAATGCAATCATTCAGCCAATCGGCTTTATAACTTTTGTTGTTTCTGCTTTTGCTGAAACAAACCGTTTGCCTTTCGATCTTCCTGAAGCCGAGCCTGAACTGGTCGGCGGATTTCATACGGAGTACAGCAGTATGAAGTTTGCCGGATTCTTTCTGGCAGAATATGCGAATATGATTATTGCTTCAGCATTTATTGTAACACTATATCTTGGCGGCTGGCATTTCCCTTATCTTGAAACCTTTGGTTTGCCTTACGGCTGGTATGTTGCTATTTCCGTTTTAACATTTATTTTCAAGCTTGTTTTACTTTTATTCTTCTTCCTTTGGGTAAGATGGAGCATACCGAGATTCAGGTACGACCAGTTAATGAACCTGGGATGGAAAGTAATGTTCCCGCTTTCTTTATTGAATATTCTTTGGGTTGCAGCATTAATAATGATTTTTAAAATTTAAGTTTGGTGCGGAGATTAGATGGCTGATAAAAAAAGATTAAAAGATTTAACTTTCTGGCAGAAAGCATATATCCCTGAAATAGCGAAAGGATTAAAGCTGACTCTTGAGAATATGTTCAAGCCGAAGTTTACTTTGAAGTATCCGGAAGAGAAATTTATTCCGACTGGTTCCTACCGCGGCAGGCCGGTTCTTGTGCAGGAAGAAGATGGCGGTGAAAGATGTGTTGCGTGCGGATTGTGTTCCAGAGTTTGCCCGGCGCTTGCAATTGAAGTGCAGGCTGCTGAAACCGAAAGAGAAAAAGAAAGATATCCCGAAAAATTTGAAATTAATATGATCCGCTGCATCTTCTGCGGATTCTGCGAAGAAGTTTGTCCCGAAGAAGCAATTGTGATGAGCAAGGATTACGAGCTTGCTTTCACAAACAGGGAAGATGCCATTTACGGAAAAGAAAAATTACTTACCCCCGTTAGCCAGTTGCAGGATAGGATAGAGTTTTTGAGGCAGTATAAGTAAAACATATAAATATCACCCTCTTAGGAGAGAAAGATTTCTTATCAGTTAATTCTTCATTGTTGTTTCTAATAATCAGTTTGAACCTATTAATTGGCCAGCCACTATTTCTTTTCTTAAGAGCTTAATGTAACATCTTTAGGTTCAATCAAATACATATTTGGCATAATATTTACAGTATTATGTACAAAAGGTACGTAAAAAAAGTTACTAACCAACTCAATATTAAAAATTTTATTAAACTTATTATTAGCTAAATCTTTATAAGAAATATTTAATTTTAATATAGGAAATGCAGCATCCTTTAATTTCTTACGTATAATTCTTTTTCTAATATCTTATTTGGGTTTGCTTCATCTCGTAACATTAAATAGAGAAATATTGTATAAAGATGGCAATAATAAGTAGGCAGGTTTATTCCTAAATATATATTTTCCCCCGTAGCTGATAATAAAAAATTAGAACTTCTTTCTCTGTTTTCAAGTTTCACATAATAAGTGTGATCTCTAAGATTTTGAACATTTGAGCTTAATACTAGTTCATATGAGGAATAATAAGTAATATCAAATTCTTTCGAGTTATCTTTTACTTTAAGTATTTTTATTGCTTTTTCAGATGTTATACTCAAAATTGTATTTAACTTGAATTGCGGCTGCAAATCCGACATTGAATATTTTAAGTTCCGGAAGTCTATCTACATTATCCCTAATATCAGTAAAGGCAAATTTATAATTATCCATGTCTTGTTGGCACGACCCATAAAGTTCCCTTATCAATGTACAATTCCGGCTTATATATCGCTTCTAGCTGTTTATCAGTCTGTGAAACTCGTATAAGTGTAATCCTTAAAGTAATAACAGCAAGTGCAACTGCTAAGATGTAAAATGGGAATTTATAAATATTAAATAAATTATTGAATCCTTGGTATAATTTTAAGAAAGACTATCTTGAAAAGATATTATAGAATCATTAATACTGATGAAATTAGGATACCCAAATAACAATCCTAGTATGTTATGAAATTAAATGAATTAAGAGGTTTGTTTATATATTCAATATATTTTTATGCCTCAATTATTATGTTAATATGATATTTTAGGATAATAGGCTGAATTGGATAAAGGGAATAGATAAATAATTTTGTTCATTTTGTTTCCCGCTTTTAGAGACAAAATAATTCTTTTCTCAACTTTTAGCAATTGGGATTTTACTTTTTAACTCCTATCCCTTATATTAAAAAATAACTCACAAGAAAAACGAGGGGATAATGCTCTCAAAGATATTTTCCAGCGCAACAGTTGGAATTGACGCTTATATTGTTGAAGTAGAAACACACTGCGAAAAACACGTACCCGGGTTTATAATTGTCGGTCTGCCGGACAATGCAGTAAAAGAAAGCCGCGAACGTGTAACAGCAGCAATAAAAAACAGCGAATTTGAATTCCCGTTAAAAAAGATAACAATAAATCTCGCTCCTGCAGACATCAAAAAAGAAGGAAGCTCGTTCGATCTGCCAATTGCGATTGGAATTCTCTCTGCAATCGAAGAAATTAAGCTTGATTTATTAAACGATACAATTTTTCTCGGTGAGCTTTCTCTTGATGGTGCGCTTCGTCCGATCAAAGGCGCTTTGCCCATTTCAGTTGAAGCAAGAAAGAAGGGAATAAAAAATATTATTCTTCCCAAAGAATCAGCTATTGAAGCATCGATAGTTGATGGAATAAATGTTTACGGAATGGACAATCTTTCCGAGGTCGTTAAGTTTTTAAATGGTGAGATAGAAAAAGAAAGGATTGTTACAGATAAAGAAGAACTGTTTTCAAAAGTAAACGCCTATCATCTCGATTTTTCAGATGTAAAAGGACAGGAAAATGTAAAGAGAGCGCTGGAAGTAGCTGCAGCCGGTGCGCATAATATTATTATGATCGGCCCGCCCGGAAGCGGAAAAACAATGCTGGCAAAAAGAATTCCTTCAATCCTTCCGCCAATGACTTTTGAAGAAGCACTTGAAACAACGAAGATACATTCCATTGCAGGAATAATTCCGAAAGATCACGCATTGATAACCGAAAGGCCTTTCAGGAGTCCGCATCACACTGTTTCGGATGCCGCACTTGTTGGCGGCGGATCATTTCCAAGACCGGGCGAAGTTTCTTATTCGCATCACGGAGTTTTATTTCTGGATGAACTTCCTGAATTTAAAAAGAACGTGCTGGAAGTAATGAGGCAGCCTCTGGAAGATTCGAAAGTTACCGTAAGCAGATCGAAACTATCTCTGGAATTTCCCGCCAACTTTATGCTTGCCGCTGCGATGAATCCATGTCCCTGTGGGTTTTTCACAGATCCTGAAAAAGAATGTACCTGTGCCCCGCAGCAGATACAAAGGTATATGTCAAAAATTTCTGGTCCTCTGCTTGATAGGATTGATATTCACATTGAAGTCCCTGCAGTTAAATACAAAGAACTTTCCGCAGAAACAAAAAGTGAAAAGTCGATAAATGTTCGTGAAAGAGTAATCAAAGCAAGACAAATTCAGCTTGAAAGATTCAAGGATGTAAAACATATCTATAATAATGGTGATATGGGTTCAAAAGAGGTGAGGCAATACTGTAAGCTCGATTCTGCCGGCTCGGAGCTTTTGAAAATGGCAATGACAAAACTCGGATTATCAGCTAGAGCGTATGACAGGATTTTGAAAGTCAGCAGAACTATTGCAGATCTTGAAGGCTCTGAAGGAATTTTATCTCAGCACATAAGCGAAGCAATTCAATACAGGAGTTTAGACAGGGAGTTGTGGAAGCATTGAGGGAATTGAATAAAACCTCGGAGGTTTTGTTAATTACTTAAGCAAAAATTTTATGAATAGGGAACGTAACTTTTATAAGAATACATACCATCATTTATACAATAGGGGTGCAAACAAACAACTAATCTTTTTCGAAAATGAAAATTATCACTACTTTTTAAGAAGGCTTAAACATTATAAAAATAAATATCAAATTGAGATATTAACATATTGTTTAATGCCGAATCATTTTCATTTGTTTGTAAGACAACTAACCGAAGAATATTCTATTTCAATGTTCCTATCAGCGTTGTTAAATTCGTATACTAAATCTATCAATAAGAAATATCTTAAGTCAGGTACGTTATTTGAGAGCAAAACAAAGAATAAACAAATATCCGATGAAGGTTATTTTATTTGGGTTATAAAATATATACTTGAAAATCCGGTTAAAGCCGGTCTGGTGAAAGACATTTATGAATGGGAATTCTCAAATGCAAAGGACTTGCTTGGTCTTGGGGCAGGATATTTGACGAATATCAAAACAGTAAAATCATTTTTCCAAAATGAAAGCCAAATGATTGAATTTCTGATAGATAAAAAGATAAAGGTAAATTATGAATTTTAGTAGAACCTCCGAGGTTTTCAGAACCTCGGAGGTTTGACTATCACAACATAACCTGGAAATTTGCCTGTAATTCTTTGCTAATATTATTGATTAAAGTTAAAATATGAGTGATATTTAGCACTAAAGTTTTTGCATTTTAAGGAATCCGATGAAAGAAATACGTGAAAAGATAAACGGCATAGATGAACAGTTGCTAAAGCTCCTTTCCGAAAGAAGGAAATTAAGCCTTGAAATAATTAAGCTCAAAAACAAAAATAATTCATCTATTCGTGACAAAGAGAGAGAAAAAAAACTACTGACCAAGCTCACAGAAATCGGGAGAGAATACGGACTGGATTCTTTTTATGTCTCAAAGATCTTTAACGAGATTATTAGTGATTCTTTGAAGATTCAAAATAAATTTGTGCTCGATTCTGCGAATACACAAGGTAGAAATGATGTAATGACAGTGGCCATCCAGGGCATCGAGGGTTCTTACAGTTATCTGGCAACAGAAAAGTTCTTTAGTAGCTCAGGAAAACTTATCCATTACGAAAAATTTATGAGCTTCGATGAAGTAATTGAAGCGGTTGAAGAATCGTCTGCAGATTTTGCGGTGCTTCCGATTGAAAATACTACTTCCGGAAGCATTAACGATGTTTATGATTTATTAACAAACAGCAATCTTCACATTGTAGGCGAGGAAATTTATCCTGTAAAACATTGCTTGATTGGTATTGAAGATATTCCGTTGGCAAAGATTACAAAAGTTTTTACTCACTTTCAGGCAGCAAGACAATGCAGCAGGTTTTTACGATCTATTCCCCAAGCAGTTGTGGAATATTCAGAAGATACTGCAAAGTCTGTTGAATTTATTAAGAACGAGAGAAAGAAAGAATATGCTGCAATAGCAAGCAGGGAAGCAGCCGATATATTTGGCCTTACAATTCTTAAAGAAGAAATAGCTAATCAGCAGGGAAACTTTACACGTTTTGTGGTTTGTTCTAAAAATCCGATTGCTGTAGATGAAAGGATCCCCACTAAAACTTCATTGATACTTGCGACTTCACACAAATCAGGCTCACTCGTTGAAGCGCTTTCTGTCTTTCGTGAGTTCAACATAAATATGACCAAGCTTGAATCGCGGCCTATTATCGGCAATCCGTGGGAAGAAATGTTTTATCTTGATTTCCAGGGAAATATTCAGGATCAGAAAGTGAAAAGCCTTCTGGATAAACTAGGTAAATATACAAGATACCTGAAAATACTTGGTTGTTATCCCGCAAAAGATTTAGAAAAAACAAAGGTGGAAAAGGTTTTTCCAAAGGAGAAGGAAACTAAAGAACCGGAAGAAGTTCTTCCTTTATTAAAAGAGGAGAAAAAATCTTCTAAAAAAATTTCTTATAAACTTGCAAGCAGAGATTATAAAAGTGAAGACACGGTAATTTCTGTAAGAGGTATTAAAATCGGTGGTGGAAGTTTTATAGTTATCGCCGGGCCATGTTCAGTAGAATCAGAAGAACAGATTATGAGCTGTGCAAGAGAGGTGAAAGAGAACTACGGACATATTTTACGGGGCGGATGTTTTAAGCCAAGGACTTCTCCTTATGCGTTTCAGGGCCTGGGGCTTGATGCGTTGGCTTTTCTAAAATCTGCCGGTGATGTATATGATCTTCCTGTAATAACAGAAGTTCTTTCAATAGATCAAATTGAAAAAGTGGCTGAGAAATCGGATATACTTCAAATCGGGGCGAGAAACATGCAAAACTTTTCTCTATTATCCGAAGTTGGGAAATCACTCAGGCCTGTTATGTTGAAAAGGGGGATGATGGCTTCAATCGATGAATTTCTCAACGCTGCTGAATATATTCTTGCAAGAGGTAACAGGCAGGTAATACTTTGTGAACGCGGAATAAGAACTTTTGAAACAGCAACGCGGAACACACTTGATCTCAGTGCAATTCCTGTCCTGAAAGAGCTAAGCCATCTTCCCGTAATTGTTGATCCCTCACATGCTGTGGGAATGAGGGATAAGGTTATTCCGCTGGCCAAGGCTGCCAAAGCCGTAGGTGCCGATGGAGTAATGGTTGAAATACATCCAAATCCTGAAGAAGCCTTGAGTGACGGAGCACAATCACTCCGGTTTGAACAGTTTGGTACACTTATGCGGGAAATGGAAAAGATAAATTGAGAATTTTTGAAGGAAAGCCACTTTTTCTCTAGAATTTAAATTTTATTCCGATTCTTTTACTGGAATACTTTCCTGAATTTTGGTGTAAAATTCATCAAAAATCTCACACTTTAATTCATCAATTCTTGAAATAAGACGCGAAGAAGTTTGCATTTAATTCGAATTACGGATATATTTGATGCTCGTTTCTAAAAATGGGCGGACGCCGGAGTTGGAGAGCCGGGGCGGACTGTAAATCCGTTGGCTGACGCCTTTGGGGGTTCGAATCCCTCGCCGCCCACAGGTGATTTGAACTTTAAGGAAATAAAAAAATTATTACAAATTTTTTTTGCCTTTTTGTAAAAATTATTCTTTAGTACAATATTTTAGTTCATTTATATTTTGGTAATGAAGTGGTCTGGAATGCGTGAATCTCCCATCAATGTTTTTAGATATTAAAGTGCTTATTTAAAACATTAAAAGAGAATAGCGAAAATTGCGGGAGTAACTCAGTTGGCTAGAGTCACAGCCTTCCAAGCTGTTGGTCGCGGGTTCGAGTCCCGTCTCCCGCTCGATATGAGTTTTAAGGTTTATATCTTGAAGAGTCAGAATAGCGAAAAGTATTATATCGGCTCTACACAAGATCTGGAAAAAAGGATAGAATTCCATAACAGCAAAAGAGCACGATGGACTAAAAGATATCAACCTTGGGTTCTTAAATATTTTGAAGAATTTGATACAAGAAGTGAGGCAGTAAGACGCGAGAGATTTCTGAAATCGCTAAAAAATACGAAAGGATTCTTGAACTCAGTTGGTAAGAGTCATCCCGCGAAGCGGGATTGGTCGCGGGTTCGAGTCCCGTCTCCCGCTCAGAAAAAATAATTTGAAATTTTGAAGACCGATTGCTCTAGCAAAAAAAGATTGCTGACGTAGCTCAGTTGGTAGAGCACATCCTTGGTAAGGATGAGGTCACCGGTTCAATCCCGGTCGTCAGCTCAACATAAATAAAAGAAGTGTTATGAGAGATATTATAACTTTAGAATGTACAGAGTGTAAAAGAAGAAATTACACCACTACGAAAAATAAGAGGCTGCATCCCAACAGAGTGGAATTTAAAAAATATTGCCGTTGGGATAAGAAAATCACAATTCATAAAGAGACAAAATAAGTTTAGCTACGTCAGTAGCTCAATTGGCTAGAGCAGCGGTCTCCAAAACCGCAGGCTGGGGGTTCGAGTCCCTCCTGACGTGCTAGCTGTAAAAAAGAGTTTTATATGAAAGAAAAAATAATTGCGTTCTTCGATGACATTGTTAAAGAAATGAAAAAGGTCACCTGGCCAACGAAAGATGAATTGAAAGAATCTACACAGATAGTTATAGTTTCTTGTTTAATCCTTGCTGCGTTTACATATCTGATTGATATGATAATCACACAAATATTTAAAGGTATTTTTTAGGTTACGATATTATGGATTTTAAATGGTACGTGGTCAGAACTTTTTCAGGACATGAAAGTAAGGTAAAAACTTTACTCGATACAGAAGTGGATGAGAATGAACAACTCAAGACTAAAGTAAAAGAAATTCTGGTCCCGATTGAAAAGGTATTTGAAGTTAAAGACGGTAAGAAAAGGAGCAAATCTAAAAACTTTTTCCCCGGATATATATTAGTTAATGCTGAACTTGATAACCAGGTAAAAGAGTTTATTCTTAATACTCCATCCGTTATGGGTTTCCTTGGTACGAGAACAAATCCAAACGCCCTGCAGCCGGAAGAGGTTAAGAGAATAATCGGCAGGATTTCACAGGATGAAACCAGCGAGAGAAGCGAAACTATTTTCAGGAATGGTGACCTCGTAAAAATTGTTGATGGACCATTCAATAATTTTAACGGAACTATTCAGGAAGTAAACGAAGAAAAAATGAAAATTAAAGTAATGGTTTCAATTTTCGGTAGGAAAACCCCGGTTGAAATCGATTTTGTACAGGCAGAATTAGAAAAATAAAATTGATAGGATAATAATATGGCTAAAAAAATAGCAGGATTTATTAAGCTGCAAATACCGGGCGGAAAAGCAAATCCGTCACCACCTGTTGGACCGGCTCTTGGTCAGAAAGGTGTTAATATTATGGAATTCTGTAAGCAGTTTAATGCAAAGACAAGTGATAAAGACGGGTTGATAATTCCTGTAGTTATAACTGTTTATTCAGATAAATCTTTTACGTTTATTACCAAAACACCTCCTGCAGCAGTACTATTGAAAAAAGCTGCTAAGGTTGAAAAAGGATCCCCGGAACCGCATAGAAATAAAGTTGCTAAAGTTACCCCAGCCCAGGTTAAAGAAATTGCGAATTTGAAAATGCCTGATCTGAATGCATTTGACGAAGTGCATGCAATGAGCATGGTTGCGGGTACTGCCAGAAGTATGGGAATAACTGTAGAAGAATAAGTTACTAAAACTTTGAAATTAAATGGTGAATCGATGCAAAAGACAAAAAGAAATAAAACTATAGTAGAAAATGTTGATAAAAGTAAAGACTATTCTGTTATAGATGCAATTAATATTCTGAAGGAAAATTCTAAACTTAAATTTACAGAGTCACTCGACTGCGCTATAAGGCTAGGAGTTGATCCAAAACACGCTGATCAAATGGTAAGAGGAACAGTTGCTCTTCCGCACGGCACTGGAAAAAAAGTAAGAGTTTTGGTAGTCACAAAAGCGGAAGATAAAGTAAAAGATGCTCTTGACGCAGGTGCTGATTATGCGGGGTTTGATGAATACCTTGAAAAAATTAAAAGCGGTTGGACGGATGTTGATGTAATTATTGCAGCTCCTGATACAATGGCCGACCTTGGAAAACTTGGAAAAATTTTAGGCCCCAAAGGGTTAATGCCGAATCCTAAGAGCGGAACTGTTACACCAGACGTTGCAAAAGCTGTTAAAGAAGTAAAAGCCGGTAAAATAGAATTCCGTGTTGAAAAAGCAGGAATCGTTCATACTTCCTTGGGTAAATTAGATTTTGAAGCTGAAAAGCTAGCAGACAATGTTCAGGCATTCCTTAATACTATTATTAAACTTAAACCGTCTTCTGCAAAAGGGCAGTATGTAAAGAGCCTTTATCTTTCGAGCACAATGGGCCCCGGTTTGAGAATTAGTAAGGATGTTATTGCACAATAAGAATTTACGCACTCAAAAAAATGCTTCTAATCCGACGGGATTAAATAAATAATCTGGTATGGGAGAAATATGAATAAGAATGAAAAAGCTGAAGCTGTTGCGGAAGTAAAGGAGATGATCGAAAGCTCCTCTGCTGTTTATCTTACAGATTTCAGCGGGATATCGGTTGCTGATATTACTGGTATCAGGAACGAATTCCGCAAAGAAGGTGTAAAATACAAAGTAATTAAAAACACTTTGTTTAATCGCGCAGTTTCGGAATCAGGTAAATACTCAAAATTGAGTGATCACCTAGTTGGAATGACCGGATATGCCTTTGCTGATGAAAATCCTGTGGCTCCGGCAAAAATTATCAAAAAATATTTTGATGATAAAAAGAAATTGGCTTTAAAAGCCTGCTATATTGAAGATCAATTTTTTGACGGAGCCAAATTAAATGATCTGGCTTCGCTTCCATCGAAGAAGGAGATCATAGCAGGAATATTAGGAGCAATTAATTCACCTGCTTCAGGAATTGTCGGAGCGATAAACGCTGTGATGAGAGACCTTGTAAGTGTGGTTGATCAAATTGCCAAAAAGCAGGCCGCATAATTTCGTAAAGAATTTTTGAAATAAAATTATCAGGAGTAATAAAAAATGTCAGAGAAAGTAACAGAAATTGTAGAAAAGATAAAAACTTTATCATTAGTTGAAGCATCTGAATTAAAAACAGCCTTAGAAGATGAATTTGGTGTAACAGCGGCAGCTCCGGTTATAATGGCCGGTGGTGCAGCAGCAGGTGGCGCAGCGGCCCCGGCAGAGGAGCAGACTGAATTCGATGTTATTCTTACAGCAACAGGTGACAAAAAGATTAATGTCATTAAAGTTGTAAGAGCTCATACTGGCTTAGGCCTCAAGGAAGCTAAAGATCTTGTAGACGGTGCTCCTAAAACTGTTAAAGAAGCCGTTTCTAAAGATGAAGCTCAGAAACTCAAAAAAGAGTTTGAAGACGCAGGCGCAACAGTCGAAGTAAAGTAATTTCATCTTAATATTATATATCTTTTTTGGAAAGCGATAAGCCGAAGGATTATTAATGCTGCCCAATCGGTGACAATGTCGCATGGGTAAGCAGGCTTATCCCTTTTTAATGTTCTTATAGTACATAAAGTAGATTTCGTTGAATACGATCAGACTTTTGGATAGATCAAGAAATTTAATTGAATTGGAGGTTTACAATTGGAAAACAAAAGAATTTCCTTCGGTGTTATACCCTCAGTTATTGATGTTCCCGATTTACTTAGCATTCAGACAGCATCTTTTGAAGAATTTATACAGATGCAAATTCCTGCGGCTAAGAGAGAGAACAAAGGACTCCAGCAGGTATTTACAACTAATTTCCCGATATTCGATAATAAGGAAAATTACAGGTTAGACTTTTTAGAATATTTTATTGAAAAACCAAGATTTTCTGTGTCAGAATGTCTGGAACGCGGACTAACTTTTGCAGCCCCGCTAAAAGGAAAACTTCGTCTATCAACCAAGGATCCTGAAACTGAGGAATTTGTTAACAGTGTTGAACAGGAAGTTTATCTTGGCAATCTTCCCTTTATGACAGAGAAAGGTACGTTTGTTATCAACGGTGCAGAAAGAGTTGTAGTTTCACAGCTTCATCGTTCACCCGGAGTGGCCTTCTCACAAACTGTACATCCAAACGGAACCCCGATTTATTCTGCAAGAATAATTCCTTTAAGAGGATCCTGGGTGGAATTTGCTACAGATATAAATTATGTAATGTACGTATATATAGATAGAAGGAAGAAGTTTCCGGCAAGTACTCTACTTCGCGCATTGGGTTTTGCTACAGATGAGGAGATTCTAAATCTTTTTGATCTTGTGGAAGAAGTTACAATCAAAAAAGTTGATATAGAAAACTACATTGGTAGAACTATTGCAAGCGATGTTTTTGATATGTCAACCGGCGAAATATTTTTAACTAAAGACAGTATACTAACTGAGGAAGATGTAGAAAGACTAGATGAAGCTGAAGTTGATAAATTAAAGTTTATTAGTTCAGAAACTTCCCCGGATATGGACCTTATTGTAAACACCCTAAGAAAAGATACTTCACATTCTAGAGAAGAAGCTTTGTTTGCAATTTATCGTCAGCTTCGTTCAGGTGAAGCACCTGATGTTGATATAGCACAGGGACTTATCGATAAATTATTCTTTAATGATAAGAGATATGATCTTGGTGATGTAGGGCGTCACAGAATGAATGATAAGTTGAAGCTTAGTATTGATGAATCAGTTACTATACTTACAGTGGAAGATATTATCGAAATAATGAAACATATAATTATGCTTCGTAATGGAGCTGTAAACGTCGATGATATTGATCATTTAGGAAACAGAAGAATTAAAACAGTTGGAGAACAGTTAGGACAACAGTTTAATATTGGTATGGCGCGAATGGCTAGGACTATAAAAGAAAGAATGAATATGCGTGATACTGAAAACTTCACTCCACAGGATCTTGTAAATGCCAGAACAATCAGCAGCGTGATAAATGCATTCTTTGGTACAAACCAATTGTCACAGTTTATGGATCAGACTAATCCATTAGCTGAAATGACACACAAAAGAAGAATGTCAGCTTTAGGACCGGGCGGTCTGACAAGAGAAAGGGCTGGCTTTGAAGTTCGTGACGTTCACTATACACACTATGGTCGTTTATGCCCGATAGAAACACCCGAAGGTCCGAACATCGGTCTTATTTCTTCTTTAACTATATATGCAAGAGTTAATAGATATGGATTTCTTGAAACACCGTACAGAAAAGTTGTTAAAGGTAAGGTAACTACTGAAGTTGAATATTTAACTGCCGAGCAGGAAGATAAATTTACTATCGCCCAGGCGAACGCTCCGTTAGAAAGTAATGGAAAATTTTCCAATGATAGAATTAAGTCGAGAAATAAAGGTGAATTCCCGATAGCAATGCCTGAAAACATACAATATATGGATGTTGCACCAGCACAAATAGTAAGTGCTGCTGCTGCAATGATTCCTTTCCTTGAGCACGATGATGCTAACAGAGCTTTGATGGGTTCGAACATGCAGCGTCAGGCAGTACCTCTGTTGAGGCCTGAAGCTCCAATAGTGGGAACAGGAATGGAGAAAAAACTTGCAACCGATTCAAGGGCTATTATTGGCGCAGAAGGTGACGGCGTCGTAGATTATGTAGATGCAAACCAGATTATTGTTAAATATGATATTAATCCTAACAGCGTTGAAGCGTTGACAAGCTTTAACGATACTAAAACTGTAGTGTATAATCTTATAAAATTCAGTGGCACAAATCAGGAAACCTGTGTTAACCAGAGGCCAATTGTAAAAGAAGGGCAAAGAGTAACTGCAGGAGATGTTCTTGCCGATGGATGTGCAACTGATAATGGTGAACTTGCCCTCGGAAGAAATGTTCTTGTAGCGTTTATGCCCTGGAGAGGATACAATTTTGAAGATGCTATTATCATTGGTGAAAAAGTTGTGAGCGAAGATGTTTATACTTCAATTCACATTGAGGAGTTTGAATTACAGGTTAGGGAAACAAAGCGAGGCGAAGAAGAATTAACCCGCGAGATTCCTAACGTAAGTGAAGAAGCTGTAAAAAATCTTGATGAGGATGGAATTGTTCGGGAAGGCGCAGAAGTTAAAGAAGGAGATATTTTAATCGGAAAAATTACACCAAAAGGTGAAACCGATCCGACTCCAGAGGAAAAACTATTAAGGGCAATATTCGGGGATAAAGCGGGTGATGTTAAAGATGCATCTTTAAAGGCACCTCCTGGACTGAAGGGAACCGTAATTAAAACAAGACTCTTCAGCCGAAAGAGAAGAGACAATGAATCAAAGAAACAAGAGAAAAAACTTCTTGATAATCTTGAACACGATCACAAACAAAAATTGACCAATCACTATCAAAAGCTGGTTGAAAAATTAACCAAAATTACAGAGGGTGAATCAACAACCGGAATTCGTGATCTTGATGGAAGTGTAGTTGTAAGAAGTGGTACTGTTATTAAAAATACTACTTTCTCCGGAATGGAAGATATTACTAAACTTGATTATACTCTTGAATGGTTCGAGGCAAAGCGAAATAATAATCATTTAAAATCTCTTTACACGAATTATTTTGATATGCTTGCCGAAATTGAAGAAGATTATAAGAGAGAAAAAATAAAAATTAACAGTGGAGACGAACTTCCTCCGGGAATAGTTCAACTAGCAAAAGTTTATGTTGCCAAGAAACGTAAACTTTCAGTTGGAGATAAAATGGCGGGAAGACATGGGAACAAAGGAGTTGTTGCTAAAATCGTTCCGCAGGAAGATATGCCTTTCTTGCCGGATGGAACTCCTGTTGATATTATTCTCAATCCTCTTGGTGTGCCTTCCCGAATGAATCTCGGGCAGTTATATGAAACTGCTCTTGGATGGGCTGGCAAATTACTTGGCGCTAAATTCGCAACACCAATTTTTGATGGTGCAAAAGTTGAAAATGTTGATGAATGGCTTGAAAAAGCTGGTCTGGAAAAGGGAAGCAAAACTACATTGATTGATGGAAGAAGCGGAGAGAAATTTCATCAAAAAGTTACTTGTGGGTACATCTATATGCTTAAACTGAGTCACCTTGTTGATGATAAAATTCACGCAAGGTCGATTGGGCCATACTCACTTATTACTCAACAGCCGTTAGGTGGAAAAGCCCAATTCGGTGGTCAAAGATTCGGAGAAATGGAAGTTTGGGCACTTGAAGGTTACGGTGCGGCAAATATTTTGCAAGAAATTCTTACTGTGAAAAGTGATGATGTTGCCGGTAGAGCTAAAGTATACGAAGCAATAGTTAAAGGTGATAACTTACAGGAACCAAATATTCCTGAATCGTTCAACGTATTAATTAAAGAACTCCAGGGTCTGGGTCTGGATATAAAAATTAATTAACGCTTGAACATTTCACTTAGAAATTAGGAGATAAAAATTATGCCTTATAGAATTCAAGAAAATGCAATGCGTGATATAAATAATATCACGATAGGATTAGCGAGCCCCGATGATATATTATCAAGATCTTATGGTGAAGTGACAAAACCGGAGACTATTAATTACAGATCTTTCCGTCCTGAAAAGGATGGGTTATTCTGTGAGAAAATTTTCGGGCCGACACGCGATTGGGAATGTTTCTGCGGTAAATACAAAAGAATTCGTTACAAAGGTATTATCTGCGATAGATGTGGCGTTGAAGTTACCCAAAAGAGTGTGCGTCGTGAAAGAATGGGGCATATAGCTCTTGCAGTGCCTGTTGTTCACATCTGGTTTTTCAGAGCACAGCCATCTAAAATTGGTAACATTATAGGTGTCAGCTTAAAAGAATTGGAAAAAATAATTTATTACGAATCTTATGTAGTAATAAATCCGGGTCCCACAGGTTTAAGCAGACTGGACTTAATTTCTGAAGATCAGTATTTCGAAGTGCTGAACTCGCTACCGGCAGGTAATGAAAAATTAGACAATACTGATTCAAATAAATTTGTTGCTAAGATCGGCGGAGATGCTGTTAAAGATATTTTAAAGCACACAGAAGTTGAAAAACTTTCAAAAGAATTGAGAGATCAATTAAAAGTTGAAACATCGCAACAGAAAAAAGCTGATCTTCTTAAAAGATTAAGAGTGCTTGAAGCATTTAAAGAAAAACCGGGCAAGGTTCCGAATAAACCTGAGTGGATGGTGCTCAATTATATTCCGATTATTCCTCCGGAACTTCGTCCACTGGTTCCCCTTGAAGGTGGAAGGTTCGCTACTAGTGATCTTAACGATCTTTACAGAAGAGTAATAATCAGGAATAACAGATTAAAGAGATTGATTGATATTAAAGCGCCGGAAGTTATTCTCCGAAATGAAAAGAGAATGCTTCAGGAATCTGTTGATGCTTTGTTTGATAATTCAAGAAGGGGCAGTGCTGTAAGAAGCGATAACAACAGACCTTTAAAATCTTTGAGTGATATGCTTAAAGGAAAACAGGGACGCTTCCGTCAAAATCTTCTTGGAAAGAGAGTTGACTACTCAGGCCGTTCCGTAATTGTTGTCGGTCCTGAATTAAAACTTCACCAGTGCGGTCTTCCTAAAGATATGGCTGTTGAATTATTTAAACCTTTTATAATTAGAAAATTAATTGAAAGGGGCCATAATAAAACTGTAAAGAGTGCAAGAAAAGTTGTCGATAGAAAAGATCCTATCATTTGGGATATTCTTGCAAGAATTATTGATGGACATCCGATATTACTTAACCGTGCACCCACACTTCACAGACTTGGCATTCAGGCATTTCAGCCAATATTAATTGACGGACGTGCCATCCAGTTACATCCGATGGTTTGTACTGCTTTTAACGCTGACTTTGACGGTGACCAGATGGCGGTTCACGTTCCTCTTTCATATGAGGCACAGCTCGAAGCATCACTGTTGATGTTAAGTAGTCATAATATCCTTTCTCCACAAAACGGAAGCCCGATTGTCGTTCCTACTCAGGATATAGTACTGGGTTGTTACTATCTTACAAAATATAAAGAAGGTGGTAAGGGAGAGGGGATGCTTTTCAGTTCCTCTGATGAAGTGATAATTGCATACGATTCTAAAATTGTTGCATTGCATTCCAAGATAAAAGTTAGAATTAACGAAGAAGTTATTGAAACTACTACCGGAAGGGTCATATTTAATCAGATTGTTCCTAAAGAAATGGGATTCTTCAACCAATTATTGATTAAGAAAACATTTGGTGGATTTATAGGTCAGATGTTCATGAAGATGGGCAATAAGGTTACTGCGAAGTTTCTTGATGACCTAAAAGAATTAGGCTTCAGATATTCAACCGCCGGTGGTCTATCGGTTAGTTATGCAGATATGATTATTCCTGAAGAAAAAGGAAGCTTGATTTCTAAGGCAAACAAAAAAGTTGAATCAATTCTTAATGAGCATGAACAGGGTGTTATTACAGATGCTGAGCGTTATAATAAAATCATTGACGTTTGGACGCACACTACAAATGACGTTGCACGCGCACTAATGGAAAAGATCAGAGTTCACAATAGTGGATTTAATTCTTTGCATATGATGGTTGATTCAGGCGCTAGAGGTTCACAGGAACAGGTAAGGCAGCTTGCAGGCATGAGAGGATTGATGATGAAACCTCAGAAGAGTTTGATAGGCCAGGCCGGTGAAATTATCGAGAACCCTATTGTTGCAAACTTCAAAGAAGGCTTATCCGTGCTTGAGTATTTTATCTCAACTCACGGTGCTAGAAAGGGTCTTGCAGATACAGCTTTAAAAACAGCTGACGCCGGATACTTGACAAGAAGGCTTGTTGACGTTTCACAGGATGTGATCATCACTGAAGTAGATTGCGGAACAATTCTCGGTATCGAAATAACTGCATTGAAAGATGTTGAACAGGAAAGAGAGCCGCTTGGTGAAAGAATTGTTGGACGTACTGCTCAGGAAGATGTTTATGATCCTCGTACTGATGAATTAATTGTTTCTGCTGGTGATATGATCACTGAGGAAATCGCTGAAAAAATAGAAGATTCGAGTATTGAGTCGGTTTATATTAGAACGGTATTAACCTGCGAATCTAAGCGCGGTGTTTGTGAAAAATGTTACGGAAGAAATCTTACAAATGGTAAGATGGTTGAGATTGGTGAGGCTGTTGGTATTATTGCAGCTCAATCAATAGGTGAACCGGGAACACAGCTTACGCTAAGAACATTCCACCTTGGGGGTACTTCTTCTCGTATTGCAAGTCAGTCACAGGTTGAAACTAATGTGGAAGGTATCGTAAAATTTGAAAGAATGGCTTTTGTTGAGAAATCAGATTTCCTTGGAACCGTTAAAGTTGTAACAGGAAGAAGGGGAGTACTTGGTGTTTACGATGATAACAATCGTCAGATCAAGAAATTTGATATCCCCTATGGCGCTGAAATTTTAGTTAATGAGGGAACAACTGTTAAAAAACGTACACCGCTTTACAATCACGACCCTTACAATGCTGTAATTCTCTCAGATATTAATGGTATTGTAAAATTTGTTGATATGCTTGATAATGTAACAATTCAGCAAGTTACTGACGAACAGACAGGACACGTTCAAAAGGTAGTAATTGAATCAAAGGATAAAACTCTAACTCCAAGTATTACCATTGAATCTGAAAATGGAGAAAAGAAAACATTCAATATTCCAACAAGAGCTTACCTGTCAGTAGATGAAGGTGAAACTGTAACAGCAGGAACTATCCTTGCCAAGATTTCGAAATCAGCTACAAAAAGTAGAGATATCACCGGTGGTCTTCCAAGAGTTACAGAACTTTTCGAGGCAAGAAGTCCACAGGAATCAGCTATTGTTTCAGAGATTGAAGGAATAGTAAAATTCGGTGCAAGGAAAAAAGGCTCAAGGGAAATAATTGTTATTGCTCCTGATAAATCAGACGAGAAAAAGTATAGTGTGCCATTAGGTAAACATGTTCTCGTTCAGGAGGGGGATGAAATACCAGCAGGTGAAAAGATTACAGATGGTCCGATCAATCCCCATGATATCCTTAAGATTAAAGGAACAAGTGCAGTACAGGAATATCTTGTAAATGAAATTCAAGATGTTTATCGATTGCAGGGTGTTAAAATTAATGATAAACACATCGAAGTAATCGTCAGACAAATGCTGCAAAAGATCAAGATTGTTTCTCCTGGAGATACAAGATTTCTTGAAGAAGATATCGTTGACAGAGTTGAATTCATTTTGGAAAACCAGAAAGTTACTTCAATGATTTATATTGAAGACAAAGGCGATTCAAAACTTAAACAAGGTCAGCTGATTTCTAAGAGTGATCTGAGGGAAATAAATTCAGACCTTAAAATGAAAAGTAAAAAACCTGCGATTGCGCGGGATGCAGAACCTGCAACTTTTGAGCATATTCTTCTGGGAATTACACAAGCAGCATTATCGACAGAAAGCTTTATCTCCGCTGCTTCGTTCCAGGAAACCACAAAAGTGCTTGCTAATGCAGCAACAGAAGCAAAAGTGGACCATTTACTTGGATTGAAGGAAAATGTTGTTATGGGCCACCTGATTCCAGCTGGAAGCGGCTTGAAGAAATATAAGGATGTAATCCTTGCAGCTGAGGAAGCCACTGAAGAAGCTACTGCTGCTGAAGAAGAGCAAGTGCAAGCGTAATTTGAGCTTTTTACGAATCCGGTTCCCCAAAAGAGAACCGGATTTTTGTGCCAAATTCATATATATATAAGCAAATTATTTTCTTGCCTTCTTGACTGGTTTTTTAATAAAACCTATATTAGAAGTCTGAATTTTTTTTGATTTGACAAGTATTAGGAGATTTTTGTGCCAACTATTAACCAGTTAGTAAGAAAGGGCCGCGTCAGAATTTTGGCTAAAAAGAAAGCCCCGGCGTTGGAAAATTGCCCCCAGAAAAGAGGTGTATGTACAAGAGTTTATACGACAACACCAAAAAAACCGAATTCGGCTTTGAGAAAAGTTGCAAGAGTTCGTCTTACTAACGGCATGGAAGTAACAGCATACATTCCCGGAGAAGGACATAACTTACAGGAACACTCAATAGTACTGATCCGAGGCGGAAGGGTAAAAGATCTGCCCGGTGTGCGTTACCATATTATCAGAGGTACCCTAGATACTAGTGGAGTGGAAGATAGAAAAAAAGGAAGATCAAAATACGGAGCTAAAAAACCAAAGGCAGCTAAATAAGTTATGAGAAAAAAAAGAGCAGGTAAATCTTTATTAAAACCGGATCCAAAATTTAATGATATTATGGTTTCAAGATTTATCAATACAATTATGTACGATGGGAAAAAATCAAAGGCAAGAAGTGTTGTTTATACAGCCTTTGATATAATAGAAGAAAAAACAAAAAAAAACGGACTGGAAATTTTTAAAAAAGCACTAAGCAATACACAGCCGGTTATTGAAGTAAGAAGCAGAAGAGTTGGTGGTGCAACTTATCAGGTTCCAACGGAAGTTAGATCTGAAAGAAGAACTGCTCTTGCAATGAGATGGCTTAAGACTTATGCAAGACAGAGAAATGAAAAATCGATGGCTATGAGACTGGCATCTGAATTAATATCTGCCTCAAATAATGACGGATCTTCCGTGAAGAAAAAAGAAGATGTTCATAAAATGGCTGAGGCCAATAAAGCATTTGCTCATTTTAAATGGTAATTACAACAAGATAACGGTAAAGAGAAAAAGATATATATGGCAAATAAGATCAACAACATAGAGAAAGTTCGTAATATAGGAATTATGGCGCATATTGATGCGGGTAAGACTACGACTACGGAAAGAATATTATTCTACACTGGTAAATTACACAGACTCGGTGAAGTACATGATGGTGCTGCAACTATGGACTGGATGGAGCAGGAAAAAGAACGCGGTATAACAATTACAAGTGCCGCAACTACCTGTTTCTGGGATGATCATCAGATAAATATTATTGATACTCCGGGACACGTTGATTTTACTGTTGAAGTTGAAAGATCATTGAGAGTTTTAGATGGAGCTGTTGCTCTTTTCTGTGCAGTTGGCGGCGTTGAACCGCAGTCCGAGACTGTATGGAGACAGGCTGATAAATATAAAGTACCAAGAGTCGCTTTTATCAATAAGATGGACAGAACCGGTGCTGATTTTTATCATGCAGTTGAAATGATGAAGGAAAGATTGGGTGCAAATGCAATACCGATCAATCTTCCGATCGGCGAAGGTGATATATTTACCGGCGTTATCGATCTTATCACTTTTAAAGCCAGAATGTTTCACGAAGAAACTTTCGGCGCTACTTTTGATGATATAGAAATACCTGAAGACTTGTTGGAAGTAGCAAAGAAATACAGAACTGAAATGCTTGAAGCAGTATCTGAAGTAGATGATACTTTGCTTGAAAAATATCTTGATGGTAAAGAAATAACAGAAGATGAAGTTAAAAGAGTTTTAAGACAAGCTACGATCGGATTAACAATAGTTCCTGTACTTTGTGGTTCTGCGTTCAAAAACAAAGGAATACAGAGGCTTCTTGATTCAGTTGTTGATTTTCTTCCTGCACCCATTGATTTCAAAGAAATTGAAGCGCACCACGTGGGGATGAATGATTTAGTAAAAAGAAAAATTGATGAGAAAGAGAAATTTGTTGCTTTGGCATTTAAAATAATGACCGATCCATTTGTCGGTAAACTTACTTTCTTCAGAGTTTATTCCGGCACATTGAAAGCTGGCTCATATATTTATAATTCTGTAAGTGGTAAGAAAGAAAGGATAAGCAGACTTCTCCAGATGCATGCAAATCACAGGGAAGAAATTGGTGAAGTCAGAGCCGGTGATATTGCTGCAGCTGTTGGATTAAAATTTACAAAAACAGGAGATACACTCTGCACCGAAGATGATGCTGTGATGCTTGAAAAAATTGTATTCCCTGAACCTGTTATTCAGATTGCAATTGAACCGAAAACAAAAGCAGATCAGGATAAACTTTCTGAATCGCTCGTTAAACTATCTGATGAAGATCCTACTTTCAGGATCAAAGTTGATGAAGAAACTGGTCAAACACTGATCAGCGGAATGGGTGAACTTCACCTTGAAATTCTGGTTGACAGGATGAAACGCGAGTTTAAAGTTGAAGCAAATGTAGGCAAGCCGCAGGTTGCTTACAGAGAAACAATTACTCAGACTGTTCAGTCTGAAGGAAAATTTGTTAAACAATCCGGTGGTCGTGGTAAATTTGGGCATGTTTGGATTGAATTAGGCCCTAACGAACCGGGTAAGGGATTTGAATTTGAAAATGCAATAGTTGGCGGTGTAGTGCCAAAAGAATATATACCTGCCGTTTCTGCGGGAATTCAGGATGCACTTAAAAATGGTGTTGTTGCGGGATTTCCTGTAGTTGACATTAAAGCAAAACTTTATGATGGATCATATCATGACGTTGATTCGGATGAAGTATCATTTAAGGTGGCAGGCTCAATGGCTTTTAAAGCCGGAGCTAAAAAGGCTAAGCCAATACTTCTTGAACCTATTATGGATGTAGAAGTAGTAACTCCGGAGGAATATCTCGGCGACGTAATGGGAGATCTAAATTCACGTCGCGGAAAGATAGAAGGTTTTTCAGCAAGAAAAGATGCTCAGGTAATTAAAGCAACAGTTCCGCTGTCTGAAATGTTCGGATATGCGACTGTGCTAAGATCAATGACCCAGGGTAGAGCAATCTATACGATGCAGTTTCTGCATTATGCAGAAGTTCCTAAATCAATTGCTGAAGAAATTTCTGAGAAATCCGGAAGTAAAACAACTACTACCGCGTAAAAAGAATTATTAATAAATAAATTTTAAAGGAGTAAATAAGATGGCTAAAGAAAAATTTGATAGAAGTAAGCCTCACGTTAACGTTGGTACAATTGGTCACGTAGATCATGGAAAAACTACATTAACCGCTGCCATCACTATCGCTCTTTCAGCAAAAGGTTTATCAGAAAAAAGATCTTTTGATAGTATTGATAATGCCCCTGAAGAAAGAGAAAGAGGTATAACTATAGCAACAGCTCACGTAGAATATTCAACAGAAAACAGACACTATGCACACGTTGATTGTCCTGGCCACGCTGACTATGTAAAAAACATGATTACAGGTGCTGCCCAGATGGATGGTGCAATCTTAGTTGTTGCTGCAACAGATGGTCCGATGCCACAAACAAGTGAACACATTCTCCTTGCCCGTCAGGTTGGTGTTCCGAGAATAGTTGTTTTCATGAATAAAGTTGATCTGGTTGATGATCCTGAACTTCTCGACCTGGTTGAGGAAGAATTGAAGGACCTTCTAAAAAAATATGAATTTCCTGGTGATGAAATCCCAATTATTCGTGGCTCTGCTTTAAAAGCTCTTGAAGCAGCAAGTTCAGATGCTCCTTCTGATGATCCAAGATTACAGTGCATCTGGGATCTTATGAAAGCAGTTGACGAATATATTCCGGTACCCCAGAGAGATACGGATAAGCCATTTCTTATGCCTGTTGAGGACGTGTTCTCAATTACAGGACGTGGTACAGTTGCTACAGGAAGAGTTGAAAGAGGTCAGGTAAAAATACAGGAAGAAGTTGAACTTATTGGACTTGGACTTCACAAAAAAACAGTTGTTACAGGAATCGAAATGTTCAGAAAAGAACTTGATTCTGCAATGGCTGGTGATAACGCAGGTATTCTATTAAGAGGTATTGATAAGACTGAAATAGAAAGAGGAATGGTTCTTGCTAAAACAGGGTCAATTACTCCTCACAAAAAATTTGAAGGTGAGGTTTATATCCTTTCAAAAGAAGAGGGTGGACGTCATACGCCATTCTTTAACGGTTACAGACCTCAGTTCTACTTCAGAACAACTGACGTTACAGGTGTAGCAACATTACCTTCAGGAACTGAAATGGTTATGCCGGGTGATAACGTAAAACTTAGCGTAGAACTTATTTCTGAAATTGCTATGGAAGAAGGTTTACGTTTTGCTATTCGTGAAGGCGGTAGAACTGTTGGCGCAGGTGTTGTAACTAAGATTTTAGAATAAAGTAAAGTTGTAGGCAAAGAGGAAATTTAATGATTTCCTGTTCGTGACTAATAATTTATAAGGAGTATCTTAAAATTGGCTGGTCAGAAGATAAGAATAAAACTGAAATCGTACGATCATATATTGATTGATAAGTCAACTGAAAAAATTATCAAAACAGTTAGAAGTACAGGAGCGGTGGTTTCAGGGCCAATTCCTCTTCCGACCAAAAGAACATTATATACTGTTTTAAGATCGCCGCACGTTGATAAAAAGTCACGTGAACAATTTGAAACGAGAGCACATAAAAGAATTATTGATATACATAACTCAAACAACAAAACTGTCGATTCGCTGAGCAAGTTAGATATACCGGCAGGTGTTGATATTGAGATTAAGCTTTAATGAATTTTGGAGATAAGATGTCCGGTTTAATCGGTAAAAAATTAGGAATGTCGAGTGTGTTTAACGCACAGGGAGATTTAATTCCTGTGACAGTTATTCAAGCCGGTCCATGTAAAATCGTATCAATCAGGGAAAAAGGCAAAGATGGTTACGAGGCTTTACAACTAGGTTTTGGTGATAGGAAAGAAAAAAATATCAGCAAACCAGTGTTGGGGCAGTATAAGAAAAAAGAACTTACACCCAGCAGGATATTAAAAGAATTCAATTTTCCTGCAGGTACCGAATATAAAGTTGGTGATGAAATAAAGGTAGACTTCTTCAAGGAAGGTGAGAAAATTAAAGTTCGTGGCAGGAGTAAAGGCAAAGGTTTTCAGGGTGTAATGAGAAGACACGGGTTTGGCGGTGTCGGTGGAACAACACACGGGCAAAGCGATAGGCTAAGAGCACCGGGCTCAATCGGCTCGAGTTCATATCCATCCAGAGTTTTTAAAGGAACCAGGATGGCAGGTAGAAAAGGGAACGAAAATGTTACAACTTCAAATCTAAGTGTTGTTAAAATTTTACCTGAGCAGAATTTAATTCTTGTTAAAGGTGCTGTCCCAGGCTCAATAAACTCTTATGTGGAATTGATAAAGAAGTAATTTGGTAAAAAAATGAAATTAGAAATTTATAAAATAGACGGTACAACCTCCGGCCAACAAGCTGATCTTTCGGATGGTGTTTTTGCAATAGAACCGAATGATCACGCTATATATTTATCAGTAAAATCTTACCTGGCAAATCAGAGACAGGGTACTCATAAGGCGAAGGAAAGAGGCGAAGTGAGAGGAGGTGGTAAGAAGCCCTGGAAACAGAAAGGAAGAGGCGGTGCACGTGCTGGTACTTCAAGGTCTCCTTTGTGGGTAGGTGGTGGAACTATTTTCGGTCCTCGTCCAAGAGATTACAGACAAGATTTACCGAAAAAAGTTAAAAGGCTGGCAAGAAAATCAGCGCTAAGCTATAAAGTAAAAGATGAACAGCTGATTGTAGTTGAGGATTTTAATTTTGAAAAACCCAAAACTAAGGATTTTCAAAATTTTCTTAATTCACTAAAGCTTAGCGGGAAAAAAGTTTTATTGCTTACTAATGGAAAATCTGAGAATGTTTATAAGTCAGGAAGGAATATCGCTAAAGTAAAAATTCTGGAAGCAGCAAAGGCTTCTACTTATGATATTCTTAATAACCAGATTCTTGTGCTTCAGCAGGGAGCAATTGACGCAATTAGTAGGACATTTGAGAATAATAAATCAGAGGCTGTGAACTAAGATGCATGATATTTTAATAAAACCTTTGATTACTGAGAAGATGACTAATCTTTCTGCTGACCATGGTCAATATGGATTTTTAGTTAATCCAAAATCAAACAAGATTGAAATAGCAAAAGCTATTGAGAAAAGATTTAATGTTCATGTTGTTGCTGTTAAAACCATAAAACATTCAGGTAAACTAAAAACTCAGTTTAGAAAGAGCGGAAAATTTGTAGGTAGAACATCAGCATATAAGAAAGCGATCATAACTCTTAAAGAGGGTGAAACAATCGAATTATTCGAACAAGTATAGATTTTTGAAAACGGGATTTAGAAATGGCTATTAAAAAATTAAGACCGATGACTGCTGGAACGAGATTTATGTCTAAGTCTTCCTTCGATGAAATTACGAAGGATACTCCTGAAAAATCTCTGACAGTATCGTTAAAAAAATCTGGTGGTAGAAATAATCTGGGTAGAATTACAACCCGTTTTATCGGTGGCGGTCATAAAAGAAGATATAGAATCATAGACTTTAAAAGAGATAAGAATGGCGTTCCTGCTAAAGTTCATTCAATTGAATATGATCCTAACAGGACTTGCAGAATAGCATTGCTTCATTATGCTGATGGTGAAAAGCGGTACATACTTGCACCGGACGGATTGAAAGTGGGAAGCACCGTAGTTTCAGGCAGTGGAAGTGATATAAATTTTGGAAACGCTCTACCATTGAAAGAAATGCCTTTAGGTAGTTTCATTCACAATGTTGAAATGAAAGTAGGTAAAGGTGGACAGCTTGGACGAAGTGCCGGAACAGCATTGCAGGTCCTCGCTAAAGAGGGTGAGTATGCCCAATTAAAAATGCCATCCGGTGAGGTAAGAAGTGTCAGGCTTGAGTGCATGGCTACTTATGGAACAGTTGGAAACGCTGAACAGGAAAATATCAGCTGGGGCAAAGCGGGCAGAATGCGCTGGAAAGGAAAAAGACCTCATGTCAGAGGTGTTGTAATGAATCCCGTTGATCACCCTATGGGTGGTGGAGAAGGAAAAACTTCCGGCGGCGGTCATCCAGTTTCTCCCTGGGGTCAGAAGGCGAAAGGTTTAAAAACAAGAAAGCATAAAAAACAATCTAACAAGTTTATCATTAAAAGACGCAATAAAAAGTAGAGAATAATTATGCCAAGATCCGTTAAAAAAGGTCCATTTGTTGATTATAAACTGGTAGAGAAAATTAATAAACTGAATGAAACAAATCAGAAGAAGATAATTAAGACCTGGTCTCGTTCATCGACTATAATTCCTGATTTTGTTGGGCATACAATTGCAGTTCATAATGGTAATAAAATGATTCCAGTTTACATAACGGAGAATATGGTAGGACACAAACTGGGAGAATTTTCTCCGACAAGAATTTTTAGGGCGCATTCAGGCACAAAATCTGAAAAGTCAAGTACTCCAGCTGGCTAATTATATTTAAGGATTTTTATAAAAATGGAAGCATTAGCAAAACATAGATTTATTCCTTCGTCGCCAAGGAAAATGAGATTGGTTGTTGATCTTATTAGAGGAATACCAGTTGAAAGGGCAATTGAAATTTTACACTTTCAACCAAAGCATGCATCAAAAGATGCTGAGAAAGTTTTAAGATCAGCAGTTGCGAATATTCTGAACCGCGGTGAAGGGGAGAAGATTGATCCGGCAAATTTATTTGTTAAAGAAGCTTACGTAAATCAGGGTCCTACATTAAAAAGAATTTCAGCCGCCCCAATGGGACGTGCATATAAAATTAGAAAAAGATCTTGTCATTTAACTATAGTGGTTGCCACCAGGGCGTAAATTTTAGGAGGTTATTTTTTTGGGACAGAAAACACATCCGGTTGGTTTTAGAGTTGGTGTAATTAGAGGCTGGGACTCTAATTGGTATGAAAATAAAAGCTATGCTAGTAAAATCAAAGAAGATTCGAAGCTTAGAGATTACGTAAGGAACAGATTAAAAAAAGCCGGAATCTCCAGAATAATAATTGACAGGACTTCTAAAAATATAATTTTAACCATTCATACCTCAAGACCGGGAGTTGTGATTGGAAAGAGCGGTAAAGAAATTACTCAGCTTGAACAGGAATTAAGACAAGTCACTGATAAAGATGTAAAAGTTCAGATATCAGAAATTAAACGTCCTGAACTGGATGCATATCTCGTTGCTGAAAATGTTGCCAACCAGCTTGCTGGAAGAGTTTCTTTCAGAAGAGCAATGAAGATGGCTATTACAGCTGGTATGCGGATGGGTGCTGAAGGAATAAGAATTATGTGCTCAGGTCGTTTAGGTGGAGCCGAAATGGCAAGAACAGAACAATATAAACAAGGCAGAATTCCGCTGCATACTATTCGTGCAGATATCGATTATGCAAATGGAAGAGCAGAGACAATTTATGGTTCAATTGGCGTTAAAGTCTGGATTTGCCGTGGCGAAATTTTAGGAAAAAGAGTTACAGAATAAAAGTTCGGGAGTTTTTTAATCATGTTAATGCCCAAAAGAGTAAAGTTTAGGAAAGCACAGCGTGGAAGAATGGCCGGGAAGGCTAAAAGAGGCAGTAGAGTTGCATATGGTGATTTTGGTTTAAAAGCTTTAGAACCACACTGGATAACAAGCCGACAGATTGAAGCTTGCCGTGTTTCTCTATCAAGAAAAATGAAAAGAGATGGAAAAGTTTATATCAGGATATTTCCTGATAAGCCTGTTTCCAAAAAACCTCTTGAAACAAGAATGGGTAAAGGTAAAGGTGCTCCTGAATTCTGGGTGGCAGTTGTAAAACCGGGAAGAATTCTATTTGAGGTTTCAGGTGTGTCAAAGGAAATAGCACATGATGCTTTAAGAGGCTGTTCTTTTAAGCTGCCGATAAAAACTAAAGTTGTTTCAAGACCTGATTTTGAGTAAGAGTTTAAAGGGATAAAATGAATATTCGTGAAATAAGAGAAATGAAAACTGATGAGTTGACTAAAAGAATCAACGAAGAAGAAAAAAATATGATCGATCTTCGTTTTTCGCATCAACTAAAAGAATTAACAAATACGGCAAAATTAAAACTTGCTAAAAAAGATATTGCCAGGATGAAATCTATTTTAAGAGAAAGACAATTAGCCGATCAAAAATCTGCTGATGTAGAGAAAAAAGAAGAAGGAGCTAGCGCTTAATTATGGCAGAAAGAACATTAAGAAAAACCAGAATTGGTATAGTAGTTAGCAATAAGATGGAAAAAACAGTTACAGTTGCCATTGAAAGAAGAGTTCCTCATCCGATATATAAAAAATATTTTAAGAAGACTACGAAGTTAATGGCTCATGATGAAAAAAAAGAATGTGGAATAGGTGATAAAGTAAAAATTATGGAAACTCGTCCACTAAGTAAAAATAAAAGATGGCGTTTGGTCCAAATAGTTGAAAAAGCCAAGTAGCAATAGGAGTGATGTAGAAAAATGATTCAGGAAGAAACTAATCTAGTAGTTGCAGATAACTCGGGTGCAAAAAAAGTTAGATGCATTAGAGTGCTTGGTGGAAGCGGACGTCAGTATGCCAGTTTGGGAGATTTAATAGTAGTTGCGGTTAAGTCTGCGATACCAAACGGGGCGGTAAAAAAAGGTGAAGTTTCCAGGGCAGTTATTGTCAGAACTAAAAAAGAAGTTAGACGCAAAGACGGTTCTTATATTAGATTTGATGAGAATGCTGCTGTTCTGATATCAAATCAGAATGAACCGAAAGGTACACGTATCTTCGGTCCTGTAGCAAGAGAATTAAGAGATAAACAGTTTATGAAAATTGTTTCACTAGCTCCTGAAGTTTTATAAAGTTTGGTAAAATTATGAAAATTAGAAAAAACGATAATGTAATGATCATAGCTGGTAATGACGCAGGGAAGACCGGAAAAGTATTAAAAGTATTTCCGAAAGAGTCCCGTATTATTATCGAAGGAATTAACCTGAGGAAAAGACATACTAAGCCCAATCAGAAGACCCCCCAGGGTGGAATTATTGAAAAGGAAGCTCCTATTCATATTTCTAATGTTATGATACTTGATCCTAAAACGAATGAACCAACAAGAATAGGCGCTCAGATAATTCTTGATGAAAATACAGGGAAAAAGAAAAGAACCCGTATCAGCAGATTAACTGGTGAAATGATTTAATATAAAAATTTTATTCAAGGTTTGATCTAACTATGGCAGAGAAGAAAGCAAAAAAAGATGGCGCTGTAAAAAAAGATAAAGTTTCTAAAAAGGAAACAGCGACACCTGAGAAAGAGATAAAAGTTAAAGTAAGACTTTTCGAGGATTATAAAAAGGATATTGTACCTTCTTTAATGAAGAAGTTCGGTTATAAGTCTGTAATGCAGGTTCCAAAATTGGACAAGATAGTTGTTAATATGGGTGTTGGGGCAGCTGTTGCGGATCCAAAAATTCTTGAGGAAGCAATTAAAGAATTAGAAACAATTACAGGGCAAAAACCCAGCGTTAGAAAAGCGAAAAAGGCTATATCTAATTTTAAATTAAGAGAAGGTTTAAAAATTGGTGCAATGGTTACTCTACGAAGAGAAAGAATGTATGAATTCATGGACAGATTTGTAAATGTTGCATTGCCCCGAGTTAGAGATTTTAGAGGTTTGTCTGATAAATCATTTGATGGAAGAGGAAATTATACAATCGGAGTAAAGGAACAAATAATTTTCCCGGAAATTAATGTTGAAAAAATAACCAAAGTAATGGGAATGGATATAACTTTTGTTACCACAGCAAAAAGTGATGCTGAAGCTTTTGATTTGCTTTTAGCTTTGGGAGTTCCATTTATAAAAAAAGAAATTAAAACAGCGTAAAAAGGAGACTTAATGGCTCGTACATGCTTAATTGCCAGACAAGAAAAAAGAAAAAGACTGGTTGATAAATACGCAAAACTTCGAAAGGAATTGAAAGAAAGTGGCGATTACGATAGTTTGCAAAAATTACCCAGAAATTCTTCTGCTGTCAGGTTACACAACAGATGCATGTTTACAGGAAGAGCACGCAGTTATTACAGAAAATTTGGAGTTTCAAGATTAGTTTTAAGAGAAATGGCTCTTAAAGGTGAGATTCCTGGATTAAAAAAGTCAAGTTGGTAGTAGGAGAAATATATGCCAGTAACAGATCCGATTTCAGATTTATTAACCAGAATTAGAAATGCAGCAAAGGCTAAAAAAGTGCGAGTTGATATACCATCTTCCAATATGAAGAAAAGCCTGGTTGAAATTTTAAAGCAAAATAAATTCATCCACGATTATGAACTTATTGAGGATAATAAACAAAACATTTTGCGCTTAAGATTAAAATATACTGATGGAGAAAGCGCTATCAGCGGGTTGAAAAAAATCAGTACACCTGGTTTAAGAGTTTATAAGGCTGCTGATTCATTACCAAGAGTTTTAAACGGATTGGGTATTGCAGTAATATCAACTTCAAAAGGATTAATGACGGATAAAGAGGCCAAAAGTAAATCCTTGGGTGGCGAAGTAGTTTGTCATGTGTGGTAATTATTCCCGTAGTAACGGGCTTTAAATTGAATGGAGATTGAAAGTGTCAAGAATCGGTAAAAAACCAGTATCAATACCAAAAGGAGTAACATTTACTCTTAATGGTAATACGTTAAAAGTTAAAGGAGCAAAGGGAGAACTCGAAAGCAGTTTTCCTAATGCAATGAAAATAGAATCGAAGGATAATGAAATTAATGTAACTCGTCCAAACGATTTAAAAGAAAATAAATCACTTCACGGTCTTACTAGAGCATTAATTCAGAATATGGTGGTTGGTGTAACAACTGGTTTCGAAAAAAAGCTTGAGATCGTAGGAGTTGGATACAGAGCTGAATTAAAAGACAAAAATCTTTTATTAAACATTGGCTATTCGCACCCGATTTATTTTATACCTCCTGAAGGAATTACTTTTCAGGTGCCGGTTCCGACACAAATTATAATTTCCGGAATCGACAAACAACTGGTCGGATTGGTTGCTTCAAAGATCCGGTCTATAAGAAAGCCTGAACCTTATAAAGGAAAAGGTATAAAGTATTCGGATGAACAAATTCAGAGAAAAGCAGGTAAGACCGCCGGTAAATAATATTTAGTGGAGAATTAGAGGAAAATGATTAACAGGAATAGAAATTCAAGATTACGATCAAAAATAAAAATCAGGAAAAAAATTTCCGGTACTGCTGAAAGGCCCAGATTGACGATTTATCGGAGTCTTTCAAATGTTTATGCTCAATTAATAGACGACACTACAGGAAAAACACTCGTCTCAGCTTCTTCATTAAATAAAGAAGTTGTTGAAGAAATAAAGAATGCAAAAGGGAAAATTGCAAAGAGTAAGGTGGTTGGTAGTTTCCTGGCTAAAAAAGCTGTAGAGCAAAATATATCCTCTGTTGTATTTGACAGAAATGGTTATCGCTACCACGGCAGAATTCAGGCAATTGCTGAAGGAGCACGTGAAGGAGGCTTGAAGTTTTAGTTATGAAAGTAACTGCTTTTTGCCGGGTCGTCTAATGGCAGGACTACGCCCTTTGGAGGCGTCTGTAGAGGTTCGAATCCTCTCCCGGCAGCTTAGTTGAGCAAGCCGGTGAAAAATAAAAGTTTTGAAATGTATTTATAAATTTTTTACGCGAGAAAAAATTGAAAATTGTTAAATCAACGGAAGTTGAAGGATTAAAAGAAAAAGTAGTTCAGATTAATAGGGTTGCAAAAGTTGTTAAAGGCGGGCGCCGATTCAGCTTTAACTCCATTGTAGTCGTTGGGAATGGAAACGGAATTGTTGGTGTTGGCCTTGGCAAAGCAAATGAAGTTACTGATGCTATCTCTAAAGGAATTGATGATGCAAAGAAAAGCCTTGTTAAGGTAAATGTTATTAAAGGAACTATTGCTCACCAAATTCTTGGAAAATATGGAGCTGGAAAAGTATTGTTAAAACCTGCTTCTCCAGGTACTGGTTTGATTGCTGGCGGTGGAGTTCGCGCGGTTCTGGAAGCCGCCGGGGTTCAGGATATTCTGACTAAATCGCTTGGCTCAAGTAATCCACACAACCAAGTTAAGGCTACTTTAAATGGCTTGTTAAGCCTGACAGATGCTAGAAAAATGGCAAAGAAAAGAGGAATGACAGTAAGTGAATTATTCGCTTCTTAACAGAGGAAGAAATGGGTAAAATTAAAGTTATACAAAAAGGTAGTGTAATCGACAGGCCAAAAGATCAAAAGCTAACTATTGAAGCTTTGGGTTTGGGGAGACCAAACTGGGAAAAGATACACAATGACACTCCTCAAATAAGAGGGATGATTAATAAAGTAAAACATCTTGTTACTGTTGAAGAAATAAAAGGTAAGTAAAAGGTTTGAAAATGGATAGACTAAGTAATCTAAAATATGCGGAAGGCTCAAGAAAGAAACGCAAAAGAATTGCAAGAGGAGAAGGCTCAGGTCATGGTGGCACAGCTACCAAAGGAATGAATGGACAGCTTTCACGTTCAGGTGCAAAACACAAAGCCTGGTTTGAAGGCGGTCAGATGCCATTACAAAGAAGAATACCAAAGTTTGGTTTTACAAATATTTTTAAAAAGAATTTCAAGTAGTGAATGTCGATTCCTTACAAAAGCTATTTGATGCAAAAAAAATTAAAGAAGGTGTCGTTAACCCTGAAGCTTTAAAAGCAGCTGGTTTGATTTCAAACCTGAAAACACCGGTAAAATTATTGGGGGCTGGAGAAATTAAAGCGAAGTTTCAGGTTGAAGTCAACGCTTTTAGTCAGACAGCAAAAGAAAAGGTTGAAGCTTCTGGCGGAACTGTTAAAAAGATTTAATCCGGGAAAAAATGTCAAAAATTACTGATACTTTCAGGAACATTTTTAAGATTCATGAACTTCGCCAAAGGATTATTTATACTTTGGCTTTGCTTGTTGTTGTACGTCTTGGTGCTCATATTACTTTGCCGGGTATTGATTCTGCTTTATTGGCTGAAAGTACGAGAAACCAGACTTCGGACAACCTTTTTGGGTTATACGATCTTTTTGTGGGTGGTGCTTTCAAGAATGCAGCAATTTTTGCATTAGGAATAATGCCCTATATATCAGCATCGATTATTCTTCAGTTGTTGGGTGCTGTTGTTCCTTATTTTCAGAAGTTGCAGCAGGAAGGTGAAGACGGCCAGAAAAAAATTACTCAGCTTACCAGGTACGGTACTGTATTAATTAGTGCTTTGCAAGCCTGGGGCGTTACTATCAGACTGTTACATATGAATGTTCAGGGAACACCAATTATACCAGTTGGAGTTCAGGGATTTACCTGGATTTTTTCGACTATTCTTCTACTAACAGCTGGTACCGTTTTTATGATGTGGCTTGGTGAACAGATTACTGATAAAGGAATTGGGAATGGTATTTCTTTGATAATTTTTATTGGTATTATCGATCGTTTTCCATTTGCGGTGCTCGATGAATATCGTTTGATTGCAGCCGGTAACCATAGCATTGTTATTGAATTAGTAATTATAACATTTATGGTTTTCATAATTGCAGGTGTTGTTCTTGTTACACAGGGTACAAGAAGGATTCCGGTTCAATATGCAAAAAGAGTGGTCGGAAGAAAAGTTTACGGCGGAGTAACACAATATATTCCATTAAGAGTTAACACAGCCGGAGTTATGCCGATTATCTTTGCACAGTCAATTATGTTTATTCCGGCAACTGTGATTCAGTTTTTCCCAAACAATGATTTCTTACAGGGACTGATGAGATATTTTGATTATACATCCCCTGTATATTCGTTCATATATGCATTGATGATTGTGTTCTTTACGTATTTTTATACAGCTATTGCTTTCAATCCAAAAGATGTTGCTGACAATATGAAAAAACAAGGTGGATTTATTCCTGGTGTTAGGCCTGGTAAACAAACATCAGAATTTATTGATAATATTTTGACAAAAATAACCTTACCGGGATCAATATTTCTGGCGATTGTTGCAATACTTCCGGCATTTGTCAGTGGTTACGGTGTTTCCAGACAATTTGCACAATTTTTCGGTGGTACAAGTTTATTGATTATTGTTGGTGTAGCATTAGACACGTTACAACAAATAGAATCTCATCTGGTAATGAGACATTATGATGGTTTCATGAAATCAGGTAAGGTGAAAGCACGTAGATAATTTTGTGATATTAATTAAGACCAAAAAAGAAATTGATTATATAAGAGAGAGTTGCAGAATCGTTGCGGAAGTTTTGCAGTTGGTAAAAAGTAATGTTAGACCGGGTGTTAGTACTAAAGAACTTGATATTATAGCTGATGATTACATATTGAGCAATAACGCAATAGCAGCGTTTAAAGGATATTCTCAAGGCGGTAGTTCGATAGATTATCCTGCTTCAATTTGTACATCGATTGATGATGCAGTAGTTCACGGAATTCCCGGTGAAAGAGTTCTTAAAGATGGTGAAATTTTGTCTATTGACGTAGGCGTAAACAAAAACGGTTACTTCGGTGATGCTGCTCTTTCTGTACCAGTGGGAGATGTTTCCGAAGAAAAGAATAAGCTTCTTGAAGTAACTGAAAAATCGCTTTACCTGGGAATAGAGCAAGCACGTGTTGATAATCGTATTCACGATATATCAGCTGCGGTTCAGGAGTTTGTTGAAGCTAATGGATTTTCAGTTGTTCGTGATTTGTGTGGACATGGGGTTGGGAAATTTTTGCACGAAGATCCTGCTGTTCCAAATTTTGGTAAAAAGGGAACAGGTCCTAAATTGAAAAAAGGAATGACCATAGCAATAGAACCGATGGTAAATATCGGAACTTATCGTGTTAACACTGCTCAGGATGGCTGGACAATTTTAACTGCTGATGGATCAACATCGGCGCATTTTGAGCATACTATAGTAATTAATGATAGTAAACCAGAAATTTTAACGGTTCAATAATGGCTAAGCAGGGACCAATTAAAGTTGACGGTGTTGTTTTGGAAACATTACCGAATGCTCATTTTAAGGTAAAACTTGATAATGGGCATGAGATACTAGCACATATATCGGGTAAAATGAGAATGCATTTTATCAAGATATTGGTAGGAGATAAGGTCTCAATAGAATTATCTCCGTATGATTTAACAAAAGGTAGAATTACCTATAGATATAAATAGTGGAGATGAAATGAAAGTCAGAGCATCTGTTAAAAAGATATGCGACAATTGTAAAGTAATTAAAAGGAAAGGTGTTGTTCGTGTTATTTGTAAGAACAAAAAACACAAACAGCGTCAGGGTTAATTTTTAAATTTTAAGGAGAAATTAATTGGCTCGTATAGCAGGCGTAGATTTACCTAAAAACAAAAAAGTTTTATTTGGTTTGCAATACATTTTTGGTATTGGGAGTTCTGTTGCTAGTAACGTATTGGAAAAAGCCAAAATCAGTCCAGACAAAAAGGTCAGTGATTTAACTGAAGAAGAAGTTGCTGAAATTCGTTCGGTTCTTCAGGCGGATTTTAAGGTCGAGGGTGCACTTCGTTCTGAAATTCAACAGAATATAAAAAGGTTAATGGACATTGGTGCTTATAGAGGTGTAAGGCACAGAAAAAGTTTACCTGCAAGAGGACAACGAACTCGCACAAATTCCCGTACTCGTAAAGGTAAGAGAAAAACAGTTGCTGGTAAGAAAAAAGCACCAACTAAGAAATAAAGTTTGATAATTCGGAGGAATTAAGTTTTGGCTAAAGTTGTAAAAAAGGCTAAGAAAAAAACACACGTAGACGCAAATGGAGTGGCACATATCAAGGCGACTTTTAATAACGTCATCGTAACAATTACGGATATTTACGGAAATACAATTTCCTGGTCATCAGCAGGCAAGAATGGCTTCAAGGGATCAAGAAAAAATACACCATATGCTGCACAAACTTCTGCAGAGGCTGCTGCAAAAGAAGCCTATGATCTGGGACTGAGGAGGGTTGATGTTTTGGTTAAAGGTCCGGGATCCGGCAGAGAGGCGGCTATAAGAGCCCTGAATACTGCAGGACTGGATGTTAATTCAATTAAAGATATGACACCCATCCCTCACAACGGATGCAGACCGCCTAAGAAAAGAAGAGTTTAATATTTTTTTATCGGAGAGTTAAGTTAATGGCAAGATACACAGATTCAGTTTGCAAATTATGCAGAAGAGAAAAGCAGAAATTGTTTTTGAAAGGACAAAAATGTTTTACAGAAAAATGTCCCATTGAATCAAGAAATTATCCACCTGGACAGCATGGTAATTCAAGAAGATCAAAAATTTCTGAATATGGTATACAGCTTCGCGAAAAGCAGAAGATCAAAAGGTCTTATGGACTACTTGAAACTCAGTTCAGGAATTATTTTGTAAATGCAAACAAGCAGAAAGGTATTACTGGCGATAACCTGATAAAACTTCTTGAAAGCAGACTGGATAATGTTGTTTACAGGTTAGGATTTGCTTCTTCACGTAAACAAGCAAGACAATTAATACGCCACAGACACCTTACTGTAAATGATCGGATAGTTGATATTCCATCTTATATTTTATCTGCCGGGGATATTGTTAAGATCAGGGAAAAAAGTAAGAAGATGGATGCTATTCACAGCTCTCTAAAAAGAGTAAAAGATACAACATATCCCTGGTTACAAATTGATAAAGCTTCGCTCGCCGGAACATTTTTACAGGTTCCCGAAAGAGCAGACGTTCCTCTAAATGCCAATGAACAATTGGTGATCGAGCTTTATTCTAAATAATATTTTTTAAGACTAAATTTTTTTAGAGGATAAATACAATGAGTGGTTCAAATTTAAAGATGCCGGAATCAGTAATATTAGACGAGACTAGTTACACAAATAATTCAGGAAAATTTGTTTTACAACCCCTTGAAAGAGGTTTTGGAGTTACTCTAGGTAATGCTTTAAGAAGAGTTCTTTTATCTTCACTTTCTGGTGCTGCTATTACTGCCGTTAAGTTTAGCGGTGTTTTGCATGAATTTACTACTATTGAAGGAGTAGTTGAAGATGTCTCAGAAATTATTCTTAATCTGAAACAAGTTAGTATGAAACTTCTGAGCAAGAAGCCAAATCCAATTACAATTTCTTTTAATGGGGCAGGAAGTTTTACTGCAGCAGATATTCAAAAGAACAGTAATGAGGTGGAAATATTAAATCCTGACCTTCACATTGCAACATTGAATAAATCAGCAAAATTGGATATTGAAATCATGGTCGGCAAAGGCAAAGGCTATGTTCCTGCTGCTGAAAATATTACACCCGATCAGACGATAGGCGTAATTCCGGTTGATTCCATTTTCACACCGATAAAAAATGTAAAATATGATGTCGAAAATGTTCGAATAGGTGATAAAAACGATTTTGAAAAATTGGTAATAGAAATTAATACCGATGGGTCAATTACTCCTGATGATGCGATAACCCAAGCAGCTAAAATTATGAGAGATCATATCCAATTGTTCATCAATTTTGATATTGATCAGGAAGAGGAACAGGTTGTAAGCCAGAAAGACAGTGAAAAAGAACGAATTAAAAAGATCTTATTAACTAATGTTGATGATCTTGAATTAAGTGTTAGATCACACAACTGTCTGAAAGCTGCAAGTATTAAAAATCTTGCTGAGCTGGTAAGAAGGGATGAGTCTGAAATGTTAAGGTTCAGGAATTTCGGAAGAAAATCTCTTGCTGAATTGATGGAAATAGTTGAAAACCTTGGGCTTGAATTCGGAATGGATGTAGATTCATACATAAAAGAAGAAACTGAAACTAACTAAATTTTGATTAAAGGTTATTTGAATGCGACATAACGTTAAAGGTAGAAAATTAGGAAGAACGGCAAGCCACAGATCTGCTTTATTAAATTCGCTTGCAACTTCTTTATTAAAACATAAAAGAATAAGAACAACCCTTGCTAAGGCAAAAGAAACCAGAGGATTTGTTGAAAGTATAATTACTAAGGCCAGGAAAAATGATTCTAATTCTGTTCGACAGGTAATGAGATTTATTAATGATAAGGAAGTTGTTAAAGAATTGTTTGCTGATATAGTTCCTAAAGTTGGTGACAGACCAGGTGGTTTTACCAGGGTTATCAAGCTAGGTAACAGAAAAGGTGACGCTGCTTCTATGGCCATTATAGAGTTAGTCGATTATAATGAGGTAATAAATAAAAAAGCCGAAGCTGAAAAAGATAAAAAGGAATCTAAGAAGGAAACCAAGGGAAAAAATAAGGAAGTTGAAGAAGCAAATGTAGTTGAAGAAACTCCTGCAAAAGAAGAAGAAAAACCGGTCAAGGCTAAGAAAGCTGACAAAGCAAAGAAAGAGACCAAGGCTAAAAAGGAAGATAAGAAAGAAAAAGAAACCAAGCCTAAGAAAGAAGCAAAAGCAAAGAAAGAAAGTAAGCCTAAAAAGGAAAAATCTTCGAAGAAGGATAAGAAATAAAAGATAGTTCTTTATTAATTTTTATTAAATTATAGGTGCTCAAAGTGAGCACCTTTTTTGTTTAATAGGGTTTTAACAAATTATAGTAAACCAAAAATTACTCGCCCAATGTTTGAAAGTATAGAATTTGTAAAACCAGTTTTTTCTCTAAAAGAAATACCTAAATCTTCTTTACCGGAAGTGGTGCTTTGTGGAAGATCAAATGTGGGCAAATCTTCTCTTATTAATTCTTTATTTAATAGAAAAAACATTGCTAAAATAAGCTCTACTCCTGGCAAGACCCGTTCAATAAATTATTACGATGTAGACGGGAAATTTTATTTGGTCGATTTGCCAGGCTTCGGCTATGCAAAAACGAGCAAAAAGGAAAGAGAATATTGGGCTGTATTGATTGAAGGTTATTTTTCCGAAGCTAAAAATATTTCTCTTGTCTTTCATTTGATTGACAGCAGGCACAAACCTACTGATCTTGATATGAAATTAAATGAGATGCTTCACTATTTTGGTCTGGAATATAATATAATTTTAACCAAGATCGATAAGCTTAAACAATCGGAATTATCAATTGCTAAGAACAGAATCAAGAACTTATTCCCTGATATGGCATTCGGTAATAATTTATTTATATATTCTTCTGTAAAAAAAACAGGTAAAAAACAGTTGATTCAGAGACTGGCAAAACTATATTAAGTCCAGAATCAGTTTTTCAACCTGAGTTTGCTATTATATGATAGTAAAACTATATTTCTCTTTAACTTTTTTAATTCTGCTATGGCGTTTAAAATGGATCAAAGACAGAAAAAGAGAATACTAATTTTCCTGCTGGTTCCCATTCTTGCTACTATTCTTTTCATTACCGATGATCTAATAATTAGAATTATAACAATATTACTTATTGTTATTTATGTCGCGTTTATAATTTTTTTGCGTGACTCGTTGAAATTTAGCCGTGGTGATTTTATATCATATTCGCCTGAAGAAGAAATTCCCGCTGAAGAATCCGAATATGTCTCAGCACCCGACCCTAATGAATCATTTCAAATCGTTTCAAAAACTAAAAAAGTTGAAGTAATTACAGAATCAAATTATACTCCTGAGTATAGATCTTCGAAAACTACTCTAAAACCGCCCGACTTAAAGGAAAGATTTGAGGAAATTGCAAATGAAAGGGTTCCGGATGACTTAGGACATGACGGCCAGTTTTCTTTCGTACTGGAAAAAATTCTGACTGTAATTAAAGAAGCTTATGCAGCACATACAGCTATTTTCTTCTGGTATAACAAATCGAGGGAAAAGCTATCAATCGAAAGATTTGTTTCTAACTCTAAAGATTTGACGATAAGAAAACTAGATGTTGAAGATGATATTCTTAGCAAGATAGTTGAAAAGGGTGAACCGGAACTACTTAGCGATATCCCCACTACAGCTGAGGTAGATGTGATAAGATACTATAACTCTCCCCAAGGAATCAGGAGTTTTGTTGGGGTACCGTTATTCTACGACAAAGCTTTGATTGCAATAATTGCTGTGGATGCAAAAGTTGAAGATGCTTTTGGAATTGAAACCATTTATGCACTTGGGAGATTCGTCAGAGTTATTACAATGATAATTTCTATTTTCGAAGAAAAGCACTCAGATACCATTTCTCAGCAGCGGTTAAATGGTATATTGAATTTTATTAATCCAGACAATAAAATAGAAACAGAAGAGGAACTGATCAGTGGGTTACAGCAGTCAATTGAATATTTACTGAGTTGGGATGCATGTTCTTTTGTTTACTTTAAGCCAATTGAGAAAAAATTTCAGATTATTAAAGTATTTAATAAAACTTCGTTAAAATATATCGGTGAAGGACTTGAAATAGAAATCGCAGGTACTCTTGTTGGCAAATCAATTGCTACGGGGATGCCTGTAAAGATTGATGACACATCATCAGGGGGATATAAAAGGTATACTAAATCAGAAGACATTACCTTTGAGGGTTCATTCCTGGCAATACCAATAATTTATAATTCTCAGAATTTCGGTGTGCTCTGTTTCGAAAGCCTTAAAAAAAATATTTATACAAATTCTGATATCCATTTTTTGAAAAGCTCAATGAATATTATTGGTTATCTTATTTATTCATATTCAACACAACAGCTTCTAAAAAGTTTGCTGGCGATTGACGTTGAAACAAGAATATTAAACGCGGATACATTTAAAGAAAGAATGGCTTCTGATTTATTTAAAAGCGAACAGGCAAAAGTACAGGGGGCTCTGGCATTAATTAGGATAGATGATTTTCTTGAACAGGAATCATTGTTTGAAGGGAATCCGTTTCCGAAAGTACTTTCAGTTGTGACGGAAACAATAGAGAAAGAAATGACCCCGTTGAACCTGTTTGGAAGAATAGATGAAAAAGTTTTAGCAGTTTATTTTTTTAATGGTACACCCAAAGATGTATTCCTTTGGGCAGAAAAGCTTCGTGTTAAAATCGCAAGGAAACCGATTACTGTAGTTTCAAAGCAGACCACATATACTATTTCAGCCGGTGTTGCTGCTGCATCGTACAAATCTGATGTTGAGGAAATAATTTTTAATGCTGATCTTGCACTTCAAAAAGCTACACAAATGGGCGGTAATCGCGTCCGTAATGTAAATTAATTATTAGTATGCGTAACTTTTTTCTTATTATACTTGATGGAGTTGGTATCGGTGAATTGCCCGATGCCGATAAATATGGGGATAAGGGAAGCAATACTCTTTGTAACATTGCAAATGCTGTTGGTGGGTTGAACTTGCCCAATCTTGAAAAACTAGGTCTTGGAAATATTCGGGACATAAAAGGCATAAAACCTACCAGTAACCCACAAGCCTCATTTGGTAAGCTTACAGAAATTTCCAAAGGAAAAGATTCCACAACAGGGCATTGGGAAATATCCGGATTATTTGTCGATACTGATTTTTCGTATTTCCCAGACGGATTTTCCAAAGAATTAATTAATAAATTTCTGGAGTTAACAGGTTGCAAAGGTGTCCTCGGAAACAAACCCGCTTCAGGGACTGAGATTATAAAAGAGTTGGGCGACGAACACGTTAAAACAGGATTCCCGATTGTTTATACATCAGCTGATTCAGTTTTTCAGATTGCCGCACACGAAGATGTTATTTCTCTTGATAGATTATATGAAATCTGCCAGATTACAAGAGATAAAGTTTTAACTTTACCACTATTAGTAGGAAGAGTTATCGCACGACCTTTTGTAGGTACGTCGGGAAATTATTCACGAACAACGAACCGAAAAGATTTTTCTCTCGATCCGCCTTCAGATACAATTCTTGATATCCTATATAAAAAAGGAATAACCACGGTGGCAATTGGAAAGGTTAATGACCTTTTTAATTACAGGGGAATAAAGCTTAAAGAGAAAACCAAATCAAATAGGGAGGGATGTGATAAACTACTAGAATATTCGTCAAAAGTGAACGAGAGTTTCATGTTTACAAATCTAGTGGATTTCGATGTTTATTTTGGTCATAGGAATGATCCTGAAGGATTTGCCAAAGCTCTGGGAGAGTTTGATGATTTTCTTCCTTCATTTTTGGGTTCACTTGATGAAACAGATGCCGTTGTTATCACAGCAGACCATGGAAATGATCCTACAACTCCAAGTACCGACCACAGCAGAGAATATATACCATTATTATTTTATCAAAAGAATAAAAAAGGCATAGATTTGGGTGTCAGAAAGACATTCTCAGATATTGGAAAAACTGCAACTGAGTTTTTTAATGTCCCTAATTCCTTAAAAGGAACTAGTTTTCTAAGTAATAAATAGGAAATTCAGTTAAAAGTTTTCTTTTAAATAATCCCCAAACCCCTTGTTCTGATTGATTGTTTTTATTTAAAGTAGATTGTATTTTTTATATAGTCGGATTATATTAGGTATATTAGACTTGATCTCCTAAGGCGATATGGTATAAATTTTAAAAGCAGAGGTAACATTGTTTTTAGGTAGAGTTATCGGGACAGTGTGGTCGACAAAAAAAGACGAAAACCTTGTAGGCGCAAAGCTACTGATTGTAAGGCAGCTTGATCTGGATTACAACGAGAAAGAAAATTTTGTTGTTGCTGTTGATAGTGTTGGGGCTGGTAAAGGAGAAGTAGTACTTGTTGCAACGGGCAGTTCATCAAGGCAAACAAAAATTACAAAAGATAAGCCCGTTGATGCGGTAATAATGGCGATAGTTGATAAACTGGATATTTCTTTAAAAGAATATTTAGAAGAACATAAATCCGGATGATTTGTGTTGTTCTGATTTATAATTTCTTATCTTAAAAGTTTGCAATTAAAAAAGGAAAAGCCGTTGTTCCTTGGTAAAGTTATTGGAAATATCTGGGCTACTCAAAAGAATGAGGCATTGAAAAGTTTTAAATTGCTTTTTGTACAGCCTATTAATGGAGAATACGAGGAATTGGGTGAACCAATAGTTGCAGTAGATACAGTAGGGGCAGGTCCCGGTGAAATTATCTTTTATATAACAGCTTCTGAAGCTGTTATTCCTCTTCCTGTTGATATGGCCCCTGTTGACGCTTCCATTGTTGGAATTGTGGATACATTAAATTTGCCTATAAAACTTGATTCAAGCAAAACGAAAACAAGTTAGTAGGTAAGCTTACAAAACTAATAACAAGAATGAGGTTGTAAGTGAGGATAACAAAACAATTTACCAATCGTGAGAGTCAGTCCCTTGACAAATACCTTCAGGAAATTGGAAAGGTAGATCTACTAACTGCGGAGCAGGAAATAGAACTTGCTATCCGTATTAAAAATGGGGATCAACTAGCGCTTGAAGCCTTAACGAAAGCAAATCTCCGCTTCGTTGTGAGTGTCGCAAAACAATATCAAAACCAAGGACTGTCCCTCGGTGATCTAATAAATGAGGGAAACCTGGGGCTAATTAAAGCTGGAAAAAGATTTGATGAAACAAGGGGATTTAAATTCATATCGTATGCCGTATGGTGGATAAGACAATCTATTTTACAAGCTCTTGCAGAACAGTCGAGAATTGTAAGGCTCCCACTTAATCGGGTTGGCGCCTTAAATAAAATCGGTAAAGCATACAGTAATCTTGAACAGGAGTTTGAGCGGGAACCAAATGCTTCTGAGCTTGCAAGTGAACTTGATATGGATGTAAGTGAAGTTGCGGATACACTCAAGATTTCGGGTCGGCATGTTTCTATGGATGCACCATTTGCTCAGGGCGAAGATAACCGCTTGCTTGATGTCATTCAGAATGATCAGCAGCCGAAGCCTGATTTTATTTTAATGAATGAATCGTTAAAAGCAGAAATAGGAAGAGCTCTGTCTACTTTGTCGGAAAGGGAAGCGGAAGTTATTAATCTTTATTTTGGTTTGAATAAGGAGCATTCACTTACGCTGGAAGAGATAGGTGAAAGGTTTAATCTTACAAGGGAAAGGGTAAGACAGATAAAGGAGAAAGCAATCAGAAGATTAAGACACGCTTCGAGAAGTAAGAATTTGAAGTCATACCTTGGCCAGTAAATGTTTCATAATAAATTTTATATAGAACCTTTCATTATCTTGTTTTTAACCTTCTTAATTACAGGATGCTCGTCTACATCAAATGTTTCACGATATGGGGAGACATCTGATTCAGATACTAACCATACGAAAAATGTTCGCTTTACTTCAGATAATGATGATGGCAATAATAATGAACTAACACTTAGTGGTGATAAAAGAGATTCCGGAACAATTTACGGTACAGAAGGTGACTCTGATCCGGATGATCTTCCAGCAAACGATCCGAGTGTTGATGTCTCATCTATGCTGAAAAAAATCAGCCCGACAAATAATTTAAATGATCTATCAGCTGACAATGCTACACCGAAAGAAAAAATGCTGATGGAAATCTTAAAATATATTAATACCCCATATAAATATGGTGGCACATCGTCTAACGGAATTGATTGTTCAGCTTTTACGCAATCAGTTTTTAGCAAGTCATTATCTGTTAAACTGGATAGAACAGCAAAGGGACAATACCACGAAGGCCATGATGTTGCTGATATAGACGATTTGGAGTTTGGCGATCTCGTTTTTTTTAACACCAGCAGAAGAGTTAAACCCGGTCACGTTGGAATTTATATTGGCGATCACCTTTTTGTACATGCCTCAAGAAGCGGGGTAACGGTTTCCTCTCTCGATATGGATTACTATGCCAAACGATTTATGGGGGGAAGAAGAATTGAACCTGATCAGCTTGGTTCCAAATAAAACAATTCCCAAAGCATCCCTGATTGCTTTTTTGGTTTGTATCTGGAACTCATAGTAGATAAGTTTTGTTTACTCTTCTAACAGCTAAATATTAAGGAATTAATTATGATGATTAAACGGAATTTTTCTATTATTGGACTGATCATATTTTTCGGCCTTGTCTTTAACCTATGTATATTGGCTCAAAGTAAAACAAATCATCAACAAAGAAATATTTTAAGTAAGCCTATCGATCCCTGGACATCATCGCAGGTAATCACACCTGAAAAACTTCATAATATTCTTACGAATAAAAAATCCCATAAACCCGTAGTGCTAATGGTTGGATTTGATTTCCTTTTCGATCAGGAACACATACCAGGGTCAATTTTCGCTGGTACGGGATCAAATAAAGCCGGTTTACAAAAACTAAAAAATACAGTAAAAAATTATAAAGAGAATAAATCTATAGTTATTTACTGTGGTTGCTGTCCATTTAATCACTGCCCGAATGTTCGTCCTGCGTTTAAAAAATTGAAAGATATGGGTTATAAAAACGTAAAGGTCTTGTACATTCCAAAAGATTTTGAAAATAATTGGGTAAAAGAGGGCTATAAAGTTAGTAGTAAATAGTATTCGCTTCTAAATTTTCATATTACTTTCATTTTTAATTGATAAATTTGTATAAAAGGAAAGGTATGCGAATTTTACTAATTGAAGATGATAAAAGAATAGTTTCCGCTTTGACCAAAGGCTTGAGGAGCGAAAGCTTTGCAGTTGATGCAGCAAGTGATGGTATTAAAGGTGAAGAATTAGCCAGAATTAATAATTATGATATAATAATTCTTGATGTAATGCTGCCAAAACAGGATGGCTGGACAACCTGCAAACATTTAAGAAGCAAAAGTATTCTTACACCAATTTTAATGTTAACAGCTCTGGATGATGTTGATGACAAAATAAAAGGACTAAATACCGGCGCTGATGATTATCTGGCAAAACCTTTCCATTTTGGGGAGCTGCTTGCGAGAATAAGATCTCTTGTACGAAGAAATTCCCAGATAAAGTCTACTTCAATTCAAAAGTACGGGCTAACTCTCGATATTAACACTCACAAAGCATTCAGAGATAGGAAGGAAATATCTCTTACCAGCAAAGAATTTGCCTTGCTTGAATATTTTATGATGAATGATAATAAAATTCTTTCGCGGTCAGAAATATCAGAGCATTTGTGGGATATGAATTTTGACCCCAAAAGCAATGTAATTGACTCTTTCGTAAAATATTTGAGACAAAAAATTGACAAAAATTTTGATAAACCACTAATTCATACAGTTCGCGGCTCCGGCTACATTTTTTCTGAAAAAAAACCTTAATGCTTTCAATTAAACTTAAAATAGTACTTGCATATACTGTAGTTTTCGGGATGCTCCTTTCGCTTTTTGCATATATAATATATCAAAGTACTGAGAAAGTAGAATTAACACGACTTGACACCAATTTAAAAACTTACTCAATATTGCTTCAATCAGAATTTGAAGAACAAAGTCAACAGGAAAAAGCGTTTAATTATTTGGAATTAAAAGCTATTCCTGCGGATGGCTTAAAAAGAAGCCGCTTTCAATTATTAGATAATAATGGAAAAATAATATTGGGGGACACAATATTGACCAACCTTAATAGCGCTATTGTTAAGACTATTTTAGATGGGCATGATAAGTATGAAGAAATTAGAATTGGAAAACATCACGCTCGTATTTATTTAGGTGTCGTTGAGATAAACGAAAAATTAAATTATGTCCTTGTAGTTTCATCATCACTGGAAGAAGTTAGAGAGGATCTGGAAAGGTTACTTGTGATATTTCTGTTTGTAATTCCTGTCGGACTATTACTTGCTGGATTTTCAGCTTTCTTAATTGCAAAGAGAGCCTTCAGGCCAATAAATAAAATGATCAAAACAGCTAATGAAATTAGTGCCCGAAGCCTGGACAAAAGACTTGATGTTCCGGAAACTAATGACGAAGTAAAAGCATTAAGTGTAACCCTTAATTCGATGGTAGACAGACTGGATAAAACATTTAAAAGCCACAGGCAGTTTATAGCAGATGCATCGCACGAGATCAGAACACCATTGACTATTATACAAGCTGAACTGGAGTTAAGCCTTAAAAACAAAAATGCACTAAATACCACAAAAAGTATTAATACCGCTTTATCAGAAATAAATAACCTTAATAGACTGTCTAATTCATTACTAATTCTTGCAAAAATTGATGCATCTAAAAATAGACTTATATTAAGTCAAGTAAGGATTGATGAACTGATACTTGAATGTGTGCAGTCCCTAAATAGTTTGGCGGTAAGTCATAACAATAAAATAAATATATCAGTTGATGAAGCCATTGAAATTAAGGCAGATCTTGAAAAAGTTAAAAGCATCGTATTTAACCTACTGGAAAATGCTCTAAAGTATTCAGGGACTAATAAACAAATTAAGATCGAACTAAAAAAACAGGGTGCAAAAAAAATAGATATTATTGTGAGTGATAATGGCTCCGGTATTTCTGAGAATGATGTCCCGCATATATTCGAAAGATTCTATCGCTCAAGTGATTTGCGATCTACTGTAGATGGTAACGGACTTGGGCTGGCTATTGTTAAAGAATTTGTTGAAATGCATTCGGGAAAAATAACAGCTTCAAGCAAACCGGGTAACACAACTTTTGTAGTAACACTTCCTTTGGAACAAAGATAAATCATCATTCAAAATTATTAGCCCGGCTTTCATACTATTTTAAAACCGGGCTTATCTAATAATAATTACTTTCTTTTTAGAATTATCACACCAAAACTCTCTGTATTATCTTTCCTGGGTATTAAGGTTGACATATAAATATTATGAGTAGATTCATCAAGTTCCATTGTTCTGGCTCTTTTCATCGTTTTTACGTTATCAATATTTTCGAATTTATTTGGTGATACTTCCTTTATCACACTAAGTATTCCTTCCCCGCATGAGCTGAATGCTAAATGTGTTTCAGGATCAAATCTACAGGCATCAACTCCTTTGCCAATTGTGGGTGTTGCAATTACTTTGCCTGTTTTTGCATCAACCACAACCATCATTTTATTGTCACATCCTGCAAAGAGTTTGTTGTTTTTAATGTCTATCGCAAGCCCTGATGGACCTTCACCAGGCGCAACTGACCAAGTATTAGTAATTTTTAAAGTCTTTGGATTAAATTCAACAATTTCGTTCTTGTTTTCGATATTAACGTACATGTTACCCTTATCGTTAGAAACTGCAAATTCAGGTCTTCCGTTTAGAGTTATTGTGCCAACCACCATGTTAGTTTTTGCATCAATAGCTGTCACATTGTTGCTTCGTCCGTTGAAAGTAAAAACTCTTTTTGAATATAGGTCATAAACTATTGCATCAGGATTTTTCCCTGTTACGGGTATTCTTGTAAGTACTTTAAAAGTTTTAAGGTCAAAAACCGCTACACTATTATCTCTGCCGTTACTTATAAATCCTTTCCCTAATTTATCTGCAACAACTGCTCCATGAACTCCATTCAAACTATCTATTACACCAATTATAGAATTATTGTCAAGGTTAATTATGTGAACTTTGTTTCCATTGGAAACAAAAAGTTGATGCGAAGAATTATCAATTGAAAGATAATCCCACCAGGAATTGCCTCCAATATTTATTGTTCCTGTTATGCTGTAACCCGAAGCCTGTGAAAAAGATAATGGAGCAAAAAATAATAGCAAGCTAATTAAAAGTAATAAGGTTTCTCTACCTGACGATTTCATATAGCACTCCTTTTCTAAACTTTAAAATTGGTTATATAATACTAAACAATTATTTTGAGAAAAAAGTTTTCTTACCCTGAAAAATGATAAAAGGTTAGTAAAATTTAATTTTGAAGAAAAGCCATTTTCATCTTCATTTCATCTTTTATTCTTAATTTTAAGCTGATATAAATATGATTAAATAATTAAAGGAGCTTAATAATGAGAAAAATTCAGTTAAAATTATCACTATTTGCTGTTGTTTTATTAACAATTGCAGCAACTTCAAATCTTTTCGGCCAGGAGACAAAAATCAAGGAAAGTGATCTTCCATCTGCTGTAATTAAAGCTTTTCACACAGAATATCCATCAGCTAAGATCGTCGGCACAGCTAAAGAAGTAGAAAAAGGCGTTACATATTTTGAAATAGAAAGTAAAGATGGTAAAGTTGGTAGAGATCTTCTTTACACTAAAGCCGGTAAAGTTGCCGAAATTGAAGAAGCTTTAACAGCAAAATCTATCCCTTCCTTTGTAAAAAAATCGATTGAGAAAAAATTCAAAAAGGTTGAATATAAAAGAGGTGAAAAAAATATTAGAAATTCTATAACAAAATATGAGATTGTTATTGAATCATCAGAGGTAAAATACGAAGTTGTCTGTGATGCTAAAGGGAACATTACAAAGTCAACAAAGCTGAAAAATACTGAATCTGATGAAAAGGATAATGATTGATTTATACAATTTAGCATATTTAAATTGATTATTTACAATAGGCTATCATATTTGAAAGTTATGATAGCTTATTTTTAATTAATATTAAATTAGCTTCATAATCATTAAATATATTTGCTATTCTAATTTCTATATGACTAATTATGATATTTAGAAAAGTTAGTTCTCTGTTTATTCTCGTGCTTTTTATTGTGAATTGTCTTTCGGCACAAACTAGAAGTACAGCCACTGTCACTGGAATTGTTAAGGATTCTTTGAATAATAGCTCACTCCGTTACGTTAATGTATTATTGCAGGATAGTATTGATAGTACTAAAACTTCAGGAGCTATGACAGATAACAACGGTAGGTTTCAAATAATTAATGTCTTTCCGGGAACTTATATAATTAAAATAAGTTATATAGGTTATAAAAATAAGATAACTCATTCTTTTAATGTTGACTCAAAAACCAAAGTGAAGGATATAGGAACAATTTTATTAAGCGATACTTCGGTTACTCTTGAGGAGGTACTTATTACCTCTAGAAGAACTCTTTTTAGTAATCAGATTGATAAAAAAGTTTATAATGTTGATCAGGATATTATGAGTAAGTCTGGATCCGCTAGTGATCTGCTTCAAAATGTTCCTTCTGTACAAGTGGATATTGATGGGAATGTATCTTTAAGAAGCTCATCCAATGTTTTGGTGATGATAAACGGAAAAACTTCACCTTTAATGGGCAGCAACCAGGCAACTGTTCTACAGAGCATCCCGGCAAATACAATCGAAAAAATTGAAGTAATAACAAACCCTTCAGCAAAATACAGACCGGATGGAACTTCGGGAATTATTAACATAGTCTTAAAGAAAAATAAAAGTACGGGGTTTAATGGGACTTTTAATGGCAATTTAGGCCTGGCAGGCCGTCATAATGCAGGCTTTCATCTCAATTACAATACCGGTGATTTTAATATCTTTGGAGGATATAATTTAAGAAAAAATAATCGCAAAAGAGCAAATACCGATAACAGGCAGCAAATTGATAGCTCTTTTAATGTTACTAATTATAATCAAAATAACAATGGTTTATATTATCCTTTATCACATTTTGTAACTCTTGGAGCTGATTATTCATTGGATAATTCCAATCAATTAGGAATATCAGGGAATTATTTTTATGACAGTTTTACAAGAAACGATTTCACAAATAATTTATATACTAATGGTTCAGGAAGTTTAATTGAAAATTATAACCGAAATCGCCACGACAATGAATTTGAAAAGGAATCAGACTATACAATGTATTTTGAGCATAGATTCCCTGCTGATGATCATAAATTAAGAATAGAATTTACCGGTTCACATGCACCTGAACAGGAAGATAATCATTTTACTAATGTTTATTATTATCCTTTATTTCCAACTACTTATGATAATACATTGATTAAGCAAACCGAAGATATCAACCAATTATCTGTGGATTATTCTGATCCGCTTTCTGATAACACTAATCTTGAAGCCGGCTATGAGGGGAATTTCCATAAAAATGATTTTGATTTTTATTCTCAATACTATAATACAACACAAAACAAATTTGTAACTGACGTTGGGCAAACAAGCCATTTCATTTATAACGAAAATATTCATGCTGTTTATGGAATTTTAGAGCATAGCTTTGGATCCTTTGGTTTGCAGGGTGGCTTAAGAGTAGAACAATCATATGGAAAAGCAAATCTTGTTACAACAGATTCATCTTTTAATAAGGACTATTTCAATATTTACCCGACAATGCATATTGCTTATAATTTAAGTGATTTAAACAAAATACAGCTAAGTTATAGTCGCAGAGTTCGAAGGCCTGAATCAGATGATATTAATCCTTTCCCGGAGTACAGAGATCCAAGAAATGTAAGAGCTGGAAATCCAAACCTTTTACCGGAGTACATTCATTCGGTAGAGCTTGGTTTTAGTTATCAGACTGATCAATACTCAATTCTTCCCAGCATTTACTATAGTTACAGAACAAATGGTTTTACACGTGTTACAAATTTAATTAATGATACAACCTCATTAACAACTGAAGAAAATTTATTGCACGATCAGTCAGCTGGTTTTGAGTTTATTCTATCAGCAAATGCCGGAAGATTTCTTAATATTAATTTAAATACTGATATTTTTTACGATCAGATAGATGCATCCAATCTTGGTAACAGCAACAATAAGTCAATAATATCATGGAGTGGCAATTGTACATTGGATATGAATTTAACAAGCTCACTATTATTTCAATTAAATTCAAATTATCGCTCAGCACGATTAACTCCACAAGGTGAATTTCGTCCAAGATTCGTTGTTAATATTGGGGCAAAGCAGGAATTGTTAAAAGATAAACTCTCATTATTAGTGACTATTTCAGATGTGTTTAATTCGTTGAGAAGAGAAATTACTATTAATACACCACAATTAATAGAGACCTATGTTGGAACACGTGATTCCCGGTTATTATATGTTGGGTTATCATATAATTTCGGATCGCAATCAAAAAAACCGAAAGATGCTCAACTAAAATATGATGTGAATTAATAGTTACAGGTGGCTAATTCGGTTTTAATAAGTATTAATAATTTAAGTATTTTTAAATTACTTATATATATAGATAATGGATTACAATATTTATCGATGATTAGAAAATTAATTTTATTAGTGTTTTTTTCGTATTGTTTTGCATATGGTCAATACAATCTTGATTACTTTGTAAATAAAGCCTTTAACAATTCTCCAGTACTTAAGAATTACCAGAGCCTTGCTCAAATAAACAATCTTCAATCTCAGCTGGATGAGGCAGAGAATTCAGCCTTGAAAGTCTCTTTAACGGCTGATTATCTGTTTGCTCCTTATCTTAATAATAATGGGAAAATCCTTTCAACTAATCCTGATCCAAAAGCAATTGGTTATGATGTTGGTATAACAAATGGCGGACTTTATTCGGCACAAATAAATTTTGAAAAAAATATTTTTAATGGTGGGTTACTAAATGCTTTAAAACAGCAAAGGTTAACTTTAGGGAAAAGTTATGAGAACAGAACAGATGAAGAAAAGCATGCATTAAAAATGGAAGTTACCGATCAGTATCTGAAAGCACTTCAGCAATTAATGCTTTATAATCTTTCCCAGGGAGTAGTTGGTAATTTAAGTGACCAGCTGAAGATTACAGGCGACCTTGTTCAGAATGGTTATGCTAAAGCCCAGGATTATCTTTTGCTAAAAGTTGAGTTAAAATCACAGCAGATAAATTTAAGCCAGACCTGGCAAAGTTATAAAACTGGTCTTATGCAGCTTTATGCTTTATGTGGAATAAGAGATACAGAAACTGTAAAAATTGATTCTCTAAATCTTGAGAAAAATAGTATTAATGAGGGTTATTCAAATTTTCTTACAAAATACTACCTGGATAGCCTAAATACAGCCAACCAGCAGAAAATATTTGAAACCAAATATCAGCCTCAGGTAGGCTTATTTTTCAATACCGGTTTGAACGCTGTTGAGCTGGACAATATTCAAAGAAAGTTTGGAATGAGCGCCGGTATTAATTTCTCACTACCTTTAGTGGACGGTGGACAAAAAGATCTAACCAGGCAACAAACAGAAGTTGCCGAGAAATCATTTTCATATTATAAATATTTTCTCTCTAATAATATATCTGCAAAACTTAAAAATTCGGAAGGAAAAATATCTTCCTTAAAGGACAATCTTAGTTCGATGGAAGGACAGGTTGATGATTATCAGAATCTGTTGAGAATTTCTAAAAAACAGCTTGAACAGGGAAATCTTTCCATGATTGAGTACCTAACTCTTTTGAAGAATTATATTGAAATTCAGAAAAATCTAATTAATACCCGGATCAGTTATCAAACGGAAATAAATAATTATAATTATTGGAATTGGTAGAATGAATTGCAATAAAAAGAATAGTATTAAAATAATCACATTTATAATCATATTTTTTATTCCGCTGATATTGATATCCTGTTCGAGTGACCAAAGCAATACAGAAATTGTCAGTGGCGGAACTCCCGTGCAAATTACACATCCTGTAATTATGGACCTAAAAGATTACCTGAAGCTGAATGCAAATACAATTTTCTTAAACAAAGAAATTGTAAGAGCGTCTTTTCAGGGATATATAGAAAAGATTTATAAAAATATCGGCGATGAAGTAAATCCCGGTGATGTTTTGTTTCGCGTTAAAACAAAAGAATCTGCCGCTGCTGATAGTATGCAGATTAACATCGGAAATAAAATTTTTGCAGGCTCGGTTTTAATAAAGGCTAAAACTAAAGGCGTTTTGACGGAATTAAATTACCATAACGGTGATTTCATCTCTGATGGTGAGCAGATTGCAGCTGTGTCTAATCCCTCATCTTTACGAATTAGATTAAATGTTCCATTTGAAGATGCACAGAAAATTAAAATTGGGCAAAATTGTGAGATTAATCTTCCGGGTGGAGATAACCTTAGTGGCAGAATTGATAAAAGTGTTCCTTCTGTAGACCCGACAAGCCAGACACAAGCTTTTTTAATAAAATTGTTGAAGTACAGGGAATTACCAGAAAATTTAAACGTATTCGTAAAGATTCCTTTCCGAACATTTAAAAATGCTTTAGTTCTTCCTAAAAGTTCTATTATGACCAATGTTACAGAAGATACATTCTGGATTATGAAACTTGTAAATGATACCACTGCGATAAGAATAGACGTAAACAGAGGAATTGAAACGGATAGCCTTTTCCAAATTCTCTCACCAAAATTAAACTTATCTGATATGATAATTTCATCCGGTTCGTATGGTTTACCTGACACTGCTAAAGTTGAGATTGTTAAATGAATAACTTCTATGTAAAATTTAAGAGTCCTTTCGCAGTAATTCTTGTGATTATTTTATTGGGCGGGGTTTACGCCCTCACTAATATCCGCTCAGGGTTGTTTCCTGATATAACTTTTCCCAAGATTAAAATTATAGCAGATAATGGTGACCAGCCTGTAGATAAAATGACGGTTAGTGTAACTGTACCATTAGAGAATGCAATAAAACGTGTTCAGGATCTTACTTTATTAAAAAGTGCAACGAGCAGGGGCAGTTGTGAAATTTCAGCATTCTTCAGTTGGAGCTCTGATATAAATCTTGATAAACAAAGAATAGAATCCCGAATAAATGAAATAAAACAGGATCTTCCGCTGGGTATCAATATTTCAGTGGAAAGAATGAACCCTTCTATTTTCCCTATAATGGGATTTTCATTAGAATCAAAAGGGTTTAGTCAAATAGAATTGAGGAACATTGCGCAATATACGATTAAACCTTTTTTATCGCGTATTCCGGGTATTTCGGAAGTGGCCGTAGCTGGTGGGAAAATAGAAGAATACCAGGTTACCCTTGATCCGGTAAAACTTAGTAATCTAAAAATTACTCAGCAATTAGTTGCAAATAAAATTTCTGAATCTAATTTTATTTCTTCTACTGGATATTTAAGTGATCACAACAGGCTTTATTTAACTTTAACGGAAGCTACACAGAATAGCAAAGCAGACTTAGAAAACCTTGTCGTATTAAATTATCAAAACAGGCTAATCAGATTAAAAGACATTTCTACTGTTGAAATAAGTGCGGAGAAAAGCTATACAATGATAAAAGCCAACGGAAGAGTGCTTCCGTTAATTCATATCTTAAAACAACCGAATGCTAACCTGATAGATGTTGTAAGCTCAATTGAAAAACAACTTCCTGAACTTCAAAAAATATTACCGAAAGGAATTGTACTGCGCCCATTTTACAATCAGGCAAATTTCGTTTCAGATGCGGTGAACAGTATAAGGGATGTCGTATGGATAGGATTATTACTGGCAATACTTTTAACTATTTTATTCTTAAGGTCTATTAAAGCCAGCTCTGTAATATTGGTAACTATTCCGGTAACGCTTAGCCTTACAATAATAGTATTGTTTACAATTGGCTATACTATAAATATTATGACTATCGGTGCTATTGCTGCCTCAATAGGATTGATTATTGATGATGCAATAGTTGTGGTTGAACAAATTCATAGAACTCACGAAGAAAATCCAAAAGAAAGTAGTAATACTCTTGTTTCTAAAGCAATAAAATATTTGCTTCCTGCCATGGTCGGTTCATCATTAAGTACAATTGTAATATTTCTTCCCTTCTTTTTAATGAGTGGTGTTGCGGGAGCCTATTTTAATGTATTAACAAATACAATGATCATAACATTAGTTTGCTCTTTTTTAGTAACGTGGATTGGACTGCCTGTAATTTATCTGCTCTTATCATCAGGTAAAGAGTCATCAGGGGTAAAACACAAAATTGCCCAAAAGCAGGAGTGGGTTTATTATTTCATTCATAAACCAATCATTTCTGTTGTTTTTGTGATCATTTTAATCGCATCTGCATATTATATAATTCCAAAATTACCTTCCGGATTTCTGCCACAAATGGATGAAGGATCTATGGTGTTGGATTTTTCCAGCCCGCCCGGAACTTCTTTAGAAAACACGGACAAAATGTTGGATGTGGTTGATAATATTTTAAAAAACACACCTGAAGTAAAGTCTTATGCGCGCCAGATCGGTACACAAAACGGTTTTTTTATTACAGAACCAAACACCGGTGATTATACAATTCAACTTAAGAAAACAAGAAATAAATCTACAGATGAAGTTGCAGATGATATTCGTAAACAAATAGAATCTAAATTACCGGCACTAAGAGTAGATTTTGGACAAATCATTGAAGACATGCTCGGCGACCTGATGTCAACGAAACAACCAATTTCTGTCCTGGTTTTTGGGGATGATCAAAATAAGATTGAGGAAATAGCAAATAAAGTTACCGATATTATTAATAGCGTGAATGGTACGGCTGATGTATTCAATGGAATAACAATTGCTGGCCCACAAATAGTATTTAATCCTAATAATACTGAATTAGCTAAATATGGCCTTACGCCTAATGATCTTCAATTCCAGCTAAATTCAAAAATAAATGGTACAGTAGTAGGTAATATACTGGGGAAAAACCAATTGATTAATATCAGGATGTTTGACGGGAAAAAATATAATACTATGAATGATTTAAAACATAGTTTTATTTTTCTTAACGATGGCTCTATTAAACCAATCAACGAATTTGCCGATATACAGTTTTTTAAAGGAGTTGCCGAAGTTGATAGAGAAAATCTGAAGCAAGTATTTGATGTTGTTGGGAGATTAAATAACAGGGATCTCGGCAGCACTTTGGCTGAGATTCAAAATAAAATCAGCCAACAAATAAAATTGCCAACTGGATATGAAATAGTTTATGGGGGAGCATACAAAGAACAACAAAAAGCTTTTAGCGAATTAATGTTGATTCTGTTTCTTGCTATCCTATTGGTCTTTACTGTTATTCTCTTTTTATTTAAAAGTATTAAAGTATCTCTCGCGATTATTTTTATTTCTATACTTGGAATAACCGGTAGTTTCCTGGCTCTCTTTATAACCGGCACACCTCTGAATGTTGGAAGCTATATAGGAATAATTATGATAGTTGGAATTATAGGAGAAAATTCAATATTTATTTTTCTTCAGCATAAAGTAGGCCAAAAAGGATAACACACATGTAGATGCCGTAGTTCATGCTGTTTCTAAAAGGCTCCGCCCGACCCTTATGACAGCTTTCGGAGCCATAATTGCGCTGCTCCCCCTAGCTTTTGGAATTGGTACCGGAGCGCAGATGCATCAGCCTCTGGCAATAGCTATTATTGGCGGATTTCTAATAGCACTGCCTCTATTACTGATCGTACTACCCACAATTCTGCGAATGATAGATAAATAATTGATTTCTTTTTGTGAACATTTTACAACCATTTAATTATTAAGAAACAGGTATCTATTTAGTATTGCTTCACTATAGGTTTTGTGGTAAGTTTACAACTTATTTTTACACGATATACCACAGCTGGATGAAAATTAAGTTTTTTTATTTATTATTTCTCGTACCCTTTGCCGTAAATATTTTTGCACAGGAACCAATCAGATCAGAAAATAGGATCGATAGTACTGATGTTAATATTAATAGCAAAAATAACAGTGCTGATTCATTGGATATCACGCCCCGAAAAAGCATTGCAGAAAAACCCAAATACCTGAAGCCAGAGTATAATCTAACCTGGCATGATTGGCTCACGAATATTCCTAAAGACTACGCCAAATTTTATGATGTTGCTACCCATACAAGTTTACCTGTTTATTTTAGTATAGGTGCTTCAACTTTAGGTTTAATAGCTACTGATAACAGAACCTGGTTGACTCAACACGAATGGTATAACAACTCAAATTTTGTAAAGCAGACCAGTGATTGGTTTGCTAAATTTGGCGATGGCAGATCACAATTTGCACTTACCGGAGTGTTTGTCGCTTACGGGTTGTTATTCAAAGATCAACGTGCGTTAAAGACAGGAAGCGAAATTTTGCAGGTAACAATTTCGTCGGGAGCATTTGTTCAGGTACTTAAACGTTTAACGGGGCGAGAGAGTCCGTTTGTTTCCACTCAACCGGCTGGGAAATGGAGCTTTTTCGGAAGTCCGATTAAATACCAGGAGCACGTAGCTGCCCATGATGCATATCCTTCTGGGCATCTTACCACGACTCTTGGAATGGTGGTAGTTATAGCTGAAAATTATCCCGAATGGAAGTGGGTTAAACCGCTTGGCTATTCAATTTGTACTTTAATGGCCGTAAGTATGGTAAACAATGGAATTCACTGGTACAGCGATTATCCTCTAGCAATTTATCTGGGTTATGAGTTTGGTAAAATTGTTGCTCATCCCGAAAAATATAATTCCGATTCAGATAGTGATGATGTATCGTTTAATATAATGCCTTACCGTAGTTATAACGGGACAGGCCTGGCTATGCAGCTAAGATTTTGACGAGACTTTTTTTCATTTTTTCTAAATCCTAAGAAAGGAATTAATGAAAGTCAGATTTTTTATCCATATTTCAATAGTTTTTCTATCTGCTTATTCCATATTTGGACAGATTGTAACTGAGAGCACGAATTTAAATTCTGATAGTACTAACCTATCTGTTAAACCTCTTGCCGTTCAGGAAATTAAGACTGAAAATAATTTAAAATGGCATTCTATGATCACTAATGTGCCACGTGATATCGGTAATTTTTCAACATCGGCACTGAACTCAGATAAAATACCTCTGTTTGCAATTCTTGCAGCCGGTACCGGAGCCTTAATGGTAGTTGATGAACAAGGTTGGCAAACCAACAGACGATTGTTTAATCAGTCAAAAACTTTTCATAGCTTAAGTGACTTTGGAGTTGATCTTGGCAAGGAGAAATATCATTTTATTGTGGCGGGTGTATTTGGAGCTTTTGGATTAATCAGCAGTGATTCGAGATCTCTAAAGACTGCCAGTAATCTTATCGAAGCAATAATAGCAAGCGGCGTTAGTGTTCAGATATTAAAGAGAATTTTCGGAAGAGAAAGTCCTGCGGTGGCAACTGAAGCTGCTGGTGACTGGACCCTTTTTCCAAATTTGAAGGAATATCAAAAACATCAGCCAAAATATTATGCGTATCCTTCAGGACATATTACAACACTAACTGCAACTGTAACTGTTCTTGCAAACAATTATCCCGAAGCAAAATGGATTAAGCCGGTTGGCTATTCATTAATAGCAATTTGTGGAATAGGTTTAGTCAGCAGGGGAATGCATTGGTATAGTGATTTGCCTATGGGATTTTTCCTTGGTTACACTTTTGGTAATTTAATTTCTCCACCACAGGATGAAGTAACTCCTGCAGAAACATCCGCGGCAAAAATTCATCTTTCTCCCCTTGTAGGTTTTGATAATTTAGGTGTGCAGTTTTCCTTGAATTTTTAAAGCAAAAAAGCCGTCCTGATTAGAACGGCCTTTTTATTTTTAATTCAGCTCACCTATCTTAACTACAACCAGAAGTAGAACCGCAGGTCATACATTTCAGACAGGTTCCGTTTCTTACCATAGTCATACTTTGACATTCTGTACAAATATCGCCCGTATAACCTCTTTCAATTGCCTGACGGATTTTAACTGATATGTCGTTATTTCCGTTCTTCGCAGAATGCTTTATTGTTGCCGGCTTTACACCTGCTGACGAAGTAAAATCATAATCGTTAGAGTCTTTGTCCAGTTCGATCAATCTTTCTCCAACAATTTCTTCTTCAATAAAATCGGGTTCACTTAATTTCTTAACAATACCGGCCGAGGCTTTTGTTTTAATTTCATCTGAATCTACGTGTGCCAGATCATTTCTCCCTAGATAAGTAACTGCTAATTCTCTGAAAATATAATCTATAACAGAAGTAGACATTTTTATCTTTGAATTTCCTGTAATTATACCGCTTGGTTCAAATCTTGTGAACACAAATGCATCGACAAATTCTTCAAGTGGAACCCCGTGCTGCAATCCAAGTGAAATAGCAATTGCAAAGCAGTTAAGCAGGCTTCTGAAAGCCGCACCTTCCCGGTGCATATCGATAAAAATTTCTCCTATCTGTCCGTTGTCATATTCACCGGTTCTGATATAAACCGATTGACCATTAATTTTGGCTTTCTGTGTATAGCCCGATCTTCTGTCGGGAAGTCTTCTTCTTTTTGCAATATATCTGTGTATAATTCTTTCAGCTACTTTGACGATGTCATTATGCTCTTTTTCCTCTATAATTGTTTCAATCTCTTCTTCGCTGATAGAGTTGAGCGGCTGTGAAAGTTTTGACCCGTCCCTGTAAAGTGCATTTGCTTTAATTCCCAGTTTCCAGGATTGCATATATGCATCTTTAATGTCTTCGACTGAAGATTGGTTAGGCATGTTAATAGTTTTTGATATTGCACCCGAAATAAACGGCTGTGCTGCTGCCATCATTTTAATATGAGCAGAAGGGCGAATAAATCTTGTTCCTCTTTTACCGCATTTATTTGCGCAATCAAAAACAGGATAATGTTCATGCTTTAAGAAGGGGGCTCCTTCAATTGTCATCGTTCCGCAGACATAGTCGTTAGCGGATGCGATCTCCTGTTTGGAAAATCCTAAAGCTGTAAGAAGATTAAAATCATAAGAATTAATTTCCTCAGGATCCATCCCCAATTTTTTAACCAGAAATTCAGTACCCAAAGTGAATTTGTTAAAAGCAAAACTAATTTCGAATGCTCCCGGAAGTTGTTTCTCTATTTTTGCAAGAGCATCTTCGGTGAATCCTTTTACACTAAGTGATTCAGGGTTAATGAAAGGACAGCCCTTAAGCGTTCCTGATCCTTTTGCATATTTAACAATTTCTGTTATCTGATCTTTATTATAGCCCAATTTTTCAAGTGCAGGCGGAATTGATTGATTTATGATCTTGAAGTATCCGCCTCCAGCTAATTTTTTGAATTTAACCAGTGCAAAGTCCGGCTCAACCCCGGTAGTATCGCAATCCATAACAAGTCCGATTGTTCCTGTTGGAGCAATCACTGTGACCTGTGCATTTCTGAATCCATGCTGGCTTCCCAATTCAAGTGCCCTATCTGCATCTTCTCTGGCTGCTTTCAGCAGATCAGATTGACAATACTTAGGATCTACACCCACAGGATGGATGCTGAGTCCTTCGTATTCTTCATTAGGAACGTTGTAAGCAGCTCTTCTGTGGTTTCTGATAACTCTGAGCATATGTTCTTTGTTCTCATTATACCTGCTGAATGGACCAAGTTCTTTTGCCATTTCAGCAGAAGTAGCGTAAGACGACATATGCATAATACACGTTAAAGCTCCGCAAATAGCAAATGCTTCGTTACTATCATAAGGAATTCCCTGCAACATCAGTAAAGAACCGAGGTTTGCATAACCAAGTCCAAGAGTTCGGTAATCATAACTTAACTGTGCAATTTCTTTGCTGGGGAATTGTGCCATCATTACACTTATTTCAAGAACGATTGTCCATAATCTTGTAGAGTGACGATATGATTCAATATCAAACTTACTTGTGCTAGTATCATAGAATTTTACGAGATTTAATGATGCCAGATTGCAGGCGGTATCGTCAAGAAACATGTATTCTGAACAAGGATTTGAAGCTTTTATCTGACCGCCTTCAGGGCAGGTATGCCATTCATTAATAGTTGTGTGGTATTGAATTCCAGGATCTGCACACGACCAGGCCGCATAGGAAATATCACTCCAGAGGTTTCTTGCTTTCAGGGTTTTACAAGGTTTAGGATTTCTATTTTCCTCCTTGGCTTTTTTCTTTTCTGTTCTCCAATAAAGGTTCCAGTCTTCATCATTAATGACTGCATTCATAAATTCATTTGTAACCCGGATAGAGTTATTTGAATTTTGACCTGAAACTGTCAAATATGCTTCGGAATTCCAGTCAGTATCCAAGACGGGGAATTCTATAGATTTGAATCCCAGTTTAGCAAGATGTATTACTCTTTCTATATAGTTGTTAGGGATACAAGCTTTTCTGGCTTCCAGAACTGCGTGCTTTAGCTTCTTGTTAACTTTCTTATTAAATCTGTCATTTTCAGGATGTTCATCGTAGCAGGCCTTCATTATTGCATTCAGGTGAAAATCGCTTAATTTTGATCCTGCAACTAATGCAGCTACTTTTTGCTCTTCAGCAACTTTCCAGTTTATATATTCTTCCACATCGGGGTGGTCCAGGTCAACAGTTACCATTTTTGCGGCTCTGCGTGTTGTGCCTCCGGACTTAATGGCGCCAGCCGAACGGTCACCAATCTTGAGAAATGACATTAAACCTGATGACCTTCCTCCTCCGCTTAATGGTTCGCGTGAACCACGAATATCAGAAAAGTTTGATCCTGTTCCTGAACCATATTTGAAGAGTCTTGCTTCACGAACCCACAGATCCATTATTCCGCCTTCGTTAACCAGATCATCTTTAATAGATTGAATGAAGCAGGCGTGCGGCTGTGGATGAGAATAAGCATCGCTCGAAGCTGTTAGTTTTCCGGTTGTGTGATCTACAAAATAATGTCCTTGTGCAGGTCCTGTAATACCATAAGCCCAGTTTAATCCTGTGTTGAACCATTGCGGACTGTTTGGTGCTGCCACCTGATTAGCAAGCATAAAAGATAACTCGTCATAAAATACTTTAGCATCCTCTTCTGAATCAAAATATTTTGCTTTCCATCCCCAGTAAGTCCAGCAGCCAGCTAATCTGTGAAAAACCTGCCTTGAATCCGTTTCAGAAGCATATCTTTCTTTTTCAGGAAGTTCGGCTAATCTTTCAGTGTCCGCAGTAGATTGCTGAAGCCATACCGGAACATCTTTTTCTTTAATTTTCTTTAATAATTTGGGAACCCCTGCCTTACGAAAATACTTTTGAGCGATAATATCCGTTGCTACCTGGGTCCATTGAGTTGGAACAAAAACATCTTCCATTCTGAACACGATAGACCCGTCAGGATTTTTAATTTCAGAGGTCCTTTTTACGAATTCAAAATATGAAGAAAGCTCTTTATTAGGATCAGTAAAAAGTCTGTTTATTTGCATTGGCATTGTCCTCAATTAGGCTGAATTAACTCAGGTATATATTTATATTTTATCCCACATTTTTCAAATCCGCAGGAAATGTGAACTGTCTACGCTAGATATATTTCTAATTTCATCAAGATATGCAGAATTGAAATCAGAGTTCGGACCCATATCAAAGATTAGAAAAAAAATAGACAAAAATTTCTCTGGATTAGTAGCGTGGAACAATCAATGGCAAGTTTGTGATATTTTCAGAGAAATACAAATTAAATTTTAAAATTTTTTTTTATTGCAGAAAGAAAAAATTTAAATATCAAGTTTAAAAAATATTTTTTGGTTTGATTTGTTTTATATCCGATTAAATTGTTCTTATTGAAATTCAAATGTTTAATATCAAACTATTTTTATAACGAATTTCATCCTTTCATGTAAAAAATAATTGTCCGTATCTGTAAAATGTATATTTTAGTGTTAAGTAAAAATGCAAATAAATAAATGCCATCAGAAAAGATCATAGAAATAGAAAATCTCTCAAAGCAGTTTAAAGAAGTTAAAGCTGTTGATGGACTTAATCTCAGTGTTTATCAGGGTGATGTTTTCGGTTTTTTAGGGCCAAACGGTGCAGGAAAGAGCACAACTATTAGAATGTTGTTGTCTCTTATTAAACCTTCTGAAGGAGAGATAAAATTATTCGGCAAATCGCTAAAAAATGAAAGAATATCAATTCTAAAAAATATAGGGGCTATTGTTGAAAAGCCCGATTTTTATGGATATTTGTCAGCATATAAGAATCTTGAAATTTTAGGAAGACTTTCCCAAACTGATGTTTCAAAAAAAAGAATAATGGAAGTTCTTGAATTTGTCAGGCTGGAGAAAAGATATAAAAGCAAGGTGAAAACTTTTTCTCACGGAATGAAACAAAGGCTTGGGCTGGCCCAGGCACTTCTCCACGATCCAGATCTTATAATTCTTGACGAACCTACAACGGGCCTAGATCCTCAGGGAATGAAAGAGATAAGAGAGCTGATTATCCACCTTAGTAAAGATGAGCATAAAACTATTTTATTATCATCACATATTCTTTCCGAAGTCGAAATTGTTGCAACAAGAATGATAATCCTGAATAAGGGTAAAAAAGTAGTGGAAGGAAGCGTTGCTGAATTGCTTAACAGGGATGAATTGAAAGTCACAGTTGAAACAGAAAATCCTGCAGACGCTGAACGGTTTATAAAAGAAAGCAAATGGAGTGAAAAATTAAATTCATCTGCAAATAATAATATGGTATTTACTCTCAGGCAAAATGAGATATCAGAATTAAATAAGTATTTAGTCGGAAAGGGAATAAATGTAAGTGCTTTAATTCCGACCCGCTCGCTTGAGGGGTATTTCCTTGAGATTACGGATAAGGAGAGTTGATGCTGACGCTTGTACAAATAGAACTGTATAAGATATTCAAAAAATGGCGAACCTATATAGGGTTTATCGCTATCGCAATTCTTGTTGCAGTTATACAAACAGCTATATCTTACGAAGGATCCAGGGCGCTAAATTCTGCTACAAGAGGTCTTCAAAATTCGTTTGTTTTTGTAGGCAACCTCCTCAATGGATATTTTGTTTCAAACTTAATTCTGAACAGTCTTTACGTACATATTCCGTTTCTAATTACTCTTGTTGCCGGTGACTTGATGGCAGGTGAGGCTTCTGCGGGCACTTATAGAATGTTGATTACAAGACCAGTTACAAGGTTTAGTATCGTAACTGCTAAATTTATTGCCGGAATAATTTATACCGCAATACTGATACTTTGGTTAGCTGCTCTCAGTTTAGGTTTAGGTACAATTTTATTTGGTTCCGGAGAGTTAATCTCTATTCAAAGCAACGCAATCGTTGTTTTTGCAAGTAATGATGTTTTATGGAGATTTTTATTAGCATATAGTTTCTCAATTGTTAGTATGTCTGTAGTTACGGTCATAGCCTTTTTCTTTTCATCTCTTGTTGAAAACTCTATAGGACCGATTATTACAACTATGGCCATTATTATTATATTCATTATTATATCTCATATTGATGTTAGTGTGTTTCAAACTATAAAGCCATATCTTTTTACAAATTATATGGATGGCTGGAAATCGTTTTTCAGTAAGCCTCTGGATTATTCGTCGGTCTGGAATTCCCTACTTGTTTTGGGCATTCATATTATTGGGCTATACGGATTGACTTTGTTCCTTTTCAGCAGGAAAGATATTTTAACTTAACTTTATACAATCATTATGAAAAAGATATTTTTATTCTTTTTAATTATAGCTTTTGCGGTTCCGGCTCAGACAAAGGATCCTGATAAAATTCTGAATGAAGTAAAAAAGAATTTTGACAAGATTAAAGATTATTCTGTTGATATTACAGTTAAAGTAGATGTTTCATTCTTAAAAGTTCCGGATACAAAAGCCAGGATATATTTTAAAAAGCCGGATCAGGTTAAAGTAGAATCAAAGCAATTTGCGTTACTGCCAAAAGGTGCTCTTCATATTTCGCCGACAAGCCTGATTAAAGGAAATTACACGGCACTTTTTGATCGATTTGAAGATTATGAAGGTAGGAAAACTGCGGTTATAAAAACTATTCCGATCGGTGATTCAAGTGATGTTATCCTGACAACTTTCTGGATTGATCTTTCTGATTATATTATAAAGAAAGTTGAAATCTCCACCAAGATTTAATGGTACTTTCACTCTTGAATTAAAATATGATTCAAGAGCTAAATTTAAACAGTTGCCTTCTTCGCTTGTTTTTTCATTTGATGTTTCTAAGTTAAATATTCCTAAAAGATTTACCACGCAGAATGAAGAAGATAATCAAGAGACAACTTCTTCAAAACCTTCGACTGGAAGGGTGTATATAAATTATTCTAATTATAAAGTAAACCAGGGATTGCCTGATTCGTTATTTGAAGAGAAGCAAAAATGATCAGTACTCACTTTTCTTATCTAATTATATTTTTTTAGTTAAAGTTTGAAATATAAATTACTTGAATGCCTTTAATTATTCGGTTCTGATACTAATTCATTCCTTTCTTAACAACCCGATTTCCTTTGGAAGATAACGTTATGTTGGTTGCACCATAAAAAAAGCCGTCAGTTAAAAACTGACGGCTCCATTATTGCTTAAATCAAATTTTTGCTAATTTACATACCGAACGGGAAAGTAAAACCAGCAAATATTTGTAAACCTTTAGTTTTAATTGATAGTATTTGGACCGTTCGTGTTACTATTTACATTATTTTAAAACCAACCATAATCACGCGCTATCAACAAAAATCCTGTCGTTCATTAATTGATCGGTTGCCAATTTGTTGTTCTCCGGTATCACTCGATACATCACTCAAGCCAAGTGAATACCGAACACCCAATGTTAAAGTAGTTGTGGGACAAGCTTATCAACCTATTCCTGCTCCAAAATCCAGCGCAAGATTTAAGCTTTTCAACTGATCTTTAATACACCTTAGTAAGAAGGATAACCATTAGGTTCCAGTCATTAGCAGTAAGAAAGTTAAATCTGACCTGGCTACAACGTGGGGAAAAGGGCTGTAACAGGGATCTATATTCAGGAATATCGAATTAATGTAAGAATTTTGAATTAATGACTTCCATCAACTATGCCCGAATTGATCCTGGAATAATGGGCCTGTTTCCTTCACACCTCCGGTAGCATAGTTGGTTCTGATCTGCAGTCTAAACCTCGGAACAAATCCAAATTCCATTATTCCACCTAATCCAAAACCAGTTCTAGAACATTTAGACTACTCCTGGCCGGTAGATCTGGATCTACAAGAAGCATTGGAAATATTTAATCCCACGCTGAACCCCAAAGCTGATATTTAACCTGAGCTGAATATGAAAAATGCAAATAATAACAAAAATGAGAAAATAAGAACTGAGATTTTTTTCATAATCCTCTCCTTATTATTTAGTGAATAGTAAGTTTAATAGTAACAGTTAATTTGATAATGAGAAATTAATTTAGCAATTTATTAATTACAAATTAACTCGTACCAACAACAAATCTAAATTATTATCAGTAGGCCATTTCCACTATATGCGAAAATTTGGCACAAATTGGTTCATAATGCTATCAATTTATAGACTAACGGCAATAAAAATCGACTAATGTCTATTCGCTATATTTTCTAAACAGTACCGTAGTATTGTGTCCGCCAAAACCGAAAGCATTGCTCATCGAAACATCAACTTTTCTTTTTTGCGGCTTATTAAATGTATAATTAAGATCACATTCCGGATCGGGGTGTTCAAAATTAATAGTTGGAGGAACTGTGTCGTTAACAGTTGCCAGTATAGTTGCAATAGCTTCAACAGCCCCGGCAGCACCCAGAAGATGCCCGGTCATACTTTTTGTTGATGATACATTCATTTTTTTAGCGTGTTCGCCAAAAAGCTTTTTAATAGCTTTTGTTTCCGCTATGTCGCCAAGAGGTGTCGAAGTTCCATGCATATTGATGTAATCAATTTCGTCAGGCTTAACATTGGCATTTTTTAATGCCATATTCATTGAAAGTAAAGCGCCGGTTCCATCCGGGTGCGGTGCTGTAATATGATGAGCATCAGCAGACAAACCGAAACCGATAATTTCGCAATAAATTTTAGCACCCCTATTTTTAGCATGTTCCAGGTCTTCCAAAATAAGAGTACCGCTGCCTTCACCCATAACAAAACCATCACGAGTTGCATCAAATGGTCGGCTCGCCGTTGCGGGAGAATCATTTCTTGTTGAAAGAGCCCTCGATGCATTAAAACCGCCCACACCAATTTCATTAATCGGGGCCTCACTGCCTCCGGTTACAACTATATCACTTATATCGTTCTTTATCATCAGGTAACCGTCTATCATGTTATTATTAGCCGTTGCACAGGCAGAAACTATACAATAGTTTGGTCCTCTAAATCCATATTGAATAGATATATAACCGGAAGCCATATCGGGAATCATCATTGGTATAAAGAAAGGGGAGATCCGCGATGGTCCCTGAGTAGAGTTTATAACAGATTGATTATAAAATGTTTGTATTCCTCCAATGCCGCTTCCGAAAATAACACCGATTCTTGCTCTCTCTTCCTCAGTAAGAGAATCTGTTTTCAGTCCGCTGTCCTTAATTGCAAGCGACGAAGAAGCAAGTGCATATTGAGAATAAAAATCTACCCTTCTTGCGGTTTTCTTATCTATATAGTTTTCAGGGTTAAAGCCTTTTAGTTCGCAGGCAAAATGAGTATTAAGCCTGGAGGAATCGAAACTTTTAATTTCATCTGCACCACTTTTACTTGCCATCATACTTTGCCAGAATTCTTCCACTGAAAGTCCTATAGGTGTCAGGGCTCCCATTCCAGTTACAACTACTCTTTTTCCATTAAGCATATTTATCCTTTGAAAATTGTTATTGTGCGAATTTAATTTTTAGCCCTAAATGGTTTTGATTAGCTAAATTATAGAAAAATTACTAGTAAAGATAAAAATTTTTATGGAATTATTATAGAAATGAATTAGCTTATAAATAGCTAAAACAGGCTAATTTACAAACCCTTTTCAAGAATTTTTTCAAATTTCTCATTAGTTACCCGGAATATTGACCAACCATCCATCGGCACAGCTCCGAGGTTTTTATAAAATTCTATTGCTGGTTCATTCCAATCTAGAACACACCACTCAACACGCCCGCAATTTTTGTTTTTAGCTATCTTTATTAGTTTTAATAACAGTGTTTTGCCTATTCCTTTACCCCTATATTTGGGTCTGATGAACAAATCTTCTAAATAGATTCCCGGTCTTCCTGTGAATGTTGAAAAGTTATAAAAAAACAATGCATATCCAACGGGTTCATTTTCAGATTCTGCGATTAAAACTTCAGCATACTTTGTATCTCCGAAGAGATTTTCTTGAATATCTTTTTCAGTTGCTGTCACTTCGTGACTAAGTTTTTCATAGTTTGCGATTTCTTTGATAAACGAGAGAATTAATGGTGCATCGCTTTTTTCAGCATTGCGGATTGTCAGTTCGTTGTTAGTTTTCATTTTCTCAAATTAGTTTTGTTTAACAGATAAATTTTTCTTTTCTAAGTATTCAAGTATTTTAAGTGCCCCTATACCCATAAGGTAACCAATTGCTGAGCCTATTATTGCTCCACCTAAAATATCAGACGGATAGTGCACCCCAAGGTAGACCCTGGAAAGAGCGATCAATGTGGCTGTAATAAATAATGGGATCTTTAAGTTTGGATACAACTTATAGAAAAAGAAAGCTGCGGTAAAATTATTTACCGAGTGATTTGAAGGAAAAGAATAACCGCCCGCACAACCAATAATCTTCCTTACATCATCTAATGCATTGCAAGGCCGAATTCGTTGAAGAGTGTGTTTTATTAAATCTCCAAACTGATCTGAAAGTAGGATTGCCAGTATAATTCCTAGAACTGCTAATCTTCCTTTTTTTCCTCCCTTTATCAATAAGATGCCAATTAGCAAAATATAAGTTATATACCAGCTATGAACATCTGTGATGACCGAGAAGAATTTATCTAAAAATCCCGTTGCAATTGTGTGATTGAAGAAATAAAAAATTGAAAGATCTATTTGATAAAGAAAATCAGCCATTAATACTTAATCCTTTAATTTATGTAAATTAGCTAAGAACATTCTAATTACTTATTCTGAATAAATTTTATTAGATTAATTCCTTATAAATATAGGACGTATAAATGTTAAATAAAAACAACAAGAATATTGTTGATTTTATATATAATGAGCAAGTACCTCTGGAAGACATCGAATATAAAAACCTCGTAAGGCAATCTAAAGAATTACTTGTTACTCCACTTAAAGTTATGGCATTATTGATAGCTATTTCCGGGCTTTTTGCGATGGTTTTTGAAGTCCGTTATTTCTCACAGTATTCAGTTAATGTCTATGTTACCAGGCTTCTTGCGACACTGATCGCATTTACTGTATTGGTGTTAATGAACAAAAAAATTGGAAGGGAAAGGCCAATTGTTTTTGTTCATTTACTATTAATAGTTATCATCGTTTCGTCGGGCTATATGATTTATCTAATGCCCAAAACTTTAATTGTTAATGCTCAGATTGTAGGGCTGATGATTTTCACTTCTGCATTGTTTTTAAGTTGGGATGTAAAAAATCAGATTATCGTTGCGATCTATTATAATGTAGTTTTTGCATCTGCTATTCTTCTGAATGACACTTCAATATATTTCCTACCCAATATGTATGAGTCCGTTATTTTTATCCTTTTCCTTAGTATAATATCAGTAATTGGCAGTGCTGTAAATTACAAGCTGAGGATGCAGCTTGCAGAAAAATCTTACAGGGTTAAATTATCGGAAAATAAATATCGTTCCATTTTTGATAATTCTGCTGAAGGTATGTTTCAGACTAGTATAGACGGGAGGTTTTTAACAGTTAATCAGGCTCTGATAAATATTCTTGGCTATAGTAACAAAGAAGAATTGATAAAGTTGAATATCGAGTTTGATGTTTACAAATATGTAGGGGAAAGGAAGAAGCTCATAAAGGAATTGTATGAAAAGGGTGGTGTTAAGAATAAACAATTGACACTTAAACGAAAAGATGGTTCGGATGTTATAGTCAGGCTTAGTGACAGAATATTTGAAAATGGAAATAAGACTTATTTCGAAGGAACGATGCAGGATATTACCGAACAGGTATTAGCCGATAGCAGAAGGAGGAAAGCAGAAGAAGAGCTCAGGAAAGAAAAGATCAGAGCGGATGCATTAGCAAAACAGGCATTACAATCGAACATGGTGAAGAGCCAGTTCCTTGCGAATATGAGTCACGAAATCCGTACACCAATGAATGGAATTATTGGATTCTTATCTTTAATTGAAAGAGGAGCTTATAATAATATTGAAGAAATGAGACAATTTGCTAACACTGCAAAAACATCTGCAGAATCTTTACTGGATATTATTAACGACATTTTAGATTTGTCAAAAATTGAATCCGGGAAGATGTCTCTTGAGAAAATTGATTTTAACCTCGATGAAGTGATTGAGGAATCAATGTCTATTCTAACTACCAGGGTAAATGAAAAGGGGTTAAAAGTTGTTAAGGAAATTGATAGGCATACCCCTGTTTATTTAAAAGGTGATCCTAAAAGAATAAGACAGGTGTTTATTAAATCTATTGAGTAACGCTGTAAAGTTTACTGAGAAAGGATCTGTAATAATACATATTACTTCTAAGGAAATTGATACGAACACAATTGAAGTATTTGCTTCTGTCCAGGATAGTGGTATTGGAATTCCATCGGACCGGGTGGATGCTTTATTCAAACCATTTTCTCAGGTTGATGGTTCTCACACACGTAAATATGGCGGGACAGGTTTGGGCCTTGCTATCTGTAAAGAATTTATAAACTTGATGGGGGGAAACATAGGTGTAGAGAGCACTAAAAACGTTGGCAGTAAGTTTTATTTCACAATGAAGTTTGAACTGGGTGATAAAGAGAAAGTAGTAAGACCCGATACTTATTTTGAAAGTGCTTCCGGTACAGAAACAGTGAGAAAAGAATTAACCGTACCAGCAGTTAAAATAACAAAAGAAATGAGGGGTGAATTTAAAATACTGTTAGCTGAAGATAATTTTATTAATCAGAAAGTTGCGTTAAGAATACTGAGCGAAGTCGGCTATAATGCTGATGCAGTTGTAAATGGAGCAGCAGCTGTTAAAGCTGTTGAGGAGGGGAAATATGATGTGATTTTAATGGATATTCAAATGCCGGAGATGGACGGTATGACGGCAACTAAGGTAATTCGTTCACTTAAAACTGAAAAGAAAAATATACCAATTATTGCTATAACTGCACATGCACTAATGGGGGATAAAGAAAAGTGTATTGAAGCCGGAATGAATGACTACTTGTCAAAACCTATTAAGTCTGAAATTTTGATTCAGAAAGTTGACAAATGGCTGAATGTTAAAGCTGAATCCAAAAGTGAACCGGATAAAGACCAAACAGCAAAAGAGGATGTATTATTCGATTTTGATCATCTTCAGAAAATGAGTGCTGGTGACAAAGCATTTGAAGCAGACCTGATTGAAACATACTTTGAAGATGTTGTTAGCAGATTCCAAAATTTGGAAACGTCAATAGAAGAAAGCGAAAGCAGCAAAGTTGTTAGTGAAGCTCATACTATTAAGGGTGCAAGCTATTCTGTCGGCGCCAAGAAAGTAGGCGATGAAGCTTACGGAATTGAGCTATCTGGAAAACTAAACGACCTTAAAAGTGCCCTTGAACGTTTACCAAAACTAAAAAAGGCTATTGAAGAGACTAAGGCTTTGTTAAAACAATCCGTCTAACTTTTTGGTAGTAATTGTATTTTCTGACTTATATATTCAAATTCCCAATAATAATTGTCTGATCTGAAATATATTGTACGTGGATTAGTAATCTATTTTACTTCTCTTGTTTTTGTTCCCTGTTTAATGGGACAGAACATTCCTAAGTCTTCTGTTAATATTATCCCCAAACCTCTTTATTCGAAAGTTGATCCGGGACATTTTATTATAGACGAAAAAACTAAAATTGAATATTCCAAATCTGTGAAGAATGAGAAACGCATTGCTGAATTTTTATCAGAGTCAATAAAATATCTGGTTCAGATAAATATACCTGTTGACCAATATAAAGGAACTCAAAGAGGGGATCTCATTATTTTTGAGATAACAAAGAGTGATACCCTGGGGGGCGAAGGTTATCAACTTCTGATAAATCCGAATTATGTTAAAATAATTGCAAACTCAGGTAGAGGATTATTTTATGGTGTCCAATCTTTTCTTCAACTAATTCCTCCGGAAGATGTTAATGAAAATGATATTGAAAAAATTATTATACCCTGCCTTGAAATAAAAGATAGACCGGAATACAAATACCGGGGAATGCACCTTGACGTTTCCCGGCATTTCTTTCCAAAAGAATTTATCAAAAAGTATATTGACCTTTTAGCAATGTATAAGATGAATATGTTTCACTGGCACCTGACTGATGATAATGGCTGGCGGATTGAAATAAAGAAATATCCTCTGTTGACAAAAATAAGTGCCTGGCATGTTGACAGAGAAAATCAACCCTGGAATGATTGGTCACCAATCCAACCCGGAGAAAAAGCAACTTACGGAGGTTTCTATACACAGGAAGATATTAAAGAAATTGTTAAATATGCTCAGGACAGATACATTACAATTATACCTGAAATAGAAATGCCGGGTCATTCAAGTGAAGTATTTGCGGCATATCCACAATATTCATGTACAGGAGATACACTAAATGTTTGTCCCGGCGGCTACTGGCCGAACGTGGATATTTTTTGTGCAGGAAATGACAGCACATTCACTTTTCTTGAAAATATTTTATCCGAAGTGTGCGATCTGTTTCCCGGTCCCTATATTCATATAGGGGGCGATGAAGCTGATAAAACTAACTGGAAAAAGTGCCCTAAGTGTCAGGCGAGAATTAAAAAAGAAGGGCTAAAAAATGAGGAGGAACTTCAAAGCTATTTTATACGAAGGATAGAAAAATTCTTAATCTCAAAACATAAAAAAATGATAGGATGGGATGAAATTCTTGAAGGAGGTTTAGCTCCGGAGGCTACTGTAATGTCCTGGAGGGGAGTTGATGGAGGAATCAAAGCTGCAAAAATGGGGCACGATGTTATTATGACCCCAACGTCAAATTGTTATTTCGATTATTATCAGGCGAACCCTGAATTTGAGCCTGAAGCAGGTGGTGGATTTATAACTTTGGAAAAGGTTTATTCTTTTGACCCGACTCCACCCGGTTTAACATCCGAAGAAGCCAAATACATTCTTGGTGCCCAGGCTAACCTTTGGACTGAGTATGTTAAAACTCCTGAGCATGCCGAATATATGATCCTTCCGAGAATGCTTGCCTTAGCTGAGGATGTTTGGACACCAAAAGCAGAAAAAGACTGGAATGATTTTCTATACAGGGTAAATCAGCATTATAAAAGATTTGATGCAATGAAGTTGAATTATTCCCGCGGTTATTTCGGAATTGACTTTTCAACTTCATATGATAATAAATTGAACAGGTTTCAGTTATCATTTAATACTGAACAGCTCAACCCGGTTATTCATTATACTCTTAAAGGAAGTGATCTTGATTCAACATCTTTAATTTATGCAAAACCATTTTTTATTGATAGCACCTCAACGATTAAAGCCGGCATTTTTGAGAATAATAAATTAGTTAGGGATATTACACAGGAAACAATTCATTTTCATAAAGGACTCGGGAAGAAAATAATTTATATCAATTCTCCTTCAAATAAATATTCAGGAATGGGTAATTCAACTTTGCTAGATGGTATTTTCGGTTCAGATAATTTTGCAGACAGAAAGTGGCAGGGATTTGAAGGTGATGATTTTGATGTAATCATTGATATGGGAACCCCTGTTTCTATTACTTCTGTATCAATGGATTTTCTACAGAATGTAAATTCGTGGATTTTTATGCCCAATGATGCTCAATTTTCAATTTCTTCAGACGGAATTCAATATAAGCCATATATAGCTCAGAACGATATTTCGGAAAAGCCTGGTAAGCCAATTATAAAAGAATTTAAGGCTTCATTTAATCCTACACCAGTAAGATTTATTCATATAAAAGCACATAACATTGGGGTGTGTCCGCCGTGGCATCAGGGCGCTGGTGACAAGGCCTGGATATTTTGTGATGAAATAGTCATATATTGAACTATATAAAAATTAACTTGCCGTCTTGTTTATTAAGGAGTAACTTTTAATATAATTGTTTACACAAAAAATTTTGGCTAGCTAAATGAATTCGAGATATGTGAAATTGATCGCTTTACTGTTTGTTGTTTTATTTTTTTTATTGCCTTCTGAAAAATTATTTGCCTGGGGAGAAACCGGTCACAGAATAATTAATCGGAAGGCTGTGGATTATTTTCCGTTGGAAATGGCAGCATTTAAAGCCTGGAGAGATTATCTCGGTGAGCATGCTTCTGATCCCGATATTCGGAGAAGAACGGATAAATCGGAAGCACCAAAACATTATATAGATATAGACTACTATAAAGAATTTCTGCTCGGCAAAATGATTGAGAACAAAGATTCATTAATAGCACTTTATGGTTCAGAAACGGTAACTAAGATTGGGTTACTTCCCTGGGCTACACTTGATACATTCAATAATCTTATTAAGGCTTTCAAAGAAAGGAATAGAGACAAAGCAATGATTCTTGCTTCCGATCTTGGTCATTATGTTGCTGACGGTCATCAGCCTATGCACACAGTGGTAAACTATAACGGTCAGTTAACAAACCAGAAGGGTATGCATTCCAGGTATGAATCCCATATGGTTAACAGGTATCAAAATGAACTTGAAAATTGTTTTGAGGATTGCCGGATTTCACAAGTTAGTAATCCTATGGAATTTATTTTTGGATATATCTCCGGTACAAATTCGGCCTGTGACATTCTCTTCGCTGCGGATGTCTTAGCAACTAAAGAAGCAGGTAATACTACGAGTGATGAATATTATAGGTTAATGTGGTTTAGAACAAAGTATATTACTGAAGTGCAATTCAATAAGGCCGCACAGGATATTGCTACATTAATTTACACTGCCTGGATTGATGCCGGCAAACCGGATTTTTCTGAGTTCAAATAATATTTTTTCGTATATGTGAAAGCATCACAGCAGAAGCACTGGCAACATTTAAGGATTCTGCTTTTCCATAAGAGGGGATAGTAATCTTTTTATCGGCTAACTCCAATATTTCCTGTGAGGGCCCGTTCGCTTCATTTGAAAATACCAATACTGAATTTTTAGAAAAACTAACCGAATATAAGTCTTCTCCATTAAGATCTGAACAAAATATTTTGTAGCCCTTGTTTTTCAAATTCGTAATATCAGACTGGTTTATATCTTCCATAATATTTAAATGAAAAACAGAACCCATACTTGCGCGAATAGTTTTTGGATTAAAAAGTTCTGCGCAATTTTTTGTTAACAATATTTTTGAGAATCCAAACCAATCACAATTTCTCATAATGGTTCCAAGATTACCCGGGTCCGAAACATTATCCAGGCAGACTAATAAGTCATCTTTTATTTTCTCAACCTTCTTTTTTTTATTAATTGTTTTGTTGAAAACCGCAATAATTCCCTGTGGTGAAACGGTATCTTTTAATTTTTGAAAATCGGAATTCTTTATGATTTCAATTCTTATATTTTTCCTAATGTTACCGAGATATGATTTCCCATTTTGAGCAAACTCATTAGTAATGATTATTATTTCGCAGTTGTATTTGCTTTGAATCGCTTCTTCTATAATTTTTTCCCCCTCTATTATAAATTTATTCTCCTTAACGCGAAATTTCTTTATTAGAAGCGATGAATAATATTTAAGTTCGTTTTTTGAAAGCATCAGATCAAATCATTATAGTTATGTTGCTTATCATCATCCTGGTCTTTATCTAGCTGCAATAGATAATCCCACGTATATATGCCCGTGTTGTGTCCGTCTTTCCAGGTGATTTGTATTGCATACCCACCAACGGTTGTAATGTTTTTAATTTTAAACATTTCGGGATTATCGAATGCAATTTTTGGCGGCCTGTAAGTTTTTAACAATACGGTTTCCCCCTTGCAGGATGCACAAGGACATTCCCTCCTAAGGTATTCGAGATTGATTTTACTTTCAGTATTGTTCTGCCAGGTGATTAGCAGGCTGTTCTTTTCAAAAATTTTTAACTTTTTCGGACTCATATAGTTCTAAAATTTCAATAAACAAGTTGCTTATATTACTTAAAATATAAGTGTTGGTCAATTTAAGCTTTTAATGTTTGTGAGGCTAAATTATTGAGTTGAAAAAGAGTTGAATATAAAAAATCAGTTCTTCATTTTTATTATATTTATATATTGATCTAACTACAAAGGCGGGTTCAAAAAGCTATTTTATGGATACATTTATTCAAATATTATTAATAATCTTATTTATACTTGCAGCCGGATTATTTTCTGCGATCGAAATCGCCATTGCATCTTTCGGAAAAAATAAAATAGATGAATTAAAGACAAGTGATAAGGAACTGGTGCCGGCATTCGAAAGAATCCAGAAAAATCTAAACGCATTTTTTGGGACTATCCAGATATTAACCACTGCTTTTATTGCTTCAGCCGTTTTGGTTACTTTTCATTTGTTTTTTAATCGCTTCTCCCTTTGGCTGCTGGATCAAAAAATAGCGTTCCTGAGCACTAATTATGTCATCATAGCTACGTTCATCTCGATAATATTAATTACTGTACTTGTACTGGTGTTTTGTATACTTATACCTAAATCGATTGGCTTTAAATATTCCGATAGTATAGGCAAAAATTCTGTTAAGCTATTCTTGATTTTAATTAAAGTCTTTAAATATCCTGTTATAGCTATAACTTCGCTTGGGAATTTATTTTTAAAACCATTTAACGAGAAAACAGATTTTTCCCAGACAAGATTATCTGAAGACGAAATACGTGTAATAATTTCAGAAGGTGTAATGTCCGGCGCACTTGATGAAACAGAAAAAGAAATATTTGAGAATATTTTTAAGTTCAATGATTTGAGAGCTAAAGAAGTAATGATTCCACGTACCGAAATTGTTGCGGTTGAATTAATAAGCGATGATACGAAAATAGCCAGGGATGCTATGGATTCAGGTTTTTCAATTGTGCCTGTTTACCGGGAATCTCTGGACAGCATTATCGGGGTTCTGCATACGAAAAATTTGATGCGGTCATTAATGGAACACCAGTCGCTAGAATTAAAGAGCTTGATTAGACGCGCATATTTTGTTCCTGAGACTAAACATATATCTGAAATATTGAGAGAAATGCAGAGCGGTGGTGAAAGGATGGCTATTGTGACTGATGAATACGGCGGCACAGAGGGTTTGATAACGATGGAAGATATACTGGAGGAAATTATCGGGGACATTAAAAGTGATAATAAACTTGAGCCAAAGGAATTTTCAGAATTGCCTGATGGTTCTTTTTCAATTTTGGGATCCATGGAGATTTCTGATTTCAATGATACTTTTAATATCTCTTTGCCTGAATCCGATGATTACAATACAGTTGCAGGCTTTGCAGCCGATATTTCCGGTAAAATCCTGAATCGTGGCGAATTTGCTGAATATGAAGAAATTAAATTTGAGCTGATAAAAAAAATCAGGCAGAAAATGGTACAGTTTAAAGTCTATTCTATGAATACAGAGATAAGTTTTGAATTAAGAACAAAACAAGAGAATTAGGTGTAAATATTCTTGCAAACTGAAATAAAAAACATTAATTTTGACATCTGTCTTTTGCTGGCATAGCTCAATTGGTAGAGCAGCTGATTTGTAATCAGCAGGTTGCGGGTTCGAGTCCCATTGCCAGCT
>CAVYYF010000011.1:0-349316 GCA_963772675.1 uncultured Bacteroidota bacterium
CAGCAGCAAAGCGCTTTACTATTTCCTTTTCTTCTTCACCGAAACGTTTAAGATTGTAGTGCACGATGTCAATTCCCGAATGCTTATGAAACCAGCCCATCATAACCATTCCTTCAGCATTTTGAATCATTTTTTTTCTTTGATGTGGGACAGGCTGAATTTTGAATATTTCGCTAAAAAAAGCATCTTTTTCTTCTTTGTTTAATAAATAATCAAAAAATTCCCCTCCGGGTGAATTAAAAGCGTTGTAAAATTTTTCAAATATCGGTAAGTCAGAGTACAGCAAATGATATAATTCCGGGTAAATGTCTTCTCCAACCGAGGCCCAGAAATGGATATCTTTGGAAGAATCCGGGTTTAACTGGATATTGACAGAATCAATATCCGTTACAAGAATTCGAAATTTTTTGTAGAGCAATCTAACCACATCTTTTAACTCATTACTTTTATGCATACCCATGAACGGCTTCTAACTCTTTCCAGTGCTGCTTCAATCTGTGCTTCCCTTGCCTGTGCTTCAGCTTTTTGGAGATCAAGAAAACGGATGTAGGCTTGTTCAAAAACTTTACCGAAACGTATTAAAATGGCATTTTCAGCATCTGAATAGGGTTCATCGGTATATCTGATGATCTGTACGTGCGAATTTTTTGCAAAGGTCACAGAAGTCGTATATGCCTTCGATTTCCTCAATAATTTTTCACGGTCCCTGGGTAAACTATTTTCGCTCAGCAGGAAATCCATATATTCTTTTTTGGCCTTTCCTGAATAACTATTTGCATAGAGTTCCGGTCTTTTTGCGCTCGCAGCATTATAATCTCTCTAACCCGAGTGGAATCGTTTAAGGTATTGTCAAAGGTTCCTTACGGTCATAACCGCCAACCCAGACGCTGTAGTCGGTATGTATCTCAATAGGTCTACCCAGGGTAACAGCATCCATCTCTAAACCAAGTACTTTCATTTGCTCATATATGGCATTTGCAACTTGCTGCATTTCGTTACTGCTCTGCATGGCCAAGGTCCGGGCCCGAACTCTTTCTAAAGCAAGTTGAATCTCTGATTCTCTTGCCTGTGCTTCTGCTTTTTGCAAATCCAGAAAACGGCGATAGGTTAAATTGAATACATCTGCAAAACGTTCCAGTAATTTTATTGATTCCTCTGGTAATGGTTCAGGAGTAGTAGTTAATATCATACCTTGCGAGAAGAAAGCCACACTATGTATTCGATGTTCCCTTACTAACTCGTCTTTTATTGTCATACCCATTACTTCGCGCACATACCGGACCCAATCATTTAATTCCTTACCGCTTAGGTCAATGATAATCGATTTCTTTTTTTCTTTCCATGCATCATATACTGGTTTTCCTGTAGTCGGCTCATCAAGACTTGCATCAAAGTGATGACTAATTTTAACACCATGTAATCTGTAGCCCAGATTTCAAGAATTTTATCTACTTCATTAATTAAACAGATATTTAGTCTTTCAGGTGTAACTCCAAGCTCAGTCATTTGCTTAAAGAGAATCGCTGCCGTTTCAGCCAGTTCATCACTTTGGTGCATGGCCATTGTTCTGCTTCTCACTCTTTCCAAAGCTGCTTCAATCTGTGCTTCTCTTGCCTGCGCTTCTGCTTTTTGCAAGTCGAGAAAGCGGGTGTAGGTTTGATCAAAGACTTTGGCAAAACGAAGCAGAATATTGAAGTGCTCGTCCGATAATGGTTCCAGGCTTGCTACATTCATTCCACCAAAATTGCTAAAGGATGCTGATAATAAAATTCGGTCCGGGGCTCTCATCCCATCTCTTATAAATTTGGGCATCTTTGATAATTCTGTCTTCGCAAACAGGTGATCGTCCCAATTCTTTTTGGTTTGTCCTTTCAGATCATAAACCCATTTTACCGTGCGCTTCTTCCACTCTTTAAGAAAAGCAAGATACGGCGACTTTTTATGATAGGGGATTAAATAACTCATAGGATTAGACGGATCTTCTGAATTCGCCAACCACCAAATCGCATCATTGGTTTCTGGATCAATGATCCAGATAACACAGCGGGTTAATTCAAGATCAAGCTTTGTCAATTCGGTAAATAATGTTCCTATCAAGGCTCGCAATTCTTCAGAGGTCTGCATGGCCATACCCCTTGTTCTCACACGTTCTAGCGAAGCTTCTATTTCGAGTTCCCGGTTATGAGCTTCAACTGCTTTTCTCTTTTGCTCGAGCTCTGCAATGGTTTCCTCAAGAAGAATTGCGGTAGTCTTTTTTACTTTTTCGGTTCTCTCTAATTTAAATTCCGATATAGTAAATTCTTTGTCTGCATTTTTCACTGACTTCGTAAGATCAGCTTTTTCTTTTTCACTTAGGTGTTCGGCGTTCTTAATAAAATCAAGTATGTATTGAAGATCTTTATTCATTTTTATTTAGGCTTATGAAATTAATAGTTTATTATTTTTCTTTTAATACTACACAGCATGCTGTTAAATTGTGCAAATCATTGTTGCCGTCAGTTGCACGGGCTATTTCACCATTAGAGAAGAAACCAGCCATCGGGGCATTCCAGATGTTATAAATTTCTTCAACCTCTTTACTCATCAGCGGACCGAGTGAAAGTATGCGCCCCGCACAACTGAACACAATTACAGCATCAGCATCAGGCATTTCATTTTCTTTAAGGTCTTTAAGACCATTAACTACTTTCTCAATTACATCAAAATCCGGGGGAAGTGAAAATTTTATTTTTGAGCCCTGCGGAACTTTTCCTCCACAATAGAATGATCCGTCTTTCCAATCGATCAATAAGCCGGGGCGCATGACCGGCGCACCTTTTTCACGCTGCAGCTGAAGCGGAAAATTTGTGGCAATCAAAGCAAGTTGTGCTTTAGTATTGTCTTCAGTTAATTCGGTTAATCCACCGAATTTTTTTGTTAATTCAAGAACGGGTACATCATCAACAGTGAACACGTGATTCCCTTCGCTTTTTGTAACAGTTTTTTCCGTGCCTACAGCATTCCAGCCGTGGGTAGCTCTTCCCTTAATTAAGATTTTGCTTTCGTCCAAGGCTAATACCACCATTCCGTTGCTACTGGAATTATGATTTGAAAATACAAATTGTTCTGTAAATGTGTAGTCATCGCCGGCCATCCCGCCAAACAAGTTTAAATCCTTGCCAAGAATATTTTCAAATCCTATTATGATTTCTTCAACGTCAGTTTGAACATTGCTGCCGGCCATTAATAATGCCGGCTTTTTAAACTTTTCGAGCGATTTTTTCGCTATAGATTCAGCTGCTCCTATTAAATTTCCATTTTGATATTCTTCAAATAAAATTGTGAAATATTCAGGCTTGATGTCTAATAAAATTATCGCAGTGGATTTTTTTTCCAGCTCATCATTAATGAACTCGCCGTTTGTAGTTGCACCGAAAATTGAAATTCCTTCTTTATCCAGAATTTTGCAAACTGCATTTCGATCCTGCGAGATTGATAAAAAAACTATTGCCAAAGTCGGTTTAAATCCATCCGACATACTTTCAGCCAGTACAGATTTAATTTCTTCTGCCGATGTTCCTTTTATTGATTTTGCTTTCATCTTTAAAAACCTTTTTCGTACGGATATAATTAATGTAATTTATCATTAATCTTTTTTAATAGTTCATTAATTTCAACAATTGTATCTTTTAACACCCCTTTATACCATTGCAGTTCTAAATAGTGAAAGTACATATCATCTATAATTTCAGAAAGCTTTTTATTATCCGTAATATGAAAGTTTCCTGTTCGGCTTCATGAATATATTTTCTTCTTAAATAACCCCATCTGTCGTCCAGCATTTTTCCGTTATCAATTAATCTTGAGTAAGTTGAATTATATAGTTTTATAATTGAACCAATGATCTCTTTATCTTTATAGTTATTGAGCTCATTACCGGATACAGCCGATTGATAAGAGCCGGAAACCGGGTAAAATGTACGCTCCCCCGGTGAAAAATAAATATGCAGTAAAGAATCAACAGAATTAATATTTTTATTATGAGTTTTTGAAAGCTCCATATTATTTAACGGTTCAAATGCATCTATTCTTGGTTCCATTTCCTTTAATACTAATTCGATGTATAGTTTGTCTTGTGTAAGATCTTTTTTCACACCTTCTAAAAATTCAGTCTCAGCTATATTTTGTTTTCTTCCTTCATTCCAATTGTTAACCTGCAACGCAATTAAAATTCCAATTACAACAAGAAGAATCTCTCCAATTGCATAACGTAAGTAAGCCATTACTTTGTTTTCGGCTGCAAGTTTTTGACGGATATTTCTAAAAACTTTCATTATTTAATGTCCTTATTAATCAGGTTTTTGATTTCAGTAATTTTATCGAGCGCTTTTTTCCCATTTCTAACCAGGCCTTTTCTATTATCCTCGTATAATTTAAAAAGAGTTATGTTTGCCGGTTTTTCGAAGAATTCTTTCGAATTTGCCGGCTTACAGTAAACCCTCCATTTAAAGTCTGTAAAATTTTCTTTGATTAACGGGGTCCAGTCTTTATTAAATGATAACTCAACGTCTTTCATACTTTGATAAACAATATATAAGCTTTGGTCATAATACGATATCAGAGCCATCTGAAGTGTTTTATCCGAGATGTTTTCCAGGCCTTTAGCTTTCAACATTTCATAAGCACTGGATTGTGATCTAAAACGCTCGAAACATATAATTTTTCCCATCCAGTAGTTCAGGCTATCACTATAATAGTTTTTTGATTTAACCTGTTCCAACAGGCGATCGGTTAAATGTATGGCCAGTTTCGTGTCAGACAGTTCAGAGGATAATGCAACAGAGTCCTGTTCCAGGTTTTGGTCGATAAGTGTAAGAATCTCGTGTTCAAACTTTGTGTCTTTCCTGTTCCCATTCCAGTTGTTTACCTGTAGCGCAATTAAAATTCCGATTACTACCAAAAATATTTCACCAACAGCATAGCGTAAATAGGCCATCACTTTATTTTCGGCGGCAAGTTTTTGACGGATGTTTTTAAAAAGCCTTGTCATATTTCAAATGTTGATTTTGCTTTCATAATGAGTATTTCTTATATAATATTAATATCATTTAATTTAAGGTATAGGTCAGGTGAATATTTAACTTATCTTTATATAATATGAAAAGCGAATATTATTTTGTAAACATTTTCAACATAGTTATTTTACCGCCAACTTGTCGAGCGGTGTCTTCATCTTTTAACTATGAAATAAATTCCAATAAGTTGGTGAGGTAATTCAACCACACGGTTTATTAATGATGTAACTGTTTAATAAAAAACATTAATGTTTAAATAGAATAAAGAACATTATACAATTCAGTCGGAGTGTATATATATAGTATATTCATTCACACAAGCACTGCCAGGCGTTAGTTTTTTTGCTTGGGCGCTTAAATCAGGCCATCAAATCGTGGTTTATTAGAAAGAAATTAACTATAAATCCAGAAAAGCACTAATAGAAAGTTTCCCCACAAAATGTAATTTTTTCCTTGACAGGTAACCAGAAAGTTACTTATATTTGGGTAACCAGTTAGTTACCAGAGAGTGAGAAAATGGCTTATAAAATAGATGATGTTTTTTCGGCACTGGCAGATCAGAACAGGCGACGAATCTTAATGATGCTTGCCGACAAGGAATTAACAGTAAACTCAATTTCCGAAAAATTTAAATTCAGCCGTCCGGCAGTATCAAAACATTTAAAAGTTCTACTCAAAACAAATCTCGTAGTTTCACGTCAGGAAGGCCGAGAAAGATACTATAATATTAATGTGGAGCCACTAAATGAAGTACGGGATTGGCTGAAGTTTTACGATAAATTCTGGGACAAAAAATTACAGGCATTAAAAAATTATGTGGAGAATAAATGATTACAAAGAATGAACCCGTAGTTAAAGAAATAATTGTAAATGCAAGTGCTTCAAAAGTCTGGAAAGCAATAACAAACAAAAATGAAATGAAGAAATGGTATTTCGATCTGGAAGAGTTTAAACCGGAAGTCGGATTTGAGTTCAGGTTTATGGGAGGGCCGGATAAGGAAAACCAGTACCTTCATATTTGCGAAATAACAGAGGTGGTTACCAATAAAAAACTCACATATAGCTGGAGATATGACGGCTACCCCGGAAAATCTTTTGTGACATTTGAGTTAATTGAGGAGGGGAATGATACAAGAGTAAAACTAACTCACACGGAGCTTGAAACTTTCGGAACAGAAAATCCGCATTTTGCAAAAGAAAATTTTATAGCCGGGTGGGAGGCAATCATTGGTACGTCACTTAAAAATTATTTTGAGTAATTAAAAAAGGAAATAATGATGGAAAAAATTGAAAAGAAAGTAACTATTAATGCGTCAGCAGAAAAAGTCTGGAAGGCATTAACTGATAAGAACGAATTAAAAGAGTGGATGTTAATGCCCACTACATTTGAACCGGTTGTCGGGAAGGAATTTACTTTTAAAGCCGAAGAGAGTGAAAAATGGGACGGTTTTATTTATTGCACGGTAAAAGAAGTCGAAGTAAACAGGAAACTCGTTTATACCTGGAATCCCGGAATAAACGCGGAAACACTTGTAACTATTATGATCTCGGAAAAGGAAGGACAAACCGAACTTATCCTGGTGCACACCGGGTGGGAAAAACTCCCAGCTGAGATGAGACCACAACTTATTGAAGGCCACAGCAAAGGTTGGGACGAAAGATTTGTCAAGAAACTTTCAGAGCTATTATCCAAATAAGTAATTTACAGTAGAGACGCATAGCGATGCGTCTCTACCACATCCTCCAATTTCTTCCTTTACTTTTCATAATTAAGATTTAAATTATAATTAAATATTGAAGAAATATTTTTAATAATGGAATATCAAAAGGAAATCTGGACAATCGGGCATTCAACCAGATCGATTGAAGAATTTATCGAAATGCTGCTTGCTTTCGAAATTGAGGTGTTGGTTGATGTTCGGAGTTTCCCGGGTTCGAAGAGATTCCCGCAATTCAATAAAGAAAACCTTGCTGAATCACTTTTAACGAATAAAATTGAATATGTACACATTTTAAGACTTGGTGGCAGAAGAACACCAAAAAAGGATTCGAAAAACACTGGCTGGAAACATGAATCATTCCGAGGCTATGCTGATTACATGGAAACAGAATATTTCAAAAAAGGAATCGATGAATTGATTGAAATAGCGCAAAAAAGAAAAACAGCCGTTATGTGCTCGGAAGCCCTTTGGTGGAAATGTCACCGCTCACTGATTGCGGATTATTTAAAAGCTCAACGGCTGGAACGTTCAACACATTATGGATAAGACCAAAACTGAAGAACATCCTTACACACAACCCGCTAGAATAACAGACGGAAAGTTAGATTATACGGGAGAGGAATTGTTTTAATATTTCGTAGGGCTGGGCATACCCCGTCTCTACAGAATAAATTAAATTTTGGCATTTCCACTTAAAGATTAATTGAATACATTAATACAAGACATTAAATAGAAGTTCTTCAAAAAACGGGGGCCAACATGAACATACTTCAAAAAATAGAATATTGGGCCGATCACCACCATCCCGTATGGCTGGATACAATTAGAATAGTACTTGGATTAGTTCTTATTACAAAGGGCGTAGCATTTATTTTAAATAAGCAGGAAGTAATTCAGAGACTTTCCAGCACTAGCTCGGGAATGTCGGAGTTTGTAGCATTTTATGCGGGACACTATGTTATAGTAGCTTTTATAGTCGGCGGACTTTTTGTGGCTATAGGATTTATAACAAGGTGGACATTATTATTTCAACTGCCCGCAATAGTTGGTGAAATTATAATGGTCGATTTCCATAGGAATTTCTTCGCTCTTAATTCTGAGTTAAATTATCTGATTCTGGTTTTTGTTTTGATGATATTTTTTATCCTCTACGGCTCAGGGAAGATTTCTTTCGATCATTGGCTGCTTAAATGGAAAGAGGAATAAGTATGTAGGGACGGAGCATGCCCCGCCCCTACATAGGCTTATTTCTTCCACTCAGATTTTATTTCTTCAATTGCTCTGTCGAGTTGCGGGTCTTTTCCATCCACGCGGTCTTTGAATGTTTTATTTACATATATGTCGGGAGTTACACCTGTGTGTTCAAGATCTTTTCCGTCAAGGGTAAAACATCCCCACGAGGGCAGTCTGTAAAAAGAACCATCAACAAGGCTGTTGCCTGAAGTGAATATTATCCAGCGGTAAGTTTCAGTACCGATAATTTTACCAAGCTTTAATGCTTTAAATCCTGCCGATGTCATTTCACCATCACTAAGTGTCTGTTGATTAACTAATAACACAATAGGGTGTGCAGAGGGAGTAAAGTTTGGCTGAACGGTAAATTTACCGTTCCTGTATTTCCATTGCAGGTAGGGGCGCTGGCTAAGGAACTGCAGAACTTCGTCGTGTACATTTCCGCCGGTGTTATACCTGACATCGAGAATCAAACCTTCTTTTTTGTATGTGTCATCGCTTGTCATATCAATTATAAATTTATCGAGAGCTGAACCGCTCATGTTTTCATGTAAACGTATGCAATTTTATCATCGCTTTTTTCATCAACATATTTTTTATTGGTGTCGATCCATTCATCATAAAGCTGGTCATTTAAAGAACGTGAACTTTCAGGATGATACTTTGCATCGAAGGTCTGATTACCACGTTTAAATGTCAGAGTAATTTCACCTTCCATAGTTGGCTTTGTAAAATAATATTCACGGTCTGTAGATGGATTCACCTGTACTCCGTTAACAGCGACAAGTTCATCACCGGTTTTTACATTTTTTTCCATTTTATCTGCCGGGGAACCTTTAACGATTTGCTTTACTTTGTAAGGATCATTATTATCAAATATAATTCCTGTTGCAAGCGATTTTGTTGTGTAAAATGTTTTTTCCTCACTTCCATTTGAATAGAATCCCTGGTGAGAGGAATTTAACTCTCCTTCAAGATCACTCAAAAGAGTTCTGAGATCAGCACGGGAAGTTATAAAAGGAAGGAACTTTGCATATTCTTTTTCCATTGCTTTCCAGTCAACTCCATGAAAATTCGGATCATAATAGTTTTCGTCAAGATTTGCCCAAACCTCGTAATACATTTGTTTGAATTCAGACATCAGGTTTTTATTAAATGTAAAACTGATATCAATTTTTTTAACTTTGTTTTGTGCAAGGTCCAGTTCATTTATTGATCCGTCCATTAACACATAGTATTTTGATTTAGCTTTTACAATCTGGAATTTGCTTCCCTCCGCGCCTTCAATTTTCTTCTTTTCAGCCTTTTCAAAAGGCTTTAAGGTAATTACCCATAGATTATATTTCCCTTCCTGGCTGGAAGTGTAAAGCACTTTTGTATCTTCTTTATCTTTAATAACATAAGGATTAAGCTGATTTCCATGGGCGGAAGTCATTCCGTCCCATCTGTCTGCGAGATCACTAAAATTAATCTTCACAACAACTTTGCCAGTGTCCTTTTTTTCTTTTTCAAATAATTTTTCAAAACGATCTGATTTGAACTCGTTATCGAATTTTTCCAGTGCTATTCTATATATGTGTGCGTTCTGAAAACCATACGGGTATGCTGGGGTTTTTCTATCAGCATCAAAATAAATGTACTTTCCATCAGGTGACCAGGCCGGGTCGGCTTCGGATAATCCCGTGTTGGTTATATCGTAAGTCTTTTTCGTTTCGAGATTAATTACAAAAACATCCTGTTCGAAATTCCTGTAAACTGTATAAGCTATCCATTTATCATCAGGAGAAAAATGAGGCTGCGAATTTTCAATTGCCCAGAATTCATCAGTCAGAATTGTTTCACTCTTCATAGTTTTAACATCCAGCACACGCAGTTGGTCTCTTCCACTCAGATAAAGCATTTTGCTTTTATCACCGTTCATTTCTATGTCGCGGTTGTTTCTTTCATCAGATGTAATTTGTTTTTCTTTTCCTGAACCATCTGCTTTAATTGTGTAAAGATTAGCCCATCCATCTACAACCATATTATATATTATATCCACACTGTCCGACCAGGCTACTTCTTCTACACGTCCTTCCGGGTTGGTATTCAATTGCCGGATAAATTTTCCTTCCATATCGGAAACAAATAATAGCCCGCGCGAAACAAAGGCTATTTTTTTGTGATCAGGTGAAATGTCAAAATTGGTGATCTTTCCTTTTACATTAAAATCCTGTTCCGTGGTTAAGGTGTTATTCTGCGGCAGATCAACATTAATTTTGCTTGTATGTTTTGTAGAGGTATCATAAATATAAATTTGATAATCTTTTTCAAAAACTACCTCTTTGCCATTTACACTTACCCGCGGTCTTTTGATAGAGGTTTCAAAATTAGTTAACTGAGTTTTCTTCCCGATTACAAAAGTATATAAGTTGTATTCGTTGTTTGCTTCATCAGACACAAAATAAATTTTACCCGATTTGTCGACGGTCGGCCACATATCTTTTCCTTCCCAGGTTGTTAGCTTTTTAAATTCACCTGTTTTAGGATTGTAAGATTTTATATCAGGATTGAAAGCGCCTTTATATCTTTTCCTGTTTGTGAAAATGGAGCTTTCCCAGCTTTCATTGAAGAGATAATCACTTGTAACAGGATTAACAACGAAATTATGCGGCCAATTAAAGTAGTTTTCAAATAATCTTTGTGGTGTTCCGCCATTAATTGAAACTTTATAAGTTGACATCCTGTTGTAGCGATCCGAAGTAAAATAGATGTATTTTGAGTCCCACGACCAGGAAGAAACCTGATCGTTACTGTCATAATATGTGAGCTGTTTTATTTTTCCACCATCAACGGGAATAATATAAATATTTGTGTTACCGTCCTGACTTCCATTGAATGCAATCCATTTCCCATCGGGAGAATAAACCGCATTTGTTTCGATTCCCTGCATTCCGGTTAGCCTGTAAGCTTTTCCGCCTTCAGCCGGAACTATCCATAGATCTTCCTGGTAAGTAAACGCAATGTTTTTTCCGTCAGGAGAAGGGGAGGGATTTGATAAAAAATATAAATTATTTTGTGAAAAAATAATTCCACTAAACAAAAAGACAAAAAGGAATATCCTTTTCATATTAGCAACTCCGGTTTTCAATTGAGAAATGAATTTAATGGTTATTAATCTGTAAATTTACATCAATTTGAATTTAATTCCACAGAAGTGTGATGAATGGTTTATAATTCTTTAGTTTTAAAGGTCATAAAATTATATTTTATTTATAAACTTTACGATAGAAATGGAAAACACTAAGGGTTCAATTACAAAATATTTTTTGCCATCTTATTTTAGGATAGTCGGGCTTGTGCTGATAATTGTATCTATAATAGTGCTGGTATTTGCGACTATTGTAAAAGCGTATTATGAATTTTTCCCGGCTGCTCATCAAATGTTTATGTTTAACAAGTTATCTTTTGTCTGCGGATTATCTCTTATAATTTTTTCAAAAGAAAAATCTGAGAATGATGAAATAAATAAGTCAAGATTTAATGCTTTGGTTTTTTCTCTGGCCGCAAGTGTTTTAATATTAATAGTATTTGAGGTAATAAATATTCTTAATAGCCAGGCCCCGCTTTATGCTGTGGATTTCTTGATAATAGAAATGTGTGTTTATTATATTTTTTACAGAATGAAAAAATAATCCGGATATATCAATCCGAAATAATTTGATAGGCAAAAACATTATTTCAAATTAAAAGTAACTTTAATCCTGGCTGATCTTTTGTCTCCATCAATATATTTCAGATTCATATAATAAACGGGTAAAAACTGATATGCCCAAGTTGAGTTACCCGGATATCTTGCACGTAAAATAATAACGTTAGCAGAATATCTCTTATACCAGGATTCATTTTGCCATGGAGCGGAAGTTAATACAGCAATTCCAGAAGTATCTGTTTCAAGTATAAAATCCGGTCCGGCATTATAAACATCCTGGTAAACTTCTGTGCCCTTATCAAAAAAGAAATCTATAAAAACATTTTTTAAAGGCTTATTATTTTCATCCGTAATATCTAATTCAGTTTTATCCGGAACTTGTGCAGCATATGGATTATTATCTGCAAGAACGTCTATAACATTACCAAATTGGTCAAAAGTCCTGGGGGTTCTTATTTCTGCGAATAAATTTAATCCATAAATACTTTGTTTGGAAAGTAAAGCAGTATTATGATAGTTCTTACCCATTAACACTGTGTTGGCAAAAACCGGGTCGTACACAACTGAATAACCATTGCTATGATAGAGGGGTTGAAACTCCTCATTGTCCAGCGCCAAATTTCCATCAGGATCTTTTATTTGAATATTACTATTGTTTGGTCCGTTATTTAATACCTGGTAGGCGTAAATGTCAATTAAGCCTCTTTGATGTAATAGTTCGTGAAGTACAATGGTTTGATCGTTGATGACTGATATAGGTGAGCCCACATTCAAAAAGCGATTATCTGAATTAGTGGAAGTAAAATACCAGATTAAATCAGTGTTGGTAACTTTTGGATATGCAGCTCCTGTGGGGAGTACAGTTATACGATCAATACGAATATCATCTTTAACTGTTAGGGAATTTGATTTACTTAATAGCGTTGTTTTTTTCAGAATTTCCGTCCATCGTTCTACCTGGCCTCTTGCCCAGAGTTCAAACCCGGGGACATCTGGATTACTATTTACATAATCGTAAATATTTTGATCTACCCAAAAACCTATAGTGAGAGCTTTAGATGAGATTCTCAGGGAATCAACAAATTTTCCACCTCCATTATTCTCAATCTCAATTTGCACTTTTATTTGTTCATTTTGAGGATTCCATTCTTTTTGAAAATTGATTTCTGATTCACCTTGCGGCAGTTCTGTCGAATCTGTTTTAAAGAGTATGTTGTTCACGAACCATTTATATTTTAAATCAGTTATTTTGAAACTATTGTTGTTAAAAACGTGGGCTTTCCATGTTACTTGCTGACCGGAAGCGGGCCAGCCTGTTTCAGGGGGATCATTTAGACTTTTAGGTGATTGTAATTGGGGGTCCAGTGAAACATAGGTTATCCTGGGCGAGATATCAGGTAGATTTATTTTGTCCTTAATTTTATTTTCAGGTTCATTTACATTGCAGGTAACAAAAAATATGCTTGCTATAACAAACGGAATTAAAAAAATATTTTTTTTGTTTGGCACAGAACAATCCCCAAGCTATTTTCTACCTATATATAATATAAAAAATTCAAAAACACTATTTTAGAGGAAAAATTTTCATGTTTATTGATATCAAAATAGATTTGTCTAATTTTAACGATTAGTTAATTAACTAATTAGTTAAATAAGGCGATTATTTGGCAACAAACAGTTTAAGCACAACTTTTGTGGATCTTGCAGATCCCAAACCCGGCGGGCAATCCTGGCCAGCCTCACCACAAGCGAAAAACCCATCTCCGACTTGGCCGGACCGTTCGATATGACATTGCCGGCTATTACCAAACACCTGAAAGTTCTGGAATAGGCAGGACTGATAGAGCGCAGCCGGAAAGTACAATACCGTCCGTACAAGCTTCAGCCTACTCCGTTAAAAGAGGTAGATGGCTGGATTGAAAAATACAGCAATTTTTTGGGAAGAAAGCTTAAACCGGCTGGATGAATATTTGATGAATATTCAGGGACCAAAAATAAAACCTGACACTTCTCAGTCTTCAAAGTTGAGGAATGTCAGGCTTATCATATTCAATATTTTTTTACATCTCATCAATTATTTTATTGAAAGTAGAGCTTGGACGCATTATTGCTGAAGCTTTTTTATCATCAGGCAAATAATATCCCTCTAAATCCGCTGGCTTTCCCTGTACTGAAATCAGGTCGCTTACTATTGTCTCTTCAGCCGCTTTCAGAGCTTCATATATTTTTGTGAAACGTGATTTCATTTCAGCATCTTTGTCCTGCTCAGCAAGAGCTTGTGCCCAGTACATAGTAAGATAGAATGAACTTCCTCGGTTATCTATTTCATTTGCTTTGCGTGAAGGCATCCGTCCGTTTTCAAGATATTTACCGATTGCTATGTCCAGTGTTTCAGCTAAAAGTTTTGCCTTTGCGTTACCGGTTTTATCTGCAATCATTTCAAATGAAGGAACAAGAGCGCAATACTCACCAAGTGAATCCCATCTTAAATGATTTTCTTTAAGCAATTGCTGAACGTGTTTTGGAGCAGAGCCGCCGGCTCCTGTCTCAAATAATCCGCCGCCTTTTAAAAGTGGAACGATTGAAAGCATTCTTGCGCTTGTACCCAGTTCAAGAATAGGGAAGAGATCGGTAAGGTAATCACGAAGTACATTGCCGGTAACTGAAATTGTGTTCAATCCTTTTCTCGTTCTTTCAAGAGTATATTTCATTGCGTCAACAGGTTTCATTATTTTTATCTCGAGTCCTGTTGTATCATGCTCGGGCAGATACTGATTTACTTTTTTAATTATTTCAGCGTCGTGTCCACGATTTTCATCTAGCCAGAAAATTGCCGGAGTTGAAGAATCTTTTGCACGGCTTACAGCAAGCTTTACCCAATCTCTAATGGGTTCATCTTTTGCCTGGCAAACTCTGAAGATATCGCCTGTTTCGACCTTTTGTTCGAGCAAAGTTTTTCCTGCTGAATTAACAACACGGATAATTCCGTTTCCTTTTGCTTCAAAAGTTTTATCGTGTGATCCGTACTCTTCTGCTTTCTTTGCCATCAAACCGACGTTCGAAACCGCGCCCATTGTTGTAGGATCAAACTGGCCTTTGGCTTTCGCATCTTCAATAATTGTTTCATATATAGTTGCATAACATCGGTCCGGAATCATAGCGATACAATCCTGCAGTTCATCCTTTTTGTTCCACATTTTTCCGCCGTCGCGAACAACGTTAGGCATCGAAGCATCAACTATAATATCATTAGGAACATGAAGATTTGTTTTTCCAATTCTCGAATCAACCATTGCAAGCTCTGGTTGATATTCATAAACTTTGTTTATGTCGGCTTCAATCTCTTTCCTTTTTTCATCAGGAAGTTTCTTTAGCTTTTCAAGTATGTCCATCAGGCCATAGTTTACATTTGCGCCTATTTGTTTCAAAGTATCAGAGTGTTTTTCTAAAGCATCTTTATAATAAACAGAAACTGCATGGCCAAACATTATCGGATCAGAAATTTTCATCATCGTTGCTTTAAGGTGAAGCGAAAGAAGTACGCCGTCTTTTTTTGCCTCTTCAATCTGTTCAGCGTAGAATTTTCTTAACTCTTTAACGTTCATTATTGTAGAATCGATAACTTCACCGTTAAGAAGCTTTAAATTTTCTTTTAATACCGTTGTATTTCCGTTCTTGTCTACGTATTCAATTTTAACTGTATCAGCTTTATCCATTGTTAATGAAGTTTCAGTGCCATAAAAATCTTTTTGCTCCATATGAGCTACGCGGCATTTTGATCCTGACTCAGGCCAGGGCTTCATCATTTTATGAGGATGTTTTTGCGCGAATTTTTTAACAGAAGCTGCTGCACGTCTGTCGGAGTTGCCTTCACGCAGAACAGGATTAACTGCCGAGCCGAGCACTTTTGCAAATCTTTCTTTCAGTGCTTTTTCTTCGTCGGTTTTGGGTTCGTCCGGGTAATCGGGAATTTTATATCCTTTTTCCTGTAATTCTTTTATTGCAGCATGAAGCTGTGGAATAGATGCGCTGATGTTTGGTAGTTTTATAATATTTGCGCCCGGATCCTGAGTAATTTTTCCAAGTTCAGTCAGATAGTCAGGAATTTTCTGATCTTCTGTAAGATTGTCGGGAAAGTTTGCAATTATTCTGCCGGCAAGCGATATATCTTTTGTTTCAATTTTAATTCCTGTTCCTTTTGCGAAGGATTTGACGACAGGCAGTAAACAATAAGATGCTAGTGCAGGGGCTTCGTCAATTTTTGTCCATATGATTTTTGTTTCCATTTATTATTCCCACTTTTTGTTCGATAGTTATGCAGTAAAATTTATAAACATCTTTAAAAATACGGAATCTTTGAGAATTATTAAAGAAAAAGGCTTAAATAAGCTTTTTAGTTTAATACAAATTACATTCATCATAATTTTATTTGATAATTATGAACAATAAGCTATTTTCTTTAGTTAAATAAAACTTGGGGTTAAACCGCGATCTAATCAACTAATCAAGGGAGGATTCCGAAATGTATCTACGCACTAAAATTACCGTTTTCTTTCTTTTTGCTTTTTTTGTTTCTCTTCTACCACAGGAGAAAGTAGATCTTCAGATGATTCAGAAGATCAAAAATGAAGAATATACAAATTCAAAAGTAATGGAAACATTAAGCTATTTAACGGATGTATATGGGCCAAGGCTTACGAATTCTCCAGCCTGGCACAAAGCAGCTGAATGGGCAAAAGATGAATTAACAAAATATGGACTTGTCAACGCAGAAATTGAACCCTGGGGGAATTCGGAAAAGGATGGTCTCTTGAATCTTTTAGTCTCGAAATGACTTCGCCGCAGTATACCAGGATAGAAGCTTATCCTGAAGCATGGACAAAAAGTACAAATGGAATTGTAAGGGGAGAGCCGGTTTTACTCGATATAAAATCAGAAGAAGATCTTGCACAGTTCAAAGGCAAATTAAAAGGTGCTATCGTAATGATGGGCGGTGAGAGAGAAGTTGAGAAAAGATTTGAAGCAGACGCCAGGAGATTGACAGATGAAGATTTAACTAAATTGCAAATGGCTCCTGAACCGGGCGCAAGATCGAGATGGGCAGATAGAATAGCAGAATATAGAAAGATGAGAGAATTAAGAAATAAGGTAAGTGAATTTTTAAAAACTGAAGGTATAGCAGTAATTTTAGAACCAAGCCGTGGACAGGACGGAACTCTTTTTGCAGCATCAGGCGGTTCATATAAAGTTGGCGAAGATGGAGGAATAGCATCTTTCCAGGTAGAAATAGAAGCTTACAACAGAATAGTAAGAATTCTTGAAAAGAAAATTCCAGTTAAGATTGCAGCAGAACTTAAAACAGCTTTTTATGATAAAGATACAAACGGGCATAATATAATTGCTGAAATTCCCGGTACCGATCCTGATTTAAGAGATCAGGTTGTTATGCTCGGCGGACATTTTGATTCCTGGCAGGCAGCAACAGGTGCATCGGATAATGCTGCCGGAAGTGCAGTAGCAATGGAAGCTGTAAGAATTTTAAAAGCTCTCGGAGTAAAGCCAAGAAGAACAATCCGCATTGCATTGTGGGATGGTGAAGAAGAAGGGTTGCTCGGCTCGCGCGGGTATGTTTTAAAACATTTTGGAAATCCCAGAACACTCGAATTAAAGCCGGAACAATCAAAAGTGTCCGGGTATTTTAATTATGATAATGGATCAGGAAAAATCCGCGGGATATACCTGCAGGGTAATGAAGCTGTTCGTCCTATTTTTGAAGAATGGCTGAAACCTTTCCACGATATGGGAGCTTCAACTGTAACGATCAGAACAACAGGGGGAACAGATCATCTTGCGTTTGACGCGATCGGTATCCCCGGCTTCCAGTTTATACAGGATCCGCTGGATTACTCGGTAAGAATTCATCATTCAAATATGGATAATTATGATCATGCAAGTAAAAGTGATTTAATGCAGTCTGCAATGATTATGGCTGCATTTGTTTACAACACGGCAATGCGCGATGAAATGCTTCCGAGAAAACCTTTGGTAAAACAGATGTCACGGTTCTGATATTATTTAATCTCCGTTGGTTTGCTGGTAATTTTTGCCAGGACCTTCGGAGGTTTAAATTTCTTTTCTTATTTTAATAAAAACAAAAACAGAGTTATCCGTTTGAATACATTTGAATGGACAAACGAAATAAGATTTGTAGTTGCACTTGCGCTTGGTTTTCTGATCGGGCTTGAAAGAGAAAGTTCGAGCTACATTTATAAATCGAGATTTGCAGGACTAAGAACCTATACTATTATAAGTCTTTTAGGCTTCGGCTGCGGTTGGCTCTATAAAATTAATATACCTTTTGTCCTTCCTGTCGGATTAATTTCAGTTACTGCGCTTGTACTCGTTGGTTACATTGCAAAATTTAAGGAAGGACACTACGGATGGACGAGTGAAATAGCTGCCGTGTTAACTTACGTAATCGGCGCACTTACAATTCTTACCGATATCTGGGTCCCTCTGGCACTCGGAATCATTACTACTTTTCTTCTTTCAGAAAAATCCGAACTTGAAAAATATGTTGAGAAATTTGATAAATCGGAATTTCTTGCCGTAATAAAATTTTTAGTGGTTACATTAATAATTCTACCCGCTCTACCTGATAAAGAGTACACAAAATATCAACTAAATCCTTACAAAATCTGGTTGATAGTTGTTTTTGTCTCAACGCTCGGATTTGTAGGATATTTTCTGATAAAGAAATTTGGCGACAGAGTTGGATTGTGGTTATCGGGAATTATGGGCGGAATTGTTTCGAGCACCGCAGTAACAATTGCTGTTGCGCGTATCGCCGAAAAAGATCATACGAAAAATAAAAGTGCACTTCAGGCGGCTCTACTAGCCAGCAGTATAATGTATGTTAGAATTTTATTCCTTATTTGGATAATCAATCCTTCCTTTGTAGGACCTCTATGGTGGAAATTGGTTGCGTTGTCGTTAATTGGAATAGCTCTTTCATTTGGGATAAAAGAGAAATCAAAAGAAAAGGCGGATAACGCTGGCTCAACATTGCAAAACCCGTTTGAAATAAAACCGGCTCTTATTTTTGCCGGATTATTTGTTATATTGTCAGTGCTTACTGTTGTAGTAAAAAATTATTTTGGTAACGGTGGATTAATCACGCTTTCAGCCATTACCGGGGTAACGGATATAGATCCGTTTATCCTGTCTCTGATTAGAGGAACCATTCCTGTTGAAAATATTATAATTACTTCAATCGTTATAGCAATGATGAGTAACACTATTGTTAAAGGAATATATTTCGTATTTTTCTCTAAGCAGGAATCGAAACAGGTTATGTGGAGATATATTCTCTGGGCTTTATTCCATATTCCATTCGCATTTATTTTCTTCTAAATAAAAATACATTCTTTAAAAAACAAACGGAGTGATTTTGTTTAAACAGTTATTTCAGACTAAGAGCCTCGATGCGATTATGCACGAGAGTGAGGATCCGAGTAAGCAGCTTAAACGCACACTCGGGGCATTAGATGTTACACTTTTGGGAATCGGCGCAATTGTAGGGGCAGGAATATTTGCAACGATCGGTACAGCCGCCGCCGGCGATCTTGCAAGGCCGGGTGCTGGACCGGCATTAATGCTATCATTTGTTCTTACAGCTATAGCATGCGGTTTTGCGGCTTTGTGTTATGCGGAATTTGCAGCAATGGTACCAATATCAGGAAGTGCATACACTTATTCATACGGAACTCTTGGCGAACTGGTTGCCTGGATCATCGGATGGGATCTGATAATTGAATATGCAGTAGGAAATGTTGCTGTAGCAATTAGCTGGGCAAATTATTTTAAAACTTTAGTTGCGGGGTTTGGAGTAATAATTCCCGATTGGATGTCTACCGATTACAGGACTGCTGCAAAAATTCCCGGCCTTTTTGAAAATGCACCGCATATATTTGGAGTTCCTTTGGTTTTTAATGTCCCCGCTGTCAGCATTGTTGCATTGATTACAATAGTCTTAGTAATTGGTATAAAAGAAAGTGCACGTATGAACGCGACAATGGTAATTATAAAATTAATTATTCTCGGTTTCTTTATTTATGTTGGTGCGCACTATGTTAAGCCTGCAAATTGGACACCGTTTGCACCTAATGGCTGGTCAGGAATTCAGGCAGGAGCGGCGGTTGTGTTTTTTGCCTACATCGGGTTTGATGCTGTTTCAACAGTTGCTGAAGAAGTTAAAAACCCCAAAAGGGATTTGCCAATTGGTATAATCGGGTCACTAATAATTTGTACCATTCTTTACATTGCGGTGGCGGCAGTTTTTACAGGAATTATTCCTTATCAGGCCCTTGTAAAAATGCTTGCAACCCAGCAGGCAGAACCCCTTACCCTTGCTTTCCAATATGCAAATATTGAAAAGAATTCAAACCTCTTTATTGGTATTATTGCTTTCGGTTCAGTAATAGCGCACACTGCAGTGCTTTTGGTTTTTCAGATGGGGCAGCCAAGAATATTCTTTTCAATGGCGCGTGACGGACTGCTTCCTCAAAAATTTGCAGAAGTTCATCCCAAATTCAGGACGCCGTATTTTGCTACAATTCTTACAGGGCTTGTTGTTGGTGTAACTTCAATGTTTACCAGCATAGACGAAATGGTCGATCTTACGAACATTGGTACATTGTTTGCCTTCGTCCTTGTTTGTATCGGAATTATTATTCTCCGCAAAAAAGAACCGGATAGACCAAGGTCTTTCAGGGTTCCCTTCGTCCCGTGGGTACCTCTTCTTGGAATAGCGTCCTGTTTGTATTTAATGATGGGGCTTCCATGGATTACTTGGGTAAGGTTTGCAGGCTGGCTAATTGTCGGTATGATGGTTTACAGAAGTTATGGGTTTAAACACAGTAAGCTGAGAGTTTAGAATAAACTTTATTGTTTTAACCACCGGCAGATTTAATAGTTGTGACGGTTTCGTGTATGAGCAGTAGCGGTTCCAAGCCACCAAGCTGTCAGATAGCACTGACTTTTGGTTTATAGATTTACATTTCAAAATAACAATCAACCCGCTATTGCTTATACACCTTGTTATGGGCAGTTTTTATCTGTTTATTAATTTAAAAAATCTTTTAGGTAACTTAAAATTATTTTCGTTTGCATCATCAGGCTCACGTGTCCCTGTGAAGGTACAATTGCTAAATGAGATTTGGGCATTGGTTTTAAATCAGCAGAAATACCACCTCCGAGCAATTGATAAGTTTTCATCAACTCAATTTTATCAGTTCCATCATTGTCGCCACATATTATTAATACAGGTGAAGCAATTTTTGTAATATTGGAATCCCCAACATTGAATGGAACTTCTGCAAAAGCTATCATTTGCTCTATAAATTTCCTCCATTTTGTTTTATCAGGTGCTACTGCATCGTATGCTGTTTTTAGAGGTGTGTTATCAAAAAATTCAGGTTTAAAATCTTCGAACGCTGTGTTCACTATTGGTAGCCAACCATCCGTTTTGTAAGTAGAAGAAATGATTATTAATTTTTTTAATCGTTTAGGACATTGCACGGCAAACTGGTAGGCCACTGAGCCACCCATACTATATCCTGCTACATCTGCACTATCAATTTTTAAATAATCCATTACTCCTTCTACATCTTTTGCTAATGTAACAATATCTAATTTTCTGTCTGAATAAGGTGAGTGTCCGTGTCCTTGAAATTCAATTGCAATTACTTTTCTTGTTTTTGATAATTCAGGTATTAATTGTCCCCAATTCATTTGAATGGTATAAAAAGCACCGTGCAATAAAATAATAGGCTCACCCTCACCATATACTTCGTAATAAACTTTAATGCCATTGACAGGTGCATAGCCACTTTCTATAGGTTTAGTCATTTGTCCATTCGCTAGAGATACTGTGAAAAGAGATAGAGCAATCAGCAATATTTTTTTTGAAATTTTCATTCTGTTAATTACCTTTTTTATTGTCATTATTTTTTTTGTTCTTGTAATAAGGTTTCTAATTCGTTTAATGTCATTGTAAATCCTCCCTTAAAGCCCATTTCAATTATTTTCTCCAGGTCGGCAAGTGTTTTATGTCTGATAGAAATGCTCACTTTTGTTATCCCATTCTGTTGAACAAAATTTAAGTCCCAATCAGAACCTGGCCATCCTGTGTTGATGTTTTCATCTTTGTCGGCAAAAGCATCCCTGAATTTAAAGTTGGTTTTGGGGTTAATGGCAGTAAAGTCTTGTATTGACCAATGTTCTTGTCCTTCAGGACTAATCATTGCATAATACCTTCTTCCGCCAACTCTAAAATCTATAAATTTTGTTTTTGATTTCCAGGGTTTTGGTGCCCACCATTGGTCAAGAATTTCTTGCTTAGTAAAAGCATCCCAAACGAACGAAAGCTCGGCATCAAATTCCCTGTTTATGAATACCGTTTTTATTGCTTTGTCAACGGAAAAATCAAATAACAAATAGTTTTCATTTTTTCTGCCTTTTAATTGTTGATAATACTTGGTTAAGTTGATTAAATTGGGTTTCCCGAATTATTCGGTATTCGTCTAATCATTTATTAAAGCAGCTCACATTTTTTCATTTTGAGCATCAACCCCATATCGTATTGCTGCTTGAAGTATATCAATGTTTATATCTTTTAGTGTTTTGAACTTAATGCAATATCCCGTCATGCTCGCCTTGCCGAGTTTTTTTCCATACGTTTTGGCTAAGTATGTCTTATCCTTGATACCAAGTATATAGACAGAGATTCCGGTTTTATTTGCACTCATACCAATTTGAAAAAACTCTCTGGTTTTTCCATCAGCATATTTTATGGTTTGAATTCCATATCCGATATTAGGATTGGAAACAGTTTTACCTTTATCGTCTTTGCCATCTAAGAACCATAATTTACTTGCCGGCATTACTCGCAGAATGATGCGATGCAACGCTTGCATATCGCTTTGTTTTGGTTCAGGTTGGCTGCTGATATATTTTTTGATTTGTTCTTGTACGTTCATATAAAATTAGTGGTTGTTTATTTTGTCGTTTCAATCCCGCTTTATTTTTGCTCAATGTGATTGTAAATTATCTTTCTACTATCGTTGCGATAAAGTCACCAACAGATTTTCCAGATTGATCATTGACATCTTAAATCCTTCAGTGAAGCCCATTTCAATCATCTTCTCCATTCGGGCAAGGGATTCATTATAAATAGTGATACGCACTGTTGTCCTTCCGTTCTGTTCGCTAAAAGTGTAATCCCAATCAGAACCCGGTAATTCAGGGTTTTCATCTTTGTCTGCAAAAGCATTAAACATTTTGAAATTGGTTTTGGGGCTAATAGAAGTATATTTTTGGATTGCCCACCGCTCTTGTCCTTCGGGGCTTACCATAGCATAAAATCTTCGCCCGCCAACTTTGAAATCCATAAATTTTGTTTTTGATACCCATGGTTTAGGCGCCACCCATTGGTCAAGAATTTCTGGTTTGGTAAAAGCATCCCAAACGAACGAAAGCTCCGCATCAAATTCTCTTGTTATGAATACCGTTTTTGTTGCTTTGTCAACAGTAAAATCAAATAACAAATTGTTTTTCATTTTTTCTGCCTTTTCATTGTTGATAATACCTGGTCAAGTTGATTAAATTGGGTTTCCCAAATCTTTCTGTATTGGTCTAACCATTTGTCTATTTCTTTCATTTTGTCAATTTCAAGAGAGTAATAAATCTCCCTGCCCTGATGCTCTTGTTTTACAAGTTCACATTCCGTGAGAATGCGTAAATGTTTTGACACTGCTTGTCGTGTCGTGTTGAAATTGTCGGCAATGGCGTTGGGTGTCATTGCCTGTAGTGCTATTAGTGCTATAATAGCCCGCCTTGTCGGATCTGCAATTGCTTGAAAAATGTCTCTTCTCATTTGCTCGATTTATTATTTATGAAACCAATCGGTTGCAAATATATGTACAACTTTTCTTTTTCGCAAATTTTTTTATTTATTTTTTTTGATTGTTGAAAAGTCAGTCCGAAGGTACATTATGAGGCGTCTCCCTAAAATTGCCCATAATTCTTAATTTCCTGGATTATCCTTTTGTCGTTTGTTATAACATAGTCCGCCTAAAATTGATACTGGTGCAAATATAAAAATTGCAAGTGTTTGTGTCCAATGACTACCGCCCGATTTAAAAAATGAAAATGCTGCGAATCCTACTATTATTAAGGCAAGTGCGAAATTGGTTTTTAATTTTTTTGTCCTGGCGATAAGTTGTGTAATAAATCCAGAGATAAATGAAAATAATGCTCCATAAGCTGCTGTCAAAATGATGAAGATAGTCGCTGAGTCCGAATGAGGATCGTGTCCCGAAAGTTTAAAAAAAACAAGCGAGGTCACAACAAAAAATGCATAACCTGTGATAACACCTAAAATTTTTCTCATCATATTTATTACTCTATTTGTGTTTGCACTATCGGTCTGTTATAATTACGGCTAACGGTTTGCCTCTACACTCAGAGCGCGAGTTTCCCTATGAACTTCCCGCTAAGCTCTGCTTTTCAATTTGCTACTTTCCTGTAAGCGAGCCACCAAAACCCGACTTACCTGGTAGCTTGCTGTTTTTATTCATTTGCTTATTAAAATCATCATTAGTCTAGTTTTTCCCAATCTTTCTCAATCAATGCATATATCAAATCATCAACCCACTTTCCATTTATTAATAAACTCTCAACAAAATGAGCTTCTTTTCGAAATCCAATTCGTTCAACCAAGCGAATAGAGCTTTTATTGTCGGGATCAATTGATGTAATAATTCGATGTTTATTCAATTCTTTAAATAAATAGTCAATTATTCTTTTAATAGATTCTGTTGCGTAACCTTTATTTTGAAAAGCTTTATTCAAAGTACATCCGATTTCAACTTGTTTATTTTCGCTGTCAAAAAAATGAATCCCTAAATCTCCAACTATTTTCTTAGTCTCTTTCTCTGTAATGACGAATTGAAACCAAGTATCGGGTTCATTAATTTTTTTCGAAATCTTTCCAACAAAGGTTTCCACATCAACTATTGTTTTTGGAATCCATCCCTGGTACTTATTGGTCTCTATATCGGAACGATAATCAAATATTTCGTTTTTATCATCAAGAGTAATCGGTCTAAGTATCAGTCGTTTTGTTTCTAATTTCATTTGCTTAATTATTTATTCGTCTCACAGTCTTAAATAGCTTACAACTCATTAATTTTTGCAATTATACAAAATAAAGATTAAATAAGATAGCTTTTTCAATTATGGTACAAGGCCTGACAATTGGAAAGGTTGCGAAAAGGCTGGTCTGTTTTTATTGGTATTGAGTTAGCTGTTAGTAGCTGGCGGGGTTGCGCACAACCTTCCTGCAAAATGAAACGTTGGGGAATTAGTGATTACGAACCTATTACCCAATAAGAACCTTGCCAGAGAGCGATGCGCTTGGCAATCCATTTAAACTCTTATTAATATACCGCGTGTTATGGTCAGTCATTTAATTCTTTTAGAATAGTTTTTCCTTTATCTTCATAAACCTGAACATTGGTAAGCGTATTAGATTTTAATAATTCAATTCCGTCTTTACTATAAATAATTGATTTTACTTTTCCGTTTTTCAAAACTCCGGAAACTCTTATCCCATTTACAGCAGGAAGATTATAAAATTCTATATCTCTCCATTCTTCAGGGATTGCCGGAAATACCCGGATAGTATTATTATAAGATTGCAAACACATTGAAATGGGGACTAACACAAATGCTGCATAACTATCTAAATAATAAGGTCGGGAAGTAAGTGTTTCCATCATAGCGGTACCCGATGGGTCGAGCTGAGTGGAACAAAACAAAGATTTTTCATATGCGCCTTTTGCGTTTTTCAAGTACGCATCAGCTAAAGCAAACCAGCATGTTACGAAGTTAATCATGCCTTCTCCTTTTTTATTCCTTATCCACGTCAGATCTAAAGTATGAATTGCTTTTTTGACATCAATATAAGGTAAAAGCTCAACGGTGGGATATACTAAATATACAAATCCTCTTATTCCCTGATAACCTCCCCCAATATGGGTTCTATCATCATCAAGGTATTCCAGATAAGTCCGTTCATTTTGTTGCAGATAGACTTTTGAGGCTTTGTCTTTCCAAATTTTACTTAATTCTTTATCACGGTTTAATAAACCCGCCCATTTGGACGCTTCATTTAAATTCCATTTGGCGGCTAGTGCTGCATCAATCACATTTTTTTTAAAAAGGTCTTCTGTTAATGATAATAATGGAGGTAAGATAAATGCTTTTCTAACTTCGTCCCATTTTAATAATTCGCTCCAAAACTGTGCGGTTCCTTTCATAACTGAATACAGAGTGTCTGAAATAAAGCCTTTTTCAGGATAATATAACCCGTATTTATGAAACAAGGCTGCTCCAAAAGCATTTAAATGAACCTGCCAATCCCAGCGATGTCCCTTGAAATAAAGATTCTTTCCATTCATTGATAATTCGTGACCAAAGTACCAGGCTTCAGAGTTCTTGTTAAGATATGACCATAATCCAAAATTATCTTCATCAGTTTTTATTTCTTCCTTTTCCGATGGAAAAGAAATTCTTGCATTATTGTTTAATTGTTCAGGTCGATAATATACTTCTAAAATGTTTTTTGCTTTTTCTCTGTTACCAAGGTTGATAAAAGCCAGTGTTGCCCATCCTGGCGCCCCGTATGTAAATGAATGGTTGTACCAGGTACCTTCATCAAGTGGAAAACGATCTGAATAATACCCATATTCTAAAGCCATATTACTATTAAATTCAGCATATTGTGTTTCACCTGGTAAATAATTACTACTGCCCGAAGTACAATAAAGCCAGAAAAGAGAGCGGTAAAATACTTCGGCGTATTTAGAATCGGGCAGAATAAGAACTCCGGTATTATGCCAAAGTTTGCTCCAGGCTTGTTTGTTGTTAATATATAGTTGATTATAGCTAACCTGATGGTCTGCGCCATAATCATCTTGTGAGGAAATTGAATAAGTTATAATAAGACTATCGTTTGCAGGTATTATTACTTCATAAGTATCCTGACAATAAGGAAAATTATTGGTTCGTTTTCCAATATTATTAGGAAGATTGGCTGTATAATCCTCTAAAAATGATTTGATTATTTTTTGATTGCTGGATAGTTTCCAATAAACCGGCGTAAATGCGTTTTCATCGCTTTGTGCTTTAATGATATTGTCTGTTCTATAAGAACATCTGAAATTCTCGACCGGTAATCTTAATTGCGTATAAATATTTTTATCACTCAAATTCTTCATTTTTATAACAAACAATTTTTTATCGTCCATAGAAAAAAACTGTTCACTTTCATAACCTTGTCCGTTTTCGAATAGAACTTTTGTACGCAAAACTCCATCGTTTAGTGAAAGGTTTTGTTCTAATTTTGATGGTGTAAGTTTTTCATAAGCAGGGAACCGAAGCATCAGACCCGGCATAGGCTTACGGGTAATAGAATCCCACCAAAAACTATTGCCCCAGGTTTCATAAAATCCTTTCCCCAATGGATCTGCAAGTCCACCAATCTCTGAATTTCCCATTAACAAAGGAATGTTATCTCTTTTGTACGTGTCGAAATGGATTTTGTATTTATTCAGTTGAACCATTAATTTTTCATAACCAATACTATTCAAAGATTTATTAGTATCATTAACCTGGGCTTTTAATAGAGTAGTATTTAATACTAACGCACAAATGATTAAATATGATTTCTTTTTCATAATTTTATAAATTATATTTTTGTTTTTAATTTCGAACTATATCCTTGATATTCGCTCTAAATCGTCCAATGATTATTCCTCTTCTGTAATAGGAAGTGGTGTTTTTAAACGCCTTTAATCTTACCCGATTGTATCAGGCTTCTACACTATAATAAATATAATGACTCAAGTAAACAAGTTGTCCAAAAGTATAAAGCTAATATTTTTTCAATCGAATCATCCAATTGATATATACGATTTTGACTAACAAATACGGCTTTTAATTGACAACGGTTTGTGTATGAAACGTAGTGTGTAAAAAGACACGAACTTTTCGGTTTAGCACTTACCAGCTATGTTTTATTCACGTTGTTAGGGGTAGCTTTTTTATTCCGTCCATAAGTTTCCAATAGAATATGTCTTCGCTTTTCCGCTTATGATTACCCTATCTTTCTTGTTTTGGCATTGTAATTTTCCAACCCTATCGGAAATTTGTATTGCATTTAATTCCTTTTTCCCAAGCCTTAATGACCAAAAAGGAATTAATGAACAATGTGCTGAACCAGTTACGGGGTCTTCCAATATTGATGATTGTGGCGTAAAAAATCTTGATACGAAATCACAATTTTCTCCTTTTGCTGTAACAACTACTCCGCCAGGGTCAAGATTTATTTGGTCAAATATTTGTCTGTCAACTTTGATATTCTCAATTTCCTGCTCTGTATCGTAGACTAATAAATAATCTCTTGATTTATGAACTTCTTTCGGTTGTATATTCAGAGATTTTTTGATTATATCAGGTAGCTCCGAAGCAATGGGCATTCGTGAGGGGAAGTCTAAATAATACACATCATTTTCTACTAAAACAGTCAAATCTCCACTCAATGTTTCAAATATTATTTTGTCATTAGGATAGTTTAAAATGGACTTTAAGCAATGAGCAGTTGCAAATGTTGCGTGTCCGCATAAATCCATTTCAATTTCTGGAGTAAACAATCGTAAATGTATTTTATAACCTTTATCTACAAAAAATGCAGTTTCAGCAACTGCATTTTCTTTGGTGATTTTCAATAATATGTTATCTGGCAACCAATCGGTTAAAGGAACGATACAAGCTGGATTTCCACCAAACGTTTTATCCGTAAATGCATCTATTTGATATAGTTCCAGTTTCATTTATATTCATTTTTTTTAATTATCACCAACGTTGTTGTATAATATTAGTTGCGTGGTGTAAGTAACTAATTTAGCAAATACAAACCGAATAGAAAATCCGTGAAGATTTTCGTAAGAAGTCTTGCACAAGCAATTAAATTTATACGATGTTGTACGCTGCCTTTTTATTTATTTTTGATCTCAACACTTATAATATGTATATCATTTTCACCTACATTTTCCAATCTATGAGGTACCAGTGGTTCAGTCCAAACGGCAGTAGAAGGTAAAGGTGATTTGTCAAAATTTCTTGAATCACCTACAATATTATTTTTGTTATCATATCTGATGAAATCTGACCAGTTCAAAATATAAAGTGTTGCCGGCCATTTATGAGTATGAAGTGCTGTTATTTCATTTGGACGAATAAGAGTGTCAAGAACCCTGACAGCATCATTTTCTAATAACAGTTTGTGATGTTCTGGTGCAGCGGTTAAAGCATCTAATTCGTCAGGCCAGGTCCAGGTTGAGTTTTTATTATCTTTCATATTTATTCTATTAAATGTTTCCTTGGTTGCGTACAACGTACAGGTATTGCAGCAGGTGGGGAATTCATTGAACGTCCAGCCCGGAACTGCTGCCCGATTAAAAATATAAAGTTGAAGTTAACAACAAAAAACCAAATTGAGACTCGTCTGCCTGAACTAAACTACAGCAATACAAATAGCCGAAGTTTCAACGTTCGGCCCCACTTACAGCAATACCAATGTTGTGCGTTCGTGCTTTTTCGAGAAGCATTCTGTAAAACTATTTTTCTCTCCTAACATTCATGCCAAAAGTAGCCTCAACTGCTTTGAACCAGTCTTCATCATTTTGTGCGTTCCAATCTATCCACTGTTCATCCGTCATAGATGCCCGCCATCCTAAGAATGGTGCAGCGTCAGGTCCTACCGGGTATTTTAGTTGCCATGAACTGCCGTTTGCAATTTCAAGCATTGTGTCCGCTACTAATGTTGGTGATGTTGGTTGTTTAAGCGATTCTTTGTAAACAGCTGCAATACGACGTGATTGCGGATATATAGAATTACCATCAACACTTATATCCCCGGCCATCTGTGTATTAATTATCCCGGGCTCCAACACGGCCACTCTAATATTGAAAGGTTTAACCTCTTGTGCCAAAGCCTCAGAAAGTGCCTCCACTGCAAACTTGCTGGCAGCATAAGCACCCAGCGGGCTGATCGCCATTTTTCCTGAAGTAGAACCAACAATGATGATACAGCCATTTTTATTTTGGCGCATGTGAGGCAGAACAGCCTGGATACACCTGATGACACCAAAGTAATTGGTCTCCATCACAGCTTTAAAATCAGCCATTGTAAGTTCCTCAATTGAACCGTGCCGCTCAATTCCTGCATTGTTTACCAATACGTCGATTGTTCCGTGCTCTTTAATAATAGTTCCAATGCAATGTTTAACTGATTCATCTGAATCAATATCCATTTTGTAAATTATGACTGGCAAAGATTCGTCTGCAATATGTTTTTTTAAAGATGCTCCAGCTTCAAGATTTCTCATGGTCGCAAAAACTTTATAGCCTCCACGTGCAAATGAAAGGGCAGTTTCAAAACCAATGCCTTTGCTTGTTCCTGTAATTAATACTGATTTCATACTGATTTTATCCTTATTGCCTACTATGATCGGGTTTCGGCTTTCCCTCTTTCGATGTCAAGTTAGTTTTATTAAATCATTATTCAAGAACGTGCTATCATTTTTTGAACAACAATTAAATAGCAGAATAGTATAATTTGTTTAATGAAGCAAGAAATACTTTAGCGTTGAGTCTCGTTTTCTGTCAATCGTTAATATTTAGATCAGCCGTGTATGAAGTTTTAAAAGTTTCCATTTACCCTTCTCTTTTACAAAAAAGTTAGTATACGGACCTTCGAATTCAAATGGCAGACCGGATTTTATTTTATTTCCTTTTACATGGAGTCTTCCTTTTACTATAATAGTATTGTCAGCACCGATTTTTTCACTTTCAATAGTAATTACGATTTTTGTTGTACTATCGTTGGCACTAAAGTCTCTTTTCAATGCGGCTCTGATGTCTTCGCTGCCGTTGCTAATATGCCCACCCGGGCCTATCATAGTTGCATCCATTTTGTACAGCGCTTTTATTGCTTTGTCATCTTTTCTGTTGTAGGCGTCTTCATATTTTTTAGTAAGCTTTAGCATTTCTTTATGGTGGTTTTGCGCAAGCAGGGTACCGCCAAACACCATAAGAGAAAAGATTATAAATAAAGAAAGTCGAATTGTCTTTTTCATATTATCGTATTTTTAATTTTTGGGTATTGTTTAAAAACAATTTTTCGTTTAGATCTATAAAAAAATGTCCGCCTCAGTGTCCAAGTTATTGTTAATGCATGACGCACAACTTATTATTTCCCGCAATAATACAAAATAAAAATTAAATAAGGAATAATAATATTGATGTTATATAACAACTATATTTCCTTATATAAAACCAGAAAGCCTTAGAGCGGCGTGGTTTTTTATTTACATCTGTTCCATTCACATAAACATTTTTATTTCTCATTTCCTTGAAGTATTTTCCATTCTAAAATTCCCCAGAGGTTTATATCACAGGTCAAAACAAACTTGAACGCGGTCTCGGCCTGAAAGAAGCTGCCGCTCTGAACATGATCGATATGGTAGGCATCGGACCATTCATTATTATCCCGCTTGTTATTCAGGATATGAACGGACCGCAGGCCCTGTTTGCATGGATTGTAGGTGCGTTCCTTGCTTTTGCTGATGGATTTATCTGGGCTGAGCTCGGAGCGGCAATGCCGGAAGCAGGGGGCAGTTATGTTTTTCTCCGCGAGATTTACGGGCCGAAAAGCTGGGGAAGATTATTTTCTTTCCTTTTTATCTGGCAGACAATCATTCAGGCCCCGCTTGTTGTTGCGTCAGGCTCAATCGGGTTTTCGCAATATTTTTCATTTCTTATCCCGCTTACTCCAATCGAGCAAAAATTAATCTCCGGACTGCTTGTAATAATTCTTGTGATTCTTTTATACAGGAAAATTCAGGCGGTAGGGAAAATCACTTTGTTTTTATGGATCGGGGTCTTTGGTACAATTGCATGGCTGATATTTGGCGGAGTAACTCATTTTAATTATCATCTTGCATTTGACTTCTCAAATGTCTCCTTTAATTTTTCATGGTTATTTTTTGTTGCACTTGGCAGCGCTTCTGTAAAAACAATATACACCTACCTTGGCTACTATAATGTTTGTCATCTTGGTTCTGAAATTAAAGAACCCGGGAAAAATATTCCGCGTAGCATTTTTATTTCTATTGGCGGAATTGCTGTTCTCTATTTATTAATGAACATAAGTGTGCTTGGCGTAATTCCCTGGAGAGAAGCAGCAAAGTCTCAATTTATAATGAGTACTTTTATTGAAAAAATTTATGGAGCAGGTGCAGCTAACGTTGCAACGGTGCTGGTTCTCTGGATTGCTTTTTCATCTTTGTTTGCAGTGCTGCTGGGATATTCAAGAGTTCCATACGCAGCAGCGAAAGATGGTTTATTCTTTTAAAGCATTCGGAAAAGTACATCCGACGAAACATTTTCCGCACGTTTCTCTTTTAATACTTGGAGGACTTGGATTAGTTTTTAGTATGCTTTTCAAACTAAGAGATGTGATAAGTGCAATACTCGCAATGAGAATTATTGTGCAGTTCATAGGCCAGGCGATAGGAATAATGATAATCCATAAGAATAAGCCTAAAGAATTTTTCCCTTACAAAATGTTGCTATATCCGATTCCTGCTATCATTGCAATTTTTATGTGGATAGGTTTGTTTTTTTCAACAGGATTTTATTTTGCTATCGGCGGAATCGGAATGATGATACTTGGCACAGTAGTTTATTTGTTAAGATCATACAAACTAAAAGATTGGCCTTTCTCCAAACAAAGAATATCAGGCACATATTAAAATTAATATTGTTTTAATATTCACGACTCTTTATTTTATTACTTTGTTTCTGCCAATTGGAGGATAAAGATATGAAACGCTCACAAGCAAAGTTACTCATTCAATTTTTATTTATTCTTATGATTGCCGGCTGCGCTGGCAATTTAACAACAAATAAAATTAAAACGCCCGGGAAATATGATAATTACACACTTCTTCCCAATGGATGGAAACTTACGCCCGCGGGCGATCAGATCGGAATTGACGAACTTCCATTAAATATGGTTGTGACGAAAGACGGAAAATATGCAATAACCTCTAACAGCGGGGACGCAGAACACTCATTATCAGTAATAGATATTAACGGTAAAAAAGAAGTTCAAAGATTAATTATTAACAAAACCTGGCGCGGTTTAGCTTTCAATTCTGATGAATCAAAACTTTTTGTTTCTGGTGGAAATAATAATCTTGTTTATATTTACAATTTTAATAAAGGAAACCTCTCGCTAGAAGATTCAATTGTAATTGGTAAACCGTATCCGAAGGAAAAAATATCAATTTCAGGCCTGGATTATCTTGCTTCGAAAAATTATTTACTCGTAGGGGCAAAAGAAAGTAATAAGCTTTACTTTTGTGATATCACCGCTAAAAAAATCATAAAAAAGGTTGATCTTGGCTCTGAATGTTATGATGTAAAAATTAATCATAAGGGCAACTATGTGTATGTTTCATTATGGGGAGATTCTGCTGTTGCGGAAATTAGTTTAAATAACTTCGAAATTAAAAATAGAATCAGAACAGGGGATCATCCTACCGAAATTTTGATTGCTCATGACGATAAAAGACTTTTTGTAGCTAACGCAAACAATAATTCTGTTTCTGTAATTGACCTGATGAAAAAGGAAGAAAGTGAAAAATTAATTTCCTCATTAAAACCTGATGCACCCTATGGCAGCACGCCAAATTCTATCTGCTTAAATAAAGATGGTTCTGTCTTATTTGTTGCAAATGCAGATAACAATTATCTGGCTTTGTTTGATGTAAGTGAAGCAAGCCAGGCAAAATCAATTGGATTCATTCCCACCGGATGGTATCCGACTGTAGTCAGATATGTTGATAGTAAAATTCTTGTTGCTAATGGAAAGGGACTTACTTCTCTGCCAAACCCCCTCTATAAAAATTTTAAGGATGAATATATTGGTTCACTTTTTAAAGGAACTTTATCAGTTATTAATTATCCTGATGAAGAAAAGCTGAAAGAATATTCAGCAGAGGTTTATAGGAATACCCCTTATTATTCAAAAAAGGAAAACTGGAAAGGGATTCAGAATGTTATACCGGAAACGCATGATGGAATACGTAGTGATAAAATCAAACACGTTTTTTATGTCATTAAAGAAAATAGAAGCTATGACCAGGTTTATGGAGATTTAAAAGAGGGAAACGGAGATTCTTCTCTTTGTCTGTTTGGCAGAGAAGTTACACCCAATCAACACAGACTTGTCGAAGATTTTACCCTTTTCGATAATTTTTATGTTGATGCAGAAGTCAGTGCTGATGGCCATAACTGGTCGGATGCAGCTTATGCTACTGACTTTGTTGAAAAGAACTGGCCGACCCAATATGGAGGAAGGGGCGGTACTTATGACTATGAACCGAACGTAACAATCAGCAGTCCTTCTTCTGGTTATATATGGAATAATGCTCTTTCAAGCGGGTTAAGAGTAAGGGATTACGGAGAGTATGTTTCTAAACCGGATGAAAAAAAAGAATACTATATCGCTGAAGATGAGCGTATGAATAAGTATGTTTGCCATAACTATCCGGGGTGGAATTTATCCATAAGTGATATCGTCAGGTATAAAGCGTGGGAAAAAGATTTTGAAGGATTTGAGAAAAACGGAAACCTGCCTGATCTCAATATTATTTATTTTCCCAACGATCATACGAGGGGAACCGAAAAAAATGCGTTGACGCCAAAGGCTTATGTTGCCCAAAACGATTACGCTGTCGGTTTATTGGTGGATAAAATTTCTCACAGCAAATTCTGGAAAGAAAGTGTAATATTTATTCTTGAAGATGATGCCCAAAATGGGCCGGATCATGTTGACGCTCACAGATCGGGTGTTCTTGTAATTAGTCCTTATATAAAAAGGCATTATGTCGATCATACTTTGTATTCAACGTCTTCCGTTTTGAAAACCATAGAGTTAATTCTTGGGTTAAAACCAATGACTCAGTTTGACCTTTCAGCAAACCCTATGCTGTTTGCCATTACAGATACACCAAATAATTCATCTTTTGATCACGTTGAACCATTATATGATTTAAACGAAAAAAATCTTGCTAGTGCTTATGGATCAGAAAAGAGCAGTAAATTGAATTTTTCCAAACCAGATGCAATACCTGATGCTGAATTCAGTAAAATAATCTGGAAGTCAATTAAAGGTAAAGATTCTCCATATCCCGCTCCCGTAAGGAATGCATTTGTAAAGGTTAACTATGATAAAGGAGATGATTAGCAAACCATTAGTTTGCCGTTAATCAAGTTTAATTAGAAAATTTTCAAGATCTTTATAAAGTTTCCCCATTGGATTTTTACTCTTAAAAATAGATGATTTTATGGATACAGAAAGAAAAAATAGATTCTCAAGCTTTTTATATAGCACAACCTTCATTTTAATAATTCTATCTTTATTTAAATTTCTTTTTCATTTTGTCATAAATCTCAACGGAGCTTACGGATTTTTCCGTGATGAATTTTATTACATCGCCTGTTCAAATCATCTTGCCTGGGGTTATGTTGACCAGCCGCCTTTTTCAATTTTAATGCTGAAAATATCGCGTGCGATATTGGGCGATTCGCTTGTTGCAATCAGGTTTTTGCCCGCATTGCTTGGAACATTAACTGTTTTTGTAACAGGTAAGATTGCAAAAGAACTGGGTGGCGGAATTTTTGCGCAATCTGTAGCGGCTATTTGTGTTATTGTTGCACCGATTAATCTCGCGTTAAATTCTTATTACTCAATGAACAGCTTTGATCTTTTATTCTGGGCTATTTCATTTTATTTGCTCATCCTGATTATTAAGAATCAAAATAAAAGTTTATGGTATCTCCTTGGAGTAATTATCGGTCTAGGGTTGATGAATAAAATAAGTATACTCTGGTTTGGTGGTGGTTTGGTTGTGGGTTTACTTTTAACAAAACACAGAAAACTATTATTGACAAAAGAACCATGGATTGCTTTTATTATTGCCGGAATTATTTTTATTCCATACATCATCTGGCAAATTCAGAATGATTTCCCAACACTTGAGTTTATGCGTAATGCCCTTAAAGATAAATATGTTTTGCAATCGCCACTGGATTTCTTTAAGTCACTTATTTTAATGGAAAATCCAATTACTCTTCCAATCTGGATTTTAGGTCTTTACTATTTGTTTTTTAATAAAGACTTAAAACCATTTAGAATTCTCCCCATATTATTTATTACGGTGTTGATTATATTATTGTTGAATCCATCAAGCAAAGCAGAATATCTTTCTTCGTCATTTCCAGTATTATTTGCCAGCGGTGGAATATTTTTAGAGAGTGTATTTGAAAGGAAGAAAATATTTTGGCCGAAGCCTGCGATAATTATAGTCCTTGCATTATCAGTTTGGGTGGCTCCGTTAGCTGCACCAGTTCTTCCCGTCAAATCTTATATAAAGTATGCGGAATTTTTTGGAATAAAACCCTCTACATCTGAGAAAAAACAACTCGCACAGCTTCCCCAGTTTTTTGCTGATATGTTTGGGTGGAAAGGAATGACAAAGCAGATAGCTAATACGTATGATAAATTAACGTCGAAGGAAAAACAAACCTGTGTTATATTTTGTGGAAATTACGGAGAAGCAGGAGCAATAAATTTCTTTCGTAAAAAGTATGGCTTAGCTCCTGCTATTTCGGGTCACAACAATTATTATTTGTGGGGACCGGTAAGAAAAAATATTAACGTGGTAATAATTATTGGAAGCAATAAAAATTCATTAGAAAAATTATTTGGAGAAGTGATCCCATCGGACACTTTGCATTTAAAGTATTCTATGCCATATGAAAATAATCAACCTGTCTGGATTTGCAAACAACCTAAAAAAACTATACAGGAAATCTGGCCGAACACAAAGCATTACGAATGATAATGAAACCATCAAGTAAAGTTCGTGCAAAAATTTGCTGTATTAAAAACGTTGAAGAGGCTAAGCTTGCTGTTAAGTGCGGTGCTTCGGCTCTTGGACTTGTTAGCGAAATGCCGAGTGGACCGGGAGTAATCAGCGAAGGTGAAATCTTTAAGATTGCAAAAACAATTCCGCCGCCAATAGCTACCTTTTTACTTACAAGCAGGACCGATGCGAAGGAAATAATTGATCAACAAAAAAGATTAGGTACAAATACAATTCAAATTGTAGATGGACTAAAAACCGGTTCCCATAAACAAATTAAGGAAGCTTTACCAGGGATTAAAATTGTGCAGGTCATTCATGTGATTGACGAAAACTCTGTAAAAGAGGCAATCAAAGTCTCTGAAAATGTCGATGCAATTTTATTGGACTCGGGAAATCCTAACCTTCAAATTAAAGAACTTGGGGGAACCGGAAGAATTCACAACTGGGAATTGAGTCGGGAGATTCGGGAAAAAATAAGTATTCCCTTATTTCTTGCAGGCGGATTAAATCATTCTAATGTAAGAGCAGCAATTGAAACGGTCTCACCTTTTGCTGTTGATATATGTAGTGGAGTAAGAACAAATGGAAATCTAGATGAAAACAAGTTGAAGTTATTTTTTAATGAAATTAATAGACTGGATAAATAATATGGGGAAAAGTCCATTAATTCTCTCTGATTACCTGCTTCAGTAATTCTCGCTTAAATATTCCGATTTTTATTGTTTATTTTATTTATTATTTCTATTTTCTACACCCGGTTTAAACCTGGGGTATATATTTATAATTGCGGAGTCCGAGATGAAGTATCCAGCACTTAGTAATTATGTTGAGGGGAAACTTACTGCAAGTGGAAACGGCAAGCTTGATGTGTATTCCCCTCTCGATGGTTCTGTAATTTCAACAGTCCCTTTGTCTACAAAGTCTGATCTTAATAAGGCAGTTGAAGCAGCAAAAAAAGCATTTCCCGCCTGGTCAAATAAACCAATCAAAGAAAGAGTACAGGTCTTTTATAAATACAAGTACCTGCTCGAGCAAAATATTGAAGAGCTTACCGAACTGGTTCATATTGAAAATGGAAAAACAATCTCTGAATCCCGCGCTGAAGTTGAAAAGAGTATTGAAGTAACGGAATTCGCATGTTCGCTTCCACAATTAACTTCTGGAGAAGTTCTTGAAGTGAGTAATGGTGTTGAATGCAGAATTGAAAAATATCCCCTTGGTGTTGTTACTTGCATTACTCCATTTAATTTTCCTAACATGGTTCCAAACTGGACAATTCCGAATGCTTTATGTCTTGGTAACACAATGATTTTAAAACCTTCCGAGCAGGTTCCGTTAAGTGCAAACAGGATTGCTGAATTATTAAAAGAAGCCGGACTTCCTGACGGTGTTTTCAATGTTGTTCACGGTGATAAAGAAATAGTAGAAGCAATCTGCGATCATCCCGGGATTGAGGCCGTTACTTTTGTCGGCTCAACTAAGGTTGCAAAAATAGTTTACGCGAGAGCAACATCGAAATTAAAAAGGGCACTTACACTCGGTGGAGCAAAAAACCATCTTATAGTTTTGCCTGATGCTCACACTGAAATGGCAGCTTCTAATATAGCTGCATCAATGTCCGGTTGCGCGGGTCAACGTTGCATGGCTGCTTCTGCGATGGTTGGCGTTGGGGCAGTGGATCATATAATTGAAAAACTTTGTGAGGAAGCAAAGAAAATTATTCCAGGACAAAATTTAGGAGCTGTGATTTCAAAACAGGCAAAAGAAAGAATTGAAAATTATATTTCCGAAGCGGAAAAGGAAGGTGCTAAGGTTTTAGTTGATGGAAGAAATTGTAAAGTGCCCGGCAAAGAAAATGGTTTTTATGTCGGTCCCACTGTTATAGATTATGTTCGTCCTGACATGAAAATTGCAAAGGAAGAAGTTTTTGGTCCCGTACTTTCAATTATGAGATCAAAAACAATTGAAGAGGCAATGAAAATTCAGAACAGTTCCCTTTATGGAAATGCAGCCGCAGTATTTACCCAAAGCGGTGGCGCAGCAAATTATGTTGCTGAACACGCCAGCGCAGGAATGATCGGCGTGAATATCGGAGTACCGGTTCCGCGTGAACCATTTTCATTCGGCGGATGGAATGAATCGAAATTTGGTGTTGGAGACATTACTGGTAAAAGCTCGATTGAATTTTTTACCAAGCCGAAAAAAATTACAACTAAATGGAATCCGGAATCTAAAGTAAACTGGATGAGTTAAAATATTACAAGGAATATTAATATGCCAAGAATAGTAAAAGGTGGATTGATTCAGGCAATACTTCCTGTTTCGACCGAGCAACCTATAGAAAAAATAAAACAGGCAATGATAGACAAACATCTTAAAATGATTGATGAAGCTGCGAAGAAAGGTGTGCAGATACTCTGTTTGCAGGAGCTTTTCTATGGCCCGTATTTTTGTGCAGAGCAGGAAGCTAAATGGTACGGCCTTGTAGAAAAGGTACCTGATGGTCCCACAACTAAATTAATGCAGGAAGTTGCAAAGAAACATGGAATGGCAATCATTGTTCCTGTTTATGAAGAAGAAATGACAGGAGTATACTATAATACTGCGGCAGTAATAGATGCTGACGGGAAATATCTTGGCAAATACCGGAAGCATCATATTCCACACTGCAATCCGGGATTTTGGGAGAAGTTCTATTTCAAACCGGGAAATCTTGGTTTTCCAATTTTCAAAACAGCATTTGCAGATATTGGTGTCTACATATGTTATGATAGACATTTTCCGGAAGGCGCGCGAGCACTCGGTTTAAACGGAGCTGAAATAGTTTTTAATCCTTCAGCGACTGTTGCCGGTCTCTCAGAGTATCTATGGGAACTTGAACAGCCGGCTCACGCTGTTGCGAACGGATATTTTGTCGGTGCAATAAATCGTGTCGGCACGGAAGCTCCCTGGAATATAGGAGAGTTTTACGGCAAAAGTTATTTCTGTAATCCACGAGGAAAAATAATTGCTCAGGCAAGTCGGGATAAAGATGAAATAGTAGTTTCGGATTTGAATCTTGATGAAATACAGGAAGTAAGAAATGTATGGCAATTCTTCCGTGACAGAAGGCCGGAAGCGTACAGTGAGTTGACTGCTTTAGGGAAATAGAAATTAAAAAATAGAACTCTAATCACGCGGATTGAACAGATTATCGCTGATTAAGATCCGTGTAAATTCTTTAGATCAGTGTTCATCCTGTTCTATTGTCTTCTTAAATTTTATTAGGTAAAAAAATGACATCTGAAGAAATAGTTAAAATCACTTCTGATCACACCTATGGAACATGGCGCTACCAGAAAGGGTGGAAACCGCTTCACATTATAGATGCTGAAGGATGTTACTTCACGGATTCAACCGGGAAAAAATATCTTGATTTTTCTGCCCAGTTGATGTGCGTAAATATCGGTCACAAAAACAAAGCTGTTATTAAATCAATTGCAGACCAGGCAGAAAAACTATGTTACATTGCCCCTGGTTATACAACGGATGTCCGTGCTGAACTAAGTAAACTGCTGTTGGAAGTTTTGCCAAAGGGTCTTGATAAATTTTACTTTTCAACTTCCGGCACTGAAGCCAATGAAGCTGCAATAAAAATTGCACGGATGTATACCGGTAAATATAAAATTATATCACGTTACAATTCCTATCACGGTTCTACTGCTGCTTCCATCGCAGCAACAGGTGATCCAAGACGTTGGGCTGTTGAACCAGCAGGAAAAATAGAAGGAGTTATTTTTGCGCCGGAATGTAATTGCTATCGTTGTCCGCTTGGACAAAATTATCCTGATTGCAACATTGCCTGTGCCGATTATATTGAACATATGATAAAAAATGAAGGTAACGTTGCAGCCGTAATAGTTGAGCCTATAGTCGGTACAAATGGTATACTTGTTCCTGCGGATGAATATCTGCCAAAACTTCGAAAAATTTGTGATGATAATAATGTTTTATTAATTGCTGATGAAGTTATGAGCGGTTGGGGAAGAACCGGTCAGTGGTTTGCAGTTGATAACTGGAATGTTAAGCCGGATATTTTAACAACTGCAAAGGGCATTACTTCAGCATACGTTCCACTCGGCCTGACAGCTACAAACATGAAAATAGCAGACTTTTTTAATGATCATTTTTTTGCGCATGGTCATACTTATGAAGCTCATCCATTAACGCTTGCCCCGGCTATTGCGGCGATAAATGAAATCAAAAGATTAAACTTAATAGAACGCGCCGTTGAAATGGGTGAATATCTTGGCAAAAAATTAAATGAGCTTAAAGAAAAACATAAGTCGATCGGTGACGTTAGGGGAAAGGGTTTGTTCTGGGCAGTTGAAATTGTAAAAGATAAAAGCTCTAAAGAACCTTTCAATAATAAAGAAGAAAAGGTTGCCGGCAAGCCTCTTACTGTAAATAAGGTAACTACTGAAATGATGAATAACGGAATTTATATGCAGGGGTGGATTAGTCATTTTGTAATTGCTCCTCCTTTGATTATAACAAAAGAAGAAATTGATTCTGCAATTAAAGTGTTTGATGAAGCATTAAAAATTGCAGATAACGAAATAAATAACTAGAATCCATTAACTAATCTAATTGTTGGATTTATGAATAATCTTGCTCCAAAACTTTCTCATGATCAATATGAAAAAAATTTTGAAGAACTTCATTCTCCGTTTACTGTAAATTCTGCTACTACTGAAGCAAACAGGTGTTTGTATTGCTACGATTCTCCCTGCACAAAAGCATGTCCGACACATATCGACATACCTGCATTCATAAAAAAAATTAGCTCAGGAAATCTTTTGGGCTCCGCGAAAACCATCTTTGAATCAAATTGGAGTGCGCTTACCTGTGCAAAAGCCTGTCCTGTTGAAGTTCTTTGTGAAGGTGCGTGTGTTTACAATGATAAAAACGAGCTGCCGATTGAGATAGGAAGACTCCAGAGGTTTGCTATAGATAATTATTTTGAAAAAGGAATGCCAAAACTTTTTTCTGTAAAAGAAAAAAATGGTAAGTCGGTTGGAATAATTGGATCAGGTCCTTCTGGATTAGCTTGTGGGGCAGAGCTTGCTTTGCTTGGATATGATGTAACCATTTACGAAGGGAATAAAATTCCCGGCGGACTTAACACGTGGGGCATTGCACCTTATAAAACCCGTCAGGCAGATAGTCTAAAAGAAGTTGAGTTCGTTAAAAGCTTTGGTGTAAAAATTAAAACCAATTCATTGGTTGGGGAAAATATTTCTTTTGAAGAAATAAATAATCAACATGATGCGGTATTTCTAGGAATTGGTCTTGGGGAAAGTACAGACTTAAAGGTTTCCGGAGAAGAATTGCCGGGAGTAGTAAATGCGATAGATTTTATTGAAGAGGTGAAGAAGGAGAAATGGACTTCTGTTAACATTGGGAAAAAGATTGCAGTAATAGGTGCCGGCAATACATCGATTGATGCTGCTACCGAATCGGTAAGACTCGGCGCAGAAGAAGTGATGATTCTTTACAGGCGAAGCGAGGAAGAAATGTCAGCATATAAATTTGAATTTGAGCTGGCTAAAAATGACGGTGTAGTTTTTCACTTTTTAACTTCCCCTAAAAAAATTATTGGTGATAAATATGTTGAAGCGATTGAATGTGTAAAAATGACTCTGAATGAATCAGCAAAGGGTGGAAGAAGAAAGCCCGTTGAAATTCCGAATTCTAATTATATAATTCCTGTTGATATGGTGATTAAGGCGATAGGGCAGAGTGCTAAGGCAGAGTTTTTAAATTCAATTTCAGGATTAAAAATTGAAGACGGTAAGGTGGAGGTTGATCCCGATAATTATCAAACAGGTAATTCAAAAGTATTTGCAGGCGGCGATTGTATAAATGGAGGAAAGGAAGTTGTAAATGCAGCTTACGACGGGAAAATGGCTGCGCACGGAATTCATTCTTTCCTTTCAAAGGATAAAAATTAAGTAGAGGATTTTATGGTTGATCTTTCAATTAATTGCGGCGGAATAAAATCTCCGAATCCATTCTGGCTTGCATCGGCTCCGCCGTCTAATTCTGCTTATCAAAATTGTAAAGCATTCGAACAGGGTTGGGGAGGAACAGTCTGGAAAACCATAGGTGAACCGGTTATGAATGTTTGCAATCGCTATGGCAGCGTTGATTACAACGGACAGAAAATTGCCGGGCTGAATAATATTGAATTGATCAGCGACCGCCCGATTGAAGTTAATATGAAAGAAATTGCAGAAACAAAAAAACTGTGGCCGGATCGTGCTGTAGTTGTTTCTCTTATGGTTGAGTCTAAAAAAGAGGCCTGGCATGATATTGTTAAAATGACAATCGATACAGGCGCAGACGGAATCGAATTAAATTATGGATGTCCGCATGGAATGAGTGAACGCGGGATGGGTTCGGCGGTTGGACAGGTTCCTGAATATTGCAAAATGATAACTGAATGGGTAACGGAAGTTTCCACTATTCCGGTTCTTGTTAAACTTACTCCAAATGTAAGCAATATTGTAATGCCGGCTCGTGCTGCTAAGGCAGCAAATGCTTCAGGCATTTCACTGATCAATACTATTAATAGTATAATGGGAATTGATCTCGATACTTTAAAAATAAAACCGACAGTAGCAGGAAAAAGTAGTCATGGAGGTTTTGCTGGTCCTGCAGTAAAACCAATCGCACTTCATATGGTTTCACAGGTCGCTGCTGATAAGGAAGTGAATCTTCCGATTTCAGGTATTGGGGGAATAAGCAATTGGCGGGACGCACTCGAATTTATTTTACTCGGTTCATCGAGCGTGCAGGTTTGTACGGCAGTTATGCATTACGGATTCAGGATAATAAAAGATATGATTGAAGGACTAACTTTCTGGATGGAAGAGAAAGGATATAAGTCTCTTGATGAGGTTAGGGGATTAGCGCTACCCCAACTGGATAACTTCGGTAACTTTAATCTTCTTCATAAAACTGTTGCGAGAATTGATCAATCAAAATGCATTCATTGTAATTTGTGTTATATTGCCTGCGATGATGGTGCTCATCAGTGTATAGATTTAATTCCGGTAAATGGAAATACAAAAACGGAGGTTCGCGAAAGTGATTGTGTCGGCTGTGACCTTTGTTCAATCGTTTGTCCTGTTGAAGGTTGTATTTCGATGGTTCGACTGGATGATGGAGCCGAACAAAAAACCTGGAATGAGTTAACAGAACAATTTAAAAAAGAAGGCAAAGAATTAACCTGGGAAAATCTTGGTGAATTTCAGAAAAAACACGGGATAGTAATTCATTAGTTATAGGCTATCCACAAAAGGAGAATATCATGACAACATTAATAAAAAACGGAAGAGTAATTACTGCCGAGCAAGATTATATTGCTGATATTTTTATAGAAAAAGAAAAAATCACAACCATCGGTAACAATCTTAAAGTTAATGCCGACACAGTAATTGATGCAAAAAATAAATACGTTATTCCCGGCGGTATAGATGTGCATACTCATCTCGATATGCCCTTCGGTGGGACAACCTCCAGTGACAATTTTGAAACCGGTACAAAAGCCGCGGCCTTTGGTGGAACAACTTCATTAATAGATTTTGCAATTCAGCCCAAAGGTGGAAGCTTACACGAAGGTTTTGATACGTGGATGGCAAAAGCGGAAGGCAAAGCTACAATAGATTATAGTTTTCATATGATCATTACAGATTTACCTGATAAAAGATTGAGTGAAATGGATGATCTGGTAAAAGAAGGAATAACAAGCTTTAAATTATTCTTAGCTTATCCCGGCGTTCTAATGGTGGATGATGCTACAATCTACAAAGCAATGCTGCAAACGAAAAAAAACGGTGGGCTTGTTTGTATGCATGCTGAAAATGGAATGACTATAGATATTATAGTAAAGCAAATGGTAGCTGAAAAAAAACTGGCACCAAAGTACCACGCGATCAGTCGTCCCGCAGCTGCTGAAGGAGAAGCGACAAATAGAGCAATAGCATTAGCTGAAATGGCTGGAACTCCTGTTTACATTGTACATTTAACCTGTAATGATGCACTGATAAAAGTTTCAGATGCAAGAGACAGAGGCCTTCCGGCTTATGCAGAAACCTGTACACAATATCTTTACCTGTCAATGGACGATATAAGCAAGCCCGGATTTGAAGGAGCCAAATATGTTTTTTCTCCTCCTGTAAGAGAAAAATGGCACCAGGAAAAATTATGGGCAGGTCTTCAGCAAAATGACCTGCAGGTTGTTTCGACTGATCATTGTCCTTTTAATTTTAAAGGACAAAAAGAGCTTGGCAAAAATGACTTTACAAAAATTCCTAATGGTGGTCCAGGTATAGAGAACCGTGTGCAATTGTTATACGATGGCGGTGTAAACGAAGGCAGAATATCATTGAATCGATGGATTGAATTGATTTCTACCGCACCCGCAAAACTTTTCGGAATGTATCCACGCAAAGGAACAATTGCCGTTGGTTCAGATGCAGACATTGTTATCTGGGATCCTGAAAAGAAATTAACGATATCAGCTAAAACTCATCATATGAATGTTGATTATTCAATGTTTGAGGGAAAGAAAATAAAAGGTAATGCGAAACTGTACTTTCACGCGGCGAAGTAATTGTAAAGGATAATAAATTTAAAGGTAAAGCCGGGAGAGGGCAATTTGTTAAGCGTGCTGCTTTTGCCGGAGCATGGAATTAGTAGAATATTTATTTGTGTAGAGACGGGGCATGTCCGTCTCTACAAATGATTTTAATAAATTTCCGGAACAAATATTAATGCTTTCTCAAAAAGACGAACTTCTCAAATGGCGCGAAGAATTTCCAATCTTAAATAATACAACCTACTTAATATCTAATTCACTTGGTGCAATGCCAAAATCAGTTTATAATAAAATGCAGGAATATGCTGAAACATGGGCAACCCGGGGGGTTCGTGCATGGGAAGAATACTGGTGGGAACTAAATGCAGAAGTAGGGAATATTATTGTTCCGTTAATAGGTGCAGGTCCAAACGAAATTTCAATGCATATGAATATTTCACTCCTTCAATCGATTATTCTTTCCTGTTTTGATTTTAATAGCAAGAAAAACGAAATTGTCTATTCCAGTCTTGAGTTTCCTTCTGAAATGTATGTCTTTGAAAAATTTGCAACCAAACTTGGAGCGAAAGTAAAGCTAATTGAATCTGAAAACCTAGTAGTTCCATCAACAGAAAAAATTTTAGATGCAATTGATGAAAGGACTTTGCTTGTTCCGGTTTCTCACGTGTTGTTCAGGAGTGCTTACATAATGGATATAAATGCTATTGTCGAAAAAGCACATTCGGTAGGTGCTTATGTTATCCTGGATACTTACCATTCAACAGGAACTATGCCGGTAGACGTAAAAAAACTTGGTGTCGATATTTTGATTGGAGGAGTATTAAAGTGGCTTTGTGGTGGACCGGGTGGTATTTTTCTTTGGATAGAACCGTCGCTTCGTAGTAAACTTGAACCGACAATAACTGGTTGGTTGGCACATATGGAACCTTTTGCCTTTGAAAAAAAGATGGAATATACACAGGAGGTATATAAATTTCTGAATGGTACTCCCTCTATTCCTGCACTTTATTCATCGCAAGAAGGGCCAAAGATAATTAATAAAATTGGAATTGATAAAATTAGAAAAAAATCAATCCATCAGACTTCTTTAGTAACTGAGCTTGCTCAAAAAGAGGGCTATAAAATAAATTCACCAATGGATGCTACTAAGCGAGGAGGTACAGTTACGATTGATATGCCTGATTCATATTTGATTTCAAAAGAACTTTTAAAGAGAAATATAATTGTGGATTACAGGAAAGATGCGGGAATAAGAATTGCTCCGCATTTTTATAACAGTGATGATGAAATACTTTTTGCAATGCATGAATTAAAAAAAATTATTCAGAATAAATCTTATCTTAATTAATTGAAATAATTATTAAATTTCAGTAGCCTGAGTTCGACATAGCAATCAACAATTATTTAAGGAATTTCATAATGGCAAAAATGACTTCCGAATTAATTGATACTGACCTTTCCGGTATTAAAGACAGCGAATTAATTAATGATGACATTGCAGCTACTAAAGTAGCTCAAAGAACCTGGGGCACTTATAACTTTGCCGCTCTTTGGGTTGGAATGAGTGTATGCATCCCTACTTATCTGCTTGCAAGCGGATTGATCGCTGGCGGAATGAACTGGTGGCAGGCTTTGATGACAATTGTACTTGGAAATATTATTGTTCTGATCCCGATGGTTCTTAATGCGCACGCAGGAACAAAATACGGAATACCCTTTCCAGTTTTAGCCCGTGCATCTTTCGGAACACTTGGATCGAATGTTCCTGCTCTGCTTCGTGCTTTGGTTGCATGCGGCTGGTTTGGAATTCAAACATGGATTGGTGGTCAGGCGTTTAATTCATTGATAATTTTAGTTCTGCCAAGCTGGGCAGTTTTTTCCTGGGGACCAGCTGTCGGCTTCATGATTTTCTGGGGGATGAATGTTTATTTTATCATTAAAGGAACTGAATCAATTCGTTGGCTGGAATCGTTTGCAGCCCCGTTTTTAATTGTAATGGGTCTTGTCCTTTTATATTGGGCATGGAGCAATGGCGGAGGTTTGGGGCCGATTTTGAGTCAGCCAAGTAAGTTTCAAACGACAGGAGAGTTCTGGCAGTTTTTTATTCCATCATTAACCGGGATGGTTGGTTTCTGGGCTACGGTTTCTCTGAACATTCCTGATTTTACGCGGTATGCAAAAAGTCAGAGAGCACAAATAGTCGGACAGGCGATAGGCCTTCCCCCGACAATGGCTTTGTTTTCTTTTATTGGAATTGCGGTTACTTCAGCGACAGTTGTAATCTTTGGCGAAGCAATCTGGGACCCGGTTGTACTTCTTTCAAAATTTCATAATCCTGTTGTTGTATTTCTTTCACTGGTTTCCTTACTGATTGCAACACTTACTACAAACATTGCAGCAAATGTTGTATCACCTGCAAATGATTTTGCAAATTTATTCCCCAAGAAAATTAATTTTGTTAAGGGCGGATTGATTACTGCGGTAATCGGAATTGTAATGATGCCATGGAAGTTGCTTTCTGATTTTAGTTCATATGTTTTTGGGTGGCTGATAGGCTATTCTAGTTTTCTTGGACCTATTGCCGGAATTTTGATCTGTGATTATTTCATAATTCGCGATCAGCATCTTGAAGTAAAAGACCTATATATAAGAAACGGAATTTATGAATATAGGAAAGGTTTTAATCCCAAAGGAATTGTCTCGCTTGCGGCGGGGGTTTTTGTAGCATTAATTGGCTTGGTTGTTCCTTCGCTTCATTTTCTTTATGATTATGCGTGGTTTGTGGGTTTTGGAATTTCGTTTGTGGTTTATTATTTGATGATGAGAAAAAATAGTTCCCACTGAAGTCTCTCTCCGAAAAGGAGAGAGACAAAAGGGAATTTATAATCTGGAAATTATTTCAACAAAGTCATTTTAATAGTCTTTATAATATTTCCTGCTTTCAGCCTTGCAATATAAAATCCACTTGCAAGATTATTTCCTGAAAAATCTACTCTATAAGCTCCGGCAGTTTGTTCCTTATTTACCAAGGTTGTTACCTCGTTTCCTAAAATATCATAAACCTTAATTTGAACAAATGATTCTTTCGGAATACTATATTCAATTTTTGTAGTTGGATTAAATGGGTTTGGATAATTCTGTTTTAAATTATAGTTATGAGGCAGAGAACTTGTTTGTTCCACATCAGTAGCAGTCATTGCGCCATTGTAATTTGTTCCGTCGACACTGATTGTACCATTATCTGAAGGATTTGAATCTGTTGCACTTACCTCTACCTGCGCACCGTTTTTCGCTACGAAATAGTAAGAGACCATTGTAAGAATACTTATGGTAGTAGTTTCTTTTATTCTCAAAGCATCGTAGCTGGCTCCCCCGGGTAATTTCATAGTACCGTAGGCGTCTACAACCGAACTGATCGAAACACTTGATGAACTGATTGGCGTACCATTTAATAGTTGGGATTGAGTGAAAGTCTGGTTCCAGTTTGAATTATACGTCATAGGATCTACATATTGTTTCCTGTATGAGGTATCCTTAATTTCAGTAGTAAACCCTGCTTGTGTGCTGATAGTTGTTGCGCTTCCCATTAGATCATAAGTACCGTTTAGTTTGTAATATGACCAAATATCTGTCTGAGCACCGCCATAAGAGCCTGAACTGTGTCCGCAAACATCCGCACCCGAAAAATCACTTATATAAGGAGAGGTTGATGGATCCACTATTTCGAGGTCAGCTGATATATTGTATGTTAATCCACTAAAATCCCAGTTATTGCCCCCTCCCGTTGAACCAATATCGACTGTTGATTGTGAAGTATCTGAATAGACAGTTATAATATTACCGGTTGTAAATATGTTTGTCTTATCGCTGGTATTAATTGTGATTTGCGCAAAAACAGCATAGCTTAAAGCGACTACAAAAAGAAGAATTTTTTTCATCCTTTGGACCTCCTTTTATTTAAAGTGAAATTAATTAAGTTGTTTTCAATAATGCTCATAATTTGATAAATTCTACTCTCCGGTTATTAGCTTTTCCTTCCGGTGTAGTGTTGTTATCTACGGGTTTGCTCTCACCAAATCCTTTTGTTTCAAATCGTGAGGCATCTATACCGGAATCAACTAATAAAGATTTTACAGAAGCAGCGCGATCTTCGGAAAGTTTTTGATTATATGCATCATCACCATCGCTATCGGTGTGCCCTTCAATTCTGAATCTTAAATCAGAGTGTTCATTCATTAATTTGACAATTTCGTTTATGGTACCCATTGATTCGGCCTTGATTGTTGATTTATTTACATCAAACAAAATTCCGTGAGTTACAAATTTACCATCGGCCATAACTCTATCATATAATTTTTTACCGCCTTCATTTACTCTGATAGCTTTTATGGCGCAAATTTTTATAAAACGATCGTCATATTGTACGCCGATTGAAAACATTTTAGGTGTAAATTTTACACGAGGAATATTCAGCATTCTTTCGTGATCCATATAAAGTTTCAGTGATCTCTTATTAAAAGCGATAGCAATATGTTTCCATTTAGGTTGCCAGTTTTTTCCCTCTTCTCTGTAACTGGCGGTCTTTCCACCGAAACTTCCCGTATTAACTCTATTCCAGAAAACATCTATTACTCTGTTGTCCCTGTTTCCGCGTTCCGCACCCCCCGTTCCTTCGAAAAATCTGATTTGATATTGTTGAGTTCTTTTAGTTCCCAACTCTTCAAAGAATACATCAAATTCAATTGTAAAAACATCAGGCAGAAAATCCTTTTTTTTCATTAATGGTGTAACGAGTGTATTCTTGTGTACAAACTGTATTACATTATCTTCTCCCAGTGATGCATTTTGGGCTGTACCACTGATTAAATCCCATCGGGAAGGAAATTCACCGCTTTCTTCACTTTCAAGATCATCTTCAAAAATTATTTTATCGCCGGGGACAAAATCGTATTTCGACCATAATTTTAATTTTTTCTGTGATTGATCCTTTGTACTTTGAACTGAATCAACGGGATCATTTGTTAGAGTGTCGTTTTTTTTACTTTCATTATTTTGTGAATTCTGCTGGTTGCCTTCCAATCCCTTATCAATTGCCTTCTCCATTTCCGTTTTTGCTTTTTTTTCAACTTTCTTTTTAAGAATCTTTGTTGGATCAATTTGTCCGAAGCTGGTATTGGATAAAACAACAATTGAAGCAATAACTATAAAAATAAAATATGATTTCATTGTTTATTCCTTTTTCTTTGAATTAAACAAATAATTATTTTAAAAAATGTCTTTGCTTTTTTAAGGGTTAAGGCTACGAATAAATTAGAAGAGGAATTGCCCGAGTTTAAAATTAATATAAGGAATCATATGTATTACGTCAAGTGGGAGTATCTGAAAAATCGAATTATTCGAAACAGCAAATTTTGTTCTTCAGATTTAATTAGTTTAGCAACATGTGAAAAATCAAATTTTATTAACTAATTAGTCTAATTTTTCCTAATTTTATAAAACAAATTCTAAAATGCGGGGAAAATTACTCCCAAAGAACTTCCCGCTTATTTTTTAGATGGCTCATTAGAAAAAGCTTTTTCGTAATTATTCGGGGTGAAAATATGAATCTTTCTGAAAGAATTTTTACACTTGCTAAGAAATATGAATTGTATACTGCAGAAAACCTTTCTAAGTTAGTTCAGCTTAAATCATTGAGTAGCGATGAAAAAGAAGTTGCTGCTCTAATGAAAAAAATGATGGAGGACGCCGGTTTTGATGAAGTAAAGATTGACGGTTTAGGTAATGTAATTGGAAGAATCGGCAATGGCAAAAAAATTATTGCAATTGACGGACACATCGACACGGTTGATTTAGGCAATCTTGACGATTGGACTTTTGATCCGCTTGGAGGGGAAATAAAAGACGGTTATGTACAGGGGCGTGGTAGCGTAGATCAAACAGGCGGGCCAGCTGCATTTATTACTGCGGGAAAAATTTTAAAGGAATTAGGTCTGGAAAATGACATTACTATCTATTTTGTAGGCTCTGTTATGGAAGAAGATTGCGACGGGTTATGCTGGAAATATATAGTTGAAGAAGACAAAATTAAACCGGATTGTGTAATTGTAACTGAACCAACGAACTTAAATATTTACCGGGGACATAGAGGGCGAATGGAAATTGAGGTTTCTTTTTTCGGACTCTCTGCACACGGCTCGGCTCCGGAAAGGGGAAAGAATGCAATCTATATGGCATCTAAGGCGGCATTAGAAATTGAAAAACTTAATGAAAGATTAACGACCGATAAATTTCTAGGTAAAGGCTCTGTAACAATTTCAGAAATAGTATCATCAAGTCCTTCTCTTTGTGCAGTTTCTGATTTTTGTAAATTTCATCTTGATAGAAGGTTAACGAGAGGAGAAGATAAGGAATTAGCCTTAAAACAAATTGAAGAAATAGTAAACGGAATGAATGCAAAGGTTGAGTTGTTAAATTATAAAGAAAAAGCTTATACTGGTTTGGAATATGGGATGGAAAAATATTATCCAACTTGGGTAATTGAAGAAAACCATCCTGTAATTCAGAATGGAGTTAAAACATATCAGGATTTATTTGGTGAAAAACCTTTCATCGACAAGTGGACTTTTTCTACTAATGGAGTTACAATAAACGGGCTTTATGATATCCCGGTAATTGGATTCGGTCCCGGAAATGAAGTTATGGCACACGCTCCAAATGAAAAGGTTCCGACTGAACATCTTGTTAAAGCATCCGCGTTTTATGCATACTATTGTTCCATTTTTTAACTACTAACTTTTGAGGTTCAGAATATGTCATCAAATTTAAAGGGAAAACATTTTCTTACTTGTGAAAACTGGTCTAAGCAAGAACTTGATTCTGTTTTTGAAACTTCTTTTGATTTAAAAGAAAAATTTAGAAAAGAAATACCAACAAGGTATTTGCAGGACAAAACTTTATTTATGATATTTTTTGAACAGTCTACGCGTACAAGAAATTCTATGGAAGCGGGGATGACACAGTTGGGTGGTCATGCTCATGATCTTACTGCTGATAAAATGCAGCTTTCTCATGGTGAAACTCCGAAAGACACCGCCATCATACTTTCAAGAATGGGCCACGGTATTGCATCAAGAAATTGTTTTTACGGAATTGGAAATGATTATTTGAGTGAAATGGCAAAGCATTCTACTAAACCGGTAATGTCACTTCAGGATGATATTTATCACCCGTTTCAAGGGCTCGCTGATTTGATGACCATATTTGAACATTTGGGAAAAAACACAAAGGGTTTAAAGGTAACAGTTTCCTGGGCGTATGCTGATACACATTCAAAACCGTTATCGGTTCCTCAGACACAAATATTGCTTTTTCCCAGGTTTGGAATTGATGTAACTGTAGCTCATCCAAAAGAATTTCCCTTAAGCAAAAATATTGTAAACAAAGCTTATAAGAATGCAGAAGATGGTGGAGGCAGTATAAAATTTACAAATAATATGGACGAAGCTTTTGAAGGCGCACAGATTGTTATTCCCAAAAACTGGGGAGGTTTCGGTTTTTATGAAGTTAATGAATACCTTCAAAATGAAGAGGAACGTAAAAAAGAAATGAAAGCAAATTTAGATAAGTATAAGAACTGGATTTGCGATGAGAATAAAATTAAACTTGCCGATAAAAATGTAAAACTAATGCATGCTTTACCTGCCGACAGAGGACACGAAGTAACCGATGAAATTTTGGATAATCCAGATATTTCAATTGTTTTTGATGAAGCTGAAAACAGACTTCATACTGCAAAAGCCATTATGTCGTTAACAATGTAACATTGTATGAAAGAAGACTTTAAATATAAATGTGATTCCTGCGGTCAAATTTATAATATCACAAAAAATTTAATGCTTTGCCCGGAATGTCGCGAAGAAAATATTGAAGGTAAACCGTTAAAAGGAATTTTAAAAGTTCAATTACCTGCAAGATTAAAAAACACCATAACAGGTAAAGAGAAAATTAATATATTTGATTTTCTTCCGGTTGAAGAAAAATATTTTCCCTCAATTAGTGTCGGCAATACTCCTATTATAAAAGCAAAAAATATTCAAAAGGAATTAGGATGCGATAACGTATATCTGAAATTTGATGGAACAAATCCAACCGGGTCTTATAAAGACAGAGCTTCATATTTAGTTTCTGCATTTGCAAAAAAAAATAATGTGAATGAAATCGTAGTTGCATCTACGGGTAATGCTGCTTCTTCAATGGCAGGTATTGCTGCGGCTGCAGGACAAAAAGCTTTTATCTTTATGCCTGAATCTGCTCCCAGAGCAAAATTAGTACAGTGTCTTCAATATGGTGCTGAGCTGATTCCTATCAAAGGCGATTATGATAAAGCTTTTGATCTTTCATTAAAATTTTCTGAAAAGACGGGATTTCTCAATCGTAATACGGCCTATAATCCAATGACAATTGAAGGGAAAAAAACAGCTTCAATTGAGATGTTCGAGCAGGTACAGGGGAAAGAAATAGATTATGTCTTCGTGCCTGTCGGTGACGGGGTTGTTTTAAGCGGAGTAATAAAAGGTTTTACCGATTTAAAATATTTAGGTATAATAAATAAAATTCCTAAAATTATCGGGGTGCAGGCAGAAAATAGTTCATTCATTTATAATGCTTTTTTTAATAATAAGTTCGATCTTAGTTATAAGGCTTCTACTATTGCGGATTCAATTTCTGTTAATGTTGCACGTAATGGTTACACCGCAGTAAAGGATTTAAAATCGGTTGAAGGTGAAATGGTATTGGTTAGTGATGAAGAAATTATGTACGCTCAACATCATCTTGCCCAAAAGAGCGGAGTTTTTTGCGAGCCCTCATCTGCAGCATCATTTGCAGGATTTTTAAAACTAAAAGAAAATATCTCCAAAGATAAATTAGTAGTGTTACTTTTAACGGGACATGGACTTAAAGACATTGACACTGCTTTAAAATCTGTTGAGTTTCCGAAAGACCTTTGAAGCAGATATTGATTATATAATGGGAAAAATAAAATATTAACTAAATAGTGTTGACCCGAATTGAATGAGCAGGCAAAATTTGAAGGAATTATTCTTGCTGCCGGTTTATCCAAACGAATGAATAGTTGGAAACCCGGAATAGAAATAGATGATATTCCAATCCTTATTCGGGCAATTGTTCCGATGGTTCAAATCTGTGACAGGGTTATTGTAGTTGGAGGATATAATTATAACTCTTTAGTTAATTTATTAGATGATTCAATAGTCTTATCTAAAAAACAAAAAGATAAAATCAGGCTGATTGAGAATAAAAATTATATAAACGGAATGTTTTCATCTGTAAAATGCGGGATTCAAAATGTCTCCCCGGAAAGTAATGGTATATTTATATCACTCGGAGATATGCCTTTTGTATTATCAAGTACTTATCAAAAACTCATTGAATGTTTTTCAGAAGAGAATCAGTTTGAGGTTTTTAAACCCGCACTTTTTGGGAAAGGCAATGAAAATAACTCTGGAATTACAGTTGGGCATCCGATATTAATTAAATCAACCATTGTCAGTCATATTCTTCAGTGTAAAGATGATGAAATATTAAAAGATGTATTACAAGCATTTAAACACAAAATTTGTCCTGTAAAAGATAGGGACATTAATACAGATATTGATAATATTAGTGATCTGCAAACAGCTAAATCTTATATGAAAAATTTAAAAGCTTACAATAGGGAAATTAAATGATTGATCTAAAGGTTAATAAAACTATTCGTAAAAATAATATTCAAAGATGTATTGAAAAAAATGTTATTTACCCCACTTATGAACAGATGAAGGATCCATCCAAAATACCTTCTGTTATTGTTGACCGTTTAAAAAATGTGGGGTTGTGGGATGTAAATCCTTTAAACCTTTTTAGAATAACCTGGAAGAATGAACCTAAAGAATTTGGTGGTGGATTTGGAGGTGTTAATTTCATCGAGTTGCCTTCAGAACTGACAGGTGTTAAAGCAAAAATTGTTGCCCTAGCAGGGAAATGGTTTCCTACAGGTGCTCACAAAGTAGGCGCAACATACGGATGCCTGGCTCCTTCCCTTGTAACAGGCAATTTTGATTCGACATCACAAAAAGCTGTATGGCCGTCTACGGGTAATTATTGCCGTGGAGGTTCCTTCAATTCGGCATTGCTGGGTTGTGAATCGGTTGCTATTCTTCCGGAAGAAATGAGCGCAGAAAGATTTGAATGGCTGCGTAATCTGGCCGGTGAAGTTATTGCAACGCCCGGCTGTGAAAGTAATGTTAAAGAGATTTTCGATAAATGCTGGGAGCTAAAAGCCACAAGGAATGATATAAAAATATTTAATCAGTTTGAGGAGTTTGGAAACTATCTCTGGCATTTTGAAGTTACGGGGAATGCTATTGAAGAAGTGTTTAAGAAAAATTTTAATTCAAACGGTAACGCAGCAGGATATATTTCCGCTACAGGTTCCGGGGGTACAATTGCAGCGGGAGATTATCTAAAAATAAAATTTCCACAGCTTAAAATTGCAGCTTCGGAAGCGCTTCAATGTCCGACTCTTCTTCTTAACGGCTATGGTGGTCATCGAATTGAGGGAATAGGAGACAAGCACGTTCCGTGGATACATAATGTAAGAAATACAGATGCCGTAATAGCTATAGACGATAATGATTGTATAGAATTGATCAGGTTGTTTAATGAAGATGAGGGAAAGAATTATTTAATAAAAATGGGTGTCTCAGAAGAAGTTACGTCAAAACTTGATTTGATAGGGATTTCTGGTGTCGCTAATATTCTTTCAGCAATAAAATTTGCAAAGTATTTTGAATTGACTGAAAACGATATAGTTTTTACTATTCTAACAGATTCAATGGAGCTTTATGGTTCAAGGTTATATGAATTAAATGATAAATACGGCAAATTTAGTCACGATGACGCGGTTAGAGTTTATAATAAAAATTTAATGGGAACCAATACTTCATCAATGCTGGAATTAAATCATTATGATAAAAAGAGGATACACAACTTAAAATATTTTACGTGGATAGAGCAGCAGCAAAAAGATTTAAATGAGTTGAACGCACAATGGTATGATTATCCCGGGTACTGGGAAAAGATCAGGAATTTAACACCACAAATAGATGAGCTGATTAAAGAATTTAATAAAGAAGCTGGGTTATTATAATAAATATGTTCAGTTATTGACCAGGAATTATTTTGAATAAACAATTGCTGTCCCTGCATTACCTTTTAATGCCTCATAAAATAATTTTACTAATGTTAAGTTAAGCATCCGATTCTTTATTCAGGTTTTGGGATTATTTGATAGGTATTGCTCTTAATCTTTTTTTCATAAACGTTAATTAATTTTGTCCATTCTCTTCCACATTTTTTCGGCTGCGGTTCTGGCCTCAAAATAAATTGAATTTATTTCGAAGGGGAATTGACGGTTTTCATATACAATGCTGCCGTTAATTATTACTGTTTCCACATCCCGAGAAGAAAATCCGTAAATGAAATGTCCTGCAAGATTTTCATCAACTAAATTGGTTGGTGGATTATAATTATAGATAACTATGTCAGCTAAGTAACCTTTTTCTATTTTGCCAAATTTTTTATTGAAATATCTTTCTAAAAGTATATTGCCGTTTTGTAAAAATTTCAAAAAGTCGTCCATAGTCAGTTTTCCCTTTGAATCAGTGTTCTTAAAGAAAGCAAATTTTATTTCCTCAAACATGTTAGCTCCGATACCGTCCGTTCCGATTCCAACATTTTTAACTTTGTTAAGGGCATTCATATATCCAACGCCGTTATTCATATTGGATCTTGGATTATGAACCAGGAAGGAATTCCGTTCATTTAGAATTGAAATATCGTTGTCCGTTAGATATACTCCGTGTACAATTATGGCTTTATCATTTAAAAGCGAAAATTCATCTAATCTTTGTAAAACATCTTTGTCAAAATTTTTATTTGAAAAAGATGAATCAGTTTCGTCTTCAGAAACGTGAATGTGAAGACCTCTTTTTGTTATTTCTAATGCTCCCCGTATTTGGCCTAAGGAATCATTGCTTAGTGTAAAGGGGGCATGCGCGCCAATTGCAGTTTCGATTAAATATCTTGAATTGGAAGTTTTTTTTTCTTCATCTATCATTTTTGCAAATTCTATTGATTCTTTCAGTCCCTCAGTCGTTCCCTCAATTCCGTTTCTGTCTGTTATTTCGTAGGCTAAAATTCCTCTCAGCCCGGATGTTTCAAACGCTTTTTTTAGTGTTTTCAATGAACCGGTAATAAATGAGGGAGATGCATTATGGTCTATCACAGATGTTGTTCCGGATTTAATGGCCTCGAGCGCTCCCACCATAGCGCTGTAGTAAAGAGATTCTTCATCAAGTGCTCTATCGAGCCGCCACCATAAGTTTTTTAATATATCAAGAAAATTATTGCTTGGTTTTATATCGGCTAAAATTCCTCTTGCCAAAGCAGAGTAAAAATGGTTGTGAGAGCAAACCAATCCACTTGAAATAAATTTGTTTTCAAGGATTAATTCTCTGTTAGCTTTATAATTTTTACCGATATCTTTTCCGACATCAATAATTAATTTGTCTTCTATAACAACATCTACATTGTAAATGACTTTGGGAGGATAGAATTGAATTATATTACTGTTTCTGAGCAGAAGCATTTTTATTTTTTCTTCTTTTCTCTTTTCTTTATCGGCAGTTTATAATACCTGGTGCCGTCGTATTGAAAAAAAGCATTTGAAACAGCAGCGGCTGTCGGCACAAGCCCGATTTCCCCAACCCCTTTAACGCCGTAAGGTCCGTGCGGATCGGGAACTTCAATTCCTATTACTTCCATTTTAGGGGTTTCTTTTGCTCTTAAAATTCCCATCTTTCTTAAGCGTGTACTTTTAGGAACGCTATTCTCCAGCTCAAGGTCTTCGGTTATTGCGTAACCCAGGCCCATATGAATTGATCCTTCTATTTGCCCTCAAACAAACCGGGATTTATAATTTTTCCTGCATCGTGTGCAGCATAAACAGTATCAATTTCACCTGCTTCATTTAAAACAACAACCTGCGTAGCATAGCTATAGGAGTAGTGAGTTATTATTTTATCAACTTCCTTGCCCGGTTTTGTTGTCCAGTTGCAAACCCATTCTCCTCTGTAAACATTTCCAGCAAGTTCTTCGAGTGATTTTGATTTCAGATCTTCTTTGAGTTGTATGCATGCATTTGCAATTGAGTTGCCGATTATAGAAGTAGCTCTTGATGCTGTTGTCATTCCGGCAGAAGCCTCTGCAGAGGTATCAACTATCACCTCAACTATTTCCGGCTGGATACCAGTTTCGTGTGATAAAAATTGAACAGCCATTGTATTAACACCCTGTCCCATTTCTGTCCAGCCATGATGAAGCTTTACTTTTGATTTAGAAATAATTTCTATCACCACTTTTCCTTCATCGGCCATACCATTGCCAATTCCCGTGTTCTTAATTCCGCATGCTATACCCGCATACTTTGCACCATTAAAAATATCTTTAACAGCTTCCAGGGTTTTCCTTATACCGATTCCTCTATTAAGCACCTGCCCGGTTGAAGTCATGTCACCATCTTTCAAAGCGTTGTTATAACGGAATTGCCACCGGTCAAATCCTCCTTGTTCGCAAAGATCATCTATGCAACTTTCCAAAGCAAATGTAACCTGGTTAACGCCGAAACCACGCATCGCACCGCAAGGTAAATTGTTTGTATAAACTGCGCGGCTAATAATATCAACATTCGGAATGTGATATGCACCGGCAGCATGTCCTGCAGAACGTTCCAGCACTTTCATACCAACAGAAGCATAAGCGCCGGTATCACCAATCATATCTGCTTTGAGTACGGTTAGTTTTCCTTCTTTGTTACATCCTAAGGTGTAGTTCATTCTTATCGGATGACGTTTAGGATGCATTAAAATAGATTCATCTCTGTTGAGAAGTATTTTAACAGGTTTTTGCAATAGGAGAGCAAAGAGTGCTGCGTGTCCCTGGACAGAAAGATCTTCTTTACCTCCAAAGCCGCCCCCATTAGGAACTAATATTACGCGAACTTTATCATCAGGGAGATTAAGTAATCCTGCAATTTGTGCTCTATCTTCATAAATGCCCTGGCCCTGGGAAAAAACTTCAACCCCGTTATCAGCCGGTAGAGCGATTGAACATTCAGGTTCCATATAGCCGTGTTCAATCATCTGCGTTTGGTAAGTTCCTTTTGAAACGAAAGCTGCGTCACTTAATGCACGTTCTACATTCCCTCTATAAACTTTTGTTTCGGAAAGTAAATTACCCTTGGGATGAATTTTAGGGCTGTCTTCATTCAGCGATTTTTCAGGATCAGAAAGAGGAGTTAAAACTTCATATTCTACTTCTACAAGCTTAATAGCTTCACGAGCTATTTTTTCGGTTTCAGCAACAACACCGGCAAGCACATCACCAACGTATCTTGTCTCTTCACTCTCCTCAATCATCAATGGCCAATCGTGGATTATTAATCCAGTATATCTGGTGCCGGGAATATCTTTAGAAGTAAATACTCTGATTACTCCCGGATAATTTTTTGCTTTATCAATATTTATTGAAATAACTTTTGCGCGCGGGTGATCACTGAATTTAAGTGCTCCATGCAACATTCCCGGAAATTTCATATCAGCTACGTAAGGAGCTTGACCGAGCACCAATTTATCCGCATCATACTTAGGATGTTTTTTCCCGATCCCCCCATCACTTTTGGGCTTCGGAATTTCACGGTTTTCCTTAATAGCTTCTGCTGCATATTCAATTGCATCTATAATTTTTTTGTATCCCGTACATCTGCATAAATTTGGTGTGAGAGCTTTGGCGATTTCATCTCTTGAAGGCTCTGGATTATTATTGATCAATACATTCGACTGCATAACAATACCTGGTATACAAAATCCACATTGTACTCCGCATTTTTCCACAAAAGCATTTGTTATTACTCTTTGTTTATATTCGGTCAATCCTTCTGTTGTCACTACAATTCCGTTTTCAACTTTGCTCATTGGGATAACACAGGATAAAACAGCTTTGCCGTTAAGTTCTACAGTACAGGCACCGCATGAAGCTTGTGGTGCGCACCCGTCTTTTGCTGAGATTATTCCTTCGATTTCCCTGAGATAAGTTAGAAGGGGTAATTCGGGGTCACCATTATAATCTTTTTTATTTCCGTTAAGTATAAATTGCATTAATTAATTTAATTAAATAATGAATAGTCTTTTAAATTTTTTAACAAAAAATACATTTCGGCTGCATGTCTTAATTCTATTTCTTTAGTCTTGTCTGATTTAAACGTTATTTCAGAAATCGAAAAATCATTCTGACCAAATTTAACAACAACTTCACTTGATTCATAGATAAGAAAATCATCTTCAAAGGATAACGATTCTGATCCATCTTTTGATTTGAATTTCAAAGAGTTATTATTTAAATAATATCCAATTTCTTCATTGTTAAAACTTTCTTCAGTTAAATAAAAGTGCGGTTTTGTTTTATACGGCGCTCCACTTGTTGGACAAAAAGTATCGCAATTTCCACACTCATTACAAAAATCCCCGATGTTAAATATTTGATTTCCTTGTTTAATAATGAATGAATCAACTTTTTTAATTGAAATATCATTACTCTTTTTATTTATATGCCAGATCGGTATCTCAGTTTTTTCCGCTTCAAAAGATACATTCGAAAAATTCGGGCAAACGCCGACACATATGTTGCAAACATCTTCGCAGAAAAGACAGCGCGCAGCTTCCTGCTTAGCAGTTTCTTCATCCAGAACGGGATGCACCATTTCAAAACTTTTTCTTTTGTCTAAACTTATTTCCGGTAAGCTACTGCCAAATTCGCGGTGTGCCTGATTTCTCTGATATTCAGCGAGAGTCATTTTATAGGCTAACTCATGATCGGGGATTTTATAATTATCAATTGCCCGTTTAATAATATTCTCAGCAGCTTTTTTACCGTCGCCCATCGCGTTTATGAGTGAATCAGCGCCTCTTAAAACATCGCCACCGGCAAACACACCGGGTATCTGAGTCTCGTTAGTTTCTTCGTTTATATTAAGATGACTTTCGTCTACAAAGTCTAGAGAAATATCCTGCCCGATTGCTGTTATTATTGTATCGAATGATAAAACATATTCAGAACCATTAACATGGTATTGGTCTTTTTCGACCGCTTTCGTCTTCGTCACCCAGATTCATTTTAGTGCATTCAAGATGAAGAGCGGTTCCGTTGTTACGACTAATCGATAACGGAGCAGTTAGTTCCAACAACTCTATACCCTCATCGAGGACTGCTTTTAGTTCATCATCTCCCACAGGCATTTCTTTTTTTGTACGGCGATAAATCATAGTTACTTTGCCATCTTTGCTTATAATTCTGTTTGCAGAACGTGCGGCATCAACTGCCGAAAGACCGCCGCCGATTATTGCTACTTTACTTCCAACCTCAATTGTTTTGCCACGCCTAACTTTAGACAAGAAGCTTAGTTGATCTAAAACTCCATCTAATTCTTCACCCGGTATCATTAACTCTTTACTTTTCTGTGCGCCTATGCCTATAAATATAAAATCATTTGATCGTTTAAGTTTAGCAAAAAATTCTTTATTCACTTTTTGATTGTAATGTAAATTAACGCCGAGCTGTTCGATGAGTTTTATATCATCTTCAATTTGTTTATCAGATAAACGAAAAGTTGGAATAGAATCAGAAACCATGCCTCCCGCAAATGGTTTGCCTTCATAAACATTAACTTCAAAACCCTCGAGAGCTAAAAAATAAGCACAGGATAATCCTGCCGGGCCAGCTCCGATTACAGCGGCTTTTAATACGTTTTTTTCTTTTGAAAATAAGTTTGTATTACCGTCAAATTTTTCCGAAACGAAACGTTTTATTCCGCGGATTAGCAGGGGATTATCATAATTTATTCTAGTACATTTTGCCTGACAAAGATGATCGCAAACATTTCCGGTTATGTTGGGCAGAGGATTATCTTTTAAAATTACTTTATATGCCTTTTCGAAATCACCGTTAGCTGTATGATACATATACTCGGGCACGTTTTGTTCAACTGCACAAGTATCGATACATGGCGCGTGAATGCAGTCATACGCAGTTAATTCTCTTTTAGTTTTTATGTTATCAAAGGGGAAACTGCTTTTATGATAATACTTGTTTTGAAGAACAGAGTTGGCATATCTGTTTAGATTGTACAAACTTGCTTCAGTCATAGAAGAACTGTTTTCGCTTTTTGATTTGATAAATTCATCAATGCTTTTTGAACCACTTGCATACATGTTTTTTTGTAACTCTTCCAAATATTGAGTTAATCGAAGATATCCACCTGGTTTAAGCAAATCTGAGCAAACGGTAACGGGGGCAAGACCACACACAAGTGTATCGGAAACATTAAAAGCATCCACACCGGCTGAGAAAGTAAGATCAAGTTCTCCATTAAAATCTGATTGAAGTTTAGCGGCAAGATTTATACTTATTGGATGTAATGCTCTACCGCTGGTGTAAACCATTTTTTCATTTTTAGGCAGCCAGTGTGTTGAGTTGAGGGATTCAAGCGTGTTTGTTAATTTTAAACCAAATTGAACATTATTTTTTTTTGCAATTCGTGTAAGTGATTTTATCATCTTAACAGCTTCGTCATATTTCAAATCGTGCTCAAAAGCTTCATCGGGTATATTCGTATCATAGCCAAGTTTGTCATTCAATATATATCTTACTTTTTCAGGACCTAAAAGAGTTGGATTTAGTTTTATAGCGGTCTGAAGTTTTCTCTCTTCTAAAAAGTATCTGCCTATTTTTTCAATTTCATCTGGCGGACACCCATGCATAGTTGAAAGTGTAATATTGTCGGAAATATGGTGTGGGATATTTATTGTTTTTATATCCGGATATAACGGAAAGAGTCTCTCAATCTTCTCTTCGAGTTCATCCTTACAGTTATTCATTTTATTGAAGAACCATTGTACATTTGGTTTAAGTATTCCTTCGAGATCATAACCGACGCTCATATTAAAGATGACCCCGGTTTCTTTTGTGTCCCATCCGAATTTATGTTTTAAAACGTGAATCAATATCCAGGCATTTAAGTATTCGTTAAATGAATCGTGAATTTTTAGCTCCTGTGACCATTCGCAATTATAACCTTCATCTTCCATATCGATGCAGGGTTTGGTTACTTCAATTTCATCAAGGGTCTGAATAGTTTTAAGTTCAATATATCTTGCTCCGCAAAGCCAGGATGCGATAATGTTGTGTGCAAGTTGTGTTTGAGGTCCTGCGGCAACACCTATGGGTGTTTCGAGAAGTCGTCCATACCTGTTCATCCGGAACGGATCGCTTTTATCTGGCGTGAAAAGATTTTTTTTGTATAATCCGAAAATCTTCCCACTGGCTTCTTCGTTTATTATCCATTTGAAGAGTCTTTCAATCGGTATTCTATAAAATTTATCGCTCATATTAGTTTTAGTTCGAAAATATTGAGACACTGGTTAAACAGATAATTACCTATCTGTTTTTCACTTTGTTTAACAGGACTGAAGTCTATTAGAATTAAACTCCCTTTTAGGTTCTTAGTAGATAACTATAATTTCAAACAAATTAACAAATACATTTTAATATTTTACAATTAAAAACAAAGTAAAAAAAATATATTTTATTAACTAATTGAATTTTAGCTACTTGTAGTGCATGGTGAGTCATTATCTGGTTTTACAAAAAAAGTTCTTTTTTATTCTTTTGAAAGAGTATCTGTTGTTACCTAATCCATTCATTATTTTACCGCCCAAATAACATCTGAGATAATTGTCTTTCCCTTTTCAAAAGAGAACTTCATCAAAAAATCAGGGTGAAACCCGATAAGGTAATGGTCTATTTTTTCCTTTAACCAGGAAATTTCAGCTTTTAATCTCCAGTGCTCGCTTGATGAATTGTAAAGAACAATAAACAATCGATTCTTTAAATGTTTTCGCTGCTGTTGTGACTGGTTCTTATAGAACCATTTTATTAATTCTGGTGTGTTTTTGATCGCATCTTTTATTTCCATAGGAAAGTTTTTGGGGAATACGGAAGTTTTGTGATCAAATGCCGCACCCTGAATTGTGAAATCAACCAGCCTGTCTTTGCTGTCTCGTGCAGGTTTTACGTCAGGGAATGTACAGAAGATTTGTTCAACTGCCTGTGCGGACCAGAAATTATACCAGCGGTTAAGAGCATAATTAAAATAATTATCGTAATCAGAATCTCTTTTAAATCTTTTTTCAATTTCCCCCAAAAGATTTTCAAAAGGAAATGTTTTATATATAAAGTTTGTTTGCTTGTCAAAAAAATTATTTTGCTTTCTTCCCCATTTATAAGGATAATCTAATCTTTTTTTGAGTTCTTTTTCAACTTGAGTAAGATCTAAATTTGCCATTTCAAATTTTTTGAAACAAGAATATATATTCGTGCTTAAAAATATAAAAGCCACCAACCAGCGCACGGTATCTCCATAATTCTTTCTGGTTCATTTTTCCTTTTGTTTCTTCAAAATTTTTCACAATTGTAGATTTTAATTTGTAACCACGCTTAAGTACTTCTTGCATTGTATAAAACCCGAGGGGGATCCATTCACCGGTAGAATATTTGTCCCCGATAACCACAGCAAAATATCTCCCTTTATCCAAAACGGGATATGTAGCATCGACTATTTCTCCGAACTTTTTCAGAAACTCTTTGAGGTTTTTTGCGTTTGAGAGATCTTTTTTATTTTCGCTGAATTTTATAATATCCCAATAAGGCGGATGCATAATTAAAAACTGAACAGACTTTATTTTTCTTTTTTTCAATTCAGATTTAAAGTCCAGCTTTGTGCTGTCAGAATTAATTATTTCAGTTTTTACATCAAATGGGTTTTCTTCTTTTTTAATATTTTTTTCAGCGAGTTTAGCGACTTTAGGCAGCAACTCAACACCAATTCCATTTCTTCCAAGTCTTTTGCATTCTATTAATGTTGTTCCGCTTCCGAGAAACGGATCCAGAACCCATTCACTTTTTTTTATGTAGCGTCTTAAAAATTGGTTGGGAATCTGTGGAATGAAATTTCCCCAATATCCGCCGTTGTGTGCACCGGATTTATCGCGTTTGTCGAGTATCCAGATGCTGTCTGTAATAATATCGTTGTATTCTTTCCAGCGATTTAGATTTAAATCGTTGTGCTTGCCGGTTTTTATTTCTGACAAGCTTTTAATTAATCTTTTAATATAATATTTGCTTCGCTCTATAGTCTGTGATTCAGAAATTTGCTGCAGCTCTTCGGATAAATATTGTGAGTGAATATTAAAGCTGTTTCCGTTCAGGGAAAAACTTATTGTTGAAGATTTAGAAGATTGTTTTCCTATTTCATTGCTTAGTGAAGAAACCTTTCCCTTGATCTTTTTGAAGTTATTTTCGTTAAGGAGTTTTTTAAGCTCCCCTGTTATGTTGAGATCGGATTTGATCATTAATTAAAAAGAATTGAAAAAGTTAATTTGAATTGAGGTAAGATAAAATTTACGGCATGAATTTGCAAGCGGGTTTAATTGTTCAGGATTATTATTTATTAATATGTATTATATGTTTTTAGTCCACTTTTCAAAGCTGTCATTTGGATTCCCTGCAGGATAATACCAATCGGGTTTAAGATTCAGACCTTCTTCACTACGCCAGATAAAATTAATTGCTTCATCAGTTTTATTTCGATCAGATAATTTTATTAAAAACAGAAGCGAGCCTTCCAGCCTCTTTTCAACAATTTCTGAATTTAAATCTTATGGGCCTGCAAAGCTCCTTTTAGAGTTTCAGCCTGATCAGCATTATAAGTAGCCCAGACAATACCGCCTGAGCCATTTATAAAATCAGTATCCTCATATTCTATATAAATATTTACACTGGTTCCAAAAGGGATTTCCAGATTTTCGCAGATCAGACTATCCCCTGATCCCAATTCTATAAGTCCAAGATTTTTATAAACTCCTTTTTGCACATCTTTTTTCATATTACAGGCTTCAATTTTTTACTTCATCAGCATTAATTTTTTTGTCTGAACAAATCCACCAGCATTCAATCGATAGAGATAAACACCGCTTGCTAATCCTCCTTTGGCGGATGAAGCATCAAATTGCGTTTTATATGAACCAGCTTGCAGTTCTTTATTAACAAGCGTAGCTACTTCTCTTCCCAGCAAATCGTAAACTTTAAGAGTTACAAATGACTGTTTGGGAATACTGAATTCAATAGTGGTTGATGGATTAAATGGGTTAGGATAGTTTTGCTTTAATACGAATTGTTGCGGAAGTGCGTTACCGGTGATTTCATTAACAGATGTAACTCCGCCATTTGTAGTATGCAAAATGACTCCGGCATCCCCTACAACCCATCCGGTTTTGGCATCAATAAATGAAAATGCTTTAAGATTATGAAAATTACTAAAATAAAAATTACTTTGCGTCCAACTCGTGCCTCCGTCGGTAGTATGAAGTATAATTCCAGCACCAGATTGACTATTGCCACTCGCCCAGCCATTTTGGGAATCAGCAAAATGTATTCCATTTAGGTATAAACTATCAGCCAGTATTTTCTGTGTAACCCATTAATCACCGCCATCGGTAGTATGAGCAATTACATTATATCCTGCTAGCCCAACCGTTGTATTGTCAATAAAAGAGAGATCATTAAAAGAATTAGATAATAAAGTGGATTTTTGAGACCATGATGCTCCACCATCCGTTGTCTTAATACATCTGCCAAGAAAACCAACAGCAACACCTGTATCTGCATTAAAAAATTTACCGGCATAAAAATCATTGGTTTGATTTGTATTTTGTGAGGTCCAGTGGGCACCGCCGTCAGTAGTATGCAATATGGCTCCTAACCCGCCGAAAGCCCAACCGTTATTCGCATCAATGAAGTCAAAGTCAAGTATGTATGGTGCTGAGGTTGATATTTCAGACCAGTTTTCACCGCCGTCCGTTGTGCTTAATATGGAGCCGTTATCTTCCCCAGCCCAGCCCTTATTAGCATCTATAAAGAATACACCATAAATGAAGGGGCCATTACGAATTGCATGTTTAGTTACCCATGTTTGTCCGCCATCGGTAGTTTTTAGTATAGTATTATCCCAGCCCACTGCCCAGCCGTTATTGGCGTCGATGAATTGTATGTCTTCAAGATTGGCGGTGGTTCCGCTCGTTTGCTGTACCCAGCCAATGGATTGTGCAAAAACGCTTCCTGTAAAAAACGCTAACATAACAACAGCCGGGAGGAATAAACATGTATGCAGTAATTTAATGTTCAATTGAATCTCCTTAGGATTATTTGTATAAATTTTTTGTTTATTTCTTTTAATAGTGAGGAATTAACAAAAACCTTCTCCTGTCTATTTTCTGCAAGAGTTTGTTGTTTGCTGGCAATAATGAGATTTTTATAAACTCCTTTTTGCACATTTTTTTACTTCATCAACATCAATTTTTTTGTCTGAACAAATCCGTTCTCATTCAATTGATAGAGATAAACACTGCTTGCTAAATTCGATGCATCAAATTGGGTTTTATATGAACCGGCCTGGAGTTCTTTATTAACAAGTGAAGCCACCTCTCTTCCCAGCAAATCGTAAACTTTAAGAGTTACGAATGACTCTTTAGGTATGCTGAATTCAATTGTAGTTGAAGGATTGAACGGATTGGGGTAGTTTTGTTTAAGGGTGAAGTTAGTGGGAAAACCATTTTCATCCGCCTGAACAGATGTGCCGATATCTCCCAAATTGTATCGTGCTACCGAAAAGTCGAGGGAAGAGAAATAATTGGGGGTTTGCATAAAATATCCAGCTACAACCAGCTTTCCATCGTTTTGTAAAGCGGCGTCGGAAATTGATCCGGCATTTGGAGTTACCAGGTAACCGTTTGTTCCGAATCCATTATCCACCGATCCATTACTATTAAAACGCGCTAATAAATGGTCTTCTCCGCCCCATGAGGCTTTAGATAAAGTGCCTGCCGCTATTATTTTATTATCCGGCTGAAGAATGATAGCGTTGATAATAGGGTTGTTAGCTGTAGGTGAATCTTCGATAACAACGCCATTATTACCAAAGTTCATATCGAGTGTGCCATCTTCATTATAACGAAGAAGTAATAATTTATTCGGATTAGAACCTACCCTCGTGAAACCGCCAACAACAATTTTACCGTCGGATTGCAATAGGACAGCATCTGCACCTTCTAAATTACCTGATAGACCGTAAATAACAATGCCGTTGGAACCAAATCCGGTATCCAGGCTGCCATTGCTGTTGTAACGTACTATCATAATTTCAAATGTAGAGGGAAGCCAATCAGTTCCGGCTACTATGATCTTGCCATCCGGTTGGAGCGTTATAACTGCCGAGGTGTTCTCACGATTGGCATAATCAGTCAGGACGATACCATTGTTGCCAAATCCCGTATCCAGGCTGCCATCAGGGTTTAACCTTATCACAAGAAAATCATTGTTATCGTCCCCCCCCGTTGCAAGAATTTTACCATCTGTTTGAATAACAACGTCTCCTAAGCTAGAATAGTCTGTTGTGTGAATGGTAACCAACCCTGCCGTTCCAAATGTTGTATCGAGACTACCATCGAAATTAAATCGGGCAACCGCCATATCGTTTCCTGATGATGTACGCACAAAACCAACAATAACAAATTTTCCATCGTCTTGAACAGCAAGCTTAGTTCCATAAGAATCGGTAGTATCAAAACGATTCATAACTAATCCACCCGTTCCAAAGCTCTGGTCAAGGCTGCCGTCTGAATTATAACGTGCAACTGAAAAATAAACATCCTTTGTGCTACTGAGATACCGTGTCTGTCCCGACACTAAAATCTTGTTATCATTCTGAATAGCAACACCATACGGCCAGTCGTAATCCCCGCTGAAATCCGTTACAACACGACCGCTGTCGCTGAAAGTCGGATCGAGATTTCCAATCTGGGCATAGCAGAATGAAGTCATAAATATTGTGAAAGTTAATGCAATCGTTTTAATAGATCGGTGATTGCGTCTCATGATTTTCTCCTTTCGGTTGTATAATAATTTTATTTAATTTCCGTCCACATAGTAGAAGATCATATACTGTTCTCTTTGCTATTCATTGCAAGAGTTTGTCATTTGCTGGCAATAACGAGATTTTTATAAACTCCTTTTTGCATATTTTTTTACTTCATCAGCATCAATTTTTTTGTCTGAACAAATCTGTTCGCATTCAATCGATAGAGATAAACACCGCTTGCTAAATTCGATGCATTAAATTGTGTTTTATATGAACCGGCCTGTAGTTCTTTATTAACAAGTGAAGCCACCTCTCTTCCCAGCAAATCGTAAACTTTAAGGGTTACAAATGATTGTTTGGGAATACTGAATTCTATAGTAGTTGAAGGATTAAATGGGTTCGGATAATTATTTGATAATTTATAACTTTTCGGTAAACTTGATATTGTCTCCACAGCAGTAATGGCGCTATAAGTGTCTTGAATTCTAAATGAGTTATCCCATCCGGTACCATTCCAGGACTGTCCAGTGATTTCGATTAAATTATTATTTGCATCATAGCCCTGAGTGCCCTGATCTGAATTAACCCAGGCAGATCCTCCCCAGGTTTGATTTAACCAACCGGTTTGTAAATTATTCGCATCAAAAGTATTTGTACTTTTAGAATCATTCACCCAGGTATTTGAACTCCAGGATTGTCCAATAAAACCTGTTTGGTTGTTATTTGTATCATATGAGTAAGATGATTTATAAACATTAGTCCACATTAAACTTTGCCAGGTCTGAAGAATGTGAGTAGAGATTAAATTATTGTTATAGGTATAGTTATCCTTGAAATTATTTACCCAGGTTGAACCATTCCAGATTAGCGATGAATCAGCAAGCATATTATTATTACCATCGTAGGAATTGCCAAGTTTTTGCCAATTCTGCCATGCGGATCCATTCCATTGTTCCAATAGCATATCTGTAAGTAAATTATTTCCATTGTAAGTGTAAGTCCATCTGAGGCTATTTACCCAGGTCGAACCATTCCATCCCTGAGCCGTTTTTGTGATGTTATTATTGTTGCTGTCATATGTTAGAATATCTTTATAATTGTTTCCCCAGGCAGAATTCATCCAGGACTCGCCAAGTTGTTCAATAACATTATTGTTACTATCATAAGTAAATGTTGTCCTTTCATAATTTCCCAGACCAGACCCTGAATTTGTTTGCCACAGGTCAGTTATAAGGTTATGATTTGTATCATAAGTGTATGTATCCTTTGATTGGTCCGTCCAGACAGATCCGTTCCATTGTTGATTAAGGGCTTCTGTTAAAAGAAAACCATTTTGTGTTGTAACTGTTTTATTTAATTTTTGTGAAGCATCTTGCAAAATCCCATTTTCGCTTGAAAAATTCTCTTTATTTAGTAGATCTGTCCTCCAGTCTTTAATGTGTTGAAATTTTTCTATTCTCGATATTAAAAAAGAAGTTTCTTCTTTCACATTATTCTGGGCAAATAAACTAAAAGAGATGAAAAGTAACGGAAGCGAAATAGTTATTAAACGTTTCATTTAATTCTCCTTTATGATTTTCAAATAATTATTTAATTATTTTTATTAGATAAACGTGTGTTTTGAACCTAGCGTGTGATTTTTTAACAACCCGTTTAGACTACTTTTTGATATGGTAAAATGTAGGAATTAACAAAAACCTTCTCTTGGCTATTCCTTCCAGAATTTTGTCATTCTATTACATAAGTGGGAAAATGTGATTATTGAAGCGAATTTGAAGATTGAGGCTTATTTGAATTTCGATTCTGGTGGGTAATAAGTAATTATTTATTTTTGTATTCTGTGGGAGATACCCCAAACTGTTTTTTGAAACTTCTTGTAAAATTAGCCTGATCTGAAAAACCAACCTGGTAACATATTTCCGCAATGTTTCCGGCACCTTTTTTCAGCAAATCCGCAGCCCGCTGCAAGCGCATAGAACGGATTAATTGTCCCGGTGGTTGGTCAATAAGAGCATTTAGTTTACGGTTGAGATGTGTTTCGCTCATAGCTAATTGTTCAGCCAAGGCAGAAACATTGAAATTTTCTTCCCCCATAGATTTTTCAATAATTTCCAGGGCTTTCTTCAGAAATTTTTGATCTACTGAATCATCGGTAACTTCGGAAGGATGAATTATTGTTGCTGTGCTGAATTTTTGCCGTAGTTTCCTTCTGATTTCAATGAGGTTTCTTATTCTTAGTTGTAGCTCTTTTATATTGAAAGGTTTTATTAAATAATCGTCCACTCTAGTATCGAGTCCGGTAATTTTATCTTCATCAGTTGCTTTTGCCGTTAACATAATTATTGGAATGTGACTGGTCCTTTCGTCCGATCTGATCTCTTTACTTAATTGGAATCCATCCATAATTGGCATCATTACATCAGTTAATATTAAATCCGGAATAAGTTCCTGTGCTTTTACAAGCCCTTCTTTACCGTTTGTGGCTACTTCTACATTATATGTTTCACATAAATTTTCCCTTATATAATTTCTTATATCTTTATTGTCCTCAACTACAAGAATTTGTGTCTTGTTGCTTCCTTTAATCTGGTTATCCGAAATTTCGGAATAAATAGTGGATTCAGTTAATTCTTCACTGCTTAATATTGTTTTGCTTTCTTCTTCCAGTGGGGATGGTGTTTCAATATTTACTTCTGCATTTTGTTGCATAACCGGTAGTTTTAGAGTAAACGAAGTAACCTCATCATGACTTGAAACTTCAACAGTACCATTATGTAGCTCAACTAATTCTTTGACTAATGCGAGTCCTATCCCTGTACCTTCAAAGCTGAGTTTGTTTACATCTTTGACCTGGTAAAACCGATCAAAGATTTTAGCAAGGTTCTCTTCAGGAATTCCTGTCCCTGTGTTCTTAATTTCGATTTGTATCATTTCATTTTGGCTTGTTTCATTTGATTCAGATGAAACAATAAGGGAAACGGTTCCATTGTAAGGAGTAAATTTAAAGGCATTTGAAAGAAGATTGGTGGTGATTTTTTCAAGCTTATCCGGTTCATAATCTATTACAAAAGGTTCTTTTTCACTTTTGAAGTTTATACTTATTGATTTTTCACTTGCAATAGCTTCAAATGAGTAAATCAAATTTTTCAGGAATGTTATCACATCTTTGCGAACAAATTCTAATTTTATACCGCCGCCTTCAATTTTTGAAAGATCGAGTAACTGATTTACAAGAGTAAGCAACCTGTTTGCATTGCGTTTGGCGACTGAAAGTTTTTCAATTATTTTGCTTTCACCAATACCTGGTATTACGTTATTAATCTGTCCTATTACTAAAGTTAAAGGTGTTCTGAATTCGTGCGATATATTTGTAAAGAACCGGGATTTTAAGTGATCGAGCTCTTTAATTTTTTGCGATTCAATGTGCTCAATCTTCAACTGGTTTCTTAATTTTATTCTTCCCAGTTCGTATTTTCTTATGCTGTAAAGCATTGCAAACAGAATAATTGCGTAAGATAAAAATGCATACCATGTTTTCCACCAGGGGGGCGTGATAATAATATTTAATGATATTCCTGCTTCATTCCATATACCATCATTATTCGAACCTTTAACCCGTAAAGTATATTCACCCGGATCCAGATTAGTAAAGGTAGCTTCCCTTTTCGTGCCAAGGTAAATCCAGTTTCCATTAAAACCTTCCAGTTTGTAAGCATACTCATTCTTAAATGATTCTCTAAAACTTAATGCAGCGAACTCAAAGACTAGAATGTTATCTTTATAAGATAATTCAATGTTTTGGTCTGCTGTAATACCTTTTACTATTGCCGGTTTTTGCTTTATTGTTTCTGACGAGTAGTATTTCAACTGTGTAACAACAATGGGCGGAATGTATGTATTGTGTTTTATGCTGTCGGGGTAAAATGAGTTAAAACCGTTAGGTCCGCCGAAAAACATCTCACCTGTTTTTGGACTTTTAAAGTAAGCACTATAACTAAACTCGTTGCTTTGAAGTCCGTCGGTTACATCATAATTTTTGAACTTTAAAATTTCCTTGTTAAGCTTGTTATCGTAAGAGATAGTAATTTTTGATATACCTCTGTTTGTACTGACCCATAAATTTCCGTGTTCATCCTCTAAAATACCGTATACAACATTGTTGGGAAGTCCATCGTTTTCAGTATAAGCCTTAAATTTTCCGGTTTTTCTGTTAAGCAGATTAAGTCCCCCTCCGTATGTGCCTACCCAGAGTCTGCCAGACCTATCTTCGTAAATTGAATTGACCTGGTCCTGACGCAGACTGGTCGGATCATTTGGTTTATATTTGTAATGAATAAAATGTTTTGTCTTAGGATTAAATTTATTAAGTCCACCGCCATCTGTACCGACCCAAAGTATCCCTGATCGATCTACATAAACTTTTCTTATTGTATTGTTACTCAGGCTGTATTTATTTCCCGGCTCGTGTTTGTAAATAACGTATTGGTTTGTTTGCGGATTAAGTTTGATGATACCGTTTCCCCAGCTTCCAGCCCAGAGGTTTCCTTTTTTATCTTCACAGATTGAAGTTGAAAAATCGGGAACAATGCTTTTAAAACGAAACTTTTGAATATCCGAATTATTTGTTCTATATAAACGATTGAGCCCACCTGCGCCGATCCAAAGAGTACCTGAGTGATCTTCAAAAATTGAAGTTACCCAGCTGCTTGAAATGCTGCCGGCATTATTTTGATTATAAAGGAATCTTACAAACCTGTTTTTTTGCCGGTCGAACATTACAAGTCCGCCATGCCACGAACCAAACCAAAGCATCCCGGTATGGTCTTCACAGATAGTTCTAATTGGATCGGTAATCAATCCATTAGGTTGATCAGAATTGTATTTATAAACATGAAATTTTTGTTTACTCTGATAAAGTTTGTTAACGCCTCCGTCTCCTGTTCCGATCCATAAAATACCGGAACGATCTTTATAAATTGATGTGATATCATTTGAACTAAGGCTATTAGGATCTTTTGTGTCGTGATGATAATGAAGGAAGTGTAGTTTTTTCCCCTTATTATTTGATTTGTCTTTATTTTCTGAAAGAAGTGTTTTATTGAGGCCATCTTCGGTTCCAACCCACAGTACGCTTTCTCCCGGAAGTTCTGATGCAGTTACTTTTATAAATGTTATTTTGTCATCGCTCAAACTGTTGGGATCTTCAGGGTTATGTCTGTACCTGATAAAAGTAAGTAAAGAATCTTTTTTTGGTGAATTATCATCCATATTTATTTTAAAAAGTCCTTCATTTGTACCAACCCACATCGAATTAAATTGGCCTATGTAAATGGTATTAATTTCACCAAAAATATTTTTTAGTAACCGATCGGGGAAATAATGGCTGAAACTTTCTTTTTCTGTATCGAATCTTTCAAGACCATAATCGGTAGCAATCAATAATCCCCCGGAATTATCTTCATAATAAATTTGATTAATGTTATTGGTATTAATTAAATTATTATCAGCATTAAAATTGTTTGCATAATGAATGAAATGGACATGATCTGGATAGTCTTTTCTATTTTGATTTTTTCTATCAATATCTGTATCACTGACCATTTTGTTAAGCCCTTTTTGTGTGCCAACCCAAAGTATTCCTTTATTGTCTTCATACAGTGCCCAGACTTCATCGTTGTCAAGGCTCGAAGAATTCCCCGGAATATTCCGGAAACAAGTGAAGCGTTCAGTTTTTCTATCAAACCTATCAAGTCCTCCCCCAAGAGTACCTATCCATAAAGTTCCGGAACTATCTTCACAAAGCGAATAAACCCAGTTATGACTCAGACTTGTTGAATCACCGGGTATATTTCTGTAGACAGTGATATTATATCCATCATATTTATCGAGACCGTCAAATGTGCCGAACCAGATAAATCCTTCCCGGTCTTGCAGAATACAATTTATAGTGGATTGTGAAAGTCCCTGTTCAAGGGATATGTGCTCAATTATAGTCCCCTGGGCTTGTAAAGGTGTGATGTTACCCCAATTCAGCAAAACGGAAATAAGTATTATTAAGGTAATTTGAGCAAAGCGATGATATTTAATATCGTTAGTCAATTTTGCTCTGATTTATTTTGCAGAAGCTATTGCCGAATTGAAATTACAATAAAATTAATTAAGAGTGAAGTTTAAAGTAAAGACAATGATTCGGGCAATATAGTAGAATGGTTTAAAACAAAAATGACACCCAGCAATTGCCGGATGTCATTTTTTATTATTAATAATAATTGATATTATGAATACATATCTATATCATCAATGAATTCTGGCTTGTTGCTCTGGTCTGTATGAGTAACCGGTTTTTCACCAACGAGTTCGCGTAAGGTATTTTTCATTTTCATTAATTGGATGAAAAGATCGTGTTCGGGAACGATATCATCTGCGTGCATCGGGCTTTTGAAATAAAACGATAACCATTCCTGTATTCCTGAGAGGTTAGATCTCTTCGCCAGGTCCATAAAAAGTATTAAGTCGAGAACTATAGGAGCAGCAAGAATAGAATCCTTGCAGAGGAAATCAATCTTCATTTGCATTTCGTAACCGAGCCAGCCAAAAATGTCTATATTGTCCCACCCTTCTTTATTATCTCCTCGTGGAGGATAATAATTAATTCTTACTTTATGATAATGATCTTTGTAAAGATCAGGATACAGATTTGGTTGAAGTATTGTATCGAGTACGGAAAGCTTACTTACTTCTTTTGTCTTGAATGAATTCGGATCATCGAGAACTTCTCCGTCACGATTGCCAAGAATATTTGTGGAGAACCATCCATTCAAACCAAGCATTCTCGCTTTCAGCATGGGAGCTATTACTGTTTTCACCATTGTCTGGCCCGTCTTAAAATCTTTACCTGCAGCCGGTACATTATTCTGAATCGCAAATTCAACAAGAGCAGGGAGGTCAACAGAAAGATTTGGAGCGCCGTTTATATAAGGCACGCCCTCAGCAATTGAAGCGTACGCGTAAATCATGCTCGGTGCAATTTCAGTATGATTTTCTTTTAATCCTTTTTCAAATTGTTCAAGTGTACTTAGCTCACCGTTAACTGGTTGATAAATTTCGGTACTTCCGCACCAGATAGTTACCAGCCTGTCGCAATTATTCTTTTCTTTAAAGTTTCTAATATCTTCACGAACTTTTTCAGCAAGATCAAATTTGTTTTTTTCTTTTTTAACAAAATCACCGTGAAGATTTACGACAAATCTTTGTTCGAACACTGCCGGCATAGGTCTGATGGCATCAAGTTCTTTCCTGACAGCAAGCAGATCTTTTTCGTGAAGAACTTTGGCTTCCATTGCAGAATCAAAACAGCTTTCATCACGAATATCCCATCCTCCGAAAACCATATCGCTCATATTAGCAAGAGGAACAAAATCTTTTATTCTGGGAAAATTATTTTCATTTCTTTTACCAACTCTGATCGTAGCCATTTGAGTGAGTGAGCCGATAGGTTTTGCTGAATTTTTATTTATTGCTAATGTGCCTGCCAGGAAAGTGGTAGAAACTGCACCGTTCAATCCTACAATCAAAACGCCTAACTTTCCAGTGGGTTGCTGAATATCTTGTTTCATACTTTATTCCTTATTTAGTGAGTTTTACTTATCAAAAAATTATCGGGGAAATAATTTATAAATAATCTCCTTAATTTCCATAATATCTTTAACAATAAAATCTGCTGAATTAGTTTCATTGGGTTTTGTCCAGCTACTTACATCCAGCCAGATTGTTTTACAATTAAGCGATTTTGCTGGTTTTATGTCTCTTTCGTAGGAATCTCCAACAACGAAAGTATTGCCTGGCAAAACGTTTAATTTTTCAATAGCGAGCCTGAAGATTGCCGGATCTGGTTTGGTGATCCCGGCAAGAGTTGAGTCAACCAGTACATCGAAATATTCTGAAATATCTAATCCATTTAGAGCGGCTTCAAGATTCCCGTAAAAGTTGGAAACGACGCCAAGCCTGAATGCACTTTTGATATCTGCTAATATTTCTTTTACAAGATTTATTACTTCCAGCACATCCTTGTAACAATTTTCTGCAACTATTTTAGAAGATTTGGCAGCTGTCCCTGGAAAAGAGTAGTTTTTGTTTTTCTCAAGATAGCTTAGTTGTAGATAGGCTTGTTTCTTAATAGTTGTGAAAAAATCATCATCTCTTTTTACTTCAGAGTACATTTGTGGTTCTGCATTCACGTAGGCCTTGTTGAAATCATCCAATCTAATATTCAGATTTGCTTCTTCGTACGCGGTTCTGAATTTTTCACTCCAATGAATACCGTTTGTATCAAGTGTTCCACCAAAGTCGAAAAGGATTGCTCTGTTCACTGCGATTCTTCCGACATATATTCAGAAATATCTTTTGTACCTCTTTCTTTTTTCTTTCCGTTGAACTGAATTAAAACCAGCCCAACGAGAATCCAGAAAAATTCTCTTACGCGGTTCACAAGCCCGATATAAATACCTACCCCGGGGATAATATTTAAACTGCCAAGAACGAGGTAAAGTCCACCTTCTCTCGTACCAAGCTCGAAAGGCATAAAGAAAAATAAATTTATGATAAGTGATGAACCGGCATTAATATAAAATGCTTCCATAAAAGAAATATTAATTCCTATGGCTTTCAGAATAAATAAAAATTCTAGTGATGCGACTATTCTTGCTGCATATTCGAAAAATAATGCAAAGTAGAAATGATTCTTCCTTTCGTTGTATAGCTGCTTGATCTCTTCATCTATCTTTAAAAGACTTTCCTCTTTCTTCGAGAGTTTTTTATATAAAGATTTTAAGAGGGGAATTTTTGATAAAAGATTTAACAGGGAGGCAAAGATCCCATTTTTATGGCGCGAAAAAGTGAACCAGATGAAAACTGATAAAACCACAAACGCTGTAAACAAAGTGATTTTTAATCCGGTAGCAAGTGGCAACAAAGCACCGGCCAGGATAATTGCTGTTACCCAGAAAATAAAATGAGAAAGAAAATGAAGCATCGTATAAAGTATCACAGATGATACGGCAGAATTCAGACCGATTTTATCTTTTAAAGCTATAACGCGATAAGGTTCGCCACCGAGGTTTACAAAAGGAGTGATATAATTTATTGCAAAACCACTGAGCGTTATTCCATAAATACTTGCAAAACCAACTTTTTTATTTTTGGCGTCGATTACATAATACCACGCCCAGGCGTTAAGGTAATAAACAACACCCCAGACTCCGACCACAGGAACAAACCACCAGCCGGATCTTTTTACGTTTTCAATTATGTTTGAAATACCGAAGTCTGAAATTAACCAGGCAAAAACCCCTAACCCGATAATGAAGAAAAAAGTCTTGAAATACTTATTCATTCAAAATTATTGTTTTGTTCATCTTTGCCGATTCATAACATTTTTCGAGGAGTTGAATTGAAGTAAGCGCTTCTTTTATGAAATCTTCCGAAGATTCTTTGTCTTGCATCTTTCTTACAAATTCATTTATGAGTGAAATATAAAGAGAAAAATAATGAGATTTGTCAGATGCTTCTGGTACGGTGATTATTTCTTCGCCTTTGTTCGAATATTTCCGCAATTGTTTTGAACCATCATAAGATAAACTACTGTTATTTGAAACAGCTCTTGCTGTGTTTACTCTTCTGTCAGCGCCCCAGGTGAGTGTTATTTCGGCAAAAGCTTTTTCGAATTCTAAATTAACAACAGCCGTATCTTCAACAGAATACTCGGGATGGTTAAGATTAAATGTTTTTGCGGTTACATTTAATGGTTTTCCGCAAAGCCAGTTAACAAGATAAAGATAATGAACACCGGTATCAGCTAAGAATCCCACCTCCGCTTAATGATTTATCTGTTCTCCAACCAGGTTGAAAAGCTGTTCCTCCCTGGTCAGCCTGCATTCTGAAAACATTAAATTGCAAAAGTGATTTTGACTTTGGATCGCTTTCATTTAGGAATGTCTTAAAGTTTTGCCATGTTGGCGAGTATCTATATTGATGGCAGGGCATAAAAACCAAATCGCTTTCGCTCAAAAATTTATAAGTTTCTTTTGCTTCATCCAAAGTCAATGTAAAGGGCTTTTCGCAAAGTATGTGAACTTTGTTTTTAATCCCTTCTTTAATTAAAGAAGAATGAAATTTTGGTGGAGCTGTAATATCAATAAAGTCAATTTTTTCATTTGCAAAAAGATCATTGGTTGAAGAATAAAATTTTAGTGACGGAAAATCTTTTTGTCCCTGTTTGCGATTTTCTTCCAGCGGCTCAACAACCGCAATAAGTTGAGCTTTATCTTTTAATGCTTCGTTAAAGAAAGCTTTAACATGACTGACTTGTGCAATCTTTCCAAATCCTACAATAGCGCCTTTTACCATTTAATTAATTCTCCGAATGAGATTTTGCGAGAAGCAGAAGTTTTTTGCTTGTGTTTTCGTGTTTGAAAATAAAATATACAAGCAAAAGATTGAGGACAATTATTTCGAAGAGAAAATAATACAGAACGTTTGCATAAAAAATTGTGAAGAATAAAAATATCATTCTTGTGTTTGTCGTAAGTATGTTCCCATATTTTAATAACGGCTTGTTCAGCTCCCGGTATTCTGATCTTAACCAATCAGGAATAAGACCGTTAAATTTTTCATAAGCATATTTGTAAAATTTTCTAATTGTCTTCGAAAGGAACTCTTGCTTCCGCGTATAATCAACGTAAAACCACATTAATATTTTTTTACCTGTATCTCTGCTCCAGGAAAGTTTTTTGTATTTTTCCTTTAAATCTTTTAACTCATCAATAATACTTCTGCCATCTCCGTAAACAAAAAAAAGATAAAAGTTTCTGTAATATTCAGACATTGCACTTTGTAGTGAATGACTGAAGCCTGCAATTATTGCTATCAAAAAAATAAATGGCGTCCCGCCTTCAACAATAAACCTGATGCAAAGGTTTATATAAATACTCGTGAACATAAGGTTACCGGCAACTCCATCGAGAATTTTACCATAGCGCGAATGAATTTTTGTCATTCGGGCAAGCTGTCCGTCAGCACTATCCATAGCTTCTGCAGTAATAAGAAGAAAGACACCGATAAGATTTATGGTTGTGTTCTGGTAGAAAAATAAATGTCCTGCGAGTACTCCGAAGAAAATACTGGCTATAGTTACAAAGTTCGGTGAAACGCCAATTGATCTGGAAACTACCGCCATGCCGTATCCGACAGGGCGGTAGAAAAACCTGTCTAAAAATTCTTCCGTATCAGTTGATTTGAATGTCGCTTCAATTTTAGATTTGATCTGAGACATATTCTAGAGCCTTTTCCATGATTGATATTCCTTCTTCGGCAACTTCCTCAGTAACAATAAGAGGAGGATAAATTCGGATATCCGCGTTATATCCCATTAAAATCAATCCACGTTTCAAGCATTCCTGGAAATACATTTCAGTATATTTTTTCTCAAGCTTTTCTTTTGAATTCTTTTCTTTAACAAGTTCAACACCGATCATTAGCCCTTTTCCTCTTACATCTCCAAGAATAGGGAATTTGTCCTGAAGTTTTTTGAGTTTGTTTATCATAAATTCGCCAACTTTTGCTGAATTTTCAACAAGTCTGTCATCAATAATTGTTTTAAGAGTTGCATAGGCTGCAGTTGATCCGAGAGGATTTCCGCCATAGCTGGACGAACTTCCGCTTGGATTACCGAAAGGTTTTGCGAAAATAATCTCTTCCCGTGACATAACTCCGGTCATTGGGAAACCGCCACCAAAACCTTTACCAATTGTTATGATGTCAGGTTGAATATCGAAGTGCTGAGTTCCGAACATTTTCCCTGTTCTTCCGAATCCGCAGATCATTTCATCACAAATTAAAAGAGCGCCGATTTCGGTCGCGAACTCTCTTAATAATTTTAGGAAACCCGGAGCCGGAACAACGTTGCCTGCAGTTCCCTGGATAGGTTCAACAATAATTGCTGCAATGTCGTTTGTTGTTTCGTATTTTATTTTCTTGCGCAGAAAATTTATACATGACTGCGCCATAGTTTCAGGATTCGAATCTATATCGCAATGCCTTGGATTTGGATAAGGTGAAGAATAAATTCCTGCAGGAAGAGGGCCAAGATTAAATTTGAAATTATCTCCAAGCAAACCGAGCACACCCATCGTCTTTCCGTGGAATCCCTCCCAGAACCCGATGAATTCCGTTTTGCCCGTATATGATTTTGCCATTCTTAAAGCAGCTTCAACAGCTTCTGCACCGCCGCTGTAAAACTGGCTTCTGTCCAAATCGCCAACAGTATTTTCAGCTAAAAGTTTTGTCAAAGCAACTCTGTTTTTAGAAGTGAAACTTCCAACATGAATATTATCGAGTTGCTCTTTCATATATTTATTATAAGCAGGATGATTGTAACCCAGGCTTGCAACGCCGACTCCGGCAAAGAAGTCAATATATCTGTTGCCATCAACGTCCTGCATAATGCAGCCTTCACCTTTTTCAAAAGTTATTTTTGAACGGGTTGCTATTGTTTGTATTCCGGGAGCAATGTATTTGGTTTCTTCATTAAAATATTTTAATGAGTTTGGTCCCGGTATTTCTGTAACTATAGATGCAAAAGAATTTATTGTATCAGTCTTCGACATATTTAACCGCCATTTTATAAATTAAGTTAGCAATGTGTTTCTTAGCTTCATCTCGTACAGGAGCAAAACTCGGCCAATCGTTCATATCAATCATTGAAATTGATCCATCAGGTGAAATGATTGCATCACCGCCGTAGACATCGAGGCCAAGAATATCAGCAGAGGAAGAAGCTAAATTAATTAATTTATCAAGATCAAATTTTGTGTGATATCGTCCATTTAAATAGTACCAATTAAAAAATCCAGAATCACGGACCGAATAAAATTTTATTACATCTCCCTCAAGATGTTCCTGTAGTATTACAGTTTTAATTCCGCGCCTGTAAAATTCTTTCATTACAGATCTGTTTTCTTCTTTGCTGTAAACAAGCGTAACGTCCTCTCGGTGAACGGCATGAACATCGCCCCTTTTTATCCAGAACTTGTGAGGATCAAACCCATTCAAGTTGATTTCAAGATCTGAGTTTATTTCAACCTGTATGCTTTTAGGAAAGGGGATTCCGTTTTCGGGAAGCAGCTTTACCATGTTAGTTCTATAGCAATTTTTTACTGCTTTGGGTGAATTGATTACAAAAGCGCCGTTTTTTTCAACTTCCAGCAACCTTTCAATTGCTTCAGGTCCCTGCGCCATTGAGAAGATGAGCTCTTCATTAAAATTACTGTTAAGCACTTCTCCCTCACCGTAGAATACTACATCTACATCAAGCTCTTTTAATACCTCTGCAGTAGCTCTCAAAATTAATGAATCATTTTCAACATGGTCGGGAGAGTATTCTGCCTGCCGTGAAATCCCGGCCATTTTCAAATTCATATTTTAAAACTCCAATTATTTTTTTAGAACACCGAGAAATGAACGTAATTTTCAGGATGTTCTCTTAAGTCTATAAGTAATAAATTCAAATCTTTTAAGACTGAATTAAATTTTTTATAAAATTTCGAATCATTGAATAAACCACCTGCAAGAGTAGTATCGCTATCCATTTTACTCAAAAGATGGTTTAATTTTGTTGTTAAAGAATTAACATTGTTATAGAGTGAATCATTTACAAATAATTTTCCGAGAGAACCTTTGCCGGATTTTACCGAATCTGAAATTGAGTTTATGTTTCCTGTAAGTTCGTTTAAATTATTGTACAGAGAACTATCGTAAGCCAGCTTACCGAGAGTTCCTTTCTTCTGATTTATTGCAACGGCAACAGAATTGATGTTGTTCAAAACATTTTTCAAAGTCTTCCCGGTTTTTGGATCACTGATGAGTCTACCTACAGCTCCTTTTCCGTGTGCAATTGAATCTGATATAGATTTCATATCCTTCAAAATACCACCGAAGTCATCCATCATCGGTTCAACTTTTTCGGCAACCTTGTCAAATGTTAATGTAGGCTTAACGGTTATGTATTCACCTTCTTTAAGGGGTTTTTCCCCGGCCTGACCGATTGTGATATCTACAAATTGATCACCAAGTAATCCTATTGTTTTTACCTGTGCTGTTGAATTAACTGTAATCTGATTTTTATAAGCTGTCAGGATGTCCAGAGTAACATCAACGCCGTTTATTCCATCTTTAGTCGCAAATTCCCTGCTTTTAACTGACCCTACTTTTATTCCGCCAAGGCTTACAAGCGAGCCATCATTTAATCCCATTACATTATGAATGAAAATTTTTAGCTCATATTTGCTTGAAAGAAAACTGTTCTCAGATCCGACTATAAAGAGAAAAACAAAAAGAGCAGCAAGTCCGATGAAAACAGTAAGTCCAACTTTAAGGTTAGATAATTTTAGTACATTTTTAGCCATTTTAATTTCTTCTAATTATTAAAAAATTATTTCTTAAACAGCGCAGCATCCTGAAAAACTTCGTAGAAAAAATCTTTCACAAATTTATTATCAGAATTTAGCATGTCGTGTACTGTTCCAGCCTGAACTATAGCGCCTTCATTAATAACGGTTAAGGTATCTCCAATAGAAACTGCGTCGTGTAAAATATGAGTAACAATAACCGAAGTTGCACCTTTCTCACTTACTCTTTTTATCAGGTCAAGAATAGATTTGGAATTAATCGGATCCAGACCCGTTGTAGGTTCATCATATAGTATTATTTCCGGATCAAATGAAAGAGCCCTTGCTATAGCCACTCTTTTTTTCATTCCACCGCTGAGCTGATCTGTATAAGTTTTTTCCGTGCCTTTTAAATTTACGAAAGATAAAATTTCAGATACTTTATTCCTTATTTCTTTTGAGCTTAATCGGCTATTTTCACGCAGAAAAAAAGCGACATTATCTTCAACATTTAATGAATCAAATAATGCATTAGCCTGAAAAACAATTCCCATTCGCCTTCTTACCGGCATTATTTCATTTTCAGAAAGTCCTGTTATATTTTTTCCGTCTATTAATACTTTGCCGGAATCTGGCCGCCATAATCCGAGAATAATCTTTAATATAGAACTTTTCCCTGCGCCGCTGGGGCCTAGAATAATAGCGACTTCTCCTTTTTTAATAGTTAGCGAAATGTCACTTAATATTATTTTACCTGCGAATTCAAGGTTTACATGAGAAAGTTCTATCATATACTATAAAAGCTCCCAGACAACTTTTGTAAAAATAAAATCCAGAACAAGAACGATGAGCGAAGAAAAAACAACGGCATTAATTGTATTTTTTCCAAGCGCTACCGTGCCGCCCCGGGTTGAGAACCCGTAATAACAGCTTATAGTTGATATGAAGAAAGCGAAGAAAAATGGTTTAATAAATCCTACGAATATATCTTTCATCAGTAGAGCAGAAAGCGCTGAATGCCAGAAAAATGAAGTATCAACATTTAGAGATAACTTCGCAACAATCATTCCGCTTAAAATTCCAGAGATATCAACAATAGCAGTTAAGGGAAGAAACATAACAACGGCAGCTACTGTTCTCGGGATAACGAGTTTCTGTATCGGGCTTGTGCCAAATGCTCTTAAGGCATCTATTTGTTCGCTTATTTGCATAGCGCCCAGTTCAGAGGCGTTTTTCGCGCCGGTTCTTGCAGCGAGCAATAAACCGGTAATAACGGGGCCAAGCTCTCTTACCATTCCAAGAGAAACTGTTCTTCCGACAAGAGTTTTTGCGCCAAAAAGATCCAGCTGATGCCCGGTTTCAAGGGTCAAAATAATCCCTACAAAAATTCCTCCCAGCAAAACAGGAATAAAAGCACGCGCTCCAATCCAGTACATTTCATTTACTGCATCGCCCCAGGTCCGCCAGAATTTTGATAAATTTTTGAATATATCTATAACCATCAGGGTATATTCCTGAAGCCCATATATTTTCAATTTAAAAGAGTATACAATATCATTCATAATATATAGTTTAATTTGGCTGAGTAGAGTTTAAGAATTCCTCAGCAGTTACAATATCACTGTAATGATCTACGTCAATGATTTTAGAAAATTTGAAGGCGTTTAAGCGATAGTTCTTTTCTACCAATATTTTTAGAAAATTTCTCAATCTCATCATTCCGCTATTAATTGCTTCGTCCATTTCACCTAATATAGTGGAAGAAAAATAGTATAAGCCGCCGGTAGCATACTTCAAATTTTCAGCAGAATCTTCAAATTTTATGATTCTGGAATCCTCGTCCAATTCTACACACAACGGTTTTTCGTCATCAATAAAATCAGTAATTGCCAGAAGACCGTCATATTCAGTATGCGATTCCGCCTCACGGATAAAATTATTGAACTCTTCTTCTTTAAATACAGTATCAACAGTAGTCAGGCAGAAGGATTTATTCTCAAGAAATGGTTTAAGCGCATAAAAGCTGTGCAATGAGCTTGGAGTTGACTTAATAATAAGGTTAAAAGGTATATCAAATTTTCTGCTATTTAAATATTTATGAACTTCGTGAAATTCTTCATTAGTAATACAACTTATTGATTCCGCCCCATTTCTGATGGCTGTCGAAAAAAGCCTTTCAATCAACGGGACATTATTTATTTCAACGAGCGGTTTGGGTAAATCAACAGATTCTGCTTTTAACCTGGAGCCTTCTCCGGCTGCTATAACAGCAAAATGCATCTTAAATTTTCCTGATATAATATAAAACCGGCTTTCTGGTTCAGTAAGCCGGTTGAGAAAATAAAAAATTTAATCTTCCAAATTTATGGATATATAATGATATTAAAAAGTATTCTGAACTCAATAAGCAAAGGTCCAACCGATTCAAAAGCGTTAATCGTCATTTTATGATGATTAGTTTATATTCTCTGTTTGTAGTTATGTGTGGTTGTTTCAAATACATTTGTAATTCATTTCGGCAATTTTGTTCTTTAAGGTTCTACAAAATATTTTCATTTTATTTGATGTGCTTATTGTAGTAGAATCGCAGACTATCATTTATCAGATTTTTCAATTGAAAAAACTGGTGTGACATTGAACCTACAAAGTAGGCTTATTTTTATTTTATAATTTCTGTAAAAATTAATATGAAATTATCTTAGAATATGTAAATTTATTCAATATCACTATGATAATGTAATTATCCGGAGAATGCGGGAAAGATGCCTTAAATGAGAAAAAAGATACTTTTGGGGAAATGTTTTATAAAAAACCTGAAAAATAATTGCTTAGGCTATTTGGAATATAAATAAATATGCTTAAATTGAAATAAATCAACACATATTTTTGAGGGATTTTGAGTTTTTAGTGTTGACTTTAAATTTAAATTTTAGGACGTTAGTTAAAGTCAATTAAGAAGGAAGAGTTAAAGGATAAATTTTTACAACATTTCTAAGCATTTTAAAATCAATCGGACGATACTGTTGGTATTTAACCACACATCGTAATTACCTTTTGTTCTCTAATTTATTTTAAGTGTGTAAATGCCGGAAACTATTTTTATCTCTTTAAACATTTCTTTTTTAATAAAACTTTCATTTGTTCTTTGAAGCTTGTACAACAAAACTAATAATTTTAGTTTTAAATCTAGATATAGCACCACTATTCAGAATTAGGAACTGAGTGAAGAAAATTAATCTCCACTCTTAGATTAGAAACTATTTAATCTTAAACTAACCACTAACTAATTTAGGAGAGTAAGTATGAACAGAAATGTTACAATTCATTTAGCCGCATTATTTGATCTCTCTTTTCAGACATAAATCAATTTTTACAATACGAGTAAGGTACGACCTAAAGGTCCTCACCTTCAGGCGTTTCATGTTTATTATTAAATAAATTATTCTTTAAGGAGGTTATATGAGAAAAGCTGATAAAATTAAGCTCAGCGTAATAGTCGGCGTCAGCTTATTAGCTTTTGTGGTTGGATGTGTTGATACGGCAGTACAACCAATTCCAACAAGCATTAACTACAATAGTGACATAAATGTTGTAAACCTTACTGCAGGTACGGGAACAGCTACAGTAAGTGTTTATGACGCTGTAGTTGATAAAGATTCATTAGCAGTTAATGTGCTTACGACCAAGATCGATTATTCAAGTGCATTATTAAATGGATCCTCAGTCGCTGAGGGTTCAACTGTACCAACTTCTGCTTACCAGACGGTTCCTGCAGGTGGAAAAGCAATCGTGGTTACATATTCAAATACCAGCGTACCTGCCGACACTTTTAAACTGACAACAGACACAGACTATAAAATGCGTCTCTATATTGTCGGTGATGCTTCAACTGGTGGCAGATCACTTGTTAAATCAACAGAGAGATATATCTGGCAAACACCAGGCTCAGCCGATGGAGCTGCTTTATTTCCTGCTGATTCAGGCTGGATAAGATTTTTCAATGGATCTGTTAATGCAGGCTCTGTCAGTCAGGTAGAGATTAAAGGCGGTTCTGTAGATACTACTGTAGCCGTTGCATTAAGTTTTAAGGGCACAAGCCCATATATACAGGTACCATCCGGTACAGCGTATACGCTCTTTGTAACAGTAGGGGCAAATGTTGATTCATCACAAACTGTGACACCCGGTTCGAAGGGAAGATACACTACCGTAGTTTATGGTGATACAACAGCAGGTGTGCAAGTTAAAGTTCTTACTGACGATTAGAATAAAAGCAATTAAATTTTATGGAGGAAAATATGTTTCGTAAATTTTTAACAACCACAATACTAACACTGCTCTTAGCTATGGTTACATTAGCTCAGACAGGTAAAGTTAGTGGTACTATAGTTGACAAAGAGACAAACCAACCTCTGATTGGTGCTAATGTTCTTGTCGTTGGTACTAGTCTCGGGGCTGCAACAGATATTAATGGTAATTATAATATCTCTAACTTGAATACAGGAGTCTATACTTTAAAAGCCTCCTATTTAGGTTACCAGGATGTTATACTTGAAAATATCACTGTTAACTCGGGTTTAACATCTGAGGCTGATTTTAAATTACCATCTAAATCAGTTGAAACTCAAACAGTTGTTATAGTAAGTCAGAGACCACTTATTCAAAAAAGTGCAACTAATGCTGTAAGAATTGTTACAGCTGAAGATCTTCAAAGTTTACCTGTGAGGTCTATCAACTCAATAATCGGACTTCAGGCAGGTGTTGTTCAGCAGAATGGAGCAACCTATATTAGAGGTAGTAGAGCAGATGAAACTGGCTATATGGTTGAAGGTGCTTCTACTAAAAATATGATCAGCAGCAATGGTGGAAACCTTGTTGGTCTTATTCCCGACGCTGTTTCAGAAATTCAGGTACAGGCAGGTGGATTTAGCGCCGAATATGGTAATGCCAATGCCGGTATTGTTACCCAGGAATTCAGAACAGGTACTGACAAATATCACTTATCCTTCAGAGCGGAAACTGATAACTTCGGAAATTATCCTGGTGATAAATTCCTTGGGACATATTCATACGGCGAATCAGATTACGTGGCTACAATAAGCGGACCGGTGATTTCTGATAAAGTTAAAATATTTTTAGCCGGAGAAAACAGATTCCGTCGTGATTCCAGCCCGATGTTTTTTTCAGGCAATCCGTATGCGTATTCCGATGGTGCTCTTTTCGATACAACAAGAATATATGATAATGGTGTATCTGGTGGAAGTACAAAAGATTCACAGATATTAACCTGGCCTGGTGGTAATATTCTTGGTCAAATGACGAACAGTTATTTACTTAATGGAACACTTTCATTTGATTTTAAACCATTGCTTATAAGGGTTTCCGGTTCTTATACTAATTCACTTTCAAGAAATAATGTAAATGATGTTAGATATTATTTTGATCTTAGCAGGTTGGGATATACAAAATCTACTGATGCCTTTGTAAATGTTAAAGGTACATACCTTCTTGCAAATAGTTCCTATATTGAAGCAAATATAAACTATGACGATAACAGATCTAAAACTTATGACAATACCTATAAGGATAATTATTTGGCATATAGTGATAGTTTATTAGCTGCTCATAATGGATGGACTAATTTTGTTAATTACACTTCCGGGCCTTACCTTTATAATTTTAATGGCTTCCCGTTTTACAGACCTGGGACACTCCTTACTGGTTTTGGCATGAGAAAATGGACCAGTTTGGGAGGAAGTGTTGCATATACTGCTCAGATTGGAAATCATGAATTTAAAGCCGGTGGCTCCTTACAAAAATGGACTATTAGAAGCTACGGCGTTAGCGGTTCCTCAACTTTATTGAATAATGCAAGGAATAACCCGGAATATGCTAGAGATCCTGCAGCCTGGAGTTATTTCCTGCAGACTCAGAATTATAGACAGCTTAACGGTATATATGGATATGATTTCTTTGGTAATGAAGTTAATTCAGGTCCGTACACCGACCATACTCCTTTAATTGGCGGTGCATATATTCAAGATAAATTAGAAATTAATGACCTGACAATAAATGCTGGCTTACGTTTTGACTATATAGATATGGATGCCTGGAAACTTTCAGATCCAACTAGTCCAACCTATGACTTAAATACAAAACTAGTTCCGGAATCTGAGATTCTTCCGGGTAGAAAATTCAAATATGTCTCACCACATATTGGTTTCTCTTTCCCGGTAACAGATAGAACGGTATTCCACTTCCAGTATGGTAAATATGTTCAGGCTCCGGCTTTGACATCTGCTTATGGTGGAACACTATACCAAACTCAAGTATTAATTGGAGGTAATGCATTTACAACTGCATTTGCTTATGATCCTGAACCAATCAGAACTACGCAGTATGAAGTTGGATTTACACAGCAATTTACAGATTTTGCTGCCTTTGATATAACTGCTTATTACAAAGACATAAGAGGACAGTTACAATATGCATGGCAAAATGTTGTATCTGGATCACAGGTTGCTCGTTATCCGGTTTTAATTAACCAGGATTTTGCATCAACCAAGGGTGTCGAATTAAGCTTAAGAATAAGAAGAGTAAACAGAGTAAGAGCAGAAATAAATTATACTTATTCAAATGCTCAGGGTACCAACTCATTTCAAGGCAGTGCTTTTGGCTCGGTACAGACTAATGCCCAATCACCTACTGTAATTCAGCCATTAGCTTATGATCAGACACATAGAGGTTCGTTTATCGTGGACTACAGATTTGGTAAAGATGATGGCGGTCCAATACTTCAACAACTTGGTATTAACTTGTTGTTTACATTTAATAGCGGTCACCCATACACACCTGCTGCTCAGCAAGGACTCGGTCAGAATTCTCCATGGCAGGGTGCATTAACAACAGACACAAGATCAAGAAGACCAACTGGACCAATTAATTCAGCTACCACTCCTTGGAATTATGAATTAAATTTGCGTATAGATAAGACTGTAGCGATGTTTGATAAATTAGATGTTAACTTTTACGTACGAGTAACTAATCTCTTAAATACTCAGAATGTAATAAATGTATATGATCAGACAGGCAATGCATATGATGATGGATTCCTCGGAACAGCATCCGGAGAAAATTTAGTTGCAAATCCTGTATATGGGACAAGATTCGCTGATTTGTATAGAGCACTTGACCTGACTAACAGGGAACATTCTATATCTCAATTAGGCACAGATCTATTTGGTGTCCCAAGACAGATAATTGCAGGATTAGTGCTTAATTTTTAATTCCAAAGAGATTTTACTCTTGAAAACAAAAACATGTGGAGGCTATTTAATATGAAAAAATATATAGGTTTGTTCATAATTCTTATATGCCTTACTTCCACCACTTTTTATTACGCATTAGCGATTAATCAGGGTGAAGGCAAGGATAAGAATAAAGATTCGCAAACAAAATTTTTACCAAAGAGCGCCGCTGATCCGGTATCAACAGTCTTGAATATTAATAATATTACAAGCTGGATCACTGCGGACGGTTTTATGCCTGCGATTGTTGGCGGGTCCTGGAACGGTTCCTTTCCTAAAGGTGCTGCTGCTGGCTTAATATTCCAGGAAGGTATTGTTTGGGGTGGTAAGGTTGATGATGGGGGAAACCCTATTATAAGGGTAAGTGGTGACACTTATACAGGTGGAACTACCAGGCTGACAAGAATCGTCCGTGTTCGCCCTGATTATGCAACCGGTGATTTAACTGATGATGCTGCTAACTTTTTCCTGGAAAGCAACGCGGATGTTACATCGGGTCAGATTGCGCAAATAAGAGCTCAATATGCTAAAGACTGGAATGAATGGCCGGCTAATTTAGGTGCCCCGTATGAAGAACCGCGATGGAGTTCCCGGATATGAACCGGATCCACAGGGACGTACACAGGATCCCGCAACAGGTCAATTATTTGATATTCCCGGAATACCTGGCGCATCACAGACTATATTTTTAACCTATGATGATAGAAATGCTTCAGATAATTATGGATCACCTCCTATTGGTCTTAGAGTTCAGGAAGTATTGTGGGGATATGCAATTGCTAACCCTCTCGGAAATGTAATATTTAAAAAAGTGAAAATTATATATGATGGAACTTCCAATAGTAAAGTTGATTCTAAAATAGATAGTATGTATGTAGTTCAATGGTCAGATCCTGATCTGGGTCAGTATTCAGATGATTATGCCGGAAGCGATAGTTCGCTTGGTATGATGTATGTTTATAATTCAACTACACAAGATGCTATTTATAGTGCATTAGGTATTGCACCACCTGCCGGAGGATATGACTTCCTGGGTGGTGTTGCACAGTATACCGGAATTGCATCTGATAGCGCAATCGTTGATTTGAAATGGACAAAAGGATATAAAGCGGTTAATACTAACGCAAGCGGTAACCCACTATCAACAGCCGTTTATTTCGCTGCAGGAGGCGCCTGGGGCGATCCTGGTTTTGATTATAACGGTACTATACAGTGGTATAATTTGATGAGAGGTTATCAACCACTTGTTACTCAAACGGTTTTTCCAGCAGCGGTAACAAACAAACCTGCTGGAGGAGATGGTACGTTTCTGCTTTCCGGTGATCCGGTTGCTGGTACCGGGCAGATTGATGGAGTTGTAGAAGGAGCTGGTGATAGAAGAATTTGCGCTGTTACCGGGCCTTTTACGCTGGCATTACATGATACTGCAGAAATAGTATCTTCACTGATTGCAGGAATTGGAAGTAATAATTTAACAAGCGTAAGCGTGTTAAAGTTTTATGATAAATTTGCACAGTTTGCTTATGATAACTTGTTTGTACTTCCGATTTATCCACCGCCAGTTGTTTCAGAAACAAACCTTGATGGTAAGATTTTATTAAACTGGGCAAACCAGAAAAACCTTGATGCTATAGAAAATCCAAATCATTCAGGATATCCTTTTGAAGGATATAATGTTTATCAACTACCATCTGCTACAACAGATCTTTCAACTGCGGTAAAAATAGCAACTTTTGATGTTGTAAATAACGTTACTACTATACTTGATGACCAAATTGACCCGACATCAGGGGCAATTGTTCAAAAGCCGGTTGAGGTTGGTAAAAACTCAGGTATTTCAAGATTTATAACAATTTCCAATGATGCTATAAGAGGAAATGTACCTCTTGTTAATGGTACTCAATATTATTTTGCTGTTACAGCATACGGATATAATGGTAGCCCAAATGCACCTTTCCATGCACTTGAATCATCACCTGTTCCGATTGGCGCTGTACCACAAGCACCTGTTCCGGGAGTTCGTTATGGTAGTATTGCAGGTGATACACTTACATTTTCTCATACCGGTCCTAGTGATGGAAGTATGGTTCCATTAGTTGTAGATCCAGCAAAAACTACCGGTGACAATTATAAAGTTACTTTTGTTGATTCTACTACAACGTGGAATTTGACTGACGAAACTACAAGTACTACATTACTATCGGGACAAACAAATCAATCCGGTGATGGTAATTATCTTGTATCAGATGGCATTTTGGTGAAAGTATTAGGCCCCACACCGGCGATTAAATCAAATTCACATAATGAAGCAGCTGGTATGGTGGAAACAATTTATAATGCAACAGCCTTAACTTCTGCTCAATATGATGCCGCAGGAGCCGAGTATGGAGGCAACACAGTATGGCATAGCTTAAACTCAGCCCAGACAGAGAGATATTATGTTAGTGCAGGCGGCGGCGGCGGAACCTTGGACAGATTTGCTCGAAGTATTTCCAATGCAGTTCCGTATGACTTTAAATTAATTTTTACTGATACCACTCAAGCAGGTAATAATGACTGGGCAGTATGGGGTTTCGATAATGGTGAAATTGCACACGTACCTTTCCAATTATGGAGATATAATGCAGCAGGTGACAGTGTAAGACTGATTCCCGTTCTTTATTCCGGCGGTGCAGGAACTCCTGGTGTCTTTGCAACATCTTATACAGACACATATTTTGGTTATCCTGCAACACCATGGATTTATTGGTATTATGATCCTGCCGGGTATGACGCCTTTGCCACGGCCTGTGCAGCAGGAGATGTTAATACTGCTAATAGTTTCGGTACAGTTGAATACTTTGCAAGAATGATTTTTGGAGATTTCGATGGTGATGGTCAAATAGCACCTCCGGGAACCGTTGTTAAAATTATTACAACGAAACCGAATACTTCTGCTGACAGTTTCACATTTACTTCTCCGGCTGTAACAAATAGTTCAGCACTGGCTAAGGTGGATGTAGATAAAATAAATGTATTCCCAAATCCTTATTACGGATTCAATAGCCGTGAAACTACCAGGGCAGGTAAATATGTAACATTTAGTCATCTACCTGCACAAGCTACAATCAGAATCTTTGATCTTGCAGGAACTGAAGTAAGAGTCATAAATAAAAACGATGCTTCTCAGTTTATTAACTGGGATTTACAAAATGAGAACGGTTACCCGATAGCAAGCGGTGTTTACATAGTATATGTTGATATGCCTGGTATCGGCGTTACTAAAATTATAAAAGTAGCTGTTGTACAAGAACAGCAAATATTGAATACATATTGATTGATCTCAGGAAGAAATGATCCTGATCTAACCGGGATCATTTCTTTCATAAAAATTTAATTTTAATTGGAGGAAAATATGACTCATTTGAAAAAATTACTGCTAGTCCTTCTGATTTGTGTCTTTGCCGTTACTGAATCCTTTGCCGGCGGTCAGAATAGGGCAGGCACAAACGCTGCCCCGGAACTGAAGATACCTGTTGGAAGCAGATATCTTGCTTTGGCAGGATCTAACATTTCTTCATCTGTTGGACTTGAATCTATTTATTGGAATCCCGCGGGTGTTTCGTTATCTGAAACAAGCGCAAATGCTATTTTTAACTACAGAAGTTATATTGCTGATATGAAAATGGAATTTGCTGCTGTTAGTGGTAACTTTGAAGGTTTAGGTACTATTGCGTTAGCTTTCAGAGATCTTAATATTGGGCAAATTCCAGTTACTACTACAACACAACCTGATGGTACCGGCGAATTATTTAGCCCTACCTACTTCATACTTGGCTTAACTTATTCAAGAGCATTAACTGATCGTGTATCAGTAGGTGCTACATTTAATATAATAAATGAAAGTTTTGCCGGTGTATCTGCAAATGGTTTTTCTGTAGATATTGGTGTTCAATATAGAGATTTATTGGATATTCCCGGTCTTGCAGTCGGTGTTGTTGTTAAAAATCTTGGCGGTTCAATGACATATGATGGTTCTGCTTTGTGGGTAACAGCAACTGATGCAAATTCTGATAGAGGAACAACTTTCTATAAAGTTACTGCCGCTTCATATGAATTGCCGTCTGAGATATCACTTGGACTATCATATCAAAAGCAATTCGACGAATCAAATTCTCTAACGGGTTCTTTTGCATTTACAAATAACAACTACTCTTATGATGACTATAGAGTTGGTCTGGAATATTCCTATAAGAATATGTTGTATGTAAGAGGCGGTTACCTGAAATCTCCTGAAGCAACTCCGTCAGATCCCAACATATTTTCCGGATTTTCTTTTGGTGTAGGTCTTAATTTCAAAAACTTTACAGATATGGATATATCAGTTGATTATGCATATATCCCGGTTAAATATTTTGATTCAAACAACGCCTTTACTGTAAGGTTTGGTTTCTAATAGTTAGGTTAGTTCTTTAATAAATGCGCCTTTGGAAATAGAGGCGCATTTTTATTTTTAAAGGTTTTAATTCTATTAGGTTATTCGGTTGTTTGTTGTTATATGGAAATTTGTACCCAAAATTGGGTTAGAAAAAGAATTCGAGAAAATTTATGGACCACATGGTTTATGGACGGAACTATTTGCACAAGTAAATGATTATTTGGGAACTTCCCTCCTCAAGGAAGTAGACTCTGACAATGTTTATTTAGCTGTAGATAAATGGAAATCAAAAGATGCATATGATTCATTTAAACTTAGATTTTTTGAAGAATATCACACAATTGACCAGCGTTGCAAGGATATAACCGATATTGAACAAATCATCGGCGAATTCAATACAAAATACTAAACCATACTTATTATTCTTCAATCAGGCCCGCTATTTAATCGGTTCCTTAATAAACTATTAAGTTACATTTTCCAAAGGTATACTTTGAATAAAAAGTGATTTTCAATATTTTATAAGGTTACAACGGCGATTAATTAAATTGAATATCTTACAGTATATTTCAATTTTGTTTCACTGTCCTTATTAACAGGCGCTTGGAAAATTATAGTCTGTGCATTCTTTTTAATATATTTTATTGATGAATGCAGTATTTCCCAATTTAAACCAAGATTCCTTTCAACCTCTATAGTTATATCTTCTTGTTTTCTATTCTTTAATGTTATTTCGTAAGAGTCTTCAAAGACTTTGTCACTTATCTTTTTATGATCTGTCTGTGATTCTTCAGCCAACACATCAAAAGCGTTTCCTATTTTTAATTTAATTTTTTCCTTGTTCGGAGTGTGGTCTATCAGGTCTTCACCGACGAATTCGTTAGCATCACCATCTGTTTTATAAATTCTGATTTTGCCCTTTGGCAGGGGAATACCCAGTCCATTTTCTTTTGTGTTGTCAAATTCTACGATAACAGAGACTTTACCTGGATTATTACCATAATAATAGCCACTGTTATAATAATATTTTTTTTTGATTTTTATACCGTGTGTCTCAAATAAGGAAATTTGCTTGGTTTCATTTTGCGATAAAGTTGTCGGTCGTTGAAGATCATAAATATGATATTCGAAAAATCCTCTCTCTTTAAATTGATCACTTGCAGTGTTACCCTTTTGCATAAGCTGCACTTCATATGCAGGCCTTGGCGTATTGTTTACAAGATTTAAATCTCCTGCAACTAATTTTAGGTTTGCATTTTTATATGTCGCTCCTGAATTGTTTTCAATACTTACCCAGCAATTCAAATCAATTTTAGAATCATCATTATTTAGCAGCGCAACATACTCAGCGTGCCAGTTCATTCCTGCTGTCTGATATGAAATTTCCACATTCTGTTTTCCTGATTTAGGTGCGTTTACAGTCCAGAGCAGGGTAGGTCTGGTAATTAGACCTTCAGGTAGAGAACCAACTGAAAACCTATAATTTCCTATGTTAGGTAACATTAAAAGTCCACCGTCGGATTTTCTTAGAACAATTTGTCCACTGTTACTTGAGAGCAGAGTTCCCTCTATTATCTCGTTGTTATTACCGACAAGCTGAATATTATTATCAACATATTTTTGTAGAATCTTACTGAGGCTTACAAGATCGTATTGATAATTTTGTTCAAGAACGTCACCGTTTAACTTTATATGTACGCTTGTTGGGTCTATTGATTGTGCTACATCTGTTACCTCTATTTTAGAGATACCCGATTTTAAATCAATGCTTCTTACATCTCTAACAACACCAAGGTTTTGATTATAGACGGTAACTGAAAGAGATTTTTGATTTTCCTGTTGTGCAAACAGCAACGTTGGTAATATTAAAAGAATATTAAACAGATTTTTCGTTTTTCTTAACATAAAATTTCCACCTCCTATTTAAATTCTAAATCAATATTTAGCTATAATTATTTGAAACAAGTAAATTAATATTTAAGAATATATGTTTATATTTTGTCATAATAAATCCAATTTTGGACAAAACATCTTTTTAATTAAATAATTTAATGAATTTAGAAAGAAATAAATTTATTATCAGTGTAATTGTTCCGGTTAGTTTTATTTTGATTTTATGGATAATAAAGTTGGCCGAAGTTATAACCGGGATAAGTCTGGCCAATTTTGGATTATACCCACATAAGATAAGTGGGCTTGTTGGAATAATTGCAGCTCCATTGCTTCATGCCAGTTTTAGCCATTTAATATCCAACTCTATCCCTGTATTGTTGCTCAGCGGTGGTATTATATATTTTTATCCACAATCTGCATTTAAAGTATTTGCTTTGAATTATTTAGTCCCCGGTATATTTGTTTGGTTTTTTGGACGGCCCGCTTATCACATAGGAGCCAGTGGGCTAATATATGGTTTCGTTTCCTTTTTATTTTTTAGCGGTATAATTCGAAGGGATAACCGTTCGATAGCTTTGGCGCTCATTGTTACATTCCTTTATGGGGGAATAATATGGGGCGTTTTGCCGATTGATGCGGAGATAAGCTGGGAGTATCACCTTTTCGGAGCTTTAACAGGTATTTATTGTGCAATTTTATTTAGAAAACTGGACCCAGCTAAAAAGTATGATTGGGAAGATGAAGATGAACAAAGTCTATCAGAAGATAATCTTGATGAAGACAGATACCCTTATAATTAATCTATCATTTATTAAGCATAAAAATATCTCTTAATATTGGCTTCAATCCGCTGAACAAAAACTCAACCGCTATAACCATTACAATTAATCCCATAATTCTCATTAACACTTTGTTGCCGCTGTCACCCAGAAATGTCATTACTTTTCTTGCGCTCAACAATACAAGTAATGTTATTCCCAGTATTAAAAAAATTATACTGAACAAAACCGCCTTTTCAGGAATAGCTACTGCATCATTCATCATAACGATTGAAGCGGTAATTGCACCGGGGCCGCAGATTAACGGTATGGCAAGTGGAGTGATTGCAATATCATTTGCAAATTCTTTTGTTGTTTCCTCATCCGATTTAGTTCTTATTAACCGGGCCTGAAGCATATCAAAACCTGCCATAAAAAATATTATTCCCCCTACTACACGGAGACTGTTAACTGAGATCTGGAAAAATTCAAAAATGAACTTGCCCGAAAATGCAAAAACCGTGAGAGTAATGAATGCTGTTGATACAGCCTTGATTGCTACTTGCCTGGCTTCTTTAGTAGACATTTCCGCGGTCATAGAAGCGTAAACCGGAATTATCCCTAATGGATTTACCATTGTAAAGATAGAAGTGAACGCAAGCAGACCGTATTCAAATAGACTATGCATTGTTAATTTCCTTTTATCTCAAGATAAGTTTTCTGAATTAACTCCCAGGCTTTTGTTACATGTTCTCCCCTGGTTCTGATTCCTGAGACGACGAGCCTAATTACAAATATATTGTTCAGTTTTGTATGAGTAATAAATAATTTTCCGGTTTCGTTTATTTTATTCATTAATTTTTCATTTAGCTCATTCAAAATATTTTCATTTAGATCACGAGGATTTGCTCTGAAACAAACTGTGCTGAAGGGTGTTGGAGCCAATCTTTCAAAATTCGGATTTTCATCGACCCAGCTTGCAAAGAGTTTCCCCAACCTTAAATGCTCTCTCAAAATGTTTTGAATACCTTCAACGCCAAAGTAACGAATAACAAACCATAATTTTAAAGAACGAAATCTTCTCCCAAGTTGAATTCCATAATCCATATAATTTTCAACTTTGTTATCCTCACCAGTTTTTAGATATTCTGCAACCAGGCTGAACGCTCTTTTTAAAACATCAGGATGTTTTGTAAATAGTACGCTGAGATCTACAGGTACGAACAACCATTTATGGGGGTTTACAACTACAGAATCTGCACGCTCGATTCCCTCAAAATTATTTTTCATCTCAGGTAGCATAGCAGTTACTCCTGCATGTGCTGAATCTACATGCAGCCATATATTTGCTCGCTTGCATATTTCAGCAATTTCGTTTACGGGATCGACACTTGTTGTTGAGGTTGTTCCTATTGTTGCCACGACGCAAAATGGAAGCCATCCGTTTTGTTTATCCTGGATAATCGCTTCTGATAATTTTTCGGGAATCATTTTAAATTCTTTATCAACGGGTATTTTTCTTATGCCCTCTAAACCGATTCCCAAAGTCAAAGCGGATTTATCTATCGAAGAATGAGCTTGTTCTGAGCAGTAAAGTCTTAGCCTTGGAATGTCACTTCTTCCTGCCAATCCTTTTTCTCTTGATTTAATATTTGCATATTCTCTAGCAGCGGCTATAGCATGCATTGAACTAACTGAAGCTGTATCATAAATAATTCCCCAGAAGTCTTCAGGGAGATTAAGCATTTGTCTGAACCAGCTCATCATAGTCTGCTCAAGTTCCGTTGAAGCAGGCGAAGATTTCCAGAGCATTCCGTTTACATTGAAAGCGCTGGCAAGTAGTTCTGCAAGGATGCCCGGTGCGGAAGCGGTTGAATTAAAATATGCCATAAAGTTTGGATGATTCCAGTGAGTCATTCCCGGCATAATTATTTTGTCTATGTCGTTCAATACCTCGGAAAATTGCTCTGGGCCGAGCGGTGGATTTGGTGAAATTTTGTTCTTTACTTCACCGGGTCTGATATTACTTAACACCGGATATTTTTCAGAATCTCTTAAATATTCTGTAATCCAGTCAATTAATTGATAGCCATATTTTCTGAATTCCTCAGGGGGCATATCTGAGAGTGAAGAGATGCTGTAAATATCTTTTGATTTTTCCATTTTCAACTAATTTTTAATTGTAAGAAAATTTTTATAAACCTGTCTATTTTTGTCAAATATGAATAAATAACAGGCTAAATATAGCTAAAAACGGTACCTTTTCTACAAATTTATGTGGCATATACTTTGACTTCATTTACACGTTTCAGTAAAAAGGATTCTGATATGAACAAAAACCTGCAAAACTTTTTTTATCCCAAAACATTCTGCATAGTTGGTGCCTCTTCCAAAGAAAAAAGCATAGGTTATGAACTTTTAAAATCTGTTAAAGACTATGGATTTACAGGAAAAGTATTTCCGGTTAATCCCAAGGGGGGAGAAATATTAGGCTATAAATGTTTCAGTTCGATAGAAGACATTAAGGAACCGATAGATTTGGCTATGGTTGTAGTACCCAAAGAATATGTTGAAGTAACAATAGATAAATTATTAGATAAGAATGTCGGTTCAATAATTCTCGTTACGGCAGGATTTAAAAGAAGTGGGAAAAGAAGGAGAAGAAGCCGAAAAGAGAATACTCGAAAAAATAAAAAACTCAAGTTCTCGAATGGTTGGTCCAAACTGTATGGGAATAATTACTACGTTTAACGATGTTAGCCTGAATGCAACTTTTGTAGCAGAAAAACCGGAAATAGGTCTGACAGCATTTCTTTCACAGAGCGGCGCAATAGGTGCTGCAATTTTGAATTCGTTGAGAGAAACAGATATTAAGTTTGGACACTTTATAAGTGTTGGGAACAAAGCAGACATTTCAGAAAACGACTTGCTTCCCTTCTGGGAAGATGATCAACGAATAAAGACAATTACGTTTTACCTTGAAAGTTTTGTAGACGGTGAAAAGTTTATAAAATATTTTGTTGATGAAAAAATTACAAAACCAGTAATTGTTCTGAAAGCTGGAAGAACAAAAAGCGGAATGAAAGCCGCGCAGTCACACACCGGCGCATTAGGAAGCAGCGACAGGGTTGTAGAATCGGTATTAAAACAGTTTGGAATAATAAGAGCAAATACATTAAATGAATTATTTAATTCGGCAAAAGGATTTGAAAATTTTCCTTTGCCCACAGGTAATAAGGTTGCTGTGGTTACGAACGCAGGCGGTCCCGCAATTCTTGCTGTTGATTCACTCGATAAAAATGGTTTGAAACTTGCCAAGCTTACAGATGAAACTAAAAGTAAGATGAGAGAAATTGTTCATCCCGAAGGAAGTGTAAATAACCCAGTTGATCTTTTACCTGGCGGTACAGCAGAACAATTCCAAATTGTAAATGAAACATTAATTGCAGATAAGAATGTTGATGCTGTCGTATCTGTTTTTGTTGAACCGGTTATGGTACCCGCGCTTCCCGTTATTGAAGGGATTAATGGTATAGAAACAGAAAAGCCATTATTGCAGGTAGTGATGCCTTTACCGGAATTTTGGGATAATTACCGTAAGAATTCCGTTACAAATAAACCTTTATTCAGAAATCCTGAAGACCCCGCGAAAATTCTTGCCGATATGCTTTTTTACTCTACAGGAAAAAGTAAAAGCAGAATTTTGCCCAAGCCTTCCAAAAGAAATAAAATTACAGGAACCGGATTCTTGCAAGCAATTGAAATAGAACAACTTACAGAGAAATATAAGCTGCCGTCCGTAAAAAATGAGTTCATCAAAAAGGAAAACATTAATAAACCATTAGGCAAAATTAAATTCCCTGTTGTTGTAAAAGGAATTGCAAAAGATATAGTGCATAAGTCAGAGCTAAATGCGGTTAAAGTTAACATCAAAACTAAAAAGGAATTTAAAGAAGCCGTCGAAGAAATAAAAGAGAGCTTTTCTAAGAAGAAAATAATTGTTGAAGAATTTCTAGTGCAACCTTTTGTAAAAGCTAAGCATGAAATCCTGATTGGTGGATTTTGCGACCCGTCATTCGGTCCAATGATTATGTTTGGCAGCGGAGGAAAATATGTTGAAGTATTTAATGATACTGGGCTAAAGTCTGCTTACTTATCTGACAAAGATATAGATAAAATGATTGAAGAAACAAAGATGGGAAAAATACTAAAAGGAGTGCGGGGTGAGAAGTCATTTCCGCTTTCTAAAATTAAAAGAATTATAAAATCGTCTGCTCAAATGATGCTTGATAACCCTGAAATAAAAGAGTTTGATTTTAATCCATTAATAATTACAGAGGATAATTCAATCTACGCTGTAGATATTCGGATAAAAGTGTAATCTATTTTATAAAAAGAGTATTCAGTAAAACGGCAACACCAGCAAGTACTAAACCGAAACCGATTAATCTGGCTAATGTTTTTTCCGAAATTTTAAGATTAAAATGGTTGCCGACAAACGCACCTACTATAAAACCAGCAACTATTGGAAGGCTGTAAGTAAAATTAATATGCCCCAGCATATAATGACTTATTGAACCAGTAAGGCTTGTAAATACAATCATAAATAAAGCAGTAGCTGCAGCTACTGAGGGTGGAATTCCAAATACATTTACCATAATCGGAGTTTTTAGAAAACCTCCTCCTATTCCGAAAAGTCCCGCCATCATTCCAGCGATCATTCCAAATATTAATGCTAGTAGTGTGCTGATCCTGTAAGCGCCAGTTCCTGATCTTCTAACAATCCTTGGACCGATTTTATTAAGTTTAAAAAATATATTGTCTTTGCTCATTTTGATTTTATCTTTTTGTCCTTTGCGGTATGTATACACACCTACTGTGGAAACAAAAACTGCAAATATAATTTGAAGAGAACGCAACGGGATTATTGCTGTTAGTAAAGATCCCAAAACTGTTCCTAAAATTGTTGGAACTTCCAGATAAATCCCGGCTAGGTAATCAATCTTTTTTGCTTTAAAGTTAAAATAGGTTGAAATCAGGGAACCAGGGAAAAGAGCTAGTATTACTGAACCAACCGCAATGTTAATTGGAACGTGGAAGAATATTATCAGTACAGGTATTATAAAAATACCCCCCCCAAAACCGATAACGGTTCCGAATGCGCTAAAAAGAACACCACACAAAAATATTAGGATGATTTGCATTTATATTGAGTTTAAAAATTTTTATAGTAAAAATAAATAAAATATAATTGTATAATATCTTTAGTTGACTGAATAAATAGAACTGTGCAACCATTCTAAATTTTTCATTTACTTGCCGAATTAACAGCTTCTCACAATTAAGAAAACAATAATTTTATATCCTCCAATTTGTCAATTACGATAATAAAACAGCTAAAATCATCAAAAAACAAGGGGTTTTATTGGTATAGTTTTAGCAAAAGGTGGAACGATTAACAACAAAATATATTATTTGGACGGAAACAAGATGGAAAGAAAAAAGGTAACTATTGATGGTAATGAAGCCGCAGCCTATGTGGCTTTTAATACAAATGAAGTTATAGCAATTTATCCAATCACGCCTTCCTCAAATATGGGCGAATGGTGTGATGCCTGGTCTGCTAAAGGAATGAAAAATATCTGGGATCTGGTGCCTTCTGTTAGCGAACTTCAGAGTGAAGGTGGTGCTTCTGGTAGTGTTCATGGTGCTTTGCAAGCCGGGGCCCTAACAACAACATTCACCGCATCACAGGGATTGCTTTTAATGATACCGAATATGTTCAAGATAGCTGGCGAATTGACTTCGACGGTTTTTCACGTTTCTGCAAGGTCAATTGCCGCTCAGGCGCTTTCAATTTTTGGTGATCACAGTGATGTTATGGCGACCCGGGGAACAGGTTTTGGTTTAATAGCATCCAATTCCGTTCAGGAAGTTATGGACACAGCTTTAATTGCGCAGGCCGCAACACTTGAGGCAAGAATTCCTTTCGTTCACTTCTTCGACGGATTCAGAACGTCACACGAAGTAATGAAAATAGAACAGCTTACAAAAGAAGATATGATGGCGATGCTCGATCAGAAATTAATTATTGAGCATAGGGACAGGGCATTGAGCCCGGATCACCCGGTGATGAGAGGAACAGCACAAAATCCGGATGTTTACTTCCAGGGTAGAGAAACAGTAAATAAATATTACGAAGCTTGTCCCGACATTGTTCAGAAAGCAATGGACAAGTTTGCGAAGATTGTCGGAAGACAATATCACTTATTTGATTATGTCGGAGCCCCGGATGCAGAAAGAGTAATAGTAATGATGACCTCGGGATGTGGAGCTGCAGAAGAGACAGTTAAATACCTGACGGAAAAAGAAGAAAAAGTCGGGCTGCTGAAGGTAAGATTATACAGACCTTTCTCAATCGATCACTTCATTGAAGCTCTGCCCAAAACAATAAAAGTAATTTCAGTTTTAGACAGGACCAAAGAACCCGGATCTTCCGGTGAACCTCTATATCTTGATATCGTAAATGCGATTTCTGAAAAACACATTAATGGCGAATTAAAATTTGCTTATCCTAAAATAGTTGGCGGACGCTACGGACTTTCTTCAAAAGAATTTACCCCAGCTATGGTTAAAGGTGTATTTGATGATGCCAAAAAAGAAAAACCGAAAAATCATTTTACAATAGGTATTATAGACGATGTAACAAATACAAGTCTTGATTACGATTCAGAATTTTCAATTGAATCAAACGAGACCTTCCGCGGCAAATTCTACGGACTCGGCGCTGACGGAACTGTTGGTGCAAACAAAAACTCCATTAAAATTATCGGTGAAGGAACAGACTATTTTGCGCAGGGATATTTTGTTTACGATTCTAAAAAATCGGGTTCAACTACAATTTCACACTTAAGGTTCGGACCAAAAGAAATTAATTCAACATACCTGGTGCACACTGCTAATTTTATTGCCTGTCACCAGACGGTATTCCTTGAAAAAATGGATATGCTTTCAGACGCAGTTGAAGGCGCAACATTCCTGTTGAATACAAAAGCATCTAAAGAAGAAGTGTGGGATACTCTACCTGAAAAAGTGCAAAACGATCTTATATACAAAAAGATGAAATTCTTTATTATAGATGCCTACAAGGTTGGAAACGAGACCGGGATGGGCGCGAGAATCAATACAATAATGCAGACATGCTTTTTCGCTATTTCAAATATATTTCCTAAAGAAAAAGCAATTTCGATGATCAAAGATTCGATTAAGAAAACATATGGCGCGAAAGGCGATAAGATTGTTCAGATGAATTTCGACGCTGTTGATAAGACAATTGCGAATTTGTTTGAAGTAGAAATTCCGGAAAAGGTAACTAGCAAAATTCAGTTGCAGCCGGCGGTTTCAGGAAACGCACCTGAATTTGTTCAGGAAGTTACTTCCTGTATGATTGCGGGTAAAGGCGATGACCTGCCTGTCAGTAAAATGCCCGCTGACGGTACTTTCCCGGTTGGAACTTCTCAATGGGAAAAAAGAAACATTGCACTAGAAGTACCTGTGTGGGATGAGAATATTTGTATTCAATGTAACAAATGCGTTGTTGTCTGTCCGCACGCTACAATTCGTGCAAAAGTTTATGATGAGAAATTATTAGAAAACGCTCCTGCAACATTTAAACATATGCCATTCAAGGGAAAAGGATACGGTGAAGGCCTGGCTTATACAATTCAGGTTGCTGTTGAAGACTGTACCGGATGTTCGCTTTGTGTTGATGTGTGTCCGGCTAAGAATAAAACAAACACCAGCCTTAAATCAATCAACATGCAGGAACAACTTCCATTAAGAGAAACAGAAAGAGCCAACTGGGACTTTTTCTTAAGTATTCCCGAATACGACAGGACAAAAATTAATACAGGACAGGTAAAAGATTCACAATTCCTGGAGCCGCTGTTTGAATTCTCCGGAGCCTGCTCGGGTTGTGGTGAAACTCCTTATGTAAAATTAGCAAGTCAATTATTCGGCGACAGGATGATCGTTGCAAACGCAACAGGCTGTTCATCTATTTATGGCGGAAATCTTCCGACTACTCCTTGGACAATGAATAAAGAAGGAAGAGGCCCGGCATGGTCGAATTCATTGTTTGAAGATAATGCCGAATTCGGACTGGGTTTCAGGCTGGCAATTAATAAACATGAAATGCAGGCCAAAGAACTAGTTAAAAAATTCGCTTCTGATCTTGGAGATACTCTTGTAAATGAAATAATAAATGCTGATCAGAAGGATGAAGCAGGTATTTATGAACAAAGACAGAGAGTTAAAGAATTAAAGAAAAAAATGTCCGATGCAAAATTTGCAAAAAATGATGATGTTAAAGATTTACTTAGTATTGCAGATTATTTAGTTAAAAAATCCGTATGGATAATGGGTGGTGACGGCTGGGCTTACGACATCGGTTACGGCGGGCTGGATCACGTACTGGCTTCCGGCAAAAACGTAAATGTACTTGTTCTCGATACCGAAGTTTATTCCAACACAGGTGGGCAGATGTCAAAAGCAACACCAAGGGGAGCAGTTGCAAAATTTGCGGCCGGTGGAAAACCACTTGGCAAAAAAGATCTTGGTTTGATGGCAATGTCATACGGAAATGTCTATGTAGCAAAAGTTGCTATGGGCTCTAATGATGCACAAACGGTAAAGGCATTTCTCGAAGCCGAAGCTTACGATGGTCCGTCACTGATAATTGCTTACAGCCACTGCATAGCTCACGGAATTAATATGGGTACTGCAATGAGAAATCAGAAAGCAGCAGTTGATTCCGGTTACTGGCAGCTTTACAGGTTTAATCCTGATATGACAAAAGAAGGAAAGAATCCATTTAAGCTTGAATCAAAGGGTATGAAAATCCCACTGAAAGATTATGCATACATGGAAACACGATATAAAATGTTAACAAAATCCGATCCTAAAACAGCTGAGGAATTAATAAAACTGGCTCAGCAGGATGTTAAAGACAGATGGAATACTTACGAAAATATGGCTGCTGAAAAATCGGCAGAGAAAAAAGAAAGTAAACAATCGTAGAATTTAAAAGGAAAATAAAATGAATCTCGAAACAAATTATTTAGGCTTGAAATTAAAAAATCCGATTGTTCCGTCTGCAGGACCACTTTCACAGGAAATATCAAATTTCAAAAAATTTGAAGATGCGGGTGCCTCGGCTGTTGTAATGTATTCTTTGTTTGAAGAGCAAATAGAGCACGATGCTATGGAACTGGACTATCAGCTATCTGTGTCCGCTGACAGTAACCCTGAGGCCACATCATATTTCCCGGAAGATATCGAATTTAAACTCGGGCCGGAACAATACCTGGAACACATCAGGAAAGCAAAGGAAGCTGTTGATATTCCGATTATCGGAAGTCTGAACGGAAAATCATTGGGCGGCTGGACCGATTATGCAAAAAAAATAGAACAGGCAGGCGCAGATGCACTCGAATTGAATATTTACAGGTTAGCTACAAACCAGGATCAATCAGGATTCGATATTGAAAAAGATTATCTCGATATAGTTAAGCAGGTAAAATCCTCTGTAAATATTCCGATAGCAGTAAAATTGGGGCCATATTTCAGCTCAATGGCGTATATGGCTAAACAGTTTGAAGAAGCAGGTGCAGACGGTCTTGTTCTTTTCAACAGGTTTTATCAGCCGGATATTAACCTGGAAAGTCTTGAAGTAAGACCTGATGTGTTATTGAGTACACCGATGGATATGAGACTTCCATTAAGATGGATAGGAATATTATACGGAAAGGTAAAACTTGATTTTGCCGCTACAAGTGGAATTGACACAGATCAGGATGTTATAAAAATGATTATGGCCGGCGCGAAAGTTACTCAAATGCTTTCGAGCTTGCTTAGAAACGGAATTGAACACATAACAGATGTGCTTACAAAAATGATCTACTGGATGGAAGTGAACGAATATGAATCACTCGACCAGATGAGAGGAAGCATCAGCCATAAGAATATAGCGGATCCGTCCCTTTTTGAACGTGCTAATTATATGAAGGTTCTTAATTCTTATAAATAAAACACTTTGTAATTTAGGGGAAACTAACAGCGACATAAAATCGTCGCTGTTTTTTTATTAATTAAACCGCGAAACAGAATTTTCTTTCCTTTTTAATTATCTTTATAGTAATTATCCTATGGCTAAATTAGATATATGAAAATATTATACCTTGTACGTCACGCTAAATCAAGCTGGGAAAACAGAAATATTTCTGATTTTGAACGAAGCCTAAATGATCGCGGTAAAAGAGATGCCCCCTTTATGGCTGGCATTTTGAAGGAGAAAAAAATAAATATTGATTTGATTATTTCCAGTCCCGCAGTACGAGCCTTTAAGACAGCGAAAATTTTTGCCAGGGAGCTTGAGATAGAAGAGAAAGAAATAATAACTAACGAAAATATTTATGAGGCTGACAGGAAAGATTTATTGAAAATACTTATAGTTGCAAATGATTCGATTAATAATTTAATGTTGTTCGGGCATAATCCTGGCCTTACTTATCTTTCCAACTATCTTTGTGATTATGAAATAGATAATATCCCAACTTGTGGAATAGTTTGTATGCAATTAGATTTTGATTCCTGGAAATACCTTGGAAGTAAATCCTGCAATTTTATATTTTTTGAATATCCTAAAAAATACTTCTAAGAAACTTTAGTATTTAACTTTTCTGAAAGAAAAAATTAAATAACATGAAAATAGCAGTGTTTGGAGCAACGGGGGTACTCGGACAAAACCTGGTGCCTCTTTTATTAAGACATGGATATCACCTATTGGCTCCGGTAAGGTCGGTTTCAAAAGCAAAAAAAGTTTTACCCCCCAAAACAGAAAAATTAGAATATGATTTATTGGAGGGTGAAGGTGATTATCTGAGAGCTTTATTAGAAGGTACAGATTGCGTAGTACATATTGCTACTTCAATACCTACCGATTTTAATAAGCCGGGTGCCTGGATAACTAATAACAAGCTCAGAACGGAAGGAACAAAAAAATTAATAGAAGCCTCACTCAAAGCTGGTGTTACAAGATATATTCAACAAAGTATTGTTATGGCTTACAGTGATGGTGGAGAAGAGTGGATAAATGAAGAACACCCGTTGAATGAATCACCCGAACGTGAATTAATATGTGCACCAGTGATTGAAATGGAAAACCAGGTGAAGAAAATTCCCGAAAATGCAATGGATTGGTTTATATTGCGAGCGGGCATTTTCGTTGGTAAGGGAACCTTCCAGGAAAAAACTATTAAGGACCTTAAAGATGGTTTGAATATAGTATCAGGGAATGGAGAAAATTATGTTTCTTTCATTCACGTAGAGGATATGGCCGATGCGATTCTGAAGTCAGTGGAGAATGAAACTGGAAATCTTATTCTGAATATTGTTGACAAACCGGTAAAGCAAATTGATTATCTAAAAAATATTGCGGAAAAAATTGCGGCTATAACTCCTGTCCAGAATCTTAAATTACCCCGGCCTCCGTCTTTCCGTTGCTCCAATCTCCGTGCACAATACTCGATAAACTGGAAGCCAAACTATAATATTTACCCATTTTAGATATTTTTTCACTGCCTGAAACATATACTGTTTATTTTTGTAAAAGCAGAAAAACATAAGGAATTTAATTGATGAAATATGTTAGTTTTTCCTATAACAAATTAAAACCTGTTTTATACAAATCAATTTTTCTTTTTTTGTTTCCTGTTACACTTTTATTTGCCCAAGATAAAAGTGATCATAAACATCATACAATGAGCGATTCAACTTTGATGCACAGGCAGAACATGATCCATTCAAAGAGCCCGATGGTAATGCCGTTTGATATGAGTAAAGTTACACATTATTTTATAAAAACAGACGATGGTGGTGTATTGGAGATAAAGGCAAAAGACTTGAAAGATAAGACACAAATTCCTTTGATCAGAAAGCATCTGAAAGAAGAAAAAATTCTTTTTTCGAATGCTGATTTCAGGGACCCTAAAACACTTCACGGAAAAAATATGCCTGGGTTAAAAATTTTATCAGAATCAGGAAAGAAGTATAAAGTTAAATACGAAGAATTACCCGGGGGAGCTGGCCTGACTTTTAAATCGAAGAATCCGACTTTGATAAATGCCATTCATAAATGGTTTGATGCACAGTTAAAAGATCACGGCAAGGATGCAAAAAGTCACGAGGACAAAAGGTAATCAAATAACTTATCTGGCTTAAAATTCCTTTTATCTGGTAACCACAAATCTGAAGCAACCTGAAAAATTCGCCTGTTTTTCAACTCTTTTTCATTAAATTAGCTTGACAAATTATTTAAGCTTACTTAAATTTATTCCAATAAGAGACTTAATTATGCAGAATATATCAAAAGAAGATTATCTGGGTATAATCTATAAGTATAAAGATGACAATGGAGAAATTAAGGCGAATCTTATAGCGGATAAGCTTCATATTTCCGGTGCTGCTGTTACTGATATGTTAAAGAAGCTTTCCCGTGATGGACATATTATTTATGAAAAATATAAAGGCATCCGCCTGACAGAATCCGGAGAAAGTTACGCAAGAAATATGGTCCGCCGCCACAGGATATGGGAAGTATTTCTGAATCAGATAGTCGGCATGCCGTGGGAGAAAGTGCATGAAGAAGCGAACAGGCTGGAACATTCTGCTTCCGATGAATTAATAAATAGGCTTGAAGAAATGCTTGAGTACCCGGAATATGATCCGCACGGAGATCCGATTCCTTCTAAAGAAGGAAAAGTTCCAAAGCTTCGGAAGCACGTTAAGCTTGCGGAACTAAAACAAGGGCAGGTCGGCACCGTAATACGTGTAAATGATTTTGATGATCAGTTTCTAAGTTACATTTCGAAGATCGGGATAAAATTAAAAGAGTTAATTCTTATTCAAGAAAAAAGAAAATTCGATAAGTCCCTGCGGATAATAGTAAAAGGTAAACCCTGTAACATAAGCGACAAGGTTGCAGAGAATATTTTTGTAGAGATTAAAAAAACATAAAATATGAGTGAAGCCAAATCATTGGCAGAAGTTCATTCTTCTGTAGATATAAGTAAACAGAAAAAATTCTGGCGAAGGCTGTTCCTTTTTACAGGTCCGGCATTTATGGTTTCCGTTGGTTATATGGATCCTGGTAATTGGGCGACTGATCTTGCAGGCGGGGCACAGTTTGGTTACAAATTAATCTGGGTGATCCTTCTTGCAAATTTAATGGCCATTCTGTTCCAGACCTTATCTGCGAGATTAGGAATTGTAAGTGGCAGAGATTTGGCACAGGCCTGCCGCGATCATTATCCTAAAAAAATAAACTATATTTTATGGATTCTTACCGAAGTAGCTATTGCGGCAACGGATCTTGCTGAAATAATTGGCTCGGCAGTAGGTCTTTATCTGCTTTTCGGTATACCAATTATATGGGGAGTTGTAATTACATCTTTTGATGTGCTTATCCTAATGGTGTTGATGTCCTTCGGTATAAGGAAGATGGAAGCATTTATTCTTGCGCTTGTTGCAACAATCGGTGTTTGTTTTGGCTTCGAGATGCTTTTATCTAAACCAGATATTGGTTCGATTTTAACCGGATTTATTCCTACCAAAATGAACACAGACGCTCTTTATATTTCATTGGGAATTATCGGTGCAACAGTTATGCCCCATAATCTTTACTTACATTCAGCCCTTGTACAGTCACGTAATATTGAAAGAACCACGCCTGGAATGAAAGAGGCAAATAAATTTAATCTTATTGATTCAGTTGTTGCATTGAATGCCGCATTTTTTGTGAATGCATCCATCTTAATTCTGGCGGCGGCAGTTTTTTTTACAAGCGGGCATTCGGAAGTTGCTTCTATTATTGATGCTCATGCACTATTAGCCCCCCTTCTCGGAAATAGTTTTGCTCCAATTGCTTTTGGTATTGCCTTGCTGGCTGCCGGACAGTCATCTACAATTACCGGCACTTTTGCTGGCCAGATTGTTATGGAAGGCTTTATAGGGTTAAAAATCAGGCCCTGGCTCAGAAGACTAATTACACGTTTAATAGCAATTATACCGACATTATTTGTTATTAAAATATCCGGTGATAGATCAGTTGATGAACTATTGATTTTTTCTCAGGTTGTTCTCTCTTTGCAACTGCCTTTCGCACTAATTCCGCTTTTACACTTTACTGCCAGTAAGATAAAAATGAAAGAGTTTGCATCCCGGAATGTTTTGCGGATTGTAGCCTGGTTAGCAGCGGGACTAATCATTGCATTAAACTTAAAGCTAGTTTACGATTTTACTGTCGAAAATATTTCCGGTCAGGGCATTTTACCAATTATTATTAAATTTGTTTTTATTCCATTCAGCTTTTTTATGGTCTTGCTTTTATTATGGATTACAGTTGAACCTTATTTGAAGAAGGAAAAATTGGAAAAAATCCTTCCCACTCAAATAGCACTTAAGAAAACCAAACATCACGTGAGAGAAACAATGGGGTATAAAAAAATTGGAATAGCACTTGAAGGAAAGATCAATAGAGATCAACAAATTGTTGAAGGAGCGTACCCGTTTATTAATTCAACAGACGCGGAAATCTATTTTATACATTGTGTAGAAACGGCAACAGGAAGGTTTATAGGCGATATGGTTGCTGATAAACGCGCTAATGAAATGGATGAGTATTTAAAACAATTTTCAGAAAAATTAGAAAAAGAAAATTTTACAACTCATACAATAATCGGTGGCGGTGAACCGGAAGATGAAATTGCAAGGATTTGCAAAAGCGAAAATATTGAATTACTGATTGTTGGCAGCCACGGGCACAAGTTTTTGAAAGATATTGTTTATGGTTCAACAGCGAATGAAGTTAGACACAGAGTTCGTGTACCTGTACTTGCTATTCCGGTTGAAAAGTAATTTAATAAGGAGAATTTATATTTAATGGCAACGGATACTATGGATAAAAAAATAATTAGTACCTGGAGGTTTCATTTACAGGATGAAATTGATGCGGCATTCCTTTATAGAACTCTTGCAGGACTAATCCAAAATGAGAAAAGGAAAAAAACTTATTTGCAATTAGCTGGTGTGGAAGATAAACACGTTGAGGCCTGGAGAGATCTTTTATTAAAAAATAAAGTGAGAATAAAAAATGAAAAGCCAACTACAAAAGCAAAAATTATTGCATGGTACTCCAATAAGTTTGGACCGTCACTCTTAACAAGAATGATGTTGCAAGAAGAGGCAACTGAAGTAAAATCATATTTAGGTTTGTACAAAAGTAATCCAGAGGGTCAGACAAAAGATATTGCTCTCAGGTTAGCTCGCGATTCTGCCGAACATGCAAACAAATTGATGGATACAGATAACGTTAGCGAAGAGCCTTGGCATAGCTCTGAATCAGGTGGAATTTTAAGAAATGTAGTTTACGGTTTTAATGATGGTCTTACTGCAAATTTCGGATTGATAGCAGGAGTTATAGGAGCCAGCGCCGCACCGCATTTAATTTTAATTTCAGGATTAGCGGGACTTATCGCAGATGCATTGTCTATGGGATCATCGGGCTATTTAGCCGCAGTGAGCGAGAAAGAAGTTTTCGAGCACGAAAGAAGAATGGAAAAAGATGAAATAAAATTCATGCCGGACCTGGAAACTGAGGAACTCGCACTAATTTACGAAACAAAGGGTATGAATTCAGAAGACGCCAAAAGACTTGCTGTTGAAGCGATGAAAAATCCCGAACAGGTACTTGAAGAAAAAATCAGGGAAGAACTTGGTATTGTAGAAAACCCGCAAAGTCCCTTGAAAGAAGGATGGATAACAGGTTTAGCCACAGCAATAGGAGCCTTAATCCCGGTTTTTCCGTTTTTCTTTTGGGAAGGTACAGTGGCAATTGTAATTTCTTTTATTATTTCAATGACCGCACATTTTGGAGTCGGTGCGGCAAGAAGTTTCTTTACAGGACGTGGGATTTTCAGGAGCGGTTTTGATATGTTTGTCGTTGGGTTTGGTGTTGCAGCAGTTGGTTATTTCATCGGGGAATTAATTCTGAAATTTTTGTAAAAATAGAGGAAAGTTATAATGAAGAAGAAAATCAGAATTTTATCCTGGAATGTTAATGGAATCAGGGCAGCTCATAGAAAGGGATTTTTGGATTGGTTTAGAAAAGATCAGCCCGACATACTTTGCCTTCAGGAAACAAAAGCGCATCCTGAACAGCTTCCTGATGAATTATTAAATGTGGAAGGATATCATTCATACTTTTCATCTGCGGTTAAAAAGGGTTACAGCGGAGTTGCTATTTATACCAAGATAGAACCCAAAAGTATAAAGAAAGGATTCGGGATTGAAAAGTTTGACAGCGAAGGGAGGATATTAATTGCCGAATATCCAGAGTTTACTCTTTTGAATATTTATTACCCAAATGGTAAAGCAAGGGAAGAAAGACTTCGTTACAAGATGGATTTTTATGATGAATTTTTAAAATATGTGAACAAGCTTAAGAAGAAAGGGAAAAATATCATTATCTGCGGAGATGTTAATACCGCGCATAAGGAAATTGATCTCGCTCGCCCAAAAGAAAATTCAAAAGTGTCAGGCTTCCTTCCCGAAGAAAGAGAGTGGATCGATAAATTTCTTTCGCACGGTTATCTCGATACGTTCAGAATGTTTAACCAGGAACCGGATAATTACACCTGGTGGGATCAAATAACCCGTGCTCGCGACAGGAATGTCGGCTGGCGTATTGATTATTTTTATATCAGCGAAAGCCTGAAAAAGAAAATCAAAGATGCTTTTATAATGCCGGATGTAATGGGTTCCGATCATTGCCCGATAGGCATTGAAATATAATTAATGGCAGAAATTAACACCCACCGAGTAAGATTATTACATGATGGTGAAAAGAGGCGGGGACCGGTTATTTACTGGATGAGCCGTGACCAACGTGCTCACGATAACTGGGCGCTTTTGTTTGCACAAAACCTTGCCAAAGAAAAAAAATCAGATTTAGGCATAGTTTTTAATCTTGTTCCGGATTTTCTTCAAGCAACAATCCGCCAATACGGATTTATGCTGAAAGGTTTGCAGCAGGTGGAAAATGAATTGGAGAAATACAATATTCCTTTTTTCTTCTTGCAAGGAAAGCCTGAAGAAACGATTTCATATTTCATAAAAGAAAATAACGTTAGTGTAATTGTTTCTGATTTTGATCCTTTGAGAATAAAGAGAATCTGGAAAAGAGAGCTGGCAAAAAAGATAAACATTCCATTTTATGAAGTTGATGCACACAATATAGTGCCGTGCAAATACGTTTCTCAAAAAGTCGAATTTGGCGCTTACACAATTCGCTCTAAAATTCACAAAGCTCTTCCGGAATTTCTCGATGAATTTCCCAAACTTTCAAGAATGAAAAATCCGGAAACATTGTTTTCAAAAAAAATTGATTGGGAAAAAGTTGAAAAGAATCTGGAAATAGATTTTTCAGTAAAAGAAGTGGACTGGATAAAGCCCGGTGAAAAGGAAGCAAAAAAAATTTTACGGAAATTTATTCATCAGAAATTAGATAATTATGATGAACAAAGAAACGATCCGACAAAAGATGCTCAATCTAATTTATCTCCCTATTTACATTTCGGGCAAATATCTGCACAGCGTATTGCTCTTGAAATTCAAAAACTAAAAAATCATTCTGCAATCGACTGAAGCATTTCTCGAAGAATTAATAGTACGAAGAGAATTATCAGACAATTATTGTTATTACAATACCAAATACGATTCTTTTGATGGATTTCCTGAGTGGGCAAAGAAAACTCTTAATGAACATAGAAAAGATAAAAGAGAATTTGTTTATACATTAAAACAATTTGAAAATGCTGAAACGCATGAAAATTTATGGAATGCCGCACAAAAGCAGTTAGTTAAATCTGGGAAACTTCATGGATATATGAGAATGTACTGGGCAAAAAAGATTTTGGAATGGTCGAAATCTCCTGAAGAAGCATTAAGAATATGCCATTTATCTTGAATGACAAATATGAACTGGATGGAAGAGACCCGAATGGATATGCAGGTTGTGCCTGGTCAATCGGTGGAGTGCATGACAGAGCCTGGACGGAACGGTCAATTTTTGGAAAGATAAGATATATGAATTACAATGGCTGTAAACGTAAATTTGATGTAGATGCTTATATCAAAGAATGGCTGTGAAGCTAATTTTAACAACAAATTCTGGCTCTGAGTATTTATATATATTTTCAATTTCGTTAAATTTACCCACTAATTTTTCAACAAAGTATTCTAAAAATGTCAAAATGATCGCTGCGCAAAAAGATTATAGAGTTTTATTATTCTATAAATATGCTGAAGTAGAAGACCCCGAAGCTTTTATGCAAGAACACCTGGAATTTTGTAAATCTAATAATATTACAGGACGTGTTTTTGTTGCAACGGAAGGAATTAATGGAACTGTTTCCGGGAAAGTTTCTGATATAGAAAACTATAAAAATAATCTGAGAAGCTATCCACAGTTTTCAGATATTATTTTTAAGGAAGATGAAGAAGATAATCCGGCCCATTCTAGAATGCATGTGCGCGTAAAAAATGAAATTGTAAATTCCAGGCTTTCCAACACTTCACTTGAGAACGGTGGGAAAAGATTAGCACCCGAACAATTAAAAGAGTTTTATGAGACAGGGAAAGATTTTATTATAGTTGATGCACGCAACTGGTACGAAAGTAAAATCGGCAGGTTTAAAGGCGCCTTAACACCCTCGATGGAAAAATTCAGAGACTGGCCAAAAGTTGTTGAAGATTTAAAAGAATTTAAGGATAAGACTGTTGTAACATATTGTACCGGCGGTATACGTTGTGAAAAAGCATCTGCATACATGGTTGAACAGGGATTTAAAGATGTTTACCAGCTTGACGGTGGAATTGTAACTTATGCAAAAAAATATCCCGACACTTACTGGGAAGGCGCGGTATGGGTTTTTGATGAGAGATATATCGTAAACCCAAATACGAAAAAAGAATTAAGAGAAATTGCGGATTGTGTTTTCTGTGGAGAAAAAACATCTTATTATATAAATTGTCATAACCTTGAGTGTGATAAAATATTGATCTGTTGCCACAAATGTAAAAAAGAAATGGATTACTGCTGTTCAGAAGAATGCAGAAACGCCCCGAGAAAGCGCGACCATTATTACGGTTGAATATGAATGATGAACCTAGTTCCGTATAGTAAATGGGACGAATTAAAAAAATGGATCCCTTCAGTAATTCTTCTCCCCATCTGTATTTATCTCGTATTAAATCGTGGTAATTATGGTCTTATTGATAACGCTGATCTGGTTATTCACGAAGCAGGACATTTCTTTTTCAAGATTCTTCGGCAAGTTTATTTATACTGCCGGAGGAACACTTATGCAAATTATTATTCCCTCTATTATCATTTTTTATTTTTTCAGAAATATGTATCGTTTGGGAATACAAATTGGGTTGCTTTGGCTTGGACAAAATCTTATCAATATTAGTGTTTATGCAGCCGATGCCCAGGCTCAAAAGCTTCCTTTGCTTGGTGGAAACTCTGTTTATCACGATTGGCATTATATGCTTGGCGAAATAGGTTTGCTGGAATATTCTGCTGGAGTGGGTTACTTTTTCGTTGGACTTGCTATATTAGTTTTTATACTAATGCTAATAATGCCTCTTATTATTCCCGAATAAATATTATGAGATATTATATAATTGTATTATTGATTTTTCTTGCTGTCATCCAATTAAGAGCTCAGAGTTCTATAAAAAAAACTTTTTATCCTGATGGCAAACTGAAATCCGAAATATCGTATTCTGACAGCGTACGAGATGGAGTTGCTAAAATTTACTATGAAAATGGGAACTTAAAAGAAGAAAGAAATTATGTAAACGGTAAGGTTGAGGGCACGGTTAAACTTTATCACAAGGATGGAAAACTTTCTGAGATATTTTCGTTGCTTGATGGAAAGAGAGATGGGACAACATCTTTATTTGATTCTACAGGTACTTATGCCAGTGATATTTCATACACTTCCGGGAAGCAGGATGAACGAAGTTTGAATATGGATTCATCTGAAAAGCTGGACTCATCTTTTGAGGGTAAAAAGCATTCCTTAAGAAATTTGAACACCGAAAGATCAGGCCCACCGGATTTAGTTGATATTCAGAGCAGCAGTGATCCCGCATACTTTGTTAAGCTTGATGTTGAATCCCGGCCCGTAGGGGGAATGGCGGGCATATATAGCAGACTCGTTTACCCGGATGAAGTTTTAAAAAATAAGATTCAGGGAACTGTAGTGGTATTAACCTTTATAAATAAGAGGGGGGACGTTGATGAAATGACGGTGATAAAAGGAATTGATAACGAATGTAATGAGGCGGCAAAGAATGCGATTCGATATACTAAGTTCCATCCCGGATTTATAAAAGGGGCTCCGGTTAAATCACAACTTAAAATTTTTATTGATTTTAGAGGTTACAGGAACTAATTAACTTATTTCTCCACGTTGAATCTCAAGGTGTTAAGAATTTCTTCGAGCTCCTTATTGTTAGAATCTAATCTTACTTTATAATTAGTAAACTCTCTTCTTAGCAAGTAATTTTTTCTGAGTGAGTCGAAATAATTTCCCCTTTCTTTGCCATCAAATTCATTAATCTTCCTTACATTGAAATCATCTTTCCTGATATTGTAAATAGAGGAAAAGATTTTATGAAGAGATTGCTGCAACTCAGTGTTGGAAATAGTGATCTTATCAATAACAGAGGGGAGTTGAGGAAACCAGGATGAAGAAATTTTCAGGTAATTACATAGTGCTTTGTATAAAATCACAGTTCCGTTTACTTTGCCTTCGAGTGAGTAACCTGCTATATGTGGGGTAGCAATTCTTACTTTGTTTAGCAAATCCCTATTTATGTTTGGCTCATTTTCCCAGACATCAAGAATAACAGAGAGTTTCTTTTGGGAAATAATTTTTGCAAGGGCATCGTTATCAATTACAGAACCACGGGAGGAGTTAATTAAAATTGTTCCATCTTTCAATTTATTAAGCCTTGCTTTATCGAACAAATGATGTGTTTTATCAATTCCTTGTTTAATCAAAGGGACGTGAATTGTAATAATGTCAGCCTGCATTAATTCATCCAATTCGAGGTATTCGTCGGAATTTGATTTTCGTTTTAAAGGGGGATCATTTTTGAGCACCTTCACTCCCAGAGTATTTGCTGTTCGCGCAACACGGCTTCCAATATTTCCAACGCCAACAATTCCCATTGTTTTATTTTTTAGAGTAAGCTTTTGTTCTTCAGCTATTTGGTAGAGTGCTGTAAAAACATATTCCTTTACCGCTTCAGAATTACACCCTGCAGCATCGGTAAAAAATAGGTTGTTACTTGTTAGATAATCTTTATCTATATGGTCACTGCCGATTGTGGCGGTGCCCACAAACTTAACCTTTGTTCCGGCTAATAATGATTCATTAACCTGAGTAACCGATCGGACAAGCAAAACATCGGCGCCGAGAAGATCATTTTTCGAAATCTTTCTGCCGGGTAGCACTGTAAGCGTACCAAAACCGGAAAAAGCTTCTTTTACGAATTCAATATTTTCATCAGCAACTATTTTTATCATTTCCATCTCTTGTTTTTATACCGGTTAATAAATTACCTTTTTGATAATAATTGTATTTTCAGGTATTAACAATTATCTTTGCTTACCTATAAAATCAAATTAACACCTCTAAAATATGTAAAAACTAAATTTAATATTCTGTTCACTTAAAATTAAGGAGCGAAAAGATGCTAAGCCAGCTGCTTCAACCCGAGATCATATCATTAATTGAAGAAAGAAAACTTAGCACTCTTAAAGAGATACTAAGTGAATGGACTCCCGCCGATATAGCAGAATTAATTTCTCAAATAAGCGACAACGATCAGGCAATTGTGTTCAGGCTACTTCCTAATCCATTGGCTGCAGATACTTTTGAATATCTTGAATTTGAACAACAAATGAATCTTCTCAAAGCAATGGGAAAAGGAGAAGTAGCTAATGTACTAAATGAGATGTCCCCGGATGACAGAACCGCATTATTTGAAGACATGCCCAGCTCCGCAGCGAAACAATTAATTACTTTACTTTCGTCCGAGGAAAGGAAAATTGCACAGACATTGCTTGGTTATCCCGAGAACAGTGTTGGTCGATTGATGACTCCGGATTACCTGGCTGTAAAACCCGAGTGGACAGTGAGTGAGTCCTTGAACTATATAAGGGAAAATGGAAAAGACAGTGAAACAATAAACATAGTTTTTGTTGTTGATAATAAGGGAAAGTTAGTTGATGACATTCGAATAAGAGAATTTTTGTTAAAACCACTTGAGACCCATGTTCTTGATTTAATGGATGAAAATTTCGTTGCACTTCATGTTACAGATGATCAGGAAACTGCTGTAGAAATATTTAAAAAATATGATAGAATCGCTCTTCCGGTTATTGATTCACATGGGGTACTTATAGGACTTGTCACTGTGGATGATGTTCTGGATGTAGCAGAAGAAGAAGCAACGGAAGATATACATAAACTTGGTGGTATGGAAGCGTTAGATGAATCATATTCAACCATTTCATTTAAAAATATGATTAAAAAAAGAGCCGGGTGGCTTGCGATACTTTTTATTGGTGAAATGTTTACTGCTACAGCAATGGGTTTTTTTGAAGGTGAATTAAGTAAAGCCATTGTGTTAGGATTATTTATTCCTTTAATAATTTCAAGCGGGGGTAATTCCGGTTCACAGGCCTCAACGTTGGTAATTCGTGCTCTTTCTTTGGGAGATGTAACAATAAAGGATTGGTTTTTTGTAATGCGCCGTGAATTTATTTCCGGATTGGTTTTGGGAGCCATACTTGCGGTTATCGGATTTTTGAGAATCTCGATTTGGCAGGCTACAAGTGGAATGTATGGAGTTCACTGGATACTTGTTGCTTTTACAGTAAGCTTTGCCTTAATCGGAGTTGTTTTGTGGGGGACGCTTGCCGGTTCAATGCTGCCAATTATTTTGAAAAAATTCGGTGCGGATCCGGCAGCATCTTCTGCACCACTGGTTGCAACATTAGTTGATGTAACCGGGCTCATTATTTATTTCACTGTTGCAATATTAATTATGCGTGGTACACTCTTATAAAAACAGTTTTCAAAGTTAAGCTAGAATTCCTTGTTCTTATTATTATACTTATTTTTAGGGTTACAACTGCAGAAAAATTAAAGGAAATTAAATGAAGGGAATTATTCTTGCGGGTGGCTCCGGTACCCGTCTTTACCCGGTAACAAAAGTCTATAGTAAGCAATTGGCGCTCATTTATGATAAGCCACTGATATATTATCCCATCTCAGTTTTAATGCTTGCTGGAATAAGAGAAATATTAATAATTTCGGATAAGGGAACGATTCCTCTATACAAAAAATTATTTGATGATGGATCACAGCTGGGGATGAAAATAACTTACGCTATTCAAAAAGCACCAAAAGGAATTGCGGAGGCTTTTATTATCGGGGAGAAATTTATTGGGAAGGATAGTGTAACTTTAGTTTTAGGCGATAATATTTTTTACGGTAATTTGAATTTCCTTTATAATGGAATAAATAATAATTTAGGTGCAACAATTTTTGGCTACCAGGTTCGGGATCCCCAAAGATACGGTGTGGTCGAATTTAATAAAGAAGGAAAAGCTATATCGATTGAAGAAAAACCAAGGAGACCTAAATCCAACTACGCTGTACCAGGAATTTATATTTTCAATAATGAAGTTGTCAGGATTGCAAAAAGCCTTAAACCTTCTGCCAGGGGAGAAATTGAAATTACAGATGTAAATAAAGATTATATGCAAAGAGAAAAACTACACGTTGAAAAAATAGGACGGGGTATTGCATGGCTTGATACAGGTACTCCGGAAGCGTTGCTCAAAGCATCTAATTTCTTTGGATTAATTGAGGAAAGACAGGGTTTAAAAGTTGCCTGCATTGAAGAAATTGCTTACCACAAAAAGTTTATTGATCGTAAAAAATATGATAAGCTTATTTCCACAATACCTAATTCTATGTATAAATACTATCTGCTAAATTTATTGAAAACTGATTTCTAATTATGAAAATTGAAAAAACAAACTTTGATGGTATATTAATTATTCAACCAGATATATTTGAAGACAGTAGAGGGCTTTTTTTTGAATCTTTTAATAAGGAAAAATATGAGAAAGGGGGCATTGCGGATAAGTTTGTTCAGGATAATATTTCAAAATCATGCCAGAACACTATAAGAGGTTTGCATCTTCAAATAGGAGAAAAAGCACAGGGGAAACTATGCCAGGTTATTTCAGGGAGCGTCCTTGATATAGCTGTTGACGTCCGGGCACAATCACCAAAGTTCGGAAAATATTTTTCAATTGAATTATCTGATGAAAATCGCTTGCAGCTATGGATTCCTAAAGGTTTTGCTCATGGCTTTTTGGTCCTCTCTGAAGCGTCGATATTTTCATATAAATGCACAGAGATTTATGATAAGGAGAGTGAACGATCTATTTTATTTAATGATCCGGACTTAGATATTAATTGGGGAATTGAAAGTCCTATAGTTTCACCTAAAGACCTTAATGCATTAACTTTCCAACAATTCAAATCTCAAAACTTATAAAAATAAGTGCAAAGACTATCTTGTTTTTTTCCATTTTCCCTGTTTTATAACTAACTTTACCTATTAAAATAGAAAATGTGGAGATTAAATAAATGGAAGTACCATTATTAGATCTAAAACTTCAGTATCAGTCACTTAAAAAAGAATTGAATGAAGCACTATTAAAAACTGCTGAGTCTCAGCATTTCATTCTTGGCCCTGAAGTTGAAAAGATGGAAAAAGCCTTTTGTGATTACCTTAATTGCAAAAGAGCAATCGGGGTTTCTTCTGGTACGGATGCTTTGCTGCTTGCTTTAATGGGAATTGACATTGGACGGGGAGATGAAGTTATAGTTCCTACATATTCGTTTTTCGCAACTGCGGGTGTAGTATCCAGGTTAAACGCCACTCCGGTTTTTGTGGATAGTGACCCAGTTACTTTTAATATTGATCCTTTAAATATTGAAAAGAAGATTACAAAAAAAACGAAAGCTATCATTCCGGTTCATCTTTATGGTCAGAGTTGTGATATGGATAAGATTATGGAAATTGCACACTCACGGAACTTGAAAGTTATTGAGGATGCAGCGCAGGCAATAGGAGTACAATACAAAGATGGAAAATTTGTTGGAACTATTGGTGATATTGGGTGTTATTCATTTTTCCCAAGCAAAAATCTGGGTTGTTTCGGCGACGGAGGGTTAAATGTTACTAATGATGAAAAATTAGGTGAGCACTTACATATATTGAGAGTTCACGGAGGTTATCCCAAATATTATCATAAGTTCATCGGGGGTAATTTCAGAATTGATGCTATACAATCTGCTGTGATTAATATTAAACTGCCGCATCTCGATGGATGGTCAGAACAAAGAAGAGAAAATGCAGAGACCTATAACAAGTTGTTTATAGAAGCAGGGTTGGCAGAGGAAACAGGAAAAATTAAATTTGACGAAAAAAATAAAGTGCTTCTTCCAAAAGCAGTATACAAAGATTCAGGCGTTAATAATTATCATATTTTTAATCAATACATTGTTCGTGTTGAAATGCGCGATGAATTGAGAAAGTTCTTAAGTGAAAATGAAATTGGGAATGAAATTTACTATCCTGTACCGTTTCATTTACAGGAATGTTTTGCAAATCTGGGATATAGCAAAGGCGATTTTCCTGTTGCTGAGTCCGCTGCTGCTTCTTCTATTGCGTTACCGATATATCCGGAGCTAAGTGAAGATCAGATATCATTCGTTGTTAGTAAGATTAAAGAATTCATTAATAGATAAATTTTAGTAAATGGTTGATTATAAAAATCATAAAATTTACATAGCGGGTCACAAGGGAATGGTCGGATCTGCGATAACAAGAGAGCTTGAGTCTGCCGGATACAAAAATCTTATATACAAAAGCTTTTCAGAATTAGATTTGACACGCCAGGTTGAGGTAGAAAAATTTTTCGATAAAGAGAAACCGCAGGTAGTTATTATTGCCGCTGCAAAAGTTGGTGGAATTCTTGCTAACAATACTTATCGGGCTGAGTTTATTTATGACAATTTGATGATAGAATCAAATTTGATTGATTCTTCTTATAAAGCAGGTGTTCAAAAATTAATATTTTTAGGTAGTTCCTGTATTTACCCAAAACTCGCGGCACAACCATTGAAGGAAGAATATCTTTTGTCAGATTATTTAGAATTTACTAACGAACCATATGCCGTTGCAAAAATTGCCGGCATTAAACTATGCGAAAATTACTTTCGTCAATATGGATGTGATTTTTATTCGGCGATGCCTACTAATCTTTACGGCCCGAATGACAATTATAATCTTGAAACGTCTCACGTGCTTCCTGCCTTAATTAGGAAATTTCACGAGGCTAAGGAAGCAAACAAACCTGAAGTAGTTCTTTGGGGAACCGGAAAACCTAAACGAGAATTTTTATATGTCGATGACTTAGCTGAAGCAATGAGATTTTTGCTGGAAAATGTTGAAGCAAAGGATATCTACGAAAAGGAAATTTCGCATATCAACGTAGGTACTGGTGAAGATCTCACGATAACAGAATTAGCGAGCTTGATTGCGGAGATAACAGATTTTAATGGGAGAATCACATATGATGACTCCAAACCTGATGGCACTCCAAGAAAATTGATGGATGTTTCCAGAATTAATAATCTGGGATGGAAATATAAAACTTCAATGAAAGATGGGATAGATAAAGCTTATAACTGGTATTTGGAAAATAAAAACAAGTAAAATTTTAGGAAGAAAATGAAAAAAGCTTTAATAACCGGAATTACAGGACAGGATGGGAGTTATCTAACAGAGATTTTACTGGAAAAAGGATATGAAGTTCACGGTATAATCAGAAGAAGCAGTTCATTCAATACGGGACGAATCGATCACCTATATGGAAATAGAGAAATATTGAATAGTAAAATGTTTCTTCATTACGGTGATCTTGTTGATACAAGTAACTTGAATCGCCTCCTTGAAAAAATTGAACCTGATGAAATATATAATCTTGCGGCCCAGAGTCACGTTAAAGTTTCTTTTGAATTACCGGATTATACTGGCCAGGTTGATGGGCTTGGAACATTGAGGTTTCTTGATGCGATTCGTGAGGTTGGATTAAGAAAGGTTAAATTTTATCAGGCATCAACCAGTGAGTTATTTGGTAAAGTTCAAGAAGTGCCACAGACTGAAAAGACTCCATTTTATCCTCGTTCACCTTATGGTGTCGCGAAACTTTACGGCTACTGGATAATCGTTAATTACCGTGAAGCATATGATCTTTTTGCGTGTAATGGAATTCTTTTTAATCACGAATCGCCGCGTAGAGGAGAAACTTTTGTAACCAGAAAAATTACCAGGGCTGCATCGAGAATTGTTACAGGAGTACAGAAAGCATTAGCTCTTGGTAATCTTGATGCAAAAAGGGACTGGGGATATGCGCCTGAATATTGTGAAGGGATGTGGAAAATTCTCCAGCATGAAAAAGCGGAAGATTTTGTTCTTGCTACCGGTGAAACACATACAATCAAAGAATTTGCAGAGCTTGCTTTTAAAGAAATTGGCGTTGAACTCGAATGGACTGGTAAAGACGAAAGGGAAAAAGGAATTGTAAAAAGTATAGATTTCGAAATAGCTAAAAAGCTAATCAATTATGACACTTCATTTGGTTACCGGTTAAATTTTTCAAATGAATTAAAAACTGGTCATACTGTAGTTGTTATCGATCCAAATTATTACCGACCCACTGAAGTTGATTTATTAATTGGTAACCCTGGAAAAGTTGAAAAATTATTAAACTGGAAGGCAAAAACGAAATTTAATGACTTGATCAAATTAATGATTAAAGCTGATCTGGAAAAAGTTTTAATGCGCGGATATTGAGAGATAAACTGCTGAATTCATTTCTTGTTGTTCTAATCAATTTATTACTACGAAAAACATTTGTAGTCCATTTAACTACTTTATGGTGAATTGCGTCACTATTCCCATTCTTATACCAAAATCCATTGTAATAAAATAACATTTATTGGCATTGTAGTTGCGTTCTTTTAAGTGTCAATGATTAAACATTTTACAGTAACCGTTCCCTCATCTTAATCATTGAAAGAATGTTATTAATAAAACAACGGAGACATCGTGAAATTGAAAATGAGTTTCGTATGTATGGTTTTTGTATTGTTAATTAGTCTTTCTATTAAAGCGCAGGATCATGGTTTTGGAATCGGTTTTATTGTTGGTGAGCCGACCGGATTAAGTGCAAAGTTATGGACGTCTGGTAGAAACGCATTTGATTTTGGATTAGGGTGGTCAGTTGGTGGTGATAGAATAACCAGGAATGATATCGTCCACAATGGATCGAGGATTCATTTTCATATGGATTATCTCCTGCATTCCTTCAGAACAATAAGATCAACAGAACGACTTCCACTTTATTATGGCATTGGTGGAAGGATAAATAGTGGTGGGGGATATAATACTTCATTCGGGGTAAGGGGTGTATTTGGAATAGCCTGGTTTCCTCGTTCTACTCCTCTGGATGTTTTCATGGAAATTGCGCCGGTGCTACAATTAGTTGATTATACAGGATTTGGCATTGATGCCGGATTGGGTGTTCGATTTTATTTTAATTAATTAAACGCGTAGCAAGTGGGAAAAATAATAACAAATAGAATTTGAGGTATCATTATGAAAACAGCGATAATATTTATGATATTAACTTTTATATCTCCTTTTGTTTTATCTCAAACAGAAAAAGTCAGGGCTAATTATTCTAATTCTCTTTCGGGCGCTATTGGCTTAACAGCAGAGGGAGGAATTACATTGGGATTTACCGATTACTCAAATTCAAAAGTTGATTATGTAGGAAATGTATCATTCGATTATTTTTTCCCTTCCTCTTCAAAAGGAATATTTGGTTTTAGAATAGTCGGGAAGAAAGGAATAATAGCGGGTAAGGACTCAAGAAGAATTCTAAACGAATTTTCTACAAAAATAGACTACCTCGGCGGTAGTTTTGTTTATGCTTTATCCCTTAATGAAAATGTTTATCCTTACTTAAGCTTTGGAGCAGCAAATCTTTGGTTCTATCCAAGAGATAATAATGGGAATAAGTTGCCGGGATATGCAGCCGGAACTTACAAGACAAACACACTTGTTTATACTGGAGAACTTGGACTAAGAGTTATGCTCTCTGACAATATTAGCTGGAACATAAATGGGGGATTAGTAATCAGCGATGGTGATTACCTGGATGATATTAAGCAGGGACCTAATAATGATCTGTTTTATACTGCTACAACAGGCTTAACTTTTTATATTGGAAGAGGTGAGGATACTGATGAGGATGGTGTTGATGATTCAAAAGATATGTGTCCGGGAACACTGCCTGGTGTTAAGGTCGATGAATTTGGATGTCCATTAGATAATGATAATGACGGTGTCCCGGATTACCTTGATAAATGTTCTGACACACCTAAAGGAGTTAAAGTTGATAAAGATGGTTGTCCTTTGGATGCGGATGACGATGGTGTACCCGATTATCTTGATAAATGTGCAAATACTCCGGCAGGAGTTTCGGTTGACGCAAATGGATGCCCCTTGGATAGTGATAATGATGGTGTTGCCGATTATATTGATAAGTGTCCCAAAACGCCGAAAGGGACAGAAGTCGATTCTATCGGATGCCCGGTGAAAACTGAAGTCGTAAAAACTAAAATCAAAAAAATTGTTTTAAGCGGGGATACAAACTTTGAATTTGATAAAGCAGCTCTTTTAACCAATGCTTATCCTGTACTTGACAGCCTGGTTGTTACAATGAAGGAAAATCCTGATTTCAAATGGGTTGTTGAAGGACACACCGATGCAATTGGCTCTGCAAATTATAACATGGAATTATCCAGAAGAAGAGCGCAGGCAGTGGTTGATTATCTTATTAGCAAAGGAGTTGATAAAAATAATCTTGAGGTTGTTCCTTATGGAGAATCCAAACCTATTGCAACGAATAAAACTCAGGAAGGAAGAGCAATGAACAGAAGAGTTGAAATAAAAGTAAAAGAAGAAAACAAATAACCAAATGGCAATTAGGCAATTACGGGAATAATCCAAATTAAGGTTATACTTAAGTAAGGGATGCAATCAAGCATCCCTTTTTTATTTAATTTTGGGGTATTCTATTCTTTTTGAGAATGGGGCTAAATTAGGTTAAATTTGGATAGTTACTAATTGTTTGTATTAAGTAACGGATTTTTAACTATAAACGATAATTCTTGAAATTAAAGAGGGAGAAAAAACATGTTTGATGAAAAATATCAATACACCTGCGTGGACAGGTTTTTAAAGTATGTGAAAGTAGACACTCGGTCGGATGAAGAGTCAACATCATTCCCTAGTACGGAAAAACAAAAGAACCTTTCCAAAGCCCTTGCTGAAGAGCTAAAGCAAATGGGACTTAATGATGCTCATATGGACGAATGGGGATATGTAATGGCTACTCTTCCATCCAACACTGACAAAAATGTTGATCCAATTGCTTTCATTGCTCACGTTGATACTTCACCGGCAGTAACAGGCAAGGATGTGAATCCCGTTATTAATAAGAATTACCTAGGTGGAGATATTAAATTAAAAAATGGCGGATGGGTAATTAAAGTTAGCGATAACCCGGAATTAAAAGATATGATCGGTTATGATATTATAACAACTGATGGCACAACTTTGCTGGGTGCAGATAATAAAGCAGGGGTTGCCGAAATAATGGATGCACTAAATTACTGGTTGACGCATCCGGAAATTAAGCACGGCACAATTAAAATTTGTTTCACTCCTGATGAGGAAGTAGGCCGTGGGACAGAAAAGATTGATCTTAAAAAATTAGGTGCAAAGTATGCGTATACCGTAGACGGTTCTGCCAAAGGCGAAATTGAAACTGAAACATTCAGCGCAGATATGATGGTAATTAAATTTATTGGTAAAAATATTCATCCCGGTTATGCAAAAGGACAGATGATAAATTCGATTAAAATAGCGAGCGCTTTTATTGACAGCCTACCAAAAGATAAACTATCTCCGGAAACCACTGAAAAACGGGAAGGCTACGTTCATTGTACTTCAATAAATGGAAACGAGGAATTGTCAACGCTCAAATTTATTATTAGAAGTTTTGAAACACATGATCTTAAAAAGTTTGAAGATATTCTGAAAGATCTCGCTAACAAAGCTGCTGCAAAATATCCTGGCTCCAAAGTTGAGTTTGAAGTAATTGAACAATACAGAAATATGAAGGAAGTTCTCAATAAGTATCCCCAAATTGAAGCTTACGCAATTGAAGCGTTAAAACGACTAAAGATTGAACCTATTATGCATCCGATACGTGGCGGCACAGACGGTTCAAGACTTTCATTTATGGGGCTTCCGACCCCGAATATTTTTGCGGGTGAGCATAGTTTTCATTCCCAACTTGAATGGGTTGCCGTGCAGGATATGTATGATGCTGTTAAGTTTATAATTGAAATTGGGAAAGTGTGGGAAGAAAAAGCTTAATGAATAAACCTTCAGGGTTGCCACAAGAACCCTGAAGGTTACTTTATAAATTGGCTAAACATTTCTTCTGGGTTTTACTCTTTTTATAATTATTAAAACTATTACAATTGCTACAAGTCCGGTAAAAAGTATCAATCCAAAAACCAATGCATCTTTTCCTTTAGGTATGAAAGTATAACAGGTCTTTAAAACGCTTTCTATCGTAGATGAAATTTCTCCTGTTTGTGCACCTTCAATTGCAACCTCAAAGCGCGATGGCAGAATCTGGAAGTCACCTTTTTGTGTGTAACCGGGACTTAAGTATTGAACGATCTTACCGGTTTTATCTACAAAGATTAATACACCCTTGTGAAGAAATCCGCCGTAAGTTCTTTTAAAATGAAATCCAGCAGCTTCAGTTAATTTATAAATATTCGTGCTGTCGCCAGTCAAAAACACCCATGCTGAATCAGGAATGTTTCTGTTGATCAATCCGATCATCGCGTGTTTTTTCTGTGCAGCCATTTCCGGGGTTTCATTCTGGTCTATACTAATGCTAAGAATATCGTAATCCTTTCCCGGATTGTATTTTACTTTCCCGATTACATCAGCAATTTCAGTCATAAGTGGAGTACAGATACCAGAACACCGGTAATAACAGAAATCAATTATAGTCGGTTTGTTTATAAGTTCGCTTAATTTTACTTTCTCGCCCCTTGAGTTTTCGAAAATCAGGTCCAGGGGTAGTTTATTACCAAGATGTTTTATTACTTTTACTTCTTTGTAATCTGCATAGGTCGTTGAATTAAAAGAGGATATAACAGCAAAAAGAATGATAAAAAATGTGAGTTTAATAATTTTTAAATGGTTTTTCATGTAAATTGTTATTTAGTTCAAAACAACTATAAAGGTAACCAAAGTATGGGAATTAATAAATGAACAAAATTTGGTATGATATTATTCTTCAGGGTTTTGCCCCTGTTTCCAAAAACCGGATTATTTGGTTTTAAACTTCAATTGAAAATGGCGTGAAGTTTGTATTCCTGTCGTAATAATCCTCGTGTTCTTTCCGTTTCAGGAAACCAACCACTTTATAAGTAAGCGGGGTTGCTACAACTTCCCAGGAAACTTTCAAAACATAATTTGTTAACATAACGGTTATCAGCAAATCATTTGGCCAGAAACCATAAAAAGCGATTGGATAAAAAATAATTGAATCCATTGCTTCTCCAGCGACAGTTGATCCTATCGTTCTAATCCACAAAAACTTTCCAGTCGTGAAAATCTTCATTTTTGCCAGGACATAAGAATTTACAAATTCGCCGGAAAAGAAAGCAAGCAGTGAGGCGACCACTATTCTTGGAGTCTGTCCAAATACTATTATATAAGCCTCCTGATGAACCCAACCGGCAGCAGGTGGCAATGTAACAACCACCCAGGCCATAAATGATGCAAAGCCCAGCGCTGCAAACCCCGCCCATACAACTTTTCTTGATCTTGCATAGCCATAAACTTCCGTTAATATGTCATTAAAGAAATAGCTGATAGGGAAAAATAAAATTCCGGCTCCAAATGAAAAACCCCAAACATTCACGACTTTTTCTGCTCCAATTATATTTGAGCATAATAAGATAGTAACGAAGGCAGCCATTATTAAATCATAATATTTAAATCTTTTGGGTGTGGCAGTTTGCATAATTATCCAGAGTTAAAAATCGAAAAATGTTTTTGGATTAAAGGCTGAAAATTAACATAATGAAAGATTAAGTAATTACAAAAATTTTTACGTATGATTTTCAAAGAAGAAAATGGCAGAGCTTTTGTTTAAATTTGTAATTGTATAATGGAAAATGTTTATGAAAAAACCTGAATTAATGGCTCCGGCTGGTGACTGGACAATGCTTCGGACCGTAGTAAAAGCTGGAGCAAATGCTGTTTACTTTGGTACCAATCAACTTAATATGCGGGCAAAGGCGAAAAATTTCCAAATCGACAATCTGCCCGAAATTGTAAAGTTTTGCAAATCTAAAAATGTTAAGACCTACCTAACAATTAATACAATTATTTATGAAAACGAAATTGATCAGGCACATGCGCTGATAGCTAAAGCTAAATCAGCTGAAATTGACATGATCATTTGCTGGGACCTTTCCGTTATTGAATTATGTAATAAACTTAATATGCCTTTTGCAGTTTCTACTCAGGCATCAATCTCAAACTCAGTATCTGCAGAAATGTATAGGAAGCTTGGTGCAAAACGAATTGTGCTTGCACGTGAATGCCATCTTGATGATGTGAAAAAAATTAAGTCAAAAGTAGATATTGAAGTTGAGGCATTTATTCATGGAGCAATGTGCATAGCTATCAGCGGCAGATGTTTTATGAGTCATTATATGTTTGATAAGAGTGCTAACCGTGGAGAGTGCATTCAACCTTGCAGAAGAGAATATGAAATTATAGATAAAAGCACTAATAAATCAATGATTTTAGGGGAAGATTATGTTTTATCTCCGGAAGATCTCTGCTCAATTGAATTTATTAATCAACTAATTGAAGCGGGGATAGATTCATTTAAAATCGAGGGGAGAAAAAGAAGTCCGGAATATGCTTCAAGGGTTGTATCTGTTTATAGAAAAGCGATTGATCTTTATTTTGAAAATAAATTGACGGCTGAAATTAAAAAAGAATTACTAGAGGAGCTCGGAGAGGTTTATAACCGTGGTTTTTCAACCGGTTTTTTTTTCGGTTCCCCGGGAAAAGATGATTATGCTGGTATTTACGGAAGTAAAGCCACTACAAGAAAAGAGTTTGTTGGCAGGATCACTAATTACTATAAAAAACCGAAAGTTGCAGAAATAAAAATGGAAACAGGTAAACTCAACCATGGAGAGAAAATATTAATTATAGGTGAAACGACGGGGGTAGTAGAAATGCTAGTTGAAAATATTCTTTTTGAAGATGAAATAGTTCAACAGGTTGAAAAGGGGAATCTGTTTACTGTCCCCTGTAAAGAACTTGTACGCACAAGAGATTCAGTTTATGTCGTAAAACAATTAGAGAAAGCTATTAGCTAAACCTCCCGGTCATAAATCCAGCTGAATTTTTCCGCAGATCCTGCAAATGAAAACCTGTTGGCTATTTTAAGATATCTTTCCGAAAGATTGCAAAGATAGTCCTGTGCTTTAGCAGCCATATCAGAAAGGCCTTTTAAATTTTCAATATTCCAGCCGTTGACAAGATTTGAAATTATATCGGCGTAGTCAGTCACAGTGTATACGCCTATACGCTGCGCAACATTTGAAAATTTTATAAAAAGGTCGCTATCTTTTTCATCGTACATCAGGATTGCTGGCATTGTTATCCTTATTTTCATCATTTTAGCAAAAGATAAAATAGCCTGTATTGGATCTGTTTCAAATATTTTTTGCATAAAAAGCCTGTAGGCTTTTTCGTGTCTTGCTTCATCACCGGCAATTGTGCCGCAGATCTTTTGCAACCTTTCATCACCTGCTTTTAGTGCAAGTTTGGCAACATTAGCATGTGAAATTTTTGTTGCTCTTTCCTGAAATGAAGTATAAATAAATCCAAGATACGGGTCATTTTCCGTTTTGGGATCAAATCCATTTCTAATTAAATTGTGAATAGTCACTTCGACGGCGCGCATATCAACTCTGCCTGTCAGGTAAAGATATTTATTCAAAAGATCACCATGACGATTTTCTTCAGACGTCCACCCCCTGCTCCATTGTGCCCATGGTGAATCGCTTGCACCGGTTGTATCGGTTATGCCGTTAAGTCTGTTTAGCCAGGTTTGGTATGTTGGCAGTGCTTCCTCTGTAATCATATCGCCGACCAGAACAACGAGTAATTCGTCGGAAAGATTAATTGATTTTTCTCTAAAGTCATTTAACAGATCTTTCCAGTTGTCCGCAGTCATATCCGGTAAAAAATCATTCGGCTGCCAGCTTTCATTAACCGGTTTTAGTAGTGAATCTATATTGTTCCCGACAAATTTTTCCATCCCTTTTATTACTTCGAACCTGGAATGGATAGATTTTTCCTGATTAGTCATTTAACTTTCCAATATGCATGAATGATAGGTTAACTTAGTAGAACTAAGATAACTCTGAATAAAACAAATTACAATTCAATCATAATTCAAGAATTAGTTGATTTAGTTGCCCACTTCCATTTATTTTGATAAACCTGCCCATTTCTGTATTTTTAGAAATTATTTAATGAGATATTTTATATGAGATTAAGCAATTCATTTGTACCGACATTAAAAGAAATTCCAAACGATGCAGTCGTAACCAGTCACATACTTATGCTAAGGGCAGGAATGATTAGGATGATAGGGGCAGGCATTTATGCCTTTCTTCCTCTTGGTTATAGGGTGATTAGAAAAATTTCTGAAATTATTCGTGAAGAAATGAACGCCATTGGTGGTCAGGAATTCCATTTGCCGGGATTAAACCCACGTGAGATATGGGAAGAGACAAATCGTGTTGAAGCATTTGGTGATATATTGTTTCACATAAAGAACCGTGATTATGTTCTTGCTCCGACACACGAAGAAATTATAACTTATCTTGCAAGAAATGTTGTTAAATCTTACAAAGATATGCCGCAGATATGGTATCAGATACAGACTAAATTCAGAAATGAAGCAAGGCCAAGAAGCGGCGTAATTCGTGGAAGGCAATTTTTAATGAAAGATGCATACACTCTTGATTCATCGTGGGAAGGGCTTGATGTTGGATATGGATTACACGACAAGGCATACAGAGCAATATTCGACAGATGTGACCTCGATTATTTTGTAGTCGGTGCATCGAGCGGTGCAATGGGTGGAACAGGTTCAGAAGAATTTATGGTTAAATCAGATGCCGGGGAAGACACTGTAGCGCATTGTAAAAATTGCGGTTATGCAGCAAACCTCGAAGTGGCAGAATCTAAAGTTTCGGAAAGAGGGAGAGAAAAAGAAAGTGAAGAGATAAAAGAAATTTCAACTCCCAATGTTCACTCAATCGATGAACTATGTGAATTTTTAAAAATTAAAGAGACTCAATGTGCTAAATCAAGAATTTATATAAATGATGGAAAACCGGTTTTAGTTTTGATGCTTGGAAATGAAGAAGTTAATGAAACAAAACTGGCAAAAGCGCTTGGTGGTGGTATTCGCCCTGCTCATCCAGAAGAGCTGAAAGATATCACGGGAGCTGATGCCGGTTCAATAGGTCCGGTTGGTTTTAAAGGAAAAATAATTGCTGATAATCGTTTGAGAGATGCTAACAATCTTTGCAGCGGCGCAAACAAAAACGATTTTCACTTAAGTGGAATTGATCTGAAGCGAGACCTGCCTACCGGACAGGCAGGTGTTAAAACTATTGAGTATTTTGATCTGCGGAGCGTACAGTACGGTGAAGAATGTTTAAAGTGCGGTAATAAATTAGATGTGTTTACAGCAATTGAGTTAGGACATATCTTCAAGCTCGGCACTAAATATTCTGATTCAATGAGCGCTAAATTTCTGGACGAAAACGGAAAAGAGCAGCCGATAATTATGGGGAGCTACGGCATAGGCGTTGAGAGAGTGATGGCCTGTTACATTGAGCAGCACAACGACGAACAGGGACTTGTTTGGGATAAAACACTAGCTCCATTTCAAGTTCACTTGATGGGACTGAATATGAAGAAAGAGGAAGTTGTTAAAATCTGCAACAAATTTTATGATGAAATGAACGCAAAGGGAATTGAAGTTTTATATGATGACCGTGTTGAAGCGCAGGCAGGATTCAAATTTAAGGACGCTGACCTGCTGGGAATGCCTGTACAGGTTGTTGTTGGCGACAAGAAATTAAAAGACAATAAAGTAGAAGTTAAGATCAGGAAAACAGGCGAGAGATTTGATATTAATGTTAATGAATTGATTTCTAAAGTACAGGAATTATTAAAATAATTTTATTAAAACTAAATTGATTTCTAATGGGGCGTTCAATTGAACGCCCTTATTTTTTATGTAAAATGATAACAACAATAATTTTTGATTTATCTGAGGTATTAATTTCCGGCCTGATCGGAATTGAAAAGGAACTCGCTCCGCTGGTTAATTTATCAGGGGAAGATTTTCTGGTAGGGCTCTGGAGAGATTCATTCTGGGAATTGATGAAGGGCAAAATATCAGAAGATGAATATCTGGATGATGTATTTGAAAGAAATAAATGGGCTGCAGATAAAAGTACTTTTAAAGATATTATCAGAAAAAATTTCCACAACGAAGTTGGGGGAATGATTGAGCTGGTGGAAAAACTAAGCAAAGACTACAAACTAATATTACTTTCAGATCACGCAAAAAAGTGGATAGAATATATAAACAAAATTCATCCTTTCTTAAATTTATTTGATAAAAAATATTTTTCCTTTCAATCAGGTGAAATAAAAAGGGAAAAGCGAGCATTTAAGTTATTGCTGAAAGAAAATAATCTGAATCCTTCCGATTGTATTTTTATAGATGACAGTCCCGCAAATATCAAGGCTGCTGAAGAAGTTGGATTGGAAGTTATACTCTTCAAAGATATTGAACAGTTCAAAAGAGACTTAAAATTATTAAACATCTATTCTTTTACGTCTCTCATTTAATAAATCAAAATATTTCTCCTTCATTCCTGTTGAAAGGAAACTAATATTAATTAGTTCTTCCCATTTTGATTGAATGTTTTTAATGTTTCCTATTGTTTGACTTATAACAGTATCATTTAATTGTAATCTTTCAATTCCCCAGTATTTTATCAAAATATTTGAAGTCAACTTGCTCTTCTTGCCAGAAATAGGCAGTGCGATTTCTTCTGTTACATTTTTTGATGCTATGGTGGTATTTAACAAGTCGTACGCAGGAGATAATTCAACTTTATCTTTCCTGCTTATGATTGAGTAATTTTTTAAGTGCATATCTTCATTACCAACAAGATAATTAAATAATGTCAACCTGAATAATTTAATTTTTTCTAATATAGGGAAGGTACAATATTGATCAAGTAAAGTGGCAATTTTTTCCATACTGAACTCATATTTTGTATCTCTGGTTTTGCCAGCCAACTGTGCAAAATCTTCTACAGACAATTTTTTGTTTTTTCCGTATCTGTCAAATCTTTTTATAAAATATGTTAGTCTATTATCTTTTGAATAAACCATTCCATGGATTGGGATTTCAATTCCAATTAGCTTTGCTAATTTCATTGTTAAGTCTTCATTTTCTGGTAATTCTGGATAATAACTATTTTGTGGCTTAAGTATATATTCACCTCCACGGTCCACAATTTCAAATCTTTCTTCTTTTATTTTCAGCTTTGCACTTAATTTAGGTTGTACACCCTGAATGGACATTTTTATTGCGCGCGACGCGGCTTCTTTTAATTGATCTTCCTGAGTTAATGGAATATCCTGTAGCCCCTTTAAATTTGTTGATAAAAGTTTCAGTCCTTTGGGGGAATATTTTTGATCACCGCATGGCTCGTATGTAATCGGGCATCTTTTCATCAGGCTTCCTCAACAGTTACTGAACCGACAAGATCTCTTCCTGTTATTATTAATATTGATAAAAAATCATTCTTATCAGTTTTTGTCTGGCGTACTAATGCATCAAGCTGAATTCCTTCAGGTAAGAGCCCTTCAAAAAAGGGGGGGAAATTTTGATATTCGTATTCTTTTTTATCCAACGGCATGGTTAATGAAACTGGTGGTCCGGAATAATTTTCATTATAAATAAATTTATAAGATTTATTTTTTTCAAATTCTATAAGATCACCAGCATAATCACCAAAGTTATAGACCTTAACTTTCCTCATTATTAATCTCCAGTTGTTTCATTAGGGGACTATTGAATTTGATTTTAATATTTAGCGCTGACAATATTTTGAGAAGAGTATTTAATTGAACAGTTTCTTTTCCTTTTTCAATATCATAAACAACTGTTTTGCCTACTCCTGCAATATCAGCCAATTTTTTTTGTGTTAACCCACTTTTTTTTCTGTGGGTATAAACTATTTTTCCAATTGATTTTGAATCCATATTTTTATCGTTATAGCAGTAATAATTTCATCTGTTGTGATAATTTAAGCGTATTTTTTTATAAATACAAGAGAATTACTGCTATAACAGTAAATAATGATATTTTTTAGATTTTTGGATAGGCCGAACTGTATAACACTTAAATTTTACTGTTATAGCAGTAAAATTTAAGTGGTTAAAATGTATTTTTCAATTTTATATAAGTATTTTTTAGCGATCTAATTGCCTTAGCAGTAAAATTACCACTAAGGCAATCTTAAAATGTTATTCTTCCTCTACCTTTGCTCTCATCGAATCCATATACATATAAATACAGATTCCTATGAACATAACGAGTGAAAGTAATTCTGCTGAATGAGATTCAGCCCATTCCGCATTGAACCAGTTATAGCCGAGGTACCGCAGGAACGCACTAATAACTCCCATCAATGCCCCGCCCGCTATAAATCCGGAAGCTATCAATGTACCGCGTTCCCGTCTTGCAGTATTTACTTTTTCATCTATACTTCTTGTAGAAACAAAGTGAGCAATTATTCCGCCTACCAGTAATGGAGTATTTAATTCAAGAGGAATATACATACCAAGTGCGAAAGCTAATGCAGGAACTCTCATCATTGTTAAAACCAATGCCATTAAAGCGCCGGCAATATAAAGCATCCACGGTGCAGGCTGGCTTGCCATCAAAGGTTGTATTATTGCTGCCATTGCATTTGCCTGCGGCGCGACAAGGGCGCCCTGTCCGGTAAAGCCATATGTATCATTCAATATTAATATTACATATCCAACAGTTGCTGCTGATACCAGCGTGCCCAAAAATTTCCATCGTTCTTGCTTATAAGGCGATGAACCAAGCCAGTAACCGATTTTAAGATCAGTAATAAATGAGCCGGACATTGAAAGCGCTGTACATACAACACCCCCTATCAGCAATGCCGCAATCATTCCGGATGTGCCTGAAAGTCCGACCGAAACCAGTATAACTGATGAAACAATTAAAGTCATAAGTGTCATACCCGAAACCGGGTTTACACCAACTATTGCAATTGCTGTTGCTGCTACTGTTGTAAACAGGAAAGAAATTATCAAAACTATTAGCAGACCAACGAGCGCATAAAAGAAAGTATTAACCACTCCCATATAAAAGAAAACAAGTATTACAATACTGGTTGCCATTATAGAAAGTGCGATCACTTTCATAGTAATATCCCGGTGTGTTCTAAGCTTATCTTCAACAATATTTTTGGCACCCGCAATTTCTTTTACTGCGAGTGAAAATGCCGTGCCTATTACTTTTGAAGATTTTATAACTCCGATAATACCAGCCATTGCAATTCCGCCTATACCAATATGCCGAACGTAGTTACTGAAAATTTCCTCAGCTGACATATCATGGATTAGCTTTGTTACATTTGCACCTATAGGTACTCCTAATCTATCTCCTACAAATGCGACTACTGGAATTAAAACATACCATGAAACAAAAGACCCGGCACAAATTATTGCGGAATATTTCAAACCAATTATGTAACCAAGACCGGTTACAGCAGCACCTATATTTATCTTAAATACAAGTTTGGTTTTGTCTGCAAGAGTTTGACCTAACGGGATAACCCTGGTTGAAAAAACTTCGCTCCACCATCCGAATGTTGCCACGATAAAATCATAAAGACCACCAATGAGTCCACTTACAACAAGCACCATTGCCTGCTTTCCGCCTTTTTCTCCAGCGACCAGCACTTCTGTTGTAGCTGTGCCTTCAGGGAAAGGATATTTACCATGCATATCTTTTACAAAATATTTTCTGAAAGGAATCAGGAATAAAATTCCCAGAACACCACCAAGCAGTGAAGCGAGGAATATTTTATAAAATTCTGCATTCAGATTGAGGATGTACAAAGCCGGTAATGTAAAAATTGCACCGGCTACTATTGAACCTGAAGTAGAACCGATGGACTGAATAATCACATTTTGCCCCAGGGAACCTTTTACTTTAAATAGTGCGGATATTCCTGTGGCTAAAATTGCTATCGGAATAGCAGCTTCAAAAACCTGCCCTATTTTTAATCCGAGGTATGCGGCTGCCGCAGAAAACAAGATAGCCATTATGACACCGAATAATACTGAATAAGTCGTTACCTCCTTTACTGACTGTCCTGCAGGCATTACCGGTTGGTATTCTTCTCCCGGTTTTAATTCCGTATATGCATTTGAGGGAAGTCCTTTTGATCTTACCTGTTCGTGATCTTCACTCATAATATTACCCCATGTTGTTTTAATTAGTTTTGATTTATAATTTTTGTTTGAGATTTGTTATGATCAACTTTGTTGTAGTCTAGTTCCGAACCGAGCACGCTGTGAGGGATCAGGTAAACTATAAATAAAAGCACTGATGCGCCGACAATCCACCAGCCGGGTTTTTTAGATCGTTTTAACATAAAAGCTGCAATCAACCAGCCGATTAAAGCAATTAAAGTTTTGTTGTCCGTAAGATCGAAGCCGAAAGGGAAGCCGGTCCACAATGCGCCGAATGCATAAAGCTGGGTGAGTGGACCGAGTATCATTCCACCGAATATTAAAAATCCGATTGTCCATGCAGTATATAATTTTAATCTTGGTTCTTTATTAAAAACTTCTAATCCGGTCCTTGTTGAAAGGAGCATTGTTCCAAACATTGCGAGAATATGCGGGATGAGAATAAAAAGAGGGACCTCACCCTTATATCTGATTACCACATATTTTTGTTGCGGTTGGAATTTCGTAGCTTTCATTATTTTTATTTAGAATTACTCTATACTGAAGTTTACCTGCGGGAGGTTGTTTTGGAAGAGGTGCAGAAAGAACTCCTCCGTTGTTTGTCATTTCAACTTTTGTGAAATCATCATTTGTTTTAAATCTTTTCCACTCCAGAATTCCGGAGAGTAAATTGTCCTTCGTATCAACTTTGATTATGCAGTCATCGGTGCTATTATGACTTCTGTCGAGATGATAAATAATTTGTTCATTCTCTATTGTAATTTTTCCGGATATCGGATAAGTAGGGCCCGTGACCCTTTGATAATAAGCAGAGAGTATTGTAATTATTATTGCAATAATCCAGAACAGAACGGATCGACTCATTGGAACCCCCAAATCGTGAATTTATTCTACCTAAAATTAAGAAGATTAGTCCAAACCACCCAATTAAATGTTAAAAGCAGGGTAAGAAATTTCAAAATCTTTTAGTTAATTTGTTGATATGAAAGGAAAACTTTACCTGGTTTCAACGCCTATCGGGAATTACGAAGATATTACAATTCGAGCTTTGAACATTTTGAAATCTGTGGATTTTATAATCTGTGAGGAATTTAAAGAAGCAAGACGGATGCTGTCTTTTTATCAAATTGAAAAGGAACTGGTTTCTTTAAATGAACACAATGAAAAAGATGTTGTAAATGATATACTCCTGAAATTAATAGAAGGAAAAACAGCAGCGCTTATTTCTGATTGCGGTACACCACTCTTTTCAGATCCCGGTCATTTGCTGGTTGATGTTTTAATTTCACAGAAAATTCAGGTTGTACCGGTACCGGGAGCAAACTCATTGCTGCCTGCGTTATCAGGGTCGGGTTTTGATTTTGAAAAATTTTATTATTATGGTTGGCTCTCGCCAAATAAAGATAAAAGAAGACAGCAGCTTTATAAGTTAAAGAGCTTTAAGGAAGTAATTGTTATTCTTGATACACCTTATCGTCTAAGACAACTGCTTGCTGACGTAGTAAAAGTTCTCGGGAAACATCTTAGTGCTGTTCTTGCTTTTCAGTTAACTATGGAAAATGAAAGATTTTACAGGGGGACAACGGGTGAATTATTACAAACTGCTGAAGATAAAAAGCTGAAAGGCGAATTTGTACTTATAATTGATAATAAAAAATAATTTCATATTTTTATAGATCACATCCTATTTATATCAAATAAATGAAGAAAGCATTTTCAATATTATTAATAAGCGTACTGATATTCAGCGTTGCAGGATATGAAATTATATTCAGCGTGATGCTTTATCAATATAAAGAAGCTGGCGAGAGCATCATTTCTTCCAGTAAAAAAACTGAAGATGAAGTTGTGCTTGTAATTAATTCTTCTAATAAGAATTTGTTTGAAAGGGAAAATGATCACGAAGTTAAATTTAAGGGAATAATGTATGATATACGTAAAGAAGAAAAAAAGGGAAATGATCTGATTTTACATGCTGTAATGGATGTGAATGAACAAAACTTTGTTAACATTTTCAGGATTGAAAATAAACCGGGTGCGACAGACAAAAATTCAAAAGCACGAATAAATAATAAAGACTTTAACAGAATTTATTTGATTTCATTAACAGCACAAAAATCTCCTGAACGAAAAATATCGAAAATTATTATTCCCGCTATTGAAGAATACAGCCAGCCTGACAAACAATTAAATACTCCTCCTCCGCAGATTATTTGCAGTTTAGTAACTGTAAAATCGATAATCAATAATCCTGTAGCACAATACATTTAAGTATAAATTTTTTGAATCCACTAAGTAAATGCGATTTAAAATTTATACTCATTTTGTTATGCGCATAAATATCCTGTTCCTACGTCTCCGGATGTGAGTGCGAAAGCATATTCGGAGGAAATTAATGAGAAAATTTTTAAGCTATTTTATTTTAATAATTTTTATTTTTTCTGCTAGCATTTTCGGGCAGTCTGAATTATCCGGTTATGTAAGCAGTAAAAACGATTCAAAAAAAATTGCTAATGTAAATGTTTTAATCCCTGTTTTGAATTTAGGGACTGTAACAAACTCTGAAGGTTATTATGAATTCAAAAATCTGCCTGCAGGATATTACCAGGTTCAGTTCAGCTATGTCGGCTATAAAAGTGTAATTAATAATATAAACCTGGTTGACGGAGGTAATAAATTAAATGTGGAACTACTTCCTACAAATATTGAGATGGGCCAGGTAGTTGTGCTGGGTAATTCCGTAAATGAAATTGAAAAGGCGCCATATAAAGTGGAAAGAATTTCTGTCGGTGATCTCAATTCAAACGGTTTTATTACACTAAAAAATTCGCTTGCTCTTTTGCCGGGCATTTCAGAATTATCAAACGGTTTTGCTATTTCAAAACCTGTTATCAGGGGAATGTACGGTTACAGAACTGCCGCCATTGTAAACGGGCTTCGTTTTGATAACCAGGAATGGCAGAACGAACACGGCTTTGGTGTAAGCGATGTAGGTGTAAGCAGTCTTGAAGTTGTCGAGGGTCCTGCGGCTTTGCTTTTCGGAGCTAACGTAATCGGCGGTGCAGTAATTTTTGTCGATCCTGCTTTTGCTCCTTCAGGGGAAACGGTAGGAAATGCCGACCTGCAGATATTTTCAAACACGCTTGGTGCCAATGCCCGCGTTGGATTAAAAGGTTCGGGGAAAAAGCTGAGATGGCAGATTTATCTCGGCGGGGAAAGCCATGCCGATTACCTTGCCGGCGGCGGACAGAAAATTCCAAATACCCGCTTTGCAGGTTTCTCAGCAAAAGGTATTCTTAATTACAGTTATGCATCGGGCTTTTCAACACTTGATTATTCATTCGCCCACAACCTGTACGGTGTTGTAGAGGCAAACGGTTTGAATAATCCCAAAGATCTTGCTGAAGATCATTTTGAAAGAGGCTTTGAAGGGCCGCATCATATAGTTGATTATCATATAATCTCCCTGAAAAATCTTTTCTTATCCGGTAATTCAAAATTTAAAGTGAACCTCGGGTTCCAGAATAATCACAGGGTTGAGCAGGAAGGTACGGAAGATGTTGCGGCAGCCGGGGATATGGGCGAGCTTGACGTAATTCTGAATACATTCTCATACGATGCCGAATGGATTTACCCGGTTATGGAAAATTCGGAATTAACGGTTGGTACACAGGGACAAATTCAGAAGAATGAAAATGACGGCGGCAGAATTCTTGTTCCGAATGCAGATATGAATGAGTTTTCCGGTTTCACTTACCTGAAGAAAAACTTCAGCAATTTTATACTGGAAGGCGGGGTAAGATATGACGTTAATAAAATTACAACCGAAGAAACGGGAATGAAAGATTCAGCTGGTTATATGAAAGCGCTTGATCTGAGTTTCAATACTTTCAACGGCGCTATCGGCGGATCGTATTCGCCTGATAACAACTGGATATTTAAATTAAATTTTGCAACCGGTTTCCGCGCTCCCAATCTTGCAGAGCTTTCTTCAAACGGCGTGCACGAAGGAACCACACGCTATGAAATCGGTAACCCTGCAATGGAAAGCGAACAAAATTACCAGGCTGATTTTGGAATAACTTATTCCAATGAAAACGTGAAATTCAGCGTCAGTGCGTTTAACAACAAGGTAAACAATTATATTTACCTTGAGAGCGCAAAACACGTTTATCGGGCTTATACGATGTTTATATGTTCAAACAGCAAGACGCTACATTAAAAGGCGGTGAAGCAAGCCTGGATGTTAAAACAAGCGGTTTATATGATATGAATATATCTTATTCAACGGTGATCGGGAAGAAAGCAGATGGCGGCTACCTGCCCTTTATGCCGGCTGATAAAATAATTTTTAATAATGTTTTTTCATTTGCGGATATAGGTGCTTTCCACAACAACAAATTTAATGTAAGGTTGAGAGGCTACCTTGCACAGAACAGGAATGCAACAAATGAAACACCGACTGCCGGGTTATGTTTTACTGGATGCGGGCATAAGCACTTCTGTAAAGTTTTTCGGCAGGCCGTTTAATCTTGCATTGAACGGTACGAACCTGCTTGATAAGGTTTATATAAATCATTTAAGCCTGTTGAAGCCGCTTGGTGTGCCGGATATGGGAAGGAATATAAGTGTTTCTGTTAATGCGCCTTTTTAGTTAATATCTAGGTTAGAATAGTGGATGATTGGATTTATTTCCCACTAGCCATTTTGATACTAAATTTTATTTTTATTAGACAAACATTGTTTTGAATATGCTCAAAAGCAATGATTTATATTCAAATTATAATTTGAAAGTAATCCAGAAATTACTTAATTGTTTCATACTTAATTATTAAAATATTAAGTTTAATCTACTACTAATGATTTCAGGGGTAATTAATGAAAAAGTTTATTAGCTCAATACCCAATAGAGTTAAGGCAATCTACCTTGTATGGTCAGGGGTTCATTTAACTTTATTTTTAATAAGTGGAAACTTTCCTTTTGTTACAAGAAATAGTTATGCTTTTTTCCCACTAAGAAGAAGTTATTGGGATTCTTTTTTAATGTTAGTAATTACGATATAACAGAATTCTTATTTTATCTAATTATTCCTGTTGTAACATATTATGTAATAAAATTATGGAATAAGCCCAATAACACTTTAGCTAATAATATTGAAACAAATAATCCCGTTGTTTATAATGCTAAATATTATTTTGAACTTGGTAGTACTAAAATTGTAAAATCAAAGGAAAAAGAAGCAATTCAAGACTTTGACAAGACAATTGAACTTAATTCTTCTTATCCCTTAGCCTATCATTGGCGCGGTGTTGCCAAACTTCACATTTCGGACTACATAGGAGCAATTGAAGATTTTAACAAAGCAATTGATAATAACCCAAAAATTTCTGCAACTTATGACTATCGTGGCCATGCTAAATATGAACTTTCAGACTACAAAGGCGCTATTCAAGATTATGACAAAGCAATTGAAATTGGTACTAATGCTTCTGCGACTGAGCAGCTCTATATAAATCGTGGTGATGCTAAAAGTAAGCTTCCAGACTATAAAGGGGCTATTGAAGATTATAGCAAAGCAATAGAAATTAACCCTGATAATGATGAGCTATACCTTAATCGTGGTCTTGCGAAGTTTGAATTGAAAGCTTATGCTGAAGCTATTGAAGATTATAGCAAAGCAATAAAGATTAGCCCTAACTATTCTTATGCTTATAATAATCGTGGTAATGCTAAACTTAAACTTTCAGACTACAGCGGAGCCATTGAAGATTATAACAAAGCAATAGATATTCAATCAGATAGTTTTGAGCCTTATCATAATCGTGGTAACGCGAAGACAGCTTTGGGAGACAATATCGGGGCTATTAAAGATTTTGACAAAGCAATTGAAATTAATCCTAATAATTATGCTGCTTATTTTAGGCGTGGAAATTTGAAGATAAAATTAAGAAACTACAGCGAAGCAATTGAAGATTTAAATAAAGCAATAAAACTTAATCCGGGTTATACTAAAGCATACCACAGTCGTGGCATTGCAAAACGAAAACTCGGGGATAAAAATGGAGCGGGATTAGACTTGGCAAAAGAATATGAATTGGAAGATGGTCTAACAAATCCTTTCATAACTGAATTTTATAAATCTGAAAAGTCAAAGGAACAACCAAAAGATAAAGTTAATAAAACCGTAATATCTCAAGCTGGCGAAAACCTTTTCAATATTTAGGCTTAAATAAAATATTGACTAAAGAAGATGATGAAATTCTCTGGCATCTCATTATAAAAACGTATTGGAAATCAATTAAAGAAGCTGATTTGTCAGATACCAGCTATTTCATTAAAGTTGTTAAAGTAAATAAGTGGGATGTAAGTTTTATCAGTCAATATCTCGAGATTATTGATAGTTTTGAAATAATAAAAGGCGAAGGATCTTTATTCCAGACAGTGAGGTTAAATAAAATGAAATATAGTAATAAGCATTACTCACTAATGATTAGTCGCCCAAGTAAAAATGAAAGCAAAGCTTTCGTTTCCCATTTCTATTCTTGGGGCTCACTTGCAGGTTATGGAGAAGATACAAAATGGACAAAAAATGCTGAGGGGCTTTGGCACCCTCAATCAAAACCCGATGTGGAGACTATGTCCTAATTTATTTTTTAAACTTAATTGTTACTGACAGATTTTGATAAAGAGATAACTCAATATATTACAATATCTTATATAATAAAACCACATTTTCAATATGATAAGTATGCGGGAACATATCGACAGGTTTTATTATTATTAATTTATATCCAGCCTCTGAAAATAGTTTTATGTCTCGAGCCTGCGTGGCAGGGTTGCAGCTAACATAAACCAATTTTTTAGGATTTAAATTTATCACATCATCCACAGTATTTTTGTGCATTCCGCTTCGCGGTGGATCGAGGATTACTATATCCGGCTTTGGTAATATTTTCTCTTCAACAATCGGCAGAAATGATTTATAAAGGTCAGCAGTTATAAAATGAACGTTTTCTATACCATTTAATTTGGCATTTGCCCCTGCGTCCGCTACAGCTGATTCAACAGATTCAAAGGCATAAACCTCTTTACAATTGCCGGAAACATAAATAGAAATTGTGCCCGCACCGGAATAAAGATCGTAAACAATTTCATCTCCTTTCATCCCAGCAAAATCAAGCGCGGTCCGGTATAGCTTTTCCGCCTGCAGGGAATTCGTCTGGAAAAATGAATTGGCGCTTATCCTGAAATTATACTTTCCAATTGTATCGTGTATAAAACCTTTCCCGTAGAATATTTTTTCATAATCACCGACGGCAACTGAGGCTTTTCTGAGGTTCACATTATTGATAATAGTTGTTATCTGTGGAATCTCTTTAAGCATATTATCGGTATATGAATTCATCAATTCATTATCTTCAGAAGATGTGACAAGATTTACCATTAAATCCTTTGTGTGATGAGACTGTTTAATCACTAGGTTTCTTAAAAATCCTTCGTGTGTTTTGGTAGAGTAAATTGAAGTCTTCTTTTCTTTAAAAAAATCCCTTGTAAAATTTAATATTTTGTTACTTAATTCTGATTGGAGAAAGCATTCATCAATGTCGAGTACTTTATCAAATACTCTCGGTATATGCAGCCCTATCGCAAAGTCGCTATCAATATTTTCATCTGATTTTATTTCTTCATCAGTCAGCCATCGTTTTACTGCAAAAGAAAATTCCATTTTATTTCTGTAGAAAAATATCTTTTCAGATGGAAGAATGTCTTCAATTATAAAATCTTTGAAACCTCCCATCCTGGTAAAAACTTCTTCAACCTGTTGTTGTTTGAATTTGGTTTGTGTGAAGTAATCAAGATCCTGCTGCTTGCATCCACCGCAGGTGCTGAAAAATTTACAGCGTGCCTGAATTCTTAAATCGGAAGGTTTTATAATTTCAGAAACTCGCGCTTCTGCGTAGGATTTTTTAATTTTAGTCAGGCTGGCTTTTACAATATCTCCGGGATATGAGCCATCTACAAAAACAACATAATTGCTTTTAGATTCATCTAAAGATTCCGGAACTATACTTCCTTTCTTAACCTTTGCAATTCCTCTGCCCTCAAATGCGTATTTCTCAATTTCGAGTTCGAATATTTCGCCTTTCTTTACATTCAATTCTGAACCTTCTTCATTATCAAAAATTTAAATCCCATATATCTATCTGCGCCTAACTTTAAATATGCGTTTGATTCGTGACTTGCTTTATTTAAGAATTTTTTATGATAGGATTTTTCCTGATCAGTAAGTTTATTCAATATTCATTTCCAGCAAATGCCTGCTGGTTATATAAAATTCTTTCAAAGTAGAAGAAAGATCATCTTCATAAATAATTTCGAAGTTTCTTTCCTTATAGTAATTGCTGACTTCATTCGTTAACAACGGTTGAATATCCGAAGTCTGCCAAAGTTCTTTGACAAAAACTGGTGCCTCTGCCTCCAGCTGAGTGTTTTCCCCTACACAAAATATCCCATCTGGTTTTAGAATTCTTTTTATCTCTTTAATTATTTTATTTCGCCGTGGGTTTGAGATAGAGCCCTGTGCATAAATGATGTCAAATTTTTCATCAAGAAAATCGGTGTTTTCAAAGACCATCATTCTTACTGAGATAGCTTTATGTTCTTTCAAATATAATCGTGAAGATAGAAGTGTTTCTTCATCCTCTACTATTTGAATTACTGAAGCAGCTTCCTGCTCGACAAAAAGCTTTGAGATTTCTTCACTTCCTGCGCCCATTATTAACGCAGTTTTACCTTTGATTTCGCATTTATTTGCAAAAGTCAAAAACTGGTAAATAGAGCCGGGTAGATATATCTCTTTATTCATTTGGGACATTCTTAAAGAAGTTTTTATTAAAGAAATTTCTATAACAAAATTAAACAAATCTACGTGGAGATAATACTCGAAAACAATCATTATTAGCGTATTTAACCCTGTTTACATTGCCTTTCAGAGCGGGTTATCCTATTTTTAATTAATATTAATAAAGAAATTCATATTGAGGAAAATGATGAAAAAACTAATTGCTCTCCTTTTATTTATTCCGATAATTTTAATAGCACAGGAAAAAAGACCGATAAACGTCGATGATTTATGGGCTATGAAAAGAGTTGGGGGAATTACACTTTCACCGGACGGCAACACAATTGCTTTTACTGTAACAGCTTACAGTATGGAAGCAAACAAAGGAAAAACAGAAATTTATCTTGTTAACACAAACGGTTCAGATCTTCACTTATTTAAAGAAACTGATAAAAGTATCAGCAATCCGCAATTTACTCCTGATGGAAAAAAGTTAGCTTATGAATATGATGGACAGGTTTGGTGGGCCAATCTTGATGGCTCGGACGCAAAGCAATTAACAGATATCTATTCAGGTGCATCCGGTTTTGAATGGTCTGCTGATGGTTCTAAAATACTTTTTGTTTCCGATGTTTATGCTGACTGTCCTGATATGAATTGCAATAAAGAAAAAGATGAAAAAGCAAAAGAAAAAAAATCAAACGCAATAATTCTTACACATTTAATGTTCCGTCACTGGAACAGGTGGCTTGGTGAAAAACGTAGTCATCTTTTTATGTATGATCTGGCTTCAAAAAAATATTATGATCTCAATTATATGAGCAATCACGATGTTCCGCCGCTGGATCTCGGAAGTGCAAATGATTATAATTTTTCTCCTGACGGTAAAGAAGTTGCTTTCACTATGAATGCTGCTGAGAGGGTTCAGAACAGTACGAACAATGAAATTTATGTGATCGAATTAAAAGACGTGAAAGAGAATTCTAAAGTTCCGATTAAAAAGATTTCTGTAAGCAAAGGAAACGATCACGAACCGGTTTATTCACCTGACGGAAAATATATTGCTTTCGGTTCTATGAAAAGAGAGGGTTTTGAAGCTGATCAGGTTAACCTGATGCTTTATAACAGGGCAACAGGAACAATAAAGAACATCACTCCTAAATTTGATTACTCGGTCGGTGATCTTGTCTGGTCGCCTGATTCAAAATATATTTATTTCGATTGCGCAAATGAAATTTATAACTCCGTTTATAAAATCGATATTGCGACAGGAAAAATTACAATGCTTCTTAAAGAGCACATAAATGATGGATTAACACTTTCTCCAGATGGAAAAACAGTTTATTTCAGGCAGCAGAGATCAACATTTCCTTATGAAATATTTGCAATGAATAATGATGGAAGCAACGTTCATCAGCTTACTTTTATGAACAAAGAACTGCTTTCAAAACTTGAAATGAATCCTATTGAAACATTCTGGTCACCGGGTGCTGCAGGAGCAAAGGTTCAGTCGATTTTAGTAAAACCGCCTTTCTTTGATCCGAATAAGAAATACCCAATGATATTTTTAATTCACGGCGGTCCGCAGGGACACTGGGAGGATGATTTCCATTACCGATGGAATACGGAAATGTTTGCTTCTCAGGGTTATGTTGTTGTTGCGCCAAATCCGAGAGGCAGCACAGGTTACGGACAGAAATTTACTGATGAAATTTCAGGCGACTGGGGTGGAAAGGTTTATACTGATCTTATGAATGCATACGATTATGCTGTTAAGAATTTCAAATTTATTGATAAGAAAAATACTTTTGCTGCCGGCGCATCTTACGGCGGTTATATGATTGACTGGCTTGAAGGGCATACAGACAGATTTAATGCGGTTGTTTCACACGACGGTGTTTTTAATACTATAAGTATGTATGGAACAACTGAAGAACTCTGGTTCCCGGAATGGGAATTTAAAGGAACACCGTGGACAAACAGAGCGCTTTATGAAAAATGGAATCCGCAAAGATTTATTCAGAATGCTAAAACACCAATGTTGATCTTTGAAGGTGCGCACGATTACAGGGTACCGGAAGAACAGGCATTTCAATTATTTACATCTTTGCAGAGACTCGGTGTGCCGAGCAAATTTATTTATTTCCCTGATGAATATCATTTTGTTGTAAAACCACAAAATGCTAAGTTGTGGTGGAATTCGATTTTTGACTGGTTTAATAAATATAAAAAGGATTAAAAGTTATGAATGATGAAGAAGTCGATTTCGCAGATCTTGGAGAATTGGGAGAGCTCGGTGTCGACGAACTTGACTTCGGGGGAAATATCGGAAACAATAAAGAAACCGAAGAAAGTGTTGACAAAAAAATAAAATACGTTGAAGAAAACCTCTGGGAAAAGCTCGAAAGAGTAGGAAAGAAAATTTCCTTTGCCAGGGATATTCTCGCGTTTGGTGAATTATATGCGCGATCCACTTGTTTCCTGGCACAGAAAAGCGATCGTGGTTGCAGGGCTGATCTATTTTATTTCACCGATAGACGCAATTCCCGGATATCAGTCCATTGATAGGTTATCTTGATGATCTAGGGGTGATTACAGCTTTGTTGAAATTTCTGGGAAGTGAACTTACTCCATATTATCATCCGGGTTACAGAAGTTAGAAGTTTGAAACTGTTAGCTCTGCATTTTGGTACTCAATGTTAAACCATGATGCAAAACCTCTATTATTTTAGGAATCATATGAAAGTATTTTCAATATTAGCCCTGATTATAGTTGCTGCAATTTTTATTACTCAAAATGTAGCCGTTGTTGAAGTTAATTTATTATTCTGGCGTGTTTCAATTTCGCTTGCTCTGCTAATAGTTATTAATCTGCTAATCGGGTTCCTTCTGGGCTGGTTTATTAAAAGTTATTTGAATTATAAAAAATCAAAAATTAATAAGCCTGAAGAAAAAGAAATACCGAAACCTCAGACTCCAGATCAACACATCTCTTAATGAACAGAGTTAATAATTATGATGTTATAATTATTGGCGCCGGCGCTGCGGGACTGATGTGTGCTGCAACTGCAGGAAAGAAAGGTCGTAAAGTTCTTGTTATCGAGCATAATGAAAAGGGAGGAAAGAAGATTTTAATATCAGGCGGGGGCAGGTGTAATTTTACAAATCTATGGGTGCACCCGGAAAACTTTATTTCTCAAAATCCGCATTTCTGTAAGTCAGCATTGAGCCGTTATAATGAAAGGGATTTCATTTCGCTTGTTGAAGAATATAAAATCCCCTACCACGAAAAAACACTGGGACAACTCTTCTGTGATGGCAAATCAACGGAGATTGTAAATCTTTTATTAAAAGAATGCGAAGATGCTGAAGTAAAAATCAAAACAAATTATAAAGTTAAAAATATTGGGAAAGAAAATCTTTTTAAGATTATAACAAACTCAGGTGAATTTACTTCAGAATCTCTTGTAATTGCTACCGGGGGATTATCAATTCCCCCAATGGGGGCTACAGATTTTGGTTATAAAATTGCAGAACAATTCGGGATAAATGTTATCGAGCCCAAACCGTCGCTGGTACCATTTACGTGGAATAAAAATGATCTTAAAAATTATTCTGATCTTTCAGGTATCTCTGTTGACTCGGTTGTTACCTGTAATGGAAAATCATTCCGGGGGAATATTCTTTTTACACATAAAGGATTAAGCGGACCTGCAATTTTGCAAATCTCTAATTACTGGAAGAAGGATGATGAAATAGTAATTAACCTGTTGCCTGAAATTAGTCTTGCAGAGAAAATAAAAGAATGGAAACTGGAAAACCCGGTAGCAATTTTAATTAGCCTGCTCAGTGCGATTTTACCAAAGAGGGTAGTGCAAAGATTTATTGAATTGTCAGGATATGATAAACCGGTAAACCAGTATAGTCAAAGCGATATTGAGAATGTCGGAAAACTATTCCACGAATGGAAAATAACTCCTGCCGGAACGGAAGGATTTGAAAAAGCCGAAGTGACAAAAGGTGGAATTGATACAAATGAGATTTCTTCAAAAACTTTTGAATCAAAAAAAATAAAAAATTTATATTTCATTGGGGAAGTAATTGATGTAACCGGCTGGCTGGGGGGATATAATTTCCAGTGGGCGTGGTCTTCCGGTTATTGTGCAGGACAATATGTATAAATATATTATCGGGGATCACAAATATGAATGGTAAAAACCGCGCTGAAATTAAACCCGGGCTGAGAGTTAAAATAGTTTTAAAACAGGATCAAAGAACCGGTAAACTTACCGAAGGAATTGTAAGGGATATTTTAACAAATTCTTCGGCCCATCCACACGGAATAAAGGTAAGGCTTGAGAGCGGAGAAATCGGAAGAGTAAAAGAAATAATAAATTAAAATTAACTAAGGCTGGTTTAATGAATTTTAAAATTAAGAAAAGCGAAATTAAGTTCAGGGGAAAAGTTTTTGATTTAAAAGTTGACGAAATAATTTATGACAGTGGAAATGAAGGGATAAGAGAAGTTGCCGTTCATCCGGGGGGTGCAGTTGTTGTTGCAGTAAAAGATAAAGGGAAAATTATTTTTGTAAAACAATTTCGTTATCCGTTGGAAAGGTCTTTAATTGAATTGCCGGCGGGAAAACTTGAAAAAAACGAAGACCCAATGAAATGTGCAATTAGAGAATTAGAAGAAGAAACAGGATACAAAACTGGTAAGATTGAAAAGCTTGGTTCTATTTTTACTACTCCGGGGTTTTGTACGGAAGAGCTGCATATTTATCTCGCGAAAGATCTTGAAGCAGGAAATCACAACAGGGAAGAAGGTGAATTTGGGATGCAGATTCTTGAATACTCTCTTGATGAAATTGAAGAAAAGATAAATACAGGTGAAATCAAAGATTCCAAAACGATTTGCGGAATTTATATGTATAAAAGCAAGTCGGTTCAAAAATAAACTCCGGACTTTTTAATATCGTTTATAAAATAAATGTTTATAACTGATTTTATTTTGTTCAATTACTTTGCTGCTTGATTTCTATTTTCCTGAAAAGATAAACGTGCTGTTTATCACCAATCGGTACAACAAGTTTTATGTATTCAGCATCCTTGTTAAAAGGCACAAACACTAACCCGCCGATGCTGTCGTTTTTATAAAGTGTGGTTTTCCTCAGAACTTCCTGTTCCCAAAATTCTGATTTGGAAAGTATCTTGTCTTTTCCTGGACTGGTAGAATGCATTTTCATTTGACTGGTTAATTGACCAGTTAGTTACATCATCTCCGACACTACCAAGCTTATCGTTATTCTCATCATCTGCAACGTGGGCAAAAATGCTTATTAAACCAAAAGTAGCGTTTAACCCTGTATTAAAACTATGCCGATTCTCATTGTTTGCTAACTCAACTTTTGTTTGTTTTATTTTCACTTCCGGATCTATTGCATATAGCATATTGGGCTCCCCCGTTTGGAGAGGCTCTTTATCAGCATTCAGTTGCATACAGTAAATGTTTTCAGGATGAAAAACTACCGGCTTATTTGTTAGATTTTCTACTTCAACAAAAAAAGCAAATTTATTACCTGATTGGTATTCATAAGATGCATTTGAACTGTAGTTGTTATCTTCTTTGTAGGCTATTTCCTTTCCTTTGTAGAAATCTTTGTTATTATCGACATTTTTCAGGTCATAAAGTGATATAGAACAGCCTGATAATAAAAAAATAGAAAGTAATAAGCCTGAATATAATTTGAGTTTATGTGGTTTCATTTTTGCCCCGCTTTTATGTCCATCATTTTTAAGAATATCAACTTAAGTGCCATTTTCAGTATTTGATTACTTGTTATTTGCATACATTCATGAATGATTTTGTATAAAATGAATGCATTCCCTGTTTATAATTGTGGACATTGTGTTGCTATGCTATATTTATTTTGATATTACACACTAAAAAAATTAAATTGACATCTGTTAATTTTTAAGAGAATTATGCTAAAATCCCTTTTAGTTAAAGATTATGCACTTATCGGCCACATTAATGTGGAATTTGGAAAAGGCCTTAATATCATTACAGGTGAAACCGGTGCAGGAAAATCTATATTGATAGATGCGATGAGCCTTTTGCTGGGAGAACGTGCTTCTACAGAAGTTGTCCGAAAGGGTGCGCAAAAATCCATAGTTGAAGGAATATTTGAAATTGATGGAAACAAGAAAGTAAAAAGGATTCTTGAAGAAAATGAAATTGATGTTCTCCCCGAACTAATAATGCGCAGAGAAATTTCACTAAAAGGAAATAACCGCTGCTTTCTGAACGACACTCCTGTTACACTCAATATTATAAAAGATATTGGTGATCTGCTTGTTGATCTTCACGGTCAGCACGAACATCAATCACTTTTACGAACGGAAACACACATTGAGTTTTTAGATGAATTCGGTGCGACTGAAAATTTTTTAAAAGATTATAAAGATAAATTTTCTCAACTTACTGAAGCATCTCGTAAGTTGAATGAATTAAAACAGAAAGAAAATACTCTTAAGGAGAGAAAAGATATCTATCAATTCCAGATTAAAGAAATTGATGCAGTTTCTCCGCAGGAGAACGAAGAAGAAAAAATAAATGAAGAATTAAATATTTTAGAAAACTCGGAAAAACTTTCCGAGTTAACCAACTCAGTTTATGAGGACCTTTACGAATCTGAAAATTCCGTCCAGGATATGCTTGGAAAAATTGAAAGTGAGATTGAAGAACTTGAACAAATTGATAAATCATTTTCAGAAATCCGTTCAGAATGTGAAAGTGTGGTTTCTTTGATAAATGATATTTCGGAATTTGTAAGAAATTATAAAGCGAAAATAGATATTGATCCTGAACACCTTGAAGAGTTGCGTAACAGGCTTGGGGCGATTACGTTGCTTAAAAAGAAATACGGCGGTTCTGTAAAAGCTATTATTGAACACAGGAAAAAAATTGGCGAAGAATTTAAACTGGCTGAAAATTATTCAGAGAGTATCGAAAAGTTGGAATCAGAAATTAAAAAACTTAGGGGAATTTGCGGAACTTCAGCAGAAGCTCTTTCTAAAAAAAGAAAAGAAATATCAAAAAAAGTTCAGAAAGATGTGCAGGAAGCGCTAACATATCTTGGTATTGAAAATTCAACATTTAAAGTTGAAATCAATCAGACTGTCGCTGATAAAAATGGTAAAGATTTTATATTAGTACGCGGAAAGCCTTATAGATATAATTCTTACGGTTATGATGAAGTAGAATTTTTTATTTCCACAAATCCCGGAGAAGATCCGAAACCACTCGCTAAGGTCGCTTCAGGTGGTGAAATCTCCAGGGTAATGCTTGCCTTAAAAACTATACTGGCCAAAACCGATAAACTTCCACTATTAATCTTTGATGAAATTGATACTGGTGTAAGCGGACGAATTGCCCAGAAAGTAGGGCAAGCATTGAAAAGCCTTGCGGGATTTCATCAGATAATTTCTATAACTCATCTGCCGCAAATAGCGGGGCTTGCTGATCAGCATTTTGCCGTAGAAAAAACTTTGAATGATGACAGGGTCGTTAGCTCAATTAAAAAACTAAGCATAGATGATAGAATAAAAGAAGTAGCTAAACTTATGAGCGGCGAGAAAATAACCGAAGCAAGTTTGAAGGGCGCAAAGGAATTGATGGGAATTTGATAAATAACAAGATTAAAGAAAGTGAAAACAATTGAAAGAATCAGCTTTATATGTTCACATTCCGTTCTGCGATCACAAATGTATTTACTGTGATTTTTATTCAATAATTACTTCCGATAATATACGGCCATTTCTTAATTCCATTAAAAAAGAGATTAAATATTATTCTGATATTTATTCCGAAGACAGATTTTTCACATCAATATTTTTTGGTGGCGGAACGCCGTCTCTGATGGAGCCTGGATATCTTAGAGAGATTATAAATTCATTGAGAAATAATTATAGTGTTTCTGATGACGCAGAAATCACAATGGAGACAAATCCCGGTACTGTAAACAAAGAAAAATTAAAATTATTCAGAGAAACAGGAATTAACAGAATTAGTATCGGTATTCAATCTTTTGATGAACAGGAATTGAAATTCTTAACCAGAATTCACAATAGAGAAACTGCAATCGAAACAGTAAATAATGCGAAAGAAGCCGGATTTGAAAATATTAGTATCGACCTGATCTTCAATCTTCCCGGACAAACAAAAGATAATTGGAAAAGAAATTTGGAAACAGCTTTGAGTTTACCTTTAAAGCATCTGTCGGCGTATAGCTTAATTTTAGAACGTGGAACGATTTTAAATAAAATGGTGCTTGATAAAAAAGTAATAATGCAGGATGATGATCACGATGCAGATCTTTACGAAATGACAATGGATTTCATGGAGGAGAATGGTTTTGTCCAATACGAGGTATCAAATTTCACATTGCTTGGTTACGAGTGCAGGCACAACAATGCTTACTGGCGATACCGGGACTATTTGAGCTTCGGCACGAGCGCACATTCGTTTGTTGATGGAAAACGCTGGTGGAATTTTTCCAGTCTGAAAAAATATATTTCAGAAATTGACAAAGATGGTTATGCGGTTGCCGGCTCTGAGAATGTTAATAGGGAACAACAATTTAATGAATATGTTATGCTTGCATTAAGAAGTTCCGGCCTAAATTTAGGAGAATTTAAAAATATGTTCGGGGAAAATTGGATAAATGAAAAATATGATTATTTTAATAAGTTAATGGATCAAAACCTTGTTACTATTGATGAAAAATTTCTCCGTCTCACAAAAAGTGGCTATGCGGTTTGTGATGAAATCCTGAAAGAAATTCTTTAACTTTTTTTTAAAACCAACAATTTAATCCTATGCTCAAAATAAAACTTCACTGGCAAATACTGATTTCGCTGGTTCTCGCGATTTTATTTGGCTTCTTTTTTCCGCAGGATGTCCAATACGTAAAATGGATGGGGGATTTGTTCCTTCGTGGTCTTAAAATGATTATTGTTCCTTTAATTCTTACCTCAATTGTAACCGGGGTAGCAAATATTGGAGACGCACAAGGTCTTGGTAAACTTGGGGGGAAAACAATACTTTATTATGTAACCACAAGCCTTTTCGCAATTTTGGCAGGGCTTACGCTTGTCAATCTTTTTCAGCCGGGTGTTGGGGCTGATCTTGGTTTTTCGAAACAGGTTGAGGGAATGGATATAGCATCTAAAGGATTTGGAAATATTTTACTAAGAATGGTTCCATCAAATATTTTTCAGGCCCTGGCTTCTGCGGATATGCTTGCGATTATTTTCTTTTCCATTCTTGTCGGTTATTTTATCATGAAAATCTCCAAGGAATATAAGGAGCCGCTTATAAATCTTTTCAATGGCGGTTTTGAAGTGATGATGAAGATAACTTCGTTCGTGATAAAATTTACGCCATTGGGAATCTTTGGAATAGTTTCCGTTGTAGTTGCAGAACAAAAAGATATTCTTGATGTAGCGCAAAGGCTTGGAATTTATATGCTTGCTGTATTACTGGGATTGTTCTTTCATGCGTTTATTACTTTGCCTTTGTTATTAAGATTATTTGGGAAAGTAAATCCTTACAAACACTTTAAGGCGATGACGACTCCTTTGTTAACTGCATTTTCTACGTCTTCTTCCTCAGCAACCTTGCCGCTGACAATGGAAGCTGTCGAAAATGAAGTCGGGGTTTCAAATAAAATTACAAGTTTTGTTTTGCCTCTTGGTGCAACGGTTAATATGGACGGAACCGCACTTTATGAATGTGTTGCAGCAATGTTTATTGCGCAGGCATACGGAATTCATTTGAGTTTTCTAAGTCAGGTTGTTGTTGTGTTTACAGCATTACTAGCATCAATTGGGGCCGCCGGAATTCCAATGGCCGGGTTGGTAATGATTTCTGTAATTCTGTCTGCTGTTGGTTTACCCCTTGAAGGCGTGGGGTTAATTTTAGCAGTTGACAGAATTCTTGATATGTGCAGATCTACCGTTAATGTGTGGAGCGATAGCTGTGGTGCTGCAATAATTGCAAGTACAGAGGGCGAAGAATTAAATGTTAAGAGTAATTAAATCTGATATTGAATCTATAATTAAATCAGGCTCTTGCTTTTCAAGGGCCCTTTTTGTTCTGTAACCATAAGTCACTGCACAGGTTTTTGCCTTCGCATTTTTTCCGCAGGCAATATCAAGCTCAGTATCACCAACCATTAATGTTTCTCCGGGTGTAATGTTTAATTCACGACAAATAAGAAGCAGTGGTTCGGCGGAGGGTTTATGGGCAATTCCATTTCTTCTTCCGGTAACAAGATCAAAATACTTTCCTAGTTTAAAGTGATGGATAATTTTTTCTGCCTGTTCCTGTCCTTTCGTAGTTAAAAGTGATGTAAGAATATTTTTGGACTTTAAATTTTCTAGTGTCTCGTTAACATTTTGGTATAAGGATGAATCGTCAATGAAATCAAAATATTGATTTTTGTAAACGTTTATGAAAGTTTCAAAATCGTTTACAGGGATATTAAATTCAGAGAAAATGTCTTCAAAGTGATGTCCTATTCTTTCATAAAAAAGATCTGCATCCAGGTTCACAGTTGGTATTTTCAAATCATTTAATGCTTTTAGAGTAGTTTTGTAAATTGTTTTGTGAGATTTCACAAGTGTGCCATCAAGATCAAAACAAATATGTTTTATTGAAGACTCATTTTTCATTATTTTCTTCTTCAACTAATTTCGTTGTATCTCCAAAATTTTCACAAATTTCTCCCCGGCAGCATTCGTCGATGTTTGTTCCGCATTTTGCACACTGACCATGGCCATGTACCCAAACAATTGAGCTCTGTTGACCACACCATAAACAAAAGACTAAGTTTTCTTTTTCTGTTGGCTTTTCATGATTATTATAAGACATTAAGTTAGTAAAAATAAATTATTTACAACAATAATATTTATGAAATGTTGTCGGGAAGAGCATAATTAAATTAATTTTTGTTTTTCAAATAATGTTTAAAGTATTATATTATTCCAACAACTTCTGGAAAGATTAAAAACGGGGATATATTCAGTTCTCTCTTAAACTTTTGTTGTCCCAAAGAATATAAATAATTCCGACATGTTTTTAGTCTAAATAATTATTAAAAACAATTTAGGAATTCCAGTATGAAAAAATATCGAATAATTTTTTTCTTACTATTCCTTTTTTTGCTTGGAGCATTTTTCGATACTACTTATGCACAAAGCAGTCCCATAATGTATTTTTGTGAGAAATACAGCGATAAATATGGTGAGATTGGTATTAGCAACAAATTTACTGTTGGGGCATTGACAATGGTAATAAGATCTGAGGTACCATTACCAGTCAGCAAACTTCAGGTGCAATACGATAAATATAATCCCAGCTCTAGTAGCTTTGATTATTATAGTAAAAACAACATCAAAAACGTGAATGCTAAAAAATATTTCGATATAGCATTTAATGAGCCAGGTATTTATCGAGTCTTCTTGCTTAGCTCTGCTAATAAAACTATTGCGAGTGCCCTGATTGAAATAATCAGGTAGGAATAGTTTATTTTATTAATGGCGGCGTACGTAATAGTATACTGCTTTTTTTTATAAAAGTTTAGATTTAATTTTATATTAAGAGATGAATTTAAATAAACACGGTGATATTTGATGAAAAACAATTTTGATATAATTATAATAGGTGCCGGTCCTATTGGGCTTAGATGCGGTATAGAGGCTGTTACTAGAAATCTTAGCTATTTAATAATTGATAAAGGCTGTCTCGTAAATTCGATTTACAATTATCCAACTAACATGACTTTTTTCTCAACCTCTGACAGGCTGGAAATCGGCGGCGTTCCTTTTGTTTCGCACGGCGATAAGCCAACAAGAAGAGAAGCGCTTGAATATTATAGAAGAGTTAAAGACTCGTGGAAACTTAATGTAAACACATATGAAAAGGTTCTGAAGGTTGATGGAGAAAAAGATAACTTTACTGTTGAAACAGATAAAGGAAAATATTCCTGTAGTAATGTAATTGTTGCTACCGGATTTTATGATACTCCTAATCCTATGAATGTTCCGGGAGAGAACCTTCCTAAAGTGAAGCATTATTTTACTGAAGCTCACCCCGTAGCTTATCTGGATATTATAATAGTAGGAGCAGGTAACTCGGGAGTTGATGTTGCTCTTGAAACCTACAGACGGGGCTCAAGAGTAACTATGGTTGTATGCGAGGACAGGATAAAAGACAGTGTTAAATACTGGGTAAAACCGGATATCGAAAACAGGATTAAAGAGGGTTCTATTAAGGCTTATTTTAATTCGACTATTGCAGAAATTAGAGAAAAAGAGGTTGATATTAAAACTCCGGACGGAATTGTAACCGTTAAAAATGACTTTGTTTTTGCGATGACGGGTTATCAACCCGATTTCAGTCTTTTGAAAATGATGGGGATTAATCTTGCCGATAACGGTTTAAGAATACCGCAGTATAATGAAGAGACTTTTGAGACTAATAAGAAAGGAATATATCTCGCCGGCGTTGTATGTGGGGGGATGGAAACAGGAAAATGGTTTATAGAAAATTGCCGGCATCACGCGATCAATATTTTTGATAGTATTTGTGCTGTTAATAAATAAAGTCCTATCAATTTGAATTACTCTGCGTTTAAGTTTATTTTAAACTATACATCTGAAAGAATTTATTAATTTATGGAGCTAAAATGTCTAAAAATATCCAAGAATTACTAGGAAAAGATGCTGATGGTCTTTTGAGTTATAAAGCAAAATTTCCCAAAGAAAAGTTACATTTGCCCGGTCCTGATTTTGTTGACAGAATATTTTCCGTATCCGACAGAAACATAAATGTTTTAAAAAATCTTCAGTGGCTCTTTATGGCTGGTCGTTTGGCCGGAACAGGTTATGTTTCGATACTGCCGGTTGACCAGGGAATAGAACATAGTGCAGGCGCTTCATTTGCACCAAATCCTGATTATTTCGATCCTGAAAATATTGTTAAGCTTGCAATTGAAGGCGGTTGTAACGGTGTTGCTTCTACACTTGGCGTTCTCGGAAGCGTTTCGAGAAGGTATGCTCATAAAATTCCTTTCATCGTTAAACTGAATCATAACCAATTATTAACCTATCCAAATACATTTGACCAGATAATGTTTGCCGGTGTAGAGCAGGCGCGTGAACTAGGCGCGGCTGCAGTAGGTGCAACAATTTATTTCGGATCAGAAGAAAGCAGTAGACAAATAATAGAAGTCAGCCAGGCTTTTCAGTATGCGCACGAATTAGGGCTTGGAACAATTTTATGGTGCTATTTAAGGAATTCTGCTTTCAAAACGAGCGATGCTGATTATCACACGGCTGCCGATTTGACAGGACAGGCAAATCACCTTGGCGTTACAATTGAAGCTGATATAATTAAACAAAAGTTGCCTGATTGTAATGGTGGTTTTAATGCTATAAAATTTGGCAAGACAAACAAAAAGGTTTACAGTGATTTAAGCTCTGATCACCCGATTGATCTTGCACGTTACCAGGTAATAAATAATTATATGGGCCGCGCGGGATTAATTAATAGCGGTGGCGCTTCCGGCGATAACGATTTTGCTGAAGCTGCTAAAACGGCGGTGATAAACAAACGTGCTGGTGGAATGGGATTAATCTCCGGTAGAAAAGCCTTCCAGAGACCTATGAAAGAAGGGGTGGAGTTATTAAACACCATTCAGGATATTTATCTATCTAAAGATATAACCGTAGCTTAATAAGCAATTTAAAAATGAAAACGTCCCGTGATTACGCGGGACGTTTTTTGTTTTAAAGCGTTTTAAGATTTTATTTTGATAGAAGATAATCCGCTATCTTTCCAAGATCTTTTATGTCAATATTGTTGAAGGCAGGCATCATTACGTTAGGATATTTTTTCTTGAATTCCTTAAATCTATTTGAAGACATATAAGATTGCGGATTCCTGAGATAATTAATTAGTTCCTGTCTCGTCCAATTATCCTTAACCTGCATAAGACTAGGGGCCATTTTTGTCCCGGTCAAATCTCCTCCATGGCAATTGACGCAACCAAGAGATGATATCATTTCCTGTGGGGATAGTGGTTTACCTGACTGTTGACTCTGTCCCATCATTTGCTGTGGATTTAAAGAACCTTTATTGTGTAATTCACTTTGGTCTGTTACTTTGGATAGAAAGAACAAAATAAGAAAAAGAGCTAAAAAAGCGGCTACCCATATTTGAGGTTTTGTCATTATACTTCTCAATAATTTTCTTTAAACAATCATTAAATATAGGGGCTGGCTTAAAGAGTATCAAATTAAGTGTGGAAAAGTAAACGGATTTGATAAAAACCGTATGATTAAAAACCATCCTGAGCTGTCTTTATCTTCAATAAGAGTTAATTTATAAGTCAAATAATTATTATAAAAAATATACTGATTGAAAGAAGGTTATTCTTATATTACTTCTGAACAAGTTTATTTATATGCCTCAAAATAGATTAGCTAAAGAAAAAAGCCCGTATTTGCTTCAGCATGCCAGATAACCCGGTTGATTGGTATCCCTGGTGTGAAGAAGCTTTTGAGAAAGCAAAAAGTGAAGACAAGCCGGTTTTTCTTTCTATCGGATATTCTACCTGTCATTGGTGTCATGTTATGGCCCACGAATCTTTCGAAGATAAAAGGGTAGCTGAATTAATGAACGACGCGTTTATTTCTGTAAAAGTTGATCGGGAAGAGAGACCGGATATTGATGGAATTTATATGACCGTTTGCCAGATGGTAACGAGCGGCGGCGGTTGGCCTTTAACTATAATAATGACACCGGATAAAAAACCTTTCTTTGCCGGGACATATTTCCCTAAAAGAAATCGCTTTGGAAGATCTGGCTTGATGGAAATTATTCCCCAGATCAAAAATTATTGGATAAATAAAAGAGAAGAAATTTTAAAATCGGCGGAAGAAATATCATTCGCTTTAACAAAAGCAACCATTGCAAAATCTGGTAATGATTTAACAATAGAAATACTGGATAAAGCATTTACAGATTTCAAAAATAGATTTGATTCTAAATTTGGAGGATTCGGGCACGCCCCTAAATTTCCGACTCCGCATAATTTATTGCTTCTGTTGAGATGCTGGAAAAGAACAAGTAATAATGAAGCCCTGGAAATGGTAACTAAAACATTAACAGAAATGCGAAAGGGCGGAATTTATGATCATATAGGTTACGGCTTTCACAGATATTCAACAGATGAACAGTGGCTTGTTCCTCATTTTGAAAAAATGCTTTATGACCAGGCTCTTTTAATTATGGCATATGCTGAAGAATACCAGGTAACGAAAAATGAATTATTTAAAAGAACTGCAGAAGAAATCATAGAATATGTTCTACGCGATTTAACTTCTCCGGAAGGGGGATTTTTTTCTGCTGAAGATGCAGACAGCGAAGGAGAAGAAGGTAAGTTTTATCTTTGGGACGAAAATGAATTAGAAAGCATTTTAGGAACAGATTTCCTTGTAGTTAAGAAAATATTTAATACAGATAAAGGTGGTAATTGGGTCGATCCAATGCTCGGTGGTGCTCCTGGCACAAATATTCTTCACCTTCAAAAGTCATTGGAAGAAATATCCGCAGAGACTGGAATTCCGGCAGAAGAACTTCGGAATAAAATTGAAAATGCGCGTAAGAAACTTTTTGAAGTAAGAGAAAAAAGAATTCATCCCTACAAAGATGATAAAATATTGACTGACTGGAACGGGTTGATGATTTCTGCATTATCAAAAGCCGCGCAGGTTTTTAATGAAAAGAAATATTCTGAAGCTGCTGAAAAAGCAGTAACATTTATCCAAAATAATTTGTTCCCACAAAATCTGAAACTACTACATAGATTCAGGGAGGGTGATGCAGGGCTTTCCGCTCATATCGATGATTATGCTTTCCTGACAGCAGGCCTTTTGGATTTATACGAAGCCAGTTTTTAAAGTTAAATATATGAACCTAGCTCTACTACTACAACAAATACAAGTTGATAATTATTGGGATAATGAAAAAGGAGGATTCTTTTTCACAAGCAAGGATGGAGAGAAACTGCTTATCAGGCAAAAGGAAATTTATGATGGGGCAATACCATCTGGTAATTCGATCTCATTACTGAATTTATTGCGTCTCGGAAGAATTACCGGCAACACCGAATTCGAAGAAAAGGCAGACAAACTGATAAAAGCTTTTTCTGTACAGATTTCAAGTTCTCCAATGGCATTTGCACAATTTCTTAACGGGACTGATTTTGCTTTGGGTCCAACAAAAGAAATTGTTGTTGTCGGAAAGGACGGCAGTCCAGAAACTCAAAAGATGTTAAATTTGATTCGTGAAAAATTTATTCCGGGCAAAATTCTTCTATTCAAGGACATTGACAATCCTGAAATAAGTGAAATTGCCGAATTCACAAAGGGACAGAATATAATCGATGGGAAAACGACAGTATATATTTGTGAAAATTATAATTGTAAAATGCCGGTTATTTATCTTGAAAGTCTTGATGAATTATTAAAATAAGTTGCATTTTTATTATGAGCGGCATCAAGAAGAAAATAAAAATAGAGATTAAAAAGAAGAAAAAGAGAATTCCCCTTCCGAAGAAACCGCCTAAAGCTATAGGATCAAGAAAAACCTATGATAGAAAAAAAGAAAAAGACAAAACCAGGAAAAAGCAAAATGAGGAATAGTTAACAATGTTAAAGGCATCGGTTATTATTTCTTTTTATAATAAGGTAGACTACCTAAAATTAGTGCTTGCGGGTTTTGAACGACAGACTTTTCGTGACTTCGAAATTATTATTGCCGATGATGGCTCAAATGAAGAGGCAACCGAAGAAGTTGAAAAATTATCCCGGCAAATTTCTTATCCGTTAATTCATTTATGGCATGAAGATAAAGGTTTTAGAAAAAATAAAATTCTTAACAGGGCAATTATTTCTTCCAATTCTGAATATTTAGTTTTTATTGACGGAGATTGTGTCCCTCATTGTGAATTTGTTAAAGAACATTACAACTATTCTGCTATTGGAAAATGTCTTACTGGAAGAAGAGTTAATCTTTCGGAGAAGATAACAAGTGGTTTGACTGCTGAAATAATTAAAAAGGGTTATCTTGAAAATAATACATTAGCTTTGATAGAAGATGGTTTGTTCGGAAAATCTGATAATGTTGAGAGAGGCTTTTACTTCAGAAATAAATTTCTTCGAAATCTTTTGAATAAGAAAAAAAGGGGACTTCTTGGCTGTAATTTTTCCCTTTACAAAAAAGATATGCTTGCTGTTAATGGATTTGATGAAAGATATGAACTTCCTTCCATCGGTGAGGACAGCGATGTTCAGTTCCGGTTAGAGTTACAAAATATGGAAATTGTCTCATTAGGCAACATTGCTGTTCAGTACCATTTGTTCCATAAACTCCAGGAACGGCCTCAAAAAAACCTCGATTTATTTGTAGAAATTAAAAAAAACGCACTTTCCTATACGCCATTCGGTATAAACAAAGAAAAATAATCTAATATCCTTGCTTTATTTAAGGGCTGGCCTTATATTTGACGTCATATCTTCAAATTGACCTAAAAAATTAAGGTAAATAATGCTTGACGACTTAGATATTAAGATTTTGAATATGCTTCAAAAAAATGCGAGAACAAAAAGAAATGAAATAGCTGAGAAAATCGGGTTGTCTCTTCCATCGGTTAGTGAACGGTTACACAAGCTTGAAGAGAAGGGATTTATCCAGGGCTACTTTACAAAATTGAACAGAAAGTCTTTTGGTTATGATATTCTTGCATATGTTTTTGTGACAATGGAATCTTCAAAACACTATAAAAGTTTTATTAACAAAGCTGATAAAATTTCCGAAATTCTGGAATGTCATTCGGCTCTTGGAGATGGCTCACATTTACTGAAAGCAATTGCTAAGAATTCAGAAGCTCTGGAAAAATTACTTGGAGATATTCAATCATGGCCAGGGGTTATTTCAACAAAGACAACTTTTATTTTATCGACTATTAAAGAAACAACGGAAATTAATATTTAATTAATTATTAATCTTAAAAACAAAAAGTAGGGTACGATATGGCAAAGAAAGCAGTTTCTCCTGTAGATGAAGTCCTGAAGTTCATAAAAACTAACGGGATAAAATTTGTTGATCTTAAATTTATGGACTTCCCCGGTCAGTGGCAGCACTTCACTGTTCCTGTAACACAATTAGACGCCGGCTCATTTGAAGACGGTTACGGATTTGACGGTTCCTCTATTCGTGGATGGAAAGCGATTAATGAAAGCGATATGTTGATTATTCCGGATCCACAGACAATGTTTGTCGATACTTTTGTTGAGGTTCCAACTATTAGTTTAATTTGTGACGTTTACGAACCGGCTACAAAAGAAAAATACACCCGCTGTCCGAGAAGCATATCACAAAAAGCTGCGGCTTACCTGAATTCGACAGGCATTGCCGACACAGTTTATTTTGGACCTGAAGCTGAGTTCTTTGTTTTTGATGATGTAAGGTTTGATTCAAAACCAAACGGTAGTTTCTACTTTGTAGATTCAAACGAAGGTAGATGGAACAGCGGACGTGAAGAAGGACCTAACTTAGGCTACAAACCAAGATATAAGGAGGGATACTTTCCTGTTCCCCCTACTGATTCATTGATGGATTTAAGAAACGAAATGGTTGTAAATTTAATGAATGCAGGTATTGATGTCGAAGCTCAGCATCACGAAGTAGCAAGCGGCGGACAATGTGAAATCGATTTGAAATTTCAGCCTCTTGTGAAAGCTGCAGATCAGTTGCTATTGTTCAAATATATTGTTAAAAACACGGCAAAGAAAAACAATAAAACCGCAACCTATATGCCGAAACCTATTTTCGGAGATAATGGAAGCGGTATGCATGTTCATACGAGTCTCTGGAAAAAAGGAAAACCTTTATTTGCAGGTGCAGGTTATGCGGGGTTAAGTGAAATCGGGTTATATTTTATCGGCGGACTTTTGAAACACGCGGCCTCACTTCTTGCCTTTACTAACCCTACCACGAATTCTTACAAGAGATTAGTGCCTGGTTTTGAGGCGCCTGTTAATCTTGCTTATTCACAAAGAAACAGGAGTGCCTCAGTGAGAATACCGATGTACTCATCAAGCCCGAAAGCAAAGAGAGTTGAATTCCGTTGTCCTGATCCTTCCTGCAATCCTTATCTTGCATTCTCCGCAATGCTGATGGCAGGATTAGATGGAGTGATAAACAGGATTGATCCGGGTGAACCTCTGGATAAGGATATTTATGATATGTCGCCTGAAGAACTAAAGGATGTTCCATCAACTCCAGGTAGTCTTAACGATGCTCTTAAAGCGCTTGCTGATGATCACGAATATTTATTGAAAGGTGATGTGTTTACTGAAGATGTAATTGAGACATGGATAAAATACAAAACAGAAAAGGAAATTAAACCGATGGCCCTTCAGCCGCATCCTTTCGAGTTTAACTTGTATTACGATGTGTAGGAAATGATAATATGGGTAGATCAAAGGCGGGTTTGTCCCGCCTTTTTTATTTCATCCACTCCATCCAAACTTCAGGTTGATAGCCAACAGTTGCTTTCCCCTCATTTCTAACTATCGGGGTTTTTAAAAGCAAAGAATCATTAAGAAGTTCGTCTTCAATATTATAAACCATATATTGCAAGCCTCGCTTCTGAAATTGCTTTCCTTCTTTGTTGATTAGTTCTTCAACCGGAATGGATCTAGAAATATTATCTAATTCGCCCATCGCAATCCCTTTTTCATTAAGATCTCGGAAATGAAAAGAGATATTTCTTTCTTTAAAAAACCTTTCTGCTTTCTGAGTTTTCCTGCACTTTTTTGTTCCGATTATTTGAATGTTCATAATTAAAAGTCCGTATAAATTTCCTGTGTTCTTTTTGCACGTGGGAAACGGCTTTTTATTCCTCCTTTTGTTACAACAGCCGTTCCTAAAATAAAATCTTTATATTTTATTACGCATTGACCTTCAATATCTCAATCTCTTTCTTTATTATTGCGCCTTCAAGATATTTTTTCAGTTCATCCTGGTTTTCTATTTGATAAATATTTTTTGAAATGTGGTTTTGAAAAACCTGGGCTGCCTGTGTGTGTAGAGTCAATCTTTTGTTCTTATCGATAATTCCCAACTTAGTTCCTATTCTCTGAAAATGCCCGGGGTATGGGTCGTCCCACTCTTTGCTGATGAGAAATATGTCATTTGATTTTAGCAGGTATTTATAGTTTGAGAGAACTTCACCTGCTATTCCAAAATAATCAGAAATATTATTTAACAGGGAGCGAATTTCTTTCTTGTCAGCACTTATCAGCTTTAATTCTCTCTGTACAGGTAAAGTTTGAACCGGGGGAATTGTTTCACTGATTTTCTTTAGTTTAATTATAAAAAAACCGTCAGTATCTGCTTCCCAGGGAAGTACTCTTTTCCCTTTAAATATTTCCTGATTCAATTTAGTCCCGTTGTAATTTGTAAAAGCAGGATGTGATTTTACAGGGAGATCAATTTCCATAACTTCAACCGGGTATTTATCTAACACTCTATTTAATATTAGTTCATTTTCTTCAGGGGTTAATGTACAGGTTGAGTAAACAATTTCGCCTCCGGTCTTTACCATCTTTATTGCGGCTATTAATAATCTTATTTGAAGATCCCCCAATTTTTCTGCTCTTTCAATGAGACCACCAGTCACCCACTTCACCTTTTTTCTGAATTATACCAAGCCCGCTGCAGGGCGCATCAACCAGTATTTTATCGAAATGATCCGCATAATTTTTACTGAGCCATTCACCTTTAGTATGAGTAACACCAGTATTAACGAGATTAATCCTGTCGATGTTGTATACCAACATCTTGAGGCGATCAAGCTGAACTTCATTGGCTACAAGAGTTCCCTTGTTATTCATAATTTCACCGAGCTCAGTTGTTTTAGAACCTGGGGCAGCACATAAATCAAGTACAACATCATTTGGTTTTGGATCTAAAATTATTGGCGGAATCATGGAAGAAAGACCCTGGATATAATATTCACCTATAATATGTTCAATTGTTTTGCCGGAAAGTTTTTTGCCCTCTATAACCTTCAGGGCGGTGTTGATTTCTTTCACGAGCTCAGTTTTAATTTCATATTCCTGCAAAAGAGAAGAGGATAATTTTTCCCGGGTTGTCTTTAGTTTATTAACGCGTAAATATTGAGTGGGTTCTTCATTGATAAATTCTAAATATTTTTTCGCGGAGGATTTGCCGTAAAGCGAATTAAGGTAATCCTGAATTTTGTTACTGACCTGGGACAATTCTAAATCTCAATATCTATTTAAATTTAAGACTCTAAAAATCTCATTTGTTAAAGAGTTGCTTCTTTTATCTCCCGGGAAAGATTTTTTGTAATCTAATTCAATTTCTTTAATAATTGAATCAAGATAACTTTCGTATTGTATAACTGTTGCTTTGATCTGGTCTTCACTCCGTGGAATTATAACGGATCCTGTTTTTGCTCTACTGGAATAAGTAATATACTTTGCTTTATATAAGCTTTCCGCCTGAAGTACTGCGGTTCCATCAACAGTGAGAACTTCATAGTTTCCGAAAAATTCCTGACCAATAACAAGGGTTTTAACGGGAAGGTTAATTTCCTCAATAACTTCACCAGTTAAAAAATCCGTAGGGAATTTTTTAACTCCATTTTCCGTAATAAATGATGTCCATTTTGAAATAAACTCTTTTTCTTTCAAGTGTATTGAGTCTATGAATTTAAGATTTTGTTATAATGATCTATATATTTTGGAAGGACAACAGATTTATCAAAATTATCAACAGCTCTTTTCCGGGAATTTTCCGAGAAAATTTTGTACTTCTTATCATTAGTCAGAAGATCGATTGAATATTTTGCCATCCTGTCTATGTCACCGATTTCTGCAATAAATCCAGTCTCATTGTGACGAATAAGTTCCGGCAACCCGCCTACGCTTGAACTTATTACAGGAATTCCACAAGCCATCGCTTCAAGCGCTGCGAGTCCGAAGCTTTCAGATTGGGAAGGAATTAGAAAAAGATCGGCTGAGTTTAGTATTTCCACAAGCCCTTCTTGTTTACCTAAGAATTTCACCTGATCGCAAAGCCGCAGTTCCCTGCAAAGTCTTTCACATTCTGATCTATCCGGTCCATCACCAACTAAGACTAGTTTTGCAGGAACTTCTTCTATCACTTTTTTTAAAACTCGTATTGTATCAGAGACCCTTTTGACCTGTCTGAAATTTGAAGTGTGTACAATTATTTTTTCACCTTTTGCTGCAAGATTCTTTCTGAAACAGCCATTCTCTTTCGGCTTTAAAATCTCTGTGTCAATAAAATTAGGAATTACTTCAATTTCTTTATTGATATTATAATTTGTTAATGTCTTTTCTTTTAGAAATCTCGAAACCGCTGTAACACCATCACTTTCTTCGATACTGAACTTAACCAGGGGTAGGAAAGACGGCTCAAGTCCAACGAGAGTAATATCTGTTCCGTGTAAGGTGGTAATAACTTTCAAATTCCTTTTATCTTTGAGCATTTGCTTTGCCAGGTATGCACTGCTGGCGTGTGGAATTGCATAATGCACGTGAAGCAAATCGAGGTTTTCATAATTTGCAACCTCCACCATTTTACTTGCGAGGGCAAGGCTGTAAAGTGGAAATTCGAATAGAGGGTAACTACTCATTTCAACTTCGTGAAAGACGATGTTTTCTACGAAATTGTTTAATCTGAAAGGTAGAGCGTAACTAATAAAATGTATTTCGTGCCCTTCCTGTGCAAGAGCTTTCCCAAGTTCCGTTGCAACAACACCGCTTCCGCCGTAGGTGGGGTAACACGTAATTCCTATTTTCATTTTCTAAAAATCTCAAAATTAAATTATATAAAGAGTGGAAGTAATATACCGACCTCAGGTAATTAAAAACACCCAAATATTATTCAACCTGCATCTAAAATACAGGTAAATCATCTTTTCACTTAATTAAATCTGTTCAATCCAAAATATAACAAATTATTAGCTATCAAACGAAATCATAAGTAATGCGAGAATAATAATATTATTTTAAATTGTGTGTTAATTCAGGATAGGATTTATGAAAATATTAATAATAGGACAATCGCTCGAAGATCACATCAATTACAAAGGAAAAACGACTATAAAACCCGGCGGGATATTTTATTCTGTACTGGGCTTGAAAAATTTCCTTGAAAAAAATGATGAGCTTTTACTTTTAACTTCTGTGGAAGAAAAACAATCAACTTTGTTTTCACCGGCATATGACGATATTGAAAAAACTTATTTCAGTTATGTTGAAAAAATACCCAGGGTATACCTGAATATAACTGATGACAATGAGAGGGGAGAGTGTTATACACTTATAAACCAGAAGTTATCAGTGGAACAAGTTAATGATTTTAAAATATTTAACGGTATTCTCATCAATATGATTACAGGGTACGATATTACTAATGATCAACTCAGAAAAATCAGGTCCGGATTTGACGGGCCAATTTTTTTTGATGTCCACACACTTGCACGAGGGTTTGATGAGAAAGGAGCAAGGAATTTTAGAACAATACCAGGTTTTGAGAAATGGGCCGAAAACATAGACATCCTGCAGGTAAATGAAATTGAATTCTCTTCATTGTTTAATTGTGAAAGCAAAAAAGAGATCATAGGAAAATTATTTAAATGCGGGGTAAAAATTTTGCTAGTTACCAAAGGAGAACTTGGGGCAAGGGCATATTATAAAAAGGATAATGAAATAATCTCAACATTTGTATCTTCCTTAAAGACTGAAACGAAAAACAGAGTTGGATGCGGCGATGTTTTTGGGACCGTCTTTTTTTATAATTATATTAAAGATCTTGATATTACTAAAGCATTAAAGCTGGCGAATATAGCGGGAGGATGTACGGCTTCTTATGAGAAGATTGAAAATTTTGAGAGGTTGAAAGTAGATGTTTATGAACGACTTGGTTAAGAAAAGAATTCTTGTGACAGGTGCAAACGGTATGCTTGGTCAGAGAGCTATACATTTTTATAAAAAAAATAATAACCTAATAGTTATAGGTACATCCGTAGAAGAAGAACCTGTATTTTCCGGTATTGATTATGTAAGCTGTGATATGGCAATAAGAGATAAAATAAAAAAAGTGGTCTCTGATTTTTGTCCTGACTTTATTATAAATACAGCAGCATTCACAAATGTTGACCTCAGTGAAAAGGAAAGAGAGACAGCTTGGAAAATTAATGTTAAGGGTGTCGAATATCTTGCAGAAGCAGCAAGGGCAATTGATGCTCACATAATTCATATTTCTTCAGATTATATCTTTGACGGAACTAGCGGACCATATTCTGAAAGTGATAAACCCAACCCCATCGGTTACTATGGAAGAACAAAGTTGGCAAGTGAAAATGCTCTAAAAATCAGCGGAGCAATTTATACGATATTAAGAACCAATGTCCTTTATGGGATAGCAGATAGTCGTCCTGATTTTGTTCGATGGGTTGTAAAAAGTGTTCGAGATGGAAAACAAATAAATATAGTAACTGATCAAATAAATAACCCGACGTTTATCGATGATCTTGTTCAGGCAATAAATAAAGTGATTGAATTCAGAAGAAAGGGCATTTATCATATTGGAGGACAGGAATTTCTCAGCAGATTTGAATTTTGTGAAATAATTGCCGAAATTTTCGACTTAAATAAGGACTTAATTAAGCCCATTCTCACAGAGCAGTTGAATCAGCAGGCAAAAAGGCCATTGAAATCAGGTCTGCTGACATTGAAATCTGAAACAGAATTGGGATATAAAGCTCACACGATAGGGGAGGCTCTCGCAGTAATGCAAAGAGAATTAAATTTATGATAGATAAATACGACGCATTTATTTTTGATCTTGATGGAACTATTTACAGAGGTTCCAGCATAATCAAAAATGCCGATAAAACAATAAATAGACTTAAAGACTTAGGTAAAAAAATAGTTTTTATTTCGAATAAAACTACCGGGAGCATTCAGGAATACTTTGATTTTTTAAGTAATGCCGGCTTAAATATTAGCAAAGAAGAAATAATAAACTCTACATTAATTCTTAAAAAATATTTGTCTAAAAATTTTAGCGGAAAAACTTTTTATGCAATTGGCGAACCGGTATTTATTAATGAAATAATTGGATCAGGATTAAAATATTCCGAAAATCCCGGGGAGATTGATATTTTACTCGTAACTCTTGATAGAACATTAGACTATCGAAAACTTGAAATTGCATCCAGGGCACTGGAAAAAGGAGCGCATTTTTTTGCGGCTAATATAGACGACACCTGCCCGGTTGATGATGGAGAAGTACTTGATGCAGGCGCTACAATTTCTGCGCTTGAAAAACGAACACACAGAAAACTTGAGAATAACTTCGGGAAACCATCATTGTTCATGATTAATGAAATATCAAAACGATTGGCGATTGAAAATTCCAGAGTGTTGTTGATTGGGGATAGGTTAGAAACAGATATTGCAATGGGAAATAATTATGGAATTGATACAGCCCTTGTTGCAACAGGGGTGAAGAACTTTCCAAATGGCAACCAGCATATAAAACCTACATATTTCCTTGATTCTGTATATGATCTAATTTTGAAGGAATCCTGACACCGTACCATAAATAGAAATTTTTCTGCTCATCATTAATATAATCCGCTTGTCCAATTGTTCTATAATAGTCCCAACTTTTTAGGGAGATATAAGTCTAAATAATAAACCTTTTGATGAAATTTGCATCTGAAATTCAGATAAGTGCGATTATCATTAAATATAACCATTTAACAAAAATCGGAATTCTTTAATAATTCTATCAGTTATCTTGTCTCTGCATGATCGCTCTGATTAAGAGGTAGCCGATTGAAAATCAGGATTAATTTATGAGAAGAATAATTTTTACCACGTTACTCCTTCTGGCTTATATATCTGTATTTCCAAATAATGATTCATCCCATAAAAAAAACATGAAAGTTGAAGCCATCAAGATTGATGATCAGGTTACACTAGACGGTAAACTTTCTGAGGACTTTTGGAAGACAGCACCTGGTGTATCAGATTTCACCCAAAGAGATCCGAATGAAGGAACTACACCATCTGAAAAAACTATAGTTTATGTCGCTTACAATGATGAGAATATTTATGTGGCTGCAAGAATGTTTGATTCATCACCGGATTCAATTCAAGCGAATCTTTCGCGACGGGATGGAGATTCAAACTCAGATCAGTTTACAGTTTTTTTGGATCCTTATAATGATAAGAGAACAGGTTTTTATTTTGGAATCACAGCGGCCGGTACACTTAAAGATGGAGTATTATATAATGATGACTGGGATGATGATTCGTGGGATGGAGTTTGGGAAGGAAAGGTTACAAGGGATAGCAAAGGATGGATTGCCGAAATGAAAATTCCTTTTTCTCAATTAAAATTCAGATCAATGGATATACAAACCTGGGGAATAGATTTCAAAAGAGATATCGCCAGAAGACATGAAACAGATTACCTGGTTTACATTCCCAAAAAAGAAAGTGGTTTTGTTTCTCATTTTTTTGATCTGAAAGGTATACATGATATTAATCCCCTTAACAAACTGGAGATACTTCCTTATGTAACATCCAAGGCAGCATATACAAGCCATTCAGCAGGTGATCCCTTTAATGACGGATCACAGTATAATGCAGGCTTTGGGGCGGATCTTAAATATAATCTTGGAAGTAATCTTACTTTAAATGCTGCAATAAATCCGGATTTTGGTCAGGTGGAGATTGATCCGGCTGTAATAAATTTGAGTGATGCAGAAACATACTTTTCAGAAAAAAGACCTTTCTTTGTTGAGGGTTCAAGCATTTTCAATTTTGGATATGGTGGTTCTAATAATAATTGGGGATTTAACTGGGGAGGCCCGGAATTCTTTTATAGCCGAAGAATAGGTGGAAATGCTCATGGAAGCACACCAACGGCAGATTATGTCGATTATCCTTCAGGGACTCATATTTTAGGTGCCGCTAAAATAACAGGGAAATTAGGTGATAGTTTTAATGTCGGTGCCATTCAATCTGTTACTCAAAGAGAATTTGCAGATTACAGTCTGAACGGAAAAACAAATGAGACCGAAGTAGAACCATTAACTTATTATGGAATTGTGAGAGGACAAAACGAGTTCAATTCTGGAAGACAGGGTTTAGGGTTTATTTCTACAGTTACTCAGAGATTTTTTAAGGACAATCGGCTAAGAGATGAAATCAACCAGGGAGCTTACACAGGAGGAGTTGATGGCTGGACATTTCTTGATGAGGATAAAACCTGGGTTCTTACGGGATGGGGAGGATACAGTTATCTGAAGGGTGATAAACGAAGAATGCTGGATGTTCAACAGAATCCGCAGCATTATTTTCAGAGACCTGATTTGTCCGCAGTTAGTGTAGATAGTAATGCAACTTCATTATCAGGATATGCAGGAAGATTTGCTTTAAACAAACAAAGTGGTGATTCATACTTTAATGCAGCGCTTGGAGTAATAAGTCCTGGCTTTGATGTAAATGATCTTGGTTTTCTCTGGAGAACGAATATAATAAATATGCATACTGTCGGAGGTTACAGATGGAGAGATCCCTCCAGTTGGTATAGAAGCGCATCAGTTAACCTGGCGGCTTTCAGATCCTATAATTATGATGGCGATATAACATGGGAAGGATTGTTCTCAAATGGTAATGTACAATTCCTTAACTATTATTGGGTGTACTGGAACCTTGCATACAATCCTAATACGATAAATGACAGAGCAACAAGAGGCGGCCCGACTTTAATTAATCCGAAAGGTTACCAGGTTTATCTTGGAGTAAATTCGGATGAAAGAAAGAATTTTATCGTGTATTTGAATTATGATTCTTATTACCAATCGGATAATACTTACAACTGGGGTTTTGAGCCTGACTTTACATTCAGACCTACTTCTAGTTTGTTGATAAGTTTTCAACCTAGATTTAGCAGAAATTATGACCGCAGCCAATATGTCAACACATTTGACGATCCCTTTGCTACAGACACTTATGGTAAGCGTTATGTGTTTGGGGAACTTAATCAAAAAACCTTTTCTGCCGGCATCAAAATAAACTGGACTTTCACGCCTACACTAAGCTTACAAACTTATATACAGCCTTTGATCTCTACAGGTGCTTATACCAATTATAAAGAACTCGCCAAAGGCGGAACATATGACTTTAATGTTTATGGACAAGGAAACTCAACATTCGATAAAACAAATTATATGGCTGATCCTGACGGTTCTGGTCCGGCACAACCAATAGATATTGGCAATAATGATTTTAATTATACTTCGTTAAGAGGAAATGCAGTTTTGAGATGGGAGTACAGCCCAGGGTCTGTTTTTTATTTTGTTTGGACACAGACACGTAGTGATAATACAACAAACCCTGATTTTCAATTTGGAAAATCAATATCAAATATGTTAGACCTCCATCCGGATAATATTTTCTTAATAAAGTTTACATATTGGCTTAATATGTAATTGTTCCTAAATCGTGGTTGGTTGCCCCGCTTCCCGGCGGGGTTTTTTATTTTTAAAACATTTATAATTCAGATAATGATTGGATAGCAAACTAGCGTATTACTCTTTTTTCTACTCCTGTGAATGTCATCTTTACGGGCTTAATAGTATCATCTTCATTGAATTCAAGTTTATCAATACAAGTTACGCGATGATCGCGTCCTAAATTCGGGATAGGTCGCCTGTGATAAATGATAAACCACTCGTCTGTTTCTGGTACATAAATTACAGAATTATGTCCAGCACCGGTAGCTACTTTTGGATCAGATTTTAAAATTATACCGATGCGCTTAAATGGACCTTTTACGCTTTTAGCTGTTGCGTATGCAACTCTATATGAGCCATCGCCCCAATCACCTTCGGACCACATAAAATAATAGGTCCCTTTTCGAAAAAACATATCTGGTCCCTCTACATAACCTTTGGGGGTTATTTCTTTGAATAAAGAACTCCCTTGCCAGGGAACAAATCCGGTAAAATCCTTATTTAATATTCCGATATTACAATGTTGCCAACCACCGTAGATCATATAGTATGTTCCGTCTGTATCACGAAAAACGAACTGATCTATTGGCTGAGCATTGTTATAGAATTTTGAAATGAGCGGTTTGCCGAGGTAATCTTTAAATGGTCCACCGGGAGAATCAGCAACTGCAATCCCGATTCCACCATAATGATTGATTGTATCTTTCTGATTCCAATATGGCCCGCCTGACCTCTGGACATCGTTTGCTGAAAAGAAAAAATAATATTTATTATCTTTTTTTATAATTGCAGGAGCCCACATAGCACGATGTGCCCACTTCACAACCGATGTATCTAGTATATGCTGATGTTTTGTCCAGTTTATAAAATCATTTGAAGAAAATGCATCAAAGAATACTTGCTTGTTATAAGCCGCAGAATAGGTGGGATATATCCAATATTCTTTCCCGAATACGGCCCCTTCAGGGTCTGCATACCACCCTTTGAAAATAGGATTGCCTAAAGTTATCTCTCTTTTCTCAATTTCTCCGGATGAACATTGACTTAACAAAACAGCGAATAAAATTGGGATAATAAATTTTATATTCACGTGAAAGTTAACTTTTACATTTATTTTTTCTTGCTCTTGTTATTTGAAAGCTTTTGTAAAGCATCCTGCAATTTTCCTAACTCTTTTGCTGCTTCGTCGAATTTCTTCTGGCCTGAATATTTCAAGTAATTATTAAAAGCATCGTTCGCCTGTTTAATAAGTTCGTTGTTTGGCTTAACACTCTTCTGCGGTGAAGAAACATCCTGGCTAACCGTGGCGTTATTTATAGAAGCGTTAAAAAATTTATTCAACGCCTGTTCGAATGTCTCCGCATAACTCATATCATCTCCGTGCATAACAACCACCAGCCGTAGTTCCGGATAAGCAGCAGTTTCAGCCTGCAAGTAAATTGGTTCAACATAAAAGAGAGTATTTGCAACAGGAATAGCAAGCACATTTCCACGAATTACATTTGAACCTCTCTGATCCCACAAAGTTAACTGGCCTGATAAGTAACTATCCTGGTCAATTTTTGTCTCGACCTGCTGCGGACCGGTAATCATTTTTCCTTTTGGAAACTTATAGGTAATTAATTTTCCATAGTTATCCGGATCGCACATTCCCGCAATCCACCCGATGAGCACCTGCCGGTTTTTCGGAGTGAAGGGCAAAATGAGAGAGAACTGAGGTTTGTCGGAGCCGGGCAGCTGCCAGATAATATAATAAGGTTCAACAGGCTGTATGTTGCTGTAATATTTCTCTGTCGCTCTAACCCAGATATCCTCCTGGTTGTAAAATACCGTCGGGTCTGTCATATGATATTTCTCATAAATAATTCCCTGCGTCAAGAGCATATCAAGAGGGTAACGGATATGCGCTAGCAGACCTTTAGTCATTTCAGATTCTGGCTTAAATAAACCGGGATAAATTTTCTCCCATACTTTTATTAGCGGATCATTTTTGTCAACAACATAAAAATTTACAGATCCATCATAAGCGTTGACCACGACTTTAACAGAATTCCTGATGTAATTTTCGCCGTTGAATATTTCATTTACCCTGCCTGATAAACTACGCGCGTTGGTGCCCTGGCCGTAGCCGATCGCTTCATCTGAGGTGAACGGTTCACTATAAGGATAATAACTCGATGTTGTATACGCGTCAATCATCCAGTAAAGTTTTCCGTTATCCAAAACGATATAAGGATCGTTATCAAATTTAAGGAACGGAGCGAGCAGTTTTATGCGTTCTTCAATCTGCCTGTGGAACATAATGCGGCTGCTGTCTGTTGGGTAATCTGAAAACAGCAATTGTGTCCCGTCCTGCTTCCAGCCGAATAAAAATTTCCGCCACAGGCTACTTATTCTTACGCCGCCCTTTCCGTTATACCGGTTATAAATATTCTGGTTACCATTCGGGTAGTCGAATTCTTTTTCTTTGGAATTAACTATTACCGGCGCGTTTGTAAGCATACCGTAGTAAATTCTCGGTTGATTTACGGTAAGAGTTGAATCAACGCTATTCGTCGGGATGTCTTTTATCAGCAGGTGTGGTAACCCCTGCGGTGTAAATTCATTTACGGTTGACATCGTAATTCCGTACCCGTGCGTATACTGGAATCTCCTGTTAACAAAAGTCTGGCTTTGCTGCGGAAGATTGTTGATGTCCATTTCTCTTGCTGAAACCATAACCTGCCTGTAGCTGCCGTTAATATTATACCTGTCGACATCAACTCCCGAAAACTGGTAATACAGCCTGAATCCTTGGAACTGCCTGTAAGTAGCTCCCAGCGCACGCCAGTCCCACAACCTGATATTGTTAAAGATAGCCGGATTATTTTGCACAGTATTTATTGTAAATTTTCCGTTCTCAGGGAATTCTTTTTCCTGCACTTTGTCCAAACCGAAACCAAATCTTGTAAATTTTATATTGTTCTTGATATATGGACGTTCATAAGTAATTTCGTTCGGCTTTACAATAAAAGCTTCAAAGGCTCCGGGAATTGCGGTTAGCCCGATAAACCATAATAATATCACAACAACTGCCGCGCTTGAAATTATATAAAGCGGTGAGTTTGTTGAATTTATATTGTAACGTTTGAATAAATTTTTATACCTATCTCTTAATGATGGAATGAGAATTACTATGCTCAAGAGGATCATCAGGGCAACGGTTATATTGTAAATAGGAATTAATATGTTGGCGTCTGCCCATCCCGGGCCGAAAACAACACCGCTGTTAGAGTACATCAGGTGGTATTTGTTTATAAGCTTTCCAAAAGCCAGCACAATAAGAAATACTGAAGAATTTATATATAAAGAATTGTGCAGGTGTTTTGTTGATTCAGAGGTAGATGGCGGAAGATAAAAAAATATTCCTTGCGGACTCATCCGTACAAATGCTGCAATAAAGGAAGCTGCGAGAGAAAAAAAAGTTACTGTGAAAAAAAGAACGTAAATGATATCTAAAAATGGCAAAGTAAAAAGATAAAAACCGGTACTGTTTCCGAAAATGGGATCAGATATTGTGGTCGGAACACTGTTCCAGAATTTCATAATTACTTCCCAGTTGGAATATCCCCACATTGCCCCTGAAAAAGTAGCAATTAAAATGGCGGCCCATTTTACATATTTAAAATTATTAGGTAAAAACTTAGTTAACAGGTAAGTTCCACCAAATGAAATTATTACTCCTGTCAGTCCGCAGATTATACTATAAAGTAACTGGAGCCATAACCTGTTTTCATAACCAAGTGCTTTAAACCAAAGCACTTCACCCCAGAATCCCATAAACCAGAAAAAACCTGCGGATAAAATTCCAATTAGCAATCCAAGGGCAACACGAGATTTTTTCTTTGTCTTTACACCATTTAAGAATATTATTACCGCTATTGCCAGCAAAGCTAAAAGTAAAGCTGAATACATTTTTTATCCTCAAAATTTATAATATCACTATATAAGATAAGTTAAATTGCACTAAAAACTTTTAAACGTAATCATTCTTTGGTTATTATGCCAACCAATTTAGAGTATTCTGATATTGAATTTGCACCTGGATAAATGTGTGGTCCGTAAGTTTTAACTGGAGAGTAATCTTTTAACTAGTGAAAAAGTTAATTATTTTTACGCATTAAACGGAAATCTACCCGCCCACGTAGCTCAGCTGGATAGAGCAACGGTTTCCTAAACCGTAGGTCACGTGTTCGAATCACGTCGTGGGTACTTAATTTCCATTCACTTTTTCCATCTTAAATTGGAATACCTTACTTAGGTTTCCTTCAGGGGGAATTTATAAGGTATTGGGGCGGGCCAGACCTAAACCGTTGTATTTCAAGAAGTTCAAAGGTTTTACTGTCTTAAGCTCTACTAAAATCCCCCCTTATTCAAATGCGAAGATATTACATAGGACAGGATATAATTACCGGTAATTTCTCATTTTTGCTGAAGAATATTTTTACCGGGACTTGTCATTTTTTCTGTTTTGTACAAAATTTCAACAAAATCGTCATTCCTAATTTCTTTCGACACTACTAGCCCAATGGCATATTACTTGCATAAATCTATATGTAGTTAAAAAACTAGATTAATGGAGTATTTATGTTGTCAGCAATTTTAATTTATGCAGTTATCGCTTTTCTTTGCTTTCCTGTAGTGCTTTATTTGTTAAATAATGCTCCGACAGGCTGGGAAGATAAAAGTGGGTTTCATCAGGAAAGTACAATGCCTGATACGACTCCAGTGCATTTTTATCATTTACATAAGAGCGCTTAAAAGATATTGGCTTAAGGATTTCATTTAATCAATTTTTCGCCTTTATATTTTATAGAATAGATACTATAAAAAAGTTCTCTGTACCAAAGTGTATTTTTTTAATTATCAATTATTAGGTATTCCTAATATTCTTCAGAAATAAATTCAGTAATTTATCTATCAAGTCACTTCTTTTTTTTTATAACATTTCATAAGTACCCTTACTTTTTCAATCGAAACGAAATAATACTATTGAATCCTAAATTATGAATTTCGATAAATATAGAGAAAGTAGCCATGGGAATAGATTTACCCGCTATAGCTTTTATAAGGATTGTAAGATTATTATGCTACTAAAGTCGACTTATTGGATACACACACCAATTCAAAATATTTTAGATTAGTTTAAAATAAAATTGGATTTAGAAGCTTCCTACGCAAAGCTGGTATCATTCCATACCAGATCTACTGTAGTGTAATATTTAAAAAATTACCCTCTGGACAAGTAAAACAAAAGCTAAGGTCGATGGGTTACAAATATATTGAGTTGCCGAAAAATCCAAACATTAAATAGTGTCAAATTCTTTATTTCATCAAGTATAAATGTTATTGATATTTATAAACTGGGAAAAACCTTGTGCTAACTGAACGCTCAGAAACTTAGTATTCCTAGCAATTTGCTGGCAATAAAATAAATTACTGCTGCTGTAAAGAACCAACCGATAAAATCGAGAACGAAGCCGCCTTTAATCATATCCTTTATTTTCATGTACCCTGTGCCGTAAACAAGCGCATTGGGCGGGGTTGCTACTGGAAGCATAAATGCCATAGAAGCAGCTATAGTTGCGGCAACGCACAAAGTAACCGGATTGTCGCCAGTGCCCTGTGCAATTGAAATTATTATCGGGATCATCATTGAAACTACGGCAGTGTTTGATGTTACTTCGGTAAGCAGCTCCAGCATAACAATTAAAGCAAACATAAGAACTATGGTAGAAGGAGAGCCTAAGATTGAAACAACACTTGTCGCTATCCAGTTTGCAAGTCCTGTTTTGAACATTCCATCCGATAGGGCTATTCCCCCGCCGAATAAAAGTAGCGTTCCCCAATCAACAAATTTTGCATCAGACCAATCGAGGATAAATTTTTGTTCTTTCCAATTCACAGGTAGAAGAAATAAAAGAAGAGCACCAAACAAAGCAATTATATTTTCATCAAACCAAGAAAGATTTTCAAAAAATGATTTGGGGAAAATAAAATTCCAGAATGGATTCGAAACCCATAATATTACCACAGTAACGAATGCAACAACTGTCATTCTTTCAGCACTTGACCAACCGCCAAGTTTTTTCCTTTCCTGTAGAATGAGTTCTTTTCCCCCGGTAATCTTTTTGATTTCAGGTGGAAATACTTTTAAAAGCACCAGCCACACAATTGGGATGAATAAAATTACAAATGGAATTCCTATCTTCATCCAGTCGACAAAAGTTATGTCTCTTATTCCGGATGAACTAAGAATAGAAACACAAATACCATTTGGTGGTGAACCTATAATTGTGCCCACACCTCCGACAGATGCGCCCCACGCAATTCCAAGCATGACTGACTTTCCAAAGTTGGATTCGCCGACTTTTCCTCCGCCCTGTACAATTATTCCGGCTCCCAAAGGCAAAAGCATTGCAGTTGTAGCCGTGTTTGAAATCCACATGGAAAGGAATGCAGCGATAGATATCATACCTAGCAAAACAAATTTAGAATCATTCGCAATATTACCCCTTGTGAGAATGAAGAGAGTTAAGCGTTTATCAAGCTTCCACTTTTGCATTGCTGCCGCCAGCAGAAAACCACTGAGGAATAAAAATATAATCGGGTTTGCATAATTGACGAGAATATTCTTTCCTGTGAATAGAAATATTTTGTCGTGATAAAAACCAGTGACGTGAAAAAGCGGCAATACAATTCCTGGCAACAGGGCAGTAACAGGAATGGGCACAGCTTCAGTTACCCACCATATAACCATAAGGAATAGCAGGGCAAGTGTAATTTTTGTGCCGTAAGCTAACTGTAGTATCTGCAATTCGGATGAGCCCGGGGTGAGGAGAGATTTTGCGTTTTGGATAAAACTTTCGGGGGTGCCGGAAAGCACGATTATTAAAAATATGACCGGACCAAGTATAAATCCCCCAATATGCCGGTATTTTTCAAACCCTTCTAATGATTCTGAGAGATTATTTCCCGCACTCATATAATTCTCATCAAGTTAATAAATAACTTATTATATTTATGCGAAATTTCAAAAGTGTTTAAAAATAACTACAGGCCGGATGAAATTAATTATTTATCTGTTTTTCATTTTTCTTCTTAAAATTATTTATATATTTTAATAATAATGTCTTGTTCACCAAATCGATTTTGTATATTCAGGATAGGATGTACTCTAAAAGATGAGACAAACAACTAAATTTATCGGGTCTGTTTTTAATGTATTTGCCAGAGTAATTTCGCTCTGTAGCCTGATTTGCTAGCGTTAATGTTACTTTTATTTAAATTAATATAACCAGTTAAAAAAATTTAAGAGGGTAATATGTCTGAAAGTACAAAAATAGCAGATACTACCGCAAATCCTGCTCCACTTGGTTTACTAGGATTCGGTATGACAACAGTTCTTCTTAACCTTGCAAACGCAGGGATATATAATCTGGGGAGCATGATTTTGGCGATGGGACTTTTTTACGGCGGACTTGCCCAAATATTTGCCGGATGGATGGAATGGAAGAAAGGAAATACCTTCGGCTTAACTGCGTTTACCTCTTATGGATTGTTCTGGGAAACTCTTGTATTCTTAATTCTTATGCCTAAACTAGGATGGTTCAATGGTGCAGAAGAAGGAGCCATGGTTGCATATTTATTTATGTGGGGCCTTTTTACTTTTGTTATGTGGATTGCTACACTAAAACATAACAAGGCGCTTCAGGTTGTTTTCTTTACTTTATTTATTTTGTTCTGGCTGCTAGCGCTTGGTGATGCTACCGGAAGTTCAGTTGTCAAAACTATTGCCGGGTGGGAAGGAATTGTCTGCGGTCTTTCAGCTATATATTTAGCTTTTGCTCAGATTTTAAATGAGACTTATGGAAAAGTTGTACTTCCCATTGGGTGATTCATTTTATCATAATATAAAGGTTAGGAGTTGAACTATGGCTGTTAAAAAAACCACTAAAAAAATCGTAAAGTCTAATGATGCAGTATCCGAATCCCAGATTGCGGTTCACTGGAAAGAAGAAGGTTACTTTAAACCTACAGCAAGTTTTAAAGCTCAGGCTAACGTAAAAGATAATAAAATTTTTAATCGTTTCAGCATTAAAAAATTTCCTGATTGCTTTAAAGAGTATGCTGATATGCTTGACTGGTATAAGCCATATAAGAAGGTATTAGACTCCAGTAATCCTCCGTTTTTTAAATGGTTTACTGGCGGTAAAATAAATGCTTCATATAATTGTATAGACAGGCATCTGGATAAATACAAAAATAAAACTGCAATTCATTTTGTGCCGGAACCTGAGGATGAATCAATTCAGCATATAACTTTTCAGGAACTTTATGTTAGAGTTAATGAATTTGCATCTTTATTGAAGGATTTCTGTGGTGTAAAACCCGGCGATACAGTAACGCTTCATATGCCGATGATTCCCGAAATTGCAATTGCAATGCTTGCCTGTGCACGAATCGGAGCAATTCATTCACAGGTATTTTCTGGCTTTTCCGGAAAAGCATGCGGCGAAAGAGTTGCTGATGCCAGAAGTAAAGTGTTGATCACAGCAGATTCATATTACAGGGCGGGAAATCTTATCGATCATAAAGAAAAAGCTGATGTTGCTTATGAAGAAGCATTAAAGGGCGGCCAGGAAATTGAGAAGGTTCTGATATTCGAACGCTATCCTGGGAAATATTCAGCAAAAACACCCCTCGTGGAAGGCCGTGATTTTCTAGTTAACGATGTAATTAAAAAATACTACCATCAAAAAGTTGAGCCGGAGCAGCTTAAATCCGAAGACACACTATTTATTATGTATACTTCAGGATCAACTGGTAAACCTAAAGGTGCACAGCATTCAATAGGCGGATATATGTCTTATGTAACCGGTACATCAAAGTATATTCAGGATATTCATCCCGAAGATGTTTACTGGTGTATGGCTGATATAGGATGGATTACAGGACACTCTTATATTATTTACGGTCCTCTGGCTCTTGCTGCATCTTCAGTAATATTTGAAGGAGTTCCTACTTATCCTGATGCAGGAAGACCATGGCGTGTTGCAGAAGAACTTAATGTAAATATTTTCCATACTTCTCCTACTGCAATTCGTGCTTTGCGCAGAGTTGGTCCTGATGAACCTGCAAAGTATAATTATCATTTCAAACATATGACCACAGTTGGGGAACCAATTGAACCGGAAGTATGGAGATGGTACTATAACGTTGTCGGAAAAAAGAAGGCTGCTATTGTTGATACCTGGTGGCAGACTGAAACAGGAGGTTTTCTGTGCTCAACAGTGCCTGGAATTCATAATATGAAACCAGGAAGTGCAGGCCCTGGTGTTCCAGGTATTTATCCGATAATTTTTGATGACGATGGAAAGCCACTTCCTGCAGGTTCAAACAAAGCAGGTAATATTTGTATTCAAAATCCATGGCCGGGTAGAATGCTTACCATCTGGGGTGACGATGATAGATTTGTAAGGCAATACTATGCACGCTATAATAAAAATCCAAAAAGTAAAAAATGGCAGGACTGGCCTTACTTTGCGGGTGACGGCGCAGTAGAAGCACCGGATGGTTATTTCAGAATTCTTGGCCGAATTGATGATGTTATTAATGTTGCTGGTCATCGGCTTGGAACAAAGGAACTGGAATCTGCTGCTTTAATGTGCCAGGAAGTTGGTGAAGCTGCTGTCGTTCCTGTTGCAGATCCGATCAAGGGAAAAATTCCTCATATATTTGTTTCCTTAAAACCGGGGATTACTGGCAGTCCAGAAATACAGCAGAAAATTTCCGATACTCTTGCAGAGGAGATCGGACCTATCGCTAAACCTGGTAAGGTTTGGATTGTTTCTGATATGCCCAAAACCCGTTCAGGGAAGATTATGAGAAGAATATTATCCGCTGTTGCTAATAAGCAAGATGTCGGGGACATCACCACTCTTGCAAATCCGCAGGTTGTGGAAGAAATAAAAAATTTAGCATAAGCTGATTTTTAAATGGAGGTTCTTAAATTTGTTTTGAGCCTCCATTTTTTATATATATTCCTTTACTGATCTATTTATTTGGTGGAAGAAGAGTTTTATGTTCCGAATTATACCGGAAGGACTGGAATATCATGAACATGTCTTATTAAAAGATGGTCAGGGGATATTTCTAAAACCAGCCACAGAAAAAGATATACCAATTGTTAGTTCATTTATGAAACGCCTTTCGAGAGAAAGTTTACGGATGCGTTTTATGGCCTCCATTGCCGAGGTATCACAAAACCTGATTAAAGATCTTTGCAATGGGGATTTCAAACAAAACGGATGCCTGCTTGCAATCACCGGCGAAAGAAAAAGTGTTAAAGTTATTGGTCTGGGAAACTACGTTGCTGTTGGAAATGGACATACTGCAGAAGTTGCATTTCTAATAGAAGATAAATATCAGGGACGCGGAATTAGTACCATATTGCTTGAAAGGCTTGCAGGTTTAGCAGCAGCAAATGGATTTATTGATTTTGAAGCGGAAGTTCTTCCTGATAATCAGCCGATGATGAATGTTTTTAAGAGTTCCGGCTTTGAAAAACACAGGGTCTGGAGTTCTGACACGGTGCATTTTGAATTGCCTGTAAAAGGAGGCGCACAAACCTGGGAAATAGCACAATTGCGCGAGAGAATAGCAGTTGCGAATTCCTTAAGCCCTCTTTTGCATCCCAAAACTATTGCTGTTATAGGTGTATCCCGTGATCCATCGTCAATTGGAAACCTGGTTTTTAAAAATATTTTAAATGCTGGTTTTAATGGAGAAGTATTTCCTGTGAATCCACAAGCAGATTCAATAGATGGAATGAAAGCCTACTCATCTTCAAAAGAGCTTCCAAAGAAAATAGATCTTGCGGTTATTGCTGTAAAAGCGGAAAAGGTTTTTGAAGTAGCCCAAGAAGCAATTGATGCAGGAGTGAAGGGTCTCGTTGTTGTTTCTGCAGGATTTTCGGATGCTGGCGAAGAAGGAAAAGAAAGACAAAAAAAACTTTTTGAACTCGTAAGAGCGAACGGTGTTAGGTTGTTGGGACCAAGTTGTCTTGGCCTAATGAATACAAACCAGAATATAAAACTAAATGCCAGTCTGGCAAGTGAAATAATGATTCCCGGACAAACAGGATTCTTTTCACATTCTGCTGCTCTCGGACTTGTAATTTTGGAGTATGCAAAAGAAAAGGGATTGGGGTTTACTACTTTTGTTTCTGCAGGTAACAGGGCCGACGTTTCCGGGAATGATTTATTGCTTTACTGGGAAGAAGATCCGGAAACAAAAATCGCTATTCTTTATCTTGAAACCTTTGGTAACCCGAGAAGATTTGTTCGCATTGCAAGAAGAATGTCATATAAAAAGCCGATTCTATGTGTGAAGGGTGCGAGGAGTTTTATTGGTAAAAAAACTGTAGCTGCAAAAAGCGGAACCTATTCTGCGGGAGAAAGGGAAGTAGAAGCACTCTTTCAACAAACCGGAATTATTTTAGCTCCAAACCTTGAAGATATTTTTGACGTAGCTGTTGTACTTGCTCATCAACCATTGCCAAAGGGAAATCGTGTAAGTATAATTGCTAATTCTTCCGGGATGGCTACTATTTTTGCAGATGCCTGTGAAACGAATGAATTGGAAATCAATGAGCCGGGTGTTATTGATCTTGGAGCTTTTACCTCTCCTGATAATTATGAAGACGCTGTTTTTAAGGCACATCTATCAGATAAAGTTGACAGTTTATTAATTGGTTTTGCCTGTGTAGGAAACTGTGACACTGATATGTTTGCTGATGCAATCAAGAAAGGAATCAGTAAAGCCGAAAAACAAACAGGCCAAAAGAAACCCGTTCTGCTTTGTCTGATGGGGGCTGTGGGAACCATTTCATTAGTTGATGAAAATATTAATGATCATCGCAAATTTCCTTCATTTAGATTTCCTGAATTAGCTGTAAACGCATTGGGACGAATAGTCCGTTATGTAGATTTTAAAAAGCGACCTTTGGGAGATTTAATTTGGTATAATAAAGTCGATGCATCAAAAGCCCGGCAGCTCGTTCAGAAAACATTATCAGAAAAAATTTCAGTAGATCAAGTTGTTAGCTTAGACAAGAAAACAACTACGGAGTTGTTGAAGTGTTTCGGAATAAAAACAACCAGCGATAAGCATTCACATCTTGATATAGTAAATGTAAAAATTAAACCGGATCCTTTATTCGGGCCCCTGCTGGAAATAAAAGTTCCGGACTTTGATACTATTTTACGGATAACTCCAATTACAGACAGAGATCTTGAAGAGACTTTGCAGCAAATTCGTTGCAATAAAGAAAGTGGGCTAAGTCAGACACTTGGCAAATTTTCCCAAATGATTGAGGAAATACCGTGGCTATGGGAACTGGATGCTAAAGTTGTTCTTGACAATAAACCTTTATTGATTTCAGATGTTTCAATAAAAATTAAAACTGGTAGAATTGAAAGACCAAATTATTAATAATAAAACCCGGGGGATTTGTTATGTTAATTGTTGAAATAATGAAGCCCGACCCTATTACTATTTCGGACAAAACAAAATTAAATGACGCTTACAAGTTGATGCTCGAAAGGGGGATCAGGCATCTGCCTGTTATTAAGAACTGGAAGATTGTGGGATTAGTTACGGACAGGGATTTGAGGCTTGCTACAAGTAAACTTACCAAGCATCCATTTAAGCCAGATACTGAAGTTGGAAAAATGATGAGTCATCCTGTTAATACAATAAGTCCAAACGATCCCGTTGAAAGAGCTGCACAAATCATGAGGGAAATGAAGATCGGTTGTTTGCCTGTTGTTGAAGATAATCAGCTTGTTGGAATTGTTACGGTTACTGATCTTCTTGATGCGTTGTTAATGCTGACAGGAGTTCAAAGACCATCGGGCAGACTTGATGTGCGCCTGCCTGACAAACCCGGTGAACTTGCCAGACTAACTGCATTGCTTGCCGAACGAAAATTAAATATTCATTCAATACTAACTTACCCGGATAAGGAAGGTAAAATAAGGCTCGTTTTAAGAATAGGCACTATTGAAATTAAAATGATAGCTGAAATAATCTGCAATGCCGGTTTCGAGGTAATCTGGCCTTTACATATTGCATGTGTAAAATAATATATCACCCTAAATATAATCTTTACGATCTTGGAAAAGGGCATCCTTTCAATCCAATAAGAGTTGAAATGATGCTTGATCTTCTGAAAGAACTAGGATATTCCGTTGAGACTGTAACGCCGGAACCAATAGCTCCTGAAATGCTCTTTACTATTCACGATGAAAATTATGTTAAAACTATTGAGGCTTTGAGCAGGGGGGAAAAAAATGCCGAAGCGGAAAAATATGGTCTCGGCACTATTGATAATCCTGTTGCTTTACGAATGGCTGAGGGCGCAAGGTATCAAACAGGCGGAACATTGCTTGCCGCAAAATTACTTCTTGAAGAAAAAGAAAAAAAAGTTTTGCAGCTTGGCGGAGGCTTTCATCATGCTCACAAAAATCTTGCATCAGGGTTTTGTATCTATAACGACCTGGCACTTGCTATTAAAGAAATGACCAATCACGATTGGCACGTGGCTTATATTGATATCGACGTTCACCACGCAGACGGAGTACAGGAAATATTTTATACGGATGATAAGGTGATGACAATTTCACTACATGAGTCAGGGGAATTTTTATTTCCTGGAACCGGTTGGATTCACGAACTTGGACATGGGATGGGAAAGCTTTAAAACTAAATTTGCCTCTCGATCCCTTTACTGAAGGTGATTCTTACATTGAAGTTATGGATGGAATTTTCGAGCCGGCTCTAAGGTGGTATAAACCGGATGCACTCGTGGTTATGGTCGGCGCTGATGCACATTTTTCAGATCCTCTTGCGGATTTGATGCTTACTACTTTGGATTATGAAAAAATATTCAAAAAAATTTTAGGCTATGCTGATAGATATTCCAACGGCAGAATAATGTTTACTCTTGGCGGCGGTTATTCAATAACGGCAACACCACGGATATGGGCACTCTTATATTTGTTAATTGTCGACCGGCAAATTCCCGAAAGACTTCCCGAAAAATGGAGGAAAAAATGGAGTGAAAGAATCGGAACCGAACTTCCGGAATTTCTGCATGATATTCTTCCTGCTTATGAACCAATACCCAGGAAAGGAGAAATTGAAAAAAATAATAGGGACCTCATTCGTAGGATAAAAGACTCAGTGGTACAATACTGGATTTAGTCTTTAAGCTAAAAAACCTTCCATCATAAATTCTAACCACTCACTCAGAAATATGTAACTTTTTGCTTGTCGGTTTTTTAATATAGAACAATCAAAAACCTTAACTATTTATGAGGATTTTAGTGAAAAAAGTAGCCTTTTTAGAACTTTTGGTGCTTTCTGCACTGGTTATATTCAGTTGTAAGAATAACAAAGATATTCCTACCACGAAGGGTGACATTTTAACTTTCAGGAATAACAATTCACACACCGGTACATTTACAACTGATGATAATAAACAATCTGATGGTTTTAATTGGATATTTAAAACCAACGGGCCAATCAGGTCCACTCCAGCAGTTTTTAATGGAGTAGTTTTTTTCGGAAGCTCTGACGAAAATTTTTATGCTGTTGACCTGAACTCAGGAAATGAAAAATGGAAATATGAAGCGGGCGGATCAGTAACTTCATCAGCTTCAATTTTGGGGGATAGAATATTTTTCAGTAGTCGCAACGGATACTTATATGCATTGAACTTAAATTCCGGAAAAGAAAGTTGGAAGGTTAATCTCGGTAAAGATCTTCCCTACGCCTGGGGATTTGATTATTACTTATCATCACCAGTGGTAGAAAATAATAATATTTATATCGGAAGTGGTAACGGGAAATTTTATTCAATAGATGCAAGCGATGGAAAAGTGAACTGGAAATTTAATTGTGGCTCGAGGATAAGAACTACAGCAGCAGTAAGTGAAAAGTTTATTTTGTTTGGTGATATGGACGGTAGATTTTATGCCCTTTATAAAAATAGCGGCTTGCAGGCATGGAAGTTTGAGGTTGAAGGTATAAAGTATGATAATTCTAAATTTGGATTTGATAGAAAATCTATTATGAGTTCGGCAGCAGTTTCCGGAAATAATGTAGTGTTCGGAAGCCGCGACGGTAATTTATATAATATAGATATTCAAACAGGGAAGGAAATATGGAAAGTTAGTCACGGAACGTCCTGGATAATCACGTCTCCGGCAATTTATAACAGTGTTGTTTATGAAGGAAGTTCTGATGCAAGGTTTGAGCAAGCCGTTGATTTAAAAACAGGAAAAGAGATATGGAAGACAAATTCAAAACAGGCAGTCTGGTCTTCTCCTGCAGTTACAAGTAACTCTGTTTATTTTGGAGATTTTTCCGGCACTTTATTCGCACTTGATCCGAAAACCGGGAAGGAAAAGTGGAACAATAATTTAATGGATTGTTTTATAGCTTCGTCCCCGGTTGTAGTGGAGAACAAAATAATCATAGGGGGTGACGATGGAAATCTCTATTGCATAAATGGTACTAATAAAATTAATAATGCAAAAAATATTAATCGTGCAGTGTATTGGGAAGAGAGTAAATCCTTTAATTGGTTTCATAACGGAGTTGATGTAGCTATAAGAGATTATTTTAAATCCGGCGGTTACGAAGTACTTGATAAAAATTCACTTGCAAAATTTTTTAGCGATCAAATTAAATCTAAATCCCGAAGTGTTGTCGTTTTCGCCTCCAATTACGTCCCTTTTACTGTCTTCGACGAAAAAGAAAATAATTTTCTTATAAATGATTATCTAACTAATAATGGCAAAGTTGTATTCCTTGGTGCAAATCCCCTGGGATATATTTATGATAAGAAAACCGGAAAACTAACAGGTATCGATTTTAGAATACCATCAAAAATCTTTGGAGTTAACTATGAGGGAGAGCTAACTGATGCTATGAAGGGGTGGTTTTATTCCTGCGTTACTCCCGAAGGAGAAAAATGGGGATTATCCGGATGGTGGGTGGGAATTGCATCTGTTGCTAAAAATCAGGTTAGCAAAGTTCTGGCTAAAGACGAAAATGGCAATGCAGCGGCCTGGGTTAAAAATTTTGGAGGACCGGAAGGGACTGGTCTCGTACAGCTATGGGTGAACAGGTCAATTCAGCAAGACTATTCTGCTATGAAAAATGCAGCAGAATATGGATTATAGTTAAATTTTGCATTTTATAGAATAATTTAAGGCATCGTTTTTGAACTATAATTTAGTGGTACTTATTATTTTTTCTATATTTGATCCGTAGTCTTACAATTACGTTAGTTGTAACATTTTGAGTACGAAATAGTATAAAATTAATGAAAAATTTACTTGAAGTTTAACTTAAAATTATTATCTTAACGCTATATGAACTAATGCTTTGCCTATGAAAAGAGTTGGGTTACTATTTTTTCTAATAATACTAAGTGTTTCCCTATTTGCGCAGGACTATTCCCGGAAATTTACTGATGGCCTGAATTACGAAACAAGCAAAGTTTCAGATAATGATTCTGTACTTGTGTGGGTATTTTTTAAAGACAAAGGGAAATCACTTAGAAAATATTTTGAAGACCCATCGCTAGTTGTTAGCGAAGCTTCCCTCGAAAGGCGATCTCACGTTATTAAAAATGGTTCACTAATTGATCAGACTGACCTTCCCGTCAATAGAGATTATATAAAACAAATTCAAAAATTTGGTGTAAAAGTTAAGAACGCGACGAAATGGTTTAATGGTGTTTCAGGTTATGTTTTAAAGAGAAATCTAGATAAAATTGCCGCTCTCAGCTTTGTTAAAAAGGTTGATTTTGTCGGAAGATATATAAATAATGTAAAACCTATAATTGGTGAGAATAATAATCTACGGAGTAATTCTTTTCTGAACAAAAATAGTATTGTTGCTCATACTTATGATTATGGACAATCTCTCGCAGAATTAGAACAGATTAAAGTTCCAGAAGTTCATGACATGGGTTATACAGGAAATGGAATTATTATTTGCTTAATGGATGCAGGGGTGAGCAACCTGCAGCATGAAGTTTTCCAAAATATTCATATCCTTGACCAATATGATTTTGTAAATCATGATAGTGTAGTTGCAAATCAAGCCGATTCGGGAGATGGGTCCATGGCACGTGGACACTTGCTTTAATTGGGGGTTTTAAATCAGGTCAGTTAGTAGGTCCAGCTTTTGATGCGACTTATCTTTTAGCAAAAACAGAAAATACACAGAGCGAATCTTCAATTGAAGAAGATAACTGGATAGCCGCAGCCGAATGGGCGGATAGTTTAGGCGCGCAGGTTACTTCTACTTCTTTAGGTTATCGTTATGATTTTACTTCCGGAACGGGATATACCGCACAGGACATGAATGGACACACTGCCATAATTACACTTGGTGCTGAAATGGCTGTGAGAAAAGGAATTGTAGTGGTTAATTCAGCAGGCAATGATGGAGATAAAGTAGATCAGAATACATTAAATGCTCCTGCGGATGGGGATAGTGTAATTGCTGTAGGTGCAGTTAATGTTTCCGGAACACGTGCATCGTTTAGTAGTTATGGCCCGACCGCAGACGGCAGAATAAAACCCGATGTTATGGCAGATGGTGTTGATAATTATATACCTATTGGGACTCCTGGAAATACTAGCGGTTACTTTTCTGGTGTTTATTCTGGAACATCTTTTAGCTGTCCACTAGTGGCAGGTGTTGCTGCTTTAATTCTGGAAGCACACCCAAACTGGACTCCGATGGAAGTTAGAGATGCTTTGAGAAATACGGCTTCTCAAAGCTCCAGCCCCGATAGTTTATATGGTTGGGGCATAATAAACGCTCAGGCCGCTATAGATTATAGTCCGACGGCAATAGATAACGATAAGGGAAATAAAAACAAAAAAAATAATGTTCCTGATAATTATGAACTTGCACAAAACTTTCCTAATCCATTTAATCCCTCAACTACAATAAAATATGAAATAAAAGAAGGAGGTTATGTTACTCTAAACGTTTATAACCTGTTAGGGAACCTTGTTGCAACTCTGGTGGATGAAAATGAACCGGCCGGAACTTATTATGTTTCCTTTAATTCTAATTCAGAAAAAAATCCACTTCCAAGCGGCGTTTATTTTTACAGGTTGCATGTGGGAGATTTTGTAGCGACTAAAAAGATGGTGATAATGAAGTAGTCTTATTATTGATTACATATTTAGTTTTTTAATTCCTTCCCTGCTATATCTTTTCATATAATATTTTTTCATTTTTTCGAAAGGGAATTTATCCCTGTAAAAAAAACACTGCAAACCAAGTCCATCCAGTCCTGCAAAAAATAAACGAGCTTCCGACATTGGTTCTTTTATTCCGACTTCTTTAAAAAGTTTTTCAATTATTTTAAGATAAATCTGTGCAAATTTAATATTAACAGTTTGTGAAGTTTCAAATATTTCCGGTTGAAGTGACATCGCAAAATAAAGTCTCCAGAATTCCTCCTCGTTCTTCATATAATCAAACATTGCCTGAATTATAAAAGCAATTTTATCATATGGATCATCTATGTTATTTAGTTGATCCTGCAAAAAATTTCCTGAATTAAGCGCTTCTTCAAAAATGGCGTTTAATATTTTTTCTTTGCTCACGAAGTAGTTGTAGGCAAGGCCTTTCGATATTCCCGCTGCCTTCGCAATATCGCTTATTGAAGTTCCATGGAATCCTTTATTAGCAAATAATTTCAGCGAACTGTCCAGTATAAGTTGGCGGGTTTTATTTCTGATTTCTTTGTTCTGTTCTTTCGTTCGCGGCATGTTTTTAACTGAATAAATGTTCAGTCATAAACATATCTTTTATATTTGTCTTATTCAAGATGTTAATTTATTCAGAGGCTACTTGACAAAGAAAACAAATTGTTTTATTTTTGACTGAACGTTTAGTCAATATATTAACGAAGGAAATATGAAAAAGTTGGTATTGCTAAGTATAGTCTTATTCACAGGGAAGTTGTTATTAGCACAAAGCGCTGAGGAGATAATAAAAAAAGCTGAAGACGCAGTTAAGGGAAAGACCTCGCATGCGGAAATTGAAATGATAATTAAAACTCCTGATTATACTCGTGATTTGAAAGATGAAAAGCTGGTGGATTGGGAATGAAAAAGCTTTGATAGTAACAGAAGCGCCTGATAAAAGAAAAGGGCAATAAAACACTTAAAATCGGAAATGAAATGTGGGAGTATCTAAAGAATACTGAAACGACAATTAAAATCCCTCCCTCGATGATGTTGCAATCGTGGAACGGTTCCGATTTCACAAATGATGATCTTCGTGAGAGAATCTAATTTAACAAAGGATTACAATCAAAAAATAATTGCTGAAGAAAATATAAGCGGACAGGATACCTGGAAAATTCAGTTAATTCCAAAACCGGATGCACCAGTTGTTTGGGGAAAGATTTATTACTGGGTAATCAAGAAAAATTATCTCCCTTCTGTGGTGCAGTATTTCGACGAAAAAGGAAATATGGTACGCTATCTTGTTTATTCTGATATAAAAAATTTTCATGAATAGAGTAATTCCTTCCAAATGGGTAATGCATAATAACAAAAAAGAAGGTCATTCAACCACTATAATAATAAATGATATAGAATACGATATAAATATTCCTGATAGAATTTTTTCTTTTCAGGAACTTGAGCGGGGAAATTAAAAGTGAAGCTTCTGATAAAACTTGCCTGGAGAAATATCTGGCGAAATAAAAGAAGATCGATTCTGACACTTGCTGCTGTTATCTTTGCTGTGTTTATGGCTATTGGAATGAGAGGAATCCAACTGGGGACTTATGCCCTTAATATTAAAACAGCGGTTGAACTTTTTTCAGGTTACCTGCAAGTACAGGCAAAAGGGTACAATGATACTCCAAAACTATCATTGTGTTTTGCAGAAGATAAAAACCTTATCTCGGCACTCAAAAATACAGAGGGTATTCAAAGTTATTCATCACGAATATATGCGGACGGTTTGATCAGCTTTAAAGACAATTCCCGCGGTGTATCAATTTTTGGAATAGAGCCAGAGCAAGAAAAGAAAGTAACAACTTTTGTGGAGAATATTGATAAAGGTAAATTCTTTGATTCAGATTCTTCAAATGAAATTGTAGTTGGTACGCAATTATTGGAAAACCTGAACGCAAAAATTGGTGACGAGATTGTGTTGCTTGCGCAGGGTTATGATGGTTCCCTAGGGAATCAAAAGTATAAAATTGTAGGTACGGTAAGACTTGGTGTAAAGGAGCTGGAATCCACTGTTGTTTTTATGGGATTGAAAACCGCACAATCACTGCTGGCGATGGGAAACAAAGTTAATGTAATTGCTATTAAGGCAAGTGATTTAAATAGCTTAAACGAAATAGAAAGTAACTTAGCATCTAAAATTAAAAATAGGGAATTGACTGTACTTCCCTGGAATAAAGTAAACCCGGAACTTCAGCAAGCTATTCAATTAGATAATGTGAGTGGAATTCTTTTTCTTGGGATATTAATAGTGATAGTAGCTTTTGGAATTTTGAATACGGTTCTGATGTCTGTTACGGAAAGGTTCAGAGAGTTCGGTGTTGTTTTATCTATTGGAATGCCGCAGAAGAAACTAACATATCTGGTCTATATTGAAACATTGTTCATTGCGGTTATCGGTTTAATATTCGGAAATCTACTTGGATATATAGTAAATTATTATCTTATTCTTCATCCTATTGTTTTTGGTGGTGAATTAAAAAATCTTTATGAACTTTATCATTTTTTACCGGAACTAAGATCATCGCTGCAGGTTTCGATTTTTGTTTATGTGTCGCTTTCAATAATAGGTATTTCTCTTCTTTCCTGCTTGTACCCTGCTTATAAAGTTTACAAGCTTGAACCTTTAAAAGGAATAAGGCAGACTTAATATGAGTTATAAAACAAGGGAAAGATAATGCTGTTAAAATTAGCATGGAGAAATATTTGGAGAAACAGAAGAAGATCCTTGATAGTTCTCACTTCGGTTATGGTTGGACTTGTTGCAATTATAATTAGTGATGGTTTATCAAACGGCATGATTGGACAGATGCTTTTTAATCAAATCAATTTAAACATTTCCCACATTCAGATTCACAAAAAAGGTTTTAATAATAATAAAGTTGTAAAGAATTATATTCCCGATTATAAAAAGGTAGAACAAATTCTAAAAAATGATAAATATATAAAGGCGTACAGTAAAAGAGAATTTGTAACCGGAATATTAAGTAGTGCAAACAACTCATCGGGTGTTATGATTTATGGAATTAATCCGGCTGAGGAGGCTAATGTTTCAATTATTAAAAATTCCATAATTGAAGGAAGCTATTTAACAAATAACAAGCGCGATATTATTATTGGTAAAAAGCTTGCTGAAAAACTCGAAGTAGAGGTTGGAGATAAAGTTGTTGCAATGGCAAATACCCTTAAAGGGAGCATCGGATCGGAAGTTTTCAGAATTGTTGGAATATTCAGAACGGCAAGTTCTGAATTCGATAAAATGGCAATTTATATTCATGCTGCGACTGAACAAAACATGCTTAACATTGGTGATAAATATTATGAATACGCAGTAATCACAAAAGATTATGGCAATGTTGACCAGGTACAAAAAAATCTTGAAGCTAAACTCGGCAGTAGTTACGAGGTATTAAGCTACAAAGACCTATTACCAATGTTGATCTACCAGATAGAGCTTTATAAAGAAACAATGTGGATACTGAATGTAATAATCGGTCTCGCATTAATTTTTGGAATAGTCAATTCTATGCTTATGTCTGTCTTTGAACGAATCAGGGAATTTGGTGTGTTGATGTCGATAGGGATGAAGAATTCCAGAATTTATTCAATGATAGTAACCGAAGCATTTATAATCGGAATTGTCGGGACGGTGACCGGACTAATAATCGGGCTGCTACTTGAAATTCCTCTAGCCCACACCGGGATTGATCTGAGTTTTTTCTCAACCGGCTTGGAAGCATTCGGTATTGGTACAGTGATTTACCCTGTCCTTTCGGTCGGTAATATAATTATGTCATCATTGTTTATGCCTTTTGTTGCAGTTCTTGGAGCTCTTTACCCTGCGTATAAAGCTATAAAGCTGGAACCGATTTATGCAATCTATTATGTGTAAATATTTAAATGGAATTTAAGATGGAAATTTTAAGAACTGAAAAATTGGAAAAAACTTACCAGGATAACGGCGTACCAGTTAATGCGATAAAAGGAATTGACCTGAAAATTGAAAAGGGTGAATTCCTTGTAATTGCCGGACCATCAGGTTCCGGAAAGACAACTCTTCTAAATTTGCTGGGCGCATTGGATAAACCAACAAACGGAAAAGTGTTTTTCGAAAATGAAGATCTGACACAGAAGGATAAAAACCAGCTTTCCTCCTTAAGGCTACACAAACTTGGATTTATATTTCAGGCTTATAATTTAATCCCCGTTTTATCAGCACTTGAAAATATTGAATTCAGCATGATGCTGCTGGGAATCCGTGAAAAGGAAAGAGAAAGCAAAGCACTATCACTGATGGATGAGCTCGGCATTAAAGCTCTTGCTCACAAAAGACCGAACGAAATGAGTGGTGGCCAGCAACAGAGGGTTGCAGTTGCGAGAGCTATTGTTAATAATCCAACAGTAGTTCTTGCTGATGAGCCAACCGCAAATCTTGATTCAGTTACTGCAGGACACCTTTTAGACTTAATGGAACAGATGAACAAAGACAAAAACATAACATTTATTTTTTCATCTCACGATAAACAAGTTATGGATAGAGCGAAAAGATTGCTCATTCTTAAAGACGGTAGAATAGAAAAATCCTGATACAGTTGTTATGAAATTATATCATAAGATTTTGTTATTCGTAGTTTTTGCAACCTTATGTTCAAAGGTTTATGCTCAATATGACATCACTTTTACCGGTTATGCAGTTGACATGCCGGTGTATACTTTTAGCTCAGACAAAACACCTTCATTTTTCCCAAGTGAGAGTCAATTATTAAATCTTACAAGACTAAGACTCAAACCTCAGATTTTTTTATGGTCCGGTGCAAGAATTAATATTGAATATGAAATGGATGCATTGCTGGCAAAAGATATAAATAATAGCGAGATAAATCAGGTTACAGTAAACCGGCAGTTAATAAATATGAAGTGGAATATTGCATCCGGCAATAAATACCAGTTAAGCCATTATATTGACAGACTTTATTTCCGACAGGGATTCGATTGGGGAAATATTATTGCTGGAAGGCAGCGCATTAGCTGGGGAACCGGCAGAATCTGGAATCCCACTGATCTTTTCAATCCTATAAATCCTGCAGATTTTAGTAAAATAGAAAAAGATGGCGCAGACGCTTTATCTATGACATATTATCTCGGCAATTTTACAGATCTTAATATAGTTTATAACCCCCAGGATAAATTCAAAAAGAATAATGCGGCTTTCAGATTCAGAACAAATTACGAAACATATGACCTTGCAGTGATCGGCGGTTATTTTGACAGGCGATATGTAGCCGGATTTGATTTTGCCGGAAACTTATTTGTTGCCGGAATCCGAGGCGAGGGGATTATCTCTATGGATAAAAATGACTTAAGTAAGAATTATACGAAACTCGTATTCGGAATTGATAATCAGTTCACCCCAAAGTTGTATGCTTTAATAGAATACCAATACAATGGTGAAGGCCGAACGAACAAGTTTTCATACGATTTTAACAGGTTGGCCAGGGGTGAGATAATAAATCTTAACAGGAATTATTTGTTTATAAGCAGCAACTATCTTTTTACCCCCCTTATTACAGGAACATTTTCTAACAATACCGATATAAATGACGGAAGCGGATTTGTAAATGTTTCCTGTTCCTGGTCATTAACAGAAAACTCAAACCTAATATTTGGTGGTCTAATTACTTATGGTAAAGAATTCACAGAATATTGGTATTATCAAAATTCGCTTTATATACAATCAGAATTGTTTTTTTGAAATTAAATGTGTATATAAATTATAGTATTGCGTCTTTATCACTAATTTATATTATTATGAGTGGGATTTAATATGTTTAGTATAATTTCCCGCTGTGTGAGTTATGTTTATGCATTAGATACGATGAATCCCTCAAAAAGGAGGAAAGGATGAAGCAGAAAAAAATAAATATTTCTGATCTGCAGGACGACTGGTCCCATTTTATCAACCAAATAATGCAGGGTGATGAGGTTATACTTACAAAAGTTGATAAACCTATTGCTATTATCTCCCCTGTCAAAAACGCTTCGTCTTCCAAAAGCTCATCTGTAAAAAAATCAGATAGTACTTATCGGGAAGAAATAGTTGAACAAAGTTCCACAAATAGTGAATGGTGGCTTGGTTGATAATAATTATATGGGGAAAGTGTAGTAAAATAATTTCTTTAATTTAAGCGAAAAGCTACGTTTAAGAATTACACTCCGCGAATTTTAATCTGTTTGTTACTACCCTTCTTTACAATATAAACCGCTAGTAAGATTATTAGAGCTCCAACAATTATTGCACTGTTAAGCTTTTCATCAAGTATAAGCCAGCCTAAAAATAATGCTATTACAGGATTTATATATGCATACGTTGAGATAAATGATATCGGCAGGTGGCTGATTGCATAAATATAGGCTCCATAGGCAATGAATGCGCCGAATACCAGAAGATATAAGAAGGCTAAGAGTGAGTTCTGTGTAAAATGAAATTTAGGATATTCTCCAATCAATCCTGATACAATGGTTAGAGAAAGCCCGGCGATGCACATCTGAATTGCTGCGTTCATTAAGGGATGAACAGATACTTTAACATATTTTGAATAAACTGTTCCGGAACTCCATCCTAATTCGCCTATAGTTAAACCAATTATCCCTAGAATGTATGAAGAATCTAGAAGTGTTTGGAAATCGACACCCAGAATAAAACATACTCCCAAGATTCCCAGAATCAAACCTGAAACAATCATAAGATTTAATTTTGGTCCGGTTGGCAAAGCTGATTCAATCCCTACTACCCAAAAGGGCGTGGTTGTAAGTAATAAAGCTGTTAGTCCGCTAGGCAACCACTGTTCTGCAAACGCTACAAGGCCGTTACCGAGGCCAAGTAATAACAGACCGACAACCGCAATATGTTTCAAATCTTTTTTCTCCGGAAGTTTATAACCCCGAAGTTTTAGAAATAAAAGAATAATAGGCCCTGCCAACAACCATCTTAATCCCGCAAATAACAAAGGGGGCATATCTTTAACACCAACCCTGATTGCAAGATAAGTCGTTCCCCAAATTATACAGATGGATACCCAGGCTAAATATGCTTTAAAGTTATCTTTATTCATGTTTGCTAAATCAAGTTGCTAAGATAGTAAAAATATTTTTTACTTCTTGCTTTTATTTTGCATATAATTTTTAAATTGCAGCTTAATTAAACTAATAAAAAATTTGTCATATATCATTTTCAGAAATTATTTAGTTAACTTTTTTTATGAAAAAAATAGATTTTGAAAAACTGGTCTCCGTCCTTCCGAAACATCCCGGTATATTAAGTAAGGATGAATATTTTAATTCAGCGGTGTTAATTCCGCTGGTTGAATTAAATGGTGAATATTCTTTTTTGTTTGAGAAACGTTCAGCAAAGATTAGACAGGGTGGAGAGATTTGTTTTCCGGGTGGTGAATTTGATTCAGACAATGACAAAACTATGGAAGACACCGCAATACGTGAAACCATTGAAGAATTGGGTATTCTCGAAAATAAAATAAAAAAGATTGGCTACTTAGATACATTTGTCGGGCCAATGGGAGTTACCGTTGATTCAGTAATTGCCAAACTTGAGTTATCAGATTTAAGCCAAGTTAAGTATGATGAAAATGAGGTTGAAAAAATTTTTACAGTGCCGGTTTCCTTTTTTAGTGAAAACCCGCCTGAAGTTTATGGCATGCGTCTTGAATTGCATACTTATTATCTGAACGATAAGGGGGAGAAAGTAGATTTGTTACCGGTAGAGCAGTTAGGATTGCCTCAAAAATATTTAGAACCGCGACAGGGGAAAAAGCACAATGTATACGTCTATAAACATAATAATGAAATCATTTGGGGAATAACAGCAGCTTTAATTTTTGAATTCGTTAAAATTGTGGAAAAGATTTCATAATACCATAATTATATCAGAATGATCTTTTAATTTCTGATAAATCAGATCTCTTGCTACTTCTGAAGGAACTGTAACTTTAAAGTTCAGACTAAAGTAATTTTCATTTTTACTCACATTTGAAGGGGTCACTTCATAAGCAAGATCAAGCGAGGAAGTTTCTATTGCGGCTATAAGTTTATTTACATCCTTACCAATAACTTTATAAGTCCACTCACAAGGATATTGAAGCTCGGGTCTCTCGCTGTTATTGTCCAGAATCATTTTTAACTCTATTGTATATATATATTTTTAATTATAGCCAGAAAAGTAAGGCTAAGTTCGTATATTTAAAGTGTTGATTTTTAATTATACTACAGGGGAAAAGTTACAAATATTTTTAATAAAAATATTATCATTAAAATAAGATAAGAAAGGGAGTTAAAAATGACAGGAATAGTAGACGTAATTGCAAGAGAAATCCTTGATTCAAGGGGTAACCCAACATTAGAGGTTGAAGTTTTAGTTGAAAGCGGCGTAGTAGGAAGAGCGGCGGTCCCGAGTGGAGCATCGACAGGCGAACACGAGGCTGTTGAGCTAAGAGACGGTGACAAAAGCCGGTATGGCGGCAAAGGTGTTTTAAAAGCTGTAGATAATGTAAATGAAAAAATAGCTGATGAAATTATAGATATGGACGCTGCTGAACAAAATGAAATAGATAATTTTTTAATATCAATGGACGGTACTCCAAATAAGTCAGTACTTGGTGCAAATGCAATCTTGGGTGTTTCACTTGCTTGTGCAAAAGCTTCAGCAGAAACACTGGGACTTCCACTTTACCGCTATATTGGTGGTACAAATGCTAAGACTCTTCCAGTACCAATGATGAATATTTTAAACGGTGGAAAGCATGCAGATAACAATGTGGATTTTCAGGAATTTATGATTATGCCTGCCGGTGCTACCACTTTTGCTGAAGCACTTAGAATGGGCGCTGAGACTTTCCATTCATTAAAATCTGTTTTACATAAAAAGGGATATAACACTGCGGTTGGTGATGAAGGTGGTTTTGCACCTGATTTAAAATCTAATGATGAAGCCTTGGAAGTAATACTTGAAGCAATTGAAAAAGCTGGTTTCAAAGCCGGGAGCGATATTTACATTGCCCTTGATCCTGCTGCAAGTGAATTCTTTATCAAAGAAAAAAATGCGTATCATCTTTTAAATCAAAACCGAATGAAATTATAGCTGTTGAAAAAATGGTTGATTACTGGGCGAACTGGATAAAACAATATCCTATTATTTCTCTTGAAGACGGCCTAGCAGAAGATGACTGGGATGGATGGAAATTACTAACTGAAAAGTTAGGTGATAAAGTTCAGCTCGTAGGTGATGATATTTTTGTTACAAATACCGAAAGGCTTTCCAAAGGAATTGAAATGGGTGTTGCAAATTCAATTTTGATTAAAGTAAATCAGATTGGAACTTTGACCGAAACACTTGACGCAATTGAGATGGCAAAGAAAGCAGGCTACACAAATGTAATAAGCCATCGTTCAGGTGAGACTGAAGATACAACGATTGCTGATATTGCTGTTGCAACAAATGCCGGACAAATAAAAACCGGTTCACTTTCAAGAACGGACAGAATTGCGAAGTATAATCAGCTTTTGAGAATTGAAGAAGACTTGATGGACAACGCAGCATTCCTGGGTTTGTCAGCAATTAATTACAGTGGTTAAGATTAGATAGTAAGTATTTATTTTGGAAAATATCAATAATAACTTTCGGGTTACAGCATTCGGAAACGAATGCTGTATTTTTATCTCACTTCATCTCTTTTAGAACGGAAAATCACTCTTGAGGTTGACTTCTCCTTTAATTTTTTCTTCTGGTCTTTTTTGTGCAACCTGATGGGTTTTATTTCCTTCAACATAAATTGCTTTGTAGGGTATTGTTGGACAAGCATGTTCGCAGGCACCACAGCCAACACAGTATTCATTTTTAATTTCTGGTAAATGTAGATTTCCATAAGGAACCATTTTAACAGCCTTGGTGGGGCAATGTTCAGCACACGCGCCGCATTCTGTTTTTTCAGTTTCAACTACGCAGTTTTCTTTTACAAAGGTTGTTTTGCCTATCTGCAGTGTCTTTTTCTCTACAGATCCTACGGGCAAGATTGCCCCGGTTGGGCAAACATCTCCGCATATAGTACAGTCATAGGTGCAGTAACTGGCGGAATAATCCATATATGGCTGAAGAATTCCTGTGAATCCATATTCCCACAATGCCGGCTGTAAAACCTGGGCTGGGCAACTGCTGACGCATAAATGACAAGCGGTGCACCGTGAAGTAAAATTAGCAATACTTATTGAACCGGGTGGTGAAACAGTATTTAGTTTGAGGGTACGTACGGTGCTTTCTTTTTTAGGAATAATTTTGTTTTGAATAAATGATAAACTGGTTAAACTTAACAAATATAAAAAAGTTTTAGAAATAAATTCTCTTCTCTCCCTGTCGGTTTTAACCTCATCGTATTTTTTATTTTCCAATGGGAATTTTCTAAAAGTAATTCCCTCGTTCGGGCAAACGCTAAAGCAATTGTAGCAACTTACGCACCTTTCAAAATCAATCTGTTTTGCTTTTTTATCTATACATCCTGATTTACATACTTTTTCACAAAGATTACAACTGTTACAATTATTCTCGTCGATAGTAATTCTTATAAAAGAAAACTTCGAAAGTAAACCCAGCAATGCTCCAACAGGACATATAGTATTGCAAAATAATCTTCCTTTGCTAAAGGACATTAGCACAATGGTCAGTAAAATAATAGTGGATACACCTACCATTAAAAAACTTATTGCTTTTATTTCTACGGGATAAACTTCATATATGTTTAACTTTTCAAAAGTAAATGCGATTATATTATTTGCCAGTAAGACTAATGGACGAAATATATTTGTCATTATTTTGCCGGTGTTACTGAAAGGATCGAGAATGTCCAGCAAGATCAAATTTCCGCCTATAAAAAAGATTGTCGTTAACGAAAGTATTGAATAACGGAGAGCTTTGAAGTTAGTAGTTCGTTTAAAGTATTTTTTCCCGTTCAGTTTTTTTGCAATGAAAGAAATTATATCCTGTAAAGTTCCTAACGGGCAAATGCTAGAACAATATATTCTCCCGAATAGAGAAGCTAACACAAGAATAATTATAAATCCGCCTGCCTTTAAAACCGGGACTGATAAGAATTTTAACAGTGAGGGAATGAATTGCAGGTAAACCAGGATAGGAGAAAGTAATACTTGCAGTGAATTTGTTATATCAAGGTACACAGCCAGGACAAGTACAAAGAACAGGGAAGAGACAATAATTCTTATTTTCTTTAAATGAACAAGATTCATTTCTTCACATTATAATCCTGTTTATCGATAGCCGGCTCAAATCTGTTGTACCGAGTTTCATTTCTTCTGCATATTTTATGTAATCAATTTCATTAGGATCCACTCCGAAAAGTTTCGCAGCAGCAGAATCTACTGCGACTATATCCTTTCCAATCAATTGGGATTTCATTGTAACAACATCTTCTGTTGAAATACCCCTCGGTCCGTTTCTTTTCATTACATAATATGCATCAACAATTGTCAGGTCAGGTTTCCGGAAAGAAGAAAAATCTGCTATACATCTATGAAGATCGTTCCGGTGCCAGAAACGTCTGTCCCATACAATTCCCATTAAGTTTTTCATTCCGATTGTAACTTCTGCAGAGCCATGACTTTTCAGAATCGGGACATTTATAAAAACATCGCTGCTGAGTATCAATTCGTGAACCTTAGCATTTTTCATTACTTCGCCTTTCTTAACATCGACTTCCTGGTAATAGCCTTCACTTGCACCTGATACTACTTTTGCGCCTGCATCTTTAGCTGCCCGTTCTATACCGCTGTTTGAATAAGACCTTTTCCAATCATCACAGGTGTGATCAAAAACATATACATCTTTCGCACCTGCTTCGAAACAGCGTTTGATAATTCTACTGATTAAAAAAGGATTCGTATTGCCGCCTCGTTCAGGGGAAACGTCCCATCCTATGTTTGGTTTAACCACAACAGTTTGCCCTTTTTTAACAAAGGCTTTCATACCTCCCATTGATGCAATTGCTTTATCGAACATCACATCAGGTTCGCCACCTTTTATCGCTACAAGGTCGTAGGACGAAGGTGTCAGATATTTGTTATATGGAAAAAGTTCTTTGTAATTTCCAAAGATGAGTGCTGCCCCGGTAAGAGCCCCTGCCTGTAGGCTTTTCTTAAAAAACTCTCTTCTGTCCATCAATGCCCCCAAAATAAAACGGAAGTAAAATTTATTGTTTTAAACTTAATGTAAATTAATGATAAAAAGTATGTTTAAAATTAATTCTGGTTAAATTATATTATTTTTACTCTTCATAATTAATTTCAGAAAGAATCTTTATGCCTTTTATTGGTGAGTTAAGCGCTTTGGCTACGGCTTTCTGCTGGTCGGGGAGTTCGATTGCATTTACCGCTGCTTCTGAAAGAATAGGCTCCCTTCAATTAAACATCAACAGGATGATCCTTGGGGTCTTCTTACTTCTTACTACTATTTTAGTATTGAACCTGGATTATGCAGTCTCCTCCTATCAGTTAATATTTCTTGTTGCAAGTGGCTTTTTGGGTTTTGTAATTGGTGATTCATTTTTATTTCAGGCATTCCGAATGATCGGGGCGCGGATTGGAATGCTAATGATGTCTCTGGTGCCGGCGATCTCATCTGTACTAGCATATTTTTTCCTTCACGAGGTAATTAGATCTATGGGGTATTTTCGGTATTGTTATTACGATGTGCGGAATAGGACTGGTGATACTTCAAAAAAATTCCGGTGCCCTTTCAAAATATAAATTGAGTAAGACAGGAATTTTCTATGGATTTATGGGAGCTTTGGGTCAGGGGGCCGGGATGATATTGGCAAAGTTTGCTTTTGAAGAAGGACATATTAATGGATTTGTTGCAACATTTATTAGACTTACAGCCGCGGTGATAATTTTTTTGCCGCTAGCCATCCTGGCCCGCAAATATAAAAACCCGGTTAAAGTTTATAAAAAAGATATCAAAGCTCTAACGTTTACTTTTACCGGAACGATTTTCGGTCCGTTTTTTGGAGTTACCTGTAGCCTTATTGCAATAGCAAACACTAAGATAGGAATAGCGTCAACAATTATGGCTACGGTTCCGGTTATTATGCTTCCACTAGTCAGATTGATTTATAGGGAAAAATTAACCTGGCCCTCTATTGTTGGTGCTTTTATTGCAGTTGGCGGAGTAGCTATTTTATTTTTGAGGTGATTTTATAATTTGTTTTTATAAGTCTGATAAGTTTTCTCATCGAAACAAACAAAAATTACCTTCTCTATTGTTTTATCCTCATTTAGGAAATTTTTAGTAAAATTGACTGCGATCTCGGTTGCACTTTCTAGGGGGAAAGTGATACACGCCAGTACTAATAGCAGGGAAAGCAATAGATTTGACATTATTTTCCATTGCTAGCTTTAATGAATTTTTGTAACAATCAGCAAGCAGTTTTTCCTCGTTATGTTTTCCACCGTTCCAGACGGGACCTACTGTATGAATTACAAATTTTGCCGGGAGATTATATCCGTTGGTAATCTTTGCGTTTCCGGTTGGGCAGCCGTTTAGTGTCCTGCACTCTTCAAGTAATTTCGGACCGGCTGCCCGGTGAATAGCTCCATCAACACCGCCACCGCCCAGAAGAGAAGTATTAGCAGCATTGACTATTGCGTCAACCTCCAGTCTTGTTATATCGCCTTTTTCTATTTCAATTATATTATTCATTTCTAAAATAAAGTTTTAGAAATAAATTATAATTTAGAGAATAAATAATCAATGAAATTATTTGATTATTAATTCCTTCTGACAAAAAATTCCTGAACAATTTTTTCCCAGTCATTGGGGTCTAAATTTTCAAGCTCACCTATTGAAATATCGTCAACTGTAATTTCAGCTTTTGGCTTATCGATTTTTTTAATTCCTTTCAATGCTGTGCGGAAGTGTTCAATATCGTCCTGATAAAATGAAACGGCAGCATTACCAATTTTTAAGTCTTTTATTTCATTGTCGATATTGTCAGCATCAATTACACATATCCAGTTTGAATCATACGGAGTAACGTTCAAAGCGTCTATTTCATTTTTCAAGAAACCATTAATCTTTTTAACCATTCCCGATACAGGGGAATTAAACCTAATTGTTTTTTGTCCCTGTTTAATGCTGAACAGCGGTTGTCCCTTTTTAATTTTCATTCCGAGATTTGGAAACTCGAAGTCGTCTATCTTGCCAATTAATTTTCTTGCAAAATCATCTATTCCAACATTTACCGTTCCATCCTGCTGCATACTTGCCCAGCAGTGCCCGTTTGAAATAAAAACTCCTCCCGGAATTGAAAACTCATCAGCCTTCATGCTTTCAGTTGAAGCGAGGTGTGTGATATGAACTTTTGGTTTGAGTTGTTTTTGTATTTTGTCTTCTCTCTTAATAAGTAAGTTCTTTACAAATTCTAAAAGCTCATCTTCTGTAAAAGGTTTTTGCACGTAATCCATCGCTCCGAATTTCATACATTCTACAGCGGTTTCTACTGTTGCATAGCCCGTAATTATAACTACATCAATATCCGGCCTTACGTGTTTTACTGATTTAGTTACTTCTAGTCCGTCCATTTCGGGCATTTTTAAATCGGTAAACAAGAAATCATAATGGTGGGTTTGTATCAAACCAAGTGCTTCTTGTCCGTTCTCTACTGTGTCAATAGAATATCCATCAAGAACAAGAATTTTTCTAAAGCTGTCAAGAATTACGGCTTCGTCATCGACACAAAGTATTTTAGCTTTAGGATCAGGGACTTCAGCTCGTTTTAAAGACTTAGCTTCTTTGCTATAATCAAGTTTAAAACTTACTTCAAGTGCTTTTGCTCTTTCGGTCTGGGCTTTCTTTTCTTTCATTTTTCGCCCGATATATCTGATAAGAATATCAAAAATTATGAATAGTATTAGTGCTATTATGAAGAGTGCCATGGTTATTCTCCTTACTATAAATTTACTTCAGTTTTAAAGACTTTTTATATCCTATCAGAACTGCAGGATATTAATCTTTGCAGCTCATATTTTGTGTCATTTGGAATTATTCTGTACAGCCATCCTTCGAAATAAGGATCCTTTTCTATGATTGTTTTGTTTTTTTGTAATTCCTGATTCGTTTCTATAATTCTTCCACTGACAGGAGCAAGCACTGAGTGAGTTAACAGGTCAGTACTCGATATCTGTGCGCACGGGTTCCCTTGTATAATTTCCTCGTCGGTTTTCATAAGCTGTATATCCAAAACAGAACTTATTGTTTTTAAAAACAAATCTGTTATTCCTATTAGCGCAGAACCTTTCTTTTCTATAGAAACCCACGAAGCATAACCGAGTCTGAAATATTTTGTGGGGCAAGGTACATAAGCTAACGTCGGATCATGCTTTGAAACATTATTTGAGCTAATTTTTTTTTGAACCTCAATATATTTGATGCCACGAAAAATTGAATTAAGAAGCTCTTCTACAGTGAAAGGTTTCGGAATAAAATCAATTGCACCTTTGTATAATGAATTAACAGCATTTTCAACAGTAGAATAACCTGTTGTCATAATTACAGGGGTATCATTTTTTCTGTGATTTAGCTCATCGAGAAATTTGAATCCATCAATATCTGGCATCATAATATCGCAAAGTATCAGGTCGTATTTATGCTTATCTATTTTTTTGAGGGCGTCTGTTGCGTCTTTTGATTCTTCAACATTAAAATTCTCTGATGCCAATATTTTTTTTACGGCATCCAGAACGACCTGTTCATCATCGATTACCAATATATTTTTATTTGAGTGCATATTTTAAACTTATCTTTGCTTCATTGGGAGTCTTATCGTAAAAACCGTTCCTTTATTTACTTCACTATCAACTTTTATTGATCCATTATGGTTATCGATTATACCCCATATTACAGCCAGGCCGAGGCCCGTTCCTTTTTGTCCTTTAGTGCTGTAAAAGGGCTCAAAAATTCTTAATAATTCATCTCTGTCCATTCCGCATCCAGTATCTGAGATTTTAATTTCTATATATTCTTTTTTTCCCGCTTCATCTATGGAATCCCATTTCTGGTAGTCGCAGCCCACCATTGTACAGGCCTGAAAATTACTTTCTCCCGGAACCTCAATAGAGAATAAAGGTGATCCGCATTTCGGACACTTAGAATTTTCTTCAATCAATGAAATATTGCATTGAGGACAGAAAACAGAGAGCTTTTTATTTTCGTCAAATGTTTTGAAATACTGATGTGCTCTTCTTCCATATACAGGATCGAGGTGAATCAGTCCTTCCTGTCCATTAAATTTTGCTTTTAATTTTATTGAGGGAACACCTTCAATTTTAAATTCATTATCAACTAGGTTATGTCGTTTGGGGCATGTAGCCTTTTTAATTTGGGCAACACCGTATGGGGATAAACTAATCGCTGAAGTTGTTATCGTAATAGTTCCCCCCGCTTTTCCAATTGCATCATTAGCGTTTACCAGCAGATTGATAAATACCTGCTGTATTTGATTGGAATCCGCCGTAATTTTAGGCAGATTTTTATCGGTTCTTTTTTCTAGTTTCACTTGATTAATATTCAATTGGTTTTGAACTACTGCTACGGCCTGATCAATAATCTCATTAACGCTAACCTCGCCTTTTTTAGGAATTGACTGTCGTGCAAAATCGAGAAGACTTTTTACAATTTCCCTGCTTCTTTTTGTTTCGCGAACTATCACTTTTAAATCTTCCTGCATTTCAGGATTACCCTCAGTCCTTTTTAGCAAAAAACTGCTATAAGTCAAAACACCGGTTAAAGGATTATTGATTTCATGGGCAACTCCTGCTGCCAGTCTTCCAAGTGAGGCAAGCTTGTCAGACTGAAAAAGCTGCATCCTTGCTTCAGATAATTTCTGAGTCATCACATTAAAGGAACTTGCGAGTTTCCCGATCTCGTCATTCCCTTTTTCTTTTATGAAATAATTTAAATTACCAACCCCAACCTGGTCGGTAGCTTTGAGTAATTCATTTACAGGTTTATCAATCCATCTTTCTACGAGAAATCCAAGTATAAAACTCAGTGCAATAATAGCAGCAAGCGCAAAAATTACTATTTCTATTTCTCCTCTTTGGATTTCGTTATCAACGTCTGCAAGGGAAGTGGTAACATCCAAAACACCGAGGATTGTTTTATCTTTAGCGTGAGCATGGCAATCAGCTTCCCAGCAGGATTGTTCATTATATATAGGTGTGATAATTCCAAGTATTCTGGACGAATCCCTATTAGTTTTATAAATCCTGGTTCTCTGGTTTATTGGTAATCTCTCCAGAGGTTGATTAGCAGCGTGGCAGGCATAGCAACTTTCTGCTTTTTTGTCAACCATTTCGCCGACATCTCCTTTTTGCGAGGAATAAATTATTTCGCCCATCTTATTCAGAATTCTTACAGACCTTATTCCTTGCTGCTGGCCGATTGTTATTATTGTTTTATCAATCCGCTCGCGTTGGTTTAAGAGCATATCATAACGTGTACTGGATTTTACTGTTTCACTCAACTGGTTGGCATGTCTTTCTACTTCGGAGAGCAAGGCATTACTTTGTCTCTGGATATTGAAATACGCAAATATTCCAATAGTTATGATTGCAGTGATTCCAACGGCGACTATTAATTTTAGCCCGATCTTGTTAAACATAATTTCATACGCCTCACTTATGCGATATCTTTATTAACTTTCCAGGTGCATCTTTGGGGAAACTTTTATCATCGTGACAATTTGTACAAACGGGATTTGAAAAATCTTTTGTCTGATGGCAATCTGTACAGTCAGCTTCTTTATGGCTTCCGGTTAACTCAATTCCGGTAATTTTGTGATCAAACTTTCCTGCGACAAAATCTTTATGACAACTTGAGCATTCGTTGTTAGGTTTTGTAAAAGTTGTTGTATTGCCGTGGCATTTCTGGCAATTTAGTTTTTCGTGGAATTTATTTAATTTCCATCCTGCTGCTATAGCATGATCAAACCTTTCCATTTTCTTGTCAGAATGACACTTTGTACAGGAATCGTTTTTATGACAACTAAAGCAAGCTTTATGCTGTTCTGCTTTCGGTAAATGAATTTTTACTGTTTCCCCAATAGAATTCATCTCTGCAACAGAGACTTTATTCCGATCGTGGCATCGGTTGCAGCTTTCTTGTTTATGGCATGAGGTACAATCCAAATTGAATTTATCAACATGATCATCATGGTAAAAAGTGACGAGTTTGCCTTTATTATAATTCGTTTCAAAAATAATCTTTGTCGGTTTTTCAACATCCGGGTGATTTTTAACACGAATCAGGGGAAGAGGACTCTTTTGACCCTTTTTTACAAATTTGCTTTTAAGCTGATGACAGGAGTTACAATCTGTGTTATGGCTCCATTCACGATGACAATCCATACATTGCCTGTGATAAGCACCCTTTAAATCTGGTTTGCTTAGATCTTCACGCATTCTGTTTGCTTCGTGACAGCTTTCGCACTTTTGTATCGGGCCGATATTATTAAAATGATGACAGCTTTTGCATCCACCGGACATTTGCGACATTTGTGCATGAACTTTATGCTGAAAGACAACGGGAGAATATTTGTCTTCTAATTTATCCATAGTAATAATTGCAGGTGCGTCTTCTGCAGTTTGATGAACTGTAATCATATCAGCGCGTGGACAGGGGATAAGACAAGGATCTTTTTTTGTCGGAAGATCGCAATTATGACATGTCTTACAAGTCAGTCCTTTTGTAGAATGATTTTTGGGAATTTTATTTTGAGCGTTTATTACCAGTGATAAACAAAAAATAAGAGCTATGTAAATTAAACTTTTCATCTTATTACCCCCTGACTTTATATTTCGTTTGAGGCACGTTAAATTTATTTGCCAGGCTTAATACAGGGAAGTTTAATACAATTATTCTATAAATAAGTATTAAAAGCGCTGCAAAACCTACAGTGACGGAGATTTCCCCAATCGAAGGGAAATAAGTACCGAATTTGTACGGGGGATTATATGCAACAATAAAATTGTTTATTCTGTTCAGAAGAACACCAAATATTACGAGAGCCGACGCAGTAAATAATAACGCGGGTGATTTTAAAACAGCTTTTGATAAAAACATTCTCAACGGAATGATTATTCCAACAACTACTTCAATTGTAAACATTATGCTTTGAGTAGTTGGTTCAAGCAGATAAACAAATGTTCCTCTTATTACCATATCTCCTATTTTAAACGCAAGATATATTCCGAGCAAAGGAGCTATTGTTGAAGCGAGAGAAGAAAGTGCCTCCATCTCAGGTTTTAGTCCGAATGATTTTGATGCTATTATTGATTCAAAGATTATCATTGGAAAACCAACCGAGATTGCAGACAGAAGAAAGAGGAGAGGTAATATAGGGGTCTGCCACAAAGGGTGCATTTTCGAGCCCGCTATTATCATTAAAGTACCAAGTGATGACTGATGCAAAGTTGATAACACAACACCTGCAATAACGAAAACAAACATTGTCAAGCCAAGTCCTTTATCCAGCAGACGTAGGAACTTATCAACTGGTTTGTTAAGAAATGATAAAAATCCTTTAAAGTTTACTCTGCCAATAAATCTTTCTGTAACGATCGGTAAAAACTCTATATATAGGACGGTCATGTAGATCATTACACAAATGCCAACCTCGAACAGTGCAGAGTTTCCATTCCAGAAAACCAAAGGATGCCAGATATAATACCAACGACCGATATCTACAAATACACCTATTGCAACAAAGGTGTAGCCTAACATTGCAGTTAAAAGAGCCGGTCGTAGAATGACGTGAATTTGTTCTCTGTGCATAACATGGCCAAGAGCAGCGCTGGTAAAACCACCTGCTGCCAACGCAACACCCGCAGCAACGTCGACTCCTATCCATAGGCCCCAGGGGTATTGATTATTTAAATTTGTAACCGCGCCTATTCCGAAGAAGAATCTGCCTAAAAGGAATACGATACCATTAATTGCAATAAGAATTAATATTATTACTCCGGGAGTAAAGAATTTTCTTTTCAGAGGCTCAGGCTTTATGAATTCATTCATGATTTTTTCCCTCCTCTGATTCGAGAGATCGTTTTCTTTTTGTTATCCACATAATTCCACCAAGAAGTGCATAAAGTGAAATAGGCGGAACGAAGTAAGCAAATATTCCGTGTTGTATAGATTCAGAAACACCGGGAGCAGGTTTCTCAGATAGTTTTGGGAAGTCAAGTTTTTTGAAATTTGTTCCGGCTAAGTACATCCACGAAGTACCCCCAACTTCATGTTCTCCGTATATATAGTTTATATATTTATCAGGGTAATTTTTAATTCTTTCGCGTGCAACATCTATTAATTCATTTCTCTTTCCGTAGGTAATTGCTTCCACCGGACATATCTCAACACAGGCGGGCAATTTTCCTTCCTTAGTTCTGTTAAAGCAGAAATCACATTTCATGATTAATGGATTTAATGCTTTATCAAACTGAAATGCCGGAACCTGGAAAGGACAGGCGACCATGCAATAACGGCAGCCGATGCATTTATTAGTGTCCCACGTAACGGCTCCGTTTTCGTTTTTTGTAAAAGCTCCAACAATACACGCTGAAACGCAGGCCGGATGATCACAATGCATGCATTGCACTTTTACATCAATGGGTAAATTAGGATCCTTTTCATTGCTGTATTGATTAACCACAGTTAATGCTGTTTCATCAGGGCGCCTCATTTTTTTCATGACTGATTTATCTTCGTAGTCTTCAATTTTTCCCGCTGGTAAATCGTGAGCATTTTTGCAGGCCCACTCACAATTTCGGCAGCCTATACAAACGGTTGTGTCAACCAGAACACCCATTCTATCTTCCGATAGAACATATTGCTGTGATGCTTTTAATTTTTTAACAGGAAGTGAAGAAAGAGTAGCCGTGGCAATCGCGGTTGTTTTTAAGAAAGTTCTTCGGTTGTGCTTTTCCATTCGTCCCCCGATATACTAAAATGATAGTCTATCCAGGATTAAGCAACGACCCCTATCACTTAATCTATTTATAATGTACCGAAATTACACAAAAAGTAAGCCACCTCATGAGGATGCTGAATGTTCGCTTTATGAACTAAAATGGAGTTATTGCAATATTAGTTTTCCCGAATTGAAAAATTCAGCACTCAATCTTCCAACTAAAGAGAAATTTTTGTGTCATAAGCAGGTTATTCAAATATAAAGGAATGAAACAAAAATGATGAAAAATTAAACAGTAGGCTGTTGGATTTCTGAATAATAATTGACAAAAAAAAGAACAGTGTTGTAATTAAATTCAACAAAGAGGTGTTGAAAATTTCAGCAGCATAATTGTTTATTATTTTACTTAAAATAAAAGAAAATGTTTTATAGAAAATAAACTGTAAATAAAATCAACAAACTCTTAATATAAATTCATTACGTTCGTCTTATTTTGTTCTGCTGTAAACATTGATATGTTAATAACTTACAAGGATATATTTTCCCGAATTTCATAAGCGGCACATTAATTGACTTAAGCAAACCGAATGTTAAACAAAATATTGGAGTCTAACGATGGTTGCTTTATCAGTTCTACTTGGTTTCTTATTGCTTTTAGTTATTGATTACTTTGTTCTAAGAGCAGAGAAAAAACTTCACCCCGCATTTGTAAAAAATTATAAAGTAATTGACAGTGTAGCATTTAATAACCTAAGTGTATCCATACCTGCGGATACTTTCATTTCCAAAGGTCATACCTGGGCGAAACCTGATAAAAACGGTTTTCTAAAAGTTGGTGTTGATGAATTTATTACAAAGTCGGTTGGTGATTTAGTAATTACAAATACAGCTCCCAAAGGAATTCTTCTTAATGAAGGTGACCCGGTAATAGAAGCTCGCCTGGGAGATAAAAGAATTGTTTTCCGTTCACCTGTAAGCGGACAGGTTGTTATGCAAAATCATGACTTGCCGAATAGGAAAATTACTGATCCATTTAGCGAAGATTGGGGAGTAATAATTAAATCACAAGAGTTTCACCCACATTCTAATAAATTAAAGATGAATGAAGAAGTAATCGAATGGATGAAAGGTGAATTAATAAGATTCAAAAATTTTCTTGAAGAAAGACTTACCAAACCGGGGCTGGCAGGAGTCACAATGTTTGATGGAGGTCATATTGTTGAAGGAGTTGTTTCTCATCTTGATAGCGAATCGATAGAGAAATACGAAAAAGAATTTCTATCAATATAGTGAGGGAACAACAATGAAACAGCAAATGGGATTATTGTTTGATGTTACCTTATGTGTCGGATGTGGAAGCTGTTACAATGCATGTAAAAATCAAAACGGACTTCCCGAAACAAACAAAGATTTTCTTAAGGATCATTTATCCAGCAATACATATACAGTAGTAGAACAGTATGGGGAAAATTATGCAAGAAAAATATGTATGCATTGTGGTGAGCCAACCTGTGTTTCAGTTTGCCCTGTTGGAGCATTTGAAAAAAGTAAGCTGGGTCCTGTTCTTTACGATGCGAATAAATGTATCGGCTGCCGTTATTGTATGCAGGCTTGCCCTTACAGTATTCCGCGTTATGAATGGAGCAGCACCTCCCCAAGCGTGAGAAAGTGTAATCTCTGTTATGAAAGGTTAAAAGAAGGAAAAATAAATGCCTGTGCCGATGCCTGTCCTACCGGTGCAACACAGGCAGGTGAATTGAATAAATTAATTGTCGAAGCCAAACGAAGACTAAAAGAAAACCCGGATAAGTATTATCAGGAAATTTACGGTTTGAAAGAAGCCGGAGGCGGCAATGTTTTGGTTATTTCACCGGTGCCATTTGATCAACTGGGATATAATACGAATGTACCTAAACAATCGATGCCAGGCTTTACTTTGCAGGCTATGGAGAAGATCCCGAGTGTGGTTTCTGTCGGAGGAATTTTTCTTACAAGTATGTACTGGCTTACAAAACGTAAAAATGAAGTTGCAAGAGAAGAAAGAAAAAATCTCAGGGGGAAAAATGAAAACGAATAATTTTCTCAAACCAACTTTCTGGAAGGGTGTTTCTGTGGTTGTGATAATTGTAGGATTATATTCTATAATATCAAGGTTTGCTCTTGGACTTGGAAAAACCACAAATTTATCCGATATGGTTCCCTGGGGTTTATGGATAGGTTTTGATTTTATAGGCGTAGGATTAGCTGCCGCCGGTTTTACCATTGCAGCAACTGCACATATTTTCAATGCCCATAAATATCATTCAATTGTCAGGCCCGCGATTTTAACGGCGTATATTGGTTACATAATAGTAATATTATTATTGATTATTGATTTAGGTAAACCTGAAAATTTCTGGCATCCACTGGTTATGTGGAATTTGCATTCCGTTATGTTTGAAATAACCTGGTGCGTTATATGTTATTCAACTGTGCTTACACTTGAATTTGCGCCGGTTATTCTCGAAAAGCTTAATTTAAAAGCGCCGATAAAATTGCTAAAAAAGATTTCTATCCCAGTAGTAATTTGCGGCGTTCTGTTTTCAACTCTTCATCAATCATCATTCGGCTCACTTTACCTGATAGCCCCGGCTAAAGTTTATCCCTTATGGTATTCATCATATCTTCCTGTTCATTTTTTTATTTCCTGTATTGCCGCCGGCTTGTCAATGATAATTTTCGAAGCATATTTATGTGCAAGAGCGTTCAAACAAGGTTTACAAGTTTGGGTTTTATCCGGTCTTGGAAAAGTTATACTGGCAGTTCTTTCAATTGAACTCATCTTTAAGTTTGCTGATATAATTCTTACAGGTAAGTTTTCTTATTTATTTGTTTCAGTATCGGAAACCTATTTCTTCTGGCTGGAAATACTAATCGGTTTTGCTATTCCAATAATAGTCCTCTCTATTCCCGGCTATATGCGCGACAGAAAATGGCTCTACTTTGCATCTATTTTTACAATCTCAGGCTTTGTATTAAATAGAATGAATGTCAGCATTACTTCTCTTGTAAGAACCTCAGGACAAAATTATGTACCTGCTTTTTATGAAATAAGCATTACTCTTTTGCTTGTAGTTCTGGGTATGTGGGCATTCAGATTGGTTTCGAAACACTTCAAAGTTTTTGAAACAAGCTTTGAATCCAATGGGGAAGTTCTGGAAACAGCTGATCTTAAACAAAGAGAATTAATATTTGGGAAATAAAATGGAAGATATAAGTGACAGCCCGGATTTTTGCCACGGAAACAAATGTATATGGATGGAAGCAGATGTTGTTGCATACAAATTATGTGATCAGAATTACGATTGCGAAAGATGTACCTTTGATTTTGTGATGAGGAACACCTGGAAAGAAAAAACTGATTCTGAAAACGTGGTTTTAAATTTTGCTAACAATAGTCTGATAGATAACATAATTGGAAAAATTTCAAGGATATTTTATGATAGGAAGCTGATTTATTTAAAAAATCAACTTGTGCTCAAACATATGTTTGGCAGTGTTTATACAATCGGAATAAGTCAACTTCTCTCAAATTTAATTGAAAACATTGATGAGGTGGAAATGCTTAATGACTACGGTTTAGTCAAAAAGGAAGAGAAATTGCTTTCCATTAGAGGTAAATGGGGCAGTAAAGAAATTCTTTCTCCAATGGATTTTACTCTTTTACAAAAACTGGATATTGATCCAGATGAATTTCCTGATGATAATGTATTTGGAGTTGTTTCTGTAGGTGAACCGGAAATTACACTTGCAAGAGTTTCTGTTGAACGGGTCAAAAAAGATAATTACAGGCTATTAAAAAAGTTAAGAAATTTTCTGGAAACTGAACCGCAAATTGGATATACAATGATGGATGGCGGGAACAGGTGTGAATATCTTTACGAAGCTTTGGGGCTCGATACTTTTCAGAAAATAATTTCGAATTTGAACTGAATTATACATTATCAGGCTGCTTCATATATACTCTTAAACCTTATGAGGCAGCCTGTTTTTTTAAGAATTTCAGCAATATGTAAAATTATTGAAAATCTCAACACTTTTAGCTATGTTTCATACGGGGTCGGGGGGTTTTTTAATGAAGGCTAAGTTCTTCAATAAGCTAAGTACAAGGCTTATTATTTCCATTTCAGTTATCCTGTCTCTTGTACTGGCTATATATACTTATATTTCTATTACAAACCTGCGTGATGATCTTACCCGTGCGCGGCTTCTAAGCGCATACAATTCAAGCGATATAATAAAAAAATCAACACGCTACAGCATGTTATTAAACAGGCGTGATGATGTACACCAGATTATTAATACAATAGGAACCGAACAGGGAATTATTGGGATAAGAGTTTATAATAAATCAGGAATAATTGCCTACTCAACGGATTCTGCTGAAATTTTCCACAAAGTTTCAATGAAAGATGAAACTTGTGCCGCCTGCCATAAACCATCTGGTAAAATTGAGGAACTTACATCACTGAACAGGATCAGGTATTTCACTAATGCGAAAGACAACACCAGGGCGTTGGGATTAATTAATCCAATAAAAAATGAGAAGGATTGCAGCACGGCCGATTGTCACGCACACCAGCCTTCAGTAAAAGTACTGGGGGTTCTGGACGTAATGGTTTCAATGAAGGAGCTAGATGAAGCGATAGAAAAAAACACAAAATCAACAATCACTTATTCTATTTTGATAACCATAGTTATCTCAGGTTTTTGCGGATTGTTTATTAAAGTTATTGTAAGCAAGCCATTGTATTATATCAACAAGGGAATTCAGGAAGTTGGAAAAGGAAACCTTAATTATAAAATTGAAATTAATTCTAAAGACGAATTAGGCAATGTAGCACGCAGATTTAATGATATGTCCGAAAGGTTAGACGCAGCATATAAAGAAATTAAAGACTGGAGCGAGAACTTAAATCAGAAAGTTCAACAGAAATCAGAAGAGCTTAAAAATATTTACAGTCAGGTAATACAAATTGAAAAATTAGCATCTCTTGGAAAGCTTTCTGCAACCGTGGCTCATGAACTTAATAATCCACTAGCCGGTATATTAACTTACAGCAAGCTCATTTCAAAAAAATTATCTGAACAACAAAGAAACGGTGAAAACAAAAAACTTATTGAGTATCTGGACCTGATAGCAGGCGAATCTTCACGCTGCGGAAAGATTGTCAAAGACCTTCTTTTGTTTTCTCACGAAAGCCGCGATGAATTTGTCGAAGCAAACCTGGCTGAAATTGTGAACAGGTGTGTGACATTGATTCATCATCATCTTGAAATGAATGGAATAGCGCTAGAAAAAAACTTTTATGAGAAAGAAATAAAAATAATGTGTAGTCCTGAAAAAATTCAGGAGGCATTAATAGCACTGTTGATAAACGCAATAGAAGCGATGCCTAATGGCGGCACCATAAAAATATTTCTTCAGCCCGAATCAAAATCAATTGCTATGAAAATTTCTGATGAAGGAACGGGAATTAATGATAAAGACCTTCCGCACATTTTTGAACCCTTTTATTCTACGAAAGAGGCCACTAAAGGAACCGGACTTGGACTTGCTGTAGTCTATGGAATCATAAAAAATCATAATGGGGAAATTACTGTAGAGAAAACATCACCGATAGGCACGACTTTCAAAGTCGTTTTACCGAAGAATTTGTAAACAAGGGAGGGAAACATGAGAGAACATTATAATATCTTAATAGTAGATGATGAAAAGATAGTCAGAGAATCTTTGTTTCACTGGTTTGAAGAGGAAGGTTATAATGTTGATACTGCTGAAGAAGGTGAGTCGGCGTTAAAGAAATATGAAAAAGGTAAATATGACCTGTTGCTTCTTGATATGAAAATGCCTGGAATGAGCGGAATTGATCTTTTGACAAAAATTAAATCAATTGATAAAGAAGCACTTGTAATATTAATAACCGCTTTTGCTTCTGTACCCACTGCAATCACTGCTTTGAAACAGGGAGCTTATGACTATGTAACAAAACCTGTTGATCCTGATGAACTTGCACATCTTGTTAAAAAAGCACTGGAGCAAAAATCACTGAAACAGGAGAATAAGATACTTAAAGAAAACATCGAAGAAATTATTAAACCCGATAATCTCATCGGCGAAAGTTTGCGGATGAAAAAAATATATGAATTGGTTAATACAGTCGCACCTGCGGATACAACGGTTATGATAAGAGGCGAAAGTGGCACGGGTAAGGAACTAGTTGCGAAAGCGATACACATTAATAGTAGAAGGAAATATTTCCCGATCATTCCCGTTAACTGTGGTTCACTGGCAGAATCCCTGCTTGAAAGTGAACTGTTTGGACACGAAAAAGGTGCCTTTACCGGAGCGCAATTTAAGAGGAAGGGTAAATTTGAAATGGCCGATGGAGGAACTTTATTCCTTGATGAAGTTGCAACAATTTCAACTAAGATGCAGATTGAAATATTGCGGGTAATAGAATCTAAACAATTCAACCGGGTTGGCGGCAATCAAACTATTCATAGTGATTTTAGATTAATTACTGCTACGAACCAATCTCTTGAAAGTCTTGTAAAGGAAGGGAAATTCAGGGAAGATCTGTACTACAGGCTTAATGTTTTCACGATTCATATTCCCCCTCTAAGAGAGAGAAGAGAAGATATCCCGTTGCTTGCACATTTCTTCCTTCATAAACTGACTACAGCCATGAACAAGTCAATCAAGAAAATTGATAATGAAGCGATGGATTTTCTCACTAAATATGACTGGCCGGGAAATGTGCGTGAACTTGAAAATGCAATTGAAAGAGCTGTCGTTATAGGAAAGTGCGATACAATAAAAGTTGAAGATCTTCCATTTCACATAGCATCAAATCACATTGATACCGAGACAGGTGATAAAAGCCTGGCTGCAGTAGAGAAGAAATATATTTTGCAAATTTTAAATGAGAATAGCTGGAATATTTCGAGAAGTGCTATGCAGCTGCATATAGATCGCGTGACACTTTATAACAAAATTAGTAAGTATGGATTACGTGACAGCATTGAAGTATGAACATTTATATTATTCCTCTTGAGCTAAAAAATAAGTCATTGCTTGATCACGCAGTTAATGAACTATCGAGAGGTTTTTCCTCTGACGTTTTTGTGGAGCTTCTGAATATACCGATTGAAAATGCCCACTCTGCAAGCAGATCACAATACTATTCAACTCAAATTATAGCGAACAGCGCTGAGTTAACTCTTCATCTTGATGGTAAAGTGTTAATCCTAACGAGCCTCGATCTTTTTGTTCCTGCACTGACTTACATATTTGGCGAAGCGCAGCTTGGCGGAAAACATTCAATCGTTTCTGCCTGCAGGTTGCATGAGGAATTTTATTCAGGTTTGTCGAATGAATCTCTTTTAATTGAAAGAACGAATAAAGAAATATTTCACGAGCTGGGGCATAATTTTGGATTAAAACATTGTTCAGATTGGGATTGCCTAATGCATTCGTCCCCCGGAATTGAGGAAGTTGATATTAAAGGGAAATCTTATTGCAAGAATTGTAGAAAAGCAGTCCCATTAAAGTTAGTAGATTATTGAACTATGAAACTAAGCGTCCTAGCAGTTATTTATTGCTAAGACACAATATAAAAATTTATTTTTTCAATTCTTCGTAAACTTCTTTGAATCTCTCAATTGCAAAATCAAGATCTTCTTTTGAATGAGCCGCGGAAATCTGGACTCTTATTCTTGCTGTTCCTTTAGGTACCACGGGATAAAAGAATCCAATCGCATAAACTCCCCTTTCGAGAAGACGTGAAGCTATTTTCTGTGCTAAGACCGCATCGCCTAACATAATAGGCACAATAGGGTGAACACCATCTTTGATCTCCAATCCGGCTTTTTTAATTCCTTCACGGAAGTATTTTGTGTTCTCTTCAAGCTTATCTCGCAAGTGAGTATTTGAGCTTAGCATTTCAAGTACTTTTAGTGAAGCAGCAACTATTGATGGCGCAACAGTATTAGAAAATAGATATGGACGTGATCGTTGCCTTAGCATTCCAATGATTTCTTTTCTTCCGCTGGTGTATCCGCCACTTGCACCGCCAAGAGCTTTCCCAGAGTTCCGGTAATAATATCTACTCTTCCTAAAACATCGCAATATTCCGGAGTTCCTTTTCCATGTTTACCCATAAACCCAACTGCGTGCGAATCATCAACCATTACCATCGCGCCATATTTATCGGCGAGATCACAAATTCCTTTTAGATTTGCTATAAATCCATCCATTGAAAATACTCCATCCGTGGCGATAAGCATATTTCTCGAACTTGCTTTTGCTTCCTTTAATTGGAGTTCAAGGTCTTCCATATTGTTGTTTTTGTAACGGAATCTTTTTGCTTTGCAAAGCCGTACTCCATCGATAATACTTGCGTGGTTTAGCTCATCGCTTATTATTGCATCTTCTTCTGTGAGGATAGTTTCAAACAATCCACCGTTTGCATCAAAGCAGGATGTATAGAGAATGGTGTCTTCTGTTTCAAGAAATTCTGAAATTTTTTGTTCAAGTTGTTTGTGAATATCCTGGGTTCCACAAATAAATCTAACGGAGGATAATCCGTATCCCCATTTATCAAAACTTTCTTTTGCAGCCTTTATTATTTCCGGATTGTTTGCCAGACCGAGATAATTATTAGCGCACATATTTAAAACTTTTTGTCCGCCTTTAACCTCAATATTAGCTCTTTGCGGGCTTACAATGACCCTCTCTTTTTTAAATAGTCCTTCTTCTTCAATACTGTGAAGTATATCGTCGTAGTGTTTTCTTGCTTGTGTCAGTCATTTTAAAACCTCATAATTATTTTTGCGGCTTTTGTAAAGCCGGTTTACAGGGGATGAAGTATTTTTAATCTTCAATCCAGTTTAAAATTACTTTCCCGGTTTTGCCGGATTTCATTAATTCAAATGCTTCTTTATAATCTTTGTATGAAAATTTGTGAGTTATAATTTTAGAAATATCGAGACCCGATTGAATCATGGATGTCATCTTATACCAGGTCTCAAACATTTTTCTACCATAAATACCACGAATAGTCAAACCATTAAATACAATTTTTTCCCAGTTCACAGGAGCGCTTGCAGGAAGAATACCGAGCAGAGCAATGCTTCCTCCGTGAAACATAACATCAATCATATCATTAAGCGCTTTGGGGCTTCCTGACATTTCGAGTCCGATATCAAAACCTTCTTTCATTCCAAGTTCTTTCATTACTTCTGTCAGTTTTTCTTTTGTAACATCTACAGGTCGTTGAATTCCCATTTGTTTTGCAAGCTGCAGCCTGTCTGAATTTATATCAGTGATTACAACGTTTCTGGCCCCGGCGTGTTTAACAATCATTGCAGCCATAATTCCGATTGGTCCGGCGCCTGTAATTAAAACGTCTTCACCAAGTACTTCGAATGTAAGTGCTGTATGTGTTGCGTTGCCGAAAGGATCGAAAATTGCAAATACATCTTTCGGAATGTTTGGATCACAATGCCAAAGATTCGAAACGGGAATAGAAAGATATTCAGCAAAACATCCTGGCCGATTAACCCCAACTCCTTTTGTATTCGGACAAAGATGATATCTTCCTGAGATACAATTTCTGCAATGCCCGCAGACTATATGTCCTTCTCCACTTACGAGTTCACCTATTTTTACATCGTGTACATTGCTTCCGATTTTTTCTACTATTCCTACATATTCATGACCAGTGACCATAGGAACAGGTATTGTTTTTTTTGCCCAGTCATCCCAGTTGTAAATATGAATATCGGTTCCGCAGATTGAAGTTTTATGAATTTTAATCAGAACATCGTTTATGCCGATTTCCGGCACCGGGACTTCTTCAAGCCAGATACCCGGCTCGGCTGATTTTTTTACAAGCGCTTTCATTGTTTTATTCATTTTTAATTTCCTTGAGGAAAGAGATTTATGCTTGTTTTTCGATCAATTTATGGGTATTTATGAACGAATCAAAATTAAGTGTTTAAAGTTAGAGATAAGGGGATGAAAGGGCAAATGGAGTTGTAGAGACGCGGCATGCCGTGTCTCTACAGTAAAAAATTAAGAGAAAAGTGTAGCTTCTTCCTTTCTGTTTTTCCGGCTTGAAGGCAGGAGTTTTTCAACAATAGGAAAGAGCCGGATGTTTTTTCTCGCGGTGCTGTCAAGGAAATCAATTAATTCTTTCGCTATCTTAAAAAGGTCGTTCGGAACACCGATGAACAGCAATACTCTTTTGTTTGTGAATTTAGTCTGCCTTGTTGCAAGGTAACTTAGTTTTTCAAGTATCTTTGGATCTTTCAGATCAGCTTCAGTCAGAGTGATACCGATTGCATAATTTTTTTTGTAACGGGCAATTATATCCACATCAAAATTCCCGACCTTTGAAGGCTCGGGCAAATAAGTTCCATATTTACGGCTAAGGGTTAAGTAGCCTTGCTTCCAGAATTTTTCTACCAGTAAATCAACGCTTCTTTGTTTATTTATATCAGTCATAACTACCTCCATCATTATCTTAACTTACCTTCAACATCAATGGTATAATCGGTGAAAATTTAACTTTATCAAAAACCTTCAGGTTCGCAATTCTTCCCAGCTCAAATCTTTTAATCGCAGAAGAATTTGACATCCTCCCGTATATAACTTTTTTCCCGTCTTTTCCCCGGCTTATATAATATGGATGCAGAACTATTTCATCCATTAAATAAAGGAATCTGACTTCGTTCCTGTTATTGATTGCAGAAGAAAAAATTTCCGATTTCATAATTGCTCCGCTTTTAGTTTAACCATCTGACTACGCCGACTACCTTACCTACAATTGAAAATTCTCTGCCGGTTGTAATTTCAATTGGCTGGTAATTATCATTAGACGGAATCAGACGTATTTTATTGTTTTTATTTTCAAATGTTTTTACTGTTACTTCATCATCGAGCATAGCAACAACAATTTCTCCATTCACAGGGTTTTTATTCGGAGTTACTATCACCAAATCACCCTCAAAGATACCGGAGTTTATCATACTGTCACCCTTTACCCGCAGAGCAAAACTTTCTTCGGCTTTTTTTATAAAAGCCGGATCAACAACCACGCTGCCCTCAATATTTTCTATTGCCAGAATCGGGGAACCAGCAGCTACACGTCCGATAATTGGTACCTTTGCGAAAACATCATTTCTTTCATTATACTGATGTTTATCAGCATCGTTCCTAACTGACGAGATTCCTCTGCTGGTATTACTCTCAACGTTCAGGTATCCTTTTTTCACGAGTGCATCAAGGTGTCTTTTGACTCCAAAGGTCGAGGAAATTGAGAATTTTTTACCTATTTCTCTTAACGTTGGTGGATATCCAACGGATTCCCTGAATTGCTCAATAAAAATTAGGATTTCCTGTTGTCTTTCGGTTAATAGTTTTTTCATTTAAGTGCTCAATTGTTCACTAGAAATATAGTGAACGAATGCGCACTTGTCAAGAGAATCAGGAAATTTTTTTATGAAATAAATGCCTTAATACAGAAGGGAAATAAAAATAGTGGTAAAAACATAAAAAAAGCACTGAAAGATCAGTGCTTTTATTGAAAGATTATCTGAAGGGGTTGCTAAACTTCTACGCCCTTTTTATCGAGATAGGTCAGCCATTTATACCGGTCTTCTATCTCCCCCCTCTGCATAGCAGTAATTTCTTTGAATAAATCAACAGCAAGATCATCCGGGTCGCTGTAATCGAATTTCATTTCGTAGCCTTTATAAGAAAGAATTCCGACAGGAGAAATAACTGCAGCTGTACCTGTTCCGAATACCCGAAGCACATTTCCTTTCTTATATTCATCTATAACTTCATCGATACTTATCAATCTTTCGTTAACCGTTAATCCCCGGTCGCGCAAGATCTGAATAACGGATTCCCGGGTAATGCCAGGTAGAACGGTTCCGACCAGTTTAGGCGTTGCAATTTCATTCTTAAACTGAATGAAAATATTCATCGTTCCTACTTCTTCAATATATTTTTGTTCTATTCCATCGAGCCACAATACCTGTGTAAAGCCTTGTTCTTTAGCTTTTTGTCCGGCCAGGATACTGGCAGCATAGTTACCGGGCGTTTTGCATTCTCCCATACCTTTTCTAACTGCACGTACAAAATCATCCTGTGCAAGAATTTTTACAGGCTTAAATCCTTCCGGATAATAAGCGCCAACCGGAGAAAGTAGTATTAGTAGTTTATATTTTGATGAAGGACGTACACCGAGGAACAAGTCGCTGCCAAAAATAAATGGCCTGATATAAAGAGCTTCCTGTGCTCTTGTCGGTATCCAGTCTTTTTCAATTGATACCAGCTCACTCATAGCTTGCATCATAAATTGTGGATCAACTTCCGGGATGCAAATTCTCTTTGCTGATCTATTAAACCGGGCTATATGTCTGTCAGCTCTGAATAATACGGCTTCACCTGTTTTGGTTTTAAATGCCTTAAGCCCTTCAAAAATAGCCTGGGCATAATGAATGAACATTGTTGCCGGGTGAATAGATAGATTTTCGATCGGTTTGATTTTAGGATTATGCCAGCCTTTGCCAGTTTCATAATCCATTTCAAAAACGTGGTCGGTATAAATAAGCCCAAAACCTAAATTTTCAGGAAGTTGGACTTTTTCACTTCTTTCTTTTATTGAGTATATAATTTTTTCCATAGTGAATCCATTTTAATTAGAATATAATAAACTCCAGCCATATTTACATAATTTAAATTATATTTAAAAATAAGTTGCCCGGTGGAGGGTTACCGGGCATCGGAAGACCCATTAAGGGGGGGTAAACTTAATGAATCTCAACATTTTGAACTTAACACTAATCATAATTATAGTCAACGAAAAATTTTTTAGTCTGAGAAATCTCATTCTTTTTAAATAAATTAATCATAAAAAAGAGATAAAATTAAAAGAACAGCATCCATAACACGTAATCCAGAATTAAAATCAGTGCCGAAGACATAACAAAGGAACGGATTGTTGAAAGGCCAACTCCCTCTGCGCCTCCTTCAGTTTTGAATCCAATATGGCAGCCCATTAGTGAAGTAACCGCGCCGAAAAAAACGGCTTTAATTAGCCCTGCAATCAGATCTGAAAAGATGAAAAACCTTCTAACAGATTGAAAAAAAACATCAAAAGAAACACCGAGGAAGTAATTTGAAACAATATATGCACCTAAAACAGCAATAATATTTGCGAATATTACGAGTATCGGCATCATTATTATAGCTGCAAGAAACCGGGGCATTGCCAGGTAGCGAACCGGGCTGATTGCCATTGTTTCCAGTGCATCTATTTGCTCTGTTACCTTCATCGTTCCCAGCTCAGCTGCAATTGAAGCGCCAACTCTTCCGGCAATTACAATTCCCGTGAGCACTGGGCCAAGTTCAGTAATTATTGCCCTGCTTGTTGCCCCGCCCAAAAATGATAAAGGCGCTATTCCTTTTAGTTGATATGCAGCCTGCCAGGCAGCTACAGCACCTGTAAAAACTGCAATAATAAGAACCAGGGGTAGTGAATTGACTCCTATATGTTCCATTTGATAAAAAACAATTTTCCTGCTCTTAAATATTGTCGGAAAATTTTTTAAAATACCAAAAAGCAGATTGAAAACTTGTCCAACTTCTTCAAGGAAGTTCAAAGTCTTATTACCCAATGCCTGTAGAAAACCAATAAGCATTACTTTGCCTGTATTTATTAAAAATAAATTTACAAAAAACCTTAGCTTTAAGCGATATAATGTTATTCTGAATTAAGAACCCGAGTAATTAATCCCCAAGCAACAAATCCCAGTCTTTTATAATTGAAAGCTTAGGGCTAATTCCATATCTTTAAATTTACCCCCTAAAAAAATTCTATTGCAAAAATTACAGGATTGATAATGACTTCAAATAAAAATCTGATTAGCTGGGTTGAGGAAATGACAAAAATTTGCAAGCCAGATAATGTTCATTGGTGTGACGGTTCTCAGAATGAATATGATAAACTTGCTACTATATTAGTTGAAAAGGGTACATTTCAGAAATTAAATGAAAAATTAAGACCAAACAGCTATCTGGCGGAATCAGATCCCACGGACGTTGCCAGGGTTGAAGACCGCACTTTTATATGTTCAAAAAAAGAAGAAGGTGCCGGTCCTACAAATAACTGGGAAGATCCGGATAAAATGAAGCGAACCTTAACAGCATTATTTAACGGATCTATGAAAGGAAGAACAATGTATGTTATTCCTTTTAGTATGGGTCCTATCGGTTCTGAAATCTCTCACGTCGGTGTGCAGCTGACTGATTCAGAATATGTGGTTTGTAGTATGAGGATTATGACAAGAATAGGAACCAAAGTTCTTGATGTTTTGGGTGATGGCCATTTTGTGAAATGTTTGCATTCAGTTGGCTACCCGCTTGAAAATGGGAAAAAAGATTTAAAGTGGCCTTGCAATAAAACAAAATATATTGTCCATTTTCCAGAAGAAAAAACTATCTGGTCATATGGGAGCGGTTATGGTGGAAACGCTTTGCTTGGCAAAAAATGTTTTGCACTAAGAATTGCTTCTTACATGGCAAAGGAACAAGGCTGGCTTGCAGAACATATGTTGATAGTCGGAATCACTTCGCCTGACGGGGATAAAAAATATATTGCAGCTGCATTTCCGAGCGCTTGCGGCAAAACGAATCTTGCAATGTTATCATCAACTTTGCCGGGTTGGAAAGTTGAAACTGTTGGGGATGATATTGCCTGGATGAAGTTCGGTAGAGATGGCAGACTTTATGCAATAAATCCAGAGGCTGGATTTTTTGGTGTTGCACCGGGAACCTCGATGGAGACTAACCTTAATGCAATGCTGACGATGAGATCGAATTCAATTTTTACTAATGTTGCTAAAACCCCCGAAGACGATATATGGTGGGAAGGTATGACTGAAGAGAAGCCTGAGAGACTTACAAATTGGCTTGGACATGAATGGACTCCCGAAAGCGAAGAAAAAGCAGCTCATCCAAATTCAAGATATACAGTGCCGGCAAGTCAGTGTCCCGTTATTGATCCTAAATGGGAAGATCCCAAAGGAGTACCCATCTCTGCAATTCTTTTTGGTGGTAGAAGAGCTAGTACAATTCCTCTTGTATACCAGGCATTGAACTGGAGCCACGGAACATTTATGGGCTCGATTGTTTCTTCTGAGAAAACCGCAGCCGCTGCTGGAAAAGTTGGTGAAGTAAGGCACGATCCTTTTGCAATGCTTCCTTTCTGTGGTTATAACATGGGAGATTATTTTACTCATTGGCTGAAAATTGGTGAAAATGCAGATGAAGAAAAACTTCCCAAGATTTTTTATGTGAATTGGTTTAGAAAAAATAAAGATGGAGAATTTATCTGGCCTGGTTATGGTGATAACATCCGCGTATTAAAATGGATTTTGGAAAGAGTATTAGGAAGCGATGCTGCTGTCGAAACTCCAATTGGATACTTACCTAAAGAAGGCGCTATTGATTTGAGCGGACTGAATATTAATAACGAAGATATGAAGAATATATTGTCAATTAGTAAGGGTAATTGGCTTGATGAAGCCTGTGAAATTGAAAATTATTATAAGAAATTCGGAGATAAACTTCCCGGGAGATTGTCAAGAGAATTGGAAGAATTGAAAAAAAGACTTGAAGCGCATCCCAATTAGAGTTTGTTATTAGTTTATTTTTAGTGGACTAAAATTAGCTGAATTTTCAAAATGAGACATTAAGTTTAACGTCCATTTTTTAGACCATTATAGTAAAATTATTTTTTATTTCTAGATACAATTTATTCTGCTTTTGCTATTCTTATAACCCATTATTTTATAATGAGTTAAAATTCTCTAGCGCAATCATTTAATTTAATTATTACTCCAGGAAAGTTGCCGATTTCGTCGCTGGTATCACTAATTCTTAGCATTATTATTGATACTACCTTAGCGTAAGATGTTATTTTTAGTAGTTTTATGGAGAAGGGCGTGTGGTGAGGGAAGAAGATTCCTTATTAAAAGTACTTAATAAGGCACCAGTCGGAATTATTGCGTTTTCGAATGAGGGTATTGTAGAATACACTAACGAAAGCCTGAGTAAGATCGGAAATCTCTATCAAATAGATTTCTCTGCTCTTAAGGGGACGAATATATTTAAAGATCAAATCATTCCGGATGCAGACCTCAGTGAAGTATTCAGTTTATTAAAAGACGGAATTCCTTTTGAGAAAGAGTTAAAAAAACTTCAAACGATTACAAAAGGCTCAATCTCGCTTTTATTAAAAGGCTCTTCCTTTATTGAAGAAAATAAATTTGCGGGCGGTATTTTAATTTTAGAAGATATGGCGGTTCTGTCTGAAGCTAAAAAAGAAAAAGAAGATCGCAATAATTTAATTGAAAATGTTTTTTCTAAAATTAGTAACTTTGTCTTTGTAACTGACCTTCAGGGGAAAATAAAATTTACTTTCGGAAAAGAACTGTCTAATTTCGGTAAGCTGAATTATTTGTCTGTTGATTATCCAATCAATAACTTTTTCCCGATTTCAAAAAGAGAAGCACTTGATACTGCGATTGAACATGTCAGGACAACAAAATTATTCTCCGAGCTGGTTATCGAAATCACAGTTAATAACAAGCCACAATATTTTAATTGCCGCATTGAGCCGGGTTTAAATAAAAAAAGGCAGGTACAGTTTTTATTTTTTATACTGGAAGATATATCGGGAAGAGTTTTAGAGAACTTAAATTTAAGAAAAGAGCGGGATGAATTATTAAAACTTCAGTCAATTAGTGAAGCATTAACCGACGCATTGTTTGTTGTTGATTCTGAAGGCGGGGTTTTATTTTGGAATAAAGCTGCGGAAAGTCTCTTTGGTTATTCAAGGAGCGAAGTTTATGGAAAATTTTTCGGCAGGATACTGGGATTGTTTGATGTAAATTATTTCGATGAGATAAAAAAAGAACTGGATAATTCAGGACCCTGGATAAAAGAAATAACAGTATTTAAGAAAAACAGGGAAAAAGAAATTATTGAAGCAAAATTTACTTATACAAGCTCAGAAAAAAATGAAATTATAATTCTTTGTTCAAATATTACAAAGAGAGCCCTTAAAGAACAACGTTTAGAATTATCTGAAGAGAGATATAAAAATTTTATTTCGCAAACCGAAGAAATACTGTGCACGCTTGAAATAGATGGCAGCATTTCTTTTGTAAATCAGGCCTTTATAAAGACACTTAAATATTCAGAAAACGAATTACTGAAAAAAAATATTGTAGACCTGATAGAATTAGATAAATCAGATGCCGTCGAATTAGATTTTCAATCAATCGAAAAGCTGGTAAATAAGAAATATGAGTTATCTTTTAAATCCAAATATGGAAATTCACTTCTCCTGCTATCAAGATTTGTTCCCGTACTTAGCGAAGCCGGAAAAATAAAACGATATAATTGTTACTCTAATGATATATCAGAAAGCAAACAAGAGGAGAGTAATTTACTGCTATTCAAGGCTTTGTTTGAAGCCTCCAATGATGGAATTGCCCTTGAAAAAGATAAAAAATTAGTTTTCGTAAATGATGAGTTTGCAAATATATTCGGTTACCCCTCAGGATATGACCTTCATAAAAAAGAATTATCAGACCTTGTTTCAGAAAGTGATGTTGCCAAAGTGGAAGGATATTTCAGGCAGATTGAAAATGGCAAACAACTGCCGAGACGGATAGAGTTCTTTGGTAAAAAACCTGATGGATCCGTTTTTTATGCCGAGGTAACAGCGGCATCTTTTATTTTCAATAAACAACCCCATGTTGTTATGATTGCACGGGATGTTACTGAGAAAAAACGTTCTCAACAGGTGATTAAAGATTCCGAAGAAAAGTACAGAAATTTAACCGAAAACATAGATGATTTTCTTTTTACATTTGAGCGCGTTGGTAAATATTTGCGACCTGTTTTTTATACCTCGTCCGTTGAAAAGGTAACCGGTTATACTCAGACTGATCTTCTGGGTGATTCAAAATTATTTATGAAGATCATTCACCCTGATGATCTGTCATCTATTAAAGATAAAATAATGAGTCTCTTGAGAAGTAAAATTCAGCTTTCATCGGAATTTGAACTGAGGATAATTAATAAACACGGAAATATTGCGTGGGTTAGAACAAAATTAAATATTTTGCGGGACCAGGATGGTGTAGTTCAAAAGCTATATGGGCTGGTAAGTGATATTTCGCTTCGTAAAAAAGCTGAAGATGATCTTAAAAAATCCACTGATAATCTGCTTAAGCTTAACGAGACTAAGGACAGGTTTATTTCAATCATTTCTCACGATTTGAGAACACCATTCAGTTCAATTCTTGGTTTCACAGATCTTCTTTTGAATGATGAAGGATTAAGTGAAGAAGAAAAAAGACAATATGTAAATTTTATTCGCGAATCTTCCAACTCAATGCTTTCACTTGTTAACTCACTTCTTGATTGGACAAGATTACAAACCGGCAGAATTAAGTTTGAACCTGAAAGAATAGAAGCTTACAAGATTATTGAGAAATCTTTTAATGCTTTAAAAGGCGCGGCATTTCAGAAGGACATAAACTTAGCGTCAAATGTTTCAACCGATCTTTTCATATTTGTCGATGAGAATTTAATATTACAGGTATTCAATAATCTGATTTCAAATGCAATAAAGTTTACAAACAGGAACGGCAATATAACAGTTTCGGTTTCGCCATCTAACACTTTAAGATTCCTGGAGTTTTCTGTTAAAGATGATGGTACAGGAATCAAAAAAGAAAACCTTGATTTATTATTTAATGTTGATACAAAGTTTACCTCTGAAGGTACAGCAGGAGAAAAAGGAAGCGGGCTGGGTTTGTCTCTCGTAAAAGAAATTATTGAAAAGCACGGTGGCAATATATAGGGTCGAAAGTGAATTTGGTCATGGAAGTGATTTTAAATTTACCTTACCGATTGCTTCTGCAAATATTTTGCTTGTTGATGACAGCAAAACCGATAAGCTGCTTTATTCTAAAATATTAAAACATATAGCGCCTGACTATAATATTGAAGTTGCGTCTGAAGGGAAAGAAGCTCTTGATATGATTTTAAATTCACCTCCGGCACTGGTAATTACAGATCATTCAATGCCTGTTATGAATGGGTACGAACTGGTTAAAAATGTTCAGCAGTCAGACCTGAAAGGTAAACCGCCGATTATAATTTTGGCAAGCTGAATTTGGATAGAAGCATAATTCATGATTACAATGAACTGGGAATTGACAATGTTTTTCATAAACCTGTTACTTTAAGTGATTTTAAAAAGGCAGTTGAGAAAGCTTTAAGACAAGGCTTCGAGCTGAAATAAATTTAGACTTTTCTTAAAACATATCCTGAAATAGCTTGAATCTTTAATTCATTTTCCAGGAGTCCATAGCCTTTGGTACCTGCAATATCCTCGTTAACTAACATTTGCCATTTCCCTTCCGGCAGACTAACATTGAATTCCTTTTTATGATATGCATTTAAATTACAACTACAAAATGTTCTTCTTTATGATTTAACTCAAAACTCAACAAGAATGGATTATTATGGTTATCATAAAACTTAATCTCATCGCTAATCTGGTCTTCTGAATGTCTCATATGTATTTCGCAATCGGATTAATGATTTATAGTAACTTAGAAGTTCATTATTAATTTCAGCGTGTTCATAATTAATGATAATTTGTTTCATTATCTTTTTCATAACTGTTGTGATCAAGTTTACCGATATTAGGATCTTTTACTTTTGTATTAGGTGAGATAACTTTACTTCTGGCAAATTCCTGTCCGGAATGAATCATAACAATTCCCTGACTTACAAATAAAAATAATGCCGCAAGCTTATTAATTTTTAATTGCAGGGGAGTGAGCGTGATATTTTTAATAGTGTCATCAATTATTTGTTCTTTTTCTACATCACCGAGAGCAAGCCTTATAAAATCACCGAGGGTGTATCCATCGTGTGATTCAAGATAATTAACCGAATGTTCTTTCATTTGAAACAATCCGTGCCTGTCTTTTACTAAAGTTCCCTGGATATAACTTCTAATTCTGTTATAATCGTTATTGCCAAACCAGTTCTCAAAAAGCCAGCCTTTTCCATCATGTGGATTTTCTCCTTTGACGCCGTTTCTTATTTGATCATTCCAGCTTGAAAATCCGCGAAGAGAAAAGCCAGCAGGATCGTGACTGTTACCCCAGGGTTCAGCTATCAGGATCACATTTGGATTAATCCTTTGCGCTTGTGCAGCTATTTCTTCTATTGTTTGCCAATCAATTAATATTGCTATGTCAAAACGGAATCCGTCAATGTGGTATTCATTCATCCAGTAAAGAATGCTGTCAATTATTAATCTGCGCATCATCGGTCTTTCAGTTTTCAGGTCGTTACCGGTGTAGCTTTTCGAAGAAAGGTTTCCGTGAGCAATCGGTTCTGAAATAATATTCCTTATCTATCTCTTTTAAATTTCCTAATTCGTATTCTGATAAATGATTATAAACAACGTCCATTATAACAGCGATTCCGTTTTTGTGAAATTCCTTCACAACATCTTTGAATTCTTTTACTTGTTTTGCTTTTTGGCCGCTCCACGATTTCCATTTAATGCTTTTTCCTCCATCAGAGTAATATGAATCAGGAGCAAAAAAGGCTGCGGTCATATATCCCCAGTGATTTGTTTCGTAAGGATTCCAGTTGTTTTTTCGGTTAAAGAAATTTTTATTGAAAGGGATTTCGATATTCGCAAATTCCTGAACGGGAAGGAATTCTACTGTGTTAACGCCAAGTTTCTTAATGTATTCTATTCCACCTGTAATTCCTTTTTCGATTAAACCCTTGTAGGTGCCGGGAAATTTGGCACCGGAAGAAGGATGTGCGGTCATATCCCTGAGATGCATCTCATAGATTATTAAATCACGCCAATCGCGTTGAATCCAATGATCATTTTCCCAATCGTAATTGTCATCTTTTACAACTATTGATTTGCGCGGGTTCAAATAGTTATTAAATGTAGCTACTGCCTTTGCGTAGGGATCGATACAAACGACTTCATCCTTTTTATTTTTATGTTTTACCTGGTATCCATAAAATGAGCCGTGGAGATTTCCATCAAGGGAAGCTTCCCAAACGCCGTCGTTGTCACGAACCATCTTAAACTTTTTGCCGGATGAGTTTTCTACTTTTGGATAAATGATTAGCAAAACTCTTTCAGCTTGCGGTGCGAAGAGGCGAAAAATAGTTTTATCATTTTCAGTAAATGATCCAAGCCTTTTGGAAGAATAAAACTTATCGAGGTCTTTCTTATGCATCTTGTTTTGAATTATATCGATGAAAAATTCGGGCTAAAAAATTCAAGCCGTTAATCTATAAAACTTCTATTCAGCAGTCAAAATTTTTCCATCAACTACAGGTGTGACACAAATGAGAGGGTGTTCCGGGACATCAAAATGAGAGAATATCTCTTCAAAAAGTTGGAAATGCATTCCTCTTTTTTCAAGCTTGGCAAATTTATTATACTTCATAAATTCTCCTTTTTCGTTTTGTGGTGCATCAAATTTGTAGGCTGAATTAAAATCTTCCTTAACTCTGCTTTTAAGATAATTAATTTTATTATCGTCACCACCTTCGCGCTCGTAGCCCATTGCACGAAAGGCAATTACAAATCCGTTATTGATTATTAAATAAATATTCAGGATGATTTCATTCATTTGTTTTTTTTAAATTTAATGCGAAGTAAGTTAAAGCTATTGCGAGCAAAAGTGCAAACTTACACATCACGCTTACAATGCTGTGCAGTAATAATTCATTTTTTAACAGGACAAGACAAAAAGCGATTATTACCGGAATCGAAATTAAAATATATGCAGCTAATAATATTTTTGAAAGATGAACTGTTGCTTTGTCTTTCGATTTTAAAATTCCTCGGATTAAAAATCCGATTGTGATTAAGATCGGCAAATAATAGAACAGACCGTAAAAATCTCCGTTCGGATATTTGTAAATAGCATAGAATGCTGTGCAGCTATTTACGTTAAACAGGTGGATTATTGTTGAATAGTATATCACAAAAGCTATCGCAGGTAAGAATAAAAGTGCAAATAATTTTGAATGATATTTGTAGAATGTTAAAATAAAAAATAATCCCATAGGCGGAAGGAAAGAAATATCTGCGAATGCAATGAAAGCATTTAAATGGGAATCAAATCCAAGTCCGCACATTATCCATTCAAGTAATTGATAAATCATTAATAGAAAAATTATTAAAACGGCTAGCCGATTGTTTTTATTTTTTTCGGCAAAAATGAGAATATTAATTATGAGTATAAATTCAATGCAGGCAATCAGGAGAGAAGCAATTCCGTTCCAGTTATCCAAATTTTAATTCTTAATAAATTGAAATAAAAAAGTCCTGCTGCTGAAACAGCAGGACACATAATGTTTATAGTTATTTTTTCGGACTGATCATATTTTCGGGACGTACAACCTCATCAAATTTTTCAGCCGTCAATAATCCAAGTGAGACAGCAGCTTCTTTTAAAGTTGTATTTTCTTTATGAGCTTTCTTGGCAACCTTAGCTGCGTTATCATACCCGATATGAGGATTGAGCGCTGTTACAAGCATAAGCGAATTCTCAAGATTTTTCTGAATATTCTTTTTGTTCGCTTCAATTCCCACAACACAATTATTTGTGAAGCTTTCGCACGCATCAGAAATTAATCTGATAGATTGCAACACATTAAAAATGATTACCGGCTTGAAGACGTTTAACTCAAAGTTGCCGCTTGCCCCGCCAAAATTTACAGCAGTATCATTTCCGAAAACCTGTACACAAACCATTGTCATCGCTTCAGATTGCGTTGGATTAACTTTGCCCGGCATTATTGAGCTTCCCGGTTCATTTGCAGGAAGGGAAATTTCTCCTATGCCGCATCGCGGTCCTGAACCGAGCCACCGAACATCATTTGCAATTTTCATAAGAGAGGCCGCAAGCGTTTTCAGTACTCCACTGAATTCGACGAGTGCGTCGTGTGCAGCAAGAGCTTCAAATTTATTTCGTGCGGAAAGAAAAGGCTTGCCGGTAATTTTTGAAATTTGAGCGGCCGCTTTTACTGCAAATTCGGGATGTGTATTCAATCCTGTTCCTACAGCTGTTCCGCCAAGAGCTAATTCATACATTCTTGGCAAAGCTGCATTAATTCTTTCAAGTCCGTTGGTAAGTTGTTGAACGTAACCGGAAAATTCCTGTCCAAGCGTAAGCGGAGTTGCATCCATTAAATGAGTTCTTCCGATTTTAATTATGTCTTTGAATTCTTTTGCTTTTGCATCAAGTGCATCACGAAGTTTTGTTACCATCGGAATTAATCTTCTGTGAATTTCCTCGACGGCAGCAATGTGCATCGCGGTTGGAAAAGTATCGTTGGAAGACTGAGCTTTGTTAACATCATCGTTGGGATGGATAGGCTTTTTGCTTCCTTTCTCTCCGCCTGCAAGTTCGATAGCTCTATTTGAAATGACTTCATTCGCATTCATATTTGTCTGTGTACCGCTGCCGGTTTGCCAGACTACAAGAGGGAAGTGTTCGTCGAGTTTACCTTCGATTACTTCGTCGGCAGCTTTTACTATCAGGTCGGCTTTTTCGGCTGGTAGTATTCCAAGTTCTTTATTGGTAAGTGCCGCGGCCTTTTTGAGAATGCCAAGTGCTCTGATTAATTCCCTGGGAAATCTTTCCCCGCCGATCTTAAAGTTCATTAATGATCTGGCGGTTTGTGCACCGTAATATTTGTCAACAGGGACTTTTATTTCACCCATACTGTCTGTTTCTATTCTATGATCCATAATAATTCTCCCTTTTTCTGCTAAAATCTCATTCAAAATGAATAAATTTCAATAAAATTACTGATGTAATTTACAATAATTCCCAGAAAATTTTTCATTAATTATTTCAAACATGCCTAAACATTTGTCCCAAAAATTTGTACTTTATTTTTTTATGCTGGAACTTTAAATAATACTTACCAGTTATAGACATAAATTTACGGAGAGATTAAATGTTGACTAAAGGCGCAATTGAAAAGGCAAAGCACTACATTGAATCGCATACTTCCAGGGTTGAAGAAGGGGAATTTAAAAATACCAGTGGACCCTGTATAACATTGTCGCGAGAAGCAGGAGCCGGGGCTGAGGTAGTTGGCCAGATTATAATTGATACATTTTCGAGATTTAACCGGGACGGCAATCGTCTCTGGACAATGTTTGATCAGAATCTCATCGAAAAAGTTCTTCAGGATCATAACCTACCGTTACGTTTAAGTGAACTAATGGAAGAAAGAAAATATTCCGCTGTTAGTTCTATTATGAATGAGATATTAGGCGGGCAGCCCGGTACGTGGAATCTTTTTCATAAAACTAATAAGACTATTCTTCAACTTGCTCATATGGGATATTGTATAATTGTTGAGCGCGGTGGGAATATTATTACGACGAAAATGGATAATTGTTTTCACGTGAGGTTAATTGCTTCTGCCGAGGACAAAATTATGCATGTGATGGAAGTTTTTAATTTTAACAGGAAAGAAGCCGCAGAATATATAAACAAAGAAGACGAGAACAGGAAGGAATTTATTCAGGCTTATTTTCATAAAAATATTGAAGACCCCGAATTGTACCACCTTATTGTTAATACAAGTGAAATGAATTATGAACAAGCTGCGGAACTGATATACAGTACTGTTATGAAAAATTATTCAAAATATCTCAATGGTGATGAGGCGAAAACTCTTAAGTATTTAAAATCACAATAAAATAATTTATACTGTTTTCTAAATCTTAAAAGGATTTCAAATCTCAGGTAGCCTTATTATTCAGTAGTTTAGAAAAATTTTTAAATCTTTTTTTTATGTTAATTTTTAACCATTATTGGAGAAGAATTATTTTGTTAAAATAGAGACAAGGATCCATTTATAACTTGAGAAACAATTCAATCTGAACCGGTTCAACACAAAATTACTTTTGCGGCTAATAGATTCTAGTAGAATAAGTTGCAAAAATTATTTCTTGTGCTGTAATGTTTTGCTATTAAATAAGTTCAATATAAATTAATAATTGCCTTTCATAAATTAGAATTCATATCAATAAATTTTCTTTGAACATTTTCCTTCAGCATTCCATAAGCAAAAATTTATACTTGTTAATAAAGCGATAATTTTTATAACTTTGGAACGAAAAAATAAGGGAAGAAAATGGAATTCTCAGTTCTTGATAAAAGTAATTATTTGAAGGGATTACTTGTAATTGCAAAAAAAGATAACAAACTCACTGAACCTGAAAAAAAAATAATAAGAGATATAGCTTTGAGACTTGGATTTGCTACTGATTTTTATGAAGACACTTTGAAAAGCTTGCTTGCTAATAAGTATATTCACGAAGAACCTTTTGAATTTTCCCACAATAAAATTGCTGAATCTTTTGTGTGTGACGGTTTGAAGCTGGCATTCTCTGACGGCATTGTTCCCGACAAGGAAATAAAGTGGCTAAAACTGGTAGCCGAAAAAAACGGTCTTACTGATGAATGGTTTGAGGGAAAATTGAGAGTTTACGGAGACATCAACCATACTCATAAAGGTTCTGAGTTTGCTTTATATTCTATTATATAAAATGCTTCCTGCTTTTTAAGAACTAAACGGGATTCTTTACCGTTTCCATCCATCACATAAATGTTGAATTTTTGATTCAATATTAAAATGTTAAATTTTCAATTTGGCAAAGCATCACAAGCTATTAATAATTTATAATTATGGAGCTCTTATGAAGAAACTATTCTTCTCTTTATTTCTTTTGCTTTTTACTGTTTATACTTATGCAGGCAACGAAGCACGCTTGTTAAGGTTTCCGGCAATATACGGTGACCAGATTGTTTTTACTTATGCCGGCAACTTATACACCGTTTTTGCTAATGGCGGTATTGCAAGAAAGATGACAAACGATATTGGGTTCGAAATGTTTGCGAGATTTTCACCAGATGGAAAATATATTGCATTTACAGGACAGTACGACGGCAACACTGAAGTCTATCTAATGTCTGCAGAAGGAGGTGTTCCGAAAAGAGTTACTTATACTTCAACACTTGGTCGGGATGATATTTCAGACAGGATGGGGCCGAACAATATTGTCTTTGGCTGGAAAAATAATGACGAAATAGTTTTTCGTTCACGCGAAAGAGAATGGAATGATTTTAATGGCCAGCTTTATCTGGTAAATAAAGATGGTGGATTAATTCACCAGCTGCCTTTTTCACGCGGCGGCTTTTGTTCATATTCTCCTGACGGAAGCAAGCTCGCATACAACCAGGTATTCAGAGAATTCAGAACCTGGAAGAGATATCGCGGCGGAATGGCTGATGATATATGGGTTTATGATTTTGCAACAAAGAAAACTGAAAACATAACCAACAACCCGGCGCAGGATATTATCCCGATGTGGCATGGAAATAAAATTTATTTCGTTTCAGATCGCACGGGAACAATGAACCTTTATGTCTATGATATTATGACAAAAAGCACAAGACAATTAACCAGCTACAATGATTATGATATAAAATTTCCTTCGATTGGCGATAAAGCGATAGTTTACGAAAACGGCGGATACATTTATAAATTTGATCTGGCAACGGAAAAAGCCGAAAAAGTGCCGATTCAAATTGATGAAGATTTTGATAGCGGAAGAGGCGGCATAGTTTCAGTTGGTAAGAATATTGATTCTTATGAAATATCACCCGACGGCAGCAGAGCTCTCTTCAATGCACGCGGGGATATATTTACAGTTCCGGCTAAGAACGGACCAACCAGAAATTTAACAAACTCACCTGGTGTACACGATAGAAATCCTAAATGGTCTCCTGATGGAAAGTGGATCGCTTATATTTCAGATGCTTCGGGTGAAGATGAGATTTATATAATTGCGCAGGATGGTTCCGGAGAATCGAAACAATTGACAAACGGAGCCGATACATACAAATATACTCTTTACTGGTCGCCCGATAGTAAAAAAATTATGTGGGCTGATAAGAAACTCCGGCTACTTTATGTAGATGTTGATTCAAAAAAAGTAATACAAGTTGCTCAGGCAAAAGCGTGGGAGTTTAATGATTATGTCTGGTCGCCTGATAGTAAATGGATAGCTTACGCAAAAAATGAAGTTGATGTACAGAACAAAGTTTATCTTTATTCAATGACCGATGAAAAGACTTATGCAGTTACAGACGGCTGGTATTCTTCTTACTCACCAGAATTCAGCAGCGATGGTAAATATCTATATTTTGTTTCTCAAAGAACATTCAGACCATCATACGGACAAACAGAATTCAATACTATTTACAGGGATATGGCGAAGATTTATCTCGTTACCCTTACAAAGGATACACCTTCTCCTTTTGAACCGAAAAGCGACGAAGTTAAAATTACAGAAGACAAGAAAGAAAACAGCAATGAAAATAAAAATGAAACTAAAAGTGAAAGCAAAGAATCAAAAGATAAAGTTAATGTAAAAGTTGATCCGGATGGATTAAACGGGAGAATAATAGAACTTCCTATCGCTGCTTCAAATTACAGGAATCTCGTTTCTGTTGGCGATAAATTGTATTACCTTGAAAGAAGCAGTTCGGACAGTAAAACAAACTTAAAAGTCTTCAGCTTAAAAGATAAAAAAGAAACCGAGCTTGGTGAAGTTAATGGATTTGAAATCTCTGCAGATCAGAAGAAAATACTTGTAAGTGGTCACAACGAATATGCAATCCTTGATCTGCCTCTTCAAAAAGTAGATATGAAAGATAAGCTTGATCTTTCTGATATGAAGGTAAAACTTGATCGTCATGCTGAATGGACGGAAATTTTCAATGAATGTTGGCGCCAGATGCGCGATTTTTATTTTGCTCCTAATATGCATGGAGTAGACTGGAAATCTATAAAAGAAAAATATGCGCCGCTTGTTCCTTATGTTAATTGCAGGCAGGATCTTGACATACATAATCGGCGAAATGATTGGTGAAATCAATTCCGGTCACCTTTATGTAGGCGGGGGAGATTATCCAAAACCCGAAAGAATAAATCTCGGGCTTGCTCGGTGCAAGACTTTCGAAAGATCCTAAAACAGGTTATTATAAAATTGATGAAATATTAAAAGGTGAAAACTGGGATAAAAGCACCCGGTCGCCTTTGACAGAAGTTGGAGTGAATGTTAAAGTCGGAGATTATATAATTGCAGTTGATGGACAGCCAACCGACAAGGTGAATGATATTTATGAATTGTTGGTTGACAAAGCAGGCAAGCAGGTTAAACTAACTGTGAATATAACTCCTACGAAAGATGGAAGCCATGAAACTACAGTTGTACCTATTGCAGACGAACACAGTCTGGATTATTACGATTGGGTTGAAGGCAACATAGAAAAAGTTAACAAAGCAACCAATGGTGAAGTTGGATATATTCATATTCCTGATATGGGGGCTGAAGGACTGAATGAATTTGTAAAACATTTTTATCCGCAGCTTTTAAAAGAAAGCGTTAATAATTGACGTACGTGGTAATGGCGGAGGAAATGTTTCACCGATGATAATTGAAAAGCTGCGGCGCGAAGCAGTAATGATAGACATTGCGAGAAACACCGCTCCTTCTTATGATCCCGGGTGGAATGCAGGTCGGTCCAAAAGTTCTGCTTGCAGATCAGTTCTCTGCATCCGATGGTGATATTTTCACTTACAGGTTTAAGCACGATAAAATCGGACCTGTGATTGGAATGAGAACCTGGGGCGGAGTTGTTGGTATTCGTGGTTCACTTCCTTTGATGGATGGAGGATATTTAACGAAACCCGAATTTTCACGTTATGACCTCCATGGGAAAAAATGGATTATGGAAGGACACGGCGTTGATCCCGACATTGAAGTTTACAATGATCCGGCAAGAGTTTACCAGGGAATTGATGATCAGCTTGATAAAGCTATTGAAGTTGTAAAACAGGAATTAAAGAAAAATACTCCAACTATTCCACCGCCACCGCCATATCCTGATTTCAGCAAAAAAGGCGGAAAGTAATTCAATAGATTCATAGAGGCAGGTTAAAAACCTGCCTCCTCATTATTAGAAGAATACAATTCAACAAGTTACATCTTTATTCTATATTTTTGCCTTTTATTCGCCGAAAACTCATTTTATTTTTGAACAAAATCAGGGGTAAACTTTAAGTAATTGTAAGCAAACCAAACATTTAGTTATCTTGACATTAAAGCGGTATAGGGTTAATTTTACACGCTTTATCAATTTTTAGGTAAGAATTTGGGTAAATCTCAATCGCAATCCGATGAAAAACTACAGGAGGCGCTAAAGAAATCTGGTGAAATTCCTGCCCACATTGCAATTATAATGGATGGAAACGGAAGATGGGCAAAAAAAAGAGGTCTTCCTCGTGTCGCAGGGCACAAACGCGGTGTTGATACAGTAAAAGAAATCACTGAAACTTGCGCTGAATTAGGTGTTAAATATTTAACTCTCTATACTTTTTCAACAGAAAACTGGAACAGACCAAAAGAGGAAGTTTCGATGCTGATGAGACTTCTCCTAAAAAGTCTGAAGGAAAGAGTTGGTGAATTAAATGAAAACAATATAAAGCTGACTACAATCGGGAATGTTAACTCGTTACCGGGAGAAGTTCAGCACGAATTGTTTGAAGCTGTAGAAAAGACCAAGAACAATAAAAAAATGACACTTAATCTTGCGTTAAGCTACAGCGGCAGATGGGAACTCCTTGAAGCGATTAAAAAGATTACAAATCTTGTATCTGTGGGTGAAATTTCAGCAGACGAAATAAATGAGCAATGTGTTGCTGACCACTTAACCACAAAAAATATTCCTGATCCGGATCTTCTTATAAGAACAAGCGGAGAATTCAGAGTTAGTAATTTTTTATTATGGCAGATAGCATATACCGAATTTTATATTTCTGATGTGCTTTGGCCCGACTTTGGACGGAAGGATTTGTATGACGCAATTAAAAGTTTTCAGCAAAGAGAAAGAAGATTCGGAAAACTAAGTGATCAACTAAAAAAGAATGTTAAAGGCTTAAAGAATGTTTCAAACCTCCCCAAAGAAATTGTATAAATACCTTATTGTGTTTTTTCTGTTATTTATTTCTACGGTTTCTTATTCACAATCATTCGGTAAAAGTTATAAAATATTAGGAATTACAGTCGAAGGTAACAAATCTGCTGATGCTGCTACTATTATAGCTAATAGTGGTCTTAAAATCGGCGGTGAAATTAAAGTAGGTGATAATTCCACAACTGCAATCAGGCAGATAGATGCCTTGAATATTTTTTCTGATGTACAAATACTAATAGAAAAACAGGTCGGCGATGGCGTTTTCCTTTTAATTAAGGTTAAAGAATATCAAAGATTTGAAAAGGCTGTACTTTCAGGTAATGATGAATTGAGTGATAGCAAACTTGAAGAAAAAATTAACTTTATTAGGGGACAAATTTTAAAGCCGCAGGACGTTGCAAGGTTAAAACAAACTATCCTTAAAATGTATGATGATGACGGCTATTTGAACGCAATAGTTGATATGGAATACTTTAAATTTTTCAAAGCTGATACAACTGAAGATGAGATAATAACAACCTGGCAAAATGAAAAGGACCTATCGGACGAATACAAGCTTCATTATAACAAAGCTGACCAGGTGTATTCCAATTTAATTGATAGAATTAAGGATAGAATCCTATTAAAAATCAATATTACTGAAAACAATCAAACAACAGTAAGAGACATTGAGTTTACCGGAAACAAACACTTTGATAATGGTGATTTGAAAGGTGAGATGGACGATATTCACGAAGCTAAATGGTGGAAATTCTGGCAGGGCTCAAAGTTTGATCCGAATAAATTAAAAAAAGACGAAAAGAAGATTACAGATTTTTACCAATCGAAGGGATATCGTGATGCCGAAGTGCTCGGCGATTCATTGGTTTATTCTAATAATAAAGAAGATGTTAAAGTAATTGTAAATGTTTATGAAGGGCCGCAGTATTTTATCAGGAATATAACCTGGGAAGGTAACACTGTTTTCCCCGATTATATATTAAGCCAAAGACTGGACCTTGCAAAAGGCGATGTCTTTAATTATGATAAGTTGCAAAAAAATCTTCACGGTAACGAACAACAGTCAGATGTTTCTGCACTATATCTGGATAATGGTTATCTGACTTTTAATGTGACGCCAGTGGAAACAAGAGTTCCAGGTGATTCTGTAGACATAAATATACGCGTACAGGAAAAAAATCAGTTTAAGATCGGAACAGTTGGTATTGAAGGAAATACTAAAACAATGGATAAGGTTATCAGGAGAGAGCTTTATACAATACCGGGGGCTTATTTTAATCGTGGGCTTTTGTTAAGAAGTATTCAACAGCTTGCCAACCTGAAATATTTTAATGTAGAAAAATTATATGGACCAGAGGGGATTTCAACAAACCTGGCAAATGATAGCACTGTAAATGTTACTTTTAATGTTGACGAAAAATCGAGTGACTTTCTTAATGCTTCTGTAGGTTATAGCGGCAGTTTTGGATTCAGTGGAGCAATAGGAATTACGTTATCAAACTTCTCCCTTATTAAACCCTTTAAATTGGGCGGCGGTCAGATACTCAGTTTTAACTGGCAGTTTGGTGTCTCAAGTGTTTACAGAACATTTTCTCTAGGATTTACTGAGCCATGGTCGTTTAATACTCCAACACTAGTAGGTTTTGAAGTTTTCGATACACGGCAACAATATATTTACGATTTACGCCAAACAGGTGCGACGCTGAAATTGGGACGAAGATTAAAATGGCCGGATGATTTTTTCAGTGTTCAGGGATTTTTAAGATACCAGAGAAATGATGTAATTAATGGTGGGGGTTATTATGTAACTGGATTAACTAATGAATTTACTCTGGGAGCTACTATAGTCAGAAAAAATATTGATAACCCGACCTTCCCATCGCAGGGATCGAATGTCAGTTTGGACGGCCAAATTTCTGGCGGTCCGTTTTTGCCCGGCAATGTTGACTATTATAAACTTCATTTCAGTTCGGAATGGTACAGAAGATTATTTGGTTCCAGCAGGTTTACTCTCTATACAATAGCTGAGCTTGGCTATATAAAAGAGCTTGAGTCAAATACAACCATTAACCCGTTTGACTTTTTCTTTATGGGTGGAAACGGTCTTGTGATAGCAACAACACCTTTAAGAGGATATGAAGACAGATCAATCGGACCCAAAAATTCCAGCGGGCAGGTCCTAGGCGGACGGGTAATGATGAGATATACAACAGAACTCAGAGTTTCGGTTACTCAGGAACCGATTCCATTTTATGTGCTTGCTTTTGCGGAAGCCGGTAATGTATTTGAGAATCTTAATAAAACCGATCCGTTTGATTTGAGAAGATCAGCAGGTTTTGGGGCAAGGATTTTGATTAACCCTGTAGGTCTTATAGGCTTTGACATAGGGTATGGATTTGACAGACCGATCGTAGATGGATCACAACCGAAGTGGACGTTCCATTTTCAGTTTGGTAAAGGCTTTTAATTTTAATTAATCATTTAATTAATTTAGAGAGGTAAGAAAAGTGAAAAAGTACCTGGTATTAATCACAGCAATGTTATTGGGCAGTAATTTTATTTTTGCACAAACCGGCCCGGTTAAATTAGGCTACGTTGATTCTCAAACTATATTGGCTCAGTTCCCCGAGGCAATTAAAGCTCAGGGTGATCTCGATGCTTTAGTTAGTCAATGGAACTCACATGTAGATACATTAACAGCAGCTCTGCAAAAAGAATATGCTGATTATCAAAAACAGGCAAAGACAATGCCTGAGGACAAACAGCTTGCTGCTCAGCAAAAGCTTCTAAAACAGCAACAGGACATTGATAATTACAAAAAACAAAAATTCGCACAGCCTAGCGGAGAGATCTATAAGGAAAATGAGACGATATTTGGACCGGTGAAAGCAAAAGTATATAAAGCAATATCAGATGTGGCAAAAGAAGAAGGTATGCAGTTCGTTTTTGACAAAGCCGGCGATGCTGTGCTCCTTTACGGCGACCCTGCTTATGATATAACCTACAAAGTTTTAGATAAGCTGAAACGCGGAACTACTAAATAGCTTTACAGATTTTCCTGCCAACTTTGAATAAAATTATTGGTTCCCATTTAAGAATAAATTCTTATAGGAATCAATAATTTATTATTTTAAAGTGACTCGTTGTTTAGTTAAAGATTTAATATGTTAAATTAAGTCTTTTTAAAAGTACCGGAGTTCTGATGAAAAAAACATATTTATCCCTAATATTTATCCTTTGCCTCTTTTCAGGCTTTTCACTAGCACAATTAAAGATCGGCTATGTTGATTCAAATACAATTTTTGATAAGCTGCCTGACGCACAGGATGCCAGGCAAAAACTTGATTCCTTTATTCGAACCTGGAAAAGTGAACTTGCGAAAATGCAAGCAGATCTGGCGGCAAAAAAAGATGATTACGAAAGAAGAAAACTGATAATGACTGATCAGACAAAAAAGGATATGGAAGCTGAAATTGCAAAGATGGAGCAGGATATTGATAATTACCGCAATCAAAAATTTGGGACCAAGGGAGAATTGTTTCAGAAACAGGACGAATTGATGAAGCCTATACAGAACAAGGTATTCAGCGTTATAAAAGAAGTAGCTCAGGAAGAAGACCTTGACCTTGTGTTTGACAGAAGCAGTGATGTGACATTACTCTATGCAAAAGAAAAATATGATATTACTCCTTTAGTAATTGACAAATTAAAATTGAATTAATTATTAGTTGTTAAATGAAAATTAAGCTGCAGGAAATTGCTAATTTAGTCGGAGGAAAAATTTCAGGTGATGGGAATTTAGTCATAAGTAATCTTGCAAAAATAGATGAAGCAAAAAACGAGGAACTCACTTTTCTCTACCACCCTTCGTACGAAAAATATTTTAGTTCAACCAAAGCGTCCGCTATTCTCGTCAAAACCGGTTTTGATAAGATCAGGAACGACATATCTTACATTGAAGTTGATTTTCCCGAAAAAGTTTTCTTCACTTTAATACGGAATTACTTTACTCCTGAGTTTCCGCTTGGTGGAATTGATGAAACCGCATTTGTTCATCCTTCCGCAGAAATTGGTGAGGGGACTGCTCTGGGGAAAAATGTTGTTGTATCAGCCGGTTGTAAGATCGGAGAGAAAGTTAAGATTTTCCACAACACAGTTTTGTCTGACAATGTTGAAATAGGAGATGGATCATTACTATTTCAAAATGTTAGTATTCGTGAAAACTGTAAAGTCGGGAAAAGGGCAATTATTCATCCCGGTACTGTAATCGGTTCCGATGGATTTGGTTTTAATCCTGATGAAAAAGGTGTATATCAAAAAATTCCCCAGGTGGGAAATGTAATTATAGAAGATGACGTTGAAATTGGCGCAAATGTAACTATAGATCGGGCTTCCCTCGGCTCAACACAGATAAAAAGTGGAGTAAAAATAGATAACCTGGTTCAGATTGCGCACAATGTAACAGTGGGAAGAAATACAGTTATTTCCTCACAGACAGGTATCTCTGGGAGCACAAAGATCGGGAAAAATTGTATACTTGCTGGCCAGGTCGGACTTGTTGGACATATTGAAATCGCAGATAATACTATTTTGCTTGCACAGTCCGGAATATCTAAATCAATTAAAAAATCGGGTAAATATTTTGGTACTCCGGCTAAGGAATTAAGCTCGGCGTTAAGGCTGGAGGCACATCTAAGGAGCCTGCCTGATTATGCCGAAAGAATAAAAGAACTTGAAAGTCAGGTAAAAACTCTCCGGGAAGAAATCCAAAAGTCAAACAAATAAAAGCCTTTATAGGTTTTAATCTGGATTGAATACCTGTTGTATTTATTGTATTTCAGGGCTCATCTTGGTATTTTGAAAATCATTTTCACAAAAATTTTATTAAATATCTCGGATAACAAATTTCAGGTTTATTAATGTTAGAATCACAAAGGACTATTGCTCACGAAGTTTCAATGTCAGGGATTGGATTACACACTGGGACGCAATGTGAAATGACTTTCAAACCGGCACCGGAAAATTATGGAATTAAATTTGTTAGAGTTGATCTTCCTGACAGACCTGAAATACCAGCAAACGCGGATTATGTTGTTGATGTTTCCCGCGGAACAACCCTTGCAGTGGGTGAAGCAAAAGTTCACACAGTTGAACATGTACTTGCAGCAGTTGTCGGACTTCAAATAGATAATCTGATTATTGAGCTAGAGGGAATCGAACCACCGGTCGGTGATGGCAGTGCGGTGCCTTATGTTGAAGTTTTAAAGAGACGCAAAATTCGTTCAGCAGGAAGCGCCTAAAGATTACCTTATAATTGATGAAACCGTAATGTACCATAACGAAGAAAAGCAAATAGATATTGTTGCTCTCCCACTTGATAATTACAGAATAACTGTTATGGTTGATTATCAAAACCCAGCTTTGGGAAGTCAGCACACTGGCTTGTTTGATCTTGAAAAAGAATTTGTAAATGAATTCGCTCCCGCAAGAACTTTTTGTTTCCTGAGTGAAGTTGAACTGCTTGCAAGCTCCGGCCTAATCAAAGGCGGTGATATCGATAATGCAGTAGTGATTATTGATCATAATCTAAATGAAAATGAACTGGAAGGACTCAGAAAAAAAATTGGTATTAAAAATAAAGTTTCTATTGGTAAAAATGGAATACTAAATAATAAAGAACTTCGCTTTAAGAACGAACCTGTTCGCCACAAGTTGTTGGATCTTCTTGGAGATCTTGCGTTGATCGGCGCCCCCATAAAAGCACAAATACTTGCAGCGCGCCCCGGTCACATGGCTAATGTGGAGTTTGCAAAACAGGTAAGAAAACTTTATCAGCAGAAAAAACTTGTAAAGAAATTTCAGTTTGTTAAGAAAGAAGGAATTGTATTTGATGTAAATGCAATTCAAAGAATTCTTCCTCACCGTTATCCATTTCTATTAGTTGATAAAATTATCCATCTTGAAATGGATAAAAAGGTAATTGGAGTAAAATCTGTCACAGTCAATGAACCTTTCTTCGAAGGGCATTTCCCCGGTCAGCCGATAATGCCGGGAGTTCTGATAATTGAATCGATGGCGCAAACAGGTGGTGTCCTTTTACTTAATTCGTTTCCTAATCCTGAGGAAAAGCTGGTTTACTTTATGCAGATAAATAATGCTAAGTTCAGGAAACCTGTTATGCCGGGAGATCAGCTTTATCTGGAAATAGTAATGGGAAATAAGAAAAGCAAAATTGTTACAATGAGTGGGAAAGCTTATGTTAATGAGGTACTTGTAGCTGAAGCAGATTTTATGGCAGGGATAGTTGACAGGGAAGACAAAAAAGAAAATTGATTTTTTTAAATGAGTCAAATTCATTCTACCGCAATAGTCAGCAAAAATGCAAAAATAGCAGACAACGTCAGCATCGGCCCTTATTCAGTAATTGAAGATGACGTTGAAATTGGAAATGACTGCACAATTGGGCCTCACGTTGTAATTTATAACGGCGCAAGAATTGGTAATAAAGTTACGATTCACCAGGCGGCTTCAATTGCACACACTCCGCAAGATCTGAAATTTTCAAATGAAGAATCATATTTTTATGTAGGCGATGAAAGCATTATTCACGAATACGTTACACTTCATAGAGGCACAAAAGAAACCGGTTTTTCACGTGTTGGAAAAAATTGTTTGTTAATGGCATATACACACGTTGCGCACGATACAACAGTTGGAGATAATTGCATCCTTGCCAATTTAGTACAGCTAGCAGGTCATGTAGTTGTGGAAGATTTTGTAATAATTGGTGGAGGAACATCGGTACATCAATTTTGTAATGTGGGCCAGCATTCAATGGTCGGCGGAGGGTATAGAATACCTCAGGACGTTCCACCTTTTACCCTTATGGCAGGCGAGCCCCTGAAGTTTTCAGGACTAAATGTTATTGGATTGCGGAGGAGAGGTTTTTCAAACGATGATATTCAGACTTTGAAGAAAGCCTACGGTTATATTTATGATAAGTCATTGAATGTTAGCCAGGCAATTGCAAAAGTTAAATCTGAGTTTAATAATAAGTACGTTGATGCTGCTGTGGAGTTTATTGGAAAAAGTAAAAGGGGAATTGTCGGCAAATGAGGTGGCAGTTTGTAAATACAGGTTTTAATAGCGGTAAGTTCAATATGGATTATGATATTGATCTTGCCAGAAATATAAAACCCTGTGAAGCCATTTTGCGATTATACAGATGGCAGCCTTATTGCATTTCCTTAGGTGCGAATCAAAATTTTAAATCTGTGAATCTAAATAAAGCCGCTGAAGATAAAATTGGTGTTGTTAAAAGACCGACAGGAGGAAGAGCTATTCTTCACTCAGAAGAATTAACTTACTCTGTTGTTATTCCGGTTTCAGAAAATTTGTCTGCAAGAAATATTTATCACGAGATTAGTCTTGCTTTGCTGGAAGGATTAAGAATTTATAATCCTAAACTGAATAAAGTTGAACTGGAAAACAGCCAGCCCGATTTCCCATCATTTTATAAAGAAGAAAAGAGCGCAATTTGTTTTGCTGTTCCGGCCAAAAGTGAATTAAAATATTCCGGTAAAAAATTAGTCGGAAGTGCACAAAGAAAGCTAGGAAATACAATCCTTCAGCACGGTTCAATTCTTTGCAGTTCTTATCATTTAAATATTGTAAATTACCTAAATACAGAAAACTTTGAAACACTTAAAGCAGAAATAGAAAATACAACTACCGATCTTGGATCCATTTTAAATGAAAGCATAGATTACGAAAACCTGGCAGAGTCAATTGCAAAAGGATTTGAAATTAAATTCGAAACAAAATTTGAGGGATCATTAAATCAGGAACTTGAAATTATTCAGCAATAATTCATAAAGAGAATTAAATGAGTACTGAGAAAGAGATTAAACGCGTAACCACAAAAACTTTATCCCTTTTAAAGAAAAAAGGAATAAAGATTACGGCACTTACTGCGTATGATTTTATAACAGCAAAGATTCTCGATGAAGTCGGAATTGATCTTGTTCTGGTTGGCGATTCACTTGCAAATGTATTCCAGGGACATGAAACAACTCTTCCGGTTACGATGGATGAAATGATCTATCATACAAAAGCGGTTACAAGAGGAATAAGCAGGGCAATGGTAGTTACTGATCTGCCTTTTATGTCATACCAGTTAAGCGTTGATGAAGGATTTCGAAATGCCGGAAGAATTATGAAAGAAACTTCAGCAGGCGGAGTTAAGCTTGAGGGTGGAAAAAGGGTAGCTGAAACAATAAAAAAAATTACAGATGAAGGTATCCCGGTGATGGGACACGTTGGACTTACTCCGCAAAGCATTCACCAGTTTGGTAGCTACAGGGAAAGAGGCAGAACCAAAGAAGAGAGTGAAGAAATTTTTAATGATGCAAAAGCAGTTGCAGAAGCAGGGGCATTTGCTGTTGTGCTCGAAAAAATTCCTGCTACACTTGCTAAAAAAATTACGGAGTCTATAAATATTCCTACAATTGGAATAGGTGCTGGTGTTGAATGCGACGGACAGATTCTCGTTGCTCCCGATATGCTTGGGCTTAATGTTGATTTTCATCCGCGGTTTGTCAGGCATTACGCTGAATTAGCTGATGTGATGACTAAAGCTGTTAAGTCATACATCGATGATATTAAAGCCGGAAAATTCCCTTCGAAAGAAGAGAGTTATTGAAAATAATGTCATTTCGAACGAACCCGGTTAACGGGTGAGTGAGAAATCTTTTCTGATCTTTAGTAAATAATAAATATTTTTCTCTTCGATCGGAATGACAATTTAGGAAATCAAGTCACTGCTGATTTGCATAGGATTTAAGAATTATTTCTTTCACCAAATTTTTTAAGATGAAAAAAGCCCTCTTTACTTTCCTGTTATTATTTTTCATACCAACAATTTCTTTTTCGCAGGTTCAGGTGGAATCTTATCTTGAGAATGCGATGGTTACAGAAATACAAAAAGAAGGCGATTATATCTGGTTTTCCACCTATGGACAGGGGATTTATCGCTATTCTATTAAAGATGCAAAATGGTTTAATCTGTCAACAAAAAACCAAAATTGCGACACTGATTTCTTTTATACAATAGCAGTCAACAAAGATTATTTGTGGGGAGGAACAGTAGAAGGTTTGTTTATCTATGACCTGAGACGACACCTGTGGAGAAAAAGAAAATTTGCACAAGGCGGTGAAATGGGCAACTGGATCAGGTCATTATGTTATGATCCCGATCAGAATGTTTTATGGATCGGCAGATTTATAAATCTCACCAGGCTTGATGTGAGAAGAAATCATTACAAAGATATGGATATGACTGAGAACAACGACAGCAAAACGAATAATTTTAAAACTATAAAAATGGACGGGGACAGTCTCATCTGGTTTGGAACTGAATCAGGTGTGCATATTTATGATAAGTCTAAAAACTATGAAGATAAATCTGCCTGGAGATTTTTGAACAATAAGAGTAATGGATTTAACGGCGACGGTAATGCAGTTTCAATTCCCGATATTTTATTTGACGAAGATCATATCTGGTTTGCTACCGATGAATTTATTACAAAAGATCAGCCGCATTTTAATATTGGCGGAGTGTACAGGTATGACAGAAAATTAGCGTGGGACAGAATTTCTAAGAAAAATGGTCTTGTTGCAAACGGTATTTACTGTCTTGCGAGAACAGGAAATAAAATCTGGGCCGGGGTTTATACTTTTAACAGCGAAGCTAAAAAAGATTTCGGGAGGGGACTTGATTTGATAGACAGAAACACTGAAAAAGTTTTATCTCCCAGAATTAATTCGGTTGACCTGAACACCAGACAGGTTCTCTGTATGTATTTTGACGGCACCTCGATGTGGATTGGAACTGACAGCGGATTGTATAAAATAAGAATAGATAATCCTCTTGCGCATTGGTCGCTTAAAAAGCAGATTAGAAGGAGGAAATAAATTTACATAAATAACTTTACTTCACCAGCGCCATTTTTTTTGTCTGATGAAAATTCCCCGCAGTTATTGAATAAAAATATATTCCGCTAGATAATTTTGAACCATCGAATGTAACATAATAACGACCAAAAGATTTTTCTTCGTTTACAAGTTCAACAACCTGCCTGCCGAGCGTATCAAAAATTTTTATTGTAACATGACTTCTTTTGGGCACGCTATAACTTATAATTGTAGTCGGATTAAATGGGTTTGGATAATTTTGATATAATACCGTAGAAACCGGCAATGTCTGTTCTTTTGTAATGGGCGTTAAGGTTCCGTAACCTGTTCCTGACAAAACGCATCCGATTATAAATGAATCATAATTGTAGTTCCAACCGTATTTGTTAGTGCCAACGAAACCAAATTTCGGGCTTATGGTAACAAAGTAACTGTCATCCAGACCTGTATCATAAAAATAGGTGATGACTCTTACACTATCACCAAAAATTAATTGTTTGCCATCCGACCATTTATAAATTTTTATGAAATTAGTCGTGTCTGTTGTATCTCTCATCATATAAGCTGCGCTTATATGTTCGCTGTTTGGATAATTATTTGAGCCAGTTTCCATATCGTACTTAAATAGAAGCCATTCTCTGGCATTTAATGTATCGTAATAATAAAGTCCGATTGAATCGGCTCTTACAATATCCTTAAAATAATAATATGCGGGAGTAATTCTAAAATATTTATGACCATTTGGCATCAAAGTGTCAGAAGTAATTTTGAATACAGTTGTATCACTACTGGAGCCTCCCTGCCCATTCCACCAAGATCCAAATGCAATATCCCATCTGTTTCCAACCTCTAAAGGAAATTGAGCATAGCTGATTCCAGTCCATAAGAGAATACAAATAATAAAATTCTTTTTCATAATTTCCCCTTTTTAGTGAAATGATTTCATAACTGCCCCTGTTAAGTTACGATCTCATTTTACTTAAAGTTTTATTTAGAGTCAATATAGGTTTCACTGAGCCGGGCAAGAAGAGTGTATAATAAAACTCCCAAAACCCCTAAATATTCTTCCTTTTCAGGCATTTAATTTATCATTATCTTAATCAATCAAATTTTCATTTTTGGACAGTTTATGGTAAATCTTTCTGTTAAAAGACTTAGCACGATTAAAAGCCATTTTAAAAACTTAAAAGTAGCGGTCGTTGGAGATATGATGCTTGACTGCTATTTCTGGGGAGACGTAAAAAGAATTTCCCCGGAAGCCCCCGTTCCGGTGGTTGAAGTAGGTAATGAATTTTACAGGTTCGGTGGTGCGGCAAACGTTGCTCTGAATATTTTGAAGCTTGGTGGAATTCCCTTTCCGGTAGGCGTAATTGGTTATGATAATTACGGAACTATTTTTAAGTCTCTTGTTACCGAAGCGAACATTTCGGATGAAGGGATATTGATAGACGAAGAAAGACCGACAACTGCAAAAACCAGGGTAATAGCTGACGACCAGCATGTGGTAAGAATAGATAAAGAAAGTAAGGAGTATTTGGGAAAGAAAATTCAAACGAAGGTTTTTGAGTACATAGAGAAAAATATAAAAAGCTTTGACGGAATTATTCTTCAGGATTATAACAAGGGAGTTTTAACTTCGTCTTTGATTGAAAAGATTATTCAGCTTGCAAATAAAAATAACGTTCTAATCACGGTAGATCCGAAGTTCAATAATTTTTTTCAATATAAAAATGTAACAGTTTTTAAACCCAACCGGAAAGAAGCTGAAGATGTGCTTGGAATGAAAATAAGATCGGAGGAAGACGTTACAGCAGCAGGAAAAAAACTGCTTGATAAAATTAATGCAAAGTATGTTTTGTTAACTCTTGGTGAGGATGGAATAGCAGTTTTTGAAAAAGGAAAAGAACCTAAAAAAATGGAAACAAAGGCAAGGATAGTTGCGGATGTTTCCGGCGCTGGTGATACAGTGATTTCCACTTTAACGATGGCGCTGGCCGCGGGAGCAGATATTCTTGAAGCATCATACCTTGCAAATTATGCTGGCGGAATCGTCTGTGAGGAAGTGGGCATCGTACCTATTGAACTTGACAAACTTTTTGACACAGTTAATGAAGAACTTTGAAGATGAAAGAAATTAAAACCTGGGAAGAAATTGTTGAAATAAGAAAAAAATTACGTAATGAAAATAAAAAAGTTGTTTTCACTAACGGTGTTTTTGATATTTTACATTCCGGGCATGTCGATTACCTGACCAAATCAAAAGCTCTCGGTGATATTCTTATTGTAGGCTTGAACAGCGATAAGTCAGTTAAAAGTATTAAGGGCGATAAAAGACCTATCATTACTCAGGAAAACAGGGCAATAATTCTTGCAAGCCTTAAGCCGGTAGATTTTGTCGTACTGTTTGATGAAGATACTCCCGCAAAGCTTATAGATGCAATCATTCCGGATATACTTGTTAAAGGCGCTGATTGGAATCTGGATAAAATTGAAGGCAGGGAAACGGTAATTAAAAACGGAGGTGAAGTAAAAAATATAAAATTTGTTAATGAACAATCGACTTCAAAAATTATACAAAAAATACTCAGCCTTTACGAAAAAAAATAAAATTTGATACCTTATTTGTCTGCAGCGAATAGCTTATTAAAGCGAAGAAATAAAAGAGCCACCCCTTTTGGAAGAAAAGAAAAAAAATAATGTAAGAAAAAGAACTCTCCTTCAGAGAATTGTAAACGTATTTCTTTATGCAGGAATAGTGCTACTAATTTTGTTTATGATTTTTTTTGCTGTAAGCCAGACCGCCTTCTTCAGAGATAAATTAAAAAATTATGTAGTTGAAAAGGTTAATGATTCTATAAACGGAAAAGTTTCAATTGGAAAACTCGATGGAACCATTTTTACAACGGTTATTTTAGATAACACGGTTGTAGCGTTAGGTCAGGATACATTATTGAATGCAAAAAGAATTGAAGTAAAAACCAGCCCGCTTGCAATATTCCTAAAAATGATCCACGTTAGAGATGTTTCAATATCAGATGCCGATATCCGGTTTATCAAAGACAGTGCGGGGGAATTAAATCTTTCAAAATTGGTTAAGCCAGCACCTAAAGATACTACTTCATCAACATTTCCTTTTAAGATTGTCGTATCTAGTCTTTCATTGAATAATGTTAACTTTGCTGTTCAAAATTATAAAAACATTAATAGTTCAGCGGTTTATGATTCACTGAACCCAAATGATTTCACGGTTAGAAATATTAAACTCAATCTTGTTGCAGTTATTGACATTTCTAAAGATGATTTTACTGTTGATCTGCATAATTTATCGTTCACTCCCAACCTTACCCATTTTAATATTCAAAACATTTCAGGTAAACTAAAAGTATCTTCCAGCGGACTTGAAGCAGAAGGGCTAAAGATTCAGACAAATAATTCTGAGATAAATATAACTGGGCAAATGAATGGCTATAATATTCTGGGAAGGAGCAGTATAACTGATCTTAAAAAATCACGAGTAAAGGCGAATATTAATGCAAACGTCAATCTGCAGGATTTGGGAAATTTTGTCTCTGTATTTAAAAACTCTGAGGGAAATGCTAATGTTGATACAAAAGTTTCCGGAGTGATGGGGGACTTATCCGTTAACGACCTGCATGTTAATTACCTTAATACTCACTTAAATGCAAAAGGCAGGATATATAATTTAGATTCTCCAGGCGAGCTGAAACTTAAAGTAGCCTTTTATAATTCAGTTATTAATGAACCCGACGTTGTGAAATTATTACCTGATATAAAAATACCGAATTATGAAAAACTGGGAGTCATTAAAGTAGATACGCTCAATTTCGATGGTGAGCCGTTAGATTTTTATACAAGAATTTATTTAAGTACCCCTTCCGGAAATTTATATGTAAAGGGCAACGCTAATTTTGAAAAATCACTTATTAAATATGATTTGAATTTTTCTACTATCAACTTTAATTTTTTCCCAATCGTTGGTTTTCAAACAAAATTTACTTCAACCGGACGCGTGAAAGGCATCGGTTCTACTCCGGCCGACCTAAAAGCGAGTCTTTCTTTTACGGCGGACGGTTCTGTTATCGAAGGTATACCAACTGATAGTTTAAGATTATCTGTAAATGCTGATAGAAAAAATATTTTATATAATCTGAAAATTAATTCAGACACTTCCTCCGCTTTGCTGACAGGAATTTTTGACTTCACCAATGAGACCAGCCCAGGTTATGATATTGAAGGTAGAATAAAAAACCTTAATTATTCCCAAGTGTTTAATGACTCACTTAATCATGGTAATCTTAATTTTTATGTGAACGGAACAGGTCAGAACCTTGACCCGGATAAACTTAATCTCTACCTGAGTATGATTGTAAATCATTCTGTAATGAATGGGGTGAAGATCGACAGTAGCGAAGCTACATTTAATATAATAAGTTCCGACAATGATCAGAAATCTCTAAAAATTACCTCGGATTTAGCTGATATTTCTTTAGATGGCAAATTTTCCCTTCCTAAAACTATTTCTTTATTGGTTGGCGAAGCAGGCTTGCTGACTGATGTCACCAATAAAAAAGTCAAACAGGTTCTGGGCAGCGATTCTGTTAATACTGATATTGCCGGAAATAATAAAACTGCACTATTAACAAATAAATTGGAAGAGTCGAGATTCAGTGAAGTTGATCAAGATAATGAATTCACTTTTGATGTTAAGTTTAAGGATTTCAAACTTATTACAATCTTTCTCAACAATAGCAGACTGGAAATAGATGGACATTTAAAGGGAAAAGTTTACAATTCTAATGACAGCGTGCACGTTTTACTAAATTCCAACCTTGAATATGTAAAGTTCTGGGGGCCTAAGGGCATATTTTTCCTTTCCAAACTTGACCTGGGATTTGATTTTGCAAATAGTTTTTATGCAAATAATCTTAATGATATTTTCGCAAAAGTTGATATAAATACTAAGAGAATTTATACCGGACAAGATATTCATGATTTTTTATTTGACCTGGCATTAAACAAAAGCAAAGCGAATGTTAAATTTTCGGGGAACCTGGAGGATTATCTACACGCAAAAATGGAGGGGAACATTAATTTTGAAGACGGGAACGCCTACTTCGATCTTGATTCATTGGGGATAGTTTACAACAATTTTGATATCCACAATAAAAATAACCTGAAGTTTTTAGTTTCTAATGATGAAATCAGGTTTGATGATTTTGAGATGATTAGAAACAAAGCAAGTTTGAAGTTGAAAGGTAACCTGCTCAAGTATGGAAATCAAAACCTGCTGGTGACACTTAATCATTTTAGAGGAAAAGATTTATCTGCTAACTTTGCTGAATTAAGTACAACCAACAGCCCCGTCGCCGATATTAATTTAAACGCAACTATAAATGGGAATTATTCAAGCCCTAAAATAAATATGCAGCTTCAGGTTGATAGTGTCTCATTCAAAAATAAATTTCTTGGTTATTTAACATCTGACTGGCAATATGAAAACAAGAATGTAAATCTTGAAACCTATTTTTTGGATTCGCTGCATAACAAATCGAATCCGCTTTTAAAAATATGGGGCGGGATACCTGTTAATCTGGCTTTTACAGAAGTGGAAGAACGACTGTTAAATAATAATAAAATGAATCTGAAACTTCTGGCAAATAAGTTTAATCTGAGCGTCTTTGGTGATATGCTTCCTCAAATAAATAAAGCACACGGATTTCTTTCTGCGGACCTTGATATAAAAGGATCATTATCAGAACCTGATCCTCATGGATACCTGACTATTGATAAAGGAGGATTTATTGCTCAAGCTAACAACCTTGGATATAATACAGGAGTAAAAATTAGTGTGGCCGGACATTCTGTTTCGCTCGATAGTTTAATTGTCGAGAATGTTGAAGGGACTGTGAATGGAGGTACAGTTATAGGCAGTGGTAAAGCAGTGCTCAATGATTTTAAACTGGCATCATCCCAGGTTTACTTAAATGGACAGCTTAAAATATTGAGTGAATCTTCAAAAGCGGCCAGTCCTGATTTGTATGGGGACCTCGTTGTTGCAACAAACGGTAAACTGGAGTTTTCAATTGACCCTCAAGGTATATCTTTAAATGCCCCGATAAAAGTAATTAGTGCCGATTTGACTTTTCCTCAATCGAGGAGGGGATATAAAAACACTAATACTAATTTTGTTTATCGATATGTGCAGGATACGACAAAAGAAAAGAAGAAGGAAGCAGATTTTGAAAGCTTGATTGCTTTATCACAGCAAAGGAGTGCGAGCGTTAGGGTTAGTCCATCAACACAAAGTAAATTTGATTACACGATTAATGTTAGTATAGAAAGAGAAGCAAAAATCACTTTCATTTTGGATCAGGAATATCACCAGGTTTTGACAACTGTTTTAAATGGTAATTTTAAATTTCAGCATGCAAGTGGCCGTACTTCAGCAGTGGGGGCTCTCAAGCTTATGGACGGATCAACCCTGAATTTTCTTACAAAGACATTTCAGGCAGAAGGGACTTTACGCTTTGAGAATGATTTAACTAATCCATATCTTGATATAGTTGCAACCTATTCGAATTATTACAATCCGCCTGCAGCTGATTCTACTAAATCTTCAAATGAAGTTGAAGTTGCTGTAAAATTAAAATTGAAAGGCCCGCTTAAAGATCTGGGCAAAAGTTTCATAAACAATAGTGATAACCTTGCAGTTTATTATGGATCGGATAATATTGATAATGATGTTCCTGACAAAACAAAATCTGCTTCTGATGCGATTACGTTTATTCTGACCGGGCAGTTCCTGGGAGCTCAGGGCGGATTCGCTTCAGGCTCTTCACAAAATAATGCGCTGACAGGTACAGCATCATCGCTAGCGGGCTCATTATTGGGTGGATTATTAAATTCTTATGCAGGAGATTATATCAGGAGTCTGGAACTAAGGCAGGTAGGTACATATACAAAGTTTAATCTTTCAGGGCGGGTAAATAATTTCAGATATAGTGTGGGCGGAACTACGGATGTTTTTTCTGATCTTAGCAGGGCCAATCTTAAAATAGAATATCCGTTTTTCCAAAAGTTATTTTTGAGACTTGAAAGGAAAGAAGCTATTACCGAGACAAATAATACAAGCGAAATGATTAACGAACTTGGACTTAAATATCAATTTGAATTCTAATGAAAAATAAACTTATTGCATTCTTTAAGAAAAATTCAGGGCGACAATTCAAAAGCAAAGAAATTGCCAAGAAATTAAATATTACCGCTGAACATGAATATAGTTCATTGAAATCATTGCTTAATTCTCTTTACAAGGAAGGCTTTCTGACGAAATCAGGAAAGAGATATAAATATAATGCAATGCCTGATTCTAATACAGTTACCGGCAGGCTCGAAGTTAAGGAAGGTGGTTTTGGGTTTGTCATTTTAAAAGATAAATCCGCGGGTGATATATTTATCGCATCGAGAAACATTGGGCCGGCTTTTGACGGAGATATGGTTGAAGTTGGTTTATTTGCACAACAGAAAAGGAAAAATATAGAAGGACAGGTAATAAATGTATTAAAGAGAAAAAGAGAAGAATTTGTTGGTACATTAAAGAAATCTAAATCGTTTTATTTTTTAAAACCCGATGATCAAAAAATACATCGTGATATATATATCGATAAGTCAAAACTAAAGGGGGCAAAAGTAAACGATAAAATAATTGTTGGAAATCTTTGCTGGGATTCTTCTATGCTGAACCCGGAAGGTGATGTTATTGAAGTAATTGGTGAATCCGGCTCAAAAGATGCAGAAATACTTTCTCTTGCCAGAGAATTTAATTTGCCTTATAGATTTCCACAGGAAGTGTTAGATGAAGCCGATTCAATTCCGGTAAGAATAATTGAAGCTGATTTAAAGGACAGAGTAGACTTCCGGGAAAAGGTTGTTTTTACGATCGATCCCGAAGATGCTAAAGACTTTGATGATGCATTGTCAATTGAAAAACTGAATAATGGAAATTTTTCTGTAGGGATTCACATTGCTGACGTTTCAAATTATATACCTGTTCATTCGAATATTGATAGACAGGCAAGCTTAAGAGGCAATAGTGTCTATTTTGTCGGAAAAGTTATTCCGATGCTTCCTGAAAAACTTTCAAATAATATTTGTTCGCTAGTACCATTTGAAGACCGCCTGACCTACTCTGTAATAGTGGAACTTTCACCGAGGGGAAAAGTTGAAGGTTATGACATTTCTAAAACTGTAATAAATAGTAAAAGAAGATTTACTTATGATGAGGCGCAACAGGTTATTGAAATCGGTGAAGGTGATTTTAAGGAAGAGATGTTGCAGCTTAATAAACTTGCACAGGTTTTAAGAAAAAAAAGAATGAGAGAAGGCAGCATTGAGTTTCATACACCTGAAATAAAATTTGAACTTGACGAAAACGGAAAGCCTTTACGAATCCACAGGAAAGAACTTAAAGAAAGTAATATGCTTGTTGAAGAATTTATGCTTCTTGCGAATCAGCTTGTAGCAAAACACGTCGGCTTCCCTAAAAAAGGAATGGTAAAACCCTTTATTTATCGCGTTCACGATCTGCCTGATAAAGACAAAATATTTGAATTTTCAAAATTTGTAAAAACGCTGGGCTATTCATTTGATCCGGACCAGTCATCGCGTTCAAAACAATTTCAGGCTTTAATGGATTCAGCGAAGGGAACAGAAGAGGAGACTTTAATTAATGAACTGGCTATTCGCTCGATGGCAAAAGCAGTTTATTCTGCTAAAAATATAGGACATTACGGCCTGGGATTTAAATACTATACGCACTTTACTTCCCCAATCAGGCGATATGCTGACCTTATGGTTCATCGCCTTATATTTCAATATATTACGAATAAGGACGCATCTAGATTTACATTAAAAACGCTGGATGAAATTTGCGATCATATTTCAGATACAGAGCGTAATTCTGTTGACGCTGAGAGAGAATCTGTTAAATTAAAGCAGATAGAATATTTAAAAGATCATCTTGGCGAGGAATTTCACGCAATAATCTCAGGGATTACTCATTTTGGCATTTTTGTGAAAATAACTGATATTTTAGCCGAAGGGCTGATTAGGCTAAAAGACCTGGAGGATGATTTTTATGTTTACGATGAAAAAAAATATGCTTTAATTGGGAAATCTAAAAAGAAGCAGTTCAGGCTGGGTGATAAAGTGCAGGTCAAATTAGTTCGTGTCGATTATGAAAAAACGGAACTGGATTTTATAATTATAGAATAACCAGAAGGGTTACTATGAATAAACATGTATTAAGATTTTTATTGTTTGTAATATTTTTACAGCCATTATTGTTTGGGCAGTTCGGGCAGAATAAAGTTCAGTATAAAAATTTTACCTGGTATTATATTCAAACCGATCATTTCGATATATACTTTTCCCAACATGGTTCCAGTCTTGCAGAATTTACGGCCAAAGCCGCTGAGAATGCTTTAAAATCGATTGAAAATAGTTTTAATTATAAAATTAATAATCGTGTTATAATTATTATATATAATTCTACAAATGATTTCCAGGAAACCAATACAACAGACCAATATTTGTCTGAAGGAATAGAAGGCTTTACTGAAATATTTAAGAACAGAGTAGTTGTGCAGTTTATGGGTTCTTATAAGGAATACAGGCATCTTATTCATCACGAATTAACCCACGCAGTGATTAATGATATGTTTTACGGCGGATCGTTACAAAACGTTATTTCAAATCACATCACAACTAATCTTCCTTTGTGGTTTAATGAAGGTATGGCCGAATATCAATCCTTAGGGTGGGATATTAATACAGATATGTTTATGAGAGAAGCTACCATAAGCGAATACCTTCCTGATATTAATCAGTTGAATGGATATTTTGCTTATAGAGGAGGCCAGTCAGTTTTTTATTATATAGCTCAAAAATACGGTAAACAAAAAATAGGTGAGTTGATTAATAAAGTTAAAGGAGCAGGGAATCTCGAGGCAGGCCTTAAAAATTCTATAGGTCTTACTCTTGAAGAATTAAATGAGAGATGGAAGAAATATTTAAAGAAAATGTTCTGGCCGGAAATAGCAATTATGAAAGCACCGGATGAGTTTTCAAAGAGATTGACTGATCCTAAAAACGATGATGGGTTTTATAATACAAGCCCGATTCTTTCTCCGCAAGGGGATAAGATTGCGTTTATATCAAACAGGGATTATTATTTCGATGTTTATATAATGAATGCGATCGATGGAAAAATAATTAAAAAGCTTGTACAGGGTAATTCTTCTGCAGATTTTGAACAATTAAATGTTGTTACACCGGGTTTATCATGGTCGCCAGACGGGAAGAAAATTGCGTTAAGTGCAAAAAGCGATGGATATGATGTTGTTTATATAATTGATGTAGATAGTGAAAACAAAGAAACGCTACCGATTCGATTAGATGGGATAAAAAGTTTGAGCTGGTCGCCTGACGGAAAATATATTGCATTCATAGGGCATAATGCTGTTGAGTCAGATGTTTATGTATATAATTTACAAACTAAAAAAACTGTGAACCTTACAAATGATGTGTTTACAGATAACAGTCCATCCTGGTCACCCGATAGCAAGAAAATATATTTTTCATCAGATAGAGGAAATTATATTAGTCACGAATCGGTGCCCGATACATTTAAAATATACAACTATGATTATTCACAGACGGATATCTATTCTATAGATATTAATTCTGAGAAAATTGAAAGGATAACTGATTATCCCAATAGTGACGAAACAGACCCGGTTGTAGGTCCAGGTGGAAAGGAAATGCTTTTCATTTCTGATATGAACGGGATAACAAATATTTATAAGAAAAAAATAGTGCACACGACCGGAGATACAACCCAGGTAGTAGATGATCCGGCTGTCCCTATAACAAATTCTCTTGAAGGGTTAAACCAATTATCAATATCAAAAGATGGTAAAAAGCTAGTGTTCTCATCTCTTTACGAGGCATCATATAATTTGTTTTTAATGAATAATCCGTTTGATCCAAAGACAGACTCCACAAAACTTCCTTTAACAGTATATAAGCGAAGCCTGTTAAACAAGGGAAAGGCCGGTGACAGGAATCAATTAGTAGAATCAAAAAAGAGTGAAAACGGAGTAGCTAAAGACAGCACTTCATCTCAGGATATTTTTTCTCATATTTACACCGGACAGGTGGTTGATACAACAACGGCGAAATCTGATTCTTCTAAAATAGATTATTCAAATTATATCTTCGGTACAAATGTTTATGCGAAACAGGATTCAGCAGAACTTGCCCAGAAGCAGAAGAAATTTAATTTGACAGACAACCTTGATGAAAATGGAAATTACAAAGTTAATCCTTATAAGATTTCATTTTCACCAGATATAATTTATGCTAATGCCGGTTATAATACTATTTATGGTTTGATGGGAACTACGGTGCTTTCATTCAGCGATGTACTTGGTAACCACAGACTGATTGGCCAAACGAGTCTCCAGATAGATTTAAAGAACAGCGATTATGGATTAACGTATGCAAGCCTTGGAGGTAGAGTAAATTTTTCAGTATCAGGATATCACACCGCAAGATTTGTTTACCTGCAAAGAGGCTCTGTAGCCAATTTGTTCAGGTTTGGAAATTATGGGGCGGCTATTTCTCTCAGCTATCCAATTAATAAATTTTATCGTGTGGAAACGGCTTTAGCCTATATGAATCTGGTACAGGAAAACCTGGATAACAATGCAGAACAATCACAGAAGGCATCTTTTGTTGTACCGAGTTTTAGTGTAATCCACGACAATATATTGTGGGGATATATTTCACCTATAGATGGTACGAGGTACAGACTAGATATATTAGGGAACCCGGGAATTGGAAATACCAGGTTAAGTTTTGCATCCTTTCTTGGAGATTACAGGACATACTTTAAAATTAATTCCGATTACACTTTTGCAGTACGATTATCAGGCGGATATTCTGTCGGCGGAAATCCACAAAGATTTTTCCTTGGCGGAGTAGATAATTGGATAAACAGAAAATTTGCTACGCAGGAAGTTCCCATTGAATCTATTTCTGATTTTGCATTTTTAACTGCAGCAGTCCCTTTGCGTGGTTATGATTATGCCCAGAGAATCGGGACAAAATACACCTTGTTAAATCTGGAATTCAGATTTCCTCTTATAAGATATTTTATAACAGGCGCTTTGCCGCTTTTCTTCAGTAATATTCAGGGAGTGATGTTCTTTGATGCAGGTGCAACCTGGAATAATACTGGTGATTTAAAATTGTTTGGACGTGATTCGAATGGCAGCATTGTTACAAATGATCTTCTAATGGGAACCGGAGTTGGAGCAAGAATAATAATTTTTTCTTTTCTGCTTAGATATGATGTGGGCTGGGGTTACAATGTAAAGGGATTTACTTCACCAACACATTATTTATCTATCGGGATAGATTTTTGATTAAAACCGCCGGTTCTTAATAGATTTGTAAAAACCTTACAAGCCCTTAACCGGGCTTGTTTGATTTTATTTATCTTTTTTTACACTCGAAGGTTTTGGATTTTCGCTGGGAGCTGATTTGGCTTCAGTTTTATCTTTCTTTGCTTTATCAAGTGGCTTGTTTTTATAATCAGTTTGGTAGAAACCGCTGCCTTTAAAGATGGGGCCAGCACCCATTCCAATTAATCTTTTTACTTTACCATTACATTCCGGACATTTTTCAATTGGATCTGCAGACATTGGTTGAAAAAGTTCAAATGTATGTCCGCACTTCAAACATTTATAATCATATGTAGGCATTGTTTATCTCCTAAAAATCGCTGTGAAACATAATGAATTATATCGTTTTTTTCTATAAATTAAATTATAATAATTTTTGCAAATAAATTAAATTGATTAAAAAACTTGTCCGCGAGAAATATCATTTAACACTATTTAAAATTATGGCTTTCACCCCTCTGCTTTTTTTTGCATCGGGATGTTTAAACTATATTCAGGATGTAAACTTATATGCTGATGGATCGGGCAAAATGAGAATTACATATTGGATGAAACTGCCGGATCCTGAGAATGTAAAAGTTCTTGACAGGATTGGCTTGTTTAACCCGGATTCTATAAGGAGTGAATTTACTTCTAAGTATAACACAATAAATGATATTAAAGTTTATTCCGATACAACAGACAGAACTACACATGCAATTATAGAGCTATCTTTTCAGAGTATAGATTCATTAAATAATTCTAAAGCATTCGCCAGTTCAAATTTTTCCCTGAAGGACGGTGCATCAGGACAAAAAGTATTTACCCAATATATAGCTCCTATTGCCACTGGCTTTGGTTTGGATGGCAGTAATTTTAATGTTACTTATAAATACACTTTTGCCGGTGATATTATAACTGATAATGCCAATTCAAATGACGGCAGAACATTAATATGGAAGTATTCTTTGTCAGATATTGGAAACGGAAAGACTATTTCTGTAATATTTAAGCCCTTTAAGCTCAAAGAAACACCTTATTGGATATATGTGCTTATGGGGCTCGTTTTGCTGATTGTGATAATATTCCTTGTACGCAAAAAGAAGTAAAAATCGCTTAAAATAAGCCTAAATCAACATATTTTGGCAGTAGACTTATTGACTTACCAATGCCTTTTAATTATATTTCCTGTCTATATTTTAATTTAAATTTGCAAAAAGACCCCATTTATGCTGGCGAGCGATTATAAGATTTTCTCTGGTAGCTCTAATTTAAATCTTGCCGAAAAAATTGCTGAAAAGCTCGATAAACCATTGGGGTCTGTTGAAAAAAAAAGATTTAGTGACGGTGAGATCTGGGTAAAGTATGGTGAGAACATTCGTGGTTCGGAAGTTTTTATAATTCAGTCTACGAATCCTCCTGCAGAAAACCTGATGGAGTTATTGATAATGATCGATGCTGCCAAAAGAGCATCGGCCACAAGAATAACAGCAGTTATTCCATATTTTGGTTACTCAAGACAAGATAGAAAAGATCAGCCGAGAGTTTCAATTACTGCAAAGCTCGTTGCGAATCTTTTAACAGTTGCCGGTGCGGATAGAATTATGACAATGGATTTACACGCCGCACAGATTCAGGGATTCTTTGATATTCCTTTTGATCATCTTTACGGCTCTACTATGTTCACCGGTCTTTTTGAAGATGTTAAGAATAATCTTGTCGTCGTTTCTCCGGATGTTGGTGGAATTAAAATGGCGAGGTCTTATGCGAAAAGATTGCATGCAGATCTGGTTGTAATAGACAAAAGGAGGCCTAGACAAAACCTGGCAGAAGTTGTTCATATTATTGGTAATGTTGAAGGAAAGGATGTTCTTTTGGTTGATGATCTTATTGATACGGCGGGCACTTTTGTGGGTGCAATTGATGCACTTAAAAAGAATGGAGCAAATGAAATTTACGGAGCTATAACGCATCCACTTTTCTCCGGCCCTGCTGTCGAACGAATTCAAAATTCGCAATTGAAGAAACTTTATATTTCAGATACTATTGCATTTGATATTGACAAAAAAATAGATAAGGTTGATAAAGTCTCAGCCGCATTAATTTTTGCGGAAGCGATCAGAAGAACTTATAATAACGAATCAATTAGTTCACTGTTTGATATAGATAAAGGATAAATTTTTAGTTTTGGAGAAATAATGGAAAAATTAGTTTTAAAAGCCGGCATCAGAAAAATAAACACCAAGTCAGACAAAAATAAATTGCGTAAAGATGGAATAGTCCCCGGTGTTTATTATTCCAAGCATGATCAACCGGTTTCGATAAGTATTGCTGAGAATTTAATTAATCCTCTCGTGTTTACAGCTGAAACACATTTAATTTCTTTGCAGCTTGATGAAGGCCAGGAACACGATTGCATTATTAAAGACGTTCAATTTGACCCGGTGACGGATAAGGTTGTCCATTTTGATTTACTGGGATTAACATCAGGCGAAACTTTTCAGCTCGAAGTTCCTATTCAGTTTATCGGAAGTCCTGTTGGTATTAAGGAGGGGGGGGTACTTCATCAATTCTTACATAAGCTTGAAGTTGAGTGTTTACCAAAAGATATTCCACAGCACCTAGAGATTAATATACAGGATTTATCTATCGGGGATTCAATTCACGTTAAAGATCTTAAATTTGAAAACATTGAAGTTCTTAATGATGAAGATACAGTAATTATTTCTGTAACACATCCTAAGGTAGAAGCAGAACCGGTAGTTGCCGAGGAAGGCGTAGTCGAAGGTGAAGAATCAGCTGAACCAGAGTTAATCGGAAAGGGAAAAGCTGATAAGGAAGAAGATCAAGGCGAAGATAAAGATAAATAATTATTATAGTGCGAATAATTTTTGGCATAGGAAACCCGGGGAGCCGCTATCAATTTAACAGGCATAATGTTGGTTTTATGTTTTTGGATTACTTCGCAAACGCCCTTTCGATTTCTTTTAAGCCTTCAAAATCAGGATATTACTATTCAGAGGGAGAACTTGATAACCATAGTTTCTCCCTTGTTAAACCAACAACTTATGTAAATAATAGCGGGATTTCTGCATTACAAGCCATTCAAAACTATAAAATCGAACTAAAGGATTTTTTATTCGTTTATGATGATCTAAATCTTGAATTTCCAGACTTGCGCGTCAGAGTTGCAGGTGGGGACGGTGGCCATAATGGGCTAAATTCAGTTATCTATCATTTAGCTTCAGAAGATTTTCCGAGATTGAGATTTGGGATAGGAAATGATTTTGAACGAGGTAAAATGGCTGAATATGTTCTTACAGATTTTAATAATGAGGAAATGTCACAATTGAAAAATACCTTTGATGAAGGAATAAACCTGGTGAAGGATTTTATCAAAGGTGGAACTAAAAATTTATTAGATGCTAACAGTACAATGGCAAAAAATAAGAACGTTAAAAATTTATCAATCGATTCTAAAAGTAATCCGGAGAACTTATGAGTCTATACATTAACATTATACCATTGTTCGGTGTTCTTGCTCTCTTGTATACCTTCTGGAAATCTTCCTGGGTTTCAAAACAGGATCCCGGTACAGAAAAAATGGTTAAAATTTCTAATCATATTTCTGAAGGTGCAATGGCTTTCCTTAAAGCCGAATATAAAGTACTGGTTGTTTTCGTGATTTGTGTTGCAATACTTTTGGCAGTATCTGCTGATACAGAAAATTCTTCCCCGCTTGTTGGTGTGTCTTTTATTGTTGGTGCCTTTTGTTCTGCTCTTGCGGGTTTTATAGGGATGAAAGTAGCGACTAAGGCTAATGTAAGAACCACAAATGCGGCAAGAACCAGTTTAGGCAGGGCGCTTGAAATTGCGTTTGCAGGCGGTTCAGTTATGGGAATGGGGGTTGTTGGACTCGGTGTCCTGGGGCTTGGTGCTTTATTTATGATTTACAGCGATGCATTTGGTGTGAGCAGAGTTCAGGATTTAAACAGGGTAATCACTATTATTACTGGCTTCTCTTTTGGCGCTTCATCAATTGCACTTTTCGCGAGAGTTGGTGGCGGTATTTATACTAAAGCCGCTGATGTTGGTGCCGACCTTGTTGGTAAGGTTGAAGCAGGTATTCCTGAAGATCATCCTTTGAATCCTGCTACCATTGCAGATAATGTTGGCGATAATGTAGGCGATGTCGCTGGTATGGGCGCTGATTTATTTGAATCTTACGTAGGTTCAATAGTTGGTACAATGGTACTTGGAGCAGCGTTTTTTGAAGTTCCTGCTTTTGCGCATAATTTTAATGGATTAGGTGGTGTTTTGTTACCGCTGGCTATTGCCGGTGTTGGTATTGTTATGTCAATTCTGGGAACTTTCTTTGTTAAAGTAAAAGAAGGGGGAGATCCACAGAAAGCATTGAACAAAGGTGAATTTGGTTCATCTGTTATCATGATCGGTGCTTTGTATTTTTTAATTAAATGGATGCTTCCTGAAACATGGACCTATCAGGACTTGCTTTATGACCAGATGAGAACAGTCACTTCAAATGGTATTTTTCTGGCTACTGTAATTGGGCTTGTTGCTGGTGTTCTTATCGGTGTTATCACAGAATATTATACTGGTACCGGGAAAAAACCTGTGCTGAGTATAGTGAGGCAATCTCTTACAGGAAGCGCAACAAACATTATTGCCGGTATAGGAAACGGAATGTTTTCAACGGCACTACCTATCATTGTGCTTGCAGGTTCAATTATTGGAGCGTTCTATTTTGGAGGACTTTACGGAATTGCTATTGCTGCTGTCGGTATGCTTTCAAATACAGGAATCCAGTTAGCTGTAGATGCTTATGGACCAATATCTGATAATGCAGGAGGAATCGCCGAGATGTCTGATCTTCCAAAAGAAGTAAGACAAAAAACTGATAAGCTTGATGCAGTTGGAAATACAACTGCCGCAATCGGTAAAGGATTTGCAATTGGTTCAGCAGCATTAACTGCACTTGCTTTGTTTGGTGCGTTCATGACGGCCGCAAATATTAAGCATATTGATATTTCGAAAGCAGATGTAATGGCCGGCCTTTTCCTTGGCGGTATGTTACCGTTTTTATTTTCAGCGCTTGCGATGAAAGCAGTTGGAAGAGCTGCAATGTCAATGATTGAAGAAGTGAGAAGACAATTCAAAACAATTCCTGCGCTTGCAGCAGCACTCGGTGTAATGAAGAAAAATGAAGGAAAAGAACGATCTGAATGGTCTGCTGAAGATAAATCGACCTTTGATAAAGCAGACGGTGTTGCTGAGTATGGTAAGTGTGTTGAGATTTCTACAAAAGCAGCCATTAGAGAAATGGTCATTCCCGGATTATTGGCAGTTGTGGTTCCTGTCCTCATTGGAAAAGCGGGAGGTGCTGAAATGCTTGGTGGTTTGCTGGCAGGTGTTACAGTAACCGGAGTGCTAATGGCTATATTCCAGTCAAATGCCGGGGGAGCGTGGGATAATGCTAAAAAAACGTTTGAAGAAGGAATAGAAATTAACGGAGAAAAGTACATTAAAGGCTCAGATCCGCATAAAGCTGCTGTTGTTGGTGATACTGTAGGCGATCCCTTCAAGGATACTTCAGGTCCATCATTGAATATTTTGATTAAACTTATGGCAGTTGTTTCCCTTGTTATTGCGCCTTTAATTAAATAAATTAGAAGCCCTTTATAAACAACATATTTATTAATCCCTGCTCTCATCTTTTGAATGAGGGCCTAATTGACCAAAGGGAGGTGACTACATATGAAGATTAACGTCTACGAAAGTGCCGTTATGATTAATGCTGCGCTGGATGACGAACAAATTCAAGCCTTGATTTCCCGCATTAAAGAAACTATCACAAATAATGGTGGCGAGATCAGAGAAATCGAAGATTGGGGACGTAAAAGATTGGCTTACGTGGTTAAGAAGAGTAAGGTCGGATATTATGTTATCTTTAGATTCAACGCTACTTCAGGCCTGATTGCCAAGCTTGAGAGATTCTATATTCTCGATGAACAATTCCTAAGATACCTCACGATTAAACTTGATTCTGATGCTGTTGAGTATCTGGAAAAGAATAAAGATAAGTCTCCGAGCGAATCAGATAATACCGGTAATGGAAAGGAGCCGGAATTAGTTGCTGAGGCTACAGGATCTGGTGAAGATTCTAAAGAAGATGAGAAATAATTTTAAATAATGATTTAAGTATGGAGGATTAACCATGGCCGATTTGAAAATGCCTGAAATTAATTATGTTATCGTTGCAGGTAACCTGACTAAAGATCCGGTTTTTCGTCAGACAACCAATAACACTCCCGTTGTTAATTTTTCTATTGCTTCAAATAGAAAATATAAAGACAGCTCCAATCAATGGCAGGAAGATGTTTGTTACGTAGGAATAGTAGCATGGAATAAATTAGCTGAAAGCTGCCATGACAGATTAAAAAAAGGATCAGCTGTTCTTGTTGACGGTGAATTGCAAAGCAGAAGCTGGAAATCAGATGATGGTCATAACAGAAGTATTGTTGAAATTAAAGCCAGAAGAATCCAGTTCCTGAATAAAAGAGGGAAATTGAATGATGCCGATAACGGCACAAACCACAGCTCTGAATCGGATGCAGACAGCACAAGCGAAGATGATTCTAATGTAGATTATACGGAAGATTCGTTTGATAAATTTTTATCTAACGAAGAATCAGATTTATTAAAATAATTGGATTTGAAATATGAGAAATGAAATAAAAACAAAAAAAGTATGTCGGTTTACTCAAAACCATGTTAAGTATATCGACTACAAAGATGTTAAATTATTACAACGCTACACTACCGAGCAAGGTAAAATAATACCTAAAAGAATTACAGGTACAAGCGCTAAATATCAACGACAATTATCAATTGCTATCAAACGTGCCAGGCATATGGCTCTGCTGCCTTATGTTTCTGATACTTTGAAATAGCCCAAACCAAGGAGTTAATATGAAAGTAATACTGAGACAAAACACTGAAGGTCTGGGTCAGATTGGTGAAGTGGTTGATGTAAAAGATGGCTATGCAAGAAATTTTCTTATTCCAAGAAAATTAGCTTATGCAGCTCTTAAGGGAAATATAAAAGCTCTTGAGGAAGAGAAAAAAACTCTTTCAAAGAAAAAAGAACAGGAATTAGCCGCTTCTGAAACATTAGCTGCAGAACTGGAAAAAGTATCTGTTACTATACCTGTGCAGGTTGGTGAAGAAGATAAAATTTTCGGTTCTGTAACCACTCAGATGATCTCGGACGCTCTTAAAGAGAAAGGACATGAAATCGATAAGAGGAAGATTGAAATTGATGAACCTATTAAAGCTTTAGGCATTTATGGAGTAAGTGTAAAACTGCATCCAAGTGTAAATGCCAAAATTAAGGTGTGGGTTGTAAGAGAGTAAATCTTAATTGATATGAAATAAAAAAAGGAAAGCAGAAAGCTTTCCTTTTTTGTTTTAAATAAAAATCTATTTTAACTAACGAACTTTTATTTTCTTTTCCCTAATCATCTTTGCAATATCGGCTGTACCGTTTTTTGCAATACTCTTTAAAGCTTTTGTTGAAAGCTTTAAAGTTACAAATCTGTTCAATTCCTGTACCCAGACTCTTTTTTTCTGAAGATTTGGCAGAAATCTTCTTTTGCTTCTGTTATGAGCATGAGAAACACTATTTCCGGCCACTGGGCCAACGCCGGTTACCTGACATCTTCTTGACATTTAAATCTCCTGCAGTCTTTCCCTTAGTTAAAAATTTGAATCACTAATATAATGAATTTCCCTTGAAATAATGAAATTAATTGACATAAAATTATTCTTTTTGTTCATTTTTAGTGATTTTAAAGAATAATTTATAATTGGATTGACAATCACCGTTCACTTATTAACTTGTGATTAACTGAAATTTTGGATTTTATTTCGGGGGAATATCAAAAAAACACCTATCATATGAAAAATAATAAAAAGGAGACACGTATGGAATATTATGAGCTTCATCCTGAAGATCCACAGTTAAGGTATATTAATAAGGCTGTTGATGTGTTGAAAAACGGGGGAATTGTAATTTATCCTACCGATACGGTTTATGGAATGGGGTGCGATATATATAATAAGCGAAGTCTGGAAAGATTATTCAGAATAAAAAATGATTCGAGAGAAAAACTGTTTAGTTTTATTTGTTCGGGATTTAAGGAAATCTCAAAATATGCAAAAATATCAGATTATGCTTATAAGAGAATGAAGCATCTTTTGCCGGGTCCCTACACTTTTATTCTGCCAACTACACGATTAGTACCGAAGGAATTATGGAGTAAGAGAAAAAGGGTTGGAATTAGAATTCCCGATAACAACGTGGCTTTGAGAGTTGGTTGAAGAATTGGGAATCCGATTGTAAGTACCAGCGCGACGAATAGAAAAGGAGAAATTTTGTACGATCCTTTTGAGATAAAGAATATTTTTAACAGCCAGGTTGACCTGATGCTGGCTTCGGGCATTCTTGCCGGCAATCCGTCAAGTGTGATTGATTTAAGTGAAGATGTTCCTGAAATATTACGCCGCGGAGCTGGTGATATTGCTCTGTTTGTTTAATTAAATCGAATAATATTATTAAAAACCCGGTAGCTGATTTGCCGGGTTTTTTTATGTTGTTTCCTTTAGTAAGGAATTCTTTTCGTTCTTTAGTTCCATTTCATTTTTCATCAGTTGAAGCAGTTCTTGTTCATCCTGGGTTGACTCGAGAAGTTTAAAATTCTTTTCAATCATTTTATTCAGAATCTGAATTCTTTTTTTCCTGATTATATCAGATAAATATTTGGATGAAAGTTTGTTGTGTGTTGTTGAATCAGAAACTTGTTCCCACCTGTTACTTAATGAATATTTATCGGAAATAATTTCCATAAGATAGTTCTGTTCATTTTCACTATTAATTTTATCAAGTAAAGCTCCCGCAGATAATTCCTCTTCATTGCTAAATGCATCGTAAACAAGTTTTGCTAAATTTTTATGCATTCCGATTTCAAAATCTTCGATTTGTATATTTTGAAAAATGCTGATGATGGTTTTTTCATCTCCCATATAAAGCAATTCAACAAGTTCACGTTCGTTTATTACATTACTTTCAGATGCCTGTACTGATTTATTTTCTGATTTTACACTTGTTTTTTCCCGAACTTTCTGAGTCAATTCCTTACGCTCTGTTTCACGGACCCTGTTTTTGCTCAGTTCATTTAATGCTTTGGTTAATTCATCTTCCAGCAATTTTTCACGCAGATTGAATTTTTTTGCGATGTTCTTGATTAACAATATTCGTTTAAGTTCGTCGTTTATCAATGCAATGGGCTTTACCAGTTCACGAATTGCTTCTGTCATTTTAGTCGGTTCATTAAACATGCCCTGCGCTTCATATTGAGCTGACTGATATTCGAGAAAGTTTTGAGCTTTCTGAATTATTTCATCAAATTTTTCTTTGCCGAATTTATTTACGTATGAATCCGGATCCTCTCCGGCAGGAACTGAAGCGATTTTTATGTCCATATCTCTTTTCAAAAGAATTTCGATGCTTCTCATTGAGGCTTTTATTCCCGCAGTGTCCGCATCAAAAAGGAGTACAACATTTTTTGTGTATCTGGAAAGAAGCTGTACCTGTTCATCCGTGAGTGCCGTCCCGGAAACAGCTACAACATTTTTAATTCCGTTTTGATATAATGAAATAAGGTCCATATACCCTTCAACAATAATTGCTTTATCCAGCTTCCTTATTTCATCTTTTGCGTGTGAAAGGCCGTAAAGAATTCTCCCTTTTATATAGATTAGAGATTCGGGGGAGTTTAAATATTTTGCGGTTTTTTGTTCCGGGTCAAGAACTCTTCCTGCAAAAGCTACTACTCTGCCATTCGGAGAAAAAATAGGAAAGATAATTCTTCCTGAAAGTTTATCGTATAACCTTCCATCTTCGTAGCTGCTGATTAGGCCAACAGTAAGTGAACGCTCAATGTCTATTTTCTTCTCTGTTAAAAAATTAACAAGATCATCTCTGCCGGGAAAAGCATAACCGAGGCCGAATGACCTCATTGTCTGAGTTTTAATTTTCCTGTTTTCAAAATATTTTCTGGCTATTTCACCTTTTTCGTCGTGAAGTAAATTATCCGAAAAATAACGCGCGACTGTTGTATTTATTTCATAAAGTAGTTCCTGTTCACTTTGTTGCTCAGCTCCGGCTTGTTCATCATATTCAAGAGTTATTCCTAATTTTTCAGCAAGTTCCTGCACTGCTTCGACGAAGGAAATCTTTTCATATTCCATCAAAAATTTAAAAACATTTCCACCGGTATGGCAGCCGAAACAATGAAAGATTTGTTTCTCTTCACTCACCGTAAATGAGGGTGTTTTTTCCGAATGGAATGGACACAGCCCAATGTAGTTTTTTCCTCTTTTTCTGAGTTGTACGCTGTCAGAAATTATATCTACTATGCTGGCCGAGGCTCTTATTTCTTCTATTTTTGATTCAGGTATTCTCATATTTCAGTAGCAAATTAATGCAAAATCAGGGATAAATAAAGGTTAATAAATTGTAAAAGAGGCTTATTTTCACTTTACTATCTTTTTATATGCAATCAACAATTTGTTATATTTAACTTTGATTTACCTAAATTTTTAGGGTTTAGTAGCCGGGCCTATCAGATAAATGACTTAATTCCATTATCTGAATGGTTACTAAATAATTGAGCAAGATTCATTTAGACAAGATATGCATCAGACAAATAGAAACGCAAAAAAATATTGCAACAGTCTTACCGAATATTCAAGATTTAAAACCAGGGTTGTAAATATAGGGGATATTCCTTGCGGTGGCGATTATCCAATCAGAATTCAATCAATGACTACAACAGACACAATGGATACGAAAGCCACCGTTGAACAAACTATCAGAATGGTTGAATCAGGATGTGATTATGTAAGAATAACAGCACCGAGCAAACTTGAAGCTCAAAATCTTGACAGTATTAAAAAGGAATTAAGAAACAGAGGATATACAGTTCCATTGATTGCTGATATTCATTTCACTCCTAACGCAGCAGAATTAGCTGCACGGATAGTTGAAAAAGTTAGGGTAAACCCCGGCAACTATGCCGACCGCAAAAAATTTCAAACTATTGAATATACTGATACAAACTATAAAGCTGAGATTGAAAGAATAAGAGAAAAGTTTACCCCACTTGTTAAAGTCTGTAAAGAATATGGAACTGCGATGAGGATCGGAACCAATCATGGCTCTCTTTCCGACAGAATAATGAGCCGATATGGCGACACACCTCTTGGTATGGTTGAATCAGCATTGGAGTTTGTAAGAATTTGTGAAGACATGAATTATTATGATATCGTTCTTTCAATGAAGGCAAGCAACACACAGGTTATGGTCCAGGCATATCGTCTGCTTATTAAGATGATGGAAGATGAAGGAATGAATTATCCTCTTCACCTTGGCGTAACAGAAGCAGGCGGAGGAGAAGATGGCAGAGTAAAATCAGCATTGGGAATTGGGACTCTGCTGGAAGACGGGCTTGGTGATACAATAAGGGTTTCATTAACTGAAGATCCCGAATATGAAGCCCCGGTTGCAATCTCTCTTGTACAAAGGTATAAAAGCAGGTCAGGTCATAAAGAAATAAAACCAATTGAAGAAGAACCGAAAGATCCCTTCAATTATGAAAGAAGACATTCATTTGAATTATCAGGATTCGGTGGAAGTAATGTTCCCAGAGTGGTTGCGGATTTCAGTAAAAGAAAAATGAAGAATCAGACTGATTTAAATGACATTGGGTACTTTCATAATGCTGAAACCGATAAATGGAATATGAATGATTTGGCAGCGGATGTTTTATATCTAGGTAGTGAAGATATTCCTTTTGATATTCCGAACGGGCTTAAAGCAGTTTATGATTTTGATTTCTGGATTAAACTGGAAAACAAATCTAAAGGCTTCCCTCTGATGAATGTTTCGCAATATTTAGGTTCAAATCAAAGATCGAAGGAATTAAATTTTGTTGTCGGTAACATTTCCTCTTTCACTCCTGATGCGCTTGATAAAATTAAGCAAGATAAAACTGTAGTTATGGTTCTTGAAACATCTAATGTTCATGGAGTTGCCGAGCAAAGAAGAATATTATTCGATTTACTATTAAAAAAGGTTGAGAACCCGGTTATTGTGAAAAGAAGCTATCAGAATTTGAATCTGGACGAGCTTAGGCTTTATTCCTCCACCGATTTTGGATCGCTTCTGATCGATGGATTTGGTGATGGAATTTGGGCAGAAATAAAGAACATTTCAGAAGATGGCAAAAATTCAAATGAGCATGCTAAAAAGGAATATGTGAGAACCTTTGTTCAAAAACACGAATCAAAGGAAAAAGTAATAAACCGAACTTTATTTGGAATTCTTCAGGCTGCACGAGTCAGAATTTCGAAGACCGAGTATATTGCCTGTCCTTCCTGCGGAAGAACCCTGTTTGATTTGCAGGATACGACGGAAATGATCAGGAAACGGACAGAACACCTGAAAGGTGTAAAAATTGCGATTATGGGCTGTATTGTAAATGGCCCGGGGGAAATGGCAGATGCTGACTACGGGTATGTGGGTTCAGGTGTTGGTAAAATAACACTTTATAAGGGCAAAGACATAGTTCGTAGAAACGTACCGACAGAGAATGCCGTTGATTCTCTTATAAATATAATAAAAGAGGATGGAAACTGGCTGGAACCTAACTAAACAGAAGTTTGTTTAATATTATACTTCTCATTCTTGCAAATAAGAATGGAAAAATATATATTGCAAGTTCTCGAAACATGATAAAAAAGACTAAAAAATTGAAATACCTTGATGATGTAAACCGTTACTTAACGGTTAAAATTGGGAGCCGGAATTAAAAATGCACTTCACCTCGAAAGTGCATTTTTTTTTGATATGACTTGTAACGAAATATTTAAATATTTGGAAAACTGGGCGCCGAAAGAAATTGCGTGGAAAAATGATAATGTAGGTCTGCAGGTCGGGTCAGCCAGCAGGGAAGTGGAAAACATAATTCTTTGTCTTGAAGTAAATATGCAGGTTATTGAGCAAGCGATAAAAAAGAAATGTAATTTAATAATCAGTCATCATCCGTTGATCTTTCATCCTCTGAAAAAAATTGATGTGGGGCGAAATAAAGATTCGGTGATAATTGAGAAACTAATAAAAAACGATATAACGCTTTATTCCGCCCATACGAATCTAGACTTTACCAAAGACGGTGTAAGTTTCGAACTAGCCAAAAAATTAAAACTTCAAAACATAAAATTCTTAGCTAATCTTCCATCAAATCAATTCAAATTGATTGTGTTTGTGCCTGAAAAATCATTAGAGAAAGTGTCTGAAGCAATCTTTAATGCGGGCGGTGGAAACATTGGTGAATATTCACAATGCAGCTTCAGGTTAATGGGAGAAGGTACTTTCCTTGGTTCCGAAAAATCTAAACCAGTTGTTGGAGAAAAAAATATAGCAGAAAAAGTTGAAGAAGTCAGGCTTGAAATTTTGGTGAATTCTTATGATTTGAAAAATGTAATTTCAGCTATGTTGAAGGCACATCCATATGAGGAACCGGCTTATGATGTTTATCCTCTTTCAAATTCAGGAACAAATACGGGTGCGGGAGCAATCGGTGAGTTGAAAGAAGCTATGGATCAGAGAACTTTCTTAAAGTACGTTTCTGATTCAATAAATGCACGTAATCTCAGATTTACGGAAGGCAAAAAGACTAAAATTAAAAAAGTTGCTGTTTGTGGTGGCAGCGGATCAGATATGATAAGTACTTCTATAAGTGAAGAAGCAGACGCATTTGTTACGGCAGATATAAAATATCACGCTTTTCATGATGCCAAAGATGAAATTCTATTAATTGATGCAGGGCATTACGAAACTGAAATTCAAGTCTTAGATGAGGTTGAAAGGAGATTAAAAAAATATACAGGAAATAAATCAAGGATTAAAATTTTTAAATTCAGCGGGTCAACAAACCCCGTATTATTTTATAATAATAATAAGGAGAAGTAAATTGATCGACAGGTTAAAAACTCTTTTTGAGTTGCAGAGTATTGATGATCAGCTTGATGAATTGGAAGAAATGAGAGGTGATCTTCCAAACGCAGTTCAGGCACTCGAAGAAAAAATCAATGCAATTAAGGAAGATATTGTAAGCAAGGAAACAGAGCAAAAAGATTCTCTTAAGAAGCGAAAAGAAAATGAAAATGAAATAGAAAAGCTGAAAGAAAATCAGAAAAAATTTAAAGCTCAGCTTTACCAGGTAAGAAACAATAAAGAGTACGATGCGCTTACGAAAGAGATCGATCATACTGACGAATTGATCAGTAAGTTTGAGGCGGAAAACGACGCTCTTGCAGATATGAGCAAAAAGCTGACAGACGAAATTGAATCAGTCAAACCACAACTTGATGAGTTGAATGAAGAGCTGAAAGTAAAACAGGCTGACTTAAAAGTTATTATAAAGGCGAATGAAAAAGAAGAAGCCAAGCTCAGGGGAAAGCGAAAAGAAATTGAAGTCCAGACCAAAAAGCCGGACCATGCGGCTTATATGAGGATCAGGAAAGCCAAAAAGGGTATGGCTGTTGCAACCATTAGAAGATCGGCTTGTTCAGGTTGCCATAATATTGTTCCTCCGCAAAGACAACTGGAAATAAGGAGAAACAATAAACTTTTCTTTTGCGAATATTGCGGAAGAATCCTTGTGTCCACGGAAGTATCTGATTCAGTTACAGTAGAGTAGTCTTAAGTGAGTTTTTGGCGTGCCGATAAGTTATTGTAACTTAGAAGCTTATAGCCAAACTACGGCCTAATATATTTTAATACGTTTAAGCAATATTTTTTTAGAATGCTTTGAGGCAATTAAATTATTATATTTGTCTCAGTAATTATTTTCTTTTGTATAAAAAGATCTTTATTCGTGATTTGATGATGTATGTGAGTAGTTTGTGAGTAATATATGTCTTAAGATGACGAAAATTTGATGAATGAATAATGATCAACACTGAAATAGTAATTGACAAAAATTGTGTATAAAAAACACAATTTTATTTTTAAGATAAAATAAACATCCTGATCCGGGCAATTGTCCCCCGGTTAGCCGGGGGGAGGAAAGTCCGAACTTCACAGAACAGAGTGCCGGGTAACACCCGGCTGTTATCAGTAAAGTTGTTTAACCACAACGATACTGATACCACGGGAAAGTGCCACAGAAAACAAACTGCCCCGAATCCGGGGTAAAGGTGAAAAGGCAGGGTAAGAGCCTACCGCTTCGGTAGTAATACCGGAGGCACGGCAAACCCCACTCGAAGCAAGGTCAAATAAGAAGGTCTTTCTCTTATTGGGAGATTAAAGTTGTTCGCTTTATGTCTTCGGACAGGATCTTCGGGTAGACTGCTAGATCCCTATGGTAACATCGGGGCAAGATAAATAATTGCCACCCCATTAATAGTGGGGATACAGAATTCGGCTTACAGGATCCGGTTGTTTATTTTGTTCTTACAATCCTGCTTACAAATAGATAGGCCTGCAGATTGGTAAGTGGGCATCTTTGAGGGATGGTAATATGCTGGAAAAACGTTGGAAGATTAAAGAAATTACCGACGATTATGCAGTAAAATCTTTAGCCGATTCTCTAAATTTTTCCGAAGTTCTTGCAAGGTTATTAATTCACCGCGATATTAAAAACTTTTCACAATCCAAATCTTTTTTTCGTCCTGCTATCGAATCTTTATATGATCCGTTTTTAATGGATGGAATGGAAGTAGCGACTACTCGCGTTATAAAAGCTCTTACTGAAAATCAGCCGATTTGTATTTACGGAGATTACGATGTGGACGGGACTTGTTCAACAGCTCTCCTTTATATGTTTTTGAAAGAACTTGGGGCTAATGTTGAATATTATATTCCCAAAAGATTAACTGAAGGTTATGGACTTTCGCAATCCGGAATTGATTATGTAAAATCGAGAAATGTTTCTTTGCTTATTTCGGTTGATTGCGGAATAACTGCAGTTGAAGAAACAAATTACGCTAATGAGCTCGGCATTGATTTAATAATATGCGATCATCATCAGCCTAAAGAACAGATACCGAAAGCTTTTGCCGTCCTTGATCCATTAAAACCAAATTGTAATTATCCATTTAAATACCTATCTGGTGCCGGTGTGGCTTTTAAACTTGCGCAGGGGGTATCTGAAAGGATCGGAAAACGAGAACTACCCATGCAATATCTTGATCTCGTAGCATTGGCAGGCGCCGCTGATATTGTCCCGTTGGTTGATGAAAATAGAGTGTTGGTGAAAGAAGGCCTAAATTTAATTAATAATAATCCAAGACCGGGTATTGGAGCATTGATCGATATCAGTAATCTGAGTCCGGGAAACTTAAGCTCGGGACAGATCGTCTTCACCATTGCACCTAGAATTAATGCTGCTGGTCGATTGGGTGATGCTGAACGCGCGGTTGAATTATTTGTTACTAAAGATAAAAACAAGGCAAAAGAGTTTGCAAACATCCTTGAATCAGAAAATTATCAGCGTAGAAAAATAGATGAAAACACTTTGGGCGAAGCATTAAATATTATAGAGAATTCGTTAGATTTGGATGTTGAAATTCCTATAGTTTTACATCAGGAAAGCTGGCATCCGGGAGTGATTGGTATAGTTGCTTCCCGATTAGTAGAAAAATATTACCGCCCCACAGTAATGCTAACAACTGTTGACGGGGTCGCAAAAGGTTCTGCTAGGAGCATAGCTAATTTTAATATCTATGAAGCGCTTGAAAAATGTCAGGATGTTCTTATTCACTTTGGCGGTCATAAAGCTGCTGCCGGCCTGGCAGTAGAAATTGATAAGCTTGAAGAATTTAAGCAGAAATTCAGTCAGGTCGTTAAGGAATCAATGTCTTCTGAAGATTTTTCACCTGAAATTAAAATTGATTCACAATTAAAATTTTCTGAAATAACCCCGAAGTTTTTGAGAATCATTGATCAATTTGCGCCGTTTGGTCCTGGAAATATGCGCCCTGTTTTCCTTTCTGAAGATGTAGAAATTGCAGGAATGCCGAGAATCGTCGGGCATAATCATTTGTTAGCAAGTTTGAAACAGCGGGGATCGGATAAAATTTTTGATGCGATCGGATTCAATATGGGTGAGTACTACGATCTTATAAAAAATAATCACCATCAAATTGATATTGTTTATTCAATTGATAAGATGGCAAGAGATGGAAGATCATTTCCGCAATTCAGATTTAAGGATTTAAAAGTAAAAGAAAATTAATTCCGGAGTCAAAGAATATGTCAGGTCATTCAAAATGGGCTACAACTAAAAGAAAAAAAGCCGTAATTGATGCCAAACGAGGCAAAATGTTTACGAAGCTAATCAAAGAAATTACTATTGCTGCAAGAGAAGGAGGAGGCGATCCGGTAGGAAACCCACGGTTGAGACTTGCAATTGATAACGCGAAGTCTGCAAATATGCCGGCTGATAATATAGATCGTGCAATAAAAAAAGCCACCGGGGAACTTGAAGGCCAAAGCTATTCTGAATTAACCTATGAAGGTTACGGACCTGGAGGCGTAGCAATACTTGTTGAAGTTGTTACGGATAATAAAAACAGAACCGTTGCTGAAGTTCGTCATTTATTTTCGAAGGGAGGCGGAAATCTTGGTGAAACCGGTTCAGTCGCGTGGATGTTTGAAAGAAAAGGAGTTATCACCTTACCAACACAAGGGAAAAAAGAGGAAGAGATTCTTGAAATCGTTCTTGATGAAGGTGCGGAAGATATTCAAACAGAAGAAGAATTCTTTGATGTACAAACTTCAATTGAGTCATTCGAACCAGTAAGGAAAAAACTGATAGATAAAGAATTAACTGTTGAAAATGCGGGACTCCAGTGGCTTGCTAAAAACACAATGAACGTTAGCGGCGAAACTGCCGAGGCAATAATAAAGCTGATTGAAAATCTTGAAGATAACGATGACGTGCAGAACGTTTATACTAATGCAGACTTTGATGAAGAATCCTTAAAATAAGTTTCAGTTTCTTCTGGTTTATATAAGTTTAATAGTATTTCCATTTTAAAATAATTTTAATGATAATACTTGGAGTCGATCCCGGAACCAATTATACTGGTTACGGTTTAATAAGAGCACACAAAAATTCCTTTACAAAGATTGTAAACGGATTAATAAAGCTTCCCTCTAATAAAAGTCTTACAGAAAAGCTTGAAATAATTTATGCCGAATTGGATAAGCTAATTAAGACTCATAAACCTGATGAGTTTGCAATTGAAACCGCTTTTTATGGCAAAAATGTTCAGTCGGCTATGAAGATTGGATATGCTCGGGGAGTTTCGCTTCTGGCGGCAGTACATAATAAAATCCCGACAAGCGAATATTCTCCAAGGGAAATAAAAAAATCTGTAGTTGGAAACGGAGCCGCTTCAAAACAACAAGTAAGTTTTATGATAAAATCATTGCTCGATATAAAGAATACCAGAATGAGATTCGATGAAAGTGATGCCCTTGCGATCGCTTTATGCCATGCCTTCAGGATTCACAAAGTTACGACAAAGAGCAAGGACTGGAAGGCTTTTATTGAAGCATATCCTGAAAGAGTCATAAGTTAATAACCTAATTCTGGATTAAAGATGATTGGCTATTTGTCCGGTAAAATAGTTTCCGCTAAACCCACCAGGATAATCCTTGATGTTAACGGTGTTGGGTATGTCGTTAATATTTCAATCAATACTTTTGAAAAAATCAGCAATAAATCATCCGTTTCGCTTTTTATTTTTACGAGTGTAAAAGAAGATTCAATATCATTATTTGGTTTTTATACTGAATCAGAAAAAGAAATGTTTGAGCTGTCGATTTCAGTAAATGGTATCGGACCGAAATTAGCCCTGAGTATTTTATCGGGTATACAGGTTGATGAATTAAGGCAAGCGATTATTTCAGGTGATATTTCAAGAATTGTTTCAGTACCGGGAATTGGAAGAAAAACTGCAGAGAGGCTTGTACTCGAATTAAAGTCAAAAGTTGGATCCGTTGCTGCTGAAGGGGAAGAAGCGGTACCTTTCAGTATTAAGAACGAAGCCATTGCCGCCCTGACCACATTAGGATATAATTCTAAACAAGCCGAAAAAAGTATAAGGGATGTTCTTGCTGAATACCCAAAAGCAACCCTGGAGGACCTGATCAAAAAAGCATTGAGCAATCTGAGCGGGTGATTATCTAACTTCGCATTGCAGCGAGGCTATTCCTTCAATTTCGGCAAATATTTTATCTCCTTTTTCAACCTTACTAACACCCGCAGGTGTTCCGGTGTATATCAAATCGCCTTCTTCGAGTGTCATAAGTGAGGAAATATATTCAACAATTTTTGATGGTATAAAAATCATTGTATTAAGTTTAGCTCTTTGTTTGGTTGTTCCATTTATTGAAAGTGAGATAACTTCATCTAAAGTAAGGTTATGATCCTTCTTTAAAACAAAGTCAGATATCACAGCGGAGGTATCAAAACCTTTCGCAATAGTCCAGGGGTGTCCTTTCTTTTTTAATTCACTTTGAATATCCCGCAATGTCATATCAAGCCCAACACCATATCCGAGAATTGCATCCTCAACATTTTTCTTATCGGCACCTTTAATTGTCTTTCCTATTAAAAGAACTAATTCAACTTCGTGTTGCATGTCCCCGGAAAAATTTGGATATATTATCCTTTCACCCGAATAAATAATTGCAGAATTTGGTTTGAGAAACACAACCGGTTTTTCCGGTATTTCATTTCCAAGTTCACGGGCATGTTCAGCATAATTTCTTCCTACGCATACAATTTTCCCAACCGGAATCTTATCTGATGAATTTTTGATTGTGATAAATTTCATAATATACCTCAGTTATGGGCTGTCAGTTGATCATAGTTATTATTCAGAGATTAAAATTAACAAATATTTTTAAATACTTATAAAAATTAATTTCAGGTTTTTTGTTTTTTCTTTTTAGCCGCGGGAAAGAGTACGTTATTTAAGATTAACCTGTATCCCGGTGAGTTTTTGTAAAGAGAAAGATCTGTTGGAGGGTCTCCGACTAAATGTTGATAATCTTCCGGATCGTGTCCCCCGTAAAAAGCAAAAAATCCACGTCCAAAAGTACCATAAATATACTTAACCTGGTCGGTGCCGTCGCGTTTTGCAAGTATAGTGACTGTTTTCTTTATCTGTTCCTGGTGGAACATCGTTGTTTGTCCCATAAATCCGTGAATAACATTCACATGATCCTGTGTCAACATAGTTGGTACCGGATCATATTTCGCAGAGAAATCAAACAGAGTAAAATAATCATTTTGAGGGCTTCCTATTTCTGCTGGTTGCACATCAATACTGCTGTATTCGTAAACATAAGGATTCATTTCAAGTTTGAAATTTGTAAAAGCAAGAGTGTTTGAGAAGTCCAGCTTTGCCTGTGCGTCCGGATCGGGCGGGTCACCATCATACATTTTATCGCAGATGTCGACATTGTGAGCAGCAAGTGCAATATCATAGGAATCAGTGGCAGAGCACATTGCAAAAAGAAAGCCACCATCGCCCACATAATTCTTGATATCTTCGGCCACAGCTTTCATCATATTAGAAACTTTTTTGAAACCATTTTTCTTTGCGTCCTGTTCGTATTCCATTTGCTGATCTATATACCATTGTGCATTGCTGAAACTTGCATAAAATTTTCCGTATTGGCCTGTGAAATCTTCGTGATGTAAATGGAGCCAATCATATTTTGGCAGATCACCTCTTAAAATTTCGTCATTCCAGATTTTTGTGTATGGAATTTTTGCATACTCAAGCACCATAGTAACAGCATCATCCCAGGGTTGAAATCCGGGTGGTACAAATACAGCAATCTTAGGCGCTTTCTCTAACCGGACCACATCCATATTTTTATCATTGCCCTGGACTATGGAATATATTTGTGCAGCATCAGTTGCAGACAATAAATCAAAAGCAACGCCTTCAACTCGACATTGAGTTGCGATTTTATTTGAATAATCGAGCATAAAAGAACCACCCCGATAATTAAGAAGCCAGTCCGCTTTAATTCCCTCTGTAAGTGCGCTGTATGTTATTCCATAAGCTCTCAAATGATCAGTTTGTTTGAGATCCATATAGATGAGAATTTTAGACTGAGCACAAATGATGTTGGTGGCGAGAAAGAGAAGTAATATAAATTTTTTTAACATTAAGAAACCCGGCAAAAAAAATTTTAGGCGATCATTTGATCGCCTAAATTAAAATCAATAAATATTTATAATAATATTATGCTGATTTCCTGTCAGCTTCAAGGTAAATTGGTTCCCCCCCGGATTCGACAACATCTTTTGTGATAATACATTTATCAACTTTGTCTCTGCTAGGAAGGTCGTACATTATGTCAAGCATAAATCCTTCAACGATAGATCTTAACGCACGAGCCCCGGTTTTTCTTACCATAGCTTTTTCAACAATTGACTGAATCGCAAATGGATCAAATTCAAGCTCAACGCCTTCCATCATAAATAATTTTTTGAATTGTTTAAGTATGGCATTCTTTGGTTCAGTAAGAATACTTTTCAGAGCTTCTTCTTTCAAAGCTTGCAACGGGGCAACAACAGGGATTCTGCCTATCAGTTCCGGAATTAATCCGTAGTGCAACAAGTCTTCCGGCTGGATGTATTTCAAAACATCTTCTTCATCCTTCTTGGCTTTTAAATCAGAAGAGAATCCCATTCTGTTTTTATTGATTCTTGATGCAATAATTTTGTCGATCCCATCGAAGGCACCGCCTACAACAAACAAAATATTTTTTGTATTAATATTAATAAGACTTTGTTCCGGATGCTTTCTTCCCCCTTTAGGAGGTACACCCGCAATTGTTCCTTCGAGAATTTTTAATAAAGCTTGCTGAACACCTTCGCCTGAAACATCTCTTGTAATGGATGTACTTTCACCTTTGCGGGCTATTTTATCAATTTCATCAATATATACAATTCCCTTCTGGGCTTTTTCAAGATTATAATCAGCTGCCTGAAGCAAATGAACAAGAACAGTTTCTACGTCATCGCCGACATAACCAGCTTCTGTGAGAGTTGTTGCATCAGCAATGGCAAAGGGAACATCAAGAATTTTTGCAAGTGTTTGAGCCAGCAAAGTTTTGCCTACCCCGGTAGGTCCAATCAAAAGGATATTACTTTTTTCGATTTCAACATCATCCAGTTCAAAAAACGATGAACGAGTATTTATTCTTTTGTAATGATTATAGACTGCAACAGCCAGAGTTTTCTTTGCCCTTTCCTGTCCAACGACGTATTCGTCCAAGGTCTTTTTTATGGATTCAGGTGTGTGGTCATATGAAAACCTGGATTTTGCGTTTGTATATGCGGCGAGATTATTTTTAAGAATATCTACGCTGCTGCTTATACAAATATCACAAATGTAAACGTCGGGCCCGGCTATCATACTACCGACTTCACTTCCGTCCCTTCCGCAAAATGAACATTTTACAATTTTTTGATTCTGTCTTTTGCCCATTTAATACCTAGCTTATTTTATTTTTTAAGGAAATAATTGTCTTTCTTACTTCATCAAGATAGATTGAGTTTGGAAATAGAGCAAGTAAATTTTCATAAGCTTCAATTGCTTTTTCTTTGTTTTTTAAACCAAACTCGTAAGTTTTACCTTCCAAATATAAAGCTTTATCCGCATATATGTTTTTCGCTCCCTCGTCAGCTATATGGGTCAATTTTGTAATAGCAGTTTCCAGGCTATCCGTTGCTATATCCATTTCTGCATCCCTTATTTGGGCAAACTGTGCAAGCACAAAAGCTCGGGGATTACCAGCTATTTTTTTGTAAATAATAGAAGCACTGTCAAATTTCATTTGTTCTGAGAGTAGTTCAGCTTTTGAGAATTCAGCAAGATTTATGGAATCATTTTTTGAAGTGCTCAATAAAAGTGAAAGCTCAAGCGCATCGTTTGTCGAATTATCCTGCATGTCGCTTATTATCTCTGAGAGAAGAGCTTTCGATTTTTCAAAGTCTTTTTTATAAAAACTGATTTTTGCCAGTTGTAGTTTTGCAAGGTTCTTTTTATCAAGTGGAGTTTTTTTATTATCAAGTACTTTAGAATATTCCAGCACTGCCTGATCAAGGTTGCCTTTTTGTAGAGCAATATCTCCAAGTCCCAAATATGCATCAAAGATTAACTTTGAAGTAGTTGCTGCCGTAAGCTGCTTGAAATATTTTTGTGCTTCATCAGGAGCGTCCCTTTTATTTAGAAGGATATCGGCAATTCTCAATAATGATTCATTAGCAACTTCTGAATTCGGGTAAGCCTTAATTATTTCTGAATAAGCATTTATGACTTTTTCAATTTTATCATTAGATAATGTGAAGGGTCTGGAGTATGGTTTCCAATCATTTGCATTTAAAGTGCTGTCATCATTAAGCGTTGCCTCAAGAGTTTTGGCATAACCAAGCTTTACATTGGATATAAAAGGTGAATTAGGAAACCGGGAAAGAATTTCATCATAAACCTGTGTTGCTTTGGAGAATTGCTTTTCTTCCGTAAGATAATTTGCAAAATTTAATAGCAGATAACCTTGTTGATCCTGCACGGATTCTATTTGTTCGTAAAGATTGAAAGCTTTATTATATTCTTTTGCTTCCTTATAAAGTGTTGCAAGTAGAAATTTAAATTCAATTTTATTAGACTGATAACTTTTTACAGCTTCAATAGTTTGCTCAAGCGCACCTGGTTTATTAATAAATGACAATATTCTTGACTGAATTGAATTTAACTGTGCGGGGCTATTATCTAATATTGAGCAATATTCTTCAGCAGCATTTTTATACTGCATTGTTAGTGAATATAAATTTGCCAGATCATAAGAAAAATAATTATTGGTCTTTGCTTCGGCTTTTCCTCTCTTCAAATATTCAATTGCTTTATCGAATGCTCTTCTTTCAATTGCGTAATTTGCTAGAATTCTGTAAGCAGTTTCATTATTCGGAACTTTATCAAGTGAGCTATCCCAAACCTCAAAGGCTTTTTTGTCGTCGCCCATAAGATAGTATGTAGAACCGAGAAGACCGTAAAGATTTATATCCTGTGGATTAGTTTTTAACCGGCTTTCTATTAAAATAATGGAGAGATCGTACTTTTTTAGCTGCACATAGGAATCATTCAATCCTTCAAAAATCTGGTAATTGGCAGTTTGGGTTTTATATAGTTCTTCGAAAATCTGTTCTGCCTTGTCATATTGTCCACCCTGCAAATATGACTGAGCGAGAACGTATTTATTATTAAAGTCGTTAGGCTGCTGTGCTAAAACTAGGAGACTCGCAAAAGCAGTTATTAGTAATGTCTTGAGCATGGTAGCCAAAAATACGAAATAAAAATGAGCGGGAACAAGGAAAAATTAGAGCAGAGCACAAAAAGACTCGACCTGAGGCTGAATTATTCCCTGAAAATTTTAATATAGACTGTCCTATGTTATTTTTTTGACTTGTTCAGCTTAAACAAAACCGGAACAACTACCTGCACTTTTACAAGTTTATCTCGTTGTTTTGCCGGTGTGAATTTTGTCTCTTTCACTGCTTTCATAGCTGCTTCATCACAACCGCTGCCAATTCCTTTGAGCATTATTGTTTTTACAACATCTCCTTTTTCGTCAATAAAGGCCTGAATGTAAACCTTTCCTTCAATACCTGCTCTTTTTGCAATCTCAGGATAAATAACCTTTTTTTGAATAGCGCTGATTCCACCAATTGGTTCTGCCATTACTTCAACTTCTTTTAAATATTTATCGTTTGATTTTTCTGAAGTATTTTTTTCCTGTCCGAAAACATTTGCAGCTAATATTAAAATTATTATGAAAGGTAGTGTAAATATTTTCTTTTTCATTTTACCTCCTTAACTGTATTATCAGATAACTTAAAAATAACAGGTACACTTACCTGCACTTTTACCGGTATACCTCTTTGTCTTCCCGGGATAAACTTTACTTTTTTAATTGCATTCATTGCAGCTTCATCGCAACCTGCTCCTATTCCTTTTAGAACATTGGCTTTGGTTACATTTCCGTTCTCATCTATAAATGCTTGAATATAAACCCTGCCTTCTATTCCTGCTCTTTTAGCGATTTCAGGGTATTTAATGTTTTTTTGAATTGCAGCGATTCCACCAATAGGCTCTGGCATTTCCTCTACCGCTACAAAGTATTTGTCATCGGGATTGAACATATTGGCGCCCGCAAGAAAGTCAGGTAATTCTATTTTAGTTGTTCCATCAGGATTTACTAAAATATTTGCTTTTACATCAGACCAGCATTTAACAGGTGTTCCTTTGATTTTTGCCGGATCAAATTTCCAGTTGCTTACCCTTTCAGCAATTGCGTCAGATAATTTTTGTCTGTCGGTATAAACACTAATGCTGTCAGATGTCGATTGCAGTCATGTGGAAAGGCTTCGAGATATCCTTGATTTTATCAATGCTTCCTTTCTCATTTAAATAAAACCGAAGGGCAATGTTGAATTGCATCGGCTTTTCAGAGTTTTTATCGTAAAGACTTTTTGCCGCATTTTCCAGGTCTTTATTCATCTCTTTGCTTGTTGTTTAAGTTTCTTTTGGTGGAGTGTCAACATCATCGATCGAATTGTACATCTCTTCAAGATTAGGTACTACTTCTACTTTGTTGGATTTGTTTTCGCAACCTGCAATAAGGAAACCAAAGATTAATATTGCTAAGATTGTTTTCATTGCATACCTCGTTAATTACTTTTTATAATAACAGCATTAGAGAATTTCCCATTTATTTCAGCCGTCGGTAGAGAATTAAGTAAAATTTGAATTGTTCTATTTTGTTTTTGAATATCCAGGTGAACCTGGTTGATATCTTCTTTGTATGTTTTTATCTGTGAATAGAAAAACAAGCTAATGCAGAACAAAACAATAATTGCTGCATAAGAAATTACCAGTTTCATTTTTTGCGTAAAGAACTTATTCTTCCCATTTAAAACTGTCCTTGCCAGAATTCTTTTCTCAAGCTCTTCTGGAAATTCTTCCTGCATTTCGCCGACTACAGATTTCAGAAGATGTTGCTGTTTAAAATAATTTCTGGCGATTTCATTATTAGAAAGCGAAATAAATAAGCCAGGTTCTTTGCTTTTTTCCAATTCTCCATCCAAATACACGTCTATAATCTTTAACAAATCATTTGAATCCATGTTATCCTCGTTTCATTTTAAGGCTTTTGATAGTTTCAGGATTAATTTTTCCCTGGCGGAATGAAGCCTGCTTCTTACAAGGTTTTCATCAATTTCGAGCACGGAAGAAATTTCTTCATAGCTCAATCCGCCAAATTCTTTAAGTGTAAAAACTTCTTTTTGTTCAAAAGGGATATATTCAAGTTCTGCATTAAGTTTTTCTTTCAGGTCCTTTAACTCTATGATTTCTATCAGATCTACCCCCGAACTTAATTCAATTTCGTCCGTATCTTCGACTCCAAACTGGTCGACCCTTGCACTTTTCCCTCTGTAAAAATTAAATACTTCAAATTTTGCTACTTTAAAAACCCATATATCTATCTTACTTCTGTCATTTATTTTGTCAAAATTCTCAAAAAGTTTCAGGAATACATTCTGGCTGATATCTTCTGCTGTCATTCTGTCTGAAGTCATTTTAAGCAGATAATTGTAAAGCCGCTTTTTCAGACGATTGAACGCAACGGTAAACTCAATTTTATGATCTTTTGTATTTCTCAAAATATTTTGATTGCTTTCAGTTTAATAGACACATCAACCGATCAATAGTTGACGTTGCTGGTAATTTTTACTCTTGGAATTTAACAGAATTTCGATAATATGAAATATTCAATAAATTGTGATAATAAGCTATAAACGGTGTTTCCGGCTTCCCTATTTCATTGATTAAAATAGAGTACTTGCGTACTTTTAAAATCAATTAATTCGAAGATATGAAGAAAATATTAATATTAGGTTCAACCGGTTCTATTGGGGTAAACTCGTTGAACGTGATAAGACAATACCCGGGAAAATTTAAGGTCGAAGCGCTTACCGTTAATTCCCGGATCGATCTTCTCGAACCGCAGATAAATGAATTCAAACCCCGGGTAGTAGTAGTAAGAGAGGAAAAACCTGCCGAAGAGTTAAGGATTAAACTAAAGGGTCGATGTGAAGTTCTTTCAGGTATTGATGGATTATGCAAATCAGCAGCTGAATGTGATTATGATTTTCTTATTGGTGCTATTGTCGGTTTTGCAGGGCTTGCGCCAACTATTGAAGCGATAAAAAGAGGAAAGAGAATTGCACTTGCAAATAAAGAAACGCTTGTTGTCGGCGGAGAGCTTATAACTAATTTATGCAAAAAACATAACGCTGAAATCATTCCGGTTGATTCGGAACATAGTGCTATTTATCAATGTCTGGTTGGCGAAGATAAAAATGAAGTGGAGAAATTAATCATTACCGCATCCGGCGGACCATTTCTGAATAAACATAAATCCGAACTTGAAAATGTTACTGTAGATGAAGCACTGAATCATCCGAACTGGAAGATGGGAAACAAAATCACAATTGATTCAGCTTCGATGATGAATAAAGGCCTGGAAGTTATTGAAGCTCACTGGCTTTTCGGAATTCCTAAAAACAAAATTGAAGTTGTGATTCATCCGCAGTCTATTGTACATTCGATGGTGCAGTTTGTAGATGGTTCAATAAAAGCTCAGATGGGAATTCCGGATATGAAGCTTCCTATTCAATATGCGTTAACATATCCTGAAAGATTTGAGAATAAATTTGAAAGAGCTAATTTGCCAAAGATCAATAATCTTTCTTTCTTTGAACCTGATTTTGAAAAGTATGAATGTTTGAAACTTGCCTTCGGAACCCTCGAGGCCGGGGGAACTTCACCCTGCATTATGAATGCGGCAAATGAAGTTGCTGTGGATAAATTTTTAAATAGGAAAATAAAGTTTTCACAAATCCCGACTTTAATTGAAAAAGCATTAAATAAAATTGAAAATCATAAAGAGCCCGATCTTAACACAATTTTTGAATGTGACAAAGAAACAAGGGATTTTGTAACGAGTTTAATTTAACAGGAGAAACCCGCTTAATGGAATATGTAATTTACTTTGCGATAACGATAGGAATTCTGGTATTCATCCATGAGTTCGGACACTTTATTGCTGCCAAAGCATGCGGAATGAGAGCCGAGGTTTTTGCAATAGGTTTTGGAAAAAGATTGTTCGGTTGGAATAAAATTAATGGATTCACATTTGGAGATCTTCCCGAAGACTTTGACGGCGGAGATCATACTGATTACAGGCTGAGTTTACTACCTCTTGGCGGTTATGTAAAAATAGCCGGAATGGTTGATGAAAGCTTCGATACTGAATTTGCTGATAAAGAACCACAGCCATATGAATTCAGGGCCAGACCGGTTTACCAGAAAGTGATTGTGATCACTGCTGGTGTACTGATGAATCTGCTTTTGGCCTTGTTTGTATTTTGGGGAGGAAATTATTTTCACGGAAAAGAAGTAACAAAAACAACGACTATCGCTTATGTTGTTCCTCACTCAACTGCTGATTCATTAGGCTTTCAGACTAACGATAAAATTTTAGCGATAAATGGAAAAACAGTTAGTGACTGGGGAGATGTAAGTTCTGAAATACTTGTTACTACCCTTGGTGAAGATCTTAACGTAAGGCTTGAAAGAAAGGGACAGGTAGAAACTTTGCATATTCCGCGTTCTAAAGTTCCTGATAGTAAAGATGGAAGGTTGTTTTTATATCCAACAGGTGTGAGACCGGGAATCTCCGAGGTTTTAGCAAACTCGCCTGCAAATAAAGCCGGAATAGAAAGCGGTGATATAGTGCTTGATATGAATGCTACGCCGGTTTATACAGGTGAACAGGCAATTGATATAATTCATCAAAGTAAGGGTAAGGCAATTCAACTGGCGGTGCTGCGTGATAAGGATACTTTAAATATGGCAGTAACTCCGGGAAGCGATGGATTAATCGGTGTTGGAATTGGAACAGTCTTTCTGGGCAAAGTTGATTATAAAAAATATGGCTTCTTTGAATCTTTTTATTATGGCTGGCTTGATATTGTAAGAGTAACTGATTTGACGGCTACTATGTTTGGAAGAGTTATAAAAGGCCAACTTGCATTTGGAAAAGTTTTTGGCGGGCCTGTTAAGATCGCCAAGTACGCTGCAAAATCAGCCGATAATGGTTTTTCAACATTTATGAATTTTCTTGCATTGCTAAGCCTTAGCCTTGCAATAATAAACATAATGCCATTTCCCGTTCTTGACGGTGGGCATCTTTTGATAATTATCATAGAGGCAATATTCAAAAGAGAAATTCCGATAAAGGTGAAGATAGCAATACAGAATGTCGGATTTGTTATTCTTTTATTGCTAATGGCTTTTATTATCTATAATGATATTATCACTATGTGAGGAAGGATAAATCCCAATCCTGTAAGAGATATAATATTTTTAGAGAAATTATCCTCTGATCTCTTTTACAATTGTACGAATGTGTTCCGGTGTTGTTCCGCAGCATCCACCGACAATGTTTGCCCCGGCATTCACTAATTTTTTTATTTTCGGCGCCATCAATTCGGGTGTTTCCGGGAAAACAGTTTTAGCATCTTTCACTATCGGCATGCCGGCATTCGCGTGCACAAGCACGGGTGTTGTTTTGTCAATTTCTCTTATTGCTTCAACTATTTCCACCATCTGATCGAAACCAATACCGCAGTTTGCACCGATAATGTCAGCGCCTGCTTTCTTCACAGCATTTATCATTTCTTCCGGGGAAACACCCATCATTGTCCGGTAGTAACCTTGTACAGTTTTATTGTAGGTGAAAGTGCTGATCACTTCAAGATCGGTAAATTCTTTTGCTGCTTTAATTGCCAGGCATGCTTCATCGGTTGCCGACATTGTTTCTACGCAAATGACATCGGCTCCACCTTTTGCCAAACCTTCAACCTGTATTCTAAAACCATCATATACTTCTTCTTCAGAATGTTCCTCCATAATTAAAATTGCACCCGATGGCCCGATTGAACCAAGAACAAAATGATCGTCTCCTGCAGCCTCTCTTGAAATTGATGCACCAGCTTCATTAAGTTCAAAAGCGCGATCCTGCAATCCATAATGTTTCAACCTGATGGGATGAGCACCGAATGTGTTTGTAAGTATCATATCTGAGCCGGCATCAATATAACTATTAGCTATTCCAAGCACTTCTTGTCTATGTGTAACATTCCATATTTCTGGACAGTCGCCAACTTCCAGTCCGAGCTCATGAAGAAATGTTCCCCATCCACCGTCTGAAATCAGAATTTTGCCTTCTCCAAGTTTTTTAAGTATTGATCTTTTGGCTTTATTTTCAGGTAAGCTCATATTAGCACTTCTTTTTAGTTGAAATTTTCTTCTAATTCATTTTTTATTATTTCTGCAACTTCTTCAGGTGTTCCTTCTTGTTCCCGTTCATCACTCCATTTCCATTGTTCAAGATAGCTAGTTTCGTCAGTCAATCCTTTTTCTTTTGCAACTTTGTCGATCTTGGCCATAAATTTTGGCGACAACTCTACTTTTGTTTCATCGAAATCATCCCAGGCTTTTACCTGTGAAGGAATATCCTGCCAGTATAATATTTGATAAAATGCCATAATTATATTTTTATTTAAGTAAAAAAACAATAAGTTCTATTCTTTCCCTACAAATTGCAGAAACAAATCAACTGCACTGCTCGCATCAGAGCCATAGCCGTCCGCTCCAATTTCATCTGCAAACATTTGACTTACAGGCGCACCGCCAATTGCCATTTTAATATGTCCTTTATCTTTAAATCCGTCAACAACTGTTTTCATATATGTCATCGTGGTTGTCAGTAGAGCGCTCATGCCGATGATATCCGGTTTACATTTTTCAGCCGCAGCCATAAATTTTTCCAGGCTCTGATCAACTCCTATATCGTGCACTTCAAATCCTGCACCTTCTGCCATCATACAAACAAGGTTTTTACCGATGTCGTGCAAATCACCGCGTACAGTTCCCATTAACAACACTCCTTTGGACTCTGTGATTGAATCTTTTGACGAAAGGAGTGGTTTTAAAACTGCCATTCCAGCTTTCATTGCTCGTGCTGCAATCAACACTTCGGGCACATAAAGAATATTGTATTTGAAATCTTCTCCAACTACACTCATACCAGCTATTAAACCTTCATTCAAAACTTCCTGAACGCTTCGCCCTTCGGCTAAAGCATCTTTTGTCATCTGTTCTACTTCTTTCGCCTTCCCTTCATAAAGGTATTGATTCATTAAAGCATAATCGGGCATTTGCGATTTCCTTTTTACAAAATTTTAACGTTTGGAATTAAATTCATCCAATGCTTTCTGCATTGCAACAATATTTTCTTTCGGCATTCCCGGGCTTGTTCCTCCTCCCACTGAAAGTATTATTCCTTCACCGTCGCTTTTTTCGAGAACTTCCATCGTTGCGTCGAAAACTTCATCTTGAGTTCCACGAACACCGATTTCAAGAGGATTAACATTTCCCATTAAGCACATACGATCGCCAATTCTGTCTTTAACTTCGGATATATCGGTTTGTTTTCCCCAGTTGAGAACATTGAAACCGCAATCTGGCAAATGTTCAAGACAGGCATTTACGTCAGCATCGTTATGGTATATTTTTACCCAGTCTTTCGGAAAAGCATCACATATTTTTTTCAAATATGGATGAGCAAATTCCATGTAATGATCCTCATTAATAAAACCGACTATATCATCAAGAATAAAAATTGATTCAACCTGGTCGCCCATAATTTTTGCTTGGGCTTTCAGCCAATCAATTATAAGATTTGTGCAAAGGTCGATCAACTTGTGTGCCCACTCAGGTTTTTCAACAATGTCAATCATAAAGTTTGTAGTGCTTCTTACAAAACCTGCTGTACAAAGAGGGCCTCTTGATGTGACAATTGGAAGTGTATACCCGCTATCGAAAATGCGTTGCTTCTGCATTTTGATACGGTGCAGTGTCATTGCCATAAAAGCATCATATTCAACTTCGTATTCTGGGAAATTATCTATGTCTTCGATATTATAAAGGGTATGATATTCACTCGGAGTATTATCCTGCCAGAATTTTATTTTGGTTCCTAATGCAGAAGGTTCTGCGGCCATTCCATATTCCATCCACCATGAAGGGATAAAAATGATGTCAGGGAATTCCTGGTGAATTTTAAGATTTGATTGAAACCATAATTCCGGGTCTAGATAGTAATCCATATGTTTTATACCAAGATAACCGGGTATCCATGGGCTGTCAATAATCAGCGCCATAGGAATTTTATCCATCTTTTCCATCCGGGCGGCTTTCTTAAATATTTCCCATTGTTCTGGTCTCATGTTTCTTCCTCTTTTATGCTAATAAAAAATATCGTTAGGGTGAAACAAGTATTTCATTATCAGTAATTTTTAATTCGACTTCAGCAGATTTTGCAGCTTCCTGTAATGCAGTGTTTAACATTTCAACCGGATCTTTACTAATTTCCAGTCTTCTCATTAGTCCTTCACCTTTTTTCGTGCCGACAACCAGCATTATTTTCAAACCTTTTCTCTTGCAGGAAATTCTTGTCCCATCTTCAAGTTTTACATTCATAGGTTTTATGAAAGCATCTGTGTAATGAACGCCGATACCGGATTTGTCTGTAAAGGCAGGAGGAAGTTTTTCTTTTGCTGTTTGGTTAATGTCGCAAATTTTAATCACTGTTATTACTCCAAGAATTTATTGCGTGATTTTTAATTTCGTATTGTGCCAGTGCGTAATGAAGAACCTCAAGCACAATGCCCCATTTATAATCCCGACCTTTCGGTTTGCAGTAACAGCCATCCGGAGTAAATTCACGTTTCCAATTTAAGACTTCATTGAGCGGCTGTCCTAGCAATGGTCTTTCATTTTCAATGGCTCTCATTAGAGTTTCCGGGTTCTCCAAATATTCACACATAAAAGAATAACCCGTATCTCCATCTGCAGGTACACAACTTAATGAAATTATCCTATAATTGTTTGTTGCCGGACTCAGTTTTATATGATAATCAAACTTTAAAGGATGCCCTAAGTTAGAACAGGTTGTACCTTCATATTCAAATATAGCTTTAACTGAACTATCATTCAAAAATTGCAGCTTAAGTCTTTGCTGTGACCATTTCTTAAGTGCTTTTAATCCAAAATTATATTTTGCATTTTGATTCAGTACGCATTCAATTTCTTCAGAATAATTTTCAGGCTGCAGCTTTGAAACATCTTCAATCTGCTTGCGCGGATGTTTATAAGTTGCCCTGCGATACTGGCAGGATAAAAGTGAGCAAGTATTGCAGGGGACCAATTCACCGAGGTTCTGAATTTTATTTAAATCCGGCGATATTCCGAACACGGCAAGTAAAGATTTTTTTGGATTGAGCATTCCTGCTTCCAGGACTTCAATTTTTCCCGGCAGCTGATTTATTTTTTTCTTTATTATCAGCTCGTTTAGTTTTACTTGTTCTGAAACGTCCCATCCCGTATATCCAGGGCTGTAATGAGGAAGAATAGCGAGTTTCTGTTTATCAGCCCAGGCACAGAAACGTGCGCCTGTGTTTGTGACTAAATGTTCAACAACAGCAGAACCAAAAATTTCAAGAAAAAAATATTCATCGGGCTTTCCTTCCTGCCACAACTGATGAGATTTTTCTTCACATTCTTTCCCAGCACTTATTGCCGTAAGAAATGCGCTATGAACTTTACCTTTTGTAAGTTGATCGTGTAATTTTTTTGAAGTGAATTCGACACCACTGATCCTGAACTTGCCGTTTTGAATGTCAAGTTCATCTGTTTTTATTACATAGATCCAGGGCTTTCCGTTTTCGGTGTACCATTGTCTTGCCCAATCTGCAAGTTCCTTTGGTCTTCCTTCAAGCTTGTGATCAGGTGGATAACCAAGCAGGCGTTTGTATTCTGATTCCCTGACATTTATATCAGGGCTTGTGTCGATTAGCTCATTCATATTGAATTGTCTTAAAGGAATCTACCGGGTTGAACTGGCAACCTTCAACAAAATAATCGAAGAAAGAAGGATCGCTTTCAAGCCGGCAGTGAACTATCTTTTTTATAAGGTTTTCAAGTTCTTCTCGTTTTGATTTTGAAAGAAGCGCAATACTTGCTCCTTCAATTGCAGCATTCCCTATCTGGAAAATTTTGGAATCATCTATATTAGGTATTAACCCGATTCTCTTTGAAGATTGAATATCCAGGTACCTGCCGAAACCTCCTGCAAGATAAAATGTATCGATATCGTTAAACTTAATTCCGTACTTATTAAAAATACAATGAAGCCCGGCTACATTTGCTCCTTTTGCCTGTGCAAGTTCGTTTATGTCGCTTTCATTTACGTAAACGTGAGATTCATCCTCAGAATACAAAATAATTTCGTGCTCATCGTGCTCAAATCGGCCGAGTGAATTCATTCTTTTATTTTTCAGTAGTTCGCTTAAAATATCAACCAGACCCGAGCCGCAGATTCCTTCGGGAATTCCGTTACCTATAACTTTATTCTTTATTGTTCCATCTGCATTTATTTTTACTTTTTCTATAGCACCGGGAAGTCCAGGCATTCCGCAGGAAATATTTCCGCCTTCGAATGCAGGGCCCGCGGGACAGGAAGCCGCTAAGATTTTGTCTTTGTTGCCAAGTATTAGTTCCGTGTTTGTTCCTATATCCATTATTGCAATTAATTTTTCTTCATTTGCAAGATCGACTGCAAGCATACACGCTGCGGCATCTGCTCCAACGTGTCCACTGATTATGGGAAGACCGTAAATACGCGCTTTTGGATTAATCGGCAATAGCAATCTTTTAGGAAATCCAGTCAGACTCGTTGTTGTTCTTTTTCCATCACCCATTTCAATTTCAGTAATTGATCTGTATGGATTCTGCCCGATTGAATAAACATTCAGGCGGAAGAAAAGATCACGCATAGTTGAGTTGCCGGCAACAACCATTTCGTAAATGCTTTTCGGATCAACGGGGAATTCTTCGATAGCGTGTGTTAAATATCCGGCAAGAGTTCGCTGAAGCAGTTTCCCTTTATTTTCTGTGTCATAATGAATTCGTGACATTACATCCGAGCCGCCGAATCTCTGTGGATTTTCGAAAGAAGAATCTGCAACAATCTCTCCCGTTTCAAGATTTATAAGTCGAAGCACGACAGTTGTTGTTCCAAGGTCCATCGCAATACCGTGAATTGGTCCGGTTGTTTTATCAATTTCAATTCCGTCTAAAAGAATTCTTTCGCCATCTCGAGTTATTGCAGGATCAGGTTTTAGTTTTGTATTGCTGGTAGGAAGTTTCAGCGCTTTAGTTTCAATTCTCATATTGCCGCGGCGCATTGTATTGCACCTTATAACTCCCGAATCAGCAATTATCTTTGCCTGGCAGGACAGCCTGAAATTCCCTTTTCCGGAAGGAATAAATTTACGGGATAAATGTGATTCCTTTGATGTCGGCTCTGAAAGGCATTCCATTCCTTCGGTGATTTCAACCATACATTCCTTACACTTTCCCTGCGTTATGCAGGAAGTTGGCACACGTATTCCCGCTGATCCTGCGATTTCGAATAGTGAGGAATCTTTTTCCGCTTTTATTTCGTGATTGTTAAAATGTACAGTTATGCTCATCTGATAATTTATTATAGTCTTTTTTTAATATTTGACAGGATTATTTACTAAAGTGATAATAATATAATCTTATAAAGATTAATAAAAAAAGATTTCGAAATTCGTTAAAAATTGAACTAAATATAGAAAAGATTGAACCATCAATGAAAATCTTGAAGATGAAGTCCGGGCTAAGCTATTAGTAACCCCTTGGTTATCTATAGAGTTAAAGATTAAATTAAAATATGTTATTCAATTATGAAATTGAATATTAATTGAGCAGTGTTATATAGTAAAAAGGAAGTCCTAGTTTTTAAGTTCTAATGTTCATAGCACTACACTTCTGTCTGAATGATGTGTTTTTGGTATGCTCTTATCTAAAGAGAACTATTTTATTACAGATACTGTGGCTCTGGTTCCTTCCTTATACAGTGGTAACAACTCTGACTGACTATTCCATTTTGCTGCTGGTGGTATGGGAATGTATCGGTAGTTTTTATTACCAAAATCAGGCTTTTGGCAGAGAACCCCGGCCTTCTCTTTAAGTTTTTCTGATCGCATCAAGTTCATGAGAATCTTTGCCTGATTTTTAAAATTTTTACTTAAGGAATTATTATTATCCTGTGACATTGCAGGAATAGTGAAGGAAATCAACAATATTGCAGAAAAAAGTAATTTCATATTTATATCCCCCTTTATTTGAATGTAGTTAATTATTGTGGGAATATAATAGCAATAATTAGTAGTATTAAAGAATATAGAATTTGTTCCAGAGTTCAACAAATTGAAAGAGAGTGTAGAAAATCTGTTTGAATATCAAAACCTTAAAGCCTTAATCCTTTTGCCACAAATACATTTACCCGTTCATCATTTTATAAAACCACTGAAAACAAAAAATCATCTGTATGGCTCATATTCGGTAATTTAGCACACTATTTGATTCCATTTTTTGAGGCATTGGCTTTGAAAGAAAAAATAAAAGGAAGGAAATTTTTTTTAAACGAAGATACGACTATATTTAATGTCAAAGAGCAACACAAATATAAATGGCTGGGCGCAATCCTCGAAAGAACAGGTTTCACTAACCGGTAATGGAAACCGCAATTTAATGAACAGAAAAAAAATATATTGGCTGAGCCAGATAAGCGGCTGGCTTTTATTTGCAGCCATTAATATTGCTATTTATGCTTCATTCAGTGATCTTAACTGGAGCAGGTTGCTGATCACATTTTACCTGAGTTTCACTGGAGTATCCTTAACGCACATCTATAGAAGCGTTATCAGGAAAAATGATTGGCTAAATCTGCCGCTAAAGCAAATAATTCCCCGTGTTCTTATAAGTAGTGTAATAATCGGCACAATAATAGTCTTGCTCATTTATTCAGTTTACGCTTTTTCAGGACTTTACGCTGTTTCTAAACTCAGACTAGGCGGGTTCATTTTCAGTTCTTTTAATATCAGCATAGTGGTTCTTGTCTGGGGATTAATTTATTTCTCCGTTCATTATTTTGAGAATTATAAGAAAGCTGAGATTGAGTCATTGATCTGGGAAGCAGCTGTAAAAGATTTTGAATTAAAAACTCTTAAGTCACAACTGAATCCTCATTTTATGTTTAATGCATTGAACAGCATTCGCGCACTTATCCAGGAGGATCCAAACAGCGCACAAACTGCTGTGACGAAGCTCTCGAATATTTTAAGATATTCACTCAAGATTGAAAGAATAGAAACAATCTCGCTCGAAGATGAAATGTTAACAGTTGCGGATTACCTTGCTCTTGAAACTATAAGATTTGAAGAAAGATTAAAATATAAAATTAAACTCGATCCGGTTTCAAGAAATGTTGAAATACCACCAATGATGATTCAGACTCTTGTTGAGAATGGAATAAAACACGGAGTTTCCAAAAGAAGAGAAGGCGGAGAGATAACAATTAAGTCTGATGTAATTGATTCAAAATTAAAAATTGAAATTAAAAACAGCGGCCAAATAGATACTGATTCATTACAGAAAGCAAAAGGATTTGGCATTAGCAATACTAAACATCGATTGAGTTTGCTTTACGGTGAGAAAGCTGTTTTCTCAATTAAAAATTATTCTGAAAATGAAGTAATAGCTGAATTAGTAATTCCAATCGGAGGTTCAAATTTATGAAAGCAATAATTATTGATGATGAAAGACTTGCCCGTGTTGAATTGAAGAGACTTTTATCTCAACACAAAGAAATAAACATTGTAGGTGAAGCCGTTAATGTTGACGACGCCATAACCAAAATTACAGAATTAAATCCCGAACTGATTTTTTTAGATATACAAATGCCGGGCAAAAACGGATTTGAATTACTGGAAGAACTTGACAGTGTTCCTACAGTGATCTTTACAACAGCATATGATGAGTATGCTCTGAAAGCATTTGAATATAACGCGCTTGATTATTTATTGAAACCAATCGAGCCGAAACGCCTTGAAGAAACCATCAAGAAAGTTATTGAAAGAAACAAAAAAGATACTGTCGCTTCATTAGATCAACCTGTACTTAAAGAAGAAGACCAGATATTTGTTAAAGATGGTGAAAAATGCTGGTTTGTTAAGCTTGGGACTATTCGTCTGATGGAATCCGAAGGCAATTATGTAAGATTGTATTTTGAAGATAACAAACCACTGATTCTCAGGACACTGAATTATTTAGATGAAAGACTCGACAGTAAAGCTTTTTTCCGTGCTAGCAGAAAACACATAATAAATTTAAAGTGGATCGAGAACATCGAGCCCTGGTTGAATGGGGGGCTTCTTGTAAAATTGAAAGGTGGAAACAAAGTGGAAGTTTCCAGGCGTCAGGCAATAAAATTTAAGGAAATGCTGAGTTTATAAGTTCAAAAGCATAGTCTGTCGGCAGACTATGCTACATTTTATCCGCATTAATTCTTATCTTTGCAGCAACTATTTTCATTGCTCACCAAAATTCTGAGGGTATTTAAATTGATCTCAATGAAAGATTTTTTCAGGAATCCGGAGAAGACTGGCTATTCGCTTTCTCCGAATGGGGAATATTTTGCTTTTATGATGCCATGGAAAAACCGGTTGAATATTTTCGTAGAAAAGATCGGCAGCGAAGAAGTTGTTCGCATTACAAATGAATCGGAACGCGATGTTGCTGAATATTACTGGGCAAATAATGAACGGATAGTTTATTTGAAGGATTCAGGCGGAGATGAAAATTTCATGCTATTTGCAGCTAATATCGATGGCTCAAATAATATCGATTTAACACCTTTTGAAAAAGTGACTGTACAGATTATCGATGAACTAGAAGAGAACGATGAAGAAATGATAATCGCTTTGAATAAACGAGATTCTACTGTTTTCGATGTCTACAGGATGAATGTTATATCTGGTAAGCATAGTCTCATTGCAGAAAATCCCGGTAATATTACCGGATGGCTTACTGATCACGATGGTAAGTTAAGAGTTGCCACGACCACGGACGGAGTAAACTCTAGTCTTCTTTACAGAAAAACAGAAAGTGAGGAATTCAAATTAGTAACCACCTGTAATTTTAAAGAAGCGCTTCAACCTTTAATGTTCACATTTGATAATAATTTTTTGTATGTAAGTTCCAATATTGGCAGGGATAAGGCATCAATTGTTAAATATGATCCCGAAAATAATAAAGAAATCGAACTGATCTATGAAAATCCGAATGTAGATGTCGAAAATTTGTTGAGCTCAAAAAAAAGAAAGGTAATTACCGGGGTTTTGTTTTTTACAGAAAAAAGAAATTATCATTTTTTTGATGAACAAAGGAAAAAACTTCAAAACGATCTTGAAGAAAAACTTCCCGGCTATGAAGTAGTAATTGCAGATCAGAATAAAGACGAAGATAAAATTCTGGTAAGAACTTACAGTGATAAATCGCGCGGCGCATATTATTTTTATAATACATTCACAAATGATTTTTTTAAGATTGCGGAGGTAAGTCCGTGGCTTGTTGAAAATTCTCTTGCTTCCATGGAGCCGATAAAGTATAAATCTAGAGACGGTTTAACAATTCACGGATATCTGACCCTTCCTAAAAATGTTGAACAAAAAAATCTTCCGACAGTAATTATAGTACACGGTGGTCCGTGGGCTCGAGACAATTGGGGTTTCAATCCTGAAGCCCAGTTCCTTGCAAACAGAGGTTATGCCGTTCTTCAAATAAATTACCGGGGGTCAACCGGCTATGGCAGAAAGTTCTGGGAATCTAGCTTCAAACAATGGGGAAAGAAGATGCAGGACGATATTACCGACGGTACAAACTGGCTTATTTCATCCGGAATTGCAGATGAAAAAAATATAGGAATTTACGGAGGTTCCTATGGTGGCTATTCTGTACTTGCCGGACTTGCATTTACGCCTGATCTTTTCGCTTGCGGAGTTGATTATGTCGGGGTTTCAAATCTCTTTACTTTTATGAATTCTATACCTCCATACTGGAAACCTTTTCTTGATATGTTTTATGAGATGGTAGGCAACCCTGAAGTAGACAAGGAAATATTAAAACAAGCCTCGCCGGTTTTTCATGTTGATAAAATTAAAGCTCCTTTACTTATTGCCCAAGGTACAAATGACCCGCGAGTTGCTAAAAATGAATCTGATCAGATTGTAGAAGCGTTAAAGAAAAGAGGGATTGATGTTCCTTACCTTGTGAAGGATAATGAAGGCCACGGCTTTCACAACGAAGAAAACCGCTTCGAGTTTTACAGAGCCATGGAAATATTTCTCGGGAAGCATCTGGGTGGTAAAGTAGAGAAAGCTGATTAAGATTTCCCCTTTTTAATTTCTGCTTTCTCTCTTTTCTTTTTCCACAGTAACCACAAATCAATAAATAAAAGAGTAAAGAAAGGTATATACTCAATCATCTGTGCGAATAGATATTCCTTCCAGATGTTACCTAGTGGACTAAAGTTCGAAAAATTTATTGTAAACAATAAACTTGTAACGGAATAAAAGTTAAACATCGGGTTTATAGAAGCGATCCACCCTAAATACCATGGGAATAATGTTGTACCGAAAATAATCAGAGCAATGAATACGCCGTAAGCGGCCTTTGTAAAATCTTTGTAAAAATAAGAAATCAGTCCAATAGAAATAATAAGAAGGCCGGCACACACAAACCTTGAATTCTCCGGGCTAAGATAGTTGTGCTTAAGAATGTAATAAATAGAACTATTGAATTCCCATTTTTTTAAATAAGTAACGAGGGAACTGAAAACGGAAATATCTTTGTAAATAAATGGTGCGTAACAGCAAGCTGTTATTCCGAGGAATATTAACAAAAAATAAAATGATTTTTTCAGTCCGGCTTTTTTTAAAATTAAGGGGAAAAGAACTATCGGGTACATCTTTGAAAGAAAAGCCAGGGCAAATGGAACAGAAGCAAAATATATTCTGTCTTTTTCCATTAGATATAAAAAGAGAAGCATGAAAAATATCCCGATAAGGTCTATGTGAACATTAACGAAATATTCCAGCAATATTAATGGCATCCAGGCGTAAAGAATAATATTATTCAGATCAACCTGCTTCAGATAAAAAAACTTTAAAAGTAAGAACATTATCATCAGATCAAAGAAAATATAAATTATTTTTAATCCCTCAGAATTTTCGCCTACTAAGTGATATGCAGATAAAAAAGTTGCCTGAGCCACAGGCGGGTAAATAGTTACCATATTTTTATAAGTTACATCTTTATACACCTGGTCACGATATTCTACAAGTTGCGAATCCTGGGGAGCTGTGGTAAAAGGGTTATATCCCTGACTTAAGATTTTCCCTTCCCAGAGATACCTGTAAACATCGTGAGAAGTAGTGAGAGAGGCGGGGAATAGTGTAAGTCTGAAAATAAGTCCGAAAAATATCACGAACAGTGGAATTGCCAGTTTGTCTTCGTCGCTTTTTTTGAAGGATAAAACTTTTGCAAAAAATCTTAGAAGCGAATTATTTTTTTTAGTATCAGTAGGTTCCTCTTCATTTTGTTCGTCATTACCCAATTTTTTAATTAAATAAAGAGTTATAAGCATTATCAGGAAGGCTTCAAAGTAGATGAACATATAAAGAGGAATGTTTCCTGACTTTCCATTGAAAAAGATAAATACAAGGAAGAAAGCCTCCATCAGGAAGCCTGCTATAAAAACAAAAGTTGTAATGGATTTTTGATTACTCATTAGTTAAATAATTCCCATGCTATTCCAAATCTTAAATTTCTTGCAGGCATAGGATAGTATGGAACTATAAAATATTTTGTGTTAAGTAAATTTTCCCAGGTGAGATATATAGTCGCAGCTTTTTGTATTACTCCTGCAACAGTCAGGTCAACACGACGGTTAGCGCCTACCAAATTTACAAATGAATTGTTTACGCTTGGTCTTCTTTCATCATTATAATAAAATACAATTCCAGTTTTTAGATCAAGATTTCCATTGAAAAGAAGTCCTTTGTAAAAGATTCCGCCTTTATAGGTGTATTTGGGAACTGAAGATAAAACGGTATCCGAATTGGCGGAGGCAAAATAATAAGCTGCTGTGTTTTCCAATATGATCTTCCAAAATTCAAGATTTAAGTGTCCACCAAATCCATTCATATTTTCTAAAGAGGTTGGTAACAGAGATGTGATAGCAGTATGAAAGCCAGAAGGATACGGAATAGGGAGATTGTTTGTATAGTAATCTTTTCTTGAAAAATATCTTAGTCCTCCCGATATAAAATCATTATTAAATTCTCCTGATACTTCAAAATTTTTAGTAACAGTATTGGCCTGAATATTATCAAATGAAAATCCGGCATAAAAAGAAAAGTTTTCAGAAAAATTTGCTTTCATGTCAATTCCATAGCCGGATGTATTTGGATTATACTTGAAGCAAGAATTATGAGAGGTTTTATAAAATATTGACGGTACAAACATTTTATTTTCCGTCTCAAAAGTTACAATAGCACTCAAAGAATAAACCGATGAATTATAATTTACCTCCGGGTGAAGGGCCTGATAAAGAGCGTCATAATTCAAGTCATATTTTTCATAATTGCCAATCAATGATAAGTTGATGGAACTTAAAGTGAACGCCTGGTTGAGCGATGCGCCATATATTTTATTTCTATCAGTATTTGCAAAATAAGCTGAGTCAACAGTTCCTGTTATTGCATCAAAGTATGATCTGTAATAAAGTGCCAAGTTTGTGCTTGAGTTTTCTGTAAACTTTCCAAGAAATTTTAAACTAATATTTTGCTGCCTGGTTTGTTCATATCTGTCTGAATAAATCACAGGTGCCAGTTGCTGATCATACAGAAGAGAGTTGATGTCGGTTGTTAGTGTATCCACTTTTGAGATATCAACTCCACCATTCAAACCAGTTTGAGAGGTAATGTAAGAATAGTCCCCCAAAATATTAATTTTATTACTGAGCAAATATTTGAATTTAAATCTTGTCTGCCATAAACTGAAGTGAGTATTTGAATAACTGCTATCTGTTTTACGGTTTGAAATATCAAATGAGGCGTTAAATCTTTTGTACATCCAGGAATTAAATAGTACATCAAAAAAAGCCTCACCATTTGGACCCTGGTAGTATTTAATTCTAGAATAAGGCGGTCGTGATAAAAAATCCCGAGTAATAAAATTTACGGTTACATTATTATTATAAGGGCCAAATAAAAATCCTCTTGCCAAAGGCACAATCTCGATAGAGTCAATATTTTCAGTTTGCACCAGGTTTAGATCAAGAGAATTTGTAAATCTGTTATTTATCAATATTCCATCTTGCAGGTAACTTATACCATTAAAGCCTGTACCATATATAGATATCTCGTTAGGTTGTCCAACAAATCCCTGGTCTCTTGTAAAATAAAAATCAAAAGGTTGTAAGAGATCACCTCCATACCTGTAGTTAAGAAGATCAATTTGATTTCTCGGAATGAAAAAGCTGTTTTCTCCCAGAGCTTTTTGATAAAGCGGAGCCAATGTATCTACTAAAGTTTTATGGTTTAAAGAATCCGCTAAAACAATATTACTTGTATCAGCTAAGGATGAATTGTTTTCAACATCACTTAATGATTTTGTAGAATTATTAACTTGGGCAAATAAGAAATTACTTAGCAATATCGTGATAATTATAATATACTTCATCTAAGATGCTGTAATTGAAATTTTTATTCTGGTTGACGTTTCCATTATTGAAAATAAATAATTAAATGACACTTGCAAAATATAAATTTTAAAATTGTCTTATTAGGATTACTTTTTTTGTTTATTCGCGTTTGGTGTGATTAGTTTCATGCCTGTAAACAGGGGACGAAACCGGAAAAGCCAGATATTTTTATTTGAAATTTTATTTCTTTTAATGAAAATAATATCTATTTTCATGTCGTAACTATTTTTAAATAAAAAAAGGATAAAATCACATGGCAAAAGCAATGACCAAGAGTCAAGTTATTGATCATCTTGCTAAAAAAACAGAAACGACAAAGAAATTTTCAGAACAGTTCATTAATGAATTGGTCGGTCTTGCATATAAAGAAGCCAAGAATTCATTTACAGTACCAGGTTTAGGTAAACTTGTGCTTGTAAATAGAAAAGAAAGAATGGGTCGTAACCCTGCAACAGGCGAATCGATTTTGATTCCTGCAAAGAAAGTATTGAAATTTAGAATAGCAAAAGCAGCAAAAGACGCTGTTCTTCCTAAAAAATAAATTGTTATCTTGATAATAGCCTGCTAAAGAGCAGGCTATTTTGCACTTCATTTTAGGCCTGAAAATCCTTCCTCCGAGTTTTATCTTTTTATAGATACTAATATTATCTTTGGGCAGCCTAATGAAACTATTATATTCATATCTAAAGTCTTATTGGAAGCTTGTTATTCTGGCTCTTTTTTTAGCAGCCATAAATCAGGTTTTCTCTTTATTAGATCCCTGGATCTTCAGGATAGTTATCGACAAGTATGCGACAAAATTCAGCCAATACACCACCTCAGAATTTTTTAAAGGAATAAGTTTGCTTCTTGCTGCAGCTGTAGGAGTTGCATTCGTATCTAGACTCGCAAAGAATTTTCAAGACTATTTTGTAAACGTTATTACACAAAAGCTTGGTGCTAAAATTTACAACGATGGTATACAACATTCTCTTGAGCTGCCGTATTCGCTTTTTGAAGATCAAAGAAGCGGGCAAACTCTTGGAGTTCTGCAAAAGGTAAGGACAGATGTTGAAAAGCTGGTAAATGCCATGATTAATGTTTTGTTTACAACGCTGGTCGGGGTAATTTTTGTTACTGTCTATGCTATAAATGTTTACTGGCTTATCGCCCCGGTGTTTTTTTCTGCTGTACCTTTACTTGGAATTGTAAGTTCAGTACTAAGCAAGAAAATTAAAAAGATACAAAAAGTAATTGTTACGGAAACAACTGCACTTGCAGGAGCAACCACTGAATCGCTCAGAAATATAGAACTTGTAAAAAGCCTTGGCCTTGGCAACCAGGAAATTGACCGATTAAATACTACAACAGATAAAATACTCGAGCTTGAACTAAGAAAAGTAAAATATATCCGGAGCCTGAGTTTTATACAAGGAACCATAGTTAATTTTATAAGGACGAGTATACTGTTTCTTATGCTCTATCTTATTTACATTCAGGCAATTACTGTCGGAGAATTCTTTTCACTGTTTATTTATTCATTTTTTATTTTCGGTCCGCTGCAAAGCCTTGGGGATATAATAAATACATACAGAGAAGCAGAAGTATCACTTAATAACTTTGAAGATATTCTTAAACTTCCGATTGAATCAAAACCTGACTTCCCCGCGACAATAAATGAAATAAATATTCTGAAATTTCAGGATGTTTCTTTTATGCATTTAACTGCTAACAAGAACGCTCTGGATAAAATTTCATTTGAGACGAAGAAGGGTGAGACTATAGCATTTGTCGGTCCATCCGGTTCAGGGAAAACAACTTTAGTAAAACTTTTAGTAGGTCTTTACACTCCAAAGCAGGGTAAAATATTATATAATAATTTTGCCGGTGAAGAAATCAATTTTGACCTCCTCCGTGAAAAGATCGGATTTGTAACTCAGGATACTCAATTATTTTCCGGAACAATCAAAGAAAACCTTTTGTTTGTAAAACCCGATGCCACTGATGATGATTGTATGGAAGTGTTAAAAAAATCGGCTTGTGATAATTTACTTGCCCGAGCTGATAAAGGTATCGGTACTATGATAGGTGAGGGAGGAGTAAAGGTTTCGGGTGGTGAAAAACAGAGACTATCAATTGCTAGGGCATTACTTAGAAGACCTAACTTATTAATTTTTGATGAAGCAACTTCTGCGTTGGATTCTCTTACTGAAGAAGAGATTACCGAAACAATTCGGGAAATATCGGATAGGGAAGATTTGATAACAATTTTGATAGCTCACCGCCTGTCAACTGTTCTTCATGCTGATAAAATTTATGTACTGGAAAAAGGCAAAATCATAGAGTCAGGAAAGCATAATGAGTTGCTTGATCTGAAAGGGCTTTATTACGCTATGTGGAGACAACAAATTGGCGAGGGGGATAATAAAACAACGGAAACTTCATTAAAAGCGGCGCAGGAAACTGTAAAAAAATAGACCTGTTTTGCACAACCGCAATCTCTTATATATCAATTGATTAGGGTAAAGTATCCGCCTATAATTACCGCTTATCCTTTTTTTCTAATGATGTGACTCTATTTTGAAAATTTGTTTCCTAAAACGTTAAACCAATCACATATGTTTCCCTGTCCAATTTGCAGGTTTAATTAAATAATTCATTCACAGGAATAGCCATGAAAATAAAAACAGCTATAAATAGTGTCGTAATTCTTTCATTCCTTTTGCTAGCTGGAGTCAAAATTTATGCCCAGGGAAGAATGCAAAGGCCTGATCGCGTCGAACAATTGAAAAAAGAACTCTCATTATCCGATAAGCAGGTTGAAAAGGTAAAGGACATTTTTGCCAAATCGCGCGAGCAGATGATGAATGCCCGGGATGAGAATATGGGGGACCGGGATGCAATGCGAAAAGCTTTCCAGGAAAATACAGATAAATCAAATAAAGAAATAGAAAAAATTCTTACACCGGCGCAAAAGAAAAAATTTAAAACTTTAAAAGAACAATGGCGTAAACAGATGGAAGAAAGAATGCAAAACATGCGTCAAAGAAATAATTAATATTAACAGAATTAACGGGTTATTAAAAAAGAAATGAAAAAATTATTGAAATCAAGACTATTTCTGGTCGCTCTATCTTTGATTGTACTATTTACCGCGGGCTACTGGTACCTGTCTTCCTCAGATACAAACACCACCGAAAAATACAGGTTTACAAATGTTGAGAAAGGCAACCTGGAATCAATTGTATCCAGCACAGGAACACTAAGTGCGGTTACAACCGTTCAGGTTGGAAGCCAGGTTTCCGGAACCGTTTCAAAGATGTACGTCGATTTTAACTCAAGGGTAAGAAAGGGACAATTAATTGCCCTTATCGATACAACAATATTGTATGCTAATTATAAGGATTCGGAAACATCGTTGTTTAAAGCAAAGGCTCAGCTTGAGCAATCAACGAATGACTTTAACAGAATGAAAGCGATGTATGAAAAAAATCTTGCTGCGCAGAGTGATTATGACCTGGCGAAATATAATTATTCAATTGCAAAGGCAAACGTGCAATCCGCCGAACTGAGTCTGGAGAGAGCAAAAACGAATCTGGGCTATGCCTACATCAAAGCTCCGATTGACGGGACAGTAATCGCTAGGAATGTTGATGCGGGGCAAACAGTTGCCGCGAGTTTCTCCGCACCGGTTTTATTCCTGATTGCCAATGACCTTTCAAAAATGCAGATACTCGCAAATGTTGATGAAAGTGATATCGGACAAATAAAAGACGGGCAGCAGGTGCGTTTTACAGTACAAGCATATCCGAATAAAAAGTTTACGGGTGTAGTCGATCAAATAAGACTATCGCCGACAACGGTTCAGAACGTTGTTAATTATACCGTGGTAATAAATGTTTCAAACAAAGATGGATTCCTTCTACCGGGAATGACCGCCACTATTGATTTTCTTATTGAAAGCGCACACGATGTTCTGAAAGTTTTAAACTCAGCCCTACGCTTAAAACCAAACAACGAAATGATGAGTGTAATACAAAAAAAGCAGGAAGAAAGAATGAACAACCTGCCTGACTCTATTAAAGCCAAAATTAAAGAAAGAGCCGCACAGGGAGGTAATGGTCAGCGTGGGGGAGGTTTTATGCAAAGAATGTTTGCGGGCGGTTCAAACGGTGGCGTAAGAAAATTTGCTCAGATCTGGTATCTCGATGAAAAAGGTCAGCTTAATTTTGCACCTGTTAAATTGGGAATCTCGGACGGTCAGTACACAGAGGTTATTTCAGACAAAATTAAAGATGGACAGCAGGTAATAAACGGTATACTGATAGCGGATGAAGTAACTAATACCAGTTCGTCACCGTTTCAAAACAATAACAATCAATCACGCCAATTCAGGCGCGGATTCTAAAATTTCGGGAAGTGAAATATTGGAAACTATAATTCAGACAAAAAATTTAATTAAAGACTACCATACGGGCGACATAACTGTCAGAGCGTTAAAGGGAATTAACCTGGATATTAGCAAAGGCGAATTTGTAGCTATTATGGGTGCGTCGGGTTCCGGCAAATCTACACTAATGAACATTCTCGGTTGTTTGGATGTGCCCTCTGGAGGAGATTATTTTATTGATTTGGTACACGTAAATAATTTGAATAAAAAGGAACTGGCGGATATAAGAAACCAGAAAATCGGTTTTGTATTCCAGGGTTTTAATTTACTATCAAGAACCACGGCTCTTGAAAATGTTGAAATGCCTTTATTATATAACAGGAGCGTCCATTATCCAGATCCTGCTAAACTCGCAATTGAGGCCCTCGCAAAAGTAGGGCTTGGTGACAGGGTTCATCATCACCCCAACCAGCTTTCTGGCGGACAACAGCAGCGTGTAGCTATTGCAAGATCATTAATTAACAACCCGTCGGTCATACTAGCAGATGAACCGACCGGAAACCTTGATACAAAGACTTCAATAGAAGTATTATCAATTTTCCAGGAATTGAACGACCAGGGGATCACAGTACTGCTTATCACACACGAGCACGATATAGCTTATTACGCAAAAAGAATTATAGAAATGCGCGACGGGTTAATTTTAAAAGACTATCTCGTTGACAAAAGGAAAAATGCCGTTGGGGACCTGGATAACTTTAAAGTAGAAGAAATAGAAAGTTTATGAGATTAAAAAACCTATTCAAAGCTGCAATTATTTCGATTGCAAAAAATAAAATGAGAAGCCTGTTGACTATGCTCGGAATTATAATTGGTGTGGGTGCAGTAATTGTGATGGTAGCCATTGGGCAGGGTGCCAAATCGCAAGTTGAATCGCAGATCAATAGCCTTGGCACTAACCTTGTGATTATTTATCCGGGTGCAGCACGAACCGGTGGAGTAAGCATGGGTGCGGGCTCTTTCACGCGTTTAACTCTTGATGATGTGGATTTTGTAAAAAAGAATGCCGTTACCGTTACCGGGGTTTCTCCTGTTATACGCACAGGCGCACAACTCATTGGTGGTATTGGCAATTGGAGTTCGGCTGTTTACGGAGTCTCCCCGGATTACCTTCAAATCAGGGCGTGGGATCTGTCGTCAGGGGATTTTTTCACCGATACAGATGTGCGAACACGGAATAAAATTTGTGTAATCGGCCAGACAATTGCGAAAAATCTTTTCCCGGATCAGGATCCTGTTGGACAACAAATGAGGATCAGGAATGTACCATTTAAAATTATTGGCGTACTTACAGAAAAAGGTCAAAACGCAAATGGGCAGGACCAAGACGATATAGTTCTTGCTCCGTATACAACTGTTCAATACAGGCTGAGTGGCTTCAGGTTTATCGGGCAGATATTATGTAGCGCTCTTTCGGCGAAGACAATTCCGCAAACCGAAGAGGAGTTGGCTTCTTTAATGAGGCAGTCACATAAAATTCAGCCGGGGGAAGATGATGATTTTACAATACGCAACCAGACCGATATCGCTGAAGCCGCGCAGTCAACTACGGATGTTTTAACAACACTGTTGGCTTCTATCGCGGGAATATCTCTTATAGTTGGTGGAATTGGTATAATGAATATTATGCTCGTGTCAGTTACAGAAAGAACCAGGGAAATTGGAATCAGAATGGCAATCGGCGCGCGGGGCAGCGACATACTCACGCAGTTTCTTGTTGAAGCAACTTTATTAAGCCTGGGAGGCGGAATAATTGGAATCCTGATTGGCATCGGGACTACAAAAATAGTTAATGATGTTTACGGCTGGTCCACCTCACTTTCCGTTTTTACAATGCTGGTCTCATTTGGTTTTTCGGGGCTAGTCGGAATATTTTTTGGATTTTACCCGGCCAGAAAGGCTGCTTCATTAAATCCTATTGACGCTTTACATTTTGAATAAATAATTGGTCTACTTTATTATTCCTTTTACCTGAAAGCTATCGGGTAGTGGGATATTTGTTAAAAAGATTTAAGGAGGTTACGATGAAAAAGTATAGTAATTTTAATATAATATTTCTTTTATTTCTGTTTGTTCTTCCGCTATTTATTTCAGGTTGCGGTGACCAGGAGTATAAAAGTTACTGGTTAAAGGGTGATATTAAAATTGATGGTAACCAGGAAGACTGGGGAAACCGCATTACTTTTTTTAAGGATGAAAATGTTGGCATAGGTATTCAGAATGATTCCGACAACGTGTATGTATGTCTTGTAACTTCAGACAGGGGACACATAATGAGTACATTAAGAAACGGTTTTACTCTCTGGATTGACCCACAAAATGATAACAGGGTTTATGGAATTAAATTTCCAATTGGAATGAGCAACGATATGATGTTTAATTATGAAGAAAAACAGAACGGAAATTATCAGGATATGAGCTCAATGATGAAAAAATATGAAAGCTCAATGAATGAATTTGAATTAGTAAAACAGGACGGAGAATTACTTTCGGGAATACCAGTTAAAAATGATTATGGGATACAAATGAAAATAAAAATTAGCAGGGACCAACTGGTTTATGAATTAAAACTTCCCCTTAGCCATTCAATTAATAATGGTTTTTTTGTAAATGCTGCTCCGGGCAAGGAAATCAGGCTGGGTTTTGAAGAGGGAAAAATAGACAGATCAAAAAAACGTACAGGTTTAAGAGGAAACGAAGGACAAGTAGGTGGTGGAGATGATGGTACAAGAGAAGGGGAAATGAGAGGTGGCGGGAGAATGGGTAGGGTAAATTTCGACAGAGGAACTCTTCCTCATATGTCTGATCCTTTGAATATCTGGTTCAAGGTTTCATTGGGTGAAAAGCCCGAAAATTTGAAATAAATTGTCTTTTTATGTTTTTTTCTTGAATGTGAGAACAAATAAATTTATTTTATTAAAAATCAGAGAGGAAAGTCTGAAACAATTTATATAGTATGTATATATAATATTTTTTGCTGGCATATATTTTGAGTTTATACGGTTTGTAGCCATGAGAAAATATAAAAACATATCGAAATATTGTGTTAATTGTGGGTTAATTCTCCCAATTCTTAGTTTTATACTATTTGCTGGTTTTATGAATTATGCAGCATCATTGAATATTGCAAATTTAGAAAACGGTGATACATTATCTTATAATAATGAAAATATACAGGATGAATATAATTATGAATATTATATTCATATCGATGATGGTGTCCCTTCCCACGCGTTAGAAACTAATATCAATTCTTTACACTGCATTATATTAAATGATATTGATGATAATTATAGCAGAAATAGTGAACTTACAAAACCAGTTAGTGATGATTATTCTATTAAATCTGATTTAGATAAATCAGTTAGAAAATATTTTATAAATCAATTAATTTCACAAGCTAAATTACCTACCGAAAAAGCACTCCGGTTTGACATACTTCTGATTTAATTCTCCGAATAAATTTTTGTTACCAGTTGTTTGTGATCGTTTCGATTAATTTATTCTTTTAATGAAAGATTTAACCGGAGTTTAAAATGAAATTTCAAAGATCTTTAAAAACAGTTTATATACTGCTTGCCTCATTCTTATTATTTGGATTTACAATCGATGTAAGTAATTCGCACCCAGTATTAAATAATGAAAACTCTCAGTCATATTATCAACCACAGGGAAAGAAATGGGTAGCGCCAGCAATGGCAGATAAGCTTAAGAACCCGCTTAGCGGAAACAAAGAAGCTACAGAAAAAGGGAAAAGTTTATTTCAGATAAATTGTGTTACCTGTCACGGCGAAACAGGTGTTGGAAATGGTCCGGGATCAGCAGGGCTTAATCCAAAGCCTGCAAATTTAACTTCGGAGGAAGTTCAGAAACAGTCGGACGGTGCAATATTCTGGAAAATTACCACTGGATTTCCACCAACAGCTATGATTTCCTGGCGTTCAAATCTATCGGATAAGCAGCGATGGGAATTAGTCAATTACATTCGTGAATTCAAGAAAAAATAAAACTAATCAAAGGAAAGGAGGTTTCTAATGTTGTTTAATAAATTAAAACTTATTCCCGTATTAGCGATTACTTTTATAATCCTATTTATAGTTCCAAGTACGAGCTGGGCAATTCCAAGTTTTGCAAGACAAACAAATTTACCGTGCAGTTCTTGCCATACTATATTTCCGGAACTTACACCTTTTGGTCGCTTATTTAAATTGAACGGCTATACAATGGTTGGTATAGCAACAGTACAGGTCAGAGATACCAGCGACGATGTGGAATTAAATCTGCTAAGTATATCACCACTTTCTGCTATGATACAGGCTTCTTACACTTATAAAACTAATGCGGAACCGGGAACACAAAATGATATAGTTTCACTTCCCCAGCAGCTAAGTTTGTTCCTGGGTGGACAGATTGCACCCAAAATAGGTGCATTTGTTCAAATTACTTATGACGATCAAGCTGCAACTTTTGGAATTGATAATATGGATTTAAGGTATGCCAACCAAACTATGCTTGACAACAAAAGCTTGATTTATGGTGTCACCTTAAATAATAATCCAACAGTTCAGGATGTATGGAACAGTACCCCTGCCTGGGGATATCCTTATGCATCTTCAGCTGTAACCGTGTCACCAATGACCGCAACCTTAATTGAAGACGGTCTTGGCCAAAATGTTGCAGGTCTCGGTGCTTATGGATTATGGAATAATCTTATTTATGGTGAAGTAAGCTTATATAGATCGGCACAACAGGGCGGAGCTCATCCACCTGATAATTCTTCAACGGGTATTATAAAATCTCTTGCACCTTACTGGAGATTTTCAATACAAAAACAATTTGAAGATCAATATGTTGAACTTGGAACTTTTGGTATGTCAACAAATATGTATGCAGCCGGAGTTAGTGGTTTAACAGATAAATATACTGATATTGGTTTTGATCTGAATTATGAAAGACCATTTGGCAGCAATGATCTTACAGTTCACACAACTTATATAAATGAAAAAAGAAGTCTTGATGGAACTTTTGATGCTGGCGGTTCAGCTAGTAACAGTCTGAATCTTAATTCATTTAAGGTAGTTGGAAATTATTATCTGCACCAGCAGGTAGGTTTTTCTCTGGGTTATTTCCTGCTTTCAGGTGATGGCGATGCAATACTTTATGCGCCAGGAGCAGTTGAAGGTAGTGCAATGGGCTCCCCTAATAGCAATGGCTTTATTGCGGAATTTGATTATCTCCCATGGTACAATACTAAATTTGGCATCCAGTATGTAGCATACTCTAAATTCAACGGTGCTGGTACTAACTATGATGGTGCTGGCAGAAACGCTTCAGATAATAATTCTCTTTATCTTTCAAGCTGGATAGCATTCTAATTTAAATAAAAATCTTTTCTTACTTAAGCCGCCTGTAAATTCAGGCGGCTTTTTTCTTTTGTTCAAGATCTAAAAGATATTGTTTTCTCCAGATACCTCCTCCGTATCCGGTTAGGCTTCCATCTTTTCCAATTACTCTGTGACATGGAATAATGATTGAAATTCTGTTATCTCCGTTTGCTTTTGCAACTGCTCTCACTGCTTTGGGATTGCCAATTACTTTTGCCTGATGCTCGTACGAAACGGTTTTTCCGTATGGGATCTTTAATAATGCTTTCCACGCCATCATTTGGAAATTTGTACCGTCAATTGCCAGAGGTATATCGAACTTTTTTCTTTTCCCTTCAAAATAATCTGCAATTTGTTCGCTAAGTTCTTTAAAGTATTTGCTTTTACCGGGGATTAATTCAGCTTTAAATATTTTTCTGATCCGTTTTAATTGTGTTTCAATCATTTTTCTGTCAACAAACTCAAGCAGGCAAATGCCTTTTTCTGTTGCACCTGCAAGCATAGGCCCAAGAGGAGTAAGAATTCTTGTAACCTGAATGATATTTTTATTCTTACTTGAATTTGGAGTAAAACCGGTTGTCTTTTTAAAGATTGCATTGAATCCGCTCAATGAATCATAATCTGATGAAAATGCTGCTTCAATCACTTTATCTCCTTCTTTTATTCTTCCAAATGCCTGGCTGATTCTTAGGGTTCTCAAGTAAGTCTGAAAAGTCATACCTAAATTATCTTTGAACCATCGTCTTAATTTATGCGGACTGATTCCTCTTTTTGCCAAATCGTAATCTTTAATCCTGAATGACGGATTCTTTTCTATTTCGCTCATTAACGCACTCATCCATTCAGGAAATTTTCCTTTTATTTCAAGCGGATGGCAAAGCTTGCAAGGTCTGTATCCGTAAAGCATCGCACTTTTAGCAGAATTAAAGAACTCAACATTTTCCAGCTTAGGCTTTTTTGCTGTGCAGGAAGGCCGGCAAAAAATTCCTGTGGTTTTAACACCAACGTAAAAAATTCCCTCAAAGGAAGAATCCCTGGAAAGCAGGGCATTGTACATTGTCTGTCTGTCGGGTAAAGAGTTTGTTGTCATCATAATGGTATAAATAAGTTGTAGAAATATATTATAAAAGTAGGGATTGTTAATTTCAATCTCTACCGTTTTTTTGACAAGTAATTTTATTTAAGGGAAATGTTTGGAACTTACTTAAGAAGATCGGCTATTCATTTTTTATTGTCAAGACTCCAGATTCCCGAACCGTATGCTGCAATAAACAGAAAAACGAAACAATAGAAAACAGCTTTTTCTCCACCGTTATCAATCGGCCAGAAACTCCTGAACGCGTGAGCTTTAAAATAAGCAACTGCCATTTCGCCACTTGCTATGAATGCCACTAATTTGACTTTCCATCCAACTATTATAAATAACCCGCCCAGAGTTTCAATTATAGCCGCAAGAATCATCCAAATGTTACTTGTATTTATCATTCCATCAGCCAAATAGCTGACCTTTTGAATGCCGTGGCTAATAAACAATACCCCGATAACAATTCTCGTCAAGGCGTATATCTGGTCTCTATATTTAGAAAGGTAATTTAGACTATTCATCGGTAACTCCGCTTATATTAACATATTTTCGATATGTATAATTTAAATTGTAATTAACTTATTAACAACACTAAAGCGATGAATTCATTTTTAAAAAATCATATTTAATTTAAAGTGAATTTTTAACAAAGTTCTTGTTCTAAGTTAAGAGTAAAATAAGAGAAGTCTCTTTGGTAAGTAGAACTATTTTTTAAATTGAGAAAACAGTGAGTAATAAACTTTGTTTAGTTATCTTCCTTTAGTAGGGCAATTGCAACACCATTGGTCCAGCCAAAACCATCCTGTAAAGGGTATTCACCTCCACCTGCTGATAAAGAAATGTCTTCAACATTATATTTTTCAAACATTTTTTTAGTCCTATCAAAGACGTTTTTATTTAATTCCAGCCAACGGTATTTTATTTCATTTGCAAGTTTATTAAAGCCATAATTTCTTAATCCTTTAATTGTAATATATTGTAAAGGCGCCCAACCGTTCGGAGCGTCCCACTGTTGTCCGGTATGGTTTAACGTAGTAATAACCCCGCCGGGTTTAAGGAATTTATTTTCAATAAGATTAGCAACAGAAGTGGCTTTTTCCGAATCTGCAATTTCGAAAAAGAGAGGGTAGCAAGCTGCTAGCGAAAATGTATTGGTTGTATTTTTAGTTTTAAGGCTGTAATCAAAATAGAAGTTTTTATCCCTGTTCCAGAAAATTCGGTTAATCAGATCTCTTCTTTGTATTGATTTTATCAAATATTTATCACTTAGCGATTTCATTTGTTTCAGAGAATACATTTCGGATAATTTCTTTTCATAGAAGTATAACAGGCAATTAAGATCAACCGGAATGATTTCAGAAGCAATACATTTTGAAAGTAAACTTTCGTCTTCGAACCATCTGCTGGAAAAATCCCAGCCAGACTCGGCAGCGGCTCTTATATTTCTGTAGAATTTTCCTCTTTCATTTTTATTCAACTTGTTTGCGGTCTCCACATCTTCAGAATATGATTCTTCACGTGGGATGGTTTCAGCATCAAAGTATCTATTTAAAACTTTATTGTTTTCCACTCCAACTATTTTATCTGAAGTTTCGCCCTCTTTTAATTTCTTGTTTTCGCCTTTCATCCAATATTCATATTCCGATTCAATCGGGTCCAGGTATTTTAATTGCCAATTGCTATCATTTTTATATTCAGAGACGGAGTGAACCATTGCAGCAAAAAAGGGAGGTTGTGATCTGGATACATAATAAATCCTGTTCCCGTTTGGGATATGGCCTATGTACTCAATCAGATATACAAAATTATTAAGCATGTTTTCAACTATGTTAGTCATACCACAGGCGAGTAATCCCTGCATGGTAAAATAAGTATCCCAATAATATATCTCTCTGAATCTACCACCCGGAATAATATAAGGATTCGGCAGGGGTATCAAAGTAGATTGCTTATCTCCGTTTTTACCTGCCGGTCTCTCGAGAAATTCCCATAATAATTCAATATGTTCTTCCATACTCCTGTTTGAAGGAAGATCAAGAATTATTTTTTCTTCTTGAGGAATGCTAAAATTTTCCGATATAAAATCTTTAGGATTAAAAATGTTACTGTCCCTTAATTGCTGAAATTCCTTAATTATCTCGTTGTTTTTTTTTCGTGGTATGGAATCTACAAAAGTTTTTGAATCTGTGAAAACGCTGCTTGATTGAATAACCTCAAATAGATCTCCTGAGGCCTGAATAAAATCTTCTTTGTGTAGTTTCATTTCTAAAACTCCTCAAAGCGGAACTTGCTCCGTACTCCTTGATAAATAAACAATATTACAAATAAAATCCCCATTGGAATAAGCGAAAAATAGAATGCAGTCTGTCCGCTAAAATGACCAAAAATATAACCGGTAATTAATGAACCGGTAGTACCACCAAGGGCGGAAAAAATTACGATAAGACCGCTCATAGCACTTTGCCTGTGTTTTGGGAGAACACTTAAAATAGTGGAATTTAAAGCCGGGTAAATAGGTCCCAGGAACATCCCGATAAAGGGAAGTATAAATCCGGCGGGAGGAACTTCTGTCCAGTTGTTAATTGATCCGGCCTTTATCCCGCTAGTAAGAGGCAGAACCAAAACCACGAGCAGCATCGCTAATATTATACAGGTAGTGAGAACCTTCATCCAGGAAAACTTTTTAATAAAGTATCCACTTGCAATTCTTCCAAAAGCAATCGCACCAGCAAAAATGCTGACGATCTGAACACTTATCGCATTTGGCATTTGCAGAATACTTTTGTTAAAGGTCGGTAGCCAGGTTTGAATGCTCTGTTCAATTAAAACATAAACGAAGGCGCTGAGTATAAAAATTAACACGAGAGGGAAACGAATCAATGCAAGCATCTCCACAAACTCGTGTGTGATCGAAAATTTTTCCTCTTCTTTTTGCACTTCCTTTTCATCCAATTTTGTTGAAAATAAATTAAGGAATGCAAAAACACATAAACCTGCCAGCACCCAGTAAGTATTTAACCAACCTTTTGATGTCGGATCCGAATCACCGATGAAAAATCCAAATATCCAGTAGCCGGAAAGAACGCCTACCTGAAATATTCCTTCAAGTATGCTCATAACGCTGGCATGTTCATCTGCATTTTCAGTAATGAGCCCGACAGTAGAATATGCAGATACTTTAATAAGCCCGAAACTAAATCCTGTCGCTGCAAATAGTATTTTCGACATCAGGAAACTGTCGAAGAAACGCATTCCCAATGAAGCGACAGTAACAACAACCAATGCTGTGAGCATCGATTTTTTGTAGCCAATCTTTGGAATAAAGGACGCGAGTAAAAATGAAAATATTGCGATTGATAGATCTTTAAAAGCTTCTAATACACTTGCCCCACTTTCGCTTACGTGATAATGAACAATTACCTGGAGGATTACAATGCCGACGCTGTTCAGCATTAAACCTATAACAAAATAATTAATATAGAGGGAAAGCTTTATTTTAAATTTGGACATTAATTTCTCAATGAAAAAAGTGGATATACTTTATTAAGTAATCTCAAAAATTAGACCACGTCGTTTCAATAGATTTTATATTAAATAATATTAATTTGAAGATTTTACAGTTGCACATTATTATTAAAATGATAATTGCAACTGTTATCACTTTAATAAGTAGCGACTATTTTAACCCCAACTCTTTGCACATTCGGTGAAAGTTAGGAGGAGCTAATCCTAGTTTTTTTGCAGCATCAGCATCTGATTCTGAAAAATCCCTGACATATGTAAAATACTTTTCCCTGAATTTTCTTTCCATTTCTTTCAGGGGCAAAATATCTCCACTATTAAAAAAATATGTATTATCAAACTTTTCAATTTTTCTAACATCCCTTGTGATAAGTGAACTCTTGACATCTGACTCATCAATGTCACCTGCGCTGTTAAGTAATAATCTCTGGATTACATTTTTTAATTCTCTCACATTACCCGGCCATTCATAATTAGATAATAATTTCATTGCTTCGGGTTTTATTGTAGATTTTTTCCGGCTCATGTCCAGGCAATAAAAATTTAGAAAATGTTCTACTAATGAGGGAATATCCGCTTTTCTCATATTAAGTGGAAGTATGTAAACCGGAACAACATTTAAACGGTAATATAGATCTTCCCTAAACCTTCCTTCTCTCACTTCAGATTCAAGATCTTGATTGGTTGCAGCAATAATTCTCACATTTACCTTTATGCTTTCTGTTCTGCCGATTTTTTCTATTTCGCCGTTTTGTATTACCCTAAGTAATTTTACCTGTGCAGATAGAGGAAGTTCAGATACTTCGTCAAGGAAAATTGTTCCATTGTGGGCAATCTCAAACAAACCTGATTTTTTTGAAATTGCACCTGTAAAAGCGCCTTTTTCGTAACCGAACAGCTCACTTTCTACAAGGTCTTGAGGCAAGCTTCCGCAATTTATCGGGACAAAATTTTCCAGGCTTCTTTTACTTTTATAATGAATATTATAGGCCACAAGTTCTTTTCCTGTTCCGGATGGGCCGTTGATTAATATGCTAACATCGCTGTCGGAATATTTTTCAATTTGTTGCAGTAAATGTTTTGTAGGCTCCGATTCCCCGATCAATCTTTTTTGAAACAATATTTCATTTACCTTTTGAGAAAGCTTTCTGTTTGATTTGTTTGATAATTTTTCTAATTGTTTCTTTTCATAAGCATTAAGAATACTCATTAAGAAATCAGTTGGTTGATAAATGTAGTCTTCTATGTCACCGGGATATTTAGTGCAGTACCAGAAGGCACCGGCCTGCATAAGGTTGTTTGCAAATTCAAAATCTGTGATATTGATCGTCATTTTTGTAATAACAATTATTTGAAGTGACGGATCAATTTCTTTTATTGATTTTATCAGTTCTTCGCCTCGTAATCCGCCTGCTATTTGAAAATCCATAATAACTATGTCATAATCGTCTTTTTTCTTTTTGAGCTGATCTATGGCGGAATTTCCGTTAGAAACTACATTTTTAATTAATATTTTGTCTTTTGAAAACTTTATTGTGTTTTTAACACGCCTAACATCAAAGTCTTCATCTTCAATTAATAGTATATTTATTTTTCCCTGGTTTCCCATTTTTTCCTCTAAGGTTAATTAGGAATTTTAATCATAAAACGACAACCGCCATCGGGAATATTTTCCGCATCTATATTCCATCCGCATCTTTTTTTAGCAATCTGATATGCAATGAAACATCCATAGCCTCTGTTTTCGCTATTACCCTCTTTGGTTGTAATATTTTCAAGGAATATTTTCTTTATTCTATTTTCACCTTGCTCTAATAATTCATTGTTTATTCCCTGTCCGTTATCGGATATAATTATTTCAGAATATTTTTGTTCCTTATAATATTTAGTTGTGATAAATATTGTTATCCTTGATTTACCTGCGTGATCTATGCTATTTTGAATAAGTGGCTCGAAAAGCTCCCAAACTACGAATTCGTTAATGTTAACGAACGGCAGATTTTCATCAAGGTCTAATTTGAATTCAAACATATCGGTTTTGCTGGAAATTCTAAGAAAAATATCATTAATAATAAATCTTAATAATTCATTAAGGTCAGTATTAAACATAGTATTTCTTACTGTATTTACCGGCGGATCAAACCATTTCATATCATAGATTACCCTTGAAATAAAATTGGCATATTTGGTAACTCGTTTTTTTACATCCTCGATGCTATTGCTTGATAAATTTCTAAGATCTTCTTTTATAAATCCCATTACTTTTTCAGCCTTATGATGGGTGTGATAGATCCTTTTTGTAAACTGAGATTCTTTTTCGTGAATAATTTGTTCTTTCATATGTTTGTGGCTTTCTTCGAAGAGTAACTGCTGGGCATTATTTCTTTCTTTAACTGTGTGTGATGAAATATAGTACATAGCCAATAAGCCAATTAAAATTAGTGCTGAATATATGATGGATACTTCGTCATAACTTGAGACAATTTCCCTTGTAATTGCAGAGAAATCAGGTGTTACCTTCATATACAACACCCCCAGGAATTCACCATGCGGCACAAACGGTACTAAAATATTGAAGGTTTGCTCGCCCTCAAGTTTACTGTAAATCCTTTCATTTGCCTTTATCCAATTTATATTTTTATTATAAAATTCAATTGCATGTTCATGTTTAAGGTTGGTACTTTGTAGGGTATCTAATTTGTTTGTGAGAAAATTATAAAGATTTTTTCCATCATCAATCGCTATAACACTACTCTTCCTTGGGAAAAGTAGACAGATCTCCTGTACATTTTGTTGAAGAGACTGTTGACTTAAAATAATATTGAAGGATTGAATTATTTTTTTCTCTTCCCTTTCTGCAAGCGGCTCCTTTGAGATAGTATTTTCCAGTAACAATTCAAGTGAAGTTGTAGTAAGATTGGCTATCCGTTCAGCTGAATCCTGTTGATACCATTTTTGAGTTTGATTAAGAAAATTATGCAAGGACGATTTTTGAATTACTGAAAGCAATAGCTGGAAAAATATTAATGCAATAATTAAAACAGTGACATGCCGGAATTCAAACCGATATTTTCTAAATTTATTTAATAATTTGTTTCCGGTCATCGCTTATCATTTAATTAATATTTTATTTGATTTTATCATATCTGTTGTTTCTCTTAAGGCACTGTCTACCGAAATTTCTTTTTTTATTGCTTTGTTTGCATAGTATGAAACAATGTCTGATATGCGGGTATAGTCTTCAAGGAATGGCCGGTGTACTCCTGTTTCCAGCAATTTTTTCTTGAATATAAGATCAGGATATTTTTTTAGATAAACCGAATCTTTGTAAAATACATTTAATATTGGCAGATAAGCTCCATTTACATAAAGCATCTCTTGTGCTTTTTTGCTTATAATAAATTTCAGAAATTCGGAAATTTCATTTTTCTTCTTTGAATATTTGGACACCATAATATTCCATCCTCCTAAAATTGTTGTGGGAGGTGAATTTTCAAAATGAGGCAAAGCAGCTTTAACAAGCAATCGATCTTTTACAGTTGATTTATATAGGTTTTTTTTATCCTTTTCATAGCTCGGCCATCCCCATAAAAACACACCATTGTTTTCGATGAAATATTTATATGACGATGCTTCATTAAAGTTTACAACTGCTTTAGGGGAAATGTGATAAAGGTTAACGAAATCAACTAATAATTTAAGGGCCCTCTTTGCTATTGGTGTATTAAAGTTAAATCTGTATTGTTTAAAATAATTTCTGTCCTGGGATAAGATCAGGTCCATAAAACTTACGACCAATCCCTCATAGTCATCTGCCGGGAAAATATAGAAAGGATTCTTATGTGGATTAAATTTTTTAGAAAGTATTAAAAATTGCTTCCAGGTTATCGAATTTATCAGGGTTGTTTTTAGTTTATCATAGCCCGGAGTTTTTTCCAGAAGATCGTGCCTGTAATACATCATATTAACATCAATGTTCAAGGGAACGGCGAGCAGTTTATTGTTATAATAGCAGGAGGTTAATGCATAATTCAGGAAATCATTTTTATCAAACTTTGGTAAGAAATTTTTAATTGGAGCAGACCATTTGGCAAACCGGGGAACCCATATCTGGTCAACAGCGAAAACATTTATTCTGTCACTATTGCTTCTTAGTGTTCTTGCAAGCAATTCTTTCCTTTCATTCGTACTAAACTTCTTGAAAGGTAGATCAATTGTAACTACTTCTATTTTACCTTTATATTCTTTGTTAAATTCGTCAATGACTTGCTGGTGGGCATAAGAAATATCAGCTGCTAAATAAATTTTCGTAGGCTCAGTTTCAGCTTCATACCTGGCGTGTTCATTTAAGTAGAAATAGAGTATCAGAATGGCGATGATAAATATAACTGTCCATAGCGGAAAATTGGAGATGTTGAAGAATTTTCTAAACCTTTTATTCAAGAATCACCCTAAGTTTATTCAGTTCAGACGGTATATCACAGCCATTATTAAAATAATAATTTTTATTATTATTTATATAATAATGCCAATACTCGTAATATGGAATATTTATATAAAATCAAAAAACGGTCGATATTTTTGTGTGGTCTGATATTTGTGTTTATCAAATAATGTGCTATAAATAATGTAAATCTCCATAAAACCTTATTATAAAAGCGGTAATTATCAATATAAATTAAAAAGAAATCCTTGCTAAATAATTTCACTAATTAATAGGAGAATAGTATGCTAAGATTAAATTACTTAAAATTGAGCCGATTTATTTATGTAATCGCCCTGGTTACGCTAATACCGGCTTTTTCACTATTCGCTCAGAACGGAACAGTAAAAGGTAATGTTACTGATACAAAAGGGGTAGCGATTCCATACGCAAATGTTGTGCTTGTAAGTACAACTATGGGGGCTGCTGCGGATGTTAATGGTAATTTCGTAATATCAAATGTACCGGCAGGTAATTACACTTTGCGTGCCAGTGTGATTGGTTATAAACAAAGCAGCGCGAACATAACGGTAACAACCGGCGGTACGGCGACACAAAACTTCTCTCTGGCACAGGATGTACTAAATATGGAAAGTGTTGTAATTACAGGTACCCCTGGTGGAGTTGGAGTAAAGAAGAAAGATGCTAGTTTTGCAATCACAACTATTTCAGGGAAAGCTCTTGATCTGTTGTCACCGCCAAGTACAGCTGCAGCTTTAGATCTGGTTCCGGGTGTTTGGTCTGAAAGCTCAGGTGGTGTTGCGGGTGCAAATATTTTCGTAAGAGGTTTGCCATCATCAGGTGATGCGCCTTTTGTAACTATGTCGATCAATGGTGCTCCTATTTACGGTACTGAAACATTATCATTCTTTGAACAAAGTAGTATCTTCCGTATTGATGAGACTGTTGCATCTACAGAAGCGCTGCGAGGTGGACCTAGCTCTGTTTATAATAACGGAGAAGCAGGTTTAACTACAAACTTTAACCTAAAACAGGGAACAGACCAAACAAAGGGTAGAGTTAAGTATACAACTTCGGATTATAGTACTCAGAGATTTGATGCTGTATTAAGTGGTCCACTTGGAGATAAGTTTTATTATATGGTAGGGGGTTATGCCAGAACTTCCCCTGGTATAAGAAACACTCAGTTTAACGCTGAAAAAGGTGGACAATTTACCGTTGATTTAACAAGAGTTTTTGACAAAGGTGTAATCAATGCTTTTGCACGCCTCACAAATGATCATGGTCAGTGGATATTGCCTATGGCTTTAGGAACAGGAAATGATCAGGGAACATTTGCTCAGCTAGGAAATGCTACCCGCTACAGATCATTGAGAACAGGCATTAATGGTGACAGCACTGAGTTTGATTTTGCAGATGGTCGTGGATGGAAAGGGCTTGTAAGCGGGTTGAATTTTAATTATGAATTAGGTGCAGGTTGGGCAGTTCGTGATAACCTTTCCTATACAAACGGTGATGCAAATACTTTAGGATTTGTACCGGACGGTAGTCCTTTTACTGCAGCTAGCCTGATGTCATCGCTTAATGTAAGTGCATTACATACAAATGATGGTAAAACAGTTACTTCTGGTTATCTGCAAAATTATGGATACTGGGTTGTATTAAAGAAATTAGAATCTATTACAAATGATATAAGTTTAACAAATACAGTAGAAAATCATAAAATTACAATTGGTGCATATCAGGCTTACTGGACTTCAACTGACTTCTGGAATCTTGGTAATATGTTACGGTTCAGAACGTTGCGAACGGCGGTATTATGAAGGAAGCTCCAGTTGGTGCTGCTGGTTATACACTTAATGAAGCAGGAGACTCAAGAATGTCTGCAATTTATGCGGGAGATTCATGGCAAGTAAGTCCTCAAATAAGATTAGATTACGGTGCACGTTATGACTTCTTTAATCTTGACTATACCTTAGACGGTGGCGGAACATTCCCTGATGGAATGTACAGATCTTACTGCTCATCTGGATGGACACGATTGGGCTGCAACCGGCGCTATTAAATTATGCAATAGATAATAATCTTGGGCTTTTTGCCCGTGCATCCAAAGGCTCCTTATTCCCTAATTTCGACGACGTTAGAGGTAATGCTTATAACGTAAAAAGCGGTACCGTGAGCAAAGATGGAAATGGTAATATAGTTAATGTTAATGGAACAATAGATCCAAATTTATTCAATCAGTATGAAGCAGGAGTCAAAATTGATCAGGGAGAATATAGCCTATTCATCACTGGATTCTTAAATACAGTAGAACAGTTTGATGGAGATGTTTTATCAGCAAGAGCAAATGCGATTATAAAAACACGAACATATGGTGTTGAAGTAGATGGTGGATTAAAGGTGGAAGGATTCAGTCTGAATGCGGTTGGTACCTATCAGAATGGTGAGATTACAGATGCTCCTGCATCTGCTGGCCCTATCGTTGGAAACAAAATCTGGCGTCAACCTGATTTTCAATTTCGCCTTGCACCAAGCTATGATTTTGTTTTGAGTAATGATTTAACAGCTTCGCTTTATGGTGCATTCAGATATGTCGGAAAAAGATGGAACGACAGAACAAATGTATACCAACTCGATTCATTTACAAAAATAGATTTGGGATTGGTTGTTGCTACAGGAAGTGGAATAACCTTTAATGTCAGTGGAGATAACCTAAATAACTCACACGGCTTAACAGAAGGTGATCCACGTAATCCAGCTTCAGCTAATGGTCGTCCGATTTTAGGCCGATCGGTTAGATTTTCAGTTGCAGTAGACTTCTAATTTTCCTTCCTTCTTAGTGGCGGCCCGGTTATTCCGGGCTGCTTTTTTTAATAATTTTCCATCAATATCGATTATTTACAGATTTGTATAAGGTTTTCGAAATTCGGTAAGATCCAAGAAAGTTTCAACCATTTTGAGATATTATGATTCATAATTTCTCCTTCCTTTGGTAAAGTTTCTCCTAATCCAGTAAGATAATCTAAAACTAAAGTCTATATTACATTAGTAATATTTATAGTAAATTAACTAACAGGACTGATGATAAAACGTTTGTTTCAGGACACTTATAATGCAAGTATAATCTGGCTCAAGGAATTAATCAATTTTGTCATATTAGGAAGCCGAGAGCTTGATATATCAAAGAGAATTTACCAGATTGCATACAACAGATTTGACGAAGTGTGTGCACCATATAAAACGGTAATTGATATCAATGTAAAACAATTGCCTTCTCCTGAAGAAGTCAACAAATGGAATGGTGAAAAATATGCTTCTACTTTAAGGCACGACTAGAAAAATGAAAATTATAATATTAATTTCAAACAACTATTACATGTTGGATATAAGGTTGCCGCTGAGTTAGGCAATGAATTCACTGAATCGCTTCGGGAAAATGAAGAAATTATAGCTAAAAATATTACAGAAAATTTGTACGATCGTCATATTAAAAAAATATTCTTCTAACGGAACGGAATGATAATGGGAAATACTTTACAAATTAAGTCAGATGGTGAATTAGATTTCTTATCGCTCGGTGCGATGGTTCATCGGTTAGACCCGGGGAATATTCCTTTCAGAAAAGCAACACAATGCAGCATTCACGTAAGCGGAGGCGAATTTAATGTTGCAGCAAACCTTGCCGACTGTTTTCAGTTGAATACAGGAATTGCAACGGCAATTGTTAATTATCCTATAGGTAATTTAGTTGCAGAACGCATCAAAGCTATGGGGGTAAAACCCTTTGTTAAAAAGTTTGAACACAATGGCGTTAACGGACCTAATATGGCAACAGTCTACAGCGATCAGGGATTTGGATTGCGCGCTCCGGTAGTTTTTTATAACAGAGCTAATGAAGGAGCTGCTTTACTCAAACCTGGTGATTTTAATTGGAAAGAAATCTTTGCCAAAGGTGTAAGTTGGTTTCATAGCGGAGGAATTTTTGCGTCTTTATCTGAAACCACGGGTGAATTGATTATTGAAGCTATGCAGGCAGCTAAAGATGCCGGAGCTACGACCAGTTTTGATCTTAATTTCAGGGCAAAATTATGGAATATTTGGGGCGGTGAAGAAAAGGCAGTGTCTGTCATTGATCGTATTGTAAAACATGTAGATGTACTTGTTGGGAATGAAGAAGACCTTCAAAAAGGATTAGGAATTCCTGGTCCTGAAATAAAAGCGAAATCGAAACTGGATTCTGCAGTATTTTTCGGAATGATTGACAAAGTAATTGGTAAATATCCAAATGTAAAAGTAGTTGCCACAACACTTAGAGATGTACATTCAACAAATCATCACAGTTGGAGTGCAGTTGCCTGGGTAGATGGTAAAACTTATTCAGCTCCCACATCTGAACTGCATGTCTTTGACAGAGTAGGAGGCGGCGACGGATTTGCCAGCGGATTAATGTACGGATTAATATCTGGCGAATCTCCTGAAGATGCTGTAAAATTAGGCTGGGCACATGGCGCCTTACTTACAACCTACCCGGGGGATACAACAATGGCTACCGTAGAAGAAGTCAAGGCTTTTGCAAGTGGAGCTTCGGCCCGCATTCAGAGGTAATAATTCGAACGAAACATCCTGTTATAAAAAAGTTGTGTGAAGCTTAAATGCTTTATTATATAAATGAAAATACTGATTCGGTATTAGGTGAAAGAGAATTAAAAGAGGGAATTTTTACAGCACTTGATAAATTGGGAACGAGAAAAAAAGTATTAGCAATTCCTCCCGACTTTACCCGCTTTCATTCACATGCCGGGGTAATCACAAAATTTATTTACAAATATTATGGTAAGCCTCTTACTGATATTTTGCCTTCTATTGGTACGCACTCACCAATGACCAGCGAACAACTTGATACAATGTACTGCGGAGTTCCTAAAGAATTGTTCAGGGTTCATAAATGGAGAACAGATATAACAACTCTTGGAGAAGTTTCCGCGGATTTTATTTCTGAAGTATCAGAAGGGAAACTCGATTACTCGTGGCCGGCCCAGGTAAATAATTTATTAGTTAACGGAAATTTCGAACTTATACTTTCTGTAGGACAAGTAGTCCCACACGAAGTTGTGGGTATGGCTAATTACAATAAAAATATATTCGTTGGCACAGGAGGAACAGAGGGAATTAATAAAAGTCATTTCCTCGGGGCTGTTTATGGAATGGAACGTATGATGGGCCGTGCCGACACTCCTGTCAGAAGAGTTTTGAATTATGCTTCAGAAAATTTTGCGAACCATTTACCGATAGTATACATTCTTACTGTTTTGGGCAAAGATAAAAATGGAAAGTTTGGTGTTTGTGGTTTATATGTTGGCGATGACTTTGAAACTTTTCAGAAAGCAGCCGATTTATCGCTTAAATTGAATTTTGAAATGCTGGAAAAACCTTTGAAAAAAGTTGTGGTTTATCTTGATCCAAGCGAATTTAAAAGCACTTGGCTAGGAAATAAATCAGTTTATAGAACGAGGATGGCTATAGCAGATGACGGTGAACTAATAGTTCTAGCTCCCGGGCTAAAGGAATTTGGAGAGGATAAAACGATCGATACCCTCATCAGGAAATATGGTTATATAACCACGCCGGAAATTTTGAAGTTAGTTGAAGAATCACCTGAACTAAAAAATAATTTGAGTGCAGCCGCTCATTTAATTCATGGTTCTTCGGAAGGAAGATTTAAGATTATTTATTGCCCGGGCAAAATAAGTAAGGAAGAAATTGAAAGAGTAAATTATAATTATGTGGATCTGGGAAAAACAATGAAGAAGTATAACCCGGAAAAATTAACTGACGGAATTAATATAATGCCGGATGGAGAAGAAATATTTTTTATTTCGAATCCAGCGCTGGGGCTTTGGGCGTACAGGGGAAGATTTAAATAAAATCAATTTATAGTTTTAAAGGCGTATAACATAAAATATGGAGAACAAATGGACAAAGCAGATATTGGCTTAATGGGACTTGCGGTAATGGGCGAAAATTTAATACTTAATATGGAAAGTAAAGGATTCACAGTTGCGGTTTTTAACAGAACATTATCAAAAGTCGATCACTTTATTAATGGAAGAGCAAAAGGTAAAAATATTATAGGTGCACATTCGGTAGAAGAGTTTATTGGTTCTTTGAAAAAGCCGCGTAAAGTAATGTGTATGGTAAAAGCAGGTAAAGCTGTGGATGATTTTATCGAATTGGTCCTTCCTCATCTTGAAAAAGGTGATCTGATAATTGACGGAGGCAATTCGCATTTTCCTGATTCAATAAGAAGAACCAAATATCTTGAAGAAAAAGGATTATTGTTTATCGGTGCAGGTGTTTCGGGCGGCGAAGAAGGTGCACTTAAAGGTCCTTCGATAATGCCAGGTGGCTCACCAGGTGCCTGGCAGATTGTTAAACCTATCTTCCAGGCTATTGCTGCAAAGGTTGAAAACGGTACTCCCTGCTGCGATTGGGTCGGGGAAAACGGTGCAGGGCATTTCGTAAAAATGGTTCATAATGGCATCGAGTACGGCGATATGCAATTAATCAGTGAATCATATTTAATTATGAAGAGTCTGCTTGGTATGAATGCAGATGAAATGCAAGAAGTATTTAAAGAATGGAACAAGGGAGAATTAGATAGTTACCTGATTGAAATAACTGCAGATATACTTGCACATAAAGATGAAGATGGAAAACCTTTGGTAGATAAAATTCTTGATACTGCGGGACAGAAAGGAACAGGAAAATGGACCGGAATCGCATCGCTCGAACTTGGAGTTCCTTTGACATTGATAGGGGAAGCTGTTTACGGAAGATGTCTTTCTGCAATGAAGAATGACAGGGTGGAAGCTTCAAAAATTCTAAGCGGTCCCAAGCCGAAATTTGAAGGAGATAAAAAAGCTTTTATAGAAGATATCAGGAAAGCGTTATTTGCTTCAAAGATTATTTCATATACGCAGGGATATGTTCTTATGAAAGCAGCAGCTGACGAATATAAATGGAATCTGAATAATGGTGGAATAGCCTTAATGTGGCGCGGAGGTTGCATTATCCGTTCCGCTTTCCTCTCAAAAATAAAAGAAGCTTTTGATAAAAATCCTTCATTACCAAACTTATTACTGGATCCATTTTTTAAGGAAAAAGTTGAAAGCTCGCAGGAAGCCTGGAGGAGAGTTGTTGCTGCTTCAGTTATGAACGGTATTTGGATTCCTGCTATGTCAACTGCTCTTAATTATTACGATGGATTCAGAACAGAAAGACTGCCGGCAAATTTACTTCAGGCTCAAAGAGATTATTTCGGAGCTCATCAGTATGAAAGAGTTGATAAACCACGCGGTGAATTTTTCCATACAAATTGGACAGGCAAAGGTGGCGATACAGCTTCGTCGGTTTATTTAAGATAATGGATAACAGAAAATTACTTGCGGGTTTTGAAAACTATAAAGCGGCTAAAAATCTATTTAAATGGTTTCTTATAAAAGCTAATTCTATTAAACTAAAACAATAATAAATTTAAACTCATATAATAAAAATTTACTATTATGAAAAACTCAATTCTTAATGATTTTCGTTTTTTTGATCCGAACGAAAAAGTTCGGAATATAGCCTATGAGCTATATTCAAATGTAAAAGGACTGCCGATTATTAGTCCGCACGGGCATGTTGAACCAAGGATACTTGCTAACAACGAACCTTTTCCTGATCCAACGGAGCTAATAATTATTCCTGATCACTATATATATAGAATGCTTTATTCGCAGGGAATAAGTCTTGAAGCATTGGGGATTCCCACTGTAGATGGGACGGAAGTTGAAAAAGATCACAGGAAGATCTGGCAGATATTTGGTGATAATTTTTATTTGTTTGCCGGCACTCCGACCGGCAATTGGCTTGCACATGAGTTTGTGGAAGTTTTCGGAATAAACGAAAAGTTGAATTCCGAAAACGCTATTAAAATATATGACCAGATGCAGGAAAAATTACAATCAAAAGAATTCCTGCCGAGAACATTATTTGAAAAATTTAATATAGAAGTTTTAAGTACAACAGATGCCGCATCAGATAATCTTGATCATCACAAAAAGATAAAATCATCCGGATGGAAAAGAAGAGTGTTACCGACCTTCCGCCCTGATGGAGTAGTAAATATTATTTCTAAAAATTGGAAGAAAGAAATTGACGCATTAAGCAATGCTTCCGGTATAGAGGTGAACTCATACAAAAATTTAATAACAGCCCTCGAAAATAGGCGGGCATTTTTCAAGGAAATGGGCGCTGTAGCTTCAGATCATGGAGTTGTAAGTCCTTATGCACATAAGCTTTCTGACGGAGAGGCGGAAGCAATTTTTCAGGGGGCTTTTAAAGGAAACGCGAGTGAACCGGATTGGTACGCTTTTACAGCTAACATGCTAATGGATATGGGAAGAATGAGTTGCGAAGATGGATTAGTAATGCAGATACATCCCGGCTCGATGAGAAACCACAACAAAGAATTATTTGAAAGGTTCGGGCTGGATAAAGGTGCTGATATTCCGTTACAGACAGAATACACAAATAACCTTTATGAATTTTTAAATGAGTTCGGGAATAATACAAATCTCACTGTGATATTATTTACGTTAGATGAATCGACATACGCAAGGGAACTTGCGCCTCTAGCGGGTCATTATCCGGCACTTAAGCTCGGTCCGCCCTGGTGGTTTCACGATAGCATTGAAGGTATGACGAGATTCAGACAAAGAGTTACCGAAACCGGAGGCATTTATAATACAGTTGGTTTTAATGATGACACGCGTGCTTTCCTTTCGATTCCTGCAAGGCACGATTTATCCAGAAGAGTAGATTCAAACTTTTTAGCGGGAATGGTCGCAAGACACATAGTTACTATGAATGAAGCAAAGGTGTTGAGCAAAGCCCTTGCATACGACCTGGTAAAAAAAGCATATAAATTATAATTATTATTACGTAATTGTTAAAGGATGGACACCTATTTGACAGGATATGATATAATAAACCTTCATTGTTTGTTGTGCCTCCTCTCAAGGTTTTGTACCACACTTGAAAATTCTATCTCTTGTTCAGCGAGCATCACAAACAAATGATAAACCAGATCTGATACCTCATTTATAATTTCATCTTTATCCCTGTTTTTTGCTGCGATCAATGTCTCAACAGCTTCCTCGCCTACTTTCTGTATTATCCTGTTGGATCCTTCCTTAAAGAGCCTTGTAGTATATGAGTTTTCCGGAAGTTCAAGCTTCCTTTTTTTAATTAGGCTAAATAAAGTGTTGAGGAAATTAATAGAAGGAGAATTCTCAAAACCAAAACAGGAGTACTTTCCGGTGTGGCAGGTATTTCCATTTGGGTCTCCATAAATCAGGATGGCATCATTGTCACAATCAGTTTTTATATCTATAAGTTTTATGTAATTACCGGATGTTTCACCTTTTGTCCAAAATTGATTTCTTGTTCTGCTGAAAAAGGTAACTAGTTTTGAATCGATTGTCTTTTGCAATGCTTCTTCGTTCATAAAACCCACCATAAGCACCTGTCCGTTTTTATAATCTATTATCACAGCCGGGATTAACCCGTTTAATTTGCTGAAATCAATTTTATTTATATTTGGTTCTGTTAGCATTATTTCCTCTACTAAAATTAAAATGACTTCGTACCTTTATAATTTTTCCTAGATACGAATCTGAATTCCATTAAGATCTAAAAAACACTTTAATTCTTTTATCTTAATAATATCAAAATGAAATAAGCTCGCTGCAAGACAAGCATCAACATTTGCATCTCCAAAAGCTTCCAGAAAATCTTCCATTTTGCCTGCACCTCCGGATGCAATAACGGGAACAGAAACAGATTCTGTGACTTCTTTGAGAAAATTCACTTCATAACCTGATTTCGTTCCATCCTTATCCATTGAGGTTAATAAGATTTCACCTGCACCAAGTTCAGTTACTTGCCTGCACCATTCCAATCCCTCTAATTTTGTTTCTTCACGTCCGCCCTTAATAAATACTTTATGTCCTTTGCCTTTTTTTTTAATATCTATTGCTGCTACAATAGCCTGGCTGCCAAAGTGTTTTGATACTTCAGTAATCAACTTTGGACTCTTTACTATTGAAGTATTCAATGAAACCTTATCCGCTCCGGCTCTGAGTAATGCCTCGATATCTTTTATTTCCGAAATACCACCTCCTACTGTGAATGGTATACGGGTTGATCTTGCAACATCTTCAACAAGAGACAAAAGAGTTTTCCTTTTTTCTCTTGATGCTGTGATGTCAAGAAATACAAGTTCGTCAGCGCCTTCGTTTGAATACCTTTCCGCCAGTCCCACAGGCGAACCGGCATAAGCAAGATTTACAAAGTTAGTGCCTTTTACAACTTGTCCGTCTTTCACGTCAAGACAGGGTATTATCCTTTTACACAGCAATTTCAGCCAGCTCCTTCAGGGTTATTGTTCCTTCATATAAAGCTTTACCAACAATGACCCCGAATAACCCTACCTTTTTTAATTCCATTATTTCATCGATTCCCTTTATACCGCCGCTCGCGATTAGTTCAATAGGTGGGAATTTTTTTAATACTTTTTTATAGAGTTCAATGTTGGTTCCCATAAGCATTCCGTCTTTGGAAATGTCAGTGCATAGAAACCTTTTAATTCCAATTGATGTACAGTATGTTATATGTTCGTATACTGATATATTAGTATCTTCAGTCCACCCGCTTATTCTTATTATTTCATCCTCCACATCAATTGCAGTTATTATTTTGTCATTTGAATGTTTATTAATAATCGATTCAAATTCTTTCCTATTTTTAATTGAGAGTGAACCAATAATTATATTATCAACTCCCGCCGAGATAAGCTTATCAACAGATTCTAAATCCCTGACACCACCTCCAAATTCAATTTGAAGTCCGGTTTTTTCTTTAATCTTACTAACGATATTTAATATTGAAAAATTTCCCGTCTTTGATCCTTCCAAATCAACAATATGTATTGTATTAAGTCCCATTTCTTTAAATCTTTTCGCGATCTCCAGTGGAGAATAATTGTAATAAGTAATATCCTCGAAATTTCCTTTTTTGAGTCGTACTGTTTTGTTTTTATATATGTCTATAGCAGGTATAATTAACATAGTCCAATAAAATTCCTTAATAACTTTAAACCGGCTTCACCTGACCTTTCCGGATGAAATTGTACTCCGTAATAATTATTCCATTCCAGTGATGCTGAAAAAATTATTTTATTCTCGCTGGTAGAAGTTGTTGAACTAACTACGGGAAGGTAATATGAATTTGCGTAATAGAAATATTCACCGCTTTTTATCCCATTAAAAAGCGTGTCTGGTTTAATTATCTCAATTGAATTCCAGCCCATGTGTGGAACCTTTGTTTCCTGCTTATTAAACTTATCAATAACACCATCAATAACTCCCAGACATTTAGTATTTCCTTCCATTGATTTTTCTGCAAGCAATTGCATTCCAAGACAAATTCCTAATAATGGTTTTTTATAATTTTTCAGTAAATATATCAGATTCATTTCGCTTAACCTCTTCATAGCAAACGATGCTTCACCCTGTCCCGGGAATATTGCCCCTTCTGCTTGTTCAATCGCGTTTCCTGACCCGGTCAATATATATTCCTGTTTTAATGACTCAAGTGCATTAGCGACTGACGCGACATTGCCCGCACCATAATCAATTATGGCAATCATAAAACACCTTTAGTAGACGGCAATATTCCGGCACTTCTCTCATCAAGTCTGCACGCTTCATTTAATGCTTTTGCGAATGCTTTAAATATTGCTTCAGTTTTGTGGTGATCGTTTTTACCCGTTGCTTTAATATAAATGTTTGCCTTCAATCCGGCTGAAAGGGCTCTGAAGAATTCCTCTGTTAGTTCAGTGGGAAACTCTCCTACTTTTTCCCGGTTGAATTTACAGTTGAAATTCAGGTATGCCCTTCCTCCAAGATCAATTGCACATATTGCTGCTGAATCGTCCATCGGCAGGAAAAACCCGTATCGTTTTATTCCTCTTTTGTCGCCGAGTGCTTTATACAGCGCACTACCTAAAGAAATTCCTGTATCCTCAACAGTGTGATGTTCGTCGATGGATAAATCTCCTTTTATGTCTGCTTCAAGGTTTATATTTGAATGTCTTGCGATTTGCTCAAGCATATGATCGAAGAATCTGATGCCAGTGCTGATTTTTGATTTTCCTATTCCATCTAATGAAACTTTAATTCTTACCTCGGTTTCTTTTGTGATTCTAACAACGTAAGCAGAGCGCATTCTTTTTTTTATCTCATTTACCGCATCGGAAAGATTCTTGTATTTACCACTTAAATTTATTTGAATTGATTTTTTCTCATCTCTGGAAACTGTTATTGTGTATGCAAGACTTTTACTTGGTTTAGGTACTAAATTAATTCCTTCCATTTCGATGATTTTTCGTAGTTCAGAAAATTCTTTCTTATTTATTCCATTAACCTGAATTTCATATCCCAGCCTTACTAATTCTTTCATACCACTTATTAAACCGTAAGAAAGTTTTGAATTAGGGTCTAATAATCTTTTGTCTATTACAATTTTTTGTTTTTTTCTTCTCATACAATTTCTTTTATTGCCTGTAGCAATTGAATATTCTCTTCTTTTGTGCCTATTGAAATTCTTACACAGTTTTCAAGCATTAACTGACTGCTTCTGTCTCTTACTATTATACCTTTTTCGGCCAAACTTTGTTGAAGCTTTTTTGCATTTTCAACCTTTACCAGTAGAAAATTGGCATCTGAAGGATAAACCTTTAGAATTCCGGAAAGACTTTCCAATTGATTTATTAACTCTGCCCTTTCTTTAATTGTTACGGCTACATATTCATTCTTTATCTCAGAATTTTGAAATGCTTTTTTTATTGCATATCTGGTAAGTGTGTTTATATTGCAGGGCGATTTTACCTTGAATAAGTAGTCCGTAATTTCAGGATCACTTACAGAATAACCGAGTCGTATTCCAGCCAGCCCCCATGCTTTCGAAAAGGTTCTGAGAACAACGAGGTTTGTATAATTTTTGACTTCTTCTGCAAGTGATAAATCACCTGCGAATTCGATGTATGCTTCATCAACAATAACCAAAGAATTAATGCTTTTGCAAAGAGAAAGGACATCTTCTCTCTTTAATAAATTTCCGGTAGGGTTGTTAGGTGAACAGAGGAAAATGATTTTTGTATTCTTGTCGAATGATTTTTTAATTGCTTTAATATCCAACTGAAATTCATCATTCAGGCAGATGCTCCTGGTTTCAATATCATTAATATCACAGAAAACTTCATACATTCCGAATGTCGGCTCCGGAATTATAACGCTATCTTTTCCTGGCTCACAAAAAATTCTGATCAGCAGGTCAATTATTTCATCTGAGCCAACGCCAAAAAATAATTGTTCCTTTTTAAGTCCGAAAGTATCTGCGATTAGTTCTCTCATTTCATTCTGCCGTGGATCAGGGTAACGATTTAGTTCTAAACCGGGAATCTCGTCAAATGTCGATCCGAAATTATTTTCATTTGCATCAAGCAAAACAAAATTAGGGTTATTATACAGATCGCGGGCCGACGTGTAAGGCTTTAAATTCAATATGTTTTTTCTTATCAATTTTGTTATATCCATTTCTACCTCAATCTTATGCTGACGGCATTTTTATGAGCCTGAAGTCCTTCTGTTTCTGCAAGTGTCTCGACGGTATTAGCTATTTGTTTAAGTCCGTCTAATGTTAACGTTTGAAATGAAATAGATTTCATAAATGATTCAACTGTAACGCCGCTAATAGATTTTGCAAATCCTGAAGTCGGTAGAGAATGATTTGTACCGGATGCGTAGTCACCAACGGTTTCAGGAGAATATTGCCCGATAAAAACTGAGCCTGCATTTGTAATTTCCTTGATATATTTATCAGCCTGTTTAATATTCAGGATCAAATGTTCCGGCCCGTATTCGTTGCTGAATTTTATTGCCTCCTCCAAATCATTTACAATTAAGATAAAAGAATTCTTTAATGCTTCTTTTATGAATTCTTTCCTTGGCAATAGTTCAGTTTGTATTTTAATTTCCGACAAAACATTTTCTGAACAGGTAATATCATTGGTTATAAAAATTACTTGTGAATCCGGACCATGCTCAGCCTGAGCCAGAAGATCAGCCGCTATGAAAGATGCATTAGCATTTTTATCGCCTATAATAAGCACCTCGCTTGGTCCCGCCGGCATATCAATTGCGCAACCATCAGGATCAATGCTGACCAACAATTTTGCTGCAGTTACATATTGATTCCCGGGCCCAAATATTTTGTTTACTTTCTGTACAGCTTTATCTCCATAGGCCATTAACCCTATGGCTTGCGCTCCGCCAATTTTGTATAATTCTTTTATACCGCATAACTTTGCCGCATATAAAAGAGCATTGTTAAATTTTTTACTTTTAACCGGAGAACAGGTAATTACTCTTTTACATCCTGCTATTTGTGCAGGGATTCCTAACATCAGTATTGTCGATGGTAAGACAGCATTTCCGCCCGGGACATAAAGTCCCACCTTTTCTATTGCTCTGTACTCGCGTGAACAGCTAACACCCGGGAGAGTTTCAATTGAGTAGTTTGCGGGCAATTGTTGTTTGTGAAATTTGTAAATATTTTTATAAGCATTATCAATTGCTGCTTTAATTTCTGTTGGCAAATTCTCTTCTGCCTGTCTATAATCCTTTTCTGTAGCAACGATCTCATCATTTACAGGTTCATTGAATTTTTCGGCATAATTCAGTGCTGATTTCAGCCCGGTTAATTTTATATCTGCTATGATTGGCTTTACGATCTCAAAAACTTTTTCAAGATTTATTGCAGGTCTTTTGGTTAATGAAAGCAATTCTTCAGAGTTTAATCTATCGTAATAGTAAGTTTTCATAATATCATATTCTCAATTGGTAAAAGTAAAATCCCGGAGGCACCGGCGAATTTAAGTTCATCGACAATCTCCCAAAATTTTATTGATGGTATAACAGCGTGTATTGCCAGCATGTTTCTTCTGCCAGGTTTAATACTGTTGGGCTCTTTAGTGAAGGAATAATGTTAACTATTTTTTCCAGCGAATCTTTTGGAATATTCATCATAAGATATTTTGACTCTTTTGCACTAATTGCTGAGTTTATTCTCCTGACCAGGTCATTAAGTATCTTTTCTTTTTCATTACTCAAGTATGAAGCATCCGATCTAATCAGTACTGCTTCAGAGTCAAAAACCTTGAATGATTTTTTCAATTTATTCATTGTTAGAGTATTACCTGTAGAAACGATATCGCAAATTAAATCAGCAACCCCCAAGGTCGGAGCTATTTCTACCGATCCGTTTAGCTCAATAACTTTGGAATTAAGATTATTCTCATCCAGGAATTTATTGAGTATGAAAGGGAAGGATGTTGCAATTGTTTTATTGTTAACGTCACTAATATTGCTGATTGGTTTGCTTTCCGGATAAGCTAGTAGAATTGAACATCTTCCAAACCCAAGCTTTTCAATTAACTTTGCTTTTGACTGACTTTCTATCAATACATTTAGCCCTACTATACCAAGGTCAGCTACGCCATCCTGAACATATTCCGGTATGTCATCGTCTCTCAGGAATAGTAATTCAAGCGGAAAATTTCTTGCTGTTTCGGTTAATCTTTCTGAGTGATTTTCTATATCAATTCCGCATAACTTGAGCATGTTAAGAGATCTTTCTGTTAATCGCCCTTTTTTCTGTATCGCAATTTTTAAGTTCCTATTCATAGTTTTTCCTTTAAAACAAAAAACCCCGGTAAAGCCGGGGTTAGATTTAATTTCTTATTTTAAAAATATCTAGCACATACCGGCAACAAAGTATCTGGTTGAATGATGGTGTGCGCTATGTGTTTTTATTGTTGTCATTTTCTTCCTGCAAAGATAAATAAATCTAATTATAATGCAAATGCAAAAATGTAATTTATTTTAAATTGTTTTTTGCATTCTTTGTGCACCCTACCGGGCTCGAACCGGTGACCTGCTGA
>CAVYYF010000012.1:0-370124 GCA_963772675.1 uncultured Bacteroidota bacterium
CAGGGAATTTGTTGATATTTCTAAGAAATGAATATATATAAGCCTTGATTTGAGGGATGATCAGGTAATCTTTCCGATATTAAAGGTATTCAATCGGTCATAAATTATTGTTTTTTCGAATAACCCTCATTGCTTTTTTTAGAGTATCAAACGTAAACTTTATTTTCTGTTCATTTGTTATATTTATATGGATTAAATTTTGAAAGAATTTAATTAATGCAACTCTACAGAACATCTTTATATTTACTGCGTATCGGTTTAGATACAATCTTGTTAGCGGTTATTTGTATTTTAGCTGCTTATTTTTCTGCGCCTGATTTTAATTTCCTGCGAAATGTAAATGCACAGTTCCTGGTATTGTCTTTAGCGGTTATATGGTTCTTTACTTCCAGGGCAACAGGGTTATATGATGAATTCAGATCAAGAAACTTCAGCTTTGAGCTTATCCTCATAGTAAAAAATTGTTTTGTACAGGCGGTCAGCGCAATAATTATACTTTTTCTGTTAAATGAAAAAACGTTTTCAAGATACTTTGTAATATTATATGGGGGCGGGTTATACGCTGTAATTAGTTTTGAGAAATTTCTTTTCAGAAGACTTCTTAACCTTTTCAGAAGGCGGGGAAGAAACCTCAGGCATATGCTTATTATCGGGACAGGGAAGGTGGGTATAAATTTTTACGAATCGGTAAAACGGAACCCGCATTTTGGTTACAATATATTGGGTTTTCTTGATGATGAACAGAATACAGAATTAAATGGCCAGTATCTGGGAAGAATTACTGAGCTGGATGGATACCTTAAAACCTTGAAAGTTGATGACGTAATAATTGCTTTGCCGAATGATGCAACAGAAAGAATTGAAGAAGTAATGGGTATTTGTGAAAGACACACAACCAGGATTAAAATTATTCCCGATTATTTTAATTTCATATCGAGTAAATACAATCTTTCGTTATTCGGACGTTTCCCTGTTATTTCTGTTAGAGAAGACAGGATAAATGAATTACACTGGCGCTTATTAAAACGCGGCTTCGATATATTAGCAACCGTTTTACTTTTTATTTTTGTGTTTTCCTGGCTATGGCCTTTGATTGCCATAATAATAAAACTAACATCTCCCGGTCCGGTTTTTTATAAGCAGGAAAGATGGGGAAGAGATAACAGACACTTTATAACCTATAAATTCAGGTCAATGCGTACCGACCAATGTGGTGAGACAGATGAAAACGGAAAGTTTCAACAGACAACAAAAGATGACCCACGCGTTACCAAAATTGGCAAAATACTAAGAAAGACAAACCTGGATGAACTTCCTCAGTTCTGGAATGTTTTGAGAGGAGGTGAAATGAGTATTGTTGGTCCTCGTCCCCATCCAACCCCGCTTAATATAGAATCAAAAGATAAAGTAAACTTATATATGCTCAGGCATCTCGTTAAGCCTGGCATAACCGGCTGGGCACAGGTAAACGGCTTTAGAGGTGAAACAGCAGACCTTAGCATAATGCAAAAAAGAATTGATCACGACATCTGGTATATTGAAAACTGGACTTTCTGGCTGGACATTCAGATAATTGCGCTCACAGTATGGAATATGATGAAAGGAGATCCGAACGCGTACTAGTTTAGCCTGTGCGTACAGTTAGATAGCGTTCAGCAAGTCTCTGTCATTTTTCTTGTATACTGAATTTGAATTAAAAATTAACTGATTATATGCTAAAAGACTATATGCTGTAAGCTCCACGAATGTCTTCCCACTTTTCTCCTCAGGCTTTGTTTATGTTTTTAACAGTAAAAATATATTATAATAAATGTTTTATTTGGCTAAGTAGAATATAAGGACATTATGATTTTAGTTAGAACACCGTTCAGGCTTCCCCTGGGAGGCGGTGGTACGGATTTACCAGCTTATTATCAGAAATATGAAGGTTGTTTGCTCACGGCTGCGATTAATAAGTATATGTATATAAATATTAACAAGCCGGCTATTGTTGATAAAATCAAAGTCAGTTATAACAAAGTAGAAATAGTTGAACCTGACGCCGTTGATTCTATACAACATGATATTGTTAGAGAAACGCTTAAATATTTTAAAATAAATTATCCGTTAGAGATCTTTTCGCTGGCTGATCTTTCTGCCGGGACAGGGATGGGATCATCAAGTTCCTACACAGTGGGCTTATTGAAAGGGTTAAATCAGTTTACAAAACGATATATATCAGTTCAGGAATTAGCTGAAGAAGCCTGTAAGGTAGAGATTGAATTGATTGGTAAACCTATAGGAAAACAGGACCAGTATGCAGCAGCATTTGGCGGAATTAATCAGTTAGAAATTGATAAGCTGGGAAATGTTAACGTAACTCCGTTAAAACTTGATCAGGAAGTTATATATGAATTGGAAAACAGATTATTAATGTTTTATACCAATATAGATCGTGATGCTAATGTTATTTTAGGCGAACAAAGCAAGAAGATGGAAGAAGGAGGAAGGAAGATGGAGGATGAGGGAAATAGAGCGCTGGAAGCAATGCATATTATAAAAGATATTGGCAAAGAAATTAAGACAACATTAATAAATGGAAATATCTGTGAATTTGGCAGACTGATGCATAAGCACTGGCAGACTAAAAAAAGTGTCTCAATAAAAATGAGTAACACCAACATTGATGATTGGTACGAACTGGCTTTGAAAAGCGGGGCCATTGGCGGTAAAATTATGGGAGCAGGTGGTGGAGGATTTTTGCTTTTGTGTGCTGAAAACGGCAAGAGGAAACAGCTCAGAACCGCTATGGAAAATGCAGGCTTAAGATATATGGATTTCAAGTTTGACTGGGAAGGATCTAAGGTGCTGGTGAATATCTGATTGGAAGTAACCAGTAGGGAGTAGTGAGAAATGAGCAAAGAAAATTATAGGGGGTTTAGAGATCTAATAGTTTATGAACTTTCTTATAAGTTAGCACTTGAAATATTTGAAATTACAAAACATTATCCCAAAGAAGAATTATATTCTCTCACAGATCAGATTAGGCGATCATCCAGGTCTATTCCAGCTAATATTTCCGAAGCCTGGAGAAAACGTAAATATGTTAAATCGTTTGTCAGTAAACTAATTGATTCTTTGGCGGAAGAATCTGAAACTGAAGTATGGTTGGATTTCTCAAAAGATTTGAATTATATAAATGTAGAAAAACATAAATATTTCATTCAAAAATATGACGAAGTTGCAAGAATGCTTTCTTCTATGATTGATAACCCGGATAAATTTTGCCATTAAATGGACTCCGTTCTCCATACTTTTTACTCCTTACTTAATTGGCTAAATCTTGTCATTGCATAAAAGTGAATAATATAATATGAAAAAAAGAGTGCTAATAACAGGTGTTGCCGGATTTGTAGGTTCCAACCTTGCTGACAGACTTTTAACTGAAGGAGATTATGAAGTAACAGGTATTGATAACCTTGCCTACGGTGTAATTGAACAGGTTCCCGAAGGTGTTAAGTTTCACAAAGAGGATATAAGGGATTCATCAATTGTTTCATTATTCGAGGGATCTGATTTTGTTTTTCATTTTGCAGCAAAAAATTGCATCAGTGATTGTCAACTTGATCCTGTAGAAACCGCTGATATTAATGTTAAGGGTACCGTTAATGTATTTGAGGCAGCAAAAAAAGCTGGAGTTAAAAAGATAATATATGCTGAATCTTCCGCTATATATGAAGGTAGTGATTTGCTCCCCACACCTGAGACTGAAAATAAGCCACAGAGCTTTTATTCTGTCAGCAAATTCTCTACGATGTATTTTGCCGAAGCTTATAAAAGATTTTATAACTTAAACTCCACTGCGTTAAGATATTTCTGTGTATATGGTCCACGCCAGGATTACAGGAGAACCATACCTCCGGTATTTTCTTCTTTTATAATCAAAATTTTGAGAGGTGAGCAACCGGTTATTTTTGGTACAGGAGAGAAGAGACGGGATTTTATACACGTTGATGACATAAATGATTTCCATATTAAATGTATGACTGAATTAAAAACAGATAATGATGTATTCAACCTGGGGAGCGGCGTGAATTATTCAATCAACGAAATTTATGATACTATCGCGTCATTGCTCGATTACAAAAACAAGCCTTTATATAAACCGGATCTTCCCGGGGAAGCCTTTGCAAACCTTGCGGATATATCCAAAGCTAAATCTTTAGGATGGAGCCCAAAGTTGATTTACGAACCAGGCTTAAAGTCGTCAATTAGATTTTATAAAAAATGAAATGAAGAAAGGAAATATTTGAAAGCTGTGATACTTGCCGCCGGAAAAGGGGAGAGACTGAAAAATATTGCAGGGGAAATTCCCAAGCCAATGATATATTTCAAGGGTAAACCTCTTTTACAGCATAATATCGAATTATGCAAAAAGTTTGGAATTAAGGATATTTACATTAATACTCATCATCTTGCTGATAAGATTTCGGAATATTTTGGAGACGGCACCGATTTTGGAGTCAATATTAAATATTCGAATGAACCTGAGTTATTAGGCACGGCGGGTGCTGTTAAAAATATATCAAAAATGTATTGGGATGTTCCTTTCGAAGAGCCTTTTTTTGTTATTTACGGTGATAATTATTCTCGTTATAATTTAGGCCTGCTAATAGAAAAATATAATTCAAAAGAGCAAGCAAATGTAATAGCATTTCATTACAGGGAAGATGTATCAGAAAGCGGCGTGGCAGAGTTTAATAGTGATGATGGTATTAGTAAAATTTATTGAAAAGCCAAAACCGGGTGTTACAGATAGCCATTGGGTAAACGCCGGCATATATCTTTTAAGACCGGATATTATTGATTTTATTCCTGACGGGTTTTCTGATTTCGGAAAGGATATATTTCCACGGTTATTAGAAAAGAAAATACCATTATATGGAGTCAGAGATGAAACTGCTGTTTTTGCATTTGATACTCCCGAAATGTATTCCAGGTTTATAAATTCAAATGAAATTAAAAAATAAGAATATAATTATAACCGGTGCGGGTCGGGGAATTGGCAGGGAAACTGCTATACGACTATCTGAATTGGGTGCTACTATTATACTTTTATCCCGAACAGAAAAAGAGCTTAAAGAGACGCTGGCCATTGTAAAGAAAAACAGTCCGAATTCTTTGTATAATATTCTTGATATAACCGATGACTTAGCTGTTAAAAATACTATTAATAGGGTAATAGAAAAATTCAAACAGATACACGTGCTTATAAATAATGCGGGAATTCAGTTCCCAATCGGGCCGTTTCTTAAAAATGATCTGAAAGAATGGAAGAGAAATATTGAAGTCAATTTGTTAGGTACTGTTAATTGCACACACGCAGTACTCAGTAATATGATTAAATTCGGTCATGGTAAGATAATTAATATGTCAGGCGGCGGCGCAACATCACCCAGATCAAATTTTTCTGCATATGGTGTTGCTAAAACCGGTATCGTAAGATTTACCGAAACTCTTGCGGAAGAGCTAAGAGACAAGAATATTTACGTTAATTGTGTAGCTCCAGGCGCGATAAATACAAAAATGCTTGATGAGGTTATCCAAGCTGGAGAATCAGCGGGTAGTGAATTTAATGATGCTATTGAAAGGCAGGAGAAAGGCGGAACGGATATAAAAGTTCCAACAGGATTAATCTCTTTTTTAGTATCTGAAGAATCAGATGGTATCACTGGGAAAATAATTAGTGCCCCCTGGGATAAGTGGCAGGATGCTGATTTTCAAAATGAGCTTCGCGTTGACAAAGATATTGCCACTCTAAGAAGAATTGATAATAAATATTTTTATAAGAAGAAATGAATGTTATAATAATTGGCTGCGGGTTGATTGGACGAAAAAGAGCGATTGCTTTATCTGCTTCGGATAAATTAGTTGCTTGCTGTGATACTAATAATGAAATAGCAGTTAAATTCGGCAAAGACTTTTCGTGTAACTTTTATACTGATTACAAAAAGGTATTAAGCGAGAATAAATCCGATGTAGTTATAGTTGCAGTAGTAAATAAATTTGCAAAGGATATTATCATTGATTCCTTAAAGGCAGGTAATCACGTGGTTGCCGAAAAACCTCTGGGGAGAAACTTTGAAGAAGCAAAAGAAATTTTAAGAATTTTAGATAATGTAAATTCTGGCAAACCAAATCTGCAAAATTCAGGTCTCCAGATTTTGAAGACAGGGTTTAATCATCGCTTTCATCCTGGTATCTGGAAAGCCAAAGAATTAGTTGACTCTGGAAAAATTGGAAATGTGTTTAATATAAGAGCAAGGTATGGGCACGGTGGCAGACCTGGAATGGAAAATGAGTGGAGAGCTTCAAAAGATCTTTGTGGTGGCGGTGAGCTTCTTGACCAGGGAGTTCATATAATAGATCTTATCAGATGGTTTGGTGGCGATATTGCCGAAGTTTATGGCAAAGTGGAAACAAAGTTTTGGCAAATGGAAGTTGAGGATAATGCTTTTGCAATATTAAAGACCAAAGATAATGTTACCGCCACTTTTCAGGTAAGCTGGACAAACTGGAAAAATATTTTTTCATTTGAAATATTCGGGACTGATGGATATTTAAGAATAGAGGGATTAGGCGGCAGTTACGGTCCGGAGACACTGGAAATTGGATTAAGAAAAAAAGAAGGCGGAAAACCTGATATTGAACTGATTGAGTTTCCTCAAGAAGATATTAGCTGGAAGGAAGAATGGGATGAGTTTAAGTCTGCTGTAAATGAAAAAAGACAGGTTATTGGGAGTGGCCTGGATGGTTTTAAAGCCAATGAAGTTATTGATGCTATTTATAGTTCGAATGATAAGAAAAAGGTAATCAATCTTGATTAAAAATATTTTTTTAGATAGAGATGGTATTATCAACGACGTTGTATTACGGGATTCCAAAGTAGAATCACCCCGTACAGTTTCGGAGTTTAAAATTAGGCCAGAGTTCATCAACTTCTACAAAGAAATTGACACTGGCGGATTTAATCTTTTTGTTATTTCTAATCAACCGGATATCGCAAGAAATAAAATGGATATTAAAGAACTTGAAATGATGACAGAGCAATTAAATTCCAATTTTAGCTTTAAGGAAATATCTTATTGTATTCACGATGACTCAGATAATTGTAACTGCAGGAAACCCAAGCCCGGTATGATAATAAATCTTTTAGATAAATATAATTTGCAGAAAGAAGAGTCTATTTTGGTAGGTGACAGCAGCAAAGACATAAGTGCGGGCAAAAATGCGGGGATAAAAACTGTTGTACTCCAAACTGATTATAACCGGGATAGTGATATTAATTCAGACTTCGAGGTAGGCAGCCTTACAGAAATAATAAGAATAATAAAGGAATAGCAATATGAGTTTTTCAAGAAGTTTTCTGAATGAGAGTGTAAAGGTAATTAATGATCTTGATGACTCAGTTGTTGAAAAAATGGCCGACATTCTGGCAGAAACAAGAGAAAATAATGGAAGAGTTTTCTTTATTGGATCCGGTGGCGGAGCTGGTCACGCCTCACATGCTGTTTGTGATTTTAGGAAGCTCTGCAATATCGAAGCTTATGCCCCATATGATAATGTTTCAGAATTAACGGCCCGGGTTAACGATGAGGGATGGGACGTAACCATAAGTAATTGGCTTCTGACCAGCAGGTTTAATTCTAAGGATTGTGTATTCGTATTTTCTGTTGGGGGAGGAAGTGAAGAAAAGAATATTAGTATGAATCTTGTGAATGTTGTTAGATTGGCAAAAAAAGTCAGTGCTAAAGTGGTAGGGGTGGTTGGTAAAGATGGTGGATACACGAAAAAATCCGGAGATGCAGTGTTGGTAATACCAGTTGTCAATGATGGAAGAATTACAGCACATACCGAAGGCTTCCAGGCTGTAATATGGCATTTATTGATTTCTCATCCAAAATTGCAACAAAATCCAACAAAATGGGAATCGACTAAATAAATAATTCTTGTAATAAATTTATATTTACCCTAACTTGGATTTCCCAAATTGAGTTAATTTTAATTAAAATTGGAAAAAAAGAGGCTATATGACCGGTACTATTCGAAGATTTAAAGTAAAAATATTTGCCGATGGTGCAGAGAAAAAAAGTATGCTAGAAATGTATGAAAACCCAATCATTTCAGGTTTTACAACAAACCCTACTTTAATGAAAAAAGCCGGGATAGTAAATTATAAGGATTTTGCGATTGATATTTTGTCTTACATAAAGAATAAACCGATTTCATTTGAGGTTTTTTCCGATGATTTTGAAGAGATGGAAAAACAAGCTATTGAAATTTCATCCTGGGGTGAAAATGTATATATAAAAATTCCTGTAACAAATACAAAAGGGGAATCAAGCGAGAAGTTGATCCAAAATCTGGTGAAAGCAAAAGTAAAACTTAATGTTACTGCCATGTTGACTATTGAACAGCTTAGTAGAGTTGTTCCAATCCTGGCTGGCGGACCTTCAGCATACGTTTCATTATTTGGCGGACGTATTGCAGACTCTGGCATTGATCCAATTCCTGTTATGAAAAAGGCAGTTGAAATATTAAAAAATTATCCAAATATAGAATTATTGTGGGCAAGTCCGCGAGAATTGCTAAATATAGTACAAGCAGATGAGATCGGCTGTCACATTATAACAGTTACTAATGATATTCTTAAAAAGCTACCGCTTTTGGGAAAAGATTTGACTGAATTTTCTTTGGATACTGTTAAGATGTTTTACAACGACGCTAAAGCAGCGGGATATACGATTGAATATGAAAAGACTTCGGTAAATAAATAATATTATATCAGTTTTTATGTGATTATTTATAAGTTATTTTTTCCCAAAATACTTTTCTTACTTGTAACACTTACTTTATCCTCACTTTAAAAATTTTATTGCAAAAAATTCATATGAAGATATTATTTGTTCTTTTCACTTTTGTCTTTTTATTTTTTACTTTTTCTTTGTCAGCTCAGACCGTATACGAACCTATCTCCCATGATGATATTTATAAATTCTTGGATCGTATGGCTCAGAAAGGAATTATAGTTTTTAATGACAATATCCGGCCTGTCAGCAGGAAATATATAGCTGAAAAGCTGGAGGAGCTGGAAGCGTACAGCGCACAACATAGAGCGGATAGTGAATTAGACAATTTAGAAAAAGAAGAATTGGATTTTTATTTGAAAGATTACGGGTTTGAACTAGCAAATGATTCACTTTACGCTAAAAGCTATACTAAAGTAAAACAAATCCTTTTCGGAAACGATCAATCCGGAAGATGGAGAATGTTTTCCTATTCAAATGACTTATTGAAAATAAATGCGAGCCCGGTTTTAGGAATTGAAATTGGGAAAAATGATGGGGTAAAGCAGACACATATCTGGAACGGGATTTCTCTTTATGGGTATTTAACTGACAAAATCGGCTTCAGTTTTTATTTTCGAGATAATGATGAATCGGGCAATAACATTGACAGGACAAAATCTTTTAGCCCTGAAACTGGTGTGGTTGTTGCAAAAGCGAGCAGCAATAGCATTCAATACAGTGAAGTTCATGCGAACATTTCCACTGACTGGTCGTGGGGAGAGTTTACAATTGGGAAAGATTTTCTTAACTGGGGATACGGAGAAAGTGGATTACTGGTTCTATCTGATAAGGCACCTTCGTTTCCTTTTATCAGACTTGATCTTCATCCTACAAATTGGCTTAGTTTTAATTATATTCATGCCTGGCTAAATTCAGATGTTATAGATTCTTCCGCGAGCTATTCTACACATCTTGCCGGTCAACAAAGAGATATCTTCAGAAATAAATATTTAGCTTCTCATACTTTAACTCTTACCCCGGTTCGCGGGTTGGATATTTCAATTGGTGAGTCAATTGTTTACAGCGACAAGCTTGAGATATCATATTTAATTCCTATAATGTTCTTTCGCCTGGCAGATCATTATTTGAGCAATGGTAGCAATGATGCAGGCTCTAATTCACAGTTTTTTCTAGGAGTAAGTTCCAGAAATCAATTAAAGAATACGCATCTTTATGCTTCGTGGTTTGTAGATGAGTTTACACTCTCAGGCGCATTTGATCCACAGAAACAAAGAAATCAGTTCGGGTTTACACTTGGTGGTTCTGTTACTGATTTGCCAATTGATAATTTAACTACTACAATTGAATACACAAAAATTTATCCATTTGTTTATACCCATTATATACCAACACAAACTTATGAGAGCTCATCTTATTTAATGGGACATTGGATAGGAAACAATGCTGATCTAATTTATGGTTCACTTAATTACAGGTTTATAAGAGGTCTGCAAGCCACACTTTGGGCAGAACATATAAGGAAGGGTGGTTCAGGAGTGGAAAGTCAGCAGTACCAGCAACCCCAACCACAATTTTTATTTGGCCCTAGAAATAATTATACCTGGTGGGGAATTGATGTAAAATATGAAATTATGCACGAATTGTTTTTGAGGGGGAAATTTCAATCTTCACTAGTTTCATCAGAACAGTCCAATGGAAATTTTGTGGATAAAAAAACAAACGAATTTCTGATGTCGTTGTACTATGGGTTATAGATTGTAACACTCTTGTAATTGATAATTTTCTCTTGTCTCCTTTTTTTACTTATCTAAAGATACTTTTCGATTTAATACACATCCTGGAACTATATACCTTTCGCTGACATAATTTTCTTGATTATCCTGCTTATCTTATCTAATTTTAAAATCATTTCAAATTAACAGGTTGTAACTATGAAAAAATTTAGTGTACAAATAAGATCTTTCCTTATTCTTTTGCTTGCATTTTTGACCTCTTCAATATCTGCACAGCAGGGAACACAAAAGGAAAAATATAAAGACTTAAGAGAGGCATTTACTGCTGGAAGAAAACTATCGGGCGAAAGCGGACCACGAAGTGTTAACTGGATAGATAACGGTGATCGTTATTCTTATATCTCTATGAATAGAGAAGACAATACTTCCGAAATAAGAGCATATAACCCGGGAAAAGATGAAGATGATTTAATATTTAATGGTGACAGTTTGAAATTTCCTGACTCAGATAATAAATTCAATTACCGTTCTTTTGAATGGGGACAGGATTCAAAGCACTTATTGTTCCAGACAAATTTTAAAAAAATATACAGGAGATCAGGAAATTCAGATTACTACGTTTATTCATTGGACGATAAAATGTTAACTCTGGCTGCAAAAGATGCCCGTACTGCTGAACTTTCCCCTGATGGATCGAAGATCGGTTATGAGCGTGCCGGCAATATGTTTGTATATGATTTTAACGCAAAGATGGAAAAACAACTGACTACAGATGGAGGCGAGGGAAATATTTTTAATGGTCATTATGATTGGGTATACGAAGAGGAATTCGGGCAGGCACAGGCGTGGAGCTGGTCAAATGATGACAAATATATTGCATATTGGCACTTTGATGAAAGCCCGGTTCCTGTTTATCAAATGACAGACTTTGATGGCTTACATCCTAAATATGAAAAAATTGCTTATCCGCAGGTTGGGGATCCAAATGCAGATATAAAGATAGGAGTTGTAAACGTTAGCTCTGGAAAAAATGTTTGGATAAATACAGGTGTAACAGGTGAATATTATATCCCGAGAATTTATTGGACAAGCGAACCAAATGTGCTGGCTGTTGTTGTTCTCAACAGGGCGCAAAATGATATGAAATTATTCTTCTGTAATGTTGCTACGAGTGAGAGTAAATTAATTATGGAAGAAAAATCTGATACGTGGATAGATGTATATGATTTCTATTCCGGTGTAAATGATATGCTTACATTTCCTGCTGACTCAAAGGAATTTTTCTGGATATCTGACAGAGATGGACATCAGCATGTTTACAGATATGACTATGATGGGAAATTAATTCAGCAGGTGACAAAAGGCGACTGGACTGTCACAAAAGTTGATGGCATTGATATGGATAATGAAGTTATATATTATGAATCTACTGAAGTATCACCTCTTCAGAGGCAGCTTTATTCTATAAAATTTGATGGAACTGGTAAAAAAAGAATTACATTGGCGGAAGGAACTCACAGAATTAATATGTCTCCCAATTGTAAGTATTTTATCGATTCCTATTCCAGTGTTAGTCAGCCAGGACAAGTTGAAATTTCAAGTCCCTCAAAAGGTGTACTAAAAAAGCTAGTTGATAACAAATCAGTAACTGAATACCTGGAAAAACATGAATATTCCCCTATTGAATTAATGAGCTTTACTACTACCGATTCAGTTAAATTGGATATTAGTATGATTAAACCATTCGATTTTGATCCTTCTAAAAAATATCCGGTGATCCTGGCAATTTATGGTGGTCCGGGTTCCCAGGCAGTTTATGATCGTTTTGACGCAAGTGGATTTCATCAATATCTTGCCCAAAAAGGTTATATCATTGTGGATGTAAATAATAGGGCGACTGCAAACTACAGCAGTCATTTTATGAAACAGGTTTACAAGCAGCTTGGTAAATGGGAAAGCAATGACTTTGTTGAGACTGCAAAATATCTGGCAACATTACCCTATGTTGATAAGGATAACATGGCAATAATGGGTACCAGCTATGGCGGCTATAGTACAACTTATACGATGCTGGCGCATCCAGGTGTTTTTAAAGTTGGTATAGCAAATTCTCCTGTTACTGACTGGAGACTTTATGATGATATTTATACTGAAAGGTATATGGGCTTGCTCAGTGATAATGAAGAAGGATATATCAAAAGCTCTTCTACTACCTATGCAAAAAATCTTCAGGGTCATTTACTTCTGATTCACTCTGATCTGGATGATAATGTACATATTGGGAATACAATGCAGTTACTCACTGCACTAACTAATGCAGGAAAAGATTTTGATTTAAGAATATTTCCTCCGGGAGCACATGGTGCGGCTTATAATATGCAGAGCTACTTTTTATTAATGCAGGTTTATTATAATTATCTGGATCGATGGCTTAAGGGAGGAATGGATCAGATAGATATTAATAAGTAGTTTTATTTTTGACTAGCAATGGATTATTATTCATCATAGTAATTCCAAGCTTAAATCAGTTTAAATAAAAAAATCCCCTCAAAATGAGGGGATTTTATTTTTAAATTATATATAGGATATTAACCGAGATACGCCTTAAGGTTTTTACTCTTAGCATTATGTTTTAATCTTCTGAGAGCCTTTTCTTTAATCTGTCTTACTCTTTCACGCGTAAGATCAAATTTTTCACCTATCTCCTCTAAAGTTGCGGACCTTTCTGCATCGATTCCAAAATATAATCTTAAAACTTTTGCTTCTTTTTCACTCAAAGTTGATAAAGCATTCTCCACTTCTTTCTTGAGTGATTCTCTCATCAATATGGTATCGGGAGAAGGTTGATCATCATTTGGAAGAACATCCATCAAACTATTTTTGTCATCATCACCTGAAAAAGGTGCATCCATAGAAACGTGTCGTCCTGAAATTTGCATCGCATAAGCAACATCATCCTGAGTCATATCAAGTATTGAAGCAAGCTCACTAGTTGTGGGTTTTCTTTCATATTCCTGTTCAAGATCCCTGTAAGCTTTACTAATTTTACTTAGTGAACCAACACGGTTCAAAGGAAGACGAACAATTCTTGATTGGTCAGCAATTGCCTGCATAATTGATTGTCTTACCCACCAAACTGCATAAGAAATAAATTTAAATCCACGTGTCTCATCAAATCTCTGCGCCGCTTTTATCAGACCAAGATTCCCCTCATTAATTAGATCTCCCAATGATAGCCCCTGATTTTGAAATTGTTTTGCAACACTAACTACGAATCTAAGGTTTGCTTTTGTTAATGCATCAAGTGCAAGTTTGTCTCCTTTGCGAATTCGTATAGCAAGCTCAATTTCCTGGTCAGGTGTAAGAAGATCTACTTTACCTATCTCCTGTAAATACTGATCTAAAGATTTACTCTCACGATTGGTAAATTGCTTGGTTATTTTCAATGTAATCTACTCCTGATTTATAGTGTTTTCTAATAATGTTAACAAATTAGACTGTTTTTAGTTCCTAAAGTTGTCTAAATGGTTCAAATAAAGACAACAAATATACAAAAATTATTCCTGATTTTATAAATTTTTCTTCGATCTACTTCATTAATTATAAAGCTGTAAGTCATTTATTATTGACCGGTTATATCAATAATGCTCATGAGATGCCGGACTTAGCCATTTTGCACCGATTTATTCACATTTTGGATGTACGAAATAAAGATAAGATTCACGCAAAATTTGCACAAATTAAGCAATAGCTTTGTTACTTTTGAAGCACTCCCTGATTTTTGTATTTATTATACTCCTTGCAGTCAATTATTTAATGTGCGCCACCTCTTAATATTCTGGCCGGTAGAGTTATCAGGCTGTTCAAAAATTTGAAAATACCGGAAACCGTGATTCCAATTAATCTAAAAGGAAGCAAAAACAACCATACGAAAGGGTATGCTATTATAGCTAATATTGCCAGCGGCCAGCAGAAAAATAATAGCAGAAGCCATAATAAGAATGTAGTCATAGTTTATCCCGTGATAAATTTTTATAAACTTAATTTATTCTTTAGAAAATTAAATCAAAGGAAAAAATGACAGGCAGGTAAAATTTTTGATGGACGGTAGAATTTATTGTAATAGCATGGCATCTCATTTTCTGAGATGCCATATTTTAATTAATTCCGTCTAAGCAGTTTTAGGTTTAATCAAAAATCTATTATAAAGAAACATAAGTACAGTTGCTAATAATCCAATCCCAATGAGAGAGAACCAAACAAGATTCATATTATTCTGTGCTTTTGCAGTCTCATATAACCACCCGCCTATTGGATCTCCGACAAATCTCGCTATTGCTATTGGTAGGAATGCATACCCCTGGTAAAGTCCCTGCTGCCCGGCAGGAGCTATTTCTGAAATATATTCATAATAGCGTGGGGCCTGTGTCATTTCCCCGATGGAAAATGCAACAACACCTGCTGCAATCGTTGGGATACTGGGATGAATTGCAATAATTATCCAGATAAAGCTAGAAATGAAAAATCCTGTAAGAATTGCGTTTTCAGTTGAAAGATTTTTCGTTAGCCTGTTAACCGGTATCTGGAAAAGTATAATTGCACCAGCTCCTCCCCAGGATTGAATTATTTCATAAGGAGCATTTTTACCAATAAAATCTGTTACATAATAGGGTATTACAATAAATTCCTGCCAGAATATTATCCAGTACAAAGAATAAATAAGAAGGAAGATCATAAATTTATAGTTGGCCAGTACAACAAAAAGATTTTCCATTTTTTTGCCCAGAGACTCAACCGGTTCTGCTACTTCACTTTTAATATTCTTATAGAGTGTTAAATTTACGACGAGCATGGCAAGGCAGGATATTGCAGAAATCATATATACATATTCGTATCCTATACTATCTCTTACAAGATATGCGATAGTTGGCCCAATCATCGCTCCAACATTTACAAGCCAGTAATAAATTGCAAAACCTAATGATTTAGTCTCTGGCTTTGAACCGAGAGCTACCGTTCCTAATACAGATGGTTTTATAAAACAGCCTCCAAGTGCTGTGAAGATCAAAAATAGCATAATGAGCCAGTACTGATCGAGATTTCCATATATTCCCGAAAAAGCAGGCATACCAACTGAGCCAATTAAAAAGTAGCCGATTGCCAGAACCGTAAAACAAACATTAAATGCCTTTCTGAATCCCCATTTGTCGGCAAGTGTTCCACCTAAAATAGGAAGAAGGTAAATTAATCCTCCGAAAATGCCTGAAAGTGAACCAGCTTCTGATTCAGAAAAGCCCAGCCTATTACGCATATAAACCATAAAAACGATCTGCTGACCGTAATAAGCCAGTCGTTCAAATAGCTCCATAATATTGGCTACCCAAAAGGATCGATGAAAGCCTTCCTTTACTTCCTTCAGTTTTGCTGCTATTTCCACAGTGACTCCGCCTAGTTAATTGAATTTATTACTATTAAAAATGATAATTTATTTAATATTATACTAATAAAAAACTGGAAATCTGTTTTTAGATTGATAATTATGAAAAAGGATTATTGTGACTTAATTGAGTTTTATTCTGGTTATATTATGAAACATGAATCTGGGGCTGTGTTATTCTGTATGCCCTATGCATAATTTATGTTGAATCTTAAATCGTTTAATACCATTTTATTGCTGGCATAAAATATTTTATTTGTTCTACTGCTAGAATATTGGAGTATAAATGGCTGCAAAAATTTCCTTTTATAAAAGATTTCTACTAATAGTAATATTTTTTATATTAATTTTTTCAGGCTGTTCTTCCATGGTATATAAATCAGCTTTCCCAACTTTAAGTGATGGAAAATATGATAGTGAATTTCCGTATAAAGGTAGCTCTGAGGAACTGGAGCGTATCGGTGAAAGCGTTGAAAGGATAAATTGCATTGCATTTTATAAGACTTATGTTTTTAATAGTGGTACTGATGTTAAGATCTCAGATATTACTGAAGAGTTTCTCGAAAAAAATGTGAACAATGTTAGTTATTTCGATAAGACAAGCTCGGGAACGGGTACTATTATATATTCTTTAAATAATAAAATTGCTTTGTTGACCTGCGCACACGTCATAAGTTTTCCCGACACAATTTATAGCCACTTCACGGATGAGAAAGGAAAATTTACTAAATATCTTGAAAGTATTTCTATAAGAGACAGGCAAATGATTTATGTTGCAGGTTTGCCTTATGGTGGTGATGTTGAACTCCTTGCAATTGACAAAGAACACGATCTTGCAGTATTGGGACACACCTATCCATCTCTTCAGGATCTGAATTTTCCTGTTTTTCCTTATCCCAAGGGCGAGGCTAAACAGTTAGAGTGGGGTACATTTGTATATGTTTTCGGATATCCTATGAATTATAAAATGGTATCCAAGGCAATAGTTAGTAGTCCTAATATGGATGGCCATGGTTCATTTCTTATTGATGCCGTTGTTAACAAAGGATTTAGTGGGGGAATTGTTCTTGGGATCAGAGACGGAATCCCAAATTTTGAATTCGTTGGAATTATCAGGTCAATTCCGGAAGAAAGTGAATACGTACTTGAACCTGAGAAATTGAAAGGAAATATTAATTATAGCTCCGTGGTTCCATATAAAGGGGACGTTTATGCAATTGAGAAAGAGGATTTGAAATATGGGATTGCAAAAGTGATACCCATCGATGTCATTGAGGAATTTCTGAATGCAAACAAAGAAAAGCTATCGGATTTAGGTTATGATATAGACAAGTTCTTTTGATTTTTGTGGTTATTTATTTCAATCTACATTTTGCAAAACATTAATATTTCGTATCTCTCCAGCAACTACCAGAACATCATCCTTTCGTATTATATAATCCGCACTTGGAATTGCTTTAATTATTTCAGATTTGTTTTTTATTGTTTTAATTGATAAAACTTCAACTCCATATCTTGCCCTGATATCTAACTCCCTTATAGATTTATTTATAAATGTATTTGGTGCAGAAATTTCTGATATAGAATATCCTTCCATAAAATGTACCTGCGGCAAATCATCTTTCATAACAATGCTGCTTGCAAGGCTTGAAGTTATTTCCCTTGCTTCGATTGCTTTCTGGTATGCATCCTGAATATCTTTTCTCCATATCATTCCGATTACTTTATTTAGATTGCCTCTATCAGAAACAGGCAGTCCTTCAAAATCGTATTTGCTCATTATATCCATTGCTGACTTACAATTATCTTGAACATTTATCATATCAAAATTAAAATTAGCCACGTCACCGGCGATCAATAAGTTTTGCAATGATTCTCGTTCATATAAATATTCCTTTAGATCCTTTAATGAAATCATTCCTTTTATGTTATTATTCTTATCAACTACGGGGAAATCAGGACCTTTCCCTTTTATTATCTTATTAATTACTTGGCTAAAATTATCTGTTTCAAGTATTGAATTGAATTTTTCTGTATAAACATCATTGACAAAGATCGTTTCCATTACATTAGCTTCTGTGCCTTCTTTAATGCTGATGTTTCTCAATAGAAGTTTTAATGTATAAATTGACTCACGAGATAGTCTCGAAGATAGTATTGTGCTAATTATACAGGTAATCATTAGGGGCAAAATAATCCTGTAATCGTTTGTAAGTTCAAATACAATAATAATTGCTGTGATCGGTGCTCTTGTCGTTCCGGCTACCAGTCCGCCCATTGCAACGAGTGCATAGGCATTAGGTGATGCAGTTATTAGCGGAAAATATTGATGTACAAAAGAGCCGAAGAAGTAACCCAGCATTGCACCCATAAATAATGAAGGTGCAAAGATTCCACCAGAGCCTCCGGAACCCAAAGTGATTGAAGTTGCAAATATCTTTACAAATATTAAGATAAAAGCAATGTACCAAAGCATTTCACCTTTAAGTGCGAGGTTGATTGTTTCATATCCCACCCCCATAATTTCGGGATAAAGCAATGCGACTAGTCCCATTATAATTCCGCCAATAGCAGGTTTGATATATTCAGGCAGACGAGTTTTGTTGTCGAAAACATCTTCTGCAAAATAAAGTGATTTAATGAATGCAAATGATACCAACCCGGCAATTCCCCCGAGAATAAAATAAAAGATAAGCTCATATGGTGATGCAAGCTCATATTTAGGGACAAGAAATGCTATTAAATTGCCTTCAAAAGTATGAGAGATAACTGTTGCCATAACAGAAGATATGACGATCGGAGAAAACTGGGCTACAGCAAAATCCATTAGAATAATTTCAACTGCAAATAAGGCTCCTGCAATTGGAGCGTTAAATGCTGCTGCAATTCCTGCTGCTGCACCACATCCAACTAATGTCTTTAATCTTTTAGTAGGGACGTGAAAAAATTGACCAACAGTGGAGCCTAAGCTTGAGCCTATCTGCACAATCGGACCTTCACGTCCAACTGAACCACCTGTACCTATCGAAATAGCTGAAGCTATTGCTTTAATGAAAGCAACTCTAGGACGAATTATTCCACCTTTCAATAATATTGCCTGCATAACTTCAGGGACACCGTGTCCTTTGGCTTCAGGTGCAAGAAAAGAAATAATCGGTCCTACCAGAAGTCCGCCCACAACCGGAATAATAAGTATCCAATACCATGGAATAGCTAAAATATTTTCCAGTATGTTACCTGGGCCAGGGAATGAAATGTCAGAAATAAATTTGATCAGCCACCGGATTCCTATACCTCCGAATCCACCCAGGATTCCTATAATTATAGCAAGGATGATCATGAAGGTATGCTCTGTCATCCGGGCACGTTCAAATGAAGCAGCAGCTTTACGGGAAAGATTTGTATAGATTCTATTAAATATTGACTCTTTCAATTCGGGAAGCTTACACCAATGTTTGAGTGTATAAGGATAATAATCTATTATAAAATTATTTATAATAATAAGCTATTAAAATGAATCAATCAAATTGATTGTACATATAAAGAACTTAATTTCATTCAGCTTTTTGTCTCTTTTTTCTTCTTTCTGGTGTACAAAATTGAAATAATCAACATTACAAATCCTAATACGAGGAAGGAGATTATCTTATAGGTGAAATCTTCGTTGGTAATTCCAATTATGAAAACGTATACAACAGTTAATCCTAATGTTAAAAGTGCCATCCAGCGATATTTCTTACTCTTAAGTAAAACACTAAGGAAGTAATAAATTATTGCAACAACAATCCACGAGACGCTTGCCCAGCCCGACGGCATTGCATGATAAAGTGCATAAGGGATTATTACCAGGGCAGTCAGAAGATAGGCATTTCTCATTTGTTCAGTAGTTAATTCTAACCGATCCTTTTTCCAGTTTAAAATTCTTGCACTTAGTAAAGCAACTATTCCAAAACTTAAACTGGTGCTGCTTATTTTGCCCTCCAACGCCAGGTAGGTTATGAATATGAGTATATAGATGACAAAATTTGCCAGGACTATGTATTTTGATCTGAACCAGACTGCAGTTGATAATACAATTAAACTTTGCCAGCATAACAAAATGTAAAATCCCGGAGATTTCACTTCATAAATTATTGCTACGGTTAACGCAAAATATCCAAGCATTGCATAAATGAAAGTTGAGAATTTGCTTTGTTCCTTTTGCCAGAAGATAATTGCAATAGAGAGGAATGTAATGGATGCTAGCAAATGGTAAAATGATGCGGAGCTATCATTAAATACATAAGAAATGAGAAAAAATAAACTGTAGCAACCACCTGCATTTAAGATTGTACCGAAAACTACAGGCGTATCTTCCGGGTATGGATCTTTTCTTAACTTTGTCCCAGCTGCAAAAATTATCGAATAAACCAAAAGGAATAACAAATTTATACCTGGGCCTGTGACTGCCTGTAAAGTGTTACCCAAGACAGGATTATTCATAAACCATAATAAGTGGGTAAAATATGTTAGGACAATGCCCACATATAAAAAGGTCTTCCAGTTATATCTTAATTTGAAATAAACAGAGAGTACTGCTAAAAGCGTAAGGAAACCAAATATAGAGTACGGGTTATCGCTAACCAATGCAGTAACGTAACCAAGAGTTAAGCTTACCAGGATTAGATAATTTGATTTTCTCGTTATTGATATCCAGAGAATTATTCCGATGGTAATAGAAAGTAAAATCACTTCCAGGCCGGATTGTGAGATGAGAAAATCATTTCCGAAAAATTTCATTCTCAAAGTGGTGAAGTAAAATAGAAACAAACCACCTCCAAGAAGGTAGTCTGAAAGATAGCTAAACGATTCACGTTCGCGCCAGTTATGTGAGATAAAAAACACTACGATTGAAAATGTATAGCCGAAAAGTATATCAACAATTACAGGAATATGCCTAAAAGGGAATGACATTAGAAATGCAACGCCGATAAAGAAAATTAATATTCCAAGCTTCGCAAGCCAGAATTGTCCTATCTGAAATTCAAGTCTTTCTTCTTTTTCCTCATTACTAAGTTCTAATATTGTTTCATTGACATTTACTTCCAGCAATTCTTTAGCTTCATAATTAACTGAAATTTGAAGCTTCTGTTCAATTTTAGATATTCGTTCATCCAGGCTTTTTAAGTAACTGAATAATTCTTCACTGCTATGATCCTTTGATTGAGAGTTCATAATTCACACTCCTTAAAGGAAAAATTTCGATGTACTATAGCTGGTGCTAACGACTCAATATTTTTGATACTTAATATTATTAATGAAATTAATTTTATCCATTCTTATTCTGGTTTTTTTCGTAATCCTTTATATATAAGTATAATCCTACCGCTAAAAGGATTGTAATAATTAATGCAATCCCAAGACCTTTTCTCCTGAAATAATATTCATCTATAGAACTTTTTGCATCTTTTATAACTTTTGATGTTACTTTTAATCCTTTGTCTACAACAACATCGTCGAATTTTTTCTCATTAAATGAATGAACAGCAGTTTTTGCTTCAAGAACTGCCTGATGAGCATCTCTTAATTCAAATTTTTCATCTTCCACTTCCATCCCTTTCTGCTCTGCATTATCTATTAAAGACTGTGCATATTTCTGAGCTATTTCCAGGCTATCTATCAGGATTTTCATATTTTGTGCTACTTTATATCCCACAGTATTTTTTTCTGGAGTGTGACATCTTGCACAAACCGCACCTTTTGAAACACCAAGTAATTTATCAGTTGCAGTAATTATCAAGTGATTACTGTGGCATGTTTCACATTCCGGATAATTATTTTGGTCAAATGCTTTTTTGTGCGGGCTTGATGCAAACAATTCTGCATTTAATGCGTGGCAGGTACCACATACTTTCGATATTGAGGAAATACCCGGAGGTGTTGCAGCATGGTTGCCGTGACAACTATTACAAGCCGGTGCCCCGGTATCTTTTTTCTTAAGTAAGGCAATGCCATGAACACTTTGTGAATATTTTTCATATTGATCTGTAGGTATTTTGTACTTAGCCATATATTGTTTATTGCTATGGCACTTTGAACAAGTAGCAGGGATATTTACCGGGTATACACTTGAGTTAACATCGTTCGGAGCTTTAATTCCGTGAGAACCGTGGCAACTTGCACATTGAGCTGGTTTCGGGTCACCTTTGGAATTCAGAATACCGTGGACACTTGTTCTGTATTTTTCATATTGATCAATAGGGAGCCTTGGGTCATAAGCACGCATAAATACAGAACTGCTGTGACATTTTGCGCAGGTCTTTGGTACATTTAGTGGATAAACAGGTGAACGCGGGTCAGTTACTTTTACGATCCCGTGTGCTCCATGACAGGTGATACATTGCGCAATTCGATCTTTACCGTTTGTAGAAAGCTGTCCGTGAACACTGCTTTTTAATAAATCGAATTGATTTGTAGGAATGTGCGTGCCGAATGATGCCATTTTTTCTTTTGAAGCATGACATTTTGCACAAACTTCGGAAATAGTATTCCCTTTAGGCACTCCGATATAACCTGCTGCTTTGCTCATTGCTACATCCATATCGTCGGTTTTGCTGTTTCCGCCGTGGCAATCTGCGCAGGAAAGACCCATCTTATAATGAATATCATTCTTAAATAATTTTGCCGGTGCACCCCCTACAACTTCAGTGTGGCAGGTTAAACATTGATCCTTCTCCCCGGCATAAATGTTATTTGTTATAAAACAAAGTGAGACAAATATTATTATTATAAATTTTTTCATGATAGCCACCCCAATATTGTTAGGATTATGATGAACATAACGGCAAATATCCCCAGGTAGTTTATAATTTTGTTATGCTCACCCCTGGAGCTTTTTCTATCCCAGAAAGGTACAAGCAGCCATAAAATTCCTGCCAATCCAAAAAGGCAAATTCCCACAACTTCTCCATCCACAAACCAGATATGACTGGGGAAGTATTTCAGGCTCTGGAACATAAAAAGGAAATACCATTCAGGCTTAATGCCTGCGGGTGCGGATGAAAATGCATTGGCTTTATGTCCTAATTCGGCAGGGAAGTAGACTGCTAAAATTGCCAGTAGGTTTAACACAATTAACCATAGAAGTAAATCCCTCAACATAAAATTCGGAAAGAATGGCATTCTCTTTTTTTCTTTGTCTTTCTTTTTCTCCATATGCAGAGGCTCGCTTATTCCTTGTCTTTGAATAAGGATAAGATGTAAACCCAAAATTAAAGTGAAAATGCCCGGTAGCAGAGCAACGTGAAAACCGAATAACCTTGATAAGGTTGCACCTGTAACATCATTGCCTCCCCTAATGAACTCTTTTAGTGAGTCTCCAACTATAGGTATCTGACCGGCAATATCCGAGCCTACCTTCGTTGCAAAGAATGCTAATTCATTCCATGGAAGCAGATAGCCGCTGAACCCAAATCCGAGAGCAAGAAAAAACATTAGAACACCAGTTAGCCAGGTCATTTCCCTTGGCTTTCTGTAAGATTTTTCAAAATAAACGCTGAACATATGGATGAATACAGAAAGAATAAAAAGATTAGCCGACCAGGCGTGGATTGATCTGACTAACCATCCGAACTGAACTTTTGACATTATAAATTTTATACTTTCGAACGCCAAATCCGAGCTGCCTTTATAATAAAACAAAAGTAATATTCCTGTTATCACCTGAATGATGAAAAAGAATAATGAAACTCCTCCGAAATAATACCAGATTGAATTTCGGTGAACGGGTACATATTTTTTGCCCATATATTGAACCAAGCCCTCAATTTCTGCCCGGTCATCGACCCACTTATAGAATTTTCGTATTAAATTTTTCATGATTTTTTACGCATTTGTTGATATGTAAATTTCTTTGCCTTTTTTAATTACACTTAATTCAGTTAGTGGCCGTGGTGGCGGACCTGAAATATTGCGGCCATTCAAGTCATATTTCCCATTATGACAGGCGCACCAGATCAAGCCTAAATCGTTTCTGAATTGAACAGTGCAGGCAAGGTGAGTACATGTTGCGGTAAATGCCCTGAAACTTTTATCTTTTAACCTGATCAGTAAAACAGGCTTACTTCCAAATTTGATTATTTTTCCCGTGTCAGGTTCAAAGTCGGACTCCTTCCCAGCGAGTACGCTGGTAACTTCAACTTCGTTTTGCTTGGGAGGTTTTAGATAAGAAAAAAGCGGGTAGAAAATTGATGCGGCAAATCCAATTAATCCGCCGGTAAGTAAGAACTTGAGAAACCCTCTTCTATTAGTTTGCCCTTGAACATTGGTTTGATCTTCCATGACAAATGACCCCGGTTTGTTGGAAATTTATTTAGTAAAAATATTAACTTGTTTAAAAAGGAATATAATTTCTTTGTATAGAGAAACCTTTTTGTTTAGTAATAAAAATTAAGCCTGTATCTTAATTCAAAAAGCAAGAGTATTTATGGATACTCTTGTTAATTTTATTTATTAAAGATTGTCATTCTTTTTTGCAGAATGGCAATCAACACAGCTTTCATCTCTTAACGAATTTCCTAGGTCAACGGGGTGTACGAATTCCAATCCTTTGAGCGAAACGAGATCTTTTCCGTCTGAGGTCTTTTGTTCGATTATAGTGTGGCAAATGTTGCAGTTATTTGAAATGACTTTGCCATCGTCAGAGTAATGTTTTCCATCGTGGCATCTGAAACAGCCGGGTGCATAGGTATGTCCGATATTATTAGGGAATCCTTTCCAGCTTACGTTCATTGAGGGGAAGTAATTGTTACGATAAATATTCTGAATATATTTTATACTTTTTTCTATCTCGACAGATTTTTCTTTTGCGATATTCGGATAGTTAGTAGCATAGAAGTTTTGTATGTGATATTTAATGCTGTCAATTGCAATTGGTTTGGTTGTGTAAGGTTTATCGAGGGCATCAACGGCTACACTTTTGATATAAGGTAGTTCCGGATCAATCCTATTTAGCGACATATTAAGATTGACCATTTTATCCGGCGGATTGTAAATATGTGATGGCCTGTTGTGACAGTCAATACAATCCATTTTTCTTAGACTATCAGCACTCAATTTTTTAGCGTCGAAATCTCTTAACTTATAAACTTCTTCCTTGCCGGTTTCTTTTGAGGTAATCTTAACCCACGGTATATTTTGTCTTGATTTATCCGAAGGGTAATAGAGTATAGTATTATCAATATTCATATGCCAGTGGATCCCGGCACTTGTTCCCATTTCACTATTTCCTCCTCCAATTTTCAACAGCATTGTAATACTGGATGGTGTATTCTTTTCATCAGAAAGATAATAGTGAAAATCTACCTTTTTTTCGCTGAAAAAGTTTTTGGGCCAGTGACATTGCTCGCAGGTTCCCTGTGCAGGTCTCAGGTTTTCAACCGGTGTTGGGATTGGCTTTGAATATTTGTGAAATAATACTGAATAGACCTGATAAGCTCCTGATATTTTTGACTTAACGTACCAGGTAGTTCCCGCACCGATGTGGCATTGTACACAAGCAACTCTGGAGTGCGGAGAATTTTTATATGCGGTGTATTCAGGATTCATTACATTGTGACAAATGGTTCCGCAAAATTCTACAGTTTCCGTATACTCATAAGCCTTGTAACTTCCAAAAGCAGTAAAAACCAAAAACAATATTGTTCCGACAGAAAATATTGTAAACGAAATTCTATGCTTCGGATTATTTAAATCAAGAACTGGAAAATGGCTCCCTTTGAATGTACCTTTTATCTTTTGCCTGTGAGCTCTGTAAATTCCAAGTGCGATCAATAGTAATCCAGATATCAAAATAGCTGGAAATATAATAAAGGTAATTATCCCAAGATAGGGATTTGTTTCTGCAGCCGTTACATCAAGAACAGAAAGGAATAAAATCAGTCCGAAACTTACTGAAGCTATTATAGCACCAGCAAAAGTTATAGGATTATAAAAGGATTCAGGAAATTTTTTCTTCATTTTCACGAAAGTTTTTCTTTATAAAATTCTATTATCTATAAGCAAAAATCATAGCATAGATTATCCATATGACAATGCTAAAGCCCAGGCTTAAAGCAACCCAGCCAAATATTTTTATGGTTTTTATTACTACTGGTTGATAAGGTTCCACCAGGTATTTTTCCAGTTCTCCACTCTCAACCAATTCTCTGTATTCATCGGGTCGATCAATTTTAAATTCTTCAAGCGACACTCTTCCCGAAAAGATAACTATATCCATTGGAAATTTCTCGGGCCTAAGGTGTGTATTAAAAAAATGCACGGTAAAAATAAACCCGGTTGCTAACAATGCTTCGTCACTATGAATAATTGTGGCAACATTAATAATCCATCCCGGAAAAATTCTTGTTAAAACCTCCGGAATCCAAAGGGTTAAACCGGTTGAACCAATTACAAAAATTCCCCAGAACACTGCAAAATAATCAAATTTTTCCCAGTATGTCCATCTTCCAAATTGAGGTCTTTCGCCCATACCAAGAAACCATTTAAGAGAGCCAATAAAATCCTGCAAGTCCTTTTTAGTAAACATCATAGAATCGGGTCCGAACAATAACTTAAGCCAGGTCTTATTCTCCTTTCTTTTCATTTTCGCTATACTAATCAAATGAATAATAAATACTGAGATCATAATGACTGCAGAGAAACGGTGGATATAACGAGCACTTTCAAAACCGCCTAAAAGATGTGACAAAATAACAGCCCATCCTGTATATGCGAATTTTAAGGTCAGGCCTGTAAAAGCTAAACTCAAAAAACTTAATATCATAAAAAAATGCAGGCCGCGGTTTAGCCTGGTAAATCTTTGAAAATGCCTTGTCTCTGTTTTTTTATGATTTGATTCCGGCCTTTTCTGTTTTATGCTTTCATTAACTTTTTGTTTATTATTATCCATCTTCATTTGCATTATTAAATAATTTTTTTCCGTTTAACCTTCTTCGTCTTCCTTTTTATTCTTATCGTCTTCTTTTTCGTCTATCGCATCAGAGTCAGAACTATGTCTTGCTTTAAGTTCTTTCCGCCATTGTAATGATCTCGGCAACCAGAGAAGAGTATGTATACCTGCAAGGAGAAATGTGATTACAAGCAAGCCGGTCATACCTCTAAATGTCCAGTATAAGATTGGATATTTAACCGGGTCGTGGTGTGTAGCGTGAGTGAAATAACCAGCAAATTTTCTCGTTGCACCTTGATGACATTTCTGACATGTTTTTAATATATTTTCGTGACTTACGTGCGATTCAGGATTATCTACAGGTAAAATATCGTGAGCACCATGACAGTCGAAACATTTTGCAGTTTTAGAGTAGCCTAATTTGGAAACCTGTCCGTGGAAAGTATCGAAATATGTATCAGCAATTTTCTCGTGACATCTTCCGCAAGTGTTCATAATACTTAATCTGAATCCTGAAGCATCTGTTCTTGATATTTCATGAGCTGAATGACAATCATTACAGACAGGCAGAGTCTTCCTGTTACTTTTATCAAAAGTTGCCGAATGAACACTTTTTGAAAACTTTTCCTCTATGCCATAATGACAAGCACCGCAGGTAGAAGCGATATTATTTCTGTTTATGCTTGAATTAGGATCGCTGTGGGGGAGCTCGTGGTGAGCGGTGTGACAATCAGTACAGGTAGCAGTAACGGTCAAACCACTTTTCAATAATCCTTTTCCATGTATACTTTCAGTGTAATTTCCGATTATGTTGTGTTCTGTCCCAACATATTTCATTGCGGCTGGTTCACCTTTGCGATGGCATTTTCCGCAGAGATTAGGAATGTTCGTGTGAAAAGTAGGCGATAACGGATTTTTTGTCCTTAATACATGATGAGAACCGTGACACTCTTCACAGGTTGGTGCATTTGGATCATTCTTGGCAAATAGTTGTCCGTGTGTACTTTCTCTGTATTGATCTCCTTCAGTTGCATGACAGATTGAGCAATCAACTTGTGAAGTTATTCCTTCACAAGGACGAACATGTGCAGGGTTCACAGTATTGTGACATTGGCTACAGGCAATCTTTGAATGAGCAGAACCTTCAAGATTTAATACGTCTACAAACATTGAACGGCCATCTTTTGATTTTAGATTAGTTCTGCCGTGGCAGTTCAGACAATCCTGATTAGCCACATTATTTCCATAAACAGGTTGCTGAATTTTATGCGGGGGATGACAATCAATACATACAGGAAGTGCATGTGGTTTTAACTCCCACAATTTACCTTTAATTATTTTTCTGTGAACCTGTTCAATTTGCATGTGACATTTTGTACAGGTTGTCGCAATATTATTTCTTGCAATAGTTGATCTCGGGTCTGAGTGTGGTAAAATCCTGTGAGGAGAGTGACAGGAGGCACAGGTAGCAGCAACTCCCAATCCTTTTTTAAGCAAACCATCACCGTGCATACTTTCAGAATAATTTTCCAGAATATGATCTTCCGGTATTTTTCTTTGCACCTGAACGGGAGCGCCTTCTCTGTGGCAGCTTCCACACAAAAAAGGAATCTTTATTGGCGCGACAGCCGAGTTTGGATCTTTAACTTTTATAATGCCATGAGAACCATGACAGGTTTGGCAAGTCGGAGCTAATTTATCACCGCTCTCATATGATTTCCCATGGATGCCTTCGCTAAATAATTCCTGAGCTTCCTCATGGCAGGGTATGCACTGAGCTTTTGCGACATTTTCTTTGTGAGGAAAATCTGTACCCTCAAGATCAGCGTGACACGAAATGCAATCAACATCTTTATGAACTGAACCCTGTAATATTTTTTGATCTACAAAAACGTGGATAGTTTTACCATTTATTTGCCCGGTAAGGGTTTTATCAGAATGGCACATAAGACAATCATCATTTGATTGTCCAAATGAAGGCTGCAGCGAATACAACGCTACAAATAATATCGAAATAGCAAGATTACGGTAGAACAAATTTTAGACCCCTATATAAAATCATTTCGTTTTTTTATTTGAACTGAAATGACATTCTTTTTGCTATGATCAGAATTAACTATATAATTAAAATTTTTATTATTCTTTACTTTTTTGATCCTGATTCTCTTTTTTAATTTTATCCAGCTCAGCCGGATGTTCTTCTGCCATTTCTTCTTCAGTAATTGTACCCTTTATCCATGCCAGACTCATCGGATAAACATCAGGATTAAAGATTACGAAATAAAAGTGCCATACGACAATTGCTAGGAAAGCAAGCCAGGCTTCATAGTAGTGAATTGTTCTGGCAACATCCCATCCCAGTTTTGTTAACAAACCTATAAAGGTATTGTCAAACCATAAAATAATGCCAGTTATAGTCATTACAAATGTTCCCCAAATAAGTGCCCAGTATTCTGCTTTTTCTACATAGCTGAATCTTCCGAGTTTAGGTTTTGTTTTGGAAATACCGAGATTGAATTTTGCAACACCAATTGCATCTGTAATATCAGAATATTTCGGAAGCAGATCCCTTATTAGTTCTTTACCTCTCGCTGTAAAAAAGATATAGTATAAATGATATAAAGAAGCAGCAACCATCACTACTGCTGCAACCCTGTGTATAATTCCACGAATTTCAAATCCGTACCTGCTTAAATCTCTTAAATGACTAACCCACCATGCATCCGGGAATTTGAGCATAAATCCTGTAACAACCAGAGTGAGGAAACTGCTTAACAATGCAAAATGTTGTATCCTTTCACCAAGGGTCATTCTTACATAAAGCGAATGCCCGTATTGTTCTTCCTTAATAAGGCCTCTTTGTTTCATCTTTTTAATTTTAGCCTTCTTAATGAAGTCAAGGAAATTATGCAAAAACATTCCACCAATTACAATGACTATTAGGAGGATATATGCGTTTGCAATCCAGTATAGTATAGGTTCATCTTTTTTAGTCATAGAAATGTGGACTTGCCCAACAGTAAAGTTTTCATTAGCGCCTGGATGACATTTGCCACAGGTTTTTACAAGATTTCCTTTGTAAACAGTTGAAGTTGGGTCACTAGCAGGTTTGATGTTATGGGCACTGTGACAACTGGCACAGTTTGCGACTGTTGTTGAACCACCTTCAATAGCAAGCCCGTGGTATGAATCCTTAAAAGTTTCAGGCCTGTTTGGCGATAAACCAAATTTGCTAGTCAACTTTACTGAACTATGGCATGGTGTACATACCTGTGAAGAAACATTTTGGGCGGAAACAGGAGATAGTGGATTTGATGGTTGCAGTATGTTATGTTCGCCATGACAGTTTGTACAAACAGGCGCATCAGTATTCCCCTTTGCAACTGCAACACCATGAATACTTTCATTATACACTTTTTCAATATTTCCATGGCATTTACCACACGTATTTGGAATATTTGTTTTAAATACAGTTGATCTTGGATCTGTTCCTTTTTGCATTTCGTGTGCAGTGTGGCAGTCAACGCAATTTGCTGCTTTTACATTTCCGCCATTTAATGCCTTACCATGTACGCTATTTTCATAAGATTTTATAAATGCTGTAGTAGGAGCGATTCTCTTTCTTACATCAGGATTATCCAGGTGACAGGAGAGACATAATTTTTCTTGGGAAATTTTAACCTGTAATGGAGCACGTTTTATGGTGATATCTGTAATTGGTGACTCATGGCAGATTAAACAATTCGGTGCCCCTTTCAATTTATTTTTGTAAGCTACATAATGCGACGATTTCAGAAACTTTTCTTTTTCTGATTGGTGGCATCTGCCACATCCATTAACAATATTGTCTTTATAAAATGGCGAACCTTTTTGTTTTGGAGAAATAATATTATGTGTACCGTGGCAGTCCTTACAATTTTCTCCTACTTTGGTTCCTGTTCCTTTCGTTTTTAAAATTTGTGGATGAAACTGATGTTTAACAGGTGCATCATTATGGCAATTAACACATTTTACAGGTTTAATGTTTTCCTTGTGAGGCATTGCATCAGGATCGAAACCTATGTGGCAGGAAATACAATTTAATTTTGCATGAGGCGATTTTTGAAGAACAGCCTCATCTACGAATAATGAAATTGTTTTGCCGTTTCTCTCAGTTGTAAGTGTGTTGTCGCTGTGGCACATGAGGCAATCGTCATTCGATTGTGCCTGAGCAAAATTAGCGAATATAATAACAGATAATATAATTATAAGATATGCGAGGTGACAGGCTTTTTTTATATACATTTTTTGAAACAACTAAATTTTTCCCGGATGTGTATTTAAATATCTGAGTACGTTATAACAAATACTCTAAATTTTTTATCAAACAAAAGAAAATGCAAAACCGAACAGCGCTACAATTACAAAAATAAAAACCAGGTAAGAAATTATATTTTTCATTTTATTTCCTTTTCGTTTGAGTTGCTAATCATAACTTAGTTTGCAATAAAAGGCAAACATTATACCATCTCTATCTTGCAGAAAAGGCTTTAATTTTGCCTATTTTAGGCGTTTTTTCTCAAGGATAAGAAGCAATAAATTTAGTAATTCTCAGTTATGAAAAGATATTTTTAGCTTAGTTGTGCATTACCAGGGTTCATTCGCTGCATTAGTTCTTCAGCAAGCTGTAAAAATGCTACCGAACCTTTAGCGGAAGCGTCATAGAGTATAGCTGGCGTTTTATTGTACGTTGCCTCTGCCAGGGCAGTGTTTTTGGGGATAAAGGTTTTAAATATCAAAGCTTCATGATCCTTTTTCAATTCCTCAAGTATCAGGTTGGATATTTTTGTTCGGGGTTCAAACATATTTAACAATATCCCTTCTACTACAAGTAAGCTGTTTCCCTGCTTTTTTACCCACTCAACATGCTCAAGCATTCTTTTGATTGCTATAAGTGAAAAGGTTTCAGCCAACATTGGTAATATAGCTGAATCCGATGCGAGAAGTGCACAGGTTGTTAGACCTCGAAGGTAAGGGGGGCAATCAATTATAATGTAATCGTAGTTATAAATCAATCCCCTGAGTACGTATCTGAGCATCATTTTATTATCTGCCAGACGATTCAATCTTTCCTCATTGATGAAATCATCTATTCTTGAGGGAATAAAATCCAGGTTGTGTATTTCTGTCTTATGGATAACCTCATTAACAGATTTCGTAAAGTTGAATATTTCAAAAACACCACCTTTCATACTTTCGGAGTTGAGTCCAAATGCAATACCACAGGTTCCCATTGGGTCAAGGTCAACAACCAGGACTTTTTTATCTGCGATAGCCAGACTGGCTGCCAGATTCACCGCTGTTGTACTTTTTCCTACGCCTCCTTTAGGAACGGCGATTGCAATTATTTTACCCATTAATTCTTATGATTTATCAAAACTGAAAGTTATATCAATTTATAATTTATTGATGATACAATCTAAATTACAAAATCTTTGCTAATATTACATCGTTACCTTGCTCTTGTAGTGACGATATTAGTATGATTTTAAAACATAGGGACTTTTAGGTTGAAAGTAGAGTTTAACATTTTTATGAAGTTAATAAGTATCAGTATTTTTTAACTTTTGGGCCACAACCCTTCAAAATAATAAATATTTAGCAGAAATATTTATTCCTAAGTTGTAAATGCAATCAGAGTTATGTGATTATCATCTATTGAGTTAAAGAATTCCAAATAACCGGTGAAAAATTTTCCCCGGTGGCTAAATCATTATTTGTTATTAAAACAACTGGAATTTTGGAATATCTGGTTACTTTTTCTGTTACTTTTCCCGGCATCAGATTAGCTTCGCCTGACCAATCGTTTGTAGCAAGGACAATAAGGGATATACCGGAATCTCTGGAGTAGCTCAAAATCTGATCGTAAGCTTTTCCCGTTCTGATAACTTCTTTTATCGTAAGGTTGGGATCAGGTATAGAGTTGATAAATTTTTTCATATCCTTTTGCAATCTCTCAATACCTTCCTGAATTAAACCGTGATCGTCAGAATAATTGAATTTTATTCCTGGTATAGGTTCGATGCAATGAAGGAGATGTATAATAGCTTCGTGTTTTTTTGCAACACTGACAGCATATCTGAATGCGGAGACTGAATTTGCCGAAAAGTCTGTTGGGACAAGAATATTTTGAATTCCTTCCATAGCGCCCTCCGTGCTATGAATCAAGCGGTGAGCGAGCTCATCTTTACTGCAATTTCATTCAGGTCATAAGGTTTGTAGAAAACAGAATTAACTTTTTCTCTAATCTTCTTATCAATTTCAGAAAATTGTTTTTTGTAAACGTACGTTAGTATAATCGGTAGTTTGGAATTTTTACTTCTGATATTTTCACATAAAACTTCAACTTCCAGAGACGGTTCGGTATCCATCAAGACCAGGTCCACACTAGAATTATTTGAAACACTTTTAATTACTTCCAGATCAGTAGTAGTTGTTATATTATATTTGTCCTGAAGGAACATTAGCAAACTTACGCATAAATTAAAATCAGGACTATAGAAAAGTATTTTCTTAAAATTGTTCAAGTGCTACCTTATGAGAATGTATGGCATTTGGAAAACTGGTACTATTTATGTGCCAAGATTGAGGAGTTGAAATTAATGGAAATGCACCATAAAAATGATAAAAAAAGGCAAAAATCAAATGTTTGAGGGGTTTTCCGAGAGGTTTATTTCTCAAATTTGAAAATGCAGAAGTTCCTGCTTTTAGAAAGCGAGAATTGCAGGTAATATAATTTTAATTAAAAGTTGCTTTCAGTGTGTAATATCGAGTTCCTTTAATTTTCGATAAAGAGTTGATAACCCCACCTGTAGCAATTCAGATGTTTTTTCTTTGTCGTTGCTATTAGATTCGAGTGCTTTTAATATATATTCTTTTTCAAACCTTCGGATCGCAACTTCAAGCGATCCCAATTTGGAAAAATCAACTGATGAACTTGATTGTGAAAAAGTCTCAGGAAGATCTTCCAAAGTTATAAAATCATTTTTACAGAAAATAACAGCTCGCTCCATTACATTCTCCAGTTCCCGGACCTCTCCTTTCCATTCGTAGGATATTAATGCACGAATTACTTCGTTGTCTATTCCTTTAATATTTTTATTCATTTCTGTTCTATACTTATTAAGGAAATGGTCTGCAAGCAAGGGAATATCTTCTTCTCTTTCTTTAAGAGAGGGGAGCGGTATTTCAATTACGTTAAGCCTGTAATAAAGATCTTCTCTGAAATTTCCGGCTTTTATTTCTTCTTTAAGCTCTCTGTTGGTTGATGCTATTATCCTTACATTGACCGGCAATGAGATTGTAGTACCGACAGGTGTTACTTCTCTTTCTTGAAGGGCTCTCAAAAATTTTACTTGCAGAGGCAGCGGTAGTTCGCTTATCTCGTCCAGGAAAAGAGTACCACCGTCAGCAGCTTTTATGAGTCCTTCTTTATCAGAAATCGCCCCTGTAAAAGCTCCTTTCTTATGACCGAATAATTCACTTTCTATCAGGTTTTCGGCAATTGCGCCACAGTTTACAGCAATAAAAGGTTTATTCTGTCTTTTACTTTTGAAGTGAAGCGAACGTGCTACAAGTTCCTTACCCGTACCGCTTTTCCCAGTGATCATAACAGAACTGTCGGTTTCGGCTACAGTTTGTATCATCTCATATACTTTTCTGATTGAAGGGCTTCTGCCGACGATGTCTTCAAAATCATAATTTCTCTGTATCTCTTTTTTAAGTATTCTGTTTTCAAGTAAAAGGCTTTTTATTTCGAATAATCTCTTGACTTTAATTAATAGTTCATCAAATTCGACAGGCTTTAGTATGTAGTCTGTTGCACCGCTTCGCAATGCTGTGATCGCTGTATCAAGAGATCCAAAGGCAGTTATAACAATAAAAGAAGTTTGAATATTTAGTTTTTTAATTTCTTCAATTAATTGAGTGCCTTTCATTTGAGGCATCTCAATATCTGTGATGACCAGATCAAACGGCCCTTCGAGTAATTTATCATATGCAGCCTTTCCGTTTTCGGCTTCTTCAACTGCATAGCCTTCTTTCTTTAAAACGAAAGAAAGGGATTCTCTTATTATATCTTCGTCATCAACTACTAATATTTTTTGTGGCATAACTTTTCCTCTGGTTAAACTTGAATTGGTAATGAAATAACGAACGTTGTACCCTGGTCTAACTTACTATTGATTTTAATATCCCCCTGGAAACTTTTAATAATTCCGTAGCTGACCCACAGACCCAGCCCGGTTCCTTTTCCTTCTTTTTTAGTTGTAAAAAAAGGTTCAAAAACTTTTGCAATGTTTTGTTCAGCAATTCCCATACCAGTATCTGAGAATGTAATGATTACATTCTCGTCCGTTTTATAGGAGCGTGAAATTATGCTGTTATCCTTTTTTTTATTGTTTGGTTCACAAATTGTATCTACGGCATTTAATAGAATATTAACAAAAACCTGCTGCACCTGATCTGCAACCAGAGGCAGGTTGGGGATTTTTTCTTCGAGATGCATTTCAAAGTTTATTTGTTTTGCTTTCTTTCCTACCTTTACTATTTCAACAGCTTCGGTGATAATGTGATTAATATCTGTTAATTGAAGCTCATAATTTGAGGGCCTGGAAAAATCAACAAGATCTCTTATTATTTTTGATATTCTTGTAACCTGGCTCCTTACAAGTCCCAGTTTCTCTTTAACAAATTCATCTTCGGTTGAACGGAGTACCACCTGAACAAGAGCAGAAATTGAAGCGAGAGGATTTCCGACTTCATGTGCTACACCTGCTGCTAATGTCCCGATGCTCTCCATTTTTTGAGTGTGTATTAACTGTTTTTCCAGCTTTTTTTTTTCGGTAAGGTCTCTATGAATGCCAAAAAATGAAATTACTTTTCCCTCAGAGTTCAGAATAGGGGAAATTAAAAGTTGTGTAAAGTAAGGCTTGCCGCCTTTCTTTTTGTTTTCAACTTCACCTACCCAAACTTTACCCGAATTGATTGTGTTCCACATCTTTTCCCAGAATCTTTTCGGGTGTTTTCTACTGCTAAAAACATTCGGGTTATTCCCCAGTAGTTCCTCTTTTGAATATCCACTTGCTTCGACGAAGGCTTTGTTAACGTAAACCATTTTGCCTTCAAGGTTGGTGATTTGCAAAGGGTTAACTGTATTCTCTGCGACGGCAAAAAACTTCACGAAGTCTTCTTCAACTTTCTTTTGCGCAGTAATATCTCTGGCAAGCGCAAAAGAATACCAGGTTGAGGGATCATCCTGATCACAAAAAGGAGTAAACACTAAGTTAAAGGAAAGAGAAGAATTTTGAACAATTATTTGTGTGGGAACATTAACGCTCTTTTTATCTGTCAAACAATTTCTAAATACTTCGGCTATTATATTTCTTTGTGATTCTTCAAATATTTCTAAAAAATCAGTACCCTCAAGTTCGTCGTTCGACCTTTTTAAATTTTCTGCTGCAGATTTATTTGAATCAAGAATGATTGCTTTATCGGATAAAATAAAACACATCCCCTGAAAGTTTTCAAAAATGTCAAATCCGAATGTGAAGTTTTTTATTTTTTCTCTGCTCATCCTCTTCAACGAATGATTTAATAATTCCAATTAATAATATTTCCTAATATCAATGAGTTTCAATTGATTATATAAAATAATGCCAAAGACAAAATTCTAACTGGTAAAAATGTTTTATTGATTGTCTATTTTCAAAATTATTTAATCAGATACTTTGAATAATAAGACTTAATCTACATAAAATTCTCATAACTAAGAATCCAAATTAAACAAATTTCAATGTAGAGAATAATTTCTTGCAAATATTTTGAGAAACTTCAAAAAATGCCGGGATAAAAGATAATCATTTGAACAAATTTTGGAATAAAGATTGTAGCGGAAAAAGAGGATAAAGAAATTTATCTGCAGGACTGCAAGGGGTAGCCGAAAGGCTAAAGGTGTAGTTCCTGTCGGTTCCAGCGAAAATTTTCTCAACCGACTTGCTGAACCCTCATATACCAGGTTGAGAACTTTCCTTAAGACCTACCTAGACACGGTGCGAACTTAGGCTACCACACCGTGTCTTTTTATTTTTAAATGAGTATTTAGCGCAAATAACTGTTCAGGAGTTATCCGTTACAATAGATAACAAATTATTTTTGGAAAAATACAATCTCCGATCTTTTATTTATTAAAAAAGTTAGGCAGCAACTCAATTGACTGAACGTCTCCATGTCAGGGAGTCTACTTCCCAGCCGGTTGGCCGATAGGTTAGATGGGCTCGAAAAAGATCCTGAGAGATTCCGACAAAATCAGCAACGTCCAAAGTGGCACGATCGCCTTGTAGAATCGGCTGGGTCATTGCAAATAGCCGGCCGTTGGTGCCTGTCTGTTTATCCGATACAGGGGGAATCTGACAGTAAGAATACTTTTTCACAGGTGGTAATGCATTCACGAACCGTATTATTAAGGCATCTTTTGGATCATGAAGATCGATGAAGACACCTGACGAATCTGTGTGTCCGACAGCTAGGAAATACACCACAGAATGCCCCAAAGTATCTAAAGTTACATACGCAGCAATTCGATTACGGGCAACAGTCTCAAGAATATTGATCTCAACCGAAGGCTCCGGGGATGTTGGAGAATCTTTACATCCCCAGAATAGGATTACTACTCCTACAATGATGAAATACAGTCTTATATAATACCACATCTGTGCATTAAAGCCTATCTATTAATTATACTAAATTGACGGTCTCAATTCGACAAATATTCACGAATTATTTTCTAATTTATAAACCGCTTTATTTTTTAATTTAATTTTTAAGGAACTATTCTTTCATTGTTATTTAACATATCTGGTAAACTTTTTTATAGAAAATATTGCTTAAGTAGATTCTCATATATCATATGCTTATTATTATGTTTCATTAAGATATTCGTAAGCTCCCCTCAAAGAATTGAAACAAAGCTATTATTTTATAACGAAATTTTCCTTAACATCCGAAAAATTTCGTGCAAAATCGATAGTATTTTGTAGTGTGATCTTTATTAAAAGCTATTTTATATATCCGTCCTCAACCATCATTTCTGCGCAAAGGATAGCTCCTCCAGCAGCGCCTCTGACAGTGTTGTGTGAAAGGACAACAAACTTGTAATCGAAGAGCGAATCCTTTCTTAAACGGCCAATGGAAACAGCCATCCCTTTATCTATGTTGCGGTGAGTCTTTGGCTGCGGATATTTGGGATCATCAAAATAATGAATTGGCTTTGCCGGGGCAGTGGGGAGATTCCTTTTCTGCGGCACACCCTGGAAATTTTCCCACGCTTTTATAATTTCTTCAGTTGTTGCTTTCTTCTTTAATTTCACCTGCACACATTCAGTGTGTCCATCCATTACAGCAACACGGTTGCACTGCGCACTGATCTTGATTTTTGTATTGTAAATTTTCCCTGATTTATAGTCACCAAGAATTTTTAAAGGTTCTGTTTCAACTTTATCTTCTTCTCCCGATATAAACGGTATAACATTATCAATAATATCCAGACTCGAAACACCGGGATATCCCGCACCTGATAATGCCTGCATAGTTACAACGTTAACCGCCTCCAGTCCGAATTTATCGTGCAGAGGTTTTAATGCTAACACCAGACCTATCGTTGAGCAATTAGGATTGGTAACAATACATCCCTTACCAAATTTTTGTGTTTTAATTATTTCAAGATGCTCGTGATTAATTTCAGGAACAAGTAACGGAACGTCCTTATCCATCCTGTGATTTTTAGAATTGGATACAACAATATAGCCTGCATTTGCAAATGCTAATTCAATCTCTCCCGCAACACTTGAATCCAGTCCGGAGAAAGCAATTTGACAGTTTAAATCAGGTACGCAATCTTTTATTGTCATATCTGCTATCTTTTGTGGAATGGGGGTCGTCAAAATCCAGTTTACAGCATCTTTATATTTTTTACCCGCTGATCTTTCTGATGCTGCAATTTCAGTTATTTCAAACCACGGATGATCTGAAAGCAACGCAATAAATTTTTGTCCCACACTACCTGTAGCTCCTAATACCCCGACTGATATCTTTTTCTCTAATGACATTTTTTAATAATGTTAAAGTTAATAAAATTCCACTTACTGCTTAAAAAACTTGTCTGTTTGATTTAGCATATGAAAAACTGGTTCAAAAATAAGTAATTCATTTGAACAATAAAATTCTTAATTTTAAAATCATAGTAAAAATTTCCTGAGGTACATATGCTTTTAAGTTTGGTTCAATATGATCCTGCGTGGGAAGATAAGGAAAGGAACAAGCAAAAATTATGCTGGCTGCTGGAGAATAATTTTAAAGAGTCTGATCTTATGATCTTTCCTGAAATGACTCTTACAGGGTTTACGATGCATTCCTCAAAATTTGCAGAGCCAACAGATGGGGAAAGCTTTGAATACTTTTCATCGCTGGCGACAACTTACAAGAGTGGAATTATTGCCGGTATGATCGAGGAAGATAAAGGAAATTATTATAACACACTTTTACATATTGATAAAAAAGGGAAACTAGTAGTAAAGTATAGAAAGGTTCATCCGTTTTCATATTCAACTGAAGATAAGCATTACAAAAGAGGGGAGAAACCAGTCATTACAAATGCGGATGGATGGAATGTCGGGTTGTCAATCTGCTATGACCTTCGTTTTCCTGAATTGTACAGACAATATGGTAAAGAGCGAAGCGAGCTTATTATAAATATTGCTAATTGGCCTGTTACCCGTATTGAGCACTGGAAAACTCTCGTTCGGGCCCGCGCCATCGAAAATCAGTGTTATTTTGTAGGTGTAAACAGAGTCGGCAAGGATCCAAAGCTTGAATATAATGGGTTTTGCTGTGTTATTGATCCTATGGGTAATGAAGTAGTTACAGGCTATGATGAAGAAAAGATATTAATGGCAGAAGTCAATAAAGACATAATTAATGATGTAAGAAAAAGGCTGCCGTTTCTTGATGACATTTTTCTTATCTAAAAAAATATTATTTTTGAATTGCTTATTAATTACAGGTGATGGAGTTCACCTGCATTCCTTTTTACAAGGGAAATAACTGCCTATGGCTGATGACTCCTATCTGGAAAAATTTATAGTTTAAAATAAATAGATAGGAGAATTTTAAGTGATCAATTACATCCTTGTAGCAGCCGGCGCGGCAATTGGGGGGGCTCTTCGATACTGGTTGACTGATGTTGCTCATAAAATTATACAAACTACCTTCCCGATTGGTACATTAGCGGTAAATGTTATCGGAAGTTTCATCTTGGGAATATTGGTTTATTATTTAGATGCAAATGAATTACTTTCTTCCTATATGAAAGTTCTTTTGATGATTGGCTTTTGCGGTGGATTCACAACATTTTCAACTTTTTCTTTTGAAACAATGGAGTTGTTTAGAAATTCAGAATATATACTCGGTATTGGAAATATTTTACTGAATATATTTTTGACTCTCGCCGCTCTTGTTCTGGCAATCATTATAGCAAAAGCATTAACAAGAGGTTAACATGCAAATAAAAGGTGAAGCAAAATTAGTAAGAATTTTTGTCGGCGAAAGTGATCTGATAAATAAAGCACCGGTTTATGAAAGAATTGTGCTGGAGGCAAGGAAAGCTGAGCTTGCCGGCGCTACTGTGTTCAAAGGAATAATGGGATACGGAGGAAGAAGCAGAATTCATACTACAAAAGTATTAAGGCTTTCAGAGGATCTCCCGCTTGTTATAGAAATAGTTGATGAAGTAGAAAAGATAGAAAAATTTATTCCTGTAATTGATGATATTTTTGAGAAAGCAGATTGCGGTGGACTGATAACGATGGAGAAGGTAGAAATATTAAAATATAAAGCAAACAAAAATGCGTGATCATAGGATGACCACGCATTAGATTGCAAAACTATTTAGCTTCTTCAGGATTCAGATATTTATAAACAATAGCTGCCAGAGCGCCGCCTCCGAAACATCCAATAAAATATATATAAAATGTGCTCAAGCTTGTTCCACCTTCTAAAGCATCCATCAATTGAGGACCGAGTGCAACAGCAGGATTAAAAGCTCCCCCGGTAATACTTCCGACTGAAAAGATTCCTGCTAAAATTGTGAATCCGATAGCCAGTCCATAAATATAATTCCCTTTTAATTTGCCGGTCGTTGTCACGGCCAGAACAACCGAACAAAGAGCGAATGTAAAGAGGAGTTCAAGAATAATGGATTTCCAAATTTCCACACCTATAGCCGGGGCAGGAGAGAAAGTTCTTTCCTGAACAAGGTAAAAAATAAGTGCGGCAGCAAATGCGCCAAGCACCTGAAAAATCATATAGCCTGCTACATTCTTTGATTTAATTTTGCCACGTATCCATACTGCAAGTGTAACTGCCGGATTATAATGGGCTCCGGAAATATGTTCTCCCATGTAAACCATTACCATTACCATTACTCCGATAGCTATCGGGTTGCCGCTGAATCCTACTGCAAGAACCCAAAACATTGTTCCGATGAATTCCATCAGATATTGTCTCATTTTGCCTCCTGGCAAATTATAAAAGGAAAGTTTTTGAACTATTTAACATATTAGTTAAGTTTTGTCACTAACTAATTCATTTATTATCCATAACATAAAAAGATAGTTTAAATCGGTCAATAAAAAAATGATAATAAATAATTAAAAATATGAGGCCTGAATGTTCTCGATTTATAAGAAAATAAATTTTTACGATTGTGATCCTGCCGGTATTTTATTTTTTGCCCGTGTTTATGAATTGTGCCACGCCTGTTATGAAGAAATGATCGATAGTTTTAAGCTTGAAGAAGATTACTGGTCAAATGATAATTATGTTGTTCCGATTATTCATAGTGAGGCAAAATACAGAAACCCCCTCACTTATGGGCAGACAGCTAGTATTGAAGTGAAAGTCACCAGCCTGAAAACTTCGTCATTTGAATTGCAATATGAATGTAAGAATGAAAAAGGGGAGCTTTGCACCGAGGTAAAAACTGTTCACGTCTTGATCGATAAAAATACCTGGAAGAAAAAACCATTGACAGAAGAAATTAAGAAAGGTTTAATGAAGCATATCTCGGTTTAATCAATCTTTAAACAAGGCGATTACTTTTTCTTTTTCAACTTTCCCAAGCGATGTTTTGGGAATATTTTCAACAAAGAGGACCTTTTTCGGCACTTTAAATCCGGCTAATTTTTCTTTCAGGAAGTTTTTAATTCCCACTTCAGATAAGGACTTATTCTCAGGAACAATTACAGCAGCAACGATATGTCCCCATGTTTTATCTTCGATTCCGAGTACACAACAATCCTTAACATTTTTATGTTGAAGAATTTGCTTCTCAACTTCAAATGGATTAACATTTTCGCCGCCTGTTACAATCAAGTCAGTCCGGCGGGCCTCGACAAATAGAAACCCATCTTCATCAATGTAACCAATATCACCCGTGAAATAGATACCATTTACTAATTTATTTTTAGCTTCATCATCGTTGTTTAAATAACCACTAAATGTGGCATCACTCTTAATAGCTATTTCACCAATGGCATTTGCCGGAAGTTTTTTTTTCTGTTCATCTACAATAAAAATTTCATTTGGCGGAATTGCTTTCCCGGAAGATTCCATCTTATTTTTGAAATTCTTTAAAGAATACGCAGCAACAAAAGATGAGGTTTCACTTGAGCCATAAACCTTGGATATTCTCCATCCAGCATTTATAGCAGATTTGATAAGATCATCATCAACAAACCCACCGCCAATTAAAATATTTCGCAACTCTTTTACAGGGTTAATATTTTCATCAATTAATCTTCTTAGCTGAGTTCCGACAAAAGATGCCAGTGTTGGTTTAAAGTTTTGTATGCAGTTTGTAAAATCTTTAATATCTGAAGAATCAGGAATTATCATTGAAGCACCGGATAACAGTGTTCGCGTTATAATGGAAAATCCGCCGATATGATAAAATGGAAGACTTGCAAGCCACCTGTCTTTTGAAGATTGCTGCAAAAACTTATCTCCCGTCTCAAAGCTGCTGATAAGATTTTGGAACGATAGCATCACTCCTTTAGGTGTACCAGTAGAGCCTGAAGTGAAAATTACAACTGCAGTTTTACTAGTATCATCCAATGAATTTAAAGAAAAGTCGGTTATACCTGCTTTGTTGAATGGGAAGATGATTTGTTTACTAATATTAAATTTGTTCTCTAAATCCTTGTGCAATAATATTTTTTTTAATCCGGCTATTGCTATCAGATTCTCAATTTCCTGATCATTTAATCTAGTATTAATTGGAACAGGAATGGCATCAATTAGCCATAGGGCCAAAACAAGCACAACAAAATCTTTATTGTTATAGGATATAATTGATACATAATCGCCTTTGTTAATTCCGTGTTCAATCAACGAGCGGGCAATTTCAATCATTTGTTTCTGAAGATCGGAATAAGGCAGAGTATTTTCGGTTGTAATAATTGCGGGAGATTTAGCATTGCTTGTTGCTTTTGATGCTGAATTGATTTCAAGGAAATTCATTTTTTACCCCAGGGATATTTCCCCGTTTTTCACCGGATAGGGATCTTCTACTATGTCTTTTTCTAAAAATTCGGCTGTTCCTAAACCATGAGCTGTTTCATCTTTTAGAAATGAAGCTGCTAAAATTGCAAATGATCTTCCTATAGCCGATTCAAATGAGGAGGTGATAACAGTTCTGATTTTATTCTTTTTTGCCATATCAACAATTTTCATCGTGTTTATAATTCCACCAAGCATCATAGGTTTTAAAATCAAACATGGGCTGCCTTTTTTGTAATAAAATCTTCCGCATCCTGAACGGACCTGATTGATTCATCAGCCGCTAAAGGAATTGATGTGTTTTCTCTTAATCTTATGAAATTAATTGATTTTATAACGGGTTGTTCACAGTATTCAATATCGAATTTCTCAAGTTTTTTAAGATTATTTTTTGCTGATTCAAAATTCCATTTACCGTTTGCGTCGATTCTTATTTTTATGTCTTTCCCAGTATTCTCCCTGACCATTTCAATGGCTTTCAAGTCGTCATCAAATTTTTCTCTTCCTACTTTTACTTTCAGAGTTTCATAACCTTTCTCAATAAGTTCTTTAGTTACAGTTCCAATTTCATTTAATCGATAAAAATCCGATTACGCAATTTACATTTACAAATCTTGAAGATTCACGATTAAGCAATTCGTTCAGTGAGACTTTAGTTTTTGAACAGACATAATTCAGAAATGCCTGTTCGAATCCGTGCCTTAGAGCCGGTAATTTATCAAGGGGAGAAAGGTTTGTTTGTAAACTTTCCTTGAAGTTCGCAAGGTCGATTTTTAAATTCAGTTTGAGGTTCGACAGAAATTTTGCGGCGTCATCATATGATTCAGAACCAAAATCCGGCAGGGGAGCTGCATCGCCAACACCTTTAAAGTTTCCAGAATCTTTTATCGAAATAATAAAGCCTTTTCTTTCACTAATTTTTGATTTTGCTGTCTCGAAAGGCTTTTTAAGTTTTAATGAATAGGGCAAATATGTAAGGCCCAGTTGATTCATATCACCAATCCAATGGAAAAGAGAAGTCCGAACAATGCCGAAAGCTTTGCAGTCAGTTCAAGTGTTTTATTCAGCTCCTGTCCTTCTAATTTGAATAACATACTAATAAGATTTACAGCAATTGGGATTGATAAATAGGGAAGAAATACCCAGTAATGGAAATTAAAATTGAAATATAAAGCAGCCGGAACCAGGAAGGAGATTATCAATAATATAACATATTCGAATCTTGTAAAAACTTTTCCAAATATTACTGCAAGAGTATTTTTCTTTGCAGCCCGGTCTTCCTCTATGTCCCTGTAATTATTTACAACTAAAATATTTGTTATAAGCGCGCCGACTGGGAGAGAGGCTATAAAACTTAATTGTGAAAATTTATGTGCCTGAACATAATAAGTTCCCATAGTTCCTACCAATCCGAAGAAAAGGAAAACAAAGAGATCACCAAGCCCGTTATATGCAAGAGGAAAAGGGCCGGCAGTGTATGCAATTCCGGCAATAATTGAGAGCACACCAATTATCAGTACAACTTTCCCACCAACATAAACAAGATACAAACCGAGTAGGAATGAAATAAGAAAAACAAGCACACTTCCGATTTTCATTTCTTTAACAGATATCCAGCCCGAAGCAAGCACGCGTTCCGGGCCTTTACGCTTTTCATTATCTGCACCTTTCAGGAAATCATAAAGGTCGTTAACGAAATTAGTTCCAACTTGAATTAATAAAGAACATGCTAATGCTATAAGTGAATAGAGTAGAACAAACTTGCTTTCTGAAATTGCGAGTGCAGAACCTACAATCACTGGCACTACAGAAGCAAGCAGGGTTTTAGGTCTGCTTGCAAGCAGCCACCCTTTAATTTTTGGCGGAGTATTTTTTTCAGACATAAGGCATAAAAATGTTTAAGGCAATTTGGGAAACTTTCCGAAATCAGGTTTTCTTTTTTCAAGATAGGCTTTTTTACCTTCCTGCGCTTCCTCACTCATATAATAAAGTAAAGTTGCATTGCCGGCTAATTCCTGTATTCCGGCCTGTCCATCAAGTTCCGCATTGAATCCTGATTTTAAAAGTCTTATAGCCATTGGGCTATGCTGAAGAATTTTTTTAGCCCATTCAACACCTTCGTTTTCAAGCTTGTCAACAGGAACAACTTTGTTTACTAGTCCCATTGTTTCAGCTTCTTTAGCATTGTACTGATCGCAAAGATACCAGATCTCGCGGGCTTTTTTCTGTCCTACAATTCTTGCAAGATAGCTTGAACCAAAACCTCCGTCAAAGCTTCCAACCTTTGGCCCGGTCTGCCCAAAAATTGCATTGTCTGCTGCAATTGTCAGATCGCAAACAACGTGCAAAACGTGACCGCCGCCAATTGCATATCCTGCAACTAAAGCTATAACTGGTTTTGGAATACTTCTAATCAATTTTTGAAGATCAAGTACATTGAGTCTCGGTACGCCATCCTTTCCTACATATCCTTTATCACCTCTGATCCTTTGATCACCGCCAGAGCAGAAAGCATATTTGCCATCTTCTGCAGGTCCCTTGCCTGTTAATAAAACCACACCGATTCCCTGGTCCTCGCGTGCATCTGAAAACGCATCGTACATTTCAATAACTGTCTCGGGGCGGAAGGCATTTCTAACTTCCGGTCTGTTTATAGTGACTTTAGCAATTCCGTCCATCTTTTCATAAATAATATCCTGATATTCTTTGGCTCTTTTCCAATTATAACTCATATCGATCCTTTTAATTTAAATTCAGATAAAAATTCAATTTTGTATTAAAGCAATCACTAAAATATTGAAATATTGGGAAATTTAGAATTGTTTTAAAAAGTTATTTACTGAATTAACGAATTCTTCGGGTTTTTCAAGGTGAGTATTATGTCCGGCGCCTCTAATAATAACATTTTCGGATAACGGAAGCAGTTTTGACATATGTAAACTTATTGAGCTGAATTTTTCATCAAGTTCGCCCGAGATCAATAATGTTTTTATTTTTATATTTTTCAAATCCTCAAAAAGAGGGGGCATCTTGCCTGTGCTAAATCCTTTAAGGGAATTAGCTAGTCCAACTGGGTTATTCTTTAATTTGTTTTCGCGTACTAATTTTAATATCTCTTCCGGCATATTTTTTTGAGAGTGTAGGATATCTATGTTCATCCAGAAGTCAACAAATTTTTCAATTGGATTATCAAGAATATACTTTGCCAGGTTTTCATCATTGTTAGTCCTTTCGGCTCTCATAGTATCGCTGGTTATACCGGGAGTTGCGCTTTCAAGAACAAGGGCTTTTAATTTTTCCTGATGCTGATTTGCATAAGATAAAGCGGCCCTTCCTCCCATTGAATAACCTGCAAGAATTATTTTATTTTCTGCAATGTTGCTTACGGCCGAGTCAATATGTTCAATTATTGATTCAACGGAATAAAGGTTTTCATCAGTTGGTGAGTCACTTTTTCCGTGACCAATAAAATCAAGAGCTGCAGTGTTGAATCTGCCGTCAACATTTTTAGCAATATCATCCCAGTCTTCAGAGGAACCGGTGAAGCCGTGCAGAAAGAGTATGTAGTTTCCCGAATTGTTTTTCCGAACAATCTCGAGGTTTAATGATATGTCCTTATAATTAATTTTCATATGATTAAAAATAAAGAAACCGATTGTAAATAGTTCATTTTAAGGATATTTTATAATTATCGAAAAAGGAGAAAATATGGATCATAAACTTATCACGACCGGGCTTACTATTGAAGGTTACAAAATAACTGAAAACCTAGGAATTGTAAGGGGAATAATTGTCCGCTCACGCTCAATTTTCGGGAATATAGGGGCGGCTTTCCAAACAATTGTTGGGGGTAATATTACTCTTTACACAGAACTATGCGAAAAAACGAGGGAGGATTCTTTTGATGTTATGGTACAGCATGCACAGCAATTAGGTGCCGACGGAATTATTAGCTTCAGATATGATGCAAATGATGTTATGCAGGGTGTGACGGAAATTCTTGCATACGGAACTGCCGTAAAACTTCAGAAGATGTAAAAGTTACTTTAACTTTTTTGAAACTTCATTCCAGAATTTTTTGCGTTGAGCCAGCGACTTTACTGAATTAGTAGGGATCTCAATTACTGTTAAATTCTTCTTTCTAAAAGAGTTTTTGAAAGCAGAGCGGAATTCATCACGGGTTTTTACTTTTTTGTAATTGCCTTTATATGCTTTTACAAAATGCGAAAAATCGAGATTATGCGGAGCGATAAAATAATCGTTAAAAACTTTTCCATATTTTGAAATAGGAAGCACTCCAAAAATTCCTCCACCGTTATTATTTATCAATACAATTGTAAGTGGTATAGAATATTTAGAAGCGGCGAGCATTCCATTTACATCATAATAGAAAGCAAGGTCGCCGGTTATTAAAACGGTCGGTTTATTACTGCCGGATTTTATTCCCAGTGCAGTTGAGGTAATCCCATCAATACCGCTTGCACCACGATTGTCAAAAATAGTTAGTTTCTTATCAGAGTTCGAGGCGAAATAGTCGAAATCCCTTACAGGCATACTATTGGAGATCATTACCTGGACATCATCAGGCAGCAAATTTAATATCTCAGATGTAATGCCTGGCTCATTCAGGGGAACAGATTTGTCTATAATTTTAGTTTTAACTTTTTCTGTAACTTTGTCAGCATTCAGGAAAGTATCTACCCAATCAGTCTTTTCCCTTTGGAAATTGCTGTCTTCTAAAAATTCGTTTATTCTTTCACAAAACAGAAACGGCTTGCAATCAAAGGCAGCTAAGGATTTGTTAGATGGGTCGAACCAATCACCGTAATCGTTGATCATATACCTTGGGGCATTGCAGTTTTCTAAAAATATGTCGAGCGCTTTTGAGGTGATTGTTCTACCAAAGTGTAAGATGAAATCTGGTTTAATTTTCTTTACAAAACTTTCTGATCTTAGAAATGCATCAAAGTTTGAAATTATTAATTCCTTATTGTGATTTCCAAATCTAATATTTGAGCAACCATCGGCAAGAATCGGATAGCTTAAATGGTTCGCAAGTTTTGCAACATTCCTGGAAAAATCAAGGTTGTAATTTTCAGGACCTGCAATGATTAATCCTTTCCTGTTTGTTAAAAGCTGTGCCCCGATTTCTTTGAACCATTTCTCATCCTGCACATTTTTAGTTTCTTCATTATCGAAGATGTTTTTTTTCTTATCTCCATTCTTTTTGGCAAAATCGATTATATCCTTTTCAATTTCATCAGTATGAAATTCTGGTTCAAATGGTTTCCTGAAAGGAAAATTCAAATGTACAGGGCCCTTTGATCTTACAAATGATTCGTAAACTGCTCTCCTCGCTGTAGATTTAATATGTATTAATCGTCTGACTGTTGGTTCAGGCAGGCCTAAATCAATAAACCACCTTATATGATTTTTATAAAGATTATTCTGGTTTATAGTTTGATTTGCGCCAACATCGAGTAGTTCCGGTGGTCTGTCCGCAGTACAGACTATCAGCGGGACTCTATGCTGGTAAGCTTCAATAATAGCAGGATAAAACTCAGCTGTTGCAGTGCCCGATGTACAAACAAGAGCTACGGGGCTGTTGCTTGATTTTGCCAGGCCAAGAGCAAAAAATGCACAGCTTCTTTCATCTACTAATACATAAGATTTAATGTTTTTATTATTTGCAAAAGCTAAAGTCAGAGGTGTGTTGCGGGAACCGGGGGAAATACAAACATATTTTACTCCGGCAGAAACCAATTCGTTAGCAAAAGATTCAGTCCAGAGTATGTTTCGGTTTATTTTAAAATTCATTATCTAAATAAAGACATTATTGGTCTTAGTTTCAATTCTGTTTCTGCAAACTCTGCATCTGGTTCAGAATTCTGGACTATGCCGTTTCCTGCAAATGCGGTTAGTTTATTGCCGCTGCAAAGTGCTGATCTTAAAGCGACAACAAAATCTCCTTCGTTTTCAAAGTTAAACCACCCTATTATGCCTGAATAAAGACCTCTCTTAAAGTTTTCTAGTTTTTTTATTAAATGAAGTGCTTCATTTTGCGGCGAGCCACAAATTGCAGGTGTAGGATAAATTACTTTTAAGACATTCAATATTGAATTACCCGGTTTCAATTCGGCTGAAATTACTGTATGCAGATGTTGAATGTTTGATAGTTTTTTAACGCTGAAATTTTCTTTTTCAGTAATATTTTCACAAACAGGCGAAAGTGAATTTTTAATGTGATCAATAACAAAGTTATGTTCGGCCTTATCCTTTTCGCTTGACAATAATTTCTTTTCAAATTCTTTGTCTTCTTTTTCATCTTTGCCGCGAGGTGCTGACCCTGCTAACGCATCGAATTCAACTTTACCGTTAGAAAATTTTCCTAAAACTTCAGGCGTTGCTCCAAAGAAAAATGATTTGCCAGAGCGGTGCACAAACAACCGGCAGTTTTTGTAATCTCTTCTAAAACGCGATATTACGTTTTCGAATTTCATTTCACCGGATAATAAAACATCAACCTTTCTGGCCAGTACGATTTTGTTAACCCACCCGCCTTCGATGGACTCAAGAGCCTGGTTAATCATTTGTTTCCACTTCTTTTTATCCTTCGGGGTATTTCCCTCAATCTTTCTTATTTTGGGAAGTTCAGAAGTTTTCTCCCTTCCTTTAATTTTATAAAGATATTCCAGCTTTGAGCGCAAATGATCCGTAAGATGATTAAAGTTAGACTTTGGACTGTATAAAAAATTAAAAATAAAAAATTGTTCCTTCCCGATTTTCAAAATGATTATTTTGGGAACGTACCAGGTTGAATCATTGAAATCCTTCCATTCGTTATCGGAATGCTCAACTGTAAATTTCATTGCCCCGATGAAAAGAGGCACGTGCCTGTCTTTTATTATTTCATGATTTGCGACAATTCTATCTTTCCATTCTTTTATTTTTTTATCCGTGATGGCAAATCTGCCGTCGCCGTTTTCAGTAATATTCAGGATTTCATCCATTGCAACTACGATAAAATCTGACTCGGGGTGTTCGAGATAAAATGATCTTTCTGAAATATTCAGAAATTCATCTATTTTTCCGGTAAGTTCAAAGTTATCACCAGGGAGTGCAAAACTGATAACCAGGTTTTGGGATTTTGACTTATTTAAAATGTCTTCTTTTTCTGAAAGAAATTTTGAAAACGAGTTAACTGAACGGGAAATAAAATCTTCCATTAAAATCAAAAATTATTAAGGGTTTAATATAAATCTATTAAAAAAGGATTTCAATTTGGCCGGTATTTAATTTTAAAATAGAATGTCCTGTTCTATGGTTTCTAATATTCTTAAATAACTATCATATCTTTCGGCGGAAATTTTACCATTTTCAACTGCGTCAATAACAGCACAGCCGGGTTCGTGTGAATGGATGCACGTGTTAAAGCGGCAATTTTTTGAATGGTCAGGAAATTCTATAAAATAATGGCCAAGGTCCTCTTTTCGTATTCCAAATGGGGCAATTTCTCTAACACCCGGAGTGTCTATAATAAACGTGCCCAGTTCTGTTTCAATCATAATGCTGGTTACAGTTGTGTGTTTTCCTTTTTCGGTGTAATTACTGATCTCACCAATATTCAAATCCAATTCAGCATAAATTTTATTTAGAATGGAAGATTTACCAACACCCGATTGACCCCAGAGCAGGTTTTTCTTTCCGTGAAACAGTTTTTTTAATTCCTGCATGCCGGTTCCGGTTATAATACTCGATTTTATAACTTTGTAACCAATACTTTTATAGATTTCCGCCCATTCATCAATTAAATTTTCATCATCAAGATCAGTCTTATTTATAATTATAAAAGTTCTTATATAAGAACTTTCCCCAATAACCAAAAATCTGTCGATAGTTTTATTATTGAAAAGCGGCCGGGCAACACTGCTGACTACGAATAAATTGTCAATGTTAGCGGCTACGATTTGTTCCAGCCTTTCACCGCGGTAGCTTGAGCCTTTTATTTTCGGAGCCTTCCTTGAAATGTAGTTTTCTCTTTTATCGATTGAATGAATTACACCTGCGTGTTCATCAATTACTTCAAAGTCTACGTAATCCCCGATTACGCAGATATCGGTTTTAAAAAGTTTTTCTTTTTTAAGCTTGAAATTTTTTTTGAATTTTCCCTTCATGCTGCAGCGGATCTGCTTTCCGCCTTTCACGGGAATTACATAATGGTCTTTGCTTTCTATGCGGCAAACAGTTCCTTTGATAAATACTCCTGCTATCTAATAAAAAAGCGCTATATAAAAAATATAGCGCTTTAAAATCTTAATCAACTCTGCCGGGGTTATCAAAATCTGTAAGTCATACCAATCATTATTTTGTCTTTGCTTATATCCTGGTATGTTCTTGAAACATTGTAACTGTAATTGTCTCCGTAATTTTTCCACCAGCCGTGTGCATATCCGATATCTATTCCAACAGTCTGATCAGCGAGGAATCCGATTCCGGCAGTGAAGTATTTTCTGTCATATTCTGATGGATCACCCTGGTACGGCGACGGCTGATAAATGAATCCGCCTCTCAATATTAATCCAACGCCAGGAATTGTATATTCTAATCCTGCATTTACATTTACTACAGCCCTGAGAAGATCTTTTATGTCCTTATTTATGCTGGCAACATATGATGTGCTTAAACCATCAGGATTGCGGAATTCAGTTTGTGAATAATCAATCATCGTTGCTTCACCACTTAAAATTAATCCCTTTAGATTTACTGAAAATCCTCCTGCCAGTTCAAACGGTGTAACGATATCGTATTTTACATTTGAACTATAATATGAAGGGTCTAAGCTGTAAGAGGAGCCCGAACCAAACTGACTACTGCCGTTAACTGTAAATGTTTCCTTAATTGTGTGGTACTTTGGAAATTGTACTGTTGCACCGAATCTTGCATTATCATTAAACTGGTATAAAATTCCAAGCTTAGCATCCCACCCTGAAATATTCCAGTCAAGTATTCTGTTCAGGTAGAATGTTTGAAAATCCATTGTTGAAAGGTCACCTGGATTAGTTTCTCCCTGGTATAAATTCTGAGTGTCATCTTCATAATAGTCGCTGTTTGAAGTATAGCTTCCCTTAATGATGTTTAAATCCAGACCAACAAAAAGATTTTTGTAAACTTCAATCGCACCTGTAAATGCCCAATTATTAGTTGAACCTGATGAAAGGATGCTGCCGCTCTGATTAAGCCCGCCATTAATCGGAGTATTATATACTGAATCAGTCAGGAAAAGATCATAGGGAATATTATAATCGTACGGACTATTTGAGTTCAACAAATTTTGGATCATCGAATTATTTCCGGTATTGAGCCCGTTAAATTTCAAACTACCTGTTAAGTCTTTGGTGGTATAATATGAGATTCCAAAAACCAGGCTTCCCTGGTAAGTAGGGAAGGGAATTGCAAGACTAATTCTGTTAAGTCTGGTAGTACTGTTTGATTCGCTGGTACCCTGGTTAAAGAAGGTAGTGTTATTATTGAATTTATTGTAGCTCAATCCACCTGAAAGTTCCATTTTTTTCAGAAGACCTAATCCTGCCGGATTAAAAAAAGCTGCTGATGCATCGTCGCTTAACCCGATATAGCTGTTTCCCATTCCAAGTGCTCTTGCGCTTACGCCAAGTCCGGGAACAGCAAGTCTTAATGCATCGGTTTCATTTTGTGCATATATTTTTGTAATAGAAACTAAAAATAAAAATATCATAAGCTTTGAAAAAATCCCGAGTAAGCTTTTCATCTTTTCCTCCCAGTATCTGTATTTCGAGAACCGTTATCGTTTCTTGCATTACTTGAATTATTATTTGTACTATCCTTTGCCCTTACATCCTGTGATTTGTCTTTATTATCTGCCGGCTTTAGCGGAGTTGGTCCGTTTACCGGTGGTCGGACAATTGGCCTGCCAACTGGCGGTGGATTAAAAGGAATCGGTACGAAATCAATTATAGTTGTAACACTTCCTCCATCCTCATAGCTATTGTCCGTATAATCAAAAATCGGGGGATCTATTTCCCACCACCAGGGAGAATTGTCATAATAATCAAAACCTGACTGTGCATATAAGTTATTGACCGATTTTAGCGAATTGTCTTTGGTTGGAAAATTGTTATCTCCCGGATTCCAGATTGCTGTATAGCACCCAGTTAGGGTAATTGTCAACACAAATAAAAATGCTGTTGTTAAAAAATACTTTTTCATTTTATTATCTCCCGCGTCCTCTGCCGCTTGAATTACTTCCTCTGCTGGTTGTACCTCTTGAACTACTTCCTCCACTACGTGCAGGAGGTGAATAAGTTCTTGCCGGAGGACTATAAGTTTTTCTTGGTGGCGAATAAGTTCTCGGAGGAGTGTAAGTCCTGCTTGGCGGCGTATAAGAGCGTTGTTGCCTCCTGCTTCTGTTTTCTCTCTTAACAGATCGCGATCCATTACTGCTTCTTGTGTTTTGCCTTACAGTGTTGCTGCTTCCAGATCTGGTTTTACCATTTGTGTATGTTCTGCTTCTTGTAGAAGTTGTTGATCTTGTAGCACGGGTAGTAGTAGTAGTTCCAGAAGACTTATAAAGGCGTCCTGAAGAAGCAACGCCCAATCTTGTATTGTTTGAACCTCTTCCACCGTTATTATTTCTTGTTCTATAACCTGACGAATTTCTATACTTTGAAGTAACCTGGTAGTCTGAGTTATAATAATTATAAGGATAATCATTGTATGGTCCATAAACGCCATATCTGTAATAGTATGAACCATAGTAAGGATAATATGAAAAACTATATGGGCTGCACCACGTTGAATACCAAAATGGATCAACACAGTAATAATTGGAATAGAATGGATCGTAATAATATCCGGTAGTAAAACCAAAGTTTACGCCCGGGCGGTACCATCCCCAATAATTTCTGTAGCCATTCATATAACCAAGGCGAATGTTATAATATGCCTGGTCATCATAATAGCCATCGCTGTCATTTTCATTATAATAATCTGATGAATCGTTTTCAGATTCATAGTTCTGATCGCTGTTATTATCACTATAAGTATAATTTCTGTCCTGACCATTGTTATCGTTTAAAGCAACCTGTGTATAACAACCACCAAGAAGAAAAGCTGATGCTATCAGGAAAGTACCTGAAAATAATTTTAAGTTTTTCATTTTATCCTCCGCCAAGTTCAGTTTATAGATACGCAAAAATCGAGCCTCAGAAAAGGTTAAAATAATGCTCTAATTCGCAACAATAAAAGTAATTTTGTACAGTATTATAAACTCATTTGTACAATAAAAACTACATTTAATATCTAAAATTTAGACAATAATTGAAGCAGGCAGGTTTATACCAAATGGAATACAAATGTGGCTAAAAAATACTTTTAATGTATTCCATTCTAATAGCTCTGTCGGCAGAACTGGGGTGCAATTTCTTATTATCCAATAAATCTCTGAGATCTAACCCAAGTGTAAAACCCGATCCCATCGCCCACCGGATTCCCGCATTGAGGTAGCCATTTCCATTTCCAAAATTTCCGGTTTGCTTATTATCATTCCATGCAAAGTTATATTCACAGATAAATGAAACGCTTGAGCCGAGAGTCTTTTCAGCCCCGATAGTTAGATTCGTAAAATTATCTCCGTCAGTCTCTTCAAGTGAATAATTTACCGTAGCATGCAAACTCATATACCCGAGGAATCCGAAATTTTTGCTTGTTGCAGCAAAGAAACCAGGTGACTTGATTGCATATCTTTTTTCCTGGTCGAAATATTCGCCTTTACCTTGTGAATCAAAACCAAGTGTGATTGCCGGAAATGAAGGAGACTCGTTTATAAGCCGAACCTTAAAATTTACACCGGGATATTTATACCAGCCGGGTGTTCCTGTTCCAATAATATTTGAACCACCGTACGATATTCCGAAACTGACGTTCGTGAAAACACCAACTTCAAGTTTTGCAATTACTACTCCATTAGGAAGATAATCAGTTGTTACACCGACAAAACCTTTCTCAAGTATTCCCGCAGTTTGCATATCAACAAGTGAACGATATTCGTATTTTGCTTCTTCTCCGGCCGAACCTTGCGAGTAAATAAATGAAGTGGTTAACACAAAACTTATTAGCACAAAATATATCTTTTTCATATTAGCCTGACTGCTGTTAAATGATCAGGATTTTTGTGATTGATACTCAAAAATAACAATTAAAAACCAAATATCTCAATATTATTTTAATTATTTGTTCAAAGCATAATTCGGATTAATCTGAATTTGAATTAAAGAGGGAATCAGAGACTTTTCAGGAGTAACAATTACATTCACAATTCCTGTTTTATCTTTTGCTCTTAGAATTATTCGTCCATCTTTTTCATCCGGGCTTTCAATTGAAACTAATTCTTTCCCTTCTGTAATTACAAATTTGGCAGATACTGATCTGAAGGGTATCTTTTTCCCAAATGAATTTATAGGATAAGCCTGAATCGTAACAGTGGATTGATTATCTGCAAATAGTTCTTTGGGAGTTACAGAAATTTCGACCTCATAAATCTTGAATATATAAGAATAACCTAAAAATCCTGTTATCAGTACAATTAAAAAAAGAATCAGTATAATTTCTTTTCTCCTCACATAATATTTATTTAAGTAACATAGGGAGATTATTTCGTGGATTTTGAAATTCCCAATACTTTGTTTCTAAGGTTATCAACAATCTGATGAACGATATTATTCGGAACGCCATCGATATGCTTCGATTTAAATCGCATATCACATTGGTCGTTTACATAATCGATCACAATGAATTTATTTTCGTCTGTAAGCACAATTTCGGTTGAAAAAAAATCCAGCTCCGTTATTTTAGCTATTGTTTTAGTAATTGCATACATTTTCTTTAATCCGAAATTATTTATCTCATCATTAGTAATTTCCGAATATATGTGTGTCTGATCATCCCACCAGGTTAGTATGGCTTTACCAAAGGCCCAGAAACATCTGAACCAGGTTCTTTTCCCATCTAGCACTGAAGGATAAATTTTTTGCTGAAGTATGTATTTATCATTAAGGTTGGTTACTCTTTCTTCGAAAACCTCCTTTAAGGTTTCAGCTCCGGTAACTACTCCAATACCTCCGCCGGTTGTGTTACAAGGTTTTATGATAAATGGTCTACCTAAAATTGCAAGGTCATCTAAAGATATATAAATTTCTTTCTTTTCATTATGGGGCGGAATTATTATTGAATACGGAACGATTAACCCGGCCGTAATAAACTCAAGGTGCATGCTGGCTTTGTCAATTGCATGTCTGATATTTTTATACGGATTTAGGATTTGGGTTTTCCTTCGCGTTAGCATTTTTGCCAGGGGCTCAAATTCTGGTTCTACATCCGATGCTCTATCAAGGAAGCAGTTAAACTGAAGTTCTCTGTTCTCAATTTTACTGGTTACTTTATCAATATTATGGTAGCTGATTCTAAAGGTTGTAATGTTTGATTCATGCAGGATTTTTTCAATAAGATTTACAAAATCTTCGTCATATTCCCATACATATGCTATCCCTAAATCGAATTTTTCCATAAACTCAAACAGTTTACACTAAAATATGGGTAATGTATTTTGATAGCAACTATTCATGTAATTGGGATGGCTCATTTGTCGGGTTTCGTTTATCGCAGATTGGTTTGAGACTTCATTTTGACTGTTTTTAATGCTCTGCAAATTATAAATTTAATTGTTGTTATCTTTGATAAGTAATATATTTGACAAAACCAACAGAGACTTTATGACCAAATTTTTCACCGCAGCTTTTCTCATTTTAATCGTAGCCGGATGTTCATCACAAAATAAAATTATTAGTTCCGATGTAAGTGTAGGAAATACTAATGCGGATGAGATGTTTAACGACTCAACCCGGATTAAAAAGAATCTTTCAGATCAGGCCATGGCACATTTTATTGATGGTTCTGTCAATGAAGCGAAAGGAGAATATGCATCTGCAATTCTTGACTTTCAGGATGCATTAAGATTAAATCAGAGCGCCGGAATTTACTATGAAATTGCTAAAAATTATTTTTACCTTCATAAATATCCTAATGCACTTCACAATTGTGAAACAGCTGTTTCACTGGAACCTGGGCAACTCGACTACAGGGATCTTTTGGCGGATATTTTTACTGCAGCAGGAGTATTTGATTCTGCGGCAGTAGTTTTAGAAGGAACAATTAACAGGGATTCCAACAGAGTTCAATCTTATTACAAACTTGCCCGTATTTATGAAGGCTCAAAACCATTAGCTGCGATAAAAATCTACAATAAGCTTACAGATGTCATTGGCCCGGACTGGAATATTTTAATGCACGTAGCGGAATTATATGAAAACCTTGGACAGACTGATAATGCTATTTCCTCTTTAAAAAAGCTGCTTACAATTGATCCGAGTAATGCATCGGTTCAAAAATTGCTTATACAACTTTATCAAAAATCTAAAAAGTATGATGAAGCTTTAAAAGTAGTAAATGATATTTTAGAGTTCACTCCTGATGATTTAGAGACGAGACAATTAAAAGCACAATTATATCTTGATAAGAATGACTATGTATCCGCGTCAAAAGAATTTTCTTATATTTTTAAGCAGCCAGGTGTACCACTAAATAATAAGATAAATATAGGGGGCCTTTATTTTACGCAGGCTTTAAAAGATAGTACGCTATTCCCCGTTGCGGAAAATATTTTTAAGGAAATTGATAAAGATACAGTCAATTGGCTTGTGAAGATGTATTTGGGAGCTATTTATATTTCACAGAAAAAAGATTCAACAGCCATTAAATATTTTAATCAGGTAACAAAACTGGCAAGCTGGAATCCGGAAGGATGGATAAGACTTGGCGGGCTTTATTTTGATAGTCATAGATATGGTGATGCAGAAAAACTAATGAAGAAGGCTCTGCCTTCATTCCCGGATAATTTTACCATCAACCTTATAATGGGACTTTCATTAGCTCAACAAAACAAAAATGATGATGCATTAGTCTATCTAAAAAAAGCACTGGATATAAATCCTAATGACATTAATGCTTTATCAGGATACGGGTTTACACTTAGTCAATTGCATAAAGATAATGAGGCAGTTATTTATTTGCAGAAAGCTCTTACTTTATCTCCAAACGATTTAAATTTACTTGGTACACTTGGATTGATATTAAATAATTTGAACAGGAATGCTGAAAGCGATAGTATTTATCAAAAAGCACTGCAGATTGATTCAACAAATGCATTGGTAAATAATAATTATGCATATTCGTTATCTGAGAGGGGAATAAAGCTTAATGATGCTTTAAGGATGGTTAAGATTTCTGTTGCTGCAGATTCTTCAAATTCATCCTATCTGGATACAATTGGTTGGGTTTATTTTAAAATGAATAATTTTGATCTTGCAAAAGGATACATAGAAAAAGCAATTAAATATGGTGGAGAAAGCGCCACTATGCTTGAGCATCTTGGAGATATTGAATCTAAACTTGGTAACCAGAAAGAAGCAAAGAATCTCTGGCAAAAGGCCTTGAAACTGGATAGCTCAAAAACAGAATTGAAATCCAAAATTGAAAAAGGTGAAACTTGAAAAAATATGTTTTAAGTATTTTATTCCTTTCCATACTAGCCATCAATGGTTGCGTACCTTCAAAGCCTACTGAAGAGGTCGAAATACTGCCTTCAGAAAGATTGATAAGCAAGCTTGAAGCAAATAGGAGAAAGATTTCAAATTTTGAAGGCACCGGAACTATAACATTAAAATCCAGTACCTTTAGTAATAGCGCAACTTTTAAGGTTACACTAATAAAACCAGATTCCATATCTCTGACAATTATGGGTCCATTCGGAATCGAACTTGCACAAACAGTAGTAACTAAAAATAAATTTATGTTCTATGATGTTTTGCAGAATACAGCTTACGAAGGCGATGCGAATGGTAATATTTTAAAAGGTATATTTAAAATAAATCTTTCATTCGACGATTTAATGGACGCTTTCATTGGTTCAGTAAATTTAACAAAGCATTTGTATAAGTCTCCCACAAAATATTCGATTGATGGCGACCAGTATGTTCTTACCTACGTAGATAGCGTTTCAGGTGAAACAACAAATTACAGGGTAGACGTTAAACAACTTGGAATTACCGATTATAAGCTTGTAAATAGTAATGGAGATGTGTTGCTCAGCGGTAAATATTCAAGATTCAATAATCTTGAGGATGTAGCCGTTCCATACAGTATCGAAGTTCAAAATAAAAAGGAAGGACAATTAGTTACCATAGAATACAAACAAATGACTGCAAACAAAAAGGACGTCAGCATTGATTTCCATTTACCCGGTGATGCAACAGTAATCAAATGGTGAAACAGAAGACCTCTTATTTAATTTTATTCCTGGTTATCTTAATAAGCTCCTCTTCTTACACTCAACAGAATAAGATTGAAAAGAAAAAAAATGAGCTTTCCGATATTAAAAAACAAATTTCTGATCTTGAATTAGAAATACAAAAAAAATCCCGCAAAGAGAAAGAGACCTACTCAACTCTTTCAAATTATGATCAACAAAGTTTCCTTCTTAAAAAGCTTATCAAAAAGATCCGAGATGAAGAAAAATTAAAGGAGAGGCAAATTGTAAATAGCCAGAGGGAAATTAAAAAATTGGAATCGGATATCAAGAATTTGAAATCTAATTATTCAAAGTATGTTGTTTCTATTTATAAATATGGCACTATTAATAAGTGGGCAATAATATTTGATTCTAATTCATTTGAACAGGCAGTTTTAAGACTTAAATATTTACAGAAATTTTCAGAAAAGAGAGAAAAGGATCTCGAACAGCTCAAACAACTCCAAACAGAGATTAATTGTCGTTAAAGAAAAGCTACAAAGAGAAAGGAATGAGAAAAGAAAATTAGCTGCACAAAAAGAGAGTGAAGAAAAAGATTTGCTTGGTAAGTCCGAAGACAGTAAGAGAATTCTTACATCAATTAAAAACGATAAGAAGGAATTGAAGAACGAAGTCGACGCTAAGAAAGATGCGGAAGGAAAAATTAAAAACCTCATAACAAAACTTATAGAGGAAGAAAAAAGGCGGAGAGAAGAGGCTGAAAGACTTGCGAAGTCAAATGCCAATAAAAATATAAAGTCAGAGGAACCAGTGGAAAATAGTTCATATAATATTGACCTTTCAACCGATGATTTTGCATCATTCTCTGCGCTAAAGGGACGATTAAACTGGCCCGTAAGAAAAGCTAAGGTTGTAAGACAATTTGGAGAGAACAAGAATTCAAAATTGAATACTGTAACATTAAATTACGGTGTTGACATGAAAGTAAACGGGGATAAAAATGTAAAAGCGGTAGCTGAAGGTGTAGTGTCTGTAATTGACTGGATACCCGGCTATGGCAGCGTTGTTATTATTACTCATAAAGGAGACTTTAGAACCGTCTATAGTCACCTTGGTGATATATTCGTCAATGAAGGAGATAAAGTAAAAACAGGAAGTCTGATTGGTAAGGTAGGGGAGAGCCTGGAAGGGAATATTTTGCATTTTGAAATCTGGAATGCACGTGATCATCAAAATCCGATGGCATGGTCGACAAAGAAATAGACTCAATCCAATTCTTTTTCAAAAACATTCTGACTCTTTTTTACCACATATCCCGCTCTTTCATAAAAGCGACTTGTATCTGTTCTTTCTATCCTGCTCCTGACTCTGATTTTTGAAAATCCTTTTTCGATTGCCCATTTATCAGCGGCATTTACAAGCATTCTTCCGATACCCTTATTTCTATGTTCAGATGAAACCACAAGGCCTCCTATTTCTGCAAAGGGATCAGATTCTAATCTTAATGAGGTAAATACATGAATCCATCCAATTACTTCGGTTTTTTTGACAGCCACATAGACAACGTCAGACGGAGATTTAAGTAGTTTTTGTAATCTCTGATTAATTTGATCATCATTAGACGGATAGCCTAATTCAGCACATAAATTTATAAGACTCTGGCAAATCGTTTAATTCAGCATTTCTTATTGTTATTTTTTCCATATGCTCCTAAATAATATCATTGTTTATAAATTATTTTTATTCACTAAATAATATCGTATTTTTAAATAATTTAATAAATTCCTGTTGAATGCAATGCGATTAGGTGACTGGCTGTTGATTTCTTACATTTTACTAGAATTGAGATACTATTTTTTGTTTTATTTTTTTTGTTGTATGTAAGATAAATTTGAATCTCAATATTAAAAAAATATAGAATATTTTTACTAATGATGTCGTTGAGTAAGAATTTATTACAATTAAGTGTTTCCGAAATGATTTCACGTTGTGCTTAATTTTATAACTATAATATTTATTGCGAGAAATTATGGTGTAGATAATTTTGGATTACTTAGGTTTCGTAGCGAGCCATAACTTTTTACTTCATGTATGTTTTGATTTTTGGGTATGATATCGTATGGTACAGGAGAAGTTGCAAAGTTCAGTATACAAGACAACTAATTATATTTTTTAATATAAATCTGTAAGTTTGGATAAATCGTTTAATTCAGCATTTCTTATTGTTATTTTTTCCATGTTTTTATTAAAAAGTGCTTGTGTTCATATTATTTTTAATATTTAGATAAATTATTGAAACATTAAAAAACAATAAAAAGCTAATTTGAATAAAGTAATTAAATATAACTATTTTCGTCAATGGGATATAGGTACTTCAATTGTAAAATCAGGTAGTTATAATTTTTTATATAACATAATATTAGTATTTTTCTACTGCAACGATGACAATATCAGAATCAAAGTTTAGAATCTTTTTCAGTCTGCTTATAATTCGACAGGTTTTTGCTGATATCTAATGTTTATTGATGAGAAGTTTTATTATCGAGGCATCTTTGTGTTTCTGTGGCTCTGACAGTTAGATTTTTCACTCTATTAATAATATGTAAATATGTGCTTAAAGATAACTATGAAAATGGTACTAATTTCACTTTTATCAATCTATGATTTTGAATTTATAAAATCTATTTTAAGCTAATTTTTGACCAGAACGTCCGCTATTCTTGTAATATTTTCAGGGCCTAATATAAAGACTAAGGGTAAAAATATTTTTTTGGGATAAAATAAATTTATAGGTAACGTAAATAATGTTTAATATCATAAATATTTTTTCAGATAAATTTATGGCACTGTTCAAAACTTTTATTAAGTATTTAATTTCGTAGAATTGAGTAAAGTCGTGATATTCTATTTACCAGATACACAAGCGAATCTTTTTCAAACGTCAAGTAGTTTCATGTGGAACACCTATTTTACAAACTCAGAAGACTCTATTCATATTCAGTGGAATAACATAATCTGGCCTATAATTAAAAATTTTAACTTTAAAGTTATTCTTGAGCTTGCACCTGGAGCAGGGAGAAATACAGAGAAGCTCACCTATGTCTCAAAAAAGATATATGCTATTGATTACGATTCTGAAAGCTCTTGAAAAATGTCGCAAGAGACTTGGAGATTACTTTAATAACTGTGAAATTATCTATTATATTAATAATGGTAAAGATCTAAAAATGTTACTTGATCGGAGTGTTTCAGCCATTTATTGCTGGGATTCCGCTGTTCACTTTAATAAAGCAATATTGTCAAGATATATTGAGGAGTTTGCAAGAGTTCTCAATGTTGGCGGAAGAGGATTTGTCCATCACTCGAATCTTGGTGATAAAGCCAGTAAGGATATTAAGGACAATCCTGGCTGGAAGATCGGATGTCTCTAAAGAATTTTTCTTTGATACATGTATTAAGTGCGGATTAACGGTTGAAACTCAAATTGATATTCCTTGGGGCAATATTATTGACTGTGGAACTGTGTTTTACAAGTCAGACAATGTTTTATAAACTATTATAGCCTCATTATTTAATAAAAAGAGACTGTGTGTGAAAAACCAAGAATTGCATCTTAGATTAAAACTCATGATATAATGTAAAAACTTATGTCTTATAATCTAAAATTTTGATAGTTTAGAAAATATTTCTTTCTCTTTCTATTCAAAACAACTAAGGTAATACTTTGGCAAATTACTGTCATTGTTTCCAAATTATCTTTATTCACCAAAAATATCGTATTTTTAATTAATTAAATAAATTTCTATTGTACACAATTTGATTAGAAAATAGATAGTTGTTTATCTTGCTTCACTAAAAATAAGATATCTTATTTGTCTAATTATATTAATTGTTCCTAAGTAAAATTGAATCCTATTTTGAAAAATTACAATACACTAACTAATGATGTTATAAAGAAAAACTTATGGCAATTAAGTCTTTCCGAAATAATTTCACGATCTCTTAATTTTGTTACTATAATATTTATCGCGAGACATTATGGTGTTGATAATTTTGGATTGTTAGGCTTTGTAGCTACTATTAGTTTTTATTTTATGTACGTTATTAACTTTGGATATAATGTCTACGGTACTGGAGAAGCAGCAAAGCTGAATTTACAGAAAGCTAACATTTTATTTAATGATATATTAAGTGTAAAATTATTTTCTCTTATTCCTTCACTGATACTATTTTTACTAATAGGTTTTCTTTTATCAAAAGACTTAAACAGTTTACTCTTTTTTTTAGCCTATTCCATTATTTTAGTCCCTTTTAGCCTGGATAGCCAATGGTTTTTTTTAGGTATCCAAAAAACGGAAATAATCCCCAAAATTAGGTTAACTGAAAGTCTTGTTTATCTACTTTTAATAATTGGTATATATTATTATTTATCCAAAGACTTCATTTGGATCCCGATCGTAATTCTCTTTTCAAAAATATCTGCTACTGTATATTCTTTTAACAAATTAAGAAGAATAATTGTGGTAAAGCCGCATTTTATCTGGAATAGAATAAAGAAAATATTTTCAAATTCATATCTTTTAGGATTAAGTTCGGTTTTCGCCTTGCTTTATCTTAATTTTGACTTAGTTATGTTGGGCTATTTAAAGAACAATTACGATGTAGGAATTTATAATTCAGCAATAAAAATTTACCTGATTCTAATTATCCCTTTCCAGTTGATTTTTTCTTCATTTTATTCATCATTGACCAAAAATTACTATGACAAATCTGATAATGTAAAAAGTATATTTGTCCGGTATTTAAAGTACCAATTTATATTCGGTATAGTTTTAATGGTTTTTTCTTACACCTTTTGTCCATTTATTGTTAAAATATTTTTAGGTGCAGGATATTCATCTTCTGTTCTACCTTTACGTATTTTATCTTTTAATCTTTTAGTAGTAAGTGTAAGTTTTGCATTTGGTAATCCATTAATAGCATGGGGAGAGCAAAAATATCATACAATATCTTTAGCTTCAGGTGCTGCCGCTAACATTATTCTTAATCTTATAGTAATTCCTCACTACTCTTATGTTGGGGCAGCTTACGCAACCGTTGCATCTGAGATAATAGTATCTATTTTATTATTTTACTTCTTTTATCGAAACTTTAGCGAAAAAATACAATTGAGAAATTTTTATACAAAATTTATTAAATAAATTATACTTAAATAATGCTGGTGGTATGGAACTGATTAGTGTGCTTGTGCCAACTTATAATAGAGCTCATATGATTGGCAAAGCAATTAAATCTTTATTGGAGCAAACACATTCGAACCTTCAAATTATTATTGTTGATGATGGTTCTACGGATAATACTAGCGAGGTAGTAGAAGGATTCGGCGATAAAAGAATTGATTATTATAAAATTGATCATGTTGGTGTGTCCAGTGCCTCTAATTATGGTTTATCGAAAGCTGAATCAAATATTATAATTAGACAGGATAGTGATGATTATTCCGCAAAGGAAAGGATATCCACACAATATTTGTTCTATAGAAGACAAAAGGAGAAATATGGAGTTATAGGTTCTAATTTTTATGTGATAGAATTAAAGACAATATTTTATCAAAGGTCAATTCCCAGAAACGAATGAAAATATTATTAAACAATTACCTAGAAAGTATTGCTATATCTCAAGGCACTTTGTTACTACAAAGGGATACTATTCTAGAGATTGGTGGTTATAACGAAAGTAAACCAAAAGTAGAAGATTGGGATTTATATCTTCGTCTTAATGGAAAAACAAAATTTTACAATGTTCAAAAGTTTTTAGTTACTGTAAGGAAACACGATCACAATTTATCGGCACCTGGTGACTTATTTAATAAGGAAAATATGGAGGTACTGGTTAAATATTTCCAAGAAATAATTTCAAAAGAAAATGATAATAAAAAAATTGCAAAAGCATATTTCGATATGGGTTATATTTATTACTATGAAAATCAGTTAGATAAATCTATTGAGTTATTCGAAGAAGCTGTAAAGCTGGATCCTTTCACTTTTCAATATTTGCGGTATTTTATTCCAAACAAATATTTGCCACGTCTAATTGAATATAGTAGGAAACATAATTATTATAAATACTTGAACTTCTTTCGTAAACTGGACAGAAATAATTATTTTTTTAGGAGCAAATATTAGATAAAATAGTATTATGAAGAGTGAATTTTATCGGCGGGAAAGATGAAAATTGTTTATTTAGGTAATTATGTACAAGACGAAAATCTAAGTGGTCCTGAAAAAGTAGCAAAGAGATTATTTCAAGAGGCTTATTCGAATAATTATGATTGTACATTCTTGGAATATTTCTTTAAGGAATATTCTGATTCTAATCTATATAATAGACTTTTTGGTTTTAAGATTATAGTGGAAAAGCCCCTTGTAATAAGGGCAGGAATTTTACCATGTATTATATTTCTTGTTAGATCAAAATGTGAAATAATACATATTGCTACATTTAAAAGATATATTATAATCATTTTGATTTTGAGTTTATTATTTCAATCAAAAATTGTTTCAACTTTGCATGGTATTATCAAATTTGAAATCAGAGTGGCAAGAAATAAACAAAGTTATTGGGGAATTTTAAAAGATAATATTTTAGAAAAACTTGTTTTTAATAGATCTGATCTATTGTTTTTTTTATCTGATAAGCAAATGGAACTTGCAAAAAAAAGCTACAAGTTTAATGAAAATAAAGCGTTAGTATTTCCTAATGGTATTGATAGTAGTTTTAAAAATAAAAAAGTAAGTTTTAAAAAATCGAAACTGCTCAAGATTGTTTATTATAATGGTTATTCTCATGAAGTTAAAGGATCCAAATTATTTTTGGAAGTATTGTCCAATCTTAAATATAAAGAATTGGATTTTGAGTTATATTTAATTGGCGACAAACCATTACAAGAAATTAATGAAAAGATAAAAGTAAACTATGTCCCTTATATTCATAGCAGTGAATTATCAGACTTTTTGACTGATATGGATATTTATGTAAATACAGCCTTTTACGAACCTTTTTCGCTTATGGCTGTGGAAGCAATGGCTTCAGGACTTATCGTTGTTGTATCCAGTAATGTTGGTATGAGTCGTTATATAGAACATGGAAAGAATGGATTTATCTTTGACTATGATTTACAAGTACAATTAGAGTCAATATTAGAATCTATTTTAACGGATAAATTAGATTTGAATTCGATATCAAATAATGCAAATTTAATTTATAACCAATTAAATTGGAAAGAGGTTGCAAACATGTATTTTAAATCGTTTAGTGAACTACTCTTAAAATATTCTTGATAAAATCTTTTATTTATCAAAGGTAAGACAAACCCAAGTTGGAAAAAATAAAGATCTGTCATTTTATTAATATTATAAACGGTAAATCAGATGGAGTCTTTACGCATGTTAAAATGTTATTTAAATACGTTGATAATGCTAAATTTGAACAATGTCTGGTTTTTCAAGGAAATGAGTTAATAGAAAGAGAGATAAAATCTTTAGGTTTTGAAGTATATACTATCCCATCGTTAAAAAAGAAGTTTTCAATCAAAAGTTTTATCCAATTTTACTCATTTGTAAAGTCTCATAAGATAGACATAATACATACACACTTTCTGAAGCCTTATTCGATTTCAGGAATAGTTAACATTTTTCTTAGAAAGAAAATGATATATAACTACAATGGATTATTTATTGAAAATTTATACAATTCAAAATCAGAAAAATTTATACTACAGGAATATTCATAGGACTCATAAATTATCTAAATGTTGTAGACCTTGCCCTGGTACATTCAAACACCGGTAAACAGATGTTATTAATGGAACCAGCCTTTTAAATTTATCAAAGTTTATTACAATGGCTATGACAGTATTGTTGATAAACAACCAAGTTTGAAATTGTGGATCTTTTCACATCTTGAAAAGGCATTTCATATGGTCGGAATAATTCAAGAATTGATATACAAAAAAGAATTGATATTGCCTTAGAAATTGCTAAAGAAATAACAAGGGTAAGAAATCATGTCTATTTTGTAATTTTAGGGGACGGCGATCTGGAAGGAGAAATGGCTAAAAAAATAGAGTCTATGAACCTAAATGAAAATGTTAAAATGTTTGGATATGTTCGAATACAAAACTATACATTAAATATTTTGATTTACTATTGTTTACATCTGATTGGGAAGGCCTTCCGTTATCAGTATGGGAAGCTATGGCTGCAAAAGTTACTATAGTCTCTATGATATAGGGGGAGTCAAAGAAATATTAGAAAAGAAAAGTCCGGATTAAGCTTATCCCAAAGGTAATGTTAAACAGGGTGTAGAAACAATTTTAGAATTACTATCTGATAAAAAAAATACGTGAAGTTATGGGGGAGAAAAGGATATAATGCTATTAAACAGAAATATAACTCAAAGGCTTTTGCCGACTTTTTTAATGAAGTGTATTTGTCATTATCGTCGCATGAATAGTATTCGTAGCTAATGGAAAGAAAGAAAAAAATATTGCATATTTCTCCTGACTTTAATTATTCGTGTGGCATCAGTAAATATGTTTATTCTTTGTTAAAGAATTTCGGACAAGACAAGTCATATAAATTATTCTTTATAACTAATGGTGGGGATGCACTTGATAGAGTTAGATGGTATTAATGTAAAATTGATCATTTGTTAATTTTTCAAAGGGTTTAAGAAATATTTTAATTTTTATCCAAATTTGAGAACTTAAGAAAGTTTTGTATTCAAAATAATATTGATATTATCCATACGCATCATCGTTATCCTGAATATTTGGCTTACCTGATATCAAAGGAACTAACATCAAAACGGTTACAACGGTTCATAGTTTAGTGAAAGGCAAAAAAAGACTTAGCTTTAAAGCTGATAAAATTATTGCAGTTAGCAATTCTGTGAAAAGTTTGTTGAATGGGTATTACAATGTTGCGGATACAAAAATAACAATGCTTCATAATTATTTGGAACCCATAGAGATTAATGGAAAGGGCCCTGGCTTAAATATTAGAGCCGAACTCGGAATACCGGACAATGGAAATATTATTTTATTTATAGGACGGATAACTAAATTGAAGGGCGTTGATTTATTAATTAGAGCATTCAAAATATTAAGAGAAAAAAATAAAAATATATTCTTATTGATCTGTAGGTAATTGTATGATAGTAATTTGAAAGCAGTTTTGAAGAATTTACCTGATGGTGAAAATTATTAAATGTTGTAAAGAATCCGTATCCTTATTATTTAATTGCTGATTTAGTTGTTCTACCTACTCGCATCGATTCATTTCCTTATGTCATGTTGGAAGCTGGGATTTGCGTAGACCATTTTTAGGAACGAAGACAGGAGGAATTGAAGAGTTTATTGAAGATGGTGTAAGCGGCATATTATTTGAATCTGAAAATGTTAACCGGAGTTGCTAATAAGATAGAATATTTATTGAATTCTACTGAAATATCAGGTCAAATTGCTGAAAATCTTAACCGTAAGGTAGTTACTGGAATGCTCAAGGAAAGAACATTTTAATATATTAAATAAGATATATGATGAACTTATCTTCTGATACATATTCACAGGTTTCTGCTGTAGAAATAAGTAAGAAAAGATTGTTCGGTTTTTATATAGACGATTTAGATTATAATATGATCTATGCTAAAATCTATAATGCAATTAACTCAAAACAAAAACTGATAATAAATTATGTAAATACTAATACAATAAGGCTTGCAAGAAAAAATAATGGCATTAAGGAAGCTTTAAAAAATGCAGATATAATTCATTCAGATGGGGTGGGATTTTGGTTAGGCTCCAGGTTATTTAAAAGTGCTAAACTAAGATACCGGTTTAATTTTACAGATTGTTCAGCGAAAATTCTAAGAGATATTCAATTGAATGGTTGGTCCATATTTTTGTTGGGTTCGACTGATAACATTCTTAAGTGCAGCATTAAACAAACTCAAGCAAGATATACCAGGTGTGAAAATTGTGGGGGTGTGTAATGGTTATGATGATATAAAAACAAAAGATATTGTTAGCATTATTAACGAAAAAACACCTGATATTTTATGGGTAGGAATGGGTACGCCAACGCAAGAATTATGGATATATGAGAATAAAAACAAATTAAATTGTACTGTAATACAGTCTGTCGGAGATTTAATTACCTATATGGCCGGTAAGAAAAACAAGGGGACCAGTAATGATCCAAAGGATAGGATTCGAATGGTTGATTAGATTTTTAAGACATCCGATTATATATTTCGATAGATATTTAATCGGAATGCCAGTGTTTTTATTCCTATTGTTGAAAGAATATCTTGTTACGAAGAAATAACAAGTCTGGAAATTTTATTTGGCTAAACTTAAATAAACCATATGCGGTTTTTTATCTGTTTATTTAATACACTATTTTTTGCTATAAATATTTTTATAATTCGATATGAGGTAGTCATTCCTTTGCTTCCAGTGGCTTTTGAATTGATTTTTGTTAAAGAATAATTATGAAAAAAACACTATATCATAAAAAGAAGTTTTTAAAAAGAGGCTAATTCTCCTAAAGGCTTTATGCATTGTTATACTTTTGTTACCGAAAGCTGGTTTAAGCCAAATAAAAACCAGCGAGACTTCTCAGTCTAATAACATAATCAAATTTCAGATATCTATTAATGACCGTGTCGCTCTTAAAGATACCAACGGAATAAAATATATTTCTTTCCCTAATTCGTTGGATGAGAGCAAACCGGGATCTCCGGTACTTCCATCACAGACTGTGTTTGTTGCCGTTCCTCCTAAAAGTAGGGCTAATGCAAACCTGAGCAATCAACATTACAAAACGTACCAGGATATTAATGTAGAAGTTAATCCTGAAGTTGTGAAGTTGAATGATTCAACTCTAACTTATAAAAGCCAAAGCCTCCGAAAAGAATATTTTCAGACCGATCAATATCCTTCTTTGGAATGCAAGGTCGTTGGATACACTTGGATCAGAAATTATTATTGTGCAATAATAAAAATTAATTCTTCCACCTATAATTGGAAACTAAGGCAGGTAAAACTTTTACTAAGTGCGAATCTAAATGTTGATTATAATCAAACAGTGGCCTTTCCTGTAAATAACACTGCTTTGGCTCCGTATGACAGTGTACTCAGCAAAGTTATTTTGAATTACAATTATGCAAAGAACTTTCGTTCATTCAGGAAAAATTTTATTGCTCAGGATTCTACAGGTAATTGGATTAACTATTCAAATGATTATGTAAAGCTCTCAGTAGCTGATGATGGAATTTATAAAATAAGTTATCAGGATTTAGTTAATTATGGCCTGAATCCGTCAATAATTGACCCTTCTACGATTAAGATCTATTGCAAAGGAAATCAATTGCCGTTATATGTAAATACCAGCCATCCCGGCATTTTTTCTGCTAATGATTATATCGAATTTTGGGCAACCAAAAATTATGGCTCACCTGATTACAGAACAATTGTTCCTGTTGGAACTGATTATTTAAATTATATGGATAGATATACAGATACTACTTTTGTTTGGCTAACATGGGGAGGGAATACGGGAGATAGAATAACTACAAATTCTATATCAAATCCTTCTGTTTCTGATACTCTTACTTCTTATTTGAATAAAAGCCATTTCGAAAAGGATGTCAGGTTGTGGTATTATGATTCTATTGTACCACGTGTCCAATTACCATTCTGGCAGGAAAATAAGGTGTGGACTTGGCAGGTTTTACAAACAAATAGTACTTTTTCTTTACCATTTAATGCAACAGATGCGGTTTCAAATTCTAATGTTAAAACATACACAAGGTTAATAAGTAACGGTGCTGATATTCAGCAAGATGCACACAAAGTAGGTGTAGGACTGAATACTACTTCAATCCAAGATACTATAACGTTTAACTATAAAGAAACAGTAAACTTTAACTCTACTTTTCCATCGTCTGATTTAACCCAGGGCTCCAATACTTTTAGAATGAAAGGTCTTCAAACTCAGGGTAGTTTTCAACAATTTCTAATAGACTGGATCGATATAGATTATTACAGAATGCTTAATGCCGTAAATGATTCATTATATTTTCAATTTCCGGATTCTTTGTCTACTAAAATCAGAGTTATAAAAATTACTAACGTGACTTTGCCAGACTCTGACTATGTATTATATAAAGTGAAACCTGATACTATAATGGTTCGGAATTTTAATATAAATGGAAGTGCAAACAAATACCTGACGTTTATAGATACCGTTTCCGGTGGTGATGCATATGTTCTTCTTTCAAAGCAATATATTAAATCGCCTGACTTTATTGAAAAGAAAAAGTTTACTGATTTAAGAAAAGCGAATCTGGGAGCAGATGATATTATTATTTCTAATAAAGTTTTAACACAATCAACCACAAGCTATAACCAGTTTATTGAGAGTACTTATAATGTTCGTACAGCATTGGTTTTTGTAAATGATATTTATGATGAGTTCTCTTATGGTTATCCTGAACCTGAATCGATTAAAAGATTTCTTGAGTATGCAAATGGTAATTGGGTTCCGCCCAGTCCTTCCTATTTAACTTTAATAGGGGATGCTAATTATGACTATAAAAATCTTTGGAGCCCGGTACCGGCTGTAAGAAAGCAAAATCTGGTCCCTTCATATGGATATCCTGTAAGCGATGTGTGGTATAGTGTCTGGGATACCAATCAGGCTGACATACCTCAGATGTTCACAGGTAGAATTCCAGCAGCGAATGATCAACAAGTTTATTACTATCTGGATAAATATGGAAAGTATCTAAATAGGCCTTATGATAGCTGGAATAAAACTTTTCTCTTTTTCAGCGGCGGTGACCCGGCCACACCTGGACAGATAAATCAGTTGAAAAATGAAAATGATTATATTTTTAATAATGATATAAAACCTAAGCCTGTCGGCGGTACCGGATATCACTTTTATAAAACGATTAATCCTTCTACGAACTTTGGTCCGTATTCTCAATCAACAATCCAAAACGCCATAAATAAAGGAAGCTTATTCATATCTTATATAGGGCATAGTGGTACTCAAACCTGGGATAACGGTATTACAGATGTTAGTGCATTGAAGAATACATATAATGATCGGTTTCCGTTAATAACTGATTTTGGTTGTTCAACGGGGAAATTTGCAGAACCTGATGTAACGTGTTTTGGAGATTTATTCACTTCCGGTTCTACTGATGGTCAGGCAATCGGCTATTTGAGTAATTCAAGCTGGGGTTATATTTCAACTGCTGTAACTTACCCCACGTATTTTTATGAACAAATGCTTCGCGATTCAGTTACAAATATATCGAAAGCTCATGTATTAGCTAAAATTGAACTGTTCATGAATAATGGATATAATGATGTTAATACTGTGTTTTCTTATGACAATGTTTTTCTCGGTGACCCATTGGTAAATTTAAAACTACCCGAAAAACCTAATCTCGCTATCTCTTCATCAGATATAATTCCGCTAAATAGTAATCCATCAGATCAGGAAGATTATCTTCCGGTGGAAATAAAATATCATAATTACGGAATTGTTCCTAATGACTCAGTTCAAATTATTGTCAAGGATTTATATAATAATAGTACAAGTTCGGAGCAATATTTTAAGGTCCCAATTCCATTATATAATGATTCAATGACTGTTAATGTTCCTATAAAGAATGAGGTTGGAGTTCATAATTTAAATGTAATTATTGATAGTGCAAATGTAGTTGATGAAATTTATAAAACAGATAACCAGGCATCAGCTAATTTTACAGTTTATTCACTTACCTTAAGAGGTATACTGGGGAGTGTGAATTATAATACTTATAAAGGGAATATATCATTCCTGAATCCGACTTATGGCAATTTCGATACAACAAATTCTAAGTTTTTTTTCCAGATAGACACGACTAAAGATTTTGCTAATCCCGTTCAATATGAAAATAACCTGGGTATCTTTTCTTCAAATATTTCTATTCCCGGTTTGTTGTCTTCGAAAAGATATTGGTGGAGAGTGAAAATTGCTTCGGCTCAATCTTGGTCAGCGCCGGTTTCTTTTACTAATATTGGTTCGAATTATAATTGGTTTATAAATGCTCCTGTAGATAGTTTATCAGATATAAATTATTCCGGCACTTTTTACAATACCGGTGATAAAACCTGGGAAATTTCAACGGAGAACAGATAAACTGAAAATTTCCTCCGCGCGGTTCAAGTGATGGAGAGTTTGCTTCAATGCAATATAATCTATTGGAAATGTTGCCTACTACATATTTCTGGGGAGTTGGTACAGCATTGATTGACACGCTAACTCTCAAGCCTTATAATTTCAAAATCTTCCAGTATCCAAATCCACCAGTCCGGAGATTCATTATTGAGTTATTTAAATAGTTTACCTACAGGAACAGTGCTTGCAATGTCTATTTGTGACGGACGGTGCACAATCTGTTTTGGCTATACTGGAGGTACTCCGGTAAGAAATGAAATAAAAAATTGGGGAAGTAAATATATTGACAGTGTGAGATATCGAGAATCCTGGTGCATCATTGGGAAAAAGGGGGCGGCTCCAGGAACAGTCTCCGAAGTATATAAAAAACAATTTGAAGGAATCGCTATTATAGATACCAGTATTAGTCGTAAAGAGTGATTCGGGAGAATTGCATTTCCTGTTATAGATAATTCTTCAAAGTGGGATAGTATTCAGATGGCATCTAATATTCCTGCAGGTTCGTCTATTACAGTAACACCGGTTGGAATTACTCAGAATAATATTCAGGATACTTTACCATCTATAAATTTGAATGGTGGGTTTGCATCTCTTGCTAATATAAATACAAGTAAATATCACAAAATTCAGTTGTTAGCTGAGTTAAAAGCTAATTCACTAAAAATATCTCCGCAACTAAATTCAGTTGCTGTTAAGTATAAACTTTCTCCTGAACTTGGTACAAACTATCAGTTGGTCCATCTGGACAAAGATTCATTAATAATTGGACAGCATATAAAACTGAACTTTTCGGTTATGAATGTTGGTGAGTCTGAAGCAGACTCATTTAATGTAAAAGTTGAAGTTGTGCATAGCAATAATTCGAAGGAAGAAATTATGAATGCTATGTCCAACATTGCTGCCGGAGCGCAAAACAATTTCAATCTTGATTATCTTGCTGATTCTAATATTGGAGAAAATTCCTTCTTGATTACAATTGATTCGGAAAATAAAATTACTGAATTATTTAAGGATAATAATATTTACAACGCACCATTTTATGTTAAGGCGGATTCAAACCGGCCTTCAGTCAAACTTACATTTGATGGGCGTGACATAATTGACAACGATTTTGTTTCCACACACCCTAAAATAAAAATTGAATTAAATGATCCATCACTTTTACCGGTGACTGATACTTCTGCTATCTCAATTAAGTTAGATAACGAACCCGTCTATTATGCGACGAATTCTTCTGTTCTTACATACAGGTTTAATTCTACAAATCCTAAAATGGTTGTTGAATATTCTCCTGAACTTAGTGACGGAAGCCATTCATTAACAATTTCATCAATGAATAGTTTATCAGTAAAAGCTCCTGATGTTAATAAAGATTTTGCAGTTTCAAGCGAGCCGAAGATTTTGGACCTTTACAATTACCCGAATCCATTTAGCAGTGACACGTATTTTACCTTTAAGCTGACTCAAATTCCTGATCAATTGAAAATCAGAATATTTACAGTTGCCGGAAGGCTTATCAAACAGTTTACTCTTAATTCTTCTAATTTGAATTATGATTTCAACAGAATTTACTGGGATGGAAGGGACGCTGACGGGGACCCAGTAGCTAATGGTGTTTATCTTTATAAGGTTATTATGTCTGCTAATGGAAAGGTTCAGAGCCTGACTCAAAAGCTTGCGATTGTTAGATAAGTTACTGGTGTGGAGTGATATTTCCCACCTATTTTTACATACTTAAAGAAGAATGTTTACTTATTTATGAAAAAGTTATTCCTGTTTTTTTGTATTATTATTTCCTTCTCTCTTTTTGCTCAAACAAATAATTTCGGAGAAAATAATCACCAATATCCATTGCCGGGACAAGGTACATTTACAGGAGGGTTCGGGCTTAACTGGATTGATGGCAAATTATATTATGGAATTCACCTTACGCCGGAGGTATCCTTTGCCAACTGGGGGGTAGGATTAGACCTCCGACTGGATTTTGATCAGCAGGGGAATTTTAGGAAAGAAAATTACAATGAATTTTCGGACTACCTTAGTATTATAAGATATGTCCGTTATGGTCTTAAAAATGATCCTGTGTACGTTAAAGTTGGTGCACTTGATTATTACACTCTTGGACATGGCTCGATAATTAATTACTACAACAACAGCCCGTCTTTAGATTCAAGAAGAATTGGAATGGTTGCTGATATTGATTACGGAAAATTTGGGTTTGAATCGATTTATAGTAATTTCTTTCAGGCAGGTCTTGTAGGCATACGTGGATACTACAGACCTTTTGAATTTACTCCGCAGGCTGATATTCCTTTTATCGGTAAACTGGAACTCGGTGCAACTTTTGCAAGTGACTTTAATGATAAAGCAGGAATTATCAGCGGAAGATACGATAAAATAAGTAGGAAGTTTGTTTCTACTGTTGACGATGGTAGTATCAGTATAATCGGTTTGGATTTCGGATTTCCAATTCTAAATGCCGGCCTTTTCGATGTTTCATTTTATACAGATTATTCCAAGATAATTGATTTTGGAAGTGGCATAGCTTCGGGATTTAAGATTGATATAAATGCTCTTGGAAGCATTCGCGGTTATGCAAAATTTGAAAGAAGATTTACTTTCGGAAAATATCTGCCTTCTTATTTTAACTCTCTCTATGAAATTAAAAGATTTCAAGTCGATACAGCTAATGGCACTTTCTCAAGTAAAGCCGCAACTCTTGCATCGTTAACTGATCGTGGGAATGGCTATGCAATGGAACTGGGGCTAAACGTTGTTGGGCTATTTTATGTTTCAGGTAATTATGAAAGATTGGATAAGGACTCGAACAGCGGAATACTTCATATTAGTTCCGAAATAAATCCGGAGAGTGGATTTTTTATTGCACGGGCAGGTTACGATAAAATAAATATTCACGGTGAAGGAGATATATTCAAACTTGATGACCGTTCGTATTTATATGCAGAAATTGGTTACAAGCCCGTGCCTTATATGATAGTTTCGCTCGTTTATAACTGGACATTCGCTCCGGTAAGAGATTCAGATAATAATATCGTTGATTACCGGCCACAGAAAAGAGTGGAGCCAAGGGTTTCCCTTGTAATCCCGATGCAGTTTTAATTAATGTTGTGTTATTTAACTTTTAAAATAAAGTCTTGAGTTAAAGATTATCTTTCAGAAATTCGCGTAACTCTGACACTTCATGGAATACATAATCACTTTTTAGCTCAATTTCCTTAGCCTGTGAGTAACTATCCCATAAAACTGACGCAATTTTCACGCCCGCTCCTCTTGAAGCTTGAATGTCGGAAGGAGAGTCACCAATCATCAAAACTTTTTTCGGTTTGAGTTTAAATTTTTCCAGAAACATCATGATGCCTTCAGGTGACGGTTTGTGTTCTTTTACATCATTCCCGGTAATGATCATATCAAAGAAATCATAAATATTTAATTTTTTAAGGGTGATAACTGCAGCATCTTTTCCTTTTCCAGTAAATATAGATAACGGAATTTTTTGCGATTTTATAAAAGTCAATATTTCGAAAATACCAGGATAAAGATCAGCCATTGCGTGATTTTCGCTGTAAAAATCATAGTAATCCTGCCTTGCTTTCGGATAATCTTCACCTGTCCATTCTTCAAGAATTACATCCTCAGTAGGGCCGAATAAAGAAATAATTTCATTTTTGGTAAGACTTTTATTAAGATATTTGCTCATTACATGATTAAATGAAGCAAATATTAAATCATTTGTGGAAGTCATCGTTCCATCTATATCGAAAATTATTCCGTCAAAATTTTTCATATTATTTATTTTAATTTAAAACATATTATTTTACCGTCCATATTAGAAATGGCAAAGATATTATCTTTAATACTTATTACAGAATTTAACCTGCAGTTTCCTAAAAATAAAAGTGGTTTTGATTTATAATTTTTATCTATTAAATATACAGTCCCATTTTCAGTAGCGATTAAATAGTTCCCCTTCCATTCTAATGGTTGAGTTGGATCGAGGTCAAATCCATATTTTAAATTTACTACTTTTTCCTTTTTGCCATTTTTTGTTGAAGCAAAAATAATATTATTTGAAATACTTTTTACTATTAAAGTCTTTTTATTATTCGATAAAGTAATCGATTCCCAGCTTTGCAGCTTTTTTCTCCATTTGGTTATACCGAGCAGAAAATCAATTTTTGAAACGTATTTATCCGGTGTTGAAATATAAACTGCCTCTCCATCAGAAAGCGGGGGACAGACTACCGGCGCTGTATAAAAATCGTTACCCTCATTCCATTTCCAGTATAATATTCCTGTTCTTTCGTCAATGCAATAAAGGTAACCATCCTGTGATCCATAAAATAAGCGGTGCTCTTTTATCAGTGGTAAAGTTCTTATTAACCCTTTTGCCGAATGATTTTCCCAGATCATCTCAAATGTATCGAGTGAATAGCAATACAAACTTCCCGTTGATGTTCCGACGATAACGCCAGTTGTCATATTGCCGTTATATTCCACACGTGTTGTAATAAGCTGTGAGGTTAAAGGTTCTCCAATTCCGATTACTTGAATTAATTTTCCTGTTCTGGAATTGAGCGAAATTAGATCTCCTTGTAAAGTTGCAACAACAAGAGTATTTCCGCCAATAGCAGGTCTTCCTACAATTGTTTCTTTGGAATCGTACTCCCAAACTTTTCTGCCAGTTGTATCGTAACAAAATATTTTTCCGTTTTCCGTGGTAGCAATTACATTGGGACCGTTAGAAACCAAATCACTCAGCATAGTTGAACCGATATCTTGTTGCCAGAGCTCTGTAGCTTCCAACGTGGGAATATTCCTTCCTGCAACTTCGGGTTTGTTCTGGAATTGTGCCGTATCAATTGTTGAAAAATTAACAGGCTGCTCTTTCAATGTTCCCCATTGTTTTGAAATCCCATCTTTAATTTCATAGAAAAAAAGCGAATCATTTTTATTCTCAATTATATTGTAATTCCAGTGTTTAGTATCATAAGAGTTTATTCCGACTATCGTCTGAACCATGTACCTGCTGGATATGGTTTCAGGTTTGCCGTTTGCTGAAAATATTGCTGCTACTTTGTAATTGGTTAGTCTATTGGTCAATTTAAACCAATTATCGGTTTTACTATCGAAAGGGAAATAGCTGTAAAGAAATATTTCATTATTTTGTGGGATACTTTTTAAGGTATCCGAAAGCCAGGACAATTCTTCCGGGCTGAAATGTCCAACACCGTTTCTCCAGATTACAGAATTATTCAACCCGATATATGTTCTGTTTTGATTTTTAATCATAAAATGTTTAGAGCCGAAAACAGAATTTATTTTCCCCCCGGCGCTTTCGCTCCACCTGAGATCATTTTCCCCGGGAATTACTTTGTAGGGAATTGACAATTTGTCAAGCATAGATTTCACTTGCTCCAGTTCTTTGTTGTATCCGTGTGTAGTAAGGTTACCGGAAACAATTGCAAACTCAAGTGAAGTATCCGAATTTATACTTGCGATTATATTTGAAAGAACAGTATCTGCCCCTGCCCGGCCTATTCCGGGGCTAATTATCCATGCGTACTTTATATTCTGTCCATTTGAGAAACTGCATAAAAAAAGAATCAGGATAGGAAGAAAAACAAGTTTTTTTATCATTGTAAATATTTAACTGTTGGAAATAATATTATCTTATATATCTGAAATTATAAATGTTATCCACATCGTTACAAAAATAAGATTTATGATAGCCAAAATACATCTAAAAAAGAATGAAGAAAGACGAATCAGATCGGGACACCTCTGGATCTTCAGCAATGAGATTGGAAGCATAGAAGGAAGTCCTGAAAACGGCGATTTGATTGAAGCTTATGATTCCAGGGATAATTTTCTTGGCTCCGGGTTTTATAATAAAAATTCTCTTATTTCAGTAAGAATTTTGTCAAATAGTAAGGATTGATGATCTTTTCGAATTATTGAAACAAAGATTTTTATCAGCACAGGAATTAAGAAAAACATTTTATCCTTTCAGGAATTCGTACCGGTTTATTTTCAGTGAAAGTGATTTCCTGCCCGGTTTAATAATTGATAAATATAACAACACTTTTGTATTGCAGGTTTACTCTTTTGGAATGGAGAAAAATATTGAACTGATTATTAAAATTCTAAAAGATGATTTCGCTGCAGAAAATATATTTTCTAAGAATGAGGGGTATTTCAGACAGCTTGAAGGGTTAGTTGAAGAAGATAAAATATATTTTGGATCGATGAAAACTGAAATTATAGATGATGGTTCAATTAAATATAAAATAGATTTTGAAAAAGGACAGAAGACCGGCTTTTATTTTGATCAGAGTGATAATCGTTTTTTTATCGAAAAGATTTGTAAAAATAAAAATGTTGCCGATCTTTTCTGCAATTCAGGCGGATTCGGACTTCACGCTGCAAAAGCAGGAGCTTCATCCATAACCTTCGTCGACTCATCTTCCTCAGAGATTGAAAACACAAAAAATAATTTTCAGTTGAATGAACTAAACACACATTCGGAATTTATTACATCAGATGTTTTTGATTTTTTAGAAAAATCCATTTCAGAAAGTAAAAAATATGATGTGGTTGTCGTCGATCCACCGGCTTTTGCAAAAAGTAAGAGAAATCTGAACACCGCAAAAAAAGGCTATGAGAAATTAAATAAGCTTGCTTTACAGACATTAAACGAAGGCGGATTCCTTTGTACGTCTTCCTGCTCACATCATTTGTCTGCTGATGAATTTATTCGTGTTTTAAATGTGTCGGCCTCGAAAGCAGGTAAAAATATTCAGCTTGTGCATTTTAATGGTGCTTCGCTTGATCACCCGGAATTAGCGGGTATGAATGAGACAGCCTACCTTAAATTTGCAATATTTAGGGCTATTGAAGCATAGACCTGAGACATTTAAGAATATAATGATCGAGATATGGTCTTTTATTTTCTTAATTTTTGTTAAATTTCTGAAACATTTTCTGTTTCATATTGTCTAAACACTATTACTTTTCTATAGATAATAACATAATAAAATTTTAGTGAGGTTCAAACGTGGATATTACTGCATTGAATGAAAAAATAAAGCAGGAAAGTGCTTTTATTGACCTGCTGATGCAGGAAATCAGCAAGGTTATAATCGGGCAGAAAGCGATGGTCGAAAGGCTGATTGTAGGACTTCTGGGAAACGGGCATATTCTCCTGGAAGGTGTTCCCGGTCTTGCAAAAACGCTTGCGATAAAAACTCTGGCTTCAGCAATGAAAGCAAAATACCAGAGAATTCAGTTTACTCCGGATCTTCTTCCGGCGGATCTGATCGGTACAATGATTTACAACCAGAAAGACGGTAAGTTTTTTATAAGAAAGGGTCCTATCTTTTCAAATTTTATTCTTGCCGATGAAATAAACCGTGCCCCTGCAAAAGTTCAGAGTGCACTTCTTGAAGCGATGCAGGAACGGCAGGTTACTATTGGTGAGGAAACGTTTATTCTTGATGAACCATTTCTTGTTCTTGCAACACAAAACCCGATTGAGCAGGAGGGAACTTATCCATTACCTGAAGCACAGGTTGACAGGTTTATGCTGAAAGTAAAGATAACCTATCCTTCAAAGGACGAAGAACTGAGCATTATGCGTCAGAATGTTGCGGATACAGCTACCAAAATTAATCCCGTGATATCCCCAAAGGATATTATGAATGCCAGAAAATTAATTCAAGATGTTTACATCGATGAGAAAATAGAAAAATATATTCTTGATATAGTTTTTGCTACACGTAATCCGAAAGAGTTTGAGCTGGAAAATCTCTCGAACATGATCAGCTATGGAGCATCACCGAGAGCGACCATAAATCTTGCACTTGGCGCAAAGGCAATGGCATTTATAAAGAGAAGAGGATATGTAATTCCTGAAGATGTAAGAGGAATTTGCCTCGATGTTCTGCGCCACAGGATTGCTGTTACATATGAAGCGGAAGCAGAAGAAATTACGACTGAATATGTAATACAAGAAATTTTGAATAAGATTGAGGTGCCGTAAACCCACCCCTAGCCCCTCCCAGGAGGGGATATGAAAATAGTGAGGTATGGTTTTGGGGGTATTATTAATTAAATTAATCATCTATGGACACTAAAGAACTTCTTAAACAAGTACGACAAATAGAAATAAAAACCAAGGGACTCGTAAACCAGGTTTTCTCTGGTGAATACCATTCCGTGTTTAAAGGAAGGGGAATGGAATTTTCCGAGGTTCGCGAATACCAATTCGGCGATGATATCAGGAATATTGACTGGAATGTTACTGCACGCTTTGGCCATCCGTTTATAAAAATATTTGAAGAAGAAAGAGAACTTACTGTTATTTTGATGGTCGATCTTAGTGGTTCGCTTATTTTTGGTACGGAAGATAAAACCAAGCAGCAGATCGCTGCTGAATTGAGCGCGATACTAGCATTCTCAGCTTTGAAGAATAATGATAAAGTCGGATTACTGTTGTTTACTGACAAGATTGAAAAGTTTGTGCCTCCAAGAAAAGGGAAGAAACATGTGCTTAGGATTATACGTGAAGTACTCTCTTTCGAGCCCGAAGGAAAAGCTACAAACATAAGAGAAGCACTAGAGTATCTGAATCACGCGATAAAAAAGAGAAGTATTGTTTTTCTTCTCTCAGATTTTATGGATGAAGGCTACGATAAAATTCTAAGAGTAGTTGGTAAAAGACATGATTTTATAGGAATAGTAATGAACGACAAACGTGAAAATGAGATTCCACAAATGGGACTTGTAAAATTTACAGATGCAGAAACCGGGGAAGAAAGGTGGATTGACACTAACGATTCAAGGATAAGGAAACACCTGACTGAGGTCAGACAAAAGGTTACGGCACAGAGGAAATCTCTTTTTATTAAAAGCCGGTTGGATAGTATAGAGATACAAACAGGAAAGGATTATGTCAAACCATTAGTTCAATTCTTCAGAGTGCGCGGGAAAAGATGGTAAAAAAAATATTTTTGATATTATTTCTGCTGTTTTCAAATTTAATTCTTGCTCAGAGCATTTCAGCATCAGCTTCTGTTGATTCGACAACCTATCTTGTTGGAGATTATATCCAATACAAAGTTCGGGTAAATTATGACAAAAGCATTAAGCTTGTTCCACCCGCAATTCAAGACAGCCTTAAGAAACTGGAACTTATAAAAGTATCAAGTCCGGTTTATTCAGAAAAAGATGGAAAGAAAACAGTTGTTTATAGTTTTGTCCTATCAAAATATGATTCTGCCGATGTTACAATTCCACCGATAAATATTTATTACAGGGTTGGAAAAGATACTCTGAATAATTCTGGAGTGGACACAACAGATGTTGCCTTAAAATCAGTACAGGCAAACCCTGTTCAGTTTGCTGTTCGTCTCGTGAAAGTTAATTTGCAAAAAGATATAAAGGACGTGAAAGAACCGCAGAAAATCCCTCTTGATTTGAAGCTAATTTTGCTGTGGGTACTGATCGGGCTTATAGTACTGGCAACACTATTCTATTTATACAGAAGATACAAAAAAAAGAAAGCCGGTATACCAATTGTGAAAAAAGTAATCAAGCTTCCTTCGCATGTAATTGCATTAAACTCTCTGCGAGCACTGGATGAGAAAAAGCTGTGGCAAAGCGGAAAAATAAAAGAATATCATTCGGAAATAACTGAAATAATAAGAAGATATTTTTCTGAAAGATTTGGATTACATGCACTCGAACTAACAACATCTGAAACAATGCAGCTTTTGAGAACGACAAAAGAAACGGAAATTATCCGGGATATTACAGAAAACTTTTTGAATAATGCGGATATGGTAAAATTTGCAAAATTTTCGCCAATGAGTTCTGTCAATGAGGAAATGATGAAGCAGGCAAATGAAATAGTTGAAAAGACTATCCCTAAAGCAGAGCCAAAGATAGAACAGGAGGCGGAGAATGTTTAAAGGAATCACCTTTGCATATCCGTGGATACTCTACTTCCTGATTCTCGTTCCGGCTTTGCCTGTCTGGTATTGGATGAAAGGTAAGCAAAGACAACCGTCGATCAAATATTCTTCATTAAAAATATTTAAGGATATTCCAGCATCCTGGCGTGAAAAATTCCGGCACACACCAATAATTTTAAGAACACTAGCTGTCTTTTTGTTAATTGTAGCGCTGGCTCGTCCGCAGAGTTTTAACTCTGGACAAAACATTTATACAGAAGGGATTGATATAGCAATGGTTCTTGATATTTCCGGGAGTATGCTTGCCGAAGATTTGAAGCCGAACCGGATAGAAGCCGCAAAACATGTGATCGATAATTTTATTGCTTCCAGGACATCAGATAGAATCGGGCTGGTTATTTTTTCAAGACAAGCTTTTACTCAGTGTCCGCTTACAATTGATTACAGCGTTTTGCGCAATCTTCTTTCACAGGTGAAAACAGGTATGATAGAAGACGGTACGGCAATAGGAAATGCTATTGCTGACGGAGTGAACAGGCTAAAGGATAGCAAAGCAAAAAGTAAAATTATTATTCTTTTGACTGACGGTATGAACAATGCAGGTGAGATTGATCCGTTAACGGCGGCACAGATCGCAAAAACTTTTGGGATAAGAATTTATACTGTTGGAGTTGGTACAAGAGGTCAAGCGCCGTATCCGGTTCAAACGCCTTTTGGAACCCGGTACCAGATGATTCCTGCTGATATTGATGAAGGCATGCTTCGGAATATTGCTGATATGACCGGTGGTGCTTATTTCAGGGCGACTGATACAAAAACTTTGCAGGACATTTACGATAAAATTGATAAACTTGAAAAAACAAAAGTTGAAATTACATCGTACCGGGAAGCGAAAGAACTTTTTTATTACTGGCTTGGTGGCGGAATGCTTTTAATTTTTCTTGAAGCAGGTTTATCCAGTACGATTTTTAGGAAGATGCCCATGATGATGAGAATCTATAATTCAGAATTCAAAATCCATAATTTGTCTTAGTTGTTATGTTCAGATTTGCACATCCGGAATATTTGTACGCACTTTATATAATTCCTGTTTTGGTCGGGGCTTTTTGGCTGATCAACAGGAAGAGAAAAAAAGTACTTGAGAATTTTGCCGATAAGAAGCTGCATAATGTCCTTTTACCTGCTTACAGCAGCTTTAAGGAAAAAATAAAATTCGGTGTGCTTAGTTTTGCCATAATTTTATTAATTGTGGCAGCTGCTAATCCTCAGATCGGCACAAGAGTACAAGAAGTGAAACAAGCTGGAATTGATGTCTATATTTGTCTCGACGTTTCATTAAGTATGCAAGCGCAGGATATTAAACCAAGTAGGCTTGAAAAGGCAAAATATGAAATCTCTAATTTGATAAATAAACTCCATGGCGACAGAATTGGTCTGATAGTTTTTGCGGGGGCGGCTTATGTACAATTTCCATTAACCACGGATTATTCAGCAGCTAATCTGTTTCTTAATGCTGTTGATGTTAACACTGTTCCACAGCAGGGTACGGCAATTGCCTCTGCTGTCAACCTGGCTACTAAATCATTTGATTATAAATTTAATACACAGAAAGTAATAGTTGTAATTACAGATGGAGAAGACCACGAGGGTGATATAAATAAAGCTGTTACAAATGCAACTGATAAAGGCATTAAAATTTACACAATTGGACTTGGTTCTCCTGATGGTGTTCCAATCCCTGTTTTTAACAGCAACGGACAACAGACCGGGTTTAAGCAGGATGAAAATGGAAATACTGTATTGACAAAGCTGGATGAAGCTACATTGGAACAAATCGCTTCTCAGGGGGGAGGCAAGTATTTTAGAGGCTCAAACAACCAGGATGAGCTTGATCTTATTTATAAAGACCTTTCATCATTGACTAAAACACAATTTGGAGTCAAAAAAGTAACTGATTACGAAGATCGTTTTTATTATTTTTTGGCGCCGGCTATCATTTTATTGCTGCTGGAATTTTTTATGACGGAACGAAAATCTCCTTTATTTAGTAAACTAAATAAAAAATTAGGCTTGGGATAGAAATTATGCTAAAAAAGATAGTCCTAAATATTCTTATTATCATAATCGGCTTTTCAACGCTTACTTATTCACAAAGTTTGCGCAGCCTGGTCAATAAGGGTGTAGATCAATACAAAGAAGGAAAACCTTCCGACGCTGAAGTGAATTTTAAAAAAGGTTTGGAGAAGGCTCCTCAAAATTACATAGCAAACTTCAACCTTGGTGATGCATATTTTAAGCAGAAGAAATTTAATGAGGCTATAAAATCATACCAAAGAGCATTGGCTGAAAGCAAAACAAATGAACAAAAAGCACAGGTTTATCATAATATTGGTAATTCTTTATTAAAGGATAAAAAGATTGATCAGTCTATCGCGGCTTATACCCAGGCTCTTAAGCTGAATCCCGATGATCAGGGGACAAAATATAATTTGTCCTACGCCTTGTCTCAGAAGAATGATCAAAAGAAAAATAAGAATAAAAACAAGAACAATAAGGATAAGAACAAGGATAACAAAAATAAGAATAACAAGGACCAGCAGAATAAAGACCAAAATAAGAAGGACCAGAACAAGCAGAATAAAAATGATCAGAATAAACAGAACCAGCAAAATAAGAAGCAGCAACAGCAACCGCAAAAAAATCAAATATCAAAGGCTGATGCGGAAAGAATTCTTAATGCATTAAAAAATAATGAACAGGGTCTACAGAAAAAACTAAGAAAGAAAACCGGTAAGGTAGTTAAGACAGCTAAGGATTGGTAAATAAAATGACGAATAATTGTGGTTACGCAAAATTGTCATTCTGAATGAAGTGGAGAATCTTAAGACTACTGATCGGAACATTTTAAGATATTTCGCTTCGCTCAATATGACCGAACCAGTAATTTGGTAATTCGAGTTAGTTCAAATGATTATTAGATTGACAAAAATATTCTTAATATCAGTAATACTATTTTTCGGTGGGCTATCTTACGCGCAGTCTTTTACCGCATCCGTTAACAATGCAACAGTTGGGCTTAATGATCAGTTCGAAGTGGATTTTATTTTTAACGGTAAAGATATAAATGGTGTTAGAAATTTAACTCCACCCAATTTTTCAAATTTTCTTGTACTAACCGGGCCAAATCAATCCAGCAGCATGCAAATTATAAACGGCGCGGTTTCGGGCTCACTTACATTTTCATACGTTTTACAGCCCAAAAGCCTTGGTAAATTTACAATAGGTAAGGCCTATGTGGAATACAATGGAACTCGTTATAATACCTCACCGCTTGAAATCACGGTTATAAAAGGCAGCGCAAAACCTCAACAACAGCAAAATAGCAATTCAATTTCCACAAAAGAAATTGCCGATAATTTGTTTATTCGCGCTATTGTTGATAGAAGCAGGGTTTACCTTGGCCAGCAGGTTACGGTTACTTATAAACTTTACACCCGTTTGAATATTGCAGCTCAAATGTCTATTTCAAAACTCCCGCAATACCAGGGCTTCTGGTCGGAAGAGATTGAAACACCTAACAATATAAACTTTACTACGGAGATGTATGAGGGCAAACAATTTAAAGTCGGTATTCTGAAAAAAGCTGCGTTGTTTCCGAGTCAGACGGGAAAATTGACCGTGACGCCATTCGGGTTAAATGTTCCTGTACAGATAAAAAAGAAAAAAACGGGTAATAATTTTTTCGATGACTTTTTTAATGATCCGTTCGGCAGTTCACAGGTTTACAATTATGATGCTAAATCTAATTCAGTTAAAGTTGATGTAATGCCGTTGCCTTCCAGTAATGTTCCGAAGTCTTTTAATGGCGCAGTTGGCAGCTTCTCATTAAATACGGATATAAATAAAAGAAAATTAAAAACGAACGAATCTCTGTCATTAAAAGTAACTATTTCCGGGAGCGGTAACTTAAATCTTGTTAATCCCCCTGAGGTGAATTTCCCGAATGGTTTTGAAAAATACGAACCCAAAACAAATGCCCAGATAAACAGAAAGGGCACAATCTCAGGAACGAAGACAACCGAATATTTGCTGGTTCCGAGAACACCGGGCAAGAAAGTAATCCCCGCAATTGAGTTTTCATATTTTGATCCTTATAAAAGATCCTATGTTACTCTTTCATCAAAACCTTACTCAATAGATGTTGAGCAGGGAGCTAATATTGCCTCAGATGATAATTCATCATTTTCCAAAGAAGATGTAAAATTGCTTGGGGAAGACATACGGTACATAAAAACTTCTTTCGACGATGTTGAAAAGAGTTCATCATTCATTATTTATAAGACCGGTTTCTGGGCTGCAGTCGGAGTGCCATTGTTTGCATTTGTTGCACTCGTCGGATGGAAGAAAAGGGAAGATAAACTGGCTGGAAATGTTCAACAGCTTAAGTTCCGGAGAGCTGAGAAAATTGCAAAAAGCCGTCTGAAAAAAGCAAAGAAATTAATGGAAGCAAATAATCATAAAGAATTTTACTCGGAAATATCCCAGGCCTTGTTCGGGTATCTGGAAGACAAGCTGCACATCCCAAAATCTGAATTTTCTTTCGAACGTGCTTCCGATGAAATAAAAAAGAAAAACGGGAAAGAAGATTTAATTGAGCAGTTAAAAAATTCTATAGAAAAATGTGAATATGTTCGTTTTGCACCGAATGCTGATGAAAGTTCAGCTATGAATGGTATTTATACTGATACATCAAAGGTGATTATAGAAATTGAAAAGAATATTTTCTCAAGAAAAATGGCTTAACGAATGAAAAGCCTTGTTAAAATATTAATTCTTTCGGCATTGATTGCAAATTTCGCTTTAGCATCACAGGTTGATGAACTTATGAAGCAGGGAAATGATGCATATAAAAATGGGAATTATAAAGATGCGGTCACAAACTATGAGAAATTAGTTCACCAAGGATATGAAGGAGTCTCTCTCTTTTACAATCTTGGAAATGCTTATTACAAAGATGGCAAATTAGGTTATGCTATTTTGAATTATGAAAAAGCTTTAAGACTCTCACCCAACGACGATGACATTCAGCATAATCTTGCAATCGCTAATGCAAAAACTGTTGATAAAATTGATACACTACCTAAATTTTTTGTCTTTCAGATATGGGAATCTCTGCTTTCATTTTTCTCTATAAAAGGCTGGACTTACCTTGTATATTCTCTTTTCATATTAATATTGATAGCAGCGGGAATTTATTTTTTTGCAAAGAGTCCCGGAATACAGCGTTATTCATTTTTTGGTGGGCTGGCAATACTGTTTTTATTTATTATGTCCGTAATAATTCTTACAATAAATATTAACAGAGATCAGAACGTTAAACAAGGTGTAATAATTGTTCAGTCTGTCTCTGCAAAACTAGGGCCCGATGTCAAGTAATAACGATGCATTTGTGATTCACGAAGGACTCAAGGTCAGGATAGAGGATAGGGTAGACAACTGGGTAAAGATTCGCTTAAATGACGGTAAAGTCGGCTGGCTGCCTGATGATGATATTGCCCAGATCTGAGTAGCCGTTTAGCATTTTGTTTTGTTAAAAGAAATTATAAATTAAAATAACTTACAACTAAAAAAGGAAAAATAATGAGAAGAGCGATTTTATTTGTGTTTGTACTGTTTTTAGGCATAAGCCTTACAACCTCAGCCTCTGCACAACAGAAAGAGAAAAAAGATAAAGAAAAAACAATTAAGGTCGATACAAAAAATACCGATCCTCAATACAATGAAGTTGTAAGCGTAAAGGAAGGAACGCCGGTAAATTCTGTATGTCCTGTCTCAGGTGAAGAGCTTGGAGACGACGAGCAGCTTATAAAATATCACGGTGAAACAATCGCTGTCTGCTGCAAAAAATGCCTGGCGAAAATTAAGGCCGATCCTGATAAATATTTAAAGCGTTTAAAAAGGAACAATAAATCAGCTCAGTAATAAGTATTTCAAAATACAAGATTAAATAATTCCCGTAGTTTTAAACTACGGGAATTTTTTTGCCTGTTTTGAAAAATCCGGTCTCCTTTCAAACATTTTATTTTAGATGAGATTTTCAGACGTTATAACAACGTTTCCTCGTTTGTGTCCCGCGTCGATATACCTGTGGGCATCTGCCGTTTGTTCTAATTTATATCTTTTGTCAATAACTATTTTAATTTTACCGGACACAATAATTTCTTTCAACTCATTCAGGAAAGTATGGAGTTCCGGAACAGGGCGAAGACCTGTAGCTGAGAATTTTGCTTTTTTATTATTTAACTTTGAAGTCATGAGCATTTGCAGCAAAAGAGAAAACTTTAAAACAGGGGAGAGATAAACACCGTTTTCTTTAAGTGCATCTTTACACTGTGGAAATGAACTCTTGCCTACAGAATCAAAAATAATATCATATTTCTGATCAGATTTTGTGAAATCTTCCTTGGTGTAATCAATTACTTTATCCGCTCCAAGGGATTTAACCAGCTCAACATTTGCTGAACTGCACACGCCTGTAACTTCGGCGCCTAAGTATTTTGCAATTTGCACTGCTGCGGTGCCCAGGCTGCCCGAAGCACCGTTGATAAGAATCTTCTGACCGCTCTGTATTTTTCCAATATCTTTCAGAAAACACCAGGATGTTAAAACTCCGTCACAAACAGGTGCCGCTTCTTCAAAAGAGATGCTTTCAGGCTTTGATGTAAGCAGTCCGTCTTCAGAAACACAAACGTATTCTGCATTTGTGCTAAAGCCAACTCCTGTTTCTCCGAATACTGCATCGCCTTTCTTAAAAAGCGTTACGGCTTTTCCGCTATCTTCAATTACTCCGGCGAACCCGGTGCCTGTAATTGGATTTTTAGGTTTGGTAAGCCCTATAAAAATCCGCCCATAAAACGGAATTCCTCTCCGCATCATTGTGTCGGCTTTAGTAACGCTGGAGTCATTAACTTTTATTAATACTTCTTTGTCTTTAGGAATGGGTTTTTGAACTTCTTTCAACTGAAGGACATCAGGGGAACCGTATTTAGTGCATACAATTGCTTTCATAGGATTCCTCGAATTTTATTTTCATGATTGCAGACCAATATAAAATTTATTTTGGGAAATCCTAGCCGTTTGTAATTATTGGGTTACGTAGAAGTAAATTATTCTTTTCCCATCAAACTCCTAAGCTGAAACTCGTGACGGATGGGATGCATAACTGCATGTTCCATCATTGCGTCAATACAGTAATCCACTCCCCATCTGGAAGTGTATGTCCCATTTTCAAATTTATCTATAGGGATTTCTGCAAGCGTTGCTCGCCATTTCTCTAAAAGATGCGTGAGATATTCATCTGCTTCTTTTTCTATTATTTCAACTCCGGGTATTGGTTTTATTTCCGGATCGGGTAAATTTAACTTTTCGCACATCCACGTCATATATCCACGCGCTGCGCGAAAGACGTGGTGGAGAAGAGTTTCTAAAGATTTATAATCCGGGTTGTCCGTTTTCGGCAAAGGCAAATTTATCTTTTTTGCTTCCTTCCACGTTTGCAGGAATGATTGCATACGCTGTTCGTGCATTATTACCATCGAACGCGCACCGTTGTATTTGTATGGTTTCAAGTCATTTGGGTTCATTTTAATTTTCCTATTATTTCTTAAATTTTGGAATTAATATCGCAACGATTAATCCAACTATCCCGAAGATAAAGCCAATCACGAACCAGGCCGTTTGGTTCCTGTTTTTTTCCTTGACCGCAAAGTAGCAAAGAAATCCAAAAATTATTGAGTAAATGGAAAATCAAATCCAATACATATTTCTTACCTTTTATTTTTGTGCTAATATGCCGTAATGATACGGCGGTAAATTTATATTGTATTTTAAAATAGAAAATCCGGTTTTAATAAGCATACCTTTCAACTCTTCGGGTTTTGGCCTGATTGACATATCCGGACCTCTCGGTGTGGTGGGATCATAATTCCAATGAATTATTCCGACTTTACCATTTTTCTTTAGAATTCTAAAAGCCTCTTTTAAAACGTCGGCGGATCTTTCAGCGTGCAGAATATTGAAAAGCATCACAAAATCCGCTTCTTGATTTTGCAGACCGGTTCCTTCGCTGATGAAATCTTTATTTAAGAGAGAAACATTCCCTATATTATCCTTTTTAAGCTTTGCGTCAAGTTCCTTAATTAAAGTTTCTTCAATATCGTAGGCATACACTTTGCCTTTTATTTTTTTGCTGGCAGGAATTGTGAAAGTCCCGTAACCAAATCCCAGATCGACAAGCTTTTCAACTTCATGGTTAATTTCCAATTCATCGAGTATTTTACCGACATCAAAAAACTGTTCCCACATTTTTTCATCGGGCATTCCGCTTTCCCTGGCTTTCATTTATTCTCTTTAACGTAATACAAAATTTTATATAACAATTTACAACAAAAATTAATATTTATTTAGTAAGCGTAATATGATGCGCTGATTAATTTGAGACTAGTGGAGGCAGTTAAGCGTACGGTAGTCAAATACGGGGTTCCTGTTTCCGTTTGGCATTTTGCTACCTCAAAAAAATTATATAAACTATTTCCTGTTGGCGTTTTTAATTCACTAATAACGTAAAATAATTATGAATGCACATACCCAATCCATTTTAGTATTGCATTTTGAAATAACTTTATTTAGAATAAATCAAACTTATTTCTTATCAAACCTGACCATAAGAACTAATTGATATTTCCTGCCACAGTATTAAATAATATTAAAAATATATAATAGGAGGAAATATGCCTAACATATTCTATCATAATATAACATCAGATGAAATAGCTAAATTATACTTATCTAGAATTAGGGATAATACACTAAAATATCTTCTAGAGAATTAGAGGAAAAACAAAGACAACCCCCAACAAGTACTAATAGGGTAAGCTAATTATTCAGCTTATTAAACGGATTCAGCAAATCCTCAGCCCTTAAATGAGAATAAATTACTTTTATTCTTAATTGAAATACACAAGTAAATTTTATTTTTCATAAATCTTGATTCCAGGTGTATTTCTATCTTGCCATATGCAGTTCTATAGAACAGAATTTTCCTTATTATCATTTTTGCCATAGTAAGCATCTGTTTCTTTTTCTTACATCATTCCAAAATGATTCATATTAGTCATGCTAATATTGTCTTAAAATACCCAATTTATTAGGAAATGTTGGCATAGTAAATGGATAATGATGGAGTCATCTAGAATATAGCGCTGTCATTCTGATAAAACTAATAACGGTCTTTTGATTTGACATTTTATTAACATTTAGACAAATGAAAAAAATTACAAGAGTATTTAAATGGGCCGTAATAATAACCTTATTTGGTTTCACTGAGACACAAGTTGACCATATTTTGCCCAAGAGTAAACCTGACAATAAAACAAATGCGATAATGGCTTATGAGACCAGTGCTAATGATAATGAATTGGCAATAGTAAGTAGGAATATTAACAAAGCTGATTATATTTCGAATAAAGTAGGTAAGATTATCCAAAGTTCTATGAAGGATGCATCAGAAAAATATCATCTACCAATAATATTGCTATATGCTATTTTCAAAGTGGAATCTGATTATATGTATTGGATAAATCATCCTGAAGTGAATGTAAGGGTTCACAGGAAAAGGATAATTACAAATGCAATAGGACTTGGTGGTGTAATGTGGTGTTTCTGGGGAGACAGTCTTATAGCACACCATATTGCAGAAACCAAATCAGATTTATATTTACCAGATGTAAACGTTATGGCTTCTGCATATATATTAAGAACATTGATTAACGATGAGGCACTAAATAATCCCAGGCTGTCCAAGACAAATATATTAAATAATGTTATACGTCGTTATTATGGCGAGTATGATAGGACTTACTATAAAAAAATGCAAAAGTTCATAAGTGAGCTCTGGATGGAGCAAGTGGCAACACTGCTTATGAACGATATAGCAAATAATAGCAGCAGTCAATAATTAGCTGCTGTAAGTAGCCTGCAAATGAACAGGCTTCAGGCTCACAAATCACAAATGAATAGTTGCAGTTGCTTAATTTACTAACTGAGTTTAACAAATCCTCAGCTCTCAAATTCGAATAGAATTCTTCTTGCCAAATCTCATTTATTTATATATGTTTCATTCAATCCTTAGTAGCTAAATTGTAATTGGTGGGTTCTACAATTCTTCATTATAGTATATTCAAAAGTCCAGGTTAGGGTGGAATAGGTGTTATCTATCCTGCCGGGGATACAAAACCGGAAAGCAAAGTTGTACTTTAATAAACTAATAGAGAATGTAAAATGATTAAACTGGTTTCCAAATTTGGCTTGTTAATAACAATTCTTATTATCCTTTACCTTTTTATTTCAGGAAACGTTTTTACTTCGTCTCCATTCGTCATAGCCGGACAATTACTGGCTGTTGGGTTGAATGTATGGGCAAGGCTTGCATTTAAGAAAGGGCAGTTTAGTATTAACGCTGAGCCAAAGGAAGGAACCTTGCTTAATACCGGGCCTTACAAAATCATTCGTCATCCAATGTATGCAGCAGCTCTGCTTTTTATATGGTCAAGCATTTTTGGGCATTTATCAATTATCAATGTTATTATTGGCCTTGTAGGAACAAGTGTAGCGACAATTCGAATTATTGAAGAGGAAAAGCTTTTGCAATCACAATATCCTGATTATATACAATACACAAATAAGACAAAGCGTATTATTCCCTTTATATTTTAATAACAATAACAGAAATAAACCAGAACAATACAGTAGTTAAATATTCAGAGAAAAAACTTATATGATTAATCACTTAGTTCCTGCGGCAGTAAGCTGCCGGATCCGCCGCCTTACTTTTAATTAGAAATTAAATACCTTTAAAAGCATTTTTAATGTATTTCAATAAATCTATAAATTATCTTTTAAGCAGCCGAAGGGCACGGTACCCAAATACCGGATTCCTGTTTCCGTTTGGCATTTTGCTACTTCCTTAAAAATTAAACAAAGTGATTTAATTTTTAATATTTCATTAAACATGATGTTGAAATTAAGTTTTACTGAACCTTACCTATTATAACGCTTAGAAAACCTACTTTCAACTATAGGAGCCAATATCTTTAATCGCATCTTTAAAGCATCTTCATCTATTTCAGATCTTACAAATTTATCAGCTAATTCCAATACCTCCGGTTCAATAGTATCGAATTCAAAAAAACCAAAATGATGAGTTACAGTAAGATCCCATAAATAATTTTCAACCTCATTTAATAATTCATAACCTTTGGAGACAAATACTGGATTTGACCAAGTTTCGGAAGGTTTGATTTGCATGTGGCAATAATCACTTAAACTGTGCCAATATTTTTTCAGTTTTTTAATATTTGGTTCAGCAAGTTTTTTTCTTATACCTTTATTTTGGTCAAATAAAATAGCATTAAACCTAAGTATTTTATATAAATTTTTATGACTTTCAACAATTTCCATAATTTTTAGAATTACGTTATTAATTCTTCCTAAGTTTTCTGTTTCTTTGTCATCTAAATCGGTAAGTCGCTTAATCAAAGCATATAATTCAAAAATAATTCTTTCAATAGCCATTCTAAATTCAAATGCAGCATATACAAGAGGATTGCCAAATCGTTCCTTTTCCCCGTAACGCCGCCATTGCTGGCCTAATATAATATGATAGCCAGCAGAGTTATCTCGTTGTTGTTTTATAAAACCTTCTAGTTCATTCATAGCTATTTTGTATAAATTCTAATCTAATTTATTAGGTTTGAATACATTCCAATTAAAAAAAGAAGATCGCTTAGGAATGATCCCCAATCCATTTCAAATTCTTAAATTTTAATAAGATAATCAAGTAATACTATTAAATTTCAGAACTCTTATTCCAATTGATTACCTGAATAATCATGGCTATTTTTAGATATGGATTCAAAACGATATAACAATATTAAGCTTGCTGCGGGCATTTCGGAGGGAATTTTAACGTTTATTTTAATCCTTGCCTTTGTCTGGGCGGGATTAAGCCTGAGGCTCGAAAACCTCATTTCCGGCACCTATTCGAATAATTACCTTGGTATTTATCCTGTTTGTGCTCGTCTCGGGATTTGCGCTGGGAGTGCTCTTTTTCCCGTTAAATTATTACAAGGACTTTTACCTCGAACATAAATATAATCTTTCAAACCAGACGTTCTGGAAATGGATACTGGAAGACCTGAAAGCGCTCGGCGTTTCGCTGGTGATCGGCATACCGCTGCTGCTCGCATTTTATTACGTGATGAACCGTTTCGGAAATCTCTGGTGGCTGCCGTTTGCAATTTTGCTTTTCGTGGTTTCGGTAATTCTTGCGCGCATAGTTCCCGTTTTTATTCTGCCTCTTTTTTATAAGGTAACTCCCATTGAAAACGAAGAGCTGAAAAACCGGATAACCAAACTTGCCGAAGACGCGGGAATAAAAGTGGAGAACGTTTACAAGTTCGATATGAGCAAGAACACGAAAAAAGCGAATGCCGCATTCACTGGCATCGGCAAATCAAAAAGAATTCTGCTCGGCGACACGCTGCTTGAAAAATATTCGGATGACGAGATTGAAACTGTGATAGCGCACGAACTGGGCCATTATAAAAGAAAACACATTATAAAAAATATTATCATCGGTACGGTCTCGAGTTTTCTTACCTTGTTTTTAATATCATATTTTTACCAGCTTTCGTTAAAGTGGTTCGGCTTTGCGGCGATCACAAAAATTGCCGCGCTCCCGCTTTTATCATTGTGGATGATGGTGATCGGGTTGATACAAACCCCGCTTTCGAATTTACTCTCAAGAAAATTTGAATACGAAGCCGACGAATATGCAATTACTTCTACAGGAAAAGCGGATGCATTTAAAGCAACGCTGGAAAAACTAACAGAGCAAAATCTCGGCGACAAAGAACCGCATCCTTTTGTGGAATGGTATTTTTACAGTCATCCGTCAATTAAGAACAGGCTGAGTGCGATTGATAATTTTATTGCGGGGAATAGCGGTAAGTTAGATAAACAGGTGGTGTATTGATAGTGGTTCTGTCATTTCGAATCCCGGCCTTGGCCGGGTGAGAAATCTTTCAGGATTAACACGAAAGATTTCTCCTCTCCCGCTAAAAGCGGGATCGTCGAAATGACAGTTTAGGTAATCTGTCATTCTGAACCCTGCGCCGGCAGGCTTGTTTCAGAATCTGATAAAATTTAGAAGATCCCGAAACAAGTTTGGGATGACAAAAACAGAAAGGAAATTAATTGTTTAACATTCTTAAGTTAATACTTATCGCTTTATACGTAACGTTCGTTTCCATCTTTGCGCTTTTATTTGCATTGGTTGACAAAAGCTATAAGTTATACTTCTGGTGTAATAATCCTTTCAGTAACGGGATATTAAAAATTGCGGGCATTAAATATGAAACTTCCGGGATGGAAAATATTGAGAAGGGAAAAGCTTATATTTATGTGTCGAATCACAGCAGCCAGTTTGATATATCAGTTTTGCAGGCGTCTATTCCCGGCAACATAAGTATGTATTTCAAAAAGGAGCTTGCAAAAATTCCTCTGTTCGGCTGGCAACTTTGGGCCGGTCCGTATGTAATGATCGACAGGAAAAATCCTGAAAGTGCGCGAAAGAGTCTGGAAAAATCAAAATGGCTTTTGAACGAAAGAAAAATTTCTGTACTGCTTTTCGCGGAAGGTACACGGAGTGAAACGGGTGAGATTCAGCAGTTTAAGCGAGGCGCTTTTAATCTTGCGGGAAAAGTCGGCTTCCCGATAATTCCTGTTTCAATTAGCGGGTCGAATAAAATAATGCAGAAGGGAAGTTTGAAAATAAATCCGGGCACAATAAGAGTCCATTTTGATAAACCGGTTAGCACAGAAAATATTAAAACCCGGCAGGATGAAATTGACCTGATGAACAGAGTGCGGGAGATAATAATTAAAAATCATTCAATGGATTAAAAAATTTATGTCTGTAACAAGAAAAGATGTGGAACACATTGCCGAACTGGCAAAGCTGAAATTTAAAGAAGAAGAGCTGGAAAAATTCACAGATCATTTAAATGAAATTTTAGCTTACGTTGAAAAGCTGAATGAACTCGATACCACAAACGTAGAACCGCTTTCACACCCTGTTGAAGGAAGCAACGTTTTCCGTGAAGATGAAGTTAAACCTTCGCTCGACAGGGAGGAGGCTTTGAGAAACGCGCCTGACAGGAGTGAATTATTTTTCAAGGTTCCTAAAGTAATCGGCGGTGAATAATTTATGGTAATAGGAGTAATTCCTGCACGATTTGCTTCCACACGCCTTATGGGGAAACCGCTCGCAGATATCGGCGGCAAACCGATGATACAGCACACATTCGAAAGCGCATCAAAATCAAAATTGATCTCAAAAATTGTAATTGCAGTCGATGACAAAAAGGTTTCTAAAGCTGCAGAAAGCTTTGGCGCAGAAGTGATTATGACTCCTAAAAGCATAGCCACCGGGTCTGATCGGATTGCCTATGTTGCGAAATTTTACAAAGACGCAGAAATAATTGTGAACATACAGGGAGATGAGCCTTTCATCAACGGAACGATGATCGACCAGGCAATCGAGCCGCTTGTGTTTGATCCAAAAGTTAATGTTGCCACCCTGGCAAAAAGGATCGAAGATTTGAAGGAATTGAAATCTCCTTCAGTTACAAAAGTTGTTTTCGATTATAATAATTTTGCTCTTTATTTTTCCCGCTCTCCGATTCCTTACGTCAGGGATGCAAAAACAAATACCGAAAGAATTACAAAAGGCGAAATTTACAAACATATCGGATTATATGTTTACCGCAAAGAATCGCTGGAAAGATTTACAAAGCTCGCTCCTACTGACCTTGAAAACACTGAAAAACTTGAGCAGCTGCGAATGCTTGAAAACGGGTTTAAGATAAAAATTGTTGTTACCGAATTTGAATCAATCGCTGTTGATACACAGGAAGATCTTGAAAGAGCGAGGAAATATTATAATAAGTATGTAAAGAAAGATGAAAAAACCGGGTAAAATAAATCTTGCAAATATTCCAACTCCACTTGAGGAAATTGAATTTGAAGACAAAAAATTTCTTTTCAAACGGGATGATCTAACTGGGGTTGAACTTTCCGGAAATAAAGTCAGAAAACTCGAATATCTTATTTACCAGGCAAAGAAAGAGAAAGCCGATATGGTTTTTACCTGCGGTGGAGAGCAGTCAAACCACGCAAGGGCGACAGCAATTGCGGCGGCTAAAGCCGGAATTAAATCAAAATTATTTTTGTGGGGCAGCGACTCAAAAACTGCTGACGGAAATCTTTTCTTCGATAAGTTGATCGGTGCTGAGATTTCGTTCCTGAATAAAAGAAATTATTCAGAAGTAAATGAAATAATGTTCGAAGAAAGAGATGCTCTCATCAAAAAAGGGAAGAAGGTTTTTGTAATTCCCGAAGGCGGCTCAACAACACTTGGAATCTGGGGTTATATTGATGTTATTCACGAATTGAAAAAGCAGGTCGATCTGAAAAAGATAAACGGAATCTGCGTAGCAGCAGGAACCGGAGGAACGGCTGCAGGTCTTCTTGTTGGAATTGCTAAACTAAAATTAAATATAAAAGTTTATGCGGTGAATGTTCTTTATCCAAAAGAGGAAATTCGCAATAAAATAGTAAATCTTGCTGAAGGATGTACACTTGATTATAAATTAAACTGCAGGATTAATAAAAATAATCTTATAATTCTTGATGGTTTTTCGAAAGAAGGCTACAAGAATATTTCTGCTGATAAGCTTAGATTGATTAAAAAGTTTGCTCAATCCACCGGGATTGTTTTGGATCCGGCCTATACAGGCAAAGCATTTTCAGCTTTTTATGAGAATTTTCTTTTCTCAAAAAAGAAGGTAATATTTTTACACACCGGCGGACTTTTCGGGGTTTTCGGGAAGAGAGAGAAGTATTTGAGGGCTTAATTACTTTGCCAAACAGTTAATTTAACGTTATTTTTAAATTATGGGTTGTATTTTTTGCGATATAATTGAGAGAAAAGCACACGCTGAAATTATTTATGAGGATGATTCTGTGATTTCTTTTCTCGATATCAGGCCTGTTAATTATGGACATACACTTGTAATTACTAAAAAACACTATGAGAATTTTCTTTCTGTTCCATCAGAAGAAATGAATGCTGTGATAAAAGCTGTTCAATTTATTTCAGGTGCAGTCAGTGATAGTTTAAAAACAGACGGGTTTAATATCGTTGTTAATAGCGGTGCTGCAGCAGGTCAAACGGTTTTTCACTTTCACTTTCATATTATTCCAAGGTACAACACAGATAAATTTCATTTTCGTCCTGAACTAAAAAATTACGGCAGCGTTTCTATGAAAGAATTTGCTGATAAAATCCGCAACGCTGTTAATAAATAGAGGGAATTTTATATGGATAGAAAAATAAGAGTTTTAGTAGCCAAAGCCGGTCTCGACGGTCATGACAGGGGAGCCAAAGTAATTGCTGCCGCCCTCCGCGATGCCGGAATGGAAGTCATTTATACAGGTCTTAGGCAAACACCAGATATGATAGTTGAAGCAGCGATACAGGAAGATGTTCACGTTATCGGCATAAGTATTTTATCCGGTGCGCATATGACCATACTTCCGAAAATATTATCGTTGATGAAAGAGAAAGGTCTTAATGATGTTCTTCTTACGGGTGGGGGAATCATTCCGGAGGAAGATATTAAAGAGTTGAAAAAAATGGGGGTAGGGGAATTGTTCACTCCCGGTGCCAAAACTACCGCAATTGCGGATTATATTAAAAAATGGGTTGCCGAGAATAGAAAAGATTAAAATGTTAAAAATAAAAAAGCCGCTTTATTGAGCGGCTTTTTTTGCGGTCTGGTTTGCTAAAAATTCCTGAAGTTTATTCAAACTGCCTCTTGCACTCTTATAACCATTAATGTGTTTTTCCTTATCAATAATTTTTCCATTCTCATCAACAACTCCTTGATGACAAAGGTAACAAGCTGTTATCGGTGCATAAATATGGCCTGTCGGAGGTAAGCCATGGCAGGTACCACAGGAATCTTGTGATCCATCTACCTTATTCCATACAGGAGTAAAATTATTTCCAACCATTTTGTCAGATGCATAGGCAAACTGATTAGTCGGAATCGCATCTGATTTTTTGAATTCAAAATTTCCGTGGCAGTATGTATTAGAACAGGTAAGTGTACCTGATAAAAATGTCGCATTTGAAGCTATGCTTGTATCAGCCAAACCTGAAAAAACTACGGTTGCAGGAGGCTGACCAATGTGTCCCGGATCGTCAAATTTTTGTGGGACCACGTGACAATTAGTACAGCTAACCGCTCTACCAAGTTTATTAGTATAAAGGTGGCTTGAATGCGCACCAACAGTCGCTAATAATGTTGATGTTCCGCCGTTTGTGTCTCTCGGAGGTGCAATCTTGTTAGGATCATCAAAATCACCGTGACAAGTGTTGCAGGCTTCCGGTCCGGCAGGTTCCGTGTGACATTTATAACAGCTTTTACCTGCTACTCCGCCGGTGAAATCTGCAGCGTGACATTGAATGCACTTTGCAAAACTCCAGTTATCCTGCTTAACAAGGTTTCCATGAAAATCAGGTGAATTCACATCAGCGATGCCTTCTTTATGTACGGTAAGGACTGGTGCAGTTGTATCAATATTATTTCGTATATCGCTGCAGCTATAAAATACCAATGCAAGAGATAAAATTATTACGCTATTTCGGATAACTAATTTCATTCTATATTCCATTATCTACCATTGCTCCCATGACAATATCCACAGAAACCAACTCCCGGTGGAGTTCTTGGTGAAGCGCTGGTATGACAGTTATAGCAAACTGATGCGTCAGAGTCGTGCCAGTCACCATGAGTATTTCTCATAAAGCCGGCTGGGTGAGTTTTCGGGTTCGTTCCTTTTATTCCATCACTATCGAGGTGACAGGTGATGCAAGTCGGATCAGCACCCTGAACATCGTGACAAGCGGCACAGGTTTCAATATCTCTTCTGGCTAATGTTGAATGAAGTCCACCGCCGCTGCCTACGCCTATTGTAACAAAGTTAGGCTTTAAGTGAGAAGCAGGTTCAACCCCGCCGAGCGAGTAATCAGCATTATCTCCCTGGTGGCATGATGAACAGAAAGTTTCAACTTCGTGACAGGTCTGGCATTCAGCAGTCTTTCCTTTAGCATCCACTCCATGAGTGAACCTGTAACCAAGTTCGTGCACCCTTGTAACCTGCTGCTGTTTTGCACCATCTACAAAATTGTTAGGTGAATAAGGTTTATAAAAGTTATTCTTTGAGTTGTTTTCTGTTATCATAGTCGTTGCAACGTGACATTCCTGGCAGGAAGCATTATCATGGCACATTACACAGTTCGCATTGAGTGAATTTGCAGCAAACTTGTGACCTGTTTTCCAGGAAGGAATTCTATGTGAAACGGGAAGAAGATTTACAGTAGAGATATGGCACGATTCACAATTGCTTGTTGCAACGGTTTTATTATTATGACAGGAATAGCAATCTTCCATCATCGGGTTGGTCTGCTTTGCTTTAAAAGCATAGTCAACTTCGCTGATTCCTTTGTGACAGGTTTCACATTTAATTTTGTTTTGTCCTACATGCAGGCTGTGATTAAAATATATATTGTCTGGCTTTTGCTGAATCAAAGCTTCGTTTATATCTTCATAATGGCAGGTTGTACAATTTTTATCATCTTCAACGTCGTGGCAGTTTGCGCAATCATCGTGAGAGGGCAGAAGTCTGTCACTTAATTTTGTGCTCGCAGGAACCGCTGAATGACAGTCAGCGCAGGCAACTCCATTTTCAGCATGAAGCTTGTGTGAAAATTTTATGATCTTGTCATTGTGGTTGGGCTGATCCTGTGTAAAATTTCCTTTAAATGCCGACAGGAAAAGAAAAACCAATACAGAAGGAATGAAGACTATATATAAATATTTTAATTTCATTTAAGCTTTATCAAAAATTTGTATTGAACCAATAGTTGACTTTAAGAAAAACTCTGTAATCGTTATTGTAGATTTTATTGTCCATATATTGTCCCTGCAAATCAAAGGATAAAATTCTTATTGGACGATAATTAAATCCGGCAAGAATGGTGATTAAATGATTTGTAGGGTCATCGGTTGATAATCTGTAGCTCGTATAGGAAATTCCAACAGAGGGAGTTAATTCGCCATCAAAAAATGTTTTGGCTGAATAGCCTGAAAGCGAAAATAATTCTCCTTCGTATCCTAAAGTCTTTCTAAAATTTATGCTTCCATAATTAGTATTCACGCCAAAAGAAATCCGCTGTGAACCGGCATCTTTGTATTCTACATCGCCAACCCTTGCGGAGAGCCACAAGGTTTTATCAAAGAAGTAATCTGCTCCTACCTCATATTCTTTAGTGTTTCCGTAATCAAAAACTGAGAAAATAGAGTTGTATCTTATCAGAGGCTGCCTGTAATTATAATAAGCTGTGAGATGGATATTATCCAGTTGTTTGTATATACCCGAAATCTCGAATTTTGATGTTTCCATAAAATTCAGATCATAATCATATCGTGTTTCAATTGTAAAGAGATTTTCCTGATTATAAACAACATTCGCATTTGCGAATTGATATTGATTTGAATTTTCCTGGATCAAAACAGTTATTGGATTAAGGTTTGCATCCAGCCTTGTTGCCCAGTAATCCTGCGGTTTGAAATTTTTGTTAATATAACCTAGAGTTATGTCAAAATTATTAATTGCCGATGTTTGAAATTTACCGCCAGCAACAAAGTCATCATTCCATCCGCTGCTGATTTTGAACTTCTGGTAAGCTGGCACATTAAGGCCATAATAAGCAGTTAGTTTATAGTTATTTTTCTTCAAGTCAACATTTATTCCATCCATCAGCCCGCCGGCTACAGAATTGAATAAAGGCTGCCTTCCTAGTTTAACAGTAAAGAGCTTGAAGAGATCTCTGCCTTCAAAATAAAGGTTGTAAAGTCTCAGTCTTGGATCATCAACCTGTGGATTGACCAAATCATGCTCAAAATTTGCATAGGTTCTGATCGAAAAATTATCCTTGTTGAAATTTAAATTAACAGATTGAAAGGTTAATACGTGTGTTTGAGAAGAAGAGGCGGAATAAAATCTTTCATAAGTATAAAATGAAGATGATATCCGCCCATTCAAGTTCTGGGGAAATGTTGAAATCAAGCCACTTATAAAAAAACTTAGAAGTATTACTATTTTTTTCATTTTTTTATTTCAACATTTTCTGCAAATAATTTTACAAGTTATTTACTTGCAGGTATAGTGTGTTTAATTTTATTCCACATTTCTGCAAAGTCCGCTTTAGTTGCATCAAAGGTCGGGCTTTCAGAATTATGACATTCTTTGCAGAGTGCAATGCGATCTTCATCAGTTTTAAAGAACCTGAGTCCGTTTTCTTCAGCCAACTTTTCATCTTTCATAACTTTCAGGCTTTTATAGTCTGCGCCTGCACCGTGACAGGTTTCGCACTGAACGCCATCTTCCATTTTGAATTTCTTTTCTAAAAGTGAAGCATCAACATTGTAACCGCTAACATGGCATTTCAAGCACTCTGGAGTCTCAGCAGCTTTTGTTTTGAACCCTTTTTCAGCAGCAATTTTGTCTGCTTTTTCAGTTTTCAATGTTTCGTAAGCTTTAGCGTGAGCACTTGCTTTCCAAATATCGTACTGTTTGCCTTGCTTATCTGTATGATGACACATTTTACAAGTTTCAGCACCAACAAAAGCATGTTTTGAAGGGGCATCTTTCCCTTGAGCCAGGATTGCCGGAGTGGCAAAGAGTACTGCGAATAGAGCAATTTTTTTTAACATATATTCACCCTGTTATTTTACTTAGAAATTAGTACAAGAAATTTAAGTAATCTGTAACGAAGAGTCCATCTGCACTTTTCAAGTAAATATGCATATGGACTCTCCTTTGAAAATTATTATTTAAGCAATACCATTTTCTTAACCATTGTAAAGTCTTTTGCTACTATTCTGTAGAAGTAAATACCAGATGCAAGATTACTTGCATTCCAGGTATAATTGTATATACCAGCAGACAGGTATTCATTTACTATTTCACCAACCTGTTTCCCTATAGCATCATAAACAGTCAGTTTAACATTGCCTGCCTGAGGAATTGAGAACCTGATCTCTGTAGTCGGGTTAAACGGATTCGGGAAATTCTGACTCAGAGTATAACGATTAGGAGTAGAGTTTGATTCAAGACTGATGGCAGTAACTGAAGGAGTATAAAGAGTAATAGCGTCCCTTAATAATTTCTGAACCAATCTTGTGTTATGAATTCCCTGACTGCCTTCCTGTGTACAAGCGGCTAGATTATAATTTGCTTCAAGGAAAGCATCTGTTAATGAATCAGCAGATGTTGATTTTGCTAATTTATCTGTAAGAACAGCAATCAAACTGTCAGTAACAGTCTGGGTTCTTCTATAATCAAACATCTTATCATGGTTTGAAGTATCAACTGCTGTATAGAAATCCAGGTGGCATTTTGCACAAGCCTGAACTCTTGGCTCAAATGTATGGCCGTGTGCAGCATTTCCGAACTGGTCTTTATCGTCGGCATTAAGATGGCAATTAATACATCTTTCTGTAGCAGCATAGGTATGAGCTGAATTCTGATAAACAGTATCGGTAATTCCGGCTGCTAATAATTGAGCTGCGGAATATCTATAGCCAAATTTCTTTGAGCCGCTTAAAGCTTCAGATGTATTATGATGTGGAGCAGTGTGAATATCAACAGTGTCTGTCTCGATTTCTGCATTGTGGCATTTATCACAAACTACCATTTGTCCTGTTATAGGGAGTCTTAATTGCTGCACACCGTTTCTTGCATCGTGCGGGTCGTGGCATACAACACAGGTAATCGGCTGAATGTCAGGACTGTTGCTGTCGACAATGATCTTGTCATAATATGGTTTCCCTTTATCAGCACCATCTGCATTTGTGAAAAATGTTCCATTAACATAAGCTGCTGCATTCTGAGCGACGTGACATTTTACGCATCCCGGATTTGATGTAACGGAACCGCCAGCAGCTGTTAAAGATTTTGCGTGACCGGAGACAGCCCATTCTTCATAGAAACCGTGGTGGCTTCCGTTATGGCAGGTTCCGCAAAGCTCTGCTGAATAGTCAAGTTTATTAGTAGTGCTAAATGCAAAATGCTTTGAGTAATCAGTCCATAATGTATCCGGCTGTGTTCCATCACCAGGTGCATTCGAATCATATCGTCCAAAATTTCCGTGGCAAGCTTCACAACCAACGTTTTTTGTCCTATTCCAGTTTGCAACATCTGTTGGAGTATAGTTTGGAGTAGCGGTTGTATCCAGCTTGACATATTCATCTGCACCAAATGTCATTGCTGTATCATTCCATCCAGTTGTATGGCATGGTAAACAACTGTAACCAAAGTGACTTGATTGAGCAAATCCTGAATCTGTTGCGAATGAATGTCTTGTTTCTTTCCAGGTATCCCATTTCGGAGTTGCAATTCCATTTGCGCTATGGCAGGATGCACAGGAGACACCTTGATTAGCAATATCTGAACCGGTTCCTGTTCCTAAAACATAGCCGGTTGCTTGCCCCTGGCTGAAGCCGAGAGTACATGCTAAGAGTATTGTTATGCTGGTTAAAAGTAATTTAATTTTCATAATAACCCCGTATAAATAAGTAAACATAATAACAGTCGGCCTGAATATACAAATAGCAAACCATTCATAATTCTTGTAAAACAGCTTATTATCGCACTTTTTTTTATCATTAAAGAGAATCGGAAAAATGGCATTCTCTTATTGAAGAAAAATTCTACACTTTTGAAAAACAGCTAAATCAGGCTAGTTTGATAAGTTTGAATAAGTATAAGAAAAATTATTTATTATTCGTTAAATCATTGTCGCCAATTGAAATTATTAGAAGATGATTCTCATATTGAGAATTGAAAATTGTCGTATTAGGCTAGATTTTAAAGTTTTTAGATGGCACTTTAATTGTCCATGGATATAGTAAAATCTAAAGGGATTTTTGCGAGTATATCATTGGCTCTTTTTAGGCTATATGAGATCAAATAAAGGTGTTTTAAAAGGTTGAAAAAAACAGATAAAATTCAAAATTGGCAAGCCTGGCGAGCGAATTTACTATCGTTGTTACTTATGATATCGATAGTATTTTCAAATTCTATTGTTGCGCAAAGTTCAACGCCAACTGTTTACATAGGGAATATAATTGCCCCGGCGACCGGACAACAGGTTACTGTACCGATAAAATTTAAAAACCTATCAAGTGTAGGATCTGTAAGTCTAAAAATAATTTTTGATACTAACGTTTTAGGTTTTGTTAGTATAACTGATGGTCCTAATCATGGTACATTGGTTACTAACAGTAGTTTGGCATCACTTGGTGGTGAGCATGATACTGTCGCAATTGCCTGGTTCGACCTTACGCCCTCTAGTTATACGGACGGAGTTTTTATAAATTTAAATTTTACATACAAAGGTGGAACAAGTACATTTCATTTTATTCCTTCGCCAACCAGTTCAGTTACTGATGAAAACTCAACCGTAATACCAAATCTAGTTTTTACCGATGGGTCAATAACTCCTCCTTCTGTTGTGAATTCTTTATCTGGAAGAGTATTTATTGATGCTAACGAGAATGGTATTAGAGACAGTAATGAAACCGGCCTTCAATGGGTATCAGTTGACCTATTTAAATCTGATGGATCATATATCGGGTATAGAGCGACTGATGCTAATGGAAACTATAAATACGATTCATTAAGCGCGGGCTCATATTATACAATGATTACTCTTGATGGTGATAATGATGTCTATACTTTTACGGTTAAGGGAGAAGGAACGGACAGATCCCTTGATTCAGACGTAAGAATAGTCGATCCTTCAAAAGATACTATCGCAACAAGTGATACAACTACGTTAGTCTCCGGTGCAAACTCTGGTTCATGGGATGCAGGGGTTTATCCAAAATATCTGGTTGGTTCAATCGGCGATTATGTATGGAATGATGCAAATGCAGATGGTATCCAGGAATCAGGTGAATCGCCTTTGCCTAATGTGAAAGTGTTTTTGCTGGACAGCACCGGCACCACAAAATTGGACTCTGCAATTACGGATACTAACGGTGATTATTTATTCTCCAAATTACGTGTAGGCTCTTACAGAATTAAATTTATAACTCCTGACAGCTATGTTTTCAGTAGAAAAGAAATTGCAGGTAATGTATCATGGGCCGGTGATTCCAATCCCGATTCTTTGACCGGAATTACAGATACTATACAGATTGTATCAGGATTTTTACACAGGTGGGATATTGATGCCGGAATGCATGCTTCATTCACTACTGCAATTGTTGAAAATCAGTTAAGCACTCCAAAAGATTTTAGTTTAAGTCAGAATTATCCGAATCCGTTTAATCCAACGACAGTTATCCAATTTACTGTGCCAAAACAAGAACATGTAACCCTGATAGTTTATAACCTAATAGGGCAGCAAGTTACGACTCTTGTTAATGATGAAATTTCAGCAGGTACCCATAAGACAACCTTTAATGCAGGTAGTTTAGCAAGCGGAATTTATATCTACCGTCTGATTGGAAACTCTGTAAACATCACAAAGAAAATGATACTGATGAAATAATCCAACAAATTGCACCTTCGGATAATCCCCCGGACAATACTCTTTTTCTGATGTCCGGGGGATTTGATTTTTATCTTAATACCTTTCTCCTAAAATCTATTAAACGATTTATTTACTCTCATTTTGAATTGATATTCAGAGAGTGTTTAAGTAATTTTAAAGATAAAATAAAATTCAATATAGGAGTTGTGTTATGGCAGTTAATGTAGGTATAAATGGATTTGGCAGAATAGGAAGACTTGTTTTTAACGCCTTAATCGACAGAGGCTATTTCGGAAAAGATATAAATGTTGTTGCAGTTGTTGATGTAAATCCAGATGCAAAATATTTTGCCTATCAATTAAAATATGATTCTGTTCACGGAAGATTTAATGGTGAACTGAAAACAGAAAAGAGTGATCCAAAGCTTGAAGAAGATGATATATTGGTAGTTAATGGCCAAAAAGTCAGATGCATTAACGCCACTAAAGAACCTTCGCAGCTTCCCTGGAAAGAACTGGGTGTTGAATACGTAATAGAATCAACTGGATTGTTTACTCATTCCGATAAAGCGAAGGGGCACCTCGAGGCAGGAGCTAAAAAAGTTATTATCTCCGCTCCTGGTAAAGGTGATGTAAAAACTGTTGTTCTTGGTGTTAACGATCACGAATACGATCCGGCTAAACATAACATTATTTCAAATGCATCCTGCACCACCAATTGTCTTGCACCTGTCGTTCACGTGCTGCTAAAAGAAGGGATTGGTGTAGAAACAGGAATAATGACAACAATACACTCTTACACCGCAACTCAGAGAACAGTTGACGGGCCAAGCAAAAAAGACTGGCGCGGAGGAAGAGCTGCTGCAATCAATATTATTCCATCAACAACAGGAGCTGCAAAAGCTGTAGGTGAAGTTTTACCGGTTGTCAAAGGGAAATTAACGGGAATGTCTTTCAGAATTCCTACTGCGGATGTTTCAGTAGTTGATCTTACTTTCCGTTCAGGAAAAGATACTTCAATTAAGGAAATTGATGCGTTGATGAAAAAAGCTTCAGAAACATACCTGAAAGGTGTCCTTGGTTATTGTACTGAAGAAGTTGTCTCAACTGATTTTATTCACGACAACCGATCTTCAATCTATGATTCATTAGCTACTTTGCAGAATAACTTTAAAGACGAAAAAAGATTCTTTAAAATTGTTTCATGGTATGATAATGAATGGGGATATTCCTGTAGGGTCGCTGACCTTGTGTCAAAAATATCAAAACTATAATTTACAAGGCGAAGTTACTTCGCCTTTTTAATTTAATCCCCGGGGAAAATAAAATATGAATAAATTAACTATCGATAAAGTAGATCTAAAAAATAAAAGAGTATTGGTCAGAGTTGATTTTAATGTTCCTTTAGATGAACAATTAAATATCACTGACGATATTCGGATTTCATCATCGCTTCCCACTATAAAAAAAATAATTTCTGATGGCGGGAAGGCTATATTGATGAGTCATCTTGGCAGACCAAAAGGGAAAGTAAATCCTAAGTACAGCCTGAAGCCCGCAGCAAAAAGGCTCGGTAAATTACTTAACAAGGAAGTAAAACTTGCACCGGATTGTATTGGAGATGAAGTTAAAAAAATGGTAGCAGCAATGGCACCGGGTGATGTTGTGCTGCTGGAAAATTTGAGATTCCACGAAGAAGAAGAAAAAAATGATCCTAAGTTTGCTGAAGAGCTTGCTACTCTTGGTGACGTTTATATTAACGATGCTTTTGGCTCGGCACATCGTGCACACGCTTCTACAGAAGGAGTTACCAAGTTTATTAAAATCTGCGCAGGTGGCTACCTGATGCAGAAAGAGCTCGATTACCTCGGTCCGGCGGTTTCAAATCCTAAAAGGCCTTACTGCGCGATTATAGGCGGAGCAAAGATTTCCGGAAAAATTGATGTAATAAATAATCTTCTTGAAAAAGTTGACACAATGATCATTGGTGGCGGAATGGCTTTTACATTCTTTAAAGCACAGGGAAAAGAAATCGGAAAATCTTTGCTTGAAGAAGAAAAAATTGACCTTGCAAAAGAATTGCTTGAAAAGGTTAAACAATCCAGCGTGAATTTCCTGCTTCCTGTGGATATTGTGGTGGCTGATGAATTTAAGAATGAATCTCCTTCTCAGACCGTTAGTGTTGAAAATATACCTTCTGAAAAAATGGGATTGGATATAGGCCCCGAAACAATTAAATTGTTTAACAGCGAGATAAACAAATCAAAAATGGTAATCTGGAACGGCCCTATGGGAGTTTTTGAAATGGATAATTTTGCCAAGGGAACATTTGCTGTTGCTAAAGAGTTAGCGGATGTGACAACAAAGGGCGCTATAACAATTATTGGTGGCGGTGATTCTGCTGCGGCAATTAGTAAAGCGGGATTGGAAGATAAAGTTTCGCATGTTTCCACAGGTGGTGGCGCCTCGCTTGAGTTCTTAGAAGGTAAAACTCTTCCCGGTATAGCTGCGTTAAATGATGTGAATTAAAAAAGGAATTATTTGTGAGTAATAATTACAGACCTGGCGGGTTCGGTGGATTCAGTTTTTTCCCACCGGTTATTAAAAATTTATTAATAATTAACGGTATAGTTTTTCTCATCCAGATGCTCGGCCAGAATTTATTGATTGGCGATATGACTGCTGAGCAATATATAATAAAATATTTTGCACTAATTCCTATTGGTTATGGCTTTCTTCCCTGGCAGTTAATAACCTACCAGTTTATGCATGGGGACTCATGCACATATTGTTCAATATGTTTGCGTTATGGATGTTCGGGATAGAAATTGAAAACTTGTGGGGTTCAAAAAAATTCCTTTTATTCTATCTGATGTGTGGAGTTGCAGCCGGCATTGCACAGCTTATACTTCCGCCACTTTTTAATGAACAATTGGCACCAACAATTGGTGCATCCGGGGCAATATTCGGAGTGCTTATTGCTTTTGGTATGATGTTTCCCGACAGATATATTTATATCTATTTTTTGCTTCCTGTTAAAGCAAAATATTTAATTGTAGGTTATGTTCTGCTGGAATTATATTCTATTCCTCAGGGAGGAAACGTTGCACACCTTGCTCATCTCGGAGGGGCGCTTGCTGGCTTTATCTATTTGATGTATGAGCGTAAAAATAACAGATTGTTCGGTAGTTATTTTAAATCTGGCCCCAAAATTACAATTAATAATCCTTTCAAAGGAAGTTCAAATCTATTTAAGAAGAAAGAAAAAAGAATTCAGGATGCAAAGTTTTATGAAGTAAATGATGATCGAAGTGAAGAAAAAGTTACCCAGGAACAAATTGATAAGATACTGGATAAAATAAGCGAATCTGGTTATCAGAATTTAACGGAAAAAGAAAAAAAGATTTTGTTTGAAGCAAGCAAAAAAATGAATTGATAATTTGAAGAAATATTTTCCAAAATATCTTCACGTTAAAATTAGTTCTGTCCTTTGCCTTTTTATTTCCTTTATATTTTTGCTGGCATCCTGCTCAGATGGCCCTCCTGTTAAAGAAGGAAAGTTTATCAAAATTTATGTTGATATGCTGATTGCTCAGGATACCACCAGATCGAACGGCAAACAGTTAGAAGGAATTAAAAAGGAAGTACTGAAAAAATATTCTGTCTCTGAAACGGATTACAACTCCACATTAAAATATTACAACGCTGATCCTAAAAGATGGTCGGAATTTTTTGATAAAGCTATCGCCTATCTTGAGCAGTTGAAGAAAGAGAAGGGCTCGTAAATTTATTTTTAGCTACTGCAATTCTGATAAGCGGGTAAGTTATTTCCTCCGGCAGCCGCTTTTTCAATCCTTTAAGATCTTCAAAACCTTTTTTTAACTCATCGTTTATAATTCCAAGTTGATCTTTTTCGAAAAGATGCGATATATTTACAGAAGGTTCATACTCTATTATGCTTTCAATTTGCATTGAGATAACTGCTTCAGAAAGTTTCCTGAGAGAAGCAATATCTTTCAGCCCGTAACCCTTCTTCAGAAGACTAAATGTCTCTTTAATATTTGATGGTATCTTCTCAGCAGGTTCATTCTGATCTTGTTTTTCTGTATCTCTTCTTAATACTTCTAAAAATTCTTTCCCTATTTTATTGAACATTCTCTGATTAAAACCTTTTATTTTCAATAAATCTTTTTCTGACGAAGGTTTTTGAATTGCGATTTCCCGCATTATGTTATCAGGGCAGATAATATTACCAGTTTGCAAAAACCTCTTTGATGCGTGGGTTCTAATCTCGCGCAGCTGATTGAAGAGCTCGAGGTTCTTTTCATAATCCGCAAAATCATTTCCAGAGATTTTATCGGTTTTTTCCTGACTAAATTTTTGCTTTAATTCTTCGCTGATTTTAAGCCCGGTTTTTTTACCGGGGATTTTATTAATTGTACCAGATTCATAGAACGTGTGTAGCACTGTTTTCAGATCATTCTTTGAATAATTTGCACAACTTCCGAAAGCTTGTAGTTTTTGATACTTTGGAGATTTTTCAGTGCCTAGTAAAATATTTATCAAAACCTGCTCACTAACGGGTTCAGATATTTCGGAAACAGATCTCAACAGGATTTCCTTTAAATATTCCGAAGTTGAATCGGTGAGGCCTTCATTGCCTGTACACTTATCACATTTCCCGCATTTATAATTTGTAACATCCTCACCGAAGTATTTTAAAATATAACGGAACCGGCAATCATTTGAATAAACCAGGTCAACCATCGATTCAATCTTATTTTGAAGATGAAGATAATTTTCATTTATTCTTTTGTAATCTATTGTTAGCCTTGAAGTCTCGACCCGTGGGACCAGCAACTTAATATTTTCCTTGGCCATCAATCTTTTGTAAGATATAACCCCAAGATTATCGAGAGTTATCAATGTTTCTTCCAGATCAACTTCACTGATATCAAGCTTATGAGATAGTTGTGGTAGAGTGAAACCAACTTTCGAGCTGAATATCTCGCTACTAAATTCTCTTAATAAAGACAGCAAAACCACTTTAATATTATTGTTGGAGGAATCTTTGATAAATCCTTTTAGTCTGTTCTTCTCAAAGTTCATTTGAAGTGTGGATTTCCTGTTATATTCAGAAATTATATTCAGGTAACCTGCATTCTCAAGATTTCTGAGGCAAGTGTGAAGCAGTCCGCGATTTATTTCTCTTTTGCAATAAGATGAAAGATATTCACCGTTGATAGGGATATCATCTTCAGGTTTATTGCCGACAGCTACTTTCGCATAATCGCAAATGCCGTTATAAATATTCTGTATCAATTCTCTATCAGGATTTGCATTCGAAATAAAAAATTTATGAATATTTATATCGCTGTCGTCATGAAGTAAAAAAGCAAAAGAGGGCTTATTATCTCTGCCGGCTCTGCCGATCTCCTGGTAATAGTTCTCGATTGATCCCGGTGTGTTATAATGAATTACGAGTCGGATATCTTTTTTATCAATGCCCATGCCGAAGGCGTTTGTTGCGGCAATTACAGGAACGTTATCGCTTAAAAAATCTTCCTGAATTTTCTTCCTCCCTTCAGAAGCCATTCCAGCGTGATAATAATTACAGTTAATGCGGTTCATATTCAGGAATTCTGCAACTTCTTCAGTTTTTTTTCGGGATGATGTATAAATAATGGCTGGGGTTTTAAATTGCCTTATTAATTCAAAACATTTTTGTTTTTTCTTTTTTGTGATCACTACATTTATGTGGAGATTCTCTCTTTCAAAACCTTTAACAAAAACTTTCGGCTTTTTAAGTCCAAGTTGTTCACCAATATCTTCAACAACTTCAGGAGTAGCAGTTGCAGTGAACGCTGATATATTTTTTATTTCAGCGTATTCTGCGAATGCTTTTATCTTTCTGTAGCTTGGGCGAAAATTGTGTCCCCATTCGCTTATACAATGTGCTTCATCAACAAAAAGGAAAGAAGGATTAAGGGATTTTATTCTCTCACCAAAGCTTACATTCTCTAATCTTTCAGGTGCAACATATAGGATTTTTGTTTTTCCGAATGCAATGTTTTGCAGAACTTTTTCCGTTTCGTAAAATTCCATGGTGCTGTTGATAAAAGCGGATAAATCAGGAGTTGAATTCAGCGAATCAACCTGGTCTTTCATTAAAGCGATTAATGGCGAAACAACAATTGAAAAATTCTCTGCGATAAGTGCCGGTACCTGGTAGCAGATCGATTTACCTGCTCCAGTTGGAAGCACAGCAACTACATTTTTATCACTTAAAATAGCTTCAATTATTTCAAGCTGGTTCTTTCTGAAATTCTTAAAGCCGAAATATTTTAGAAGCGCTTGCTGTGGAGTCATTTTAGTGCTAAGATGATGAATAATAAAAATTGAATCAAAATTTATGAAAAGTTTGTATCTCTTTCAGGTAATAAGAAGAAAAAACTGCCAGCGAATTATACCGTTTATTTACCTCAATTAGTGCTTCATCAAATTAACACGATAATTTTGATTATATTAGCATAGTTTATGGGAAAAATTTTACAGGTAAATTATGAACTCCATACAAACAAACGGTCTGACAAAAGTATATTCCTCCGCTTTCGGTAAGAAAAAAGTTCAGGCACTGGTAGATTTGCATTTGGGCGTACCGTCGGGGACCATTTTTGGTTTGCTTGGTCCAAATGGCGCTGGTAAAACTACTCTCGTTAAACTCCTTCTTGGAATCACTTTTCCGACTTTCGGGGATGCTACCGTACTAGGTGAACGTACAGCAAACTATAAAGTAAAAAAAAGAATAGGCTACCTACCGGAAAATCATAAATACCCACCATATCTTACCGGCGGGGAAGTGATGAATTTTTTTGGAAAGCTTAGCGGGTTGGATGGGGAATATCTCAATAAAAAAATTGATGAATTGCTCGGTTTAATGAACCTCTTAAAATGGAAAAAGACAAAAGTTAAAAATTATTCAAAAGGAATGATGCAGAGGCTCGGACTTGCACAGGCGATGATAAATGATCCTGAATTAATATTTTTGGATGAACCGACTGACGGCGTTGATCCTATCGGCAGAAAAGAAATAAGGGATATCCTTATAGACCTTAAAAAACAATCGAAGACAATTTTTCTTAACAGCCATCTTTTATCGGAAGTTGAATTAATTACTGACAGGGTTGGAATTCTTAACAAAGGCAAACTGATAACAGAAGGAACTGTTCAGGAACTTACCGAAAAGAAGGAAGAGTATTTCTTAAGAATAGAAGACGATAGTAAACCCTTCCCTGAAAAAATTGAAAATATAACTGCGACTAAACTTGACGACGGACGCTATTCTCTGAAGGTTGCAAATACTGAAGATCTTAATAAGATGATAGATCAACTAAGAGCTGACGGGATAATGATTTATGAATTAATAAAACATAAGAACACACTTGAAGAAATGTTTATTTCCCTCATTGAAGAATCTGAAAAGGAGGGAAAACAATGAAAAACATAATGACAGTTACCTGGTATACATTAAAAGAAGCGATGGCAAGAAAAGTTTTCATTTTCTATTCTATCATTTCAATCCTTGTTATTGTTTTCACAGCTGTAATTCTTGGCGTAACTAACCTCGATTCAATTGTAAATGGTTTTGCCGGTAAAAACGCAGCGCCTATGATGGCTGACATTGTTTCGAAGTTGGAAATAGCTATAATTGCTCCATTAGCTTCACTTGGTTTACTGCTTGCTATATTTGCCAGTTCCAGTTTCATACCTATAATGCTGGAAAAAGGGAATATAGATTTATTACTGTCCAAACCGGTCTCCCGTACACAATTATTATGGGGAAAATATTTGGGGGGAATCTTGGTTGTGTTTATAAATATCGCACTGCTGATTATCGGTGTGTGGCTCAGCATTTCTATTAAATTTTCTATCTGGACTTATCCATTTTTATGGAGCATACTGATAATTACATTTACTTTTGCGGTTTTGTATGCCCTGATTGTTCTTTTCGGTGTATTGACGAAAGGCTCTATGTTAGGGATGATGTTTGCTTATTTGATTTTTCTTATACTAAGCCCATTGCTAAAATTCGCTCACGGAGATATGCAAACTTTTATAACGAGTGGTTTTTGGAAGGGGGTTATAGACACTCTATACTATATAATTCCAAAGACATCAGAATTAATGTCAAATACCATCGGAAAACTTGCCAATGGCGGGGGAATTGAAAATTACGAGCCGATCTGGACTTCGTTTCTCTTCCTTGCCGCTATGATGGGTTTGAGCAACTATATCTTTAATAAAAAAGATTTCTGATATTTGTATATGAAAATTTTTTAATTAATTCTTTTTGTTATGAATGAAGATAATATAAAACTCGAAGACCTTTTAGGTAAGACCAAATTAGCCTCAAAGGCGGACCAAATTAATCTGGTAGCTGTAATTGGCGGAGGAGTGATGGGGCAGGGAATAGCCCAGACTATCGCCGCTGCGGGAATTGAAACTATTCTTATTGAAAAAGACGAACCTCAACTTGATAAAGCAAAAAAGAATTTGTCTGAGTCGATTGACAGGGATATTAACAGGTGGACACTTACTAAATCAGAAAAAAAGTCTATCCTCTCCAGAATTAGCTGGGAGACTGATCTTTCGAAAGTGAATTCCTGTGAACTCATAATTGAAGCCGTTGATGAGGATTTTGAGTTGAAAAAGGATATTTTCAAGAAACTCGACACAATAACAAGAAAGGACACAATTTATATCTCCAGTGCATCAACATTGAGCATAACGAAAATTGCAGAGACAACTAACCGCCCTGATAAAATAATCGGAATGCATTTTCTTAATCCTGTTCCTAAAGTTCCTCTAGTTGAACTGGTAAAATGTCTTCACACTTCAAACGAGACAATGGAGATCGCGAAAAAATTTGCTTCGAGGATCGGTAAAACTCCCGTTGAAGTTTATGAATATCCTGGATTTATCACAACCCGTGCTATCGTTCCATTGCTCAATGAAGCGATGTATATTTTAATGGAAGGTCTTGCCACAGCAAAAGATATTGATACTGCAATGAAACTGGGATATAACTTTCCAAATGGCCCGCTTGAGATGGCCGATATTATGGGGCTTGATGAAGTTTTAACATGGATGGAAACTCTTTGGAAAACATTGGGTGAACCGCGTTACCGTGCCTGCCCGATTCTCAGAAAATTTGTAAGGGAAAGGAAACTTGGCAAAAAAACAGGAGAGGGATTTTATAAATATGATGAAAACGGAAAAATTATTTACTCATAAAAAATTAATCTCTGATTCATTTCACCGGGGGAAATCATGAAAGTACTTGTCCTTAATTGTGGCAGCTCTTCAATTAAATATCAATTTATTGACACTGAAAAAGAAAACTGGCTTGCCAAAGGTATGGTTGAGCGTATCGGAATGACCGGCGCAGTTTTGACACACCAGAGATATGATGGCCACGATATTAAAATCGTCGGGGAAATTCTCGATCACTCAATTGCAATTGAATATGTACTTGGAGTAATGTTGAGCAAAAACCATGGTGTAATTGATTTCAAGGAAGATATTGATGCCGTTGGACACAGAGTTGTACACGGTGGTGAAACTTTTTCCGATTCAGTGTTGATTACTGATGCTGTAATAAAAATTCTTCAGAATAATATTGAACTCGCTCCACTACATAATCCTCCGAACATTAAAGGAATTCAGGCAGTTGAAAGAGTTCTTCCCAACACGCCTCAGTGTGCTGTGTTTGATACTGCTTTCCATAGCAAAATGCCTGCAAAAGCTTTCCTTTATGGAATTCCGTATGATCTTTATAAAAAATATAAAATAAGAAGATATGGATTTCACGGAGCCTCACATTCGTTCGTATCAAAGAAAGCAGCAGAGCTACTGAAGAAACCTTACGACAGTTTAAAAATCGTAACGGCTCATCTTGGTAACGGTTGCAGTATGGCCGCAATTAAGAATGGCCTCTCTGTTGATACAACAATGGGATTCACTCCGCTGGAAGGGTTGCTGATGGGAACAAGAAGTGGGGATATTGATCCTTCCGTAATTTTATATATTATGGGGAAGGAAGGTCTCTCACTTCACGAAGCCGGAACATTGCTGAATAAACACAGCGGGCTCATAGGTATCAGCGGAGAATCTAGTGATATGCGCGAAATTATTTCTGCATTAAAGACTGAACAAAAACGGTCACGGCTGGCATTCGATGTATTTAATTACAGGATAAAAAAATATCTTGGTGCCTACGCTGCCGCAATGGGTGGACTCGATGCCTTTGTTTTTACAGGTGGTATCGGGGAGAATTCTCCCGATGTGAGGCGGGAGGTTTGTTCAGATCTTGAATTTATGGGCATTAAAATAGATGAGCAGAAAAATCAAAAGGGCGAAATTAATATTTCTTCTTCTGATTCAAAGATCTCTGTTTTTAGAATACCCACTAATGAAGAATTAGTGATCGCACTTGATACTAAACAGATTGTAGAAAAATCTGTATCATAGAAAAAATTTCAAAACAGCCTGACATTGGATGAGGGTACAAATATTCTCCAAAGGTTTCTGATGTCCCGCTCGTAAAGTTTTATGTTTTTTTGTCCATTCTTTGACTTATGATTATTATTTTACAGTAACAAAAATATTCAGAGGTTAAATTAATTGGATTTTGGTATAAAGAATAAAAAAGCTTTGGTGACTGCTTCGAGCAAAGGTATAGGTAGGGCAGTTGCTGAAGGACTGGTTGCAGAGGGCTGCGATGTTGGAATTTGTTCAAGAAGTAAAGAAGATTTGTTAGAAACAGCCAGAGAAATAAAGAATAAATATCATTTTGATGTTTTCTGGAGTGTTTGTGATATTAATAAGCAAAAGGATTTAGAAAACACATTCAATTATTTTGTGCAGCAATTTGGACAAATTGATATACTCGTAAACAACTGCGGCGGCCCCGCGCCGGGTAATCTCCCTGATCTGGATGATGAAAAGTGGCAGGCGGCATTTGAACAGGTTCTTTTGAGTGCTGTCAGGTTATCAAGATTTGCTGTAACAGATATGATGAAAAGAGAATGGGGAAGAATTATAAACATAACTTCTATCTCAGTTAAACAACCTATCGACAATCTGATGCTTTCAAATTCGCTTCGTGCCGGTTTAATTGGATTTGCCAAATCCTTAAGCAACGAAGTTGGAAAATACAATATCACTGTGAATAATATAGCTCCCGGGTATACGTTGACAAACAGGCTTTATGAACTTGCTGTTATAAAAGCTAAAGAGTCCGGTAAATCGCACGAAGAAATTCTGATTGAAATGGCAAAAGGAATCCCTGCCAACAGGCTTGGAGGACCAGAGGAAATTGCGGCTGCTGTTACGTTTTTAGCTTCAGCTAAAGCCGGTTATATTACAGGTACAACATTGCAGGTTGATGGAGGATTGATCAAAAGTCTTTTCTGATATAGAGTTTTTTTTATTTTAGTATAATAAATTTTCATAATTTAACTTATTATCTCAGGAGGGGGATATGCAAAGAACATTACCCGCCTTTTTTGAAGATTGCGCAACCAAATTCGCAAACAATATTTTTGCCTGGGAAAAAACCAACGGTGAGTATGAAGGTTTAAAATATTCCCAGATGCGCAGCCTGATTCATAAGTTTTCTGCCGGTATGATGCAACTTGGAATTCAAAAAGGGAATAGAAGCGCTTTAATCTCAGAAGGGAGGAACTATTGGGTAGCTGCTGAACTTGGAGTTTTATATGCAGGAGCAGTTAATGTCCCTATATCTACAAAAATTGAAGAGCTCAATGATCTTAAATTCAGGTTAGTTCATTCCGGCTGCAGGTTTGTTGTGGTTTCCAAAAACCATGCTGAAAAAATCAGAAAGATCAAGAACGATCTCTCCGACCTCGATAAAATAATTCTTCTCGATAAAGTTGAATTGAAAGATTCTGATGAGATTTATTTTGATGATGTTCTTGCTATGGGTGAAAATTACCTGGAAACCTCCCAAAATGAATTTGATCAAAGATGGCAGTCGTTGAGTGAAAATGATTATGCAAATATTTGTTACACATCCGGCACAACGGCGGACCCGAAAGGAATAATATTAACGCATCGTAATTATACAGCCAATGTTGAACAGTGTTTTGAGAAACTTTACATGCCCGAGGAATTTGTTAATCTTTTAATTCTTCCGTGGGATCATGCTTTTGCGCACACGGCGGGGGTATATCTTTTAATGAAACATGGGGCGGCAATTGCTTCTGTACAGCAGGGCAAGTCTCCCCTGGAAACTCTCAAAAATATTCCTAAAAATATTATGGAAGTACGCCCTCACTTTTTATACAGCGTTCCTGCTCTCGCAAAGAGTTTCAGAAAAAATATTGAAAATGGCGTACGCGAAAAAGGAGAAAAAATCGAAAAGCTTTTTAACAAAGCTTTAAATATAGCCTATGAATATAATGCTGAAGGATGGAACAGGGGGAAAGGGAAAAAGAAATTATTAAAGCCAATGTATTTGCTTTATGATAAATTAATTTTTTCAAAGATAAGAAAAAACTTTGGTGGAAGACTACAATTCTTTATCGGCGGCGGCGCAGCACTCGATATAGAACTTCAGAGATTCTTTTATGCCATTGGAATTCCTATGCTGCAGGGTTATGGACTGACCGAAGCGGCCCCTGTTATCTCAACAAACATAATGTCTGAACATAAGCTTGGATCTTCAGGAAAGATTTTGCCGGGCATTGAAGTAAAAATTGTTAATGATGCGGACAATACATTGCCTGCAGGAGTTAAGGGAGAAATTTGTGTCAAAGGCGAAAATGTTATGTTCGGTTACTGGAAAAATGAACGGGCGACAAGTGAAACTTTAAAGAACGGTTGGCTTTATACCGGCGACATCGGGTACCTTGACGAAGATGGGTATATCTATGTGATGGGGAGGATTAAAAGCCTTCTCATCAGTAATGATGGTGAGAAATTTAGTCCTGAAGGAATTGAAGAGTCAATCACAGAACAATCGGAATTTATTGATCAACTGATGCTTTATAATTCACAATCACCATACACGGTGGCGCTGCTTGTTCCGAATAAAGATGCTTTGCACAGGTGGGCAAAGAATAAAAATATTTCACATAATACTCCGGAAGGACAAAAAGCTATATTAAATTTGCTTGATGGGGAGATTGCTAAATTTAAATCGGGCGGACAATTTGAAAAAGAATATCCTGAAAGATGGATACCTTCTGCAATCGGAGTTTTGGGAGAGGGGTTTACCGAAGAAAATAAATTCATGAACAGCACGCTTAAAATGGTCAGAAGCAAGATTACAGATTTTTATAAAAACAGGATTGATTACCTCTACACAGCTGAGGGTAAGAATATCTGCAATCATCAGAATATGACGATTATTAGCAGGATTGGATAAATAAAATTAGTTCCTAAATTCTTTTCATCTCCATTATCCAGATATTAGTCCATGTTTTGCCGTTGTCTCTTGATATTGAAAGGTCCCAATGAAATGAATCTTTTGTAATATCTGAAAAAATTATCCTTGAAATCTGTGTCCCTTTTTCTGTAGTTCTCTCATGAAAAAACTCGCCTCTTCCATTATTAAAATTTCCGGTAAATCCATCACCAAGAGTCGGATCAAAATTATCCATCCAGTTGATGTGCCATTTTTTCTCATTAGTATCGTAGTACCTTATACTAAATCCATCCAGTGGTTCTGGTTGCTTCATTCCTTTCCAGAAAAACTGTACGTCGCCTTTCCAGTGTTCCTCAATTGCGCATCCTTTCAGAATGGAGGATACTGAATCTTGTGCTTTGGTTTTAATCCATGTTCCGTCCTTTTGGATAATTTTCTGGTTGATATTCCAATTGCCGACCCAGAAATCAAACTGATGTGCCTCGGGAGAATTGCAATAAGCAGAATCGGCAGGTATTGTAGCTGCTGAAATTGATTCCACAAAAAATACTAACAGAAGACAAAAGTGTATCTTTTTCATATTTCATCCGGTTTAGTTTAACTTTAATTATCTTAGAAAGATAAAATAAAAACTGTAAGATGAAACGTATTTTTTATATATCAGATGGTATGAGCCTAGGTTTACAAACTAATTCTAAACAAGTTTATTTTTATAATCTGTGACTGATTAACAAGGTCTTTAAATGATAATATCTTGTTATCCATTTCAGAAACTTTGTATTTAGTTACAGTCGTACTTTGCTCCGGCCAGTCTGCAAGTGCTAAAGAATAAACAAGTGAACTGACCATTGGCAATATTAAAATTAATACACCTGCCTGTTTAGAAGAAAAAGCATTGTCTCTTTTGTCTGACTTTAAAGCTATCGCGAAACCCGATGCTAATAGAGCGCCAAATTCCGAGTACAAAACAGTCTTTCCAAATGAATGATCTTTATTCTCAATTTTTGCAATAAGATGAACTCCTGTTGCTGTACCAAAAGCATATGCTGAGATTGCTACTGCCGTCCAAAAATTTACTGCCGATTCACCGCTTCTTTCACTCAAACTTGCTCCAAAGGCTGCAGCAAATGGTACAACCGAAAATCCTATTGCCATTATCTCACCAGCTACTATTTGTGCAATAACATTTATACCAGAATAATGCGTTCTGTAATTTTCAGATAATGAATCGATGTTTGAAATATTAAATGATTCACTTGAATGGCTTAAAGGAATTTTCATCCCTGATATATCTTGTGCGGAAATATTAAATGTGAGTGCAATTATTAGAACAAATAGCTTTCTCATTTCCCCCCAGTATTGAATTTATAAAAATTGATTATCTAAATTTAATAAAGAAGTTTTATTTTATAAAAAATTTTATCTCTTCATATATTTCCAATTGCGCGGTTTGCCTTCAGATAACCATTCGATTGAAGTCTTAAGCCTTTTATTTCTGGTCACTTCTGTTTTTGCTTCGTTTATCCATTCAACATATTCTTTTTTGCGGGAAGGGCTGAAATCATCAAAAGTTTTTTGCGCTTTTTTATTTTTGTTCAGTTCTTTTTTAAAAGAGTCAGGTATAACAATTTTTTTTCGCGATATTTTCTTTTTATGAAGCTTTACTCCGTCATCTTCTAATTTTACAGCTTCTTTTACTATTTTTAGTATTGTTCTATCAGCAGGGAGGTCGGAGAGTTTTGTTATTTTGCCAAACTGTCCCATTGCTGATTCATCTGCTTGCGGCATTACTCCGTTTGATCTGAGTAATGACGCTTTCCAGAATCCGAATGTTGCGTGTTGTTTGAAAGCCGCCATATTGCAGAGTATCGAGCCTTTGTAGTTGAAGGTCGGAAAGCTCCATTTCATTTTTTCTTCAACGTCCGGGCAACCTTTATGAATAAGTTTGCGAATATGTTTCAATATTGGTTTTGCAAAATTCTGTGACTTTGAAATGTATGTATCGACTGCTTTTTCTCTTTTTCCCATTTTACTTTATTACTTAAATTAAGTTTTATGTATTAGTATTTCATATTTTGCATTATTGTCATTCTGAACTAAGTGAAAATTTTTTTGCTTTCAATTTTAGACAAGTTACGGATATTTCGCTTTACTCAATATGACAAAAGAAAATCATTTGTGCAATGTGTGTAAGTAAATCATGTCCTCAGGAATAATATAGGGATTAAAAAACTAGTTCATTTTTCTCACTCTGATTTCTAAATCCTTTTTGTCCTTAAGCAGTTCAATAAGTTTATTTACATCAGTATTGCCAAAATGGTAAGGATAGAGAATTTTAGGATTGAACATTTTAACAGCATCTGCAACCATCTCGGGTGTCATTGTGTATGGTAGATTCATCGGTAAAAAAGCTATGTCAATATTTTTCAGGTTTTTCATTTCAGGTACGTTTTCTGTATCGCCGGCAATGTAAACTCTCTTATTTCCGAACGTAACTACATAACCATTACCCTCACCTTTGGGATGAAAAGGTTGGCCACCTTCTCTCATATGTACGATGTTATATGCCGGGACAGATTCTATCTTTATTCCATCAACAGTTTTGTTTTCGCCATTATTCAATATGGTGCCGCCTTTTAATTTCTCAGCACACACTTTAGTATAAATGAGGTTCGTTCCTTTCTTAGTCAGTTCTTCGATCACTTTTGGTTCGAAATGGTCGCCGTGCTGATGTGTAATTAAAATTATATCTGCTTTCGGCTGCTTGGTAAAATCTGCAAACCTGCTGACCGGATCGGCATAAATAACATAGTTGTTGAATTGAAACATCAGAGAAGCGTGCCCGTAAAATGTTATTACGAGATTTCCTTTTGAGGTTTTTATCGTATCTTTTTCGAATTGTGCACTTGCAGAGAATGAGAAAAGAGCTAAGGCAAATATTAACATAACTAAATTTTTCATTGTTAAATCCTTAGTTATAGATTTTATAGTAGGCTAATTTACAAAATATAAAGTCTAAATTTACTTGCCATAAGCAACTTTATTTTAGTAATGTCATCTTTTTTGTCTCGGAATAATTTCCTGCTTTTAATTGATAGTAGTAAATCCCGCTGGCAAGTTTAACTGCATTAAAAACTGTGCTGTAATTTCCTGCTTGTTTTGTCTCATTAACCAGGGTTTCAACCCATCTCCCTAAGGGATCAAAAACTTTTATTGTTACAAAACTTTCCCTTGGTATGGAATAGTTTATTGTTGTAGTTGGATTAAAAGGATTGGGATAATTCTGTGCAAGTTTATAATTGCTTATGAGCCTTGAATTATTGTTGCTCTCTACCCCTGTTATTACGTTGGTAAATGATAGAGTAAATTCTCTTATACCAGCTATACTTTCATCATAAAAAGCTACTCTTCCTATCCCTGCTGCAAACCATTCATTAATACGACCCGCATCTACACATGGCACTATTCGGGAAAACTGATAACAGTTCACTAACTTATCATTAGATTTTTCTACTGAGTCACGTTTGCTTTCTAATTTAACCGTTCCGGCATATTTACATTGCAGGTTATAATCGGCTAAGGGTACACCCCAGCTATTACCTGTATTTGCTGAAAAATCATATATCATATATTCTCTGATATTAGGCGAGTCAAGCCGGGCAGCAAGCGTATCAACAATATAAATTTTGTTATTATCATTCCTATACCATGTGTATCTATATGACGATGAGGAGTTTTCTCTAAAGGCAAAATATAATTTTCCGTTTACAGTTTGGGTATCAACCACTGTTATTGTATCCGGGTTAGGATAATTAGTTGCTTCATACACCCATTGGTTCCCTATGGCTAAAGGGAAATAGGAAGTATCGGGTTGAGTTTGCGAATATTTGGAGGGACATGTAATCAGGCTTGAAAAAAGGGTAATGATTATAAATGACTTTATTTTCATAGTTATTATACCTGCCGCAAAAAAAAATAGCTATTTTATTAATAAAATTATGTGCTAAACTTTCATTTTTAGATGGATCAATTCTTTTACGGCTTCAATATTTTGTTTGTTTTTCATTATTAATGTAAGGTCTCGTATTTTACCATATCTTTTTCCATCCTTAAACTGCTTTTTTAGATTAGCCGGAATTTTACTTTTCAGAATTGCCGGCTCAGCTTTATCACCGAAGTAAAAAGTAATCCGGAAAGCGTTTTGAATAACAGAAAGCCAGAATATAGTTTTTGACTTTCTCGTGACTTTCATTAGCCAGCTTTTGCCGTCATTGTAATATCTCCACTCTTCGGAAAAGTCGGGATGATTTGAATATATATATTCAAAAACGGATTTCCAGTGTATTTTAGTTCGCCCTAAGTGAGAAAATATTATTCCTTCCGTAGGGAATTGATCTTTGTTGTTAAGTATTGGTTTATCCATTTGTGCCCCCAAATAATTGTTCCTAATAAATAAATGTTATATAAACTGGTTTCCCGATTACCTTCTATGAATTATTCCTCTCATTTGCTGAAATCTAATTTGCCTTGTGTCTTTATTGAAGTCAATTAATACAGTTGACGTATCGTTCGTTATATCTACCTGATAGTCTTTTTGAACCCCATAGTCGACAACTAAGAAACGCAACTTGTGAAAAGTTCTCGATAATCTTTTAAATCCGCTGGACCAGGCAAGGCTAATTGAATAGTTTGTAGTGACAGGTGAGTCTAAGAGCATCTGATTATCAATAGTTAGTTTAACAGCATCATTCTGAAAAGTTGATTGAATATCGAAGCTCACATAAACGTCTGGTGCATTTGGTTCTGTTGAGTGTTTACAGCCGAAGTTGAACATGAGAAGCAACAAAGCGGAGGACAATGTTATCTTTTTCATATTCACCCCTAAATTATAATATGCAAGTTAACAGTTCTGAATGTAATCTACTACCTAATAAGTAATTTACTTCTCAAGTTAAAAACTTGATATATAATTATTTGATTTCAAAGGAATTAGACACTATTGAAGTATCATTAGCTAATATTAGCCTGTAAGTCCCATACGTATTAATTTCGTCAGAAGGTATTGTAAATTTATAAACTGAATTATTTCTAATCGTATCAATAACAGTAACACATTTCAATGACATCCAGGAAAACCATAAATTTTTAGACCAGGTGCTGTCTTCTTTTTTTTGATAATACATTTCTAAATATCCACCGCATCTTAAACTGATATAAAAATTAGATTGTGTGTGATTTTCAATAAAAACCTTGATACTATCTGTTGTAGAATAAGAATCACTTGAGGTATAAAAAGTAATTTTACTGTCCTCTCCTGTTGAAAGTGAATCTTCGCAGCCAACTGCAAAGAAAATTAATAAAATACTATAATAAATTACGGTTCTCATATCTATCTCTATTTTTATTCACAAAGCATATAACTATTACATATACTTTACAAACTGTTAATTAAAATCACATCAATTTGATAAATAACTACAGGCTTCATCTGTTAAAGAAATGAAAATTGGAGCCCCCCTTCAAAATAGATAAAGTATATTTAATTATTAGTGAAATTAGAGACAAGGGGAAAATTTGAAACGTCAAATCATATGTAGTTAAGGTTTGACGTTTCATGGGATTGTTTAATTATTCTGCGTTTGGTAAGGAGGCGCTTCGATAGGAAGCTTTTCACCTGATTTTACAATATCTACTGCCTGTGCAAATCTTCTCTGGAATGTTCCCTCGGTTAATCCTGTAGCAACATTCGTCTGCACTTTTCTTTTTGAAACTATTGTAACTTTCGTATTGTTATCGTCTACTTTATCTACCCACACACCAATCAGACTGCCTGCGGATATAAAATTCTGCCCGACAGTTGTAAGCATATAGCCTTGGCTTTTATGTTCTTCAATTGTTTCGCAATCCTCCCATCTTAGGACGGTCATTGCGATGTCCCAGGCCTGGTCCTGGCTAACCGGGTACGTTACAGCCGTGCCGTCGGCTTTACTGCTGAGTACGTCGCTCATAGATGCACAACCTGCAATTGTAATACCGAATATTACTGCTACAAATAAAAGTAATTTGGATTTTCCCACTTTTCCTCCCTGTTTGAGTTGATGGGTCGATAAATAATAATTAAAGACAAATTATTTTTGTTGATAAATTTAAGCTGTTGGATATAATTAATCAACAAAAAAATGATTTTGACAAAGATATTATTCTCTGTGGTATAAATTACATTTCACAAAGTAGCTTATAAATTGTAAATTAAGACTGATAAATTATTTTTCCTCATAAATAGAGGACAAGCAAAATGAAAGAACAAATCGAAATAATAATCCCTCCCGAAAAATTACATGATAAAGAATTCCTTTATTCAAAAGCAGCAGATGCTTTGAACTTATCTCTGGACGAAATAAAGGCTGTTGTACAACTCCGCCGCTCAATAGATGCACGGAGAAAACTGCCTGTGTATAGAATTCTCACGGAGGTTTATGTTAATGAATCTCCTGAGCTGGAAGAAAAAATAATCTACAAAACGGTCAAGCCGGGGAAGAAAGTTATTATCGTCGGCTTTGGTCCTGCCGGAATGTTCGGTGCGTTGCGGTTAATTGAACTCGGAATTAAGCCAGTAATTATTGAACGCGGAAAAGATGTGCAAGCAAGAAGAAGAGACCTGCGTGCAATTCAGCAGGATCACATCGTAAATCCCAATTCCAATTATTGCTTTGGCGAAGGAGGTGCCGGGACTTACAGCGACGGCAAACTTTATACACGCTCCACTAAAAGAGGAGACGTAAATAAAATATTGAAGATATTAGTTCAACACGGCGCTACTCCCGATATTATGGTTGACGCACATCCGCATATCGGTTCAAACAAACTACCGGATGTTGTAAAAGCAATGAGAGAAACAATTCTGAATTGCGGCGGGGAGATACACTTTAATTCAAGAGTAACTAATTTCATAATTAAAGATGAAAAGGCTGTAGGAGTTGTTGCAAACGAAAATGAATACATTGGTGACGCGGTAATTCTTGCAACAGGACATTCGGCGCGGGATATTTATTTCCTTCTGCATAAGCACAACATTAAAATTGAACCCAAACCTTTTGCGATCGGTGTGCGGATCGAACATCCGCAGGAGTTGATAAATAAAATTCAGTACCATTCAAAAATTAAAAATCCATATTTGCCTGCTGCCAGCTATAATCTTGCCTGCGATGTTAGAGGAAGGGGAGTTTATTCTTTTTGCATGTGTCCGGGTGGAATAATAGTTCCTGCTGCAACAGCTCCGGGTGAAATCGTTGTCAACGGGATGTCCCTTTCAAAAAGAGATTCTCCATTTGCAAATTCCGGTTTTGTAGCTACTGTAAATGAAAAGGATTACGACAAGTATCAAAAAGATTATCCCTTCAACGGATTGAAACTTCAGCAGGAGATCGAGCAGCATTCTTTTGAATTGGCGAATAACACTCAGAGCGCACCGGCACAGAGAGTTACTGATTTTGCAAATGGAAAATTTTCACAGTCACTGCCTAAGTCGTCATATATTCCCGGGCTTACCTCAGCTTCACTCCACAGTGAGTTACCAGATTTTATTGTGACTGGATTAAAAAAAGCACTCCGTATTTTTGATAAAAAGATGAGAGGTTACTTTTCTGAGGAGGCAATTATTGTTGCGACTGAAAGCAGAACCAGCTCGCCGTTGAGGGTTTTGCGTGGCAAAGAAAACTTTATGCATCCGGAAATCAGCGGACTGTTTCCCGCGGGTGAGGGCGCAGGTTATGCCGGAGGAATTGTTTCAGCAGCTATTGATGGAGAGAATTGTGCGGATGCGGCAGCCAAATATTTATTAGGATAGTTAGGGATTCTTTACTGAAGAGATTTGTTTTGAAAAGTTGAGATGAGTGACATGAAAAGTGAAATGTGAAAAAAAGGATTAGCATTTCAATCTAATTTACATTTTATTTTTGAGGCTTCACCACTTTTTTCTTTACAGCATTCTTTTTTACACTTCCCTTTTGAGTTTTAGCTTTCCCGTTTTTACCTAGCAGCAATTCTTTAAGCTTTGAAATATTATATCCGGTTTTTCCTGCTTTGATTTTTATATCACTGAAAAATGAATATTGTGCCTTTATTTTAGAAAGTATTGTCTTTTCATCCTTTTTCTTTTCCTTAAAATATCCAGCGGATAAAAGTAGGAACAACCAGTCAAGTAGTGTTTCAAAGCTTTCTTTGTGAAAATATTTTTCCCCTTTATATTCATTGATGTTGAGATATTCGGAAATATCCTGGCCATAGAAAAGATCTGACACGTAAATGACCTTGCATTCTTTATCGCTCAGTTGCATTGGTTTGGGATCGGTAAATAGTGATTCAGCCCATAGATGATACTTCTCCTTTCCGGTTAGAGACTTTATCAAATAGATCGTGCTATAAATTCTGTCTTCGCTGACTCCTAAAGTTCTGAATGAACTATTCAATATCCTGTAAGTGTCAATCAGATCAAACAGGTTGTTAAGGGTTGAATGTTGAAATATATTATGCAGTAGTATCAACTGAATCAGGATTTTTTTATCTGAAGTCCCATTCTTTTTGAAAGGGAAGTTTAGATATGCCTCTTTATACCATTTCGGGCAGGTTGTCTTTTTTAACAATTTCGAATTTAATTCCTCAAAAGATCTAAAAGTCCTGAGATCAGTGTGAATCCCTTTAATGACTTCTGATGTTTCTATACTCTGATCAGCAAATCCATTTACTTTGTTTACTGTAGAAAATATTTCTGAGTTTATCTCTTCAGGCAATTGTGTCTCTTTACCCGAAATATATGAATCAATTTTTTCCAGCATCTCTTTATCAAACAGGGCGGCGAAAGCCTGGTGGACGGGAGCCAGATTCATTTCATGCATTTCCTGTTCAATAGATTGCACTCCTCTTCGATTCAGGTGATAATAAAGCCTTTCGTAATTTCCGTTATGATCATAAACTTCACGAAAATCCTGGAGAACATAATATTGATATCCATCCAGGTTAAAATATAATCCGTTGTGTGAGGCTGCTTCTCCTGAATTAATATATTCAAGCTTTGTCCTGTGGTCGCGGTAGATATAGAAATATTTTTTATGATCCTTAATCCATAGTGCCTCGGAGATTTTTCTTGATGTAAAGGCTCCGTCCTGTGAAGGGTTAACTTTCATTGCACTGTGACTTATAGTTCCGCTGCAACTATTGTAAGAATTATTATAAATTACTAGTGATCTTTCATCCCCGGACCTGTTTGAAAAAGCAAAAACATTTTCATTTATGAATCCGGCATCGTCAAAAAAATCGTATAGTTCAAAATGCTCAACCTGGCTGAATAAATATCTCTTCTGCAGAAGCGGGAAAATTTCCCATTCGTGCCTGCTTACGAGATTATCATTACGCGTTTCATTGTAATAGGCGCGCTTATATTCCATTCCGTATTTTTCCTTGTAACCTTCTATCTGTCCGTGACCGAACATCGGCAATCCGGGAAGAGTGATCATCATTATTGCAACACCGAAATATTTATCGCCATCACCAAACTGATTAATTGCAGTCTCTTCATCAGGGTTGCTCATAAAATTGACATAGCGTTTTAATATTTCAGGATTAAATTCAAGAGTGTTTTTAATCAGACTGCGGAACTTGTTGTTTTCTTCCTTCATCATCATATGCATGAATGCGCTGTTGTAAACGCGGTGCATTCCGAGTGTACGAACAAAATATCCTTCCATAAGCCAGAAAGCTTCGGCCAGTAAAAGAGTATCGGGCATTTCAGCATTTATTCTGTCAACCACCTCGCGCCAGAATTCATTCGGCATTACAGTGTCAAATTCAGTTCGGGTTAATGAATAATCTGAACGGGAAGGAATTGCTCCTCCTGTTCCCGGCTGTGGAAACCAGAGACGTGCATAATGCTTTTTGGTCAAAGTCATAGCAGCATCAAATCTTATGATAGGAGTTTTTCTCGCTACATGCATTATGGTTTGAATTAATGATTCACGCACTTCCGGTTTTAATAAATTTAACTGAGCCGTATCGTTCCATGGCATGCTCGTTCCATCATTGCCGTGATAAATGTAAGTCACATCCCCGGTTTGATTATCTTTTCTCTGGAATGCAACCGCGGCATCTTCACGGGAATAATATTTGTCCTCTATCCGTACATCAACGCGTGGATCGTCGGAAAGATTTACCCCGTTAAAAGTATAATTCGGGTACGGAGGATAACCACTCTGAATAAAATAATCAGGACGTTCGATCATCCATTTGGAAAAAATCCCCATGTGGTTTGGGACCATATCACTGGATAAACGAATTCCTCTTTCCCATGCACGATGCTTCAGGTTTTCGAAGGCTCCTTCTCCGCCCAACTCTTCAGCTATTACGTAATCGAAGAGGGAATACGCAGAAGCAGCGGCTTCGGGGTTACCTGTCATCTGCTTAATTTTTTTTGAAGCACTGCTTCTCTCCCAGATGCCAATCAGCCAGAGAGCAGTAAAATTCCATCTTGCAAGATCATTCAACTCTTCATCTGGTATCTGATCAAGCCTGGTAATTGATCTTTGATATTTTTTTGATAGTTGATCGAGCCAGACAAAAATATTTTTTGCTATCATCACAACTTTTGGCATCCAATCAATATCCGAAGTGAAGTGCTCATATTCTTCGTAATAATAACGTCTTTCGTCATCAGTTAAATTTCTACCTGCTAATAAGTTCTCTCTTAATTTTTTTAAGTACTCTGCATCATAGTCAGGTACAGGCGGTGTTCCTTTATGGAATCCGCCTATTTGAAATAGTTGTGCATCTTCCGCAAAAAGGTCTTTGCTTCTTAATAACCTGTCATCAAAAGCTGATTTTATATAAATTCTCCAGTTTTTGAGAATGAATTCAAGCTGGCCTTCAAGGCTTTGTGGATTAGTTTCAATGGGCCTTTTGAGAAATTTAATAAGTGATAAATTTTCGTTGCCAAGCAATTTTTCTTTTTCAAAAAATTTATCCGCATTCTGAATCAATTGTAAATAATCAGTTTGTTGTCCAAGTGGGGTGTCATCATAAAGTTCTTTCAGATTTTTTCCTGCGGGGTTGCTATTGCCTATATGCAGCAATAACAATTCTTCTAAAATAATTTCCTTGTTTGGTTTGTTATCAGTCAGACTGTTCAGGTATAGATTTGCCGAAAGCTTTCCGCTTTGAACTTCAGGAGCTGGAAAATCTGCGATGAAATGAAGCAGGATCCTGTCTAATTCTTTTTCACCTAATTCATATGTTAACTTATTAATCGCACGTTGAAAGACATTTTTGTTCTCAGTCTCTTCGTAAACCCTGATTACATAATGAAAAATTTCATGCTGCAATCCAATGCCGTTGATTACTCCCGGAGTTACCAGTTTATCAGTAATTCCCTGAGATTTTCTTTTTGTATTTATTTTATTTGCGAGTATTCTGGCCTGTCGAAAATTGGCAATAATCAGGTCACCGACAATAGAAAAGAGGGAATTTTCAATTTCATATTTGAGTCTTGATTCTTTTGTAACCTGGAAATCAAATCGCAGCATATCACATAAATTTAGTTTTGTAAGATGAGATAATATAAGAAATCTTTAACCAAAAATTTGGAGACAAATAAGTGATTTTGTGGTTTTATAGTAATTATTTCAAACATTAATTTTTTTAAGATATTGTGGAAACATTTCTCTCCACCAATGCCAGTCATGGCCTGCACCCGGACGAACATCCAGCCAGTGCTGTACCCCTTTTGAATTGAGGATGTTTGATAAATTAATATTTTCATCCCTGCATGTGTCATTTTCCCCGGTGCCAAGAATTATTCCCATCTGTTTGAATCTATCAAGATACCAGTCATCATCTAAATTTGGAAGATAATCGGGAGGATTATTGAAATAACAATTATCATCAAAATAACCGTAAATGTGCGGCTTTATATCAAACGATCCGCCGATACTAATAATATTGTCCACTTTATCGGGATGGCGGAATCCTAAGTTGACTGCATGATATGCACCGAAGCTGCAGCCCGCAACTCCAACCTTCTTTCTTCCCGTTTCGTGTTTAACAAATTCAATTACATCATTCAGAATTAATTTTTCATAACCGATATGAGTTTTTACTCTGTCAACTGGATGAATTGAATAATTGTACCAGCTGCTTGTGTCCACCCCGTCAGGGCAATATATTTTGAATCTCCCATCATCGAGAAGATATGCAACTGAATCAATTAATCCGCAGTCTTTATTTTCATAGTAGCGACCTTTAGAAGTTGGGAATAATATAACCGGGTAACCTTCGTGCCCGAAAACGAGCATCTCAAATTCTCTTTCCAGGTATTCGCTGAACCATTTATGATATTCTTCTTTCAAGTTATATCCTTGAGCTGGGCTTAGTTTAAAATAGAAGATGTGAAAAAAAAATGTTTTAATTTGAAAACTTAAATCCGCCTAAATATATATAATTATATAGCTTTTACAAGCGCATAAAGGCAATTAGTATAATTTAATAAGACGACTGCTGAATTGATATTCTTTACATATTAAGGTAATTTTAAATTTAACCTAAATTAAATTATAAGCGTAATAAATGCAGAAAACGCCATTAATGGCTCAATACAGCGGGATAAAAGCCGCTAATCCGGATACAATTCTGCTTTTCCGGATGGGAGATTTTTTTGAGACCTTTGAAGAAGATGCGAAGATTGCTTCAAAGGTTTTAGGAATAACTCTGACCAAAAGAGCCAACGGTGCTGCCGAAGATGTTCCGCTTGCAGGGTTCCCGCATCATGCAATTGATACCTATCTACCTAAACTGGTTCGAGCCGGCTACCGGGTTGCCGTTTGTGAACAGGTTGAAAATCCGAAGTTTGCTAAGGGAATTGTAAAGAGGGAAGTTATTGAAGTTGTTACCCCGGGAGTGAATTTCTCGGATAAAATTCTCGATCATAAAAAGAATAATTATTTAATGGCAGTTTGTGTCAAAGATGAGATCTCTGGCCTTTCATTCTGCGATATTTCAACCGGAGAGTTTTACACTTACGAAGTCCCGGCAGATCAGCTATCCCAGCAGATCGAATCGATCTCTCCATCGGAAATTCTTGTTCAGAAAAAAGACAAAGATTTTTTTTCAAAATTAATTCAGAAAATAAATCCTACAATACGTATCACAAAAATTGATGACTGGGTTTTTAATTTTGAGTATGCCAAAGAAATGCTGGTGATGCAGTTCAAAACTGTAACTTTAAAAGGATTTGGGATTGATCAATTTATGACCGGGATTATTTCCTGCGGAGTTGTGTTAAATTATTTGCAGGAAACGCAAAAAGCAAATCTTTCCCATTTAAATAAAGTCTCGGCCTATAATCCTTCCGAGTATATGATACTCGATCACTCAACAAAAAGAAATCTTGAGATCACTTATTCCATGCAGGACGGAGGAAGGGAAGGGTCGCTGATTTCTATCCTCGATAAAACCGAAACTGCGATGGGTGGAAGGCTTTTGAAAAAATGGATATCTGCGCCTTTAAAAGAATTTAGACCTGATATTGAAAAGACAGGAAAGTGTTGAAGAACTATTTCGGGATAAAAATCTTAGAAAAAAAATAATAAATGGGCTTAAAGAAATTGGAGATCTTGAAAGACTGATTTCAAAAGTTTGTACCGGCAGAGCAAATCCGCGCGAAATTATTTATCTGAAAACTTCATTGAAGAAAATTCCTGCTATTAAGGAGCTGCTCAAAAACTTAAAAGTAAAAACACTTCAACAGTTAAATGATGGATTAAATCCACTCGAAAAAATAGTTGGGAAAATAGAAAATGCGGTTATCGATTCACCGCCGCTGAGCATTTCAGACGGGGGAATAATCAAAAGCGGCTTCAGCCCTGAACTCGATGAACTCAGGGATATTTCAATAAACGGGAAAGATTGGATTGCAAATCTTCAGAAAGATGAAAGAGCAAGGACAGGCATTTCATCATTAAAAGTTAACTTTAATAAAGTATTTGGCTATTACATTGAGATAAGCAACGCGCATAAAGAAAAAGTTCCTGAAAATTATATCCGAAAACAGACGCTCGTTAATTCTGAAAGGTACATCACTCCCGATCTGAAAACTTACGAAGATAAAATTCTGAATGCTGAAGAAAAAATTTACGAGCTTGAGTCTCAACTTTTCAATGAGATAAGAATGATAGTTGGTGCTGAGGCTGAGGCAATTCAAAATAATGCAAGGCTAATAGCAATGCTCGACTGTTTTATCTCATTTGCTGAATGTGCTGATGAATACAGATATGTAAAACCCGTATTGAGCGAAGATGATAAAATAGAAATTGTCGATGGTAGGCATCCGGTTGTTGAGAGAATCCTTCCGCCGGGTGAAAAGTTTACCCCCAATTCTTCAGTACTTGATAATGCCAAAGAGCAAATCATTCTGCTTACAGGACCAAATATGGCTGGTAAATCAGTGTATCTACGGCAAGTAGGATTGATCGTGCTTCTTGCGCAAATCGGCTCGTTCGTTCCGGCGAAAGAAGCGAAAATTGGTTTGGTTGACAGAATATTTACTCGCGTCGGTGCCAGCGATAATATTACTGCCGGTGAGAGCACCTTTCTGGTTGAAATGCAGGAAGCCGCAAATATTCTTAACAACGCAACTTCAAAAAGCTTAATTTTACTTGATGAAATCGGCAGAGGTACAAGCACTTTCGATGGTATTTCAATTGCCTGGGCTATAACAGAATACCTGCATGAAAACTCGGCAATATCAGCAAAGACTCTTTTTGCTACTCATTATCACGAACTGAACGAAATGGCTGAGCTTTTCCCGAAGATTAAAAACTACAAAGTTGAAGTTCGTGAATATGATGATAAAGTCATCTTTTTGCATAAGGTAAATCCCGGCAGGGCAGATCACAGTTACGGAATCCAGGTTGCACAAATGGCCGGGCTTCCGACTTTTGTGACGAATCGTGCAAAGGAAATTTTGCAAAATCTCGAAGGAAAGGAACTGACACCCTATGAAATTAAAAAAGAAAAAATGGAAAAATTAAAAAGAGATAATGAAAGTCAAATTAGCCTTTTTGAAATTAAAGATGATAAACTGAGAACGGAAATAAATGATATTGAAATAAACGACATGACTCCGGTTGAAGCTTTGAATAAATTGAATGAATTAAAAAAGAAAGTAAAAGAAGGTGAAACGTTAAAAGTGAAAGGTGAAAAGTGAAACGTGAATATTTCAATGTGAAAATTTATATAATTTTGATTTTAATATTTTTAGCTCCTGTAATTTTGAATTCCTGTTCAAAGGACCCTTCCCCACGCAATAACAATTATATCTCGGAAGTTGAAAACTTCCGCAAAGAGAAAGATGATTATATGAAAAACGATCCGGGCTCACCTTTCAACCAGGATTCGTTGGTGCAGTTTCATCCTTTGAAATATTACAAAGTTAATACGGACTTTGTTTTTAAGAGCAAGCTCTACGAATATGCGCAAAAGGATACGGTAAAAATATTCGGTACAAAAGGAGAGGAAAGAAAAGCTTTGAAATTTGGTTATGTAAATCTAGACTATAAAAATAAAATTTATAAATTAAATGTTTACAAAGGCTGGGCTAAAAGTGGTCAGCCTTATTATTCAATCTGGTTTACGGATGAAACAACAGGGAAAGAAACATATGACGTTGGACGCTACATTGATTTTTATCTTGATCGCGCTCCCGATAGTTTGTACACGGTTGATTTTAATCTAGCGTACAATCCTTATTGCGCTTACAGTTCTATTTATTCGTGTGCAATTCCAAGAAAGGAAGATCATCTCAATTTTGCAGTTGAAGCAGGGGAAAAGAAATTTCATAATTAATTTTAATGGAGACCATTGTGGTAGTAGTACTTGAAAAAAATGTTTCCCAGGAACAATTAGAAAATATTATAAAGCACCTGGAAGAATATAAATTTTCTGTCCATAAATCGACTGGCGAAGAACAGGTTGTCCTCGGTGCGATTGGGGTGCAGCCGAATTTTGACATAAGAAAAGTAAAAATTCTTGATGGCGTAGCTGAAGTCTACCGGATTACAGAACCATTTAAACTTGCCAGCAGAAGCTTTCATAAAGAAGATACCGAGATTAAGATTAAGGATGTGGTAATTGGCGGAAACGAAGTCGTGATGATGGCAGGCCCGTGCTCGGTTGAAAATGAAGACCAGATTTTTACGATTGCAGAAACTGTGGCAAAAGCAGGTGCAAAAATCTTAAGAGGTGGGGCTTTCAAACCAAGAACCTCGCCCTATTCTTTCCAGGGACTGGGAGAAGAAGGATTAAAACTTTTGCGCCAGGCTGCTGATAAATACGGATTGCTTGTTATAACAGAAGTGATGGAATCAAGTAATATTGATTTGATAGAACAATACGCGGATATATTCCAGGTTGGGGCAAGAAATATGCAGAACTTCCCACTGCTTCGCGATCTCGGTAAAACAACAAAACCGATAATGTTAAAACGTGGTTTATCTGCAACTGTTGAAGATCTCTTAATGTCTGCCGAATATATTCTTTCAAGCGGAAATAAAGAATTGATGCTTTGCGAAAGGGGAATAAGAACATTTGAAACCTACACTAGAAACACTTTTGATCTGTCTGCAATTCCTGTGATTCATAAACGAAGCCACCTTCCAATAATTGCCGATCCTTCCCACGCTACAGGATTGCGCGATAAAGTTTTGCCGATGGCTCGCGCTGCTGTGGCAGCCGGTGCCGACGGAATAATGGTTGAAGTACACAACGAACCTGAAAAAGCTTTGTCTGATGGACCGCAGGCTTTATTGCCAGATCAATTTGAAGAACTTATGGCACAGGTTAAAGCAATTGCGGAAGTGATTGGAAGGAAGATGTAGTTTATAAAAATAAACCTTGAAGGTCGCTGTTTAAGACCCTCAAGGTTAATTGTAATAAAAGCTGTTCCTATTTTATTTTAGAACTACCATTTTCTTCCTGTCAAAAAAATCTTTGGTTTTTATTGTGTAGAAATAAATTCCACTGCTTAATCTGCTTGCATCAAAATTAACAGTATAAAAACCCGCTGACTTGTTTTCATTTACAAGCGTCGCCACTTCCTTTCCGAGTAAATCATAAACCTTTATTTCTACAAACCCGTCTTCTTTTAAGGCATATTTTATTTGTGTAGTCGGGTTAAAAGGATTAGGATAATTCTGACCGAGATCATATAATTCAGGTACAACTTTTTTTAGAGTTTCCAAAGAATTATCAACGGCTTTTGGCCCTATACCACCCGATCCGGTAACATAATATTGTGCTGAAGCTATGCCGTTTTGAGCATCAGTAACATCTACACGCAGGTAGCCGTTTCCGCCGCACCAGTAGAATTGCAAAGTTGAACTGTTGGTGCCTACAGCGTTCCAGGTGCCGCACGGTCTCAAAGGTCCTGGTCCAGCTCCTCCCCCACAGTCCCATTTTTGATACCATTGATATGAGTATGGGGTAGAACCACCGGAAGTATTTGCTGTCCAGGTACTAGTTTGACATTGTGCTGTGGAAGGACCTGTGATATAAACTGAAAGGGGAGGAACAGGTATTCCTAAGGTAGCATATTTCCGCACAGCAGCATTATTAGGATCAAATGGTGCCCATTTATTCACTGTTTGACCTGTCGCAAGATCACTTTTAATATAGTAAAAAACAGTCTGAAGCGTAATTGAATTACTTGTGGTGGATTTTATTACATAAGGGCTAGCATCATTTGGATTTGCCCATGAAAATCCTGGGGAATCAGTAATCCATCCATTTGGTGTTTGAGAAAATCCATTTTTTGTCACCTCGACTACATACCTATCACAATTATATCGACCAACAGGAACACCTGGTGCCGGACTGTTTAAAAAGTCCATTTGAAAATCTGTTGAATAAAGAGATAAAGATGCAGTCCCAACTGTATATTGATATTGTGGGTTTGCAAGTACAAAAGCATTAGCAACTGATTTAAGAGCATTTAAACGCCCATATCCATATTGATCATCAAAACCAGTTGGTCCTTTGTCGTCAGCATACTGTTCCATCAGATTCCTTATTTGAGAAGCAGAGAGTGAGCTATTTATAGATAACATTAGGCCGATTGTTCCTGTCACTTGAGGTGCAGCCTGTGAGGTACCAGCTAAATAGCCATAATTTTCAGATACATCCGTACCATTCTGAAGATTAAAAGAATAATTAGGTTCAGTAGAATAGATATTATCACCTTCATTATCTGAACCATTATATGCAGTTGTCCCGTTATCATTATAAGGGCCAACTCCTCCTGGTGCAGAAACATCAATCTGTGGTCCCACACTTGAATATGAGGCTATAACATCGTTTTGATCAGTTGCTGAAACTGCTATGACATTTGAATAGGATGTTGAATAGGCAGCAGGGTATTCTACGGCTCCTCCGTCATCGTTTCCGGCAGCAGCAACTATAGGGATTCCATTAACATTTGCAGAGTCTATTGCATCTTCCATTTGTTGTGATGATACGCTGCTACCCCCACTATAATTTATAACTATCCTTGTCCCTAGATGATTGCGCTGGTAGTTTACAGCTTCTATTACTCCATTATAAAAACTTGTTGAAGAACCATGTCCGTTTGCATCGAAGACCTGTATAATCAAAAGTTTGCAATTTTGGGCTATGCCGGATATACCTGTGCTATTATTCGTTTCAGCCCCAGCTATGCCCGCTACATTGGTCCCATGTCCAAATAGATCTCTAACACTTTCACCATCACCAATATAATCAGAACCTATAATTATTCTATTTGGATCATTAAGATCGGGATGAGAAAGTGAACCATTCAGCATTGGAATACCAGTGTCTAATATTGCAAGAACTACATTTGAACTTCCAGTTGTAATGTCCCAAGCATCTGTTGCATCAATATCTGCGTCCCATGTACCTGGAACTCCTGACTGTCTCGCGTTTCTTAATGCCCATTGGTTGGTTTTAAAATATGTGTCATTTGGTTCTGAAAAAGCATTCGTTAAATAATTAGGCTCAGCATTTTTTACGAACGACATTTTCTTAAGCATTGCAATAGTAGATAGTTCGTCACTACCTTGAGGGACATCTATTAAACTCCAACCAGGTTTTATAGATTTTCCCTTTATACTTAAGTTGAATTTTGCAAGATAAGTTTGAACTATAGACCTGGAGACGGAGGATCCAAATTTTACTGCAACTTCACCCGAAATAAATTTAACTGTTTTCCCATTCAAAGACGCAGATTTAACAATTCTACCTGCAACTTTTTCCTGTGGAAATATATTTATAAAAAAATTAGATTGAGGATGGTAAAAAATGATATTATCTTTATCATTATTGATATAGTTTTCATAGTAAATTTCTCCCAGTTTATTTTGCAAATTAAAAAGGTGCCTTGAGGATATAAATCATCCTTTTCTACAAATTGCTTCGGTGAGACGGACTATTTGTCAGAAGGAATGCCCCAGGGCACCGGACTATTTTTCATTCTGAAGGGGGTGATCGCTTAGAAATCATTTTGGTTTTATAGTTTATATCTGTAAATACCCTTATTTCCAAAATAAAGGTAGTTATTGTCGTTGTTAATTTTTAAATCAGAATAATAAAATGATGAGGAACTTAGATTATTGATCCCTATCTTTTCCCATATTCCAGTAGGTTCTCTTTTATAAATTCCACCTTCATCACCCTTTGTTTCTATAGCATATAGTATTTTTGTATCCGTATTTCTAGTAATTTTTACAGCACCGCTGCTATCCGGTAGTCCCTTATTAAATGTCTGCCAAGTAGACCCATTATCCATGCTTTCCCAAATACCATTACTTATTGTTGCAGCGAAAATAATGATGGATACTGAACTATTAAAAAGAATACTATACACCAATCCTTTTCCCAATAAACCAGTTTGTTTCCAATGTAACCCTGTATCCGTACTTTTCCATAATATTGTTCTATTAGCTGTTCCAACAAAAAGCGTATTTGAATTATTAGGGTCTATTTCTATACTTGTTACTCCATCCTTTAAACTATCGCCAGTCCAAAACCAGTCTTTGCCAGCATCAGTACTTTTATAGAGGCCTCCGCCAAAGAATCCCCCCGTACCTGCATATAGTACGTTTGAGTTTTTCGGGTCCATTGCCAGTGCATAAGCTCGTGTATCATTATCAGTATGGATTCCACCCGTTATATCAGTCCAGGTTAGACCAGCATTTACACTTTTAATAATTGAGCCATTTGCTGCATAAACTGTGCTAGTGTTGATGGGATCTATTATAATTGCATTAAATCTAGCATTACTTCCTGAGATGAGGATATCCCATGATTTGCCACCATCAGTACTCCTAAACAATTTTCCAGATGTTCCGGAACTGAAATCAGAAGAACTTCCTGCATAAATTATATTTTCGTTGCTTGGATCAATTGCTATTGATGTTATAGATTCATTTCCAAGGCCTAGATACTGCCATTCTCCTACTTGTGTACTACCACCATCATTAATCGGGTTGTTTTTACAAGAGCTGAGAAAATATATTCCACAAAAGCAGAAAATGTAAAATAACATAGTCGATATTTTCATAATTTCATTTTAAGGTTTAGTGTGATTTTCTAATGATTTTAATTGCCTCCCATTATTGTTGTTTATTTAGGAGGGAACATTTTTTAGATATACTATTACATTTGTAACTTATTAAAAAAGTTATGCATACAACTGCCAATTGTCAATACAGGTTTCCAGTATAGCTAAAATTTTATTTTTGTTGCATATATCCGAGAATCTCTTCATTTCTTACAGCGAAAATTATTAAATCATTGGTTGATTTAAGTTCCAGCTTTTTCAGGATGTGAACTTTATATGTTTCTACCGTGGCTACAGTAATATTAAGTTCTCCGGCAATTTTTCTATTCTTATAACCCTTTGCAAGACAAAGAAGTAGTTTTGTTTCTTGCGATGTTAGGAACTTTATAAGTTTTACTCTCTTTTGTAGCGCTAAGTCAGAATCATATTGCTTGTTTTTAGAAAGACCTTCTTCGCCAAAAGATAAATCAGGTATAGAGCGGGCTATCCCCTTTGCCCAGGCATATTTTCTGATAAGTAATGAATTAATGATGTTGTCATAACAAATAATACTTTTATCAACTGATTTTACCAAGTTAATAAATTTTTCTTCGTATTTCCTTGTATCGTCACCGTGTCCTTCCTGGGTAAAATTAGACGTGAATAATTGCGTCTCTTGTTTATGGAGCAATCCGTTAACATTTAATCCGCTTAAATCTTTAACTTATTTACTGTTAAAGCTGCTTGTATAAATTATTTTTTTAGTGGCAGTTGCGGATTGATTGATGATGTTCAGGAATTTAATAATATTGTTTTTATTGAAAGAAAAATCGTCGATAAATAAGATATCTTTCTCTGTCAGTCGTGCACTATTTTTACCAATATTTCTTAAACCACCATTTATGGAATTGTAATGACTGGAAAAGCTTATATATTTTTCTGATTTCAGCAGGCTTCTGATATTTTCCGCAATTAATGGATTTGCCGAAAAAGTGTGAATATTTATTTCGTTCATTTTTCCCCGTTTATTTGAGTTTTAACAGCTAATTTTCTGTGGATCCACCTGATTTAATTTGACAAGGCTGAGTAGTTAAGTAAGATAAAACAGTAAGGGGGAGGAAAAAGTTCCATAGACAGGTTTAAAATTCATAATGTTACAAAAAGATATTATTTTGCAGGTAAATTTAGGCGTGCCAGTTAAAATTTTTGGAAAAAATTAAATTGATAAAGAATGTCTCTATTATCGGCTTGGGCTTAATCGGCGGATCAATAGCAAAAGCGCTAAAATCTTCCGGTAAAAATTTCTCAATTTCTGCTTACGATAAAAGCAAAGAAACCTTAAAGAAAGCATTAAAAGAGAAAATAATTAATGCTGAACTTCCATCCACAGATTCTGCAGTTGATTCTGATTTAATTTTTATCTGTCTTCCTGCAGATGCATCCTTAAAAGTTTTTGAAAAGCTGCTTCCGAAATTGTCAGACAGAAATATTATATCCGATGTATGTGGTGTTAAGTCGGTCTTTGAAGAAAAGGCTAATGAAATTAAAACCGATGCACACTACATCGGGGGACACCCGATGGCCGGGAAGGAAACGGGAGGGTACGAGAATTCCGATCCTCTTCTTTTTAAAAACACAATTTACCTTATTTCTTCATTTGCTGAAAATTGCAGCAGGATAAATGATTTTAAGAAGATAATTGAATTGTTAGGCGCAAAACCTAAATTTATTCATCCTGAACTTCACGACAAAGTTGTAGCGCGGATAAGCCATCTGCCGCAGCTTCTGGCTGTTGCTCTAATTCATTCAGTAGGAGATAATAAAGAGAAAATCGATTTACTTGATTATGCTGCTGGCGGTTTCAGGGATTTGACCAGGATTTCATCCAGCCCTTTCACAAGCTGGGAATCTATCTTAAAAATTAATCGTGAAGAAATAATAGATGCGATTGAAACTCTATATATCAATCTGCATAAAATTGAAGACAATCTTGCCTCGGGCGATATTGAAAATATAGGCGAATTATTTCGCGAAGCGAGAATAAAAAGGGAAAAAATTTCCAAAGACCCAAAGGGATTCCTGAATCCTCTGCACGATATATACCTGGAACTTGAAGATAAACCCGGCACGCTGCGAAAGGTTGTGAATTTGATTTATAATAATTCGGTTAACCTCAAAGACATAGAGTTGCAAAAATTTATTGACAAGTACGGCGGAGTTTTTAAGCTATCCTTTGAGACGAAACAGGACGCGAAAAAGGTTAAAAGTCTTCTTATAAAGGCGGGTTACAAACTGAAAAATTAGAGTACGTAATTTCCAAAAATTATTGAAAATTATGCCTTGTCATTTCGATCGAAGGGAGAAATCTTTTATAAAAGATTTCTCAGTCGTCCGACATTTGCCGGGCTCCTTCGAAATGACAATTCCATTATATTCTGATTTATTCAGACGCTTTTTTTATTTTTACCACTTCTTTTTGTTGATCTTTCAAATCAGCTTCAAGCTGGAAAGTCGGATGTTCAATTCCAAATTTTTTAGATAATTCTTTCTCAAGTTTATCAACAACAAGGTATCCTTTGCTTATCAATTGATCTTCGAGTACAACGTGTGCGGATAATGCATAAAAATTAGAAGATAACGACCAAATGTGCAGATGATGCACTTCTTTTACATCAGGTTGTGAAGCAATGAATTTCTGAACCTCTTCAGGATCTATTTCTCTTGGCGTTCCTTCACTCAGTATATTTACAGTTTCTAAAATTATATCCCAGGCGCTTTTTATTATAAACAAGCCAATCACAATGGAGAAAATCGGGTCGAGTACGTACCAGTTATAAAAGTAAATCAGTATTCCTGCAATTACTACAAATAATGAATTCATTGCATCATAAAATAAATGCAGGTATGCACTTTTTGCGTTCAGGTCCCCTTTGGAATTCTGATGAAGCAAATAGGTTGATAATGCATTTGCAATAAAGCTTATTCCTGCAACAATAATCAGCCATTTCCCAACTACCTTTTCAGGAGTAAATAATCTCCCGAAGGCTTCGTAAATTATGTAAAAGCCAATAATCAGCAGAGTTGATGAATTAATAAATGCAACAATAATTTCAGCCCTGATGTACCCGTAAGATTTTTTTGAATTAGCTTTCCAGAATTTCATCCTGGCAGCGATCAGGCTTAGTACAAGAGAAATCAGGTCACTAAAATTATGCAGAGCATCTGAAATGAGAGCAAGACTGTTACTGATTATACCTGCAAATAATTCTCCCGCTACGATAATTGCGTTCAGAATTATAGATATAATCAGATTCCTTTCTGTAGTTCCTCTGTGATTATGACTGTGGTTCATATTATAGTAGTTCTTTTAAACGAAAATAAAGATAATAGCTTTTATTACAAAGTCAGCTTTTTGATCTTAAATATTCAATAATATCCTTGTTTTGTGTTTCTCTTATCATCAAATAATAATAGTTTTGTACTTTAATAATTACAGTAAAAATAGAACAAGTCAAGTCCTAATAATTAAATGAAGTTTTGTCTTAAAAAATCTCTCATAATTCTAATCCCCCTTTTATTATTTCAAGGTGAGATTTCTGCGCAGCAAAATGAAATTACAGGTTTCCGGAGAACGTATTTCGCAAACGGTGTTGTAAAAACTCTTGGGCAATATGTAAATGGGAAACTAAACGGATATTACTTTGAGTATTATCAATCAGGTAAGATCTGGAAAAAATGGGAATATCAGGATGGAAAGGAGAACGGAAAATCATTATGGTATTTTCCTGATGGGAAGCTCAGTATTGAATGGAATTATATGAATGGTTTAAAAGAAGGTATTTCAAAATGGTATTACGAAAGTGGTGAGCTCTGGGCAGAACAGAATTATGTGCACGGACAACTCCAGGGTATTACAAAAACTTATTATAAAACCGGTGAGCTTGAAGGTAAGTGGAATTTTGTAGATGGTGAACTTGACGATACTTCTTATACTTTTTTTAAATCTGGAAATGTAGAAGTAGAGAAGTCATATAAGAATGGATCGCTTAATGGTAAAACGACAGTATATCATGATAACAAAGTTGTAGCACTGGTTGCGAATTTTGTTAACGACAAATTAGTAGGGGAAGTAAAAATTTATGACCTTGCTGGTAATGAACGTGTTAAGGATACCTATAGTAACGGTGAATTGCTTGACAGAATAAAATATGATTACAAAGGGAAACCTGAATCACTTGAACAAACTATTCGTGATTACTACCCCACCGGAACTCTGAAAGATGAGATTTACTACAAGAATGGAAAACGTCAGGATATTTCACACACTTATTATGAAAGCGGTTATCTTAAGTCAGAACTTCATTACAAAGATGATTTACTAGAAGGAAGAAGCTACTACTATTACGAAAGTGGAATCTTAAAGAGTTCAGTAGATTATTTGCATGGCGTGCAAAAAGGGATAACAAGAAATTATTATCCCTCAGGAAAGTTAGAATCTGAAATAAATTATCTTTATAATAAAAAAAACGGAATAGCACTTGAATATTATGAGAACGGTGAGCTTAAAGCTTCATTCAAAAATAAAGACAATATCATAGATGGCGTATATAAAACCTATTATAATAATGGTTTGGTTGAATCAATCGTGACTTATACTGACGGAATTATGAATGGAAAGAAAATTAATTACTATAAATCAGGCGGGATTCAAAAAGAACAAGAATATTACAGGGGAAAGCTTGATGGAATTACAAAGATTTACTCTCTTGATGGAAAACTTGAAAGAGAGGAAACTTACGTTTACGGTACATTCATTAGGGCAAAGGATTATAGAAAAAATTAAACTGAAATTATCTATCCAAAAAACTACAGGAAAAAATCAGGATTTCATTATCTTTAGAGTAATTAAAAAGAGTTTACAATGAAGAAGAAAGCAAATAACAACTTTACAATAGGCTTATTGCAGCTTGGCTTTTCTGAAAATGCTAATGATAATTTGAAAAAAGCAGTCTCATGGGTTGACAAAGCTGCAAAAAAGGGTGCGCAGGTAATTTGTCTTCCTGAACTCTTCAGGACTCAATATTTCTGTCAAAAAGAAGATGTATCAATCTTTGATCTGGCTGAAACAGTGCCTGGCCCTTCAACAGAGGCTATGAAAAAAGCTGCTAAGAAAAACGAAGTTGTAATTGTTGTTCCGATATTCGAAAAACGGGCAGCGGGTGTTTATCACAACAGTGCAGCGATAATTAATGCGGACGGTAATGTTGCCGGACTCTACAGGAAAATGCACATACCGGATGATCCCGCATTCTATGAAAAATTTTACTTCACTCCCGGAGATCTCGGGTTTAAATCATTTAATACAAAATATGGAAATATCGGAACGCTAATCTGCTGGGATCAGTGGTATCCTGAAGGTGCCAGGCTTACTGCCTTACAGGGTGCAAGTGTTTTATTTTATCCTACGGCAATTGGCTGGCACCCGCACGAAAAAGAAAAATACGGCAAAGCGCAGTTTGAATCGTGGCAAACAGTACAACGAGGACACGCGATTGCAAACGGTGTTTATGTTGCTGCAGTCAACAGGATCGGGCACGAAGTTATTGTTCCAGGTACTCCAGGCTTAGAATTCTGGGGATCGTCCTTTATTTGCGATCCGCAGGGGGTTGTTCTTGCACAAGGTTCGACTGACAAAGAAGAAGTTGTAATGGCTGAAGTCGATTTGAATCACATTGAAGACATCAGAAGAAACTGGCCCTTCCTGCGCGACAGAAGAATCGATGCATACGGGGATATTCAGAAGAGAATCATAGATGGTGAAAAGTGAAATGCCAAACGTGAAAAAAGAGTTTCCAATAAAATCAGGATTTCGACTTCCCGCCGAATGGGAAAAGCATGAAGCGACATGGCTCGGCTGGCCGCATAACAGGGAAGACTGGCCGGGAAAAATTGCGCCAATACCCTGGGTATATGGAGAAATTGTAAAAAAAATTTCAGAAGGAGAAAATCTTCATATCATTGTTGAATCAAAAGAGCACCAGAAAAAAGCAAGTAAAGTTTTGAAGGATGTTGGGGTAAATTTAGAAAAAGTTAAATTTTTTATTTTTAAAACAGATCGTGGGTGGATGAGAGACTCAGGGCCGGCATTTGTTAAAAATGATTCAAGTGAAGTTGCGCTTGTAAATTTTAAGTTCAATGCCTGGGCTAAATATGATAATTATAAAAAAGATGCGAAACTTCCCGGCTTTATTTCAAAGAAATTAAAGATGCAAAAATTTGTTGCCGAGAATAATGGAAGGCAGGTTTGTCTTGAAGGAGGCAGTATTGACGTGAATGGAAAAGGAACGCTTGTTACGACTGAAGAATGTCTGATGGATGCTGAAACACAGGTAAGAAACCCCGGCTTTATAAAAAAAGATTATGAAGAGGTTTTCAGAAATTATCTTGGAATATCGAATGTACTTTGGTTTGGAAAGGGAATTGCTGGAGATGATACGCACGGCCACGTTGATGATCTTTGCAGGTTTGTAAATGAAGATACAGTTGTGCTTGTTCAGGAAAAGAATTCAGCTGACAAGAATTATCAACCGTTAAAAGAAAATTACGAAAGAGCGGAAAGCATGCTGCTTGAAAATGGTTCTAAGTTAAATGTGATTTATTTGCCTATGCCTGAACCGATGATCTTCAAGGGTGAAAGGTTACCAGCTAGTTATGCCAACTTTTATATTTCTAATTCCTGCGTTCTTGTTCCAACTTTCAACGATCCGAAAGATAGAATAGCAATTGGGATTCTTTCCGAACTATTTAAGGACAGGATTGTAACAGGAATTCACGCTGTAGACCTTGTTTGGGGTCTGGGTACCCTTCATTGCCTGACTCACGAGCAGCCGATAGCAGATAAAAAGGATTCTATTTAAACACTAGCTCTCTCTTTTGACTATAGATTTCCAAGATTTTGAACTATTTTTAACCTTATTTCCGCGATTAGTCTAATATTTCAAATTTAATTGTTATTTTAGGTACTGTATTTTTAATTAATTGTGGCATAATACTTTCAATATTGAATTATTTTCAAATATGCACGATTATCAGATAGTAATTTTTTGCTTGAATAAAAAATATTCCAAACAATTTTTAGTAAAATAATCTGAAAAATTTCAGAGGAGAATTTACTGTGATTATAGCTGTCCCAAAAGAAATAATGCCCGGCGAAAACAGGGTTGCAACTGTTCCAGATGTTGTACCCAAATTAATAAAAGCCGGATTTGCAGTTAATATTGAAAAAAATGCCGGCCTGAATGCAGGCTTCACAGACGAAAAGTATGTATCAGCGGGCGCAAAAATTATTGATAAACTGCAGGACCTGTATGCATCAGCAGATATAGTTTTTAAAGTGCAGCGGCCGATAGACCATCCTGGTCTAAAGAAACACGAACTTGATTTAATGAAAGAGGGAACAATACTTGCAACGTTCCTTTATCCTTTAAATTATCCTGACGTTGCAAAGAAATGTGCAGAGAAAGGAATTGAAGTGATCTCAATGGATATGATTCCAAGAACTACCCTCGCACAGAAGATGGATGCATTAAGCTCACAAGCGAATATTGCAGGTTATAAAAGTGTTGTGATGTGTGCTGATACACTTGGAAAAATATTTCCTTTAATGATGACGGCCGCAGGAACGATATCGCCGGCTAAAGTTGTAATAATGGGCGCTGGTGTTGCTGGATTACAGGCGCTTGGAACTGCCAAAAGATTAGGTGCAGTAGTTGAGGTCTCTGATATTCGTGCAGCAGTTAAAGAAGAGGTACAGTCACTTGGCGGGAGGTTTATAGAAGTTGAAACGGATGAAAATATGCAGGACGCCGGAGGGTACGCAAAAGAAGCATCCGAAGAGTTTTTGAAAAAACAGAAAGAACTTATCTTCAAACATATAACTGAAGCAGATATTGTTATAACAACTGCACTTGTTCCTGGTAAAAAAGCACCGATTCTGGTAACAGAAGAAATGGTTAAAAATATGAGACCAGGAAGCGTTGTTCTCGATATGGCAGTTGAATTCGGCGGTAATTGCGAAATTAGTGAAAAAAGTAAAACAGTAAAGAAGTATGGTGTTACAATAATTGGGGAACCGAATTTGCCCAGCCTGGTTCCTTATCATTCAAGCGAAATGTATTCAAAAAACCTTTTAAGTTTAATTACGCATATAGGTAAAGAAGGTAAAGTTGAATTAAATCTTGACGATGAGATTGTTAAAGGTAGTTTGATAACTTATAAAAAAGAGGTAGTGAATCCTCGTGTTAAAGAATTAACGAAATAATTGTTTGATGAGTTATGAATCGCTTAGCGAAAAAAATATTTGATCCAAGCAGATAAATAGAAGGAAAATATTTATGGAGAATATAACTTTTTTAATGCACATTTATGTTTTTGTGCTGGCCATTTTTGTTGGCTTTGAATTAATAACAAAAGTTCCCCCTACTTTGCATACCCCGCTTATGTCAGGTTCGAATGCAATTTCCGGAATCACAATAGTAGGAGCTTTGCTAAGTGCCGGTATGGAGCAATTCACTATTAGCACAATACTCGGTATGGTGGCTGTAATTTTTGCAATGATAAATGTTGTCGGCGGATTTCTTGTTACTGACAGAATGCTAAAAATGTTTAAAAAGAAAAAGTGAGGATAAAAAATGAGAGTAGTAATTGATTTAACTTACCTGGTATCCTCAATCTTTTTCATATTCGGGATAAAATATCTGGGGTCACCTAAAACCGCGCGTAAAGGAAATCTCTTTGCTGCCATAGGAATGGCGATGGCAATTATTATTACGCTTTTCGATCAGAATGTGCTCACATTTGAATGGATAATTATCGGTGTTTTAGTCGGATCGTTGATTGGAGTTATACTCGCAGTGAAAGTACCAATGACTGGGATGCCACAAATGGTTGGAATGCTGAACGGCTTCGGCGGCGGTGCTTCTACGCTAGTTGCACTTGCGGAATATTATAAACTGAACCCGAATTATCCTGTAGACAAAGGATTGATTTTTAATCTCCCTGTTGACCAGGGAATTGCGATAATTCTTAGTCTGCTGATCGGCGGAGTTACATTCACAGGTTCAATGATTGCGTTTGGAAAGCTGCAGGGACTTGTTACGGGCAAGGTGGTGAAGTATCCATTACAACATCCCTTAAATCTTATTCTTCTGCTTGCTGTTCTTGGAGGCGGCGCATACCTAGTTATTAATCCGGGTTCTCTTTCGCTCGTTTTAATAATTACTTTAGTCTCGCTTGTGCTAGGAGTACTACTTGTGCTTCCAATCGGTGGTGCAGATATGCCAGTGGCAATTTCATTATTGAATTCATATTCGGGTATTGCAGGGGCTACCACCGGGTTTGTCCTTGGGAATAATGAACTGATAATTGCCGGTGCGCTTGTAGGTGCTTCCGGAATAATTCTTACTCTTATAATGTGTCGTGGGATGAACAGGTCTTTAATGAATGTGCTTCTGGGTGGATGGGCCTCGGCAGGTACAAGTGGGCCTTCAACAGGGACAACTTCACCTAAAGGTGATGTTAAATCTGTTGATTCAGAAGAACTCGCAATGCTTCTTGATGCTGTGAGCAGTGTAATAATTGTCCCGGGTTACGGGATGGCAGTTGCTCAGGCTCAGCATGCAGTACGTGATTTAATGACTGTTCTTGAGAAGAAAGGGGTAAATGTTCGTTTCGCAATTCATCCTGTTGCTGGAAGAATGCCGGGGCATATGAATGTACTGCTTGCAGAAGCTCAGGTTCCATATGATAAGCTTTTTGCAATGGAAGATATTAATGACGATTTTTCCAATACTGATGTGGTAATTGTTATTGGTGCTAACGATGTGGTCAATCCTGCAGCCCGCCACGATCAAAGCAGTCCTATTTACGGAATGCCAATTCTTAACGTTGATTACGCAAAAACTGTGGTGATCAACAAACGATCGCTTAATGTTGGATATGCGGGAATTGATAATGAATTATTCTTCTATCCGAATACACTCATGTATTTTGGTGATGCAAAAGAAGCCATAACGAAATTAACTAATGAAATAAAGAATCTGTAAATAGAATGTTATGATCCCCGGGTTGCAGTTGTAACTCCGGGGATTACCTTTATATACTCACCTTTTATAATTTAAACCGATATATTAGATAGTACTGATTTTAGAGATTATGAAGAAATCTATTATAATAATATCCCTTTTCTTTTTTACAACTCTGTCGTATGCACAAAAAGAAATTTATAATTACGAAGAGTATTTTATTAGAATTGATGATTCTACTTTAAAAGCTTTCAAATCTGACAGTACGCTTTTTTATCAGAAAAAATTTTCTAATCCGATGACTTTTGAAGTTGATTTGGATAATGACGATGTTAATGAAATAGTTGTTATAGATAATCAAGTTTTAAGTGGAGAGAAAAAGTATACACTTTTTGTATTCAATACGTTGGATAGCCTCTATCTCGCTGATTCAGTTTATTCAGGGTCAACAAAGCCATATCAGACTTTTTCAAATGACCTGAATACAATACTCCTTGTGACAGGGAATGCGGCTTTTGATTCGTTGAATACAGTTGATTCACTATCTTATCTTCCTCTAAATTTCTGGAAGTTTGAGGATGGGGCGTTGTATCTGGCAGATGCGTCAGTATATGAACCTTATATTACTGAGAATAATAAGATAATTGATTTGATAGAGAAATATTATTTACAGAATGGAAAAACATGTGAGGCAACTCGTAGATTAAAAGGTGCTTTTGCATCTGGTTTTGTCAACTATTATAACGCAGGGGAGACAATACTTGCCTCTCAATTCTTAAAAAATTATTATTTGTGCAGCGATATTGATAATTATAAACGGTTTCTTCTAAAATCTTTTAAGTGAAAATTATTCTTATTAAATATTTATTATTAGGGGCTTATTCTTGAAAAAACTTTTTGTGGTTTCTCTTGTTGTGTTATTTTGCATTCCCAGAATCTATTCCCAGAATATTCAGGTTAAAAGTTTGAAATATTTCCCGGGTAATAATATGACCGGATTTCCTATAATAGGAGCCGGAGCGAATGGTGGTTATCTTACAATAGATTTTGACATTATGGCGAAGCAAATTCCGGATTTGTCAATTGTTTTTCGCTTTTGCGACATGAACTGGAAATCATATGATAATCTTTTCCTTGCAAATTTTGGCAAAAATATTGCGCGGAATATAAACTTTGAAAAATTACCGACCACCGTACAGCAGGCAGATTATCATTTCAAAGGGACATTTCCCGATGCTAACAATTATGTGGAATTTCCATTTTCCGGTAACTGGATGTTTTTTATTACGGATTCGCAGGATACATCGAAGGTTTATGGCTATGGGAAATTCTACGTAGTACAAAATGCAATTGAAATTCAGGACACTCTTACCAAAGAAACCCTTGAAAGCGGTAATTATTTTCCTACAGATTTGGGAAAGGTTTTTAATATCACTACTAATTTTTATTTGGATGAAGCTTTTTATCCTGCCTATGTCAACAATGTTACAATAATTGAAAACCAAAAAATAGATTACCCGATAGTTATCAATAAAGATTTTAATACAAATACCAGACAATTTTACTGGGATGCAAACAGAAAATTTGAGTTTATTGCCAGGGATATTCGTCCCGGCAATGAATATCGGCAGGTTGATTTAAGGGATATAAATAAATTCAACTCGGTTAATGTTAACGCTCAGTTTGATGGACTTGAGTATTCAAGATTCTTTTAAAGAGGGATCAAGAGATTATAATGGCGGTTCGATTATCGACAATTTTAAAGATCTCAATGCTACGTATTTAAATGTCAGTTTTTCTATTCGCCCACCGGAGAATACTTACGGAGATGTTTTCCTTGTTGGAGCTTTTAATAACTGGGATGTTTCGCCGAATTACAGGATGAATTATAACAGTGGAATTTTTTCCAGAACAATTCAGCTTAAGCGTGGGATTTATGATTATCAGTATGTCCTGGCGGATTATCAGAATGGAAATATAAGTAATCCTGATTGGTATATTCTGGAGGGTAACAGCTGGGAAACAAGTAATGAATATAATATCTTTGTCTATTACAAAGAGCCCACTAATGGCGGTTATGATAGAATTATTGCTCACTCAAGAATTATTAGCAGATAAACAATGGATAGACTAAAAGTTGGTGTAATTGGTACAGGCCATCTTGGCAAACTGCACACAAAAATGCTGAGCCAGATTTCAACCTGCAGTTTCATAGGGATTTACGATTCTAACCTCCAACAGGCAAAGGCAGCTTCAAGCGAATTAAGGGTTAAGGCATTTTCAAATATTGATGAATTACTTAATTCAGTTCAGGCTGTCTCAATTGCGGCTACAACCAGCGCACATTATGAAATTGCAAAAAAGTGTTTTGAAAAAGACATTCATGTATTTGTCGAAAAGCCGATTACCGCTACTATTGAACAAGCTGAGGAATTGGTAAAGATTGCAGAAGACAAGAAACTGAAGCTCCAGGTTGGACATATAGAAAGGTTCAATCCTGCGTTAATCTCGCTTGAAAAATATATTAGTGAGCCAATGTTTATGCAGACAGACCGGCTTTCACAGTTTAATCCCCGGGGGACGGATGTTGCTGTGGTGTTGGACCTAATGATTCACGACATCGATATAATTTTAAGCCTTGTAAAGGCTGAAGTTAAAAACATAGAAGCAAGCGGAGTTGCGGTTGTTTCTGATACGATTGATATAGCAAACGCTAGAATTCAATTTAATAACGGTGCAGTTGCAAACGTAACAGCAAGCAGAATATCACAGAAGAAAATGAGAAAGATGAGAATTTTTCAACGTGATAATTATATCGCACTCGATTTTATAACCGGGGTTTCTGAAGTGTACCGGTTAATACCTCTGAACGAAAAAGCAAACTCTGCTGCAATTTCTTTTGGCGAGATAGGAATAGGAGAGAGGAAGAAAAGAGTAGTATACGAACAACCTGAAATTAAAGAAGTCAATGCATTGAAGTATGAACTTGAGCTGTTTGTTGATTCTGTTTTAAATGATAAAAAACCTGTAGTTTCCGGTATTGATGGTTTGAAGGCTTTAAAAGTTGCAGATATAATTCTCAAAAAAATTGATGAAACAAAAATTAAATAGCATTATTTACACTAAAAAAAACATCCTGTTTTTTGTATTATTATTAGTCACAATAACAGGACTTAATTGCAGTGTTTTGCAAACCATTACAAACCTTTCACGATTACAATTTAAAATTAGTTCAACGAGTAATGTTCAGCTAGCAGGTGTTTCGCTCGAAGGCAAGAGAAGTACCGGAGATTTTTCATCAATGGAAGTGTTAAAATTATCTACTGCTTTTGTTCGGAATTCTCTTCCATTAACCTTTACCATTAATGTGGATGCAAAAAATCCCAATGATGGAACAGGTGGTTATCCCCATACAAATGCAACAATTGTCTCCTTTCCCTGGCGACTTTTTATAGATGATAAACAAACTGTAACAGGAAATATTGGTCCAGATGTTACCGTGCCAGGCACAGGTGAAGCAACCGTTATTCCTTTACAGGTTAGTGTTGATCTTGTGCAATTTTTTAAAGACAAGGGTTATGAGGGAATAGTCAATTTAGCTCTTAATCTTGCCGGGCAAGGAACTTCGGCATCTAAAATCACTTTATATGCGCAGCCAACAGTTAGCACAGATTTAGGTAACATTAAATATCCTGATGAATTAAAAATTGTAAACTTTGAGTATACTAAATGAGTAACAGCAAAGGTAAATTCGCGATCGGTGTTGATATAGGGGGAACAAATATAAAGCTTGGAATAATTTCCGACACGGGTAAGATTGATAAAAAAGCAATGGTTGAAACAAAAGCAGAGGGCGGACCCGACTCTGTAGTTTCACAAATAAAAAAGGGAATTAATGAACTACTCCAAAAAAATGATAAGAAAATTGTCGGGATTGGAATAGGTTGTGCAGGTACAGTTAACCAGGAAAAAGGAATTGTTGAGAATCCGCCGAATTTGCCTAAATGGGATAAGGTTCCGCTCGCCAGTTTAATTAAAAAGGCATTCGGACTGGAAGTATATCTAGATAATGACGCTAATACCGCAGCGATTGGTGAGATGCATTTCGGGGCAGGTAAAGATCTTAATTCTTTCATAATGGTTACGCTTGGTACCGGAATTGGCGGCGGGATAATTATTAACAGGAAAATTTATCACGGGGATTTTGGAGCCGCGGGAGAAATCGGGCATACCGTTATTGATTACAACGGCCCAAAGTGTAATTGTGGTTCTTACGGTTGTATTGAATCATATGTTGGAAATCATTATCTGGTTAAAAGAATTCAGGGTGAACTTAAGAACAAACCGGATACAAAGATCTGGGACCTGATAAATCACGATATTGAAAAGCTGAGCCCGAGAGTTATTGATGAAGCTGCGCAGGCTGGTGATGAATATGCAAAATCAATTATTATTCAGCTTGGGGAATATCTGGGATACGCGTTTGCTTCGCTTGCAAATATACTTGATATTAGTGAATTCGTTGTTGGCGGAGGTGTCGCCGGTTTTGGGAAACCGCTTTTTGATGCTGCACAAAAAAAGGCTGCTGAAAGAGTTATTATTCCGATTAGAAAAAGAATAAAGGTACGACCAGCAAAATTAAAGAACGATGCGGGGATACAGGGATCATCTGCACTTGTGTTTTATAAAGTTCGAAAATAATTCATTGACAATTATTTGTAGACCGTTGGATTTTTAAAGCACAATATTTTAAATAAGCAAATCTAGCGAGGGGAAAATGAAAATAAAAAAACTAATTCTGCTTTTCTCCATTTTACTAATGGTAAAGTCTTATGCTCAAGAGAGTAGTGCAGTTCCTTTTTTGTCACTTCAGCAATCACCATTTTTGCAAGGGGCCGGAGCGACTGGTGTTGCAGTAATCACAGATGATCCGCTTGGCTTTTATTATAATCCGGCAATTTTAGGCGTTACTGCTAAAACCAATCATATATCGACTCTTTTCCTGACAAAAAAAACTGAGTGGATAGGAATCCCAGATTTTAATACAAATTCCTATGGATTAAATATTGGATATAATCTCGAGGGAAAGTTACCCATTTCGTTAGGTTTTGGCTTTATTCATAATGAAATTAATTATAACTATTATGGTAATAATGAGAATTCATTTAGCTGTTTCAGTTTAGGTGCGGGTTTTAATTACCCAGTTATTTTTAGTCTTGGTTTTTCCGTCAAAAAGTTCAGCTCTATTTTGACTTCTTATCCCATTGCAAATCCATCGCAAATCTACAAACTTTCTTCAACAGCTTATGATTTGGGAGCCTTATTGGATATTCCGGTTTCGACTTTATTCCTTGATAATGTTAGCTTTAAACTTGATGAAGCTTCTTCAATTACCCCCAATCTTAATTTTATTATAGGTTATTCAATAACTAATCTTGGTAAAGAAGTTTACTATGTTGATAAATCACAAATGGATCCGATTCCAAGAACTGCAAAGTTAGGATATAGTCTAAATTTAGGAGCTGATTTTCACATAAGTGATAAAACCATTGCAGCATTTGAGTATACTTTTGTTGCCGAAGCTTCTGACCTGCTGCCCGAACTCGATAGTAATTTTAATACTTCATACAAAGGACCTTTGGGCGATATCAATATTGGCAGGAATTTAATTCAACTAAAGTATAGCAGCAACACAATTATTCATAAAGCTCATATCTTCAATATTTTTGAAACAGTTAAGCTCGCCTTTGGTAATTTCGTTGGCAGCGGGTATGAATATAATCCAAAAACAAGCGCTATAGTTATTTCTACGGAAGGTATCTTTAAATTGCTTAATAATCAGGCTGGTAATTCTGTATTAGGGTTTATTACTTATCATTTTGGAATAGAATATACAGCGAGTAAGATATTTAAGGATACGTCTTTAGAAACAAAATATAGTGCAATTTCAATATTTTTTAACAATTTCGAATTATGATTTAAGCTGAAATAATAGACAGGGAGATAAGACATAAATTGCTGTTATTATCCTATTGATGCTTTAAAATCCCTCTAATTTTGCATTACCGAAATCTTCTGGATATCATTATCTTTCCGGTATGAAATCTTTTCTTTCTACTCTAATTATAATAATGATAAGCAGTTATGCTCCTGCACAGGAGTCAGCAAATAGCTCCGCCAATAAATTGGATACGACAAAAGCTATCACGGATTCACTTGTCCAGGTTCCTGATTCCTTAAAGGATAATCCAACCAGTCTGGATACAATTATTTACGCAAGCTCAAAAGACTCTCTTATTTTTTTTGTTAACCGAAAAAAGATGAATCTTTACGGAAACAGCCAGATAAAATATCAGGCAACGGATTTGAAAAGTGAAAATATATCTGTTGATTTTAATAAGAACACATTAGATGCTACTGGAAATATCGATGACACAACACAGGGCAAAAAGAAAGGAGAGCCAGTGCTAAAAGAGGGTCCTGAGGAATATACCGGGAACAGGATAAGCTATAATTTTAAGACCGCACAGGGAATCATTTCTGAAGCCGGCACTTCCTCTGAAGGTGCCTATTATACAGGTGAAAAAATTAAGAAAGTGGATGTATCAACATATTTTATAAAAGATGGAATTTATACAACTTGTGATCATAATCCTCCGCATTATTATTTTTACTCACCTGAGATGAAAGTAATACAAAAGAAAGAAATTGTTGCAAAATGGATATGGCTCTATTTCGGTGGTGTTCCATTTCCTGTTCCATTGCCATTTGCAGTTTTTCCTTTGCAGAAAGGGAGACGTTCCGGAATAATTGCACCGGTAATTGGTTATGATGCACGATATGGAAATTATTTGTCACACATTGGTTATTTTTGGGCGATTAACGATTATATGGATTTGAACTTTACGACTGATTATTACACAAGAGGAAGTTTTGCACTTTCCAGCAGGTTTCGTTATGTAAAAAGATATGACTACAGCGGAAACATAGAGGGCGGGTATAAGAAATTCAAAATTGGCGAATCAACTGACCCAAATGCTTCAGAAACTGCGGACTGGAGATTGTACTGGACTCATCATCAAAACTTTACTCCGACTCTTAAATTGGATGCTAATATTCAATTCCTTTCAAATAATTATTTGCAAAGAACAAGCATTGACTTGAGTCAGGTTTTGCAAAACACTATTGTCTCAAATGCGACATTATTTAAGAACTGGGAATCAGGGAACAGTATGTCGTTAAGCTACAGCAGAACTCAATATTTAGAAAAAGGTGATATCTATCAAACTCTTCCGAGCATATCATTTAATAAAGCACAGGATTATCCCTTCAAAAGTAATATGAGCAGTGGTGGTAATCAGAAATGGTATGAATTATTCGGTTATAGTTATTCGGGACAGTTTCAGAATCAAAGGAATAAAATTAATAGCGTGGTAACATCTAAATCCGGAGTATTAAATACTATTAACGGGGGGCTTTCACCTAAGTTAAGTCACTTAAGTATATCTCCGAATTTTAACTACCAGGAAAAATGGTACGATAAAAGTGCAGAACAATTTGATCTTGGCCCTAATTCAAGCGGAACCGCCGATACTATTGGCACGAGAGAAGTGTATGGACTTAACTTTGTAAGGACATTCAGTGTTGGGGTTTCTGCTTCAACTAAATTGTACGGTATTTTTAATCCTCATATTTTAGGAATTGCTTCGATCCGGCATACGCTTTTGCCCAGCATTTCATATAGTTATCATCCTGATTTTTCCAGATCCGGGTGGGGATATTGGGGGACATATGTTGATTCGAAAGGGAAAGAAGTTAAATACGATAAATTCGCTGGTTCGGTTTATGGAGGAGCACCATCTGGTGAAGCACAAAGTATCTCTTTTTCTCTTGGCAATGTGTTTGAAATGAAAACGGAAGTCGATCCTACGGATACAACTTCTAAAGAAAAGAAAATTCAACTACTGAATTTAAATGCAGGCATAAGTTATAATTTTGCTAAGGACAGCCTGAAATTTTCAGATATTAACCTTGGATACAGAACGCAAATTGGTGATCTCTTGAATATATCAGGATCGTCAAGTTTTACTTTGTATGACTACGATGATATAGGGCAGCATATAAATCGTTTTTTACTCAGTGAGGGTAAAGGTTTTGCTAAAATGACAAACTTTAGCTTTTCGCTATCAACTCATTTAGCTGGAGAAAAATCTTCTTCGCCTGATGAAAGTGCTAAAACCGACAGCTCAATTCAGAAGGGAGAGTTCGAACTTGTACAAGAAAGTAACGCTATGTCGAGAGGTATTTATAATAATAGTGAAGCCGATTTCTCGATACCGTGGGACATTTCATTGAATTACAATTATAACTTTTCCAGACCTTCACCTATATCGTCATATAGATCATCGAATATAAGTGCAAATTTAAATTTCAATCTCACTAGAAACTGGAAGGTTTCTGTAACCGGCAGCTACGATTTTAATACGAGCCAGTTCGTTGCACCGCAGATCAGAATCTCACGCGACTTGCATGCCTGGATAATGAACTTTACATGGAATCCTACAGGGACATATTCAGGCTATATGCTGGAGATAAAAGTCAAGGCTCCGCAATTATCTGATCTCAAAATTACGAAGAGAGATCAATTCTTTAACGGAAGATAATCGAAATTATGTATGTTGGATTGGGAATAGGCAGTAATATAATTCAACCTTGCACTTTTGACTTGTAAACATTTATTAAGTTAGATAGTTCCGGTAAGTAAACTAAGGTGGTTCATAAGGATTTATTTGTCTCCTGAGTCATTCTCTTGCTTTTCCTTCTGGCAGGTTTGACTTTTTTTTCAAGTCCGAAAATTTTTATCCATTCATCTTCATTCAGAATTTTTGAAAAAGCATCTGGCCCAATTTTCCCAGAGGTTTCTCTATTCAGCATTTTCCTGCTAAACAAAACACTTCGAATTTCTTCATCTAGCGTGCTTATTGTAAAGTAATTCAGAACATTTATTGGTTTGTTAAACTTATTATATATTTTATTCTCCAGATTCCATCTTGATACCGGAACCCACCATTGATCAAAATGTATTATGTAAGGAGCATAAACTATGTGCGATTTTGTCTTTACTGCCTGTGAGTCCGCAAGCAAAACAGTAATAGATTCATCCTTTTCAAATTCGTTAGCTGCTCTTGATAGTTCATCAGGTGTCATGCCCTGAGAATATTTTTTATAGTTTATATTTTCTCTATCAAACAGTTTGGCTAGTTTTTGAATACCGGCTTTATCATATTGAGAAAAAATTATAGCCCGTTTCTTATTGCTTCTTATTGAATTGATGTGTGATAATAAAAGTTTTGTTTTATTACTATCTATATCGTTAGAAGGGAAATTACTTGCCTGGTTTAACTTGTGAATAAAAAAGAAAAGTTGTGACTGAAAGCGGAAGGGATTTCCGGTTTCGAGTATATTCTGTAAACTATTTCTGGTATGAAAATGTGTCTGGTCAAATTCCTCATGGTGATCTTTTTCCATTGTGATCCAGAATTCCGATTCATTAATTTCCGGGAGTTGAGCCCTTACTTTATCATAACTATGGCTCAAATAAGTCTCAGGGTTTAAAGATGTTAAGATATTTTGAGCATATACATCAATTTGGAGGTTGGTAATTATCCAATTGAATTTTGGACTAATTGAGTTAATAAATCGAGTAAAATTGTCCTGATTATTTCTAAAGTATTCGGCATCCTCTAAAATCAGGCATTCAAAATTTTTAAAGACTTCTTTCTTAAGGTTTTTACTTGTCAAAGCCGTAGCAAGCAACCTATAGGAAATTATCTGAATCTGAAATGGCTTGGAGAGCTCAGATATGATATCATTAAATTCAGATTTTACAATATTAATATTTAATTCCGGCGCAAACTTTTGCAAACAACCATACCATCCAAAATAGCTACCGGTTTTTTCAGAAATCGAAATATCTCCTGTTGAGTTGTCATCAGTTACAATTAAGGTAGATTTAATTTCCCTTTTCTTTAACAAATATTTAATTGCAAATATTATCTGGGTAGTTTTACCAAGTCCGGTTTCATTTGCAAATAATACACTTCTGTTTGTAGCCAGAATCTTTACACCATCAATTTGAAACTTATAAAGTTTCTCAAATAAATATTGTTGCTCCTCAGCGGAAAGATCCGTGTTAGGTTGAATAATCTTATTGATCTCTATTCCAAAAACCGTTTCTGTGCTATCTTCTCTATTAAAATGTAGAGGAGGATCTTCTTCATGAAAGACAGATAATTTATTAATTATAGGCTGGTCAAATTCTTGAATTTTTATTTTTACCTGTTTTGTATTCCAGGATGATAAATTACCATACAGGTTTAGCTCGCTGCTGCTTATTTGATGGCTAAACTCAAATGGGGGGTAAAGTGCTCCATTTTTAAATTTCAGATCGCTTTCAGAAAATCCTTTTGTAGGAATAGCATTATCAAGCAAATCTACTTTTGTACTTGAAACAGGGTCCGATAATCCTGTATACTGCAGTTGCGATAGCAATTCTAAGTTATAAATTTTAGGCTTCAATTGAGAGAGACAATCAATTACACTTGGTTCCCTAATTAAATATGAATCGTAATTGGAGTCACTTGCAGAAGTATGAACATTCGAAAATTTACTATTTCTTTGCGAAGAAGTTGCCTTATCCTCCAGTTTAAATATTCTTGAAGTTAGTTCGTTGGAAACTTCTTTTTTCTTTTGCTCTTTTACTTTCAGAAAGACTGAGGTACCCTCTTCAATAATTCTGGCAGAAAAAAACTGGCTTAGTTCCTGATCGAAAGATATTTTTATATTTGATACAGAAATATTGCCGAACCCAAAAAACACAGGATTGGTTTTTGATTTGAGTACTAGCTTTCTCGCAGACAACTTAAGACTTTTAACTCTTCTAAAACTAATAGGATAGCTTGAAGTTTGGCCATCAGTTTCAATAGTAAGAAGGATATCTTCCGTTTTCCATAATTCATAGGTAAATGGTTCTATTTCTCTGTGATCCAGTTCACCAATACGTAATATTTTTACCCACAAGAAAGATTCTGTTTCTTCAATAGTGGAAATTGAGGAGGCAATCTTAGCTCTGATTTTTCTGGCAAAATTCATCAGTCACCCATTTTTTGCAGATGTACCTGCTCACAGGCAATTTTAAGTCTTTCAAATGGCTCAAGAAGATTTCTGCTCTCGGCAATGTATTTCAGACTTTCTTTTATCTCAGGTAATTCGCTTTCATATTGCCTGGAAATTTCAGCAAAGATATTTGAATTATCTCCATTATTCGAAAGCAATTCTTCCTTGGCTGAACTTTCTCTTGAAATGTTTTCATTCTTATCAAATAGTCTCACAACTCTAACACCCTGTCTGTCATTTGCACCGAGGAAAAGGGGATTCCGTACAATTATTATATCAAGGTCAAGTGACACTGCATTTAACAGGGGAGCGGATATCAGTTCAACCAGTATATGCTCCATCAATACATTTCCATAAAGTGTTCTTTGGAAATTAGTAGGTGTGATAGGTGCAGTTACTCTGAATTCGACAGGTTTTGTATCACTGTCGGTAACAAGTATAGCCCCCATTATTCCTTCTTTATCTTTAAGCGTATAAGATTCCAAAAATGCTAAATTAGATAGTTCCATAATTCACCTAAATTTGTTGTTACTATAATTAAATACAAAAGGACAAATGGAATTAAAAAATTCATCCTTTTTTTGAAAATAGATTTAAGCGAATAATCACTATAGATATTTTGAATTGCCCTGAATTGAAATTCCCTGGATCGGAATTTCAGGATGGAGAGAGTATTTCTATTTGTGCATACCTAATTAAGACATTTTTTCCAGTTTTGCAAGTATTTTTTATGATAATTACAAATTATTTGTAGTTGTTTTTACCCCTTGCAATTTATTTTATAAGGCTGTATTAAAACGGGAAAATATCGTTTTATGTTACCTATCAGTTAATTGTTCAATATAAAAAGTTCATTCAACTGGCGATATTTAATGTGAACACCACAGTTGTTAGATCGCCCTTGTCAGAATTGATAGAAATATCTGCCTCATGCCAGTTCATTATTGATTTAACCACTGACAGCCCTAGCCCCGCCCCGCCTGTTTTACGGTTTCTGGATGATTCAATTCTATAAAACCTATCATATATTTTCTCTTTTGATTCTTCCGGGATTACTTCCCCCTTATTAACAATACTGATCTTAACTCTATTGTTAGTGAATTTTTCTGTGGTTATGATAATGTTTTCATTTTCGTTGCCGTATTTAATTGCATTATCGATTAAATTGGTGATCGCCTGTGTCATCAATATTTTATCGATTTCGATCTTTGGGTTTATCCTGGATTTTAAGACAATTTTTATGTTTTTTTCTTTACCCAATATCATTAACGAATTAATAAGTGGCTCCAGATAATCGTTGAGTGTAATAATTTCTTTTTGAATTTTTATCAGTGAATTGTCGATCTTAGATATAAAAAATAAATTATCTATAATCTTTGTCAGCCTTATGATTTCTTCATAATTGCTTTTAAGTACTGAAGCATATTCTTTCGTTGTTTTTTTTGATCTAAGAGCAATTTCAGTTTCACCACGGAGAATGGTCAAAGGCGTTTTTAATTCATGTGCAGCAGAAATTGAAAATTGATTCGCATAATCTACAGAAGTTTTAATCCTTTTTATCATCTCATTCATTTTCCGAACCAGCCGGCCATATTCGTCCGAGTAGTTTCCACCTTCAATATTGTCTTCGAGTTTAAGTGCCGTAATTTCTTCAGTCTTTTTTATTATGGCATCAATTCTTGAAAGTGCCTTTGCTGAAATAAGGATACCTCCAATAAGTGCAACTATAAAGAATAGGGGAGCTAGCAAGATATAAATCTGTACGAGGCTGCTTAATGTTTGAGAAATATTTTCAAGCGGATAGGCCACTATAATATTGTAATTATTTTCGTTTAACTGTGCGACTCTTATCATTTTGGCTGATAGTTCCGGTTCCGTAAAATCAAAAATATTATATTTTCCCTTTTTTAGCGGAAATGATAGAGTATCATCAATCAGGTTTGATGATTTAAAGATTATTTTACTTTTATAGAATATTTGTATGAAATTGTTCCTTTGGTTTAAAATTACCTCATCGTAAATTATGTCCCATACAAGATCACTAGGTGATTGATAAACAGAGTCAGGTCGAAAATTTTCAATATCCATGCGTTTCTCCGTTACAGTTCTTAGTATTGCATTGGCCTGATTTTTTAAGCTTGTATCAAGTCTGTGTAAAAGGCTGTTGTATAAAGAAATGTAAACTATAATCCCAAAGAGTATTTCAAGTAAAAGGAAAATTCCCGAGTACCATAATGAAGTTCGGAATCTAGTGGAGGAAATAAATATTCTCAGTCTGTCATACATAATTTGTCGGCTGGATTATGAAAATTCTAGTTTAATCTCCCTTTATAATATAACCAACTCCTCTGACAGTGTGAATTATTGGAGGATCTGTACCATTTTCGATTTTTGCTCTTAACTTATTAATAAAAACATCTATAACATTTGTCTCAGTATCAAAATGGTAATCATAAACGTGCTCAACAAGTTTGGTCCTTGACACAACTTTGTTTTTATTTCTAAGCATGTATTCCAGGATTGCAAATTCCTTTGGCGTGAGTATTATTTCAGTTCCATTTTTTATTACGCGGTGAGATATTAGATCTAGTGTTATACCTTTAACTTCTAAAGTTGTGGCTTTTATTTTCTCATTTCTTCTCAACAACGCACGTATACGTGCAATTAGTTCCTCAAAGGCGAATGGTTTAGTTAAATAATCATCTGCTCCGGCATCAAGGCCTTCAACTTTTGCTTCAGTACTATCTTTTACCGTTAGCATTAATATTGGTGTTGATATCTTTCTTTTTCTTAATTCCTTTGTTAAGGTAATTCCATCAATGAAAGGAAGCATAATGTCCATGATGATAAGATCATATTCTTCATTTTCAGCAAGTTTCAGACCTTGCTTTCCGTCCCCCGCAATATCTGCAGCATAATATTCTTCTTCTAAACCTTTTTTGATAAAGGAAGAAACTTTCTTTTCATCTTCTACTATTAAAATTCTCACTGCAAAAAATAGTAAAAAGGAGAGTTAAAAACTCTCCTAATTATTGAAACACATTTAGTGCTTTGTTACTTCTCTTTTAGAGAGGTTTTCTCAGTCTTTTTTACTTTATGCTTCTTATGAGCTTTATGGGTAGCTAGTTTTTTGCTTTCAGTTTTTTTTGATTCTGTTTTTACTGAAGTTTTTAGAGATTTTTCTCTTTTTACTTTAGTCATTTTGCCTTCTTTCTTTTTGGATTCAGGCTTGACCATGGTATTGGGAGCTTTTTCTGCTTTTTTAGTTTTTACCATAGTTGTTTTTGGTTTTTTATTCTTTTTTGCTTCAGTTTGTTGAGCAAATATTGATGTTGAACCGAAAGCGATCAATATAACTACAAACAAGGCTGTTGATAAAAGGGTCTTTTTCATTCTAGTACCTCTCGTAATTGTTAATAAAACATATCTGAACACTTTAGAAAACATACAAAGGTTATATTAATAGAATCTTAAAGTTGGATTAATAAAAATTTAATCATACTAATCTGTTATCACTGCGGCTTTAGTATTGCGAGGCATAGTGTAGTTAGAGATAATACCGGATTTTAAACAAATTGCCTTAAATCTAAATAAATTGAAGCTAGACTACTCTCTGTAGAAGTCATAGGATTTTGAAGGCTAAAGGGTAAAGTGATATTATACGGGAACTAAAATTTAGTTTGAAAATTAAAAGATAGGTTTGTCGGAAGAGTGGGTGAATTGTCTACGCCGACCGATACGTTCCAACCAAGTTCATCGCCTTGTTGTCTATTATTATAGTCGTTCACTAACCTTACAACGTTGATTATACTTACAATTCGGTTGAGTATAAGAGCTCCGGCCACGAATCTTAAATTGTTATACGCTGATTCGCTGGATGTCCACATATTTCTGTAAGTACTTCTCTGGGCATTTGTTTTCCAGTCCCAGTAATATTTATCAACGTTATACATGTCGCTGAAATTCCTTTCCAGAGCTTTCTCATCATTATATTGTTGAATGCTAATATAATTACCAACCGTAGTGTAATAAGCAGCATCCTTACCGCTGTTATTAATTCCGCCATTAGAAGCTGCGAAAGATTTATAATCATTTTTTCTAATATTACCGTAGACATCAAATCCAATATAACTTCCCCACAAAAGCGCATCAGCTATTGTAAAATACTTTCCGCTTGAATAGTTGCCGGCATAGAGTTCGCCCATACCAGGAAGAAGTAATGAATATATTATTGCGAGGCCGAGGTTTTTCTTGTGGAAATCTTTCTGAAGTTTATTGGAAAAGTTGTTATCGGTAATAGTCAAGTTCTTTGATTCGTGTTTCAGGTTTAAAATATTTTTTGTAGGGGCTTGTGAATAAATAAGACTGCTTATAAGAAGGGAAAAGAAGAACAGTTTTTTCATAGTAGTAACTTTAATATTCCAAGATTTTTAATACTCAGGCGACCAATTCAATATCACTATTTTGAATTACCCCGGTACAGATGTTATCAAATGTACCTGTAATTTTAACATCAACTAATGTGTTAATAAGTGATTCATCAAATTCATTTGAAACCCTTATATAATTTGCTGAAAATCCTTTAATAAATCCACCCAAATTTTCCGACTCAAAAAGTACTTTAACTACTTTACCCTGCATAGATTGATAAAAAAGATTCCTCTTCTTTTCGCTTAATATTCTAAGCATATTGTTTCTTCTTTTTCTTTCATATACATCAACAACTCCATCCAGCGAAATTGCTTTTGTGTCAGGCCTTTCAGAATATGTAAAGACGTGCAAGTATGATATTGGTAATTCCTTTAAGAAATTATAAGTTTGGAGAAAATCTTCTTCTGTTTCCCCGGGAAAGCCAACAATTACATCAACGCCGATACCCAGATCTCTGATTTTATCATTGACTTTGTATATTAAATCAGAGTAGTAGTCAACAGTATATCTTCGCTGCATAGCTTTCAGAATTTTAGGGCTCCCACTTTGAAGGGGAATATGAAAATGATTGCACATTTTTTCGTTATCTGCAACCAGATCAATTATATCATCGCTTAATAAATTTGGTTCAATAGAGCTAATCCTAATTCTGAATTTTCCCGGAATTTTCACCATTTTTACTAATAGTTTAGAAAGTTTGGTGTTGAGCAATTTTCCATAATCACCTACGTTAACTCCGGTCAGAATAATTTCTTTATAGCCTGAATTTACCAATTTTTTAAATTCTGATAGTACCGATTCGGGATCAAGACTTCTGCTTTTTCCTCTAGCCAGAGGTATCGTGCAAAATGAACATTTGTAATCACAGCCGTCCTGAATTTTAAAATAAGCTCTTGTCCGGCTATCAGCATCAGTTGAATGTGCATGACCAAAGTGATTAAGTTCTTCTGTTGGTGAGACGTAAATACATGACAGTTCTTTCTTTTCAAAATTGTCAATTGTTGAAAAGAAATTAAATTTTTCCTTGCTGCCTAGTACAACATCTACACCTTCAATACGGGATATTTCCTCCGGTCGAAGCTGGGCATAACACCCGGTAACTATAACAAATGCATTTGGGTTTTGTCTTAATGCACGTCTCACGAGTTGCCGGCACTCCTTCTCTGCATTTTCGGTTACGGTGCAGGTATTAAAAACATAGACATCGGCATTTTCTTTAACATCAACAATATTAAAACCTTTATTCAGAAATTCATTTCCGATAGTTGATGTTTCAGAGAAATTTAATTTGCAGCCTAAAGTATGTAATGCAACTTTCTGGGGCATAAATGAACTGTTTAAAAGTTAAAGAGCGGGAAAAATTTCCCGCTCCTAATATAATTAATATCGAAATTAATTATTCGGGCCTTCAGAAGTACTCTTAGTCCCTTCATCAGAAACTTCAAAGATCGGAAATTCTGAAGCATCGATTGTTCCGGTTTCAGCATTTTGTATCTCTTGAACCGAAACTCTGTCCAGCTTGTGCTTTTCTAGATAGGATTTTATTTCATCTTCAGATTTTTCCTTCAACGCAGCAATTGCACTTAGAACAATTTTCTTGTTCTCCTTATCGAACTCAATTACTTTCAGACTCAAAACATCGTCGATAGGGAAGTGGTTTGCTAAGTTTTTTATCTTGTTTGTGGCTAATTGAGTTACAGGAACAAAGCCGTCAACCATTTCAGGTAATTCAGCTATCAGGCCTTTCTCAATTATCCTAACAACTTTTCCTTCAGTAATTTCTCCCACGGCATAAATCTTTTCAAAATTATCCCATGGATTATCCTGAACTTGCTTATGACCCAAAGAAATTTTTCTTTGTTCGACTTCCACACCTAAAACAACTACATCTAGCTTTTCGCCTTTCTTAACTACTTCTCCGGGGTGTCTTATCTTCTTTGTCCAGGATAAATCTGAAATGTGAACCAATCCATCGACGCCGGGTTCAAGTTCAACAAAGACTCCGAAGTTTGTAAGGTTACGTGCGATGCCGGTGTGTTTTGAACCAACAGGATATTTCTGCATAAGGCTCTCCCAGGGATCGGGCTCGAGTTGCTTTATGCCAAGTGAAATTTTCTTTTCATCTTTGTCCAGACTTAATATAACAGCTTCAACAACCTGGCCCATAGCTACAACCTGTGAAGGATGCTTAATATGCTGCGTCCAACTCATTTCAGAATTATGAATAAGTCCTTCGATTCCTTTTTCGATTTCAATAAATGCACCGTAGTCCGTTAAAGAAACAACACGGCCAGAAACTTTGTCTCCGATTTTATATTTCTCATCAATGTTTTCCCATGGATGTGGGAGAAGTTTCTTTAAGCTAAGTGAAATTCTTTTCTTCTCTTCATCAAAGTCGGTAACAACAACTTTAATTACCTGGTCAAGTTTAACGACTTCATTAGGATGATTTATTCTGCCCCAGCTCAAGTCCGTAATATGAACTAATCCGTCAACTCCACCAAGGTCTACAAATACACCGAAGTCAGTGATTGCTTTTGCTGTCCCTTCGAGTATCTGACCTTTTTCCAGGCTGTTGAGAATTGATTCTCTCTGTCCCGAGATTTCTTCTTCTACAAGAACTTTATGAGAAACTACCACATTTTCTGTCGGGATGTTAACTTTAACAACTTTGAAATCCATTGTCTGACCAACAAACGCATCAAAGTCTCTTATAGGTCTAATGTCGATTTGTGATCCGGGAAGAAATGCTTCCATTCCCATAAGATCAACAACCATTCCGCCTTTAATTCTTTTGATTATTTTACCCTGAAGTATTTCGCCGGTTTCGTAAGCGTTAACAACTTTATCCCAGATCTTCAGGAAGTCCGCTCTTGCTTTGCTAAGTACAAGATTTCCATCCTGATCTTCTACGCTTTCGAGAACAACTTCAATTTCATTACCAATCTTAATTTCTTCGCCTTCGTAGAATTCCTGTTTGGAAACCGAACCTTCCGATTTAAAACCAACATCAAGAATTATCTGATCACCCTGGATGCGTACGATTTTTGCTTTAACCATTTCACCTTCTTTCACATCCTTAAAGGAATCGGCATATAAGTTGGCTAAAGTTAAGAATTCTTCCTGCGAATATTCTTCGTTATTAAAATTCTTTTTTGCTTTTTCGTAATCATCAGCAGTAACGACGCGTTTATCCTGAACTTTTGTCTCTTCGGACATCTGTCCTCCTAAAAAATTAATTATTTTCTGTTTTGTAAACTCAAGCCATCAAAAAGTTACATTACAGAAATTTTAGTTTTACATATTTAGTTAAGATGGCTTTATTAAAATTTAATTCTTAACCGGTATATTTTTCATCTCAGCTACAAGTCTTACTTGTTCTAATATCAGTCTAACCTGTTCTTCAATTGAAACTTTTGAAGTATCAATCTCTATAGCATCGGGAGCTTTTTTCAAGGGACTTAATTTCCTGGTAGAATCGATTTTGTCCCTCTCAATTATATTCTTTTTTATTTCATCAAGAGAAACTGAAATTCCTTTTTTTTCATATTCTTCAGATCTGCGTTTTGCTCGTTGTTCAATTGATGCAGTAAGAAAAATTTTTACATCAGCATGCGGGAAAACAACAGTAGTAATATCTCTACCCTCCATTACAAGCCCTCTATCCTGATTGCCCATCTCTTTCTGTTTTTTTACAAGAGCTTTTCTCACATCTTCAATTCTGCTGACTTCACTTACACTTTGATTTACATCAATTGATCTCAGCTCTTCGGTTATGTCTTCGCCGTTAACCCTTATTCTCGTCTCACCGTCTACATAATCAAGATGAATTTCCGTGCCATTAGCGAGATCACTAATAGCTTGTTCATTTTCCAATAAATTATTTTTCAGAGCTAAATATGTTATAGTTCTGTACATTGCCCCGCTATCGATATAGACATATCCAAGATTTTGTGCGACAAGTTTGGCTGAAGTACTTTTACCGGAACCTGCCGGACCGTCGATAGCAACGATTAATTTTTTGGACATAGTTTGTAAAAATAGGCAAATATCTTCAAATTTTCAAAAATTAGCTTCTCTGTATTTAGTGAAAATGGTCTTAAAATATAAGGAAATCTTCAAAATTGGAAAATTCTCAAGGCTTAGCGGATTTCCTCTCCACCGAGTTCTTTTATTATCGCAGAAACAAAAGGGTCTTCTTCTATCCTGGGATTTGTTACTTTAGAATTTATGGAGGGTTCTATTCCTGAAGTTTCCTTTTGGGGAGTATCTTTAGGCATTTCCGTGTAGCTGAAATTAATCCTTTTGCCGAAGTATTCGAAAGATTTTTTTTTGAAATAATCTTCATACGTTTTTAGCAGATCCTTTAAATGTGAATCGGTTGAAGATATACTGAGTTTATTTCCCTCGAGGCTTATAGGAGTTACTGTATGAATGAACTGTCCAAGTATGAATGATTTTTCATTTGCTATTGTTTCAACAAATCCCTGCCATTTTGAAACAATAGAATCGAAATTAAAAACAGCGGAACTCTCCGATTTCTTGGAAGCATTAATATTTTTATGATCGTTGTTTTTTGTTTGTGATTTTTGAATCGGTTGCTGATCATAACTTTGTCTTACGGTCTGTTGGGGTTCAGCTTTTTTTTTTGCTGGGGTATAGTCGTTTCCAGCGGCAGGTGAGGAAGGCGACATTTGAGAAATGCTCTTTCCATCTGAAATTTTTGAAATTACATCACTGATAGTTGAGGATCTTTCCAGCCCGATCAAATGGCTGAGTGCAATTTCAACTTTTAATTTTTGATTTTGCGTGTAGCGAAGTTCCTGCTGAACTTTGTTGAGATAGTTTAATAACCGAAGAAGGTCACCTTCAGAAAATTTGTCGAGATAATCCATATATCTTACCCGGTAAACTTCTGCAGTTTCAACAAGTTCTGTATTTTCTGTAATGATGACCGTCATAACATTTCTAAAATGTTCTATCAAACCATTTACAAAGTCAACGAAATCCCATCCGTTTTCGTATGTTATTTTTGTTACATCAAAGACAGTTTTAAAGTCTTTAGTAATTATTGCATCCGATATTTCAAAATAAATTTCATCGTCAACAAGATTCAGCATTTGGGCTACAGTTTTTGAGTCAATTTTATTCCCGCAAAAAGATACTATCTGGTCAAAATAGCTTTCAGCATCCCGGAGTGCGCCGTCTGATTTTTTAGCTATTATTGTGAGTGATTTATCATCGATTTTAATTTTCTCGGCATCTGCAATCTGTTTTAATAAAGATTTAATCGTATCAAGTTGAATCCGTCTGAAATCAAATCTTTGGCAGCGTGAAATAATTGTAAGGGGGACTTTATGAACATCGGTAGTTGCAAAAATAAAAATTGTATGTGCAGGAGGTTCTTCCAGTGTTTTAAGGAATGCATTGAATGATTCCTTAGTCAGCATGTGGACTTCATCAATTATATAAACCTTATACTTTCCCTTGGTGGGAGCGTACTTTACTGATTCCCTGAGAGTTCTGATTTCATCAATCCCGCGATTCGAGGCGCCATCTATTTCGATGATATCAAGTGATTGGGAATTCTGAATTGAATTGCACATCTCACATTCATTGCAGGGCTCGAAATCTTTTGGGTTAAGGCAGTTAAGAGTTTTTGCAAGAATTCTGGCAGTTGTCGTTTTCCCGACGCCTCTTGGACCGGTAAAAAGATATGCGTGAGCTATGCGATTGTTCTTTATAGCATTCTTTAGCGTGGCTGTTATATGTCCCTGCCCAACGACTTCTGAGAACTTTTTAGGACGCCATTTTCTTGCCGTTACAATGTAACTCATTAATTACCTGAATTTGAAAATAATTTTTCTGAATTGAAGTTATAAAATATTTTCCGAAAGGAAAAGGCACATTTCTTCAAGATACTTTTTGTCAATATCATTGAATGCTGAAAATATTGTGCTATCGAGATCCAGAATCCCGTAAAGTTTTTTATCTCTGAAAACCGGAATTACTATCTCACTTTTTGAATCGGCATCACAGAAAATGTGTCCCGGAAATTTATTCACATCCTCTACTAGAATTGTCTTTTCTTCTTTAGCTGACGTACCGCAGACACCTTGTCCGAATTTTATGCTGGTACATGCAATTTTTCCCTGGAAGGGACCTAAATACAGGTTCTCACCATCTAAAAAATAAAACCCGGCCCAACTGACTTTTTCAAAAGATTGATAAAGAGAAGCAACAAAGTTTGAAAGATTTGATATAGTTTTGTCATCTTTACTTAGTAAAGATTTAACCTGTTTTAAAAGTGATTTGTATTGTTCTTCAAGTGTTATTTCTTTATTAATAATGATAGTCTCAGCCAACTATTTTGCCCTTTTCTTTTTTTTCGTGCTGTTAATCTTTTTAGATTTCCCTTTTGGGGATTTTACATTTGGGAATATATATGGAATGGCTTCTTCAATTCTTGATATTGAAATGATTTTCATTCCTTCTTTCACTCTATCCTGAATCTCTTTCAGATCGATTTCATTTTCTTTTGGTATAAGTACTGTCTTTATTCCATTTCTTTTTGCTGCCAGCAACTTCTCTGTTAATCCTCCAATTGGTAGAACATTTCCTCGCAAAGTAATTTCACCTGTCATTGCAGTGTCATTTTTTGCTGCCTTACCAGAAATTGCAGATAATAAAGCCATTGACATCGTAATTCCTGCAGAAGGACCATCCTTTGGAATTGCTCCTTCTGGTAAATGAATATGAATTTCTCTTCCCTTAAAGAAATCAGGACTTATTCCAAATGATTTTGCTCTTGACCTGATATAACTTAAAGCTGCCTGAGCTGATTCTTTCATCACATTTCCAAGTTGGCCTGTAAGCGTCAGCTTTTCAGAGCCTTGCATAATTGTTACGTCAACGGTAAGTAGTTCGCCGCCCACAGCAGTCCAGGCTAATCCGGTTACGCTACCAACTTTCAAATCTTTGTTGTGTTTTGAATGTCTGAACCTCGGTGTCTTTAAATATTCCTCAACTTTCTCTGCGTTAACAAAATATTTATTATTTCTTTTTGATTTACCGTTTGATGATTCCTTTAGTACAATATCCCGGGCCAGTTTTCTACAAACAGATGCTATTTCTCTTTCAAGATTTCTTACACCAGCTTCTCGAGTATATTCCGAAATTATAGCTTTGATGGCATCATCGGTTATGGTTACATTTTTATCTTTTAAGCCATGCAGTTCAAGCTGTTTTGGTAAAATGTGTCTCTTTGCAATTTCAATTTTGTCGTGCTCAAGGTAACCGGGAAGTTCAATTATTTCCATCCTGTCTTGCAACGGAAGAGGAATATTATACCTGACGTTTGCTGTTGTTATGAACATTACCTGTGAAAGATCGTAATCGACTTCGAGATAGTGATCATTAAAAGTATAATTCTGTTCGGGGTCAAGTACTTCAAGCATTGCTGACGAAGGATCGCCACGAAAGTCCATACTCATTTTATCAACTTCATCGAGAAGCATTACAGGATTAATTGTCTCTGCTCTTTTCATTGACTGTATTATTTTTCCGGGCATCGAACCAATGTATGTTCTTCTGTGACCTCTAATTTCTGCTTCATCTCTTACACCGCCCAGACTTATCCTTACAAATTTTCTGCCGAGTGCACGTGCAATTGATCTTCCCAAAGAAGTTTTACCAACTCCCGGAGGTCCCACAAAGCAAAGAATTTGTCCGCGCATATTTTTTACAAGATTAAGAACGGCAATGTGCTCGATTATTCTTTCCTTTGGTTTTTCAAGTCCGAAGTGATCCACATCCAATATTTTCTGTACGTGATCAATGTTCAAATTGTCTTTTGTTCTATTTTGCCACGGAACATCAACGAGCCAGTCGAGATAATTCCTGATTACTGTTGATTCCGGAGACATAGGTGGGGTCTTTTTCAGTTTTGTCAATTCCTCAAGCGCCTTGGTTTCAACATCTTTTGGCATTTTTGCTTTTTTAATTTTATCCCTGATTTTTGAGAATTCAGGGGAGGCATCATCTTCATCGCCAAGTTCATCCTGAAGAATTTTTATTTGTTCCTGGATGATAAATTTTCTCTGTGTCTTAGCTATATTTTCCTGAACTTTACCATCAATCTCTTTTTCGATTTTCAGAATATCAATTTCAGAATTAAGGATTTTTATTACTTCGTAATATTGTTCTTTAAGGTCAAACTTTTGTAAAATACTTTGTTTAACGTCTATCGATTGATTTATGTTAGCGGCTACGTAAAATAATTTTCTATCCGGCTCTTCAATATTGTCAAAGGCGCTTACTGCTTCATTTGGGATGTTTCTGCTTATTTTTACGTATTCTTTGAATAACTGTGTCATTTGCCGCGACATTGCGTTCATCTCGTGGTCATTTTCCACTTCAGGAACTATTATTTCAATTTTAGCTTCGAAGAAATCTTTCTTACCGGTGAAGTTTTTGATTTTACCTTGAAGTAATCCATCGATCAGAATTTTCATTAGCCCGTTTGGCAGCTTAAGTATCTGAACAATTTTTGCAACAGTACCTTCTATATAAATATCTTCTTTTTTGGGATCTTCAATGTTTGATTTTTTCTGGGCTGCGAGAAAAATATATTTGGTGTTGTCAAGAGCATAATTTGCAGCTCTTATGGACTGTTCTCTCCCTACAAGGACAGGAAATATCATATAAGGAAATATTACTATATCCCTTAAAGGTAAAACAGGGAGAATTTCAGGGATACTGTCAACAATTGTAGTATTATCTGATGATTTTTTTATTTCTATATTATCTTTTTGATTCAAAATCTACTCCTTGGAAATCGGGAATTCGTATTCAATTGGAATTGAAATATACCAAAAAGCGTTTCTGCTATCAAGGAAGGAAAAAGGTGGTAATTTTATAAATTGAACAAAATCAACAAAATAATTTAGTTGGAAGATTAATTTCCTGAACTTCATTATTCTTATATTTGTTAAAAAAAATTGGACAAACATGCTAAATGATTTAATAAATATTGCTAAAGAAGCAGGCGAACTAATTCGTGAAGGATTTGGCAAAAATAATAAAGTAGAATTTAAAACCAACGAAACAAATCTTGTTACTGAAATAGACAAAGCAGCGGAAAAACTTATAACAGAATTTGTAAAGAAAAAATATCCGGCTCACGGAATTCTTGCTGAAGAAAGCGGAGAAATGAAAACGGGCGAATATTTGTGGGTAGTTGATCCATTGGATGGGACTACAAATTTTGCTCACGGACTTCCAGTTTTTGCTGTTTCGATTGGACTTCAAAAAAAAGGAAAAACTATTATCGGAGTTGTTTATGATGTTGTCAATGATATAGTTTACTCAGCTGAAAAGGGCGGAGGTGCTTTTGCCAATGATAAGAAAATTAATGTGAGTAAAAATAATATTTTACGTAGAAGTGTGCTTGCATCCGGTTTCCCTTATAATGTTTCTGAAAATCCTTACCATCTTTTGGAGAGATTTAGTGAAATGACAAAACGAGCCAGGGGTGTCAGAAGACTTGGCTCTGCCGCTCTGGATCTTTGCTACACAGCAAAAGGGGTTTTTGATGGTTACTGGGAAATGGAATTACATCCATGGGACATTTGTGCAGGAATGCTCTTGGTTGAAGAAGCGGGGGGTATGGTTTCTGATTTTAATTCAAATCCGATCGATATGTATACAAAAAGAATTCTGGCCACAAACGGGCATATACATGAACAAATGATGGAAGTATTACAGAGTCAAGATGTGAAATAAGAAATGTTAAAGTCCGAAAAACTTTAGCATAAAATTCCAATAAATTATTTTTCGTACATCTCTTCAATCATGTGACGATATCTTTCCTCAACAAATTTTCTTTTTATTTTCATACTTGGGGTAATTTCACCGGTTTCTATTGAAAACGGCTTATCAAGCAGAACGAATTTTCTAACTCTTTCATAATTAGCTAACTGTTTCTGTAATTTTGTCATATCATTTTCTATCACTTTATAAATTTCAGCATTTTTGGCCAGTTCCTCAGTGGAAGAGTAAGGGATTTTGTGAGAGTCGGCATATTCTTTTACAGCTTCAAAGTCGGGTACAATTAAAGCGCTCAGGAACATTCTGCTGTCGCCAATCAAAACAAATTGATCAATAAACTTACTTGAAACAAATAAATTTTCAATTGGGGTAGGTGCTATATATTTTCCGGCGGTTGTTTTGAAGAGATGTTTTTTACGATCGGTGATTACTAAAAATCCTTCTGCGTCAAATACACCGATATCGCCTGTATGAAGCCAGCCATTTTTTAAAACGGCGTCTGTTTCTTTTTTATTCTTATAATAACCCTGCATAATATTCGGTCCGCGTGCGAGTATTTCTCCGTCTTGCGCAATCTTTACTTCGACTCCTGGAATGACTTTCCCAACAGTGCCGAATTTGTAATCGTCAAGTCTGTTGGCAGTTATAACAGGTGATGATTCAGTCAAACCATAACCTTCGATAATAAGAATTCCGAGGGCTTCAAAAAATTCCCCGAGTTCGCGGGCTAATGCGGCACCGCCTGAAATAAAAAATCTTAAATTGCCGCCTGTTTTTTCTCGAATTTTTTGCAGCACTAATTTGTTCGCCAGCTTATATCTGAGCGATAAAGAGAGAGATATCTGTTTTGCTTTTTTCGCCTGAGCATATTCTTTACCTGCATTCAAAGCCCAGTAAAATATTTTTTGTTTTTTTACAGGCTGGCTATCTACATTCTTAATCACTTTTGAATAAATCCTTTCAAAAAGTCTTGGCACAGAAGTCATCAACGTAGGTTTTATTTCCATAAGATTTGTGGAAACAGCTTCGATGCTCTCCGCATAACACATTGTTCCACCGGAAGCAAATCCCGTATAGTATCCGCCCATTCGTTCGAAGATGTGACAAAGTGGCAGAAAGGAAAGCCAAACATCAGATTCATAGATTGGCAGGATTTCCAGTGCAGCTTTTGAATTTGATAATATATTCCAATGAGTCAGCAGCACTCCTTTTGGTTCACCTGTTGTGCCTGAAGTATAAATGATTGTACAAAGATCATCTTTCCGAACCTTGTGCATTTTATCTTTAAAGTAAATTGGATCTTCCTGCTTTAATTTGCCTCCTTTCAACTGTACTTCTTTAAAGGTAAAAATATTCTCGTCAGAAGAAACACTGTCTTTTTCATTTAATATGATTATGAATTCAAGTTTTGAACAGTTTTCTCTAATTTTTAATATCTTATTCAACTGAAATTTATTTGAAACAATTATTCCTCTTGATTCGGAATTGTTTAAAATATATTCAATGGAATCCGAAGTGAGTGAAGGATATAATGGTACGTCTACGGCTCCAAGGCCGAGGATTGCCATATCGCTATAAATCCATTCCGGTCTGTTCTCAGAAATGATTGCTATTCTATCCGATTCCGTAACTCCAAGAGTAGCCAAGCCATAGGCAAAGTCTTCAGTTTCTTCTTTAAAATGCTGGTAGCTTATCCCGACATATTTCCCTTCAACTTTATGCATCATTATAAATGATTTTGTGCGGTTGGTATATTCTTCGGTAAGAAATTGAAATAGTTCAGGAACTGTATTACAAACTTTTAGAAGAGGCATAAGTTTCTCCTCAGTTTTATATTTGCCCTTGAAGTGTTATTTGCTCATCGTATTACAGGAAGCTAATTATAATTGCGGCAGTCTGCTAGCATTTCGGCTTTATCTTAGAAAACGTTAATCAACAAAAATCCTTTATTTAAGATAACATGTTCCTAAATAATTTCAATAAAAAAATGATATGTTTTGATGTATGTATTAATAGCTGTAAGTGATTTAGCGCACTGCTTTAAATTGCTTATCTATGCTAAAAGCCTTAATTTTCATTTTATAATTAAATCAATTATTAGTAAAAGCGGTAAATAATTACAGGAATACTGATGAAAATTCACGAATATCAAGCAAAAGAAATATTAAGAAAATACAATGTTGCCGTACCAGTCGGAAAAGTAGCTTTCTCTTCTGATGAAGCTGCAAATATTGCTCAAAATGAAATTGGCGGTGATGTTTGGGTGGTAAAAGCCCAGATACATGCCGGCGGAAGAGGAAAAGGTGGCGGTGTTAAAGTTGCAAAAAGTCTTCAGGAAGTTTCAGATTATGCTAAACAAATTATGGGGATGACGCTGGTAACACATCAAACGGGTCCCGAAGGTAAAGTTGTGAAGCGTCTGCTGATAGAGCAGGGTATAAATATTGAAAGGGAGCTTTATGTTGGTATTACACTTGACAGGGCCGTTTCTAAAAACGTTTTGATGGTTTCAACAGAAGGCGGTATGGAGATTGAAAAGGTAGCTGCAGAATCACCTGAAAAAATTATTAAGGAAGCTATTGATCCTGAGATCGGGTTACAACCTTTTCAGGCACGTAAGCTGGCATTTGCATTGGGGCTTGAAGGGGTTCAGAACAAAAATGCAGTAAAATTTTTAACAGGACTCTACAAAGCTTATGAAAAATCGGATTGTTCATTGGCTGAAATAAATCCCTTAGTTGTTACGAAAGAAGGAAACGTAATAGCCCTTGATGCAAAAATGAATTTTGATGATAATGCTTTGTTCAGGCATCCTGACATTTTTGAATACAGGGATCTTGAAGAAGAAGATCCGCTTGAGATAGAAGCATCTAAATATAATTTGAATTATATAAAACTTGATGGAAATGTTGGTTGTATGGTTAATGGCGCCGGGCTTGCAATGGCAACGATGGACATAATTAAACTTGCCGGCGGTGAACCTGCAAATTTTCTTGACGTAGGTGGCGGAGCCAATAAAACTACAGTTGCTAACGGATTTAAAATTATTTTATCTGACCCAAATGTGAAGGCTATATTGATCAACATATTTGGCGGAATTGTAAGATGTGACCGTGTAGCGCAGGGAGTAATCGATGCAGCAAAAGAAATGGATATTCATGTTCCCATTGTTGTAAGATTAGAAGGTACCAATGCAAAAGAAGCCGGCATATTGCTTGCTGAATCTGGTCTCAATTTCGAAGTTGCTACCAGTTTGAAGGATGCCGCAGAAAAAGTAACGTCGGTATTGAATAAGTAAAGACGGCAAAAAACTGAATATTAAAGCCGTGTTCACAAAAAATGGACATGGCTTTTTCTCTTTAGTGAAGTTATTATTTGGGGAACAGTAACATCAAAAAATCTGGCTAAATAAGCAAGTTGATTTTAGAATTTTATAGTGATACATTTTTCAAAGAGATTTTCAATATAATGGAGTAATTATTAATGTCTTATCTTGATTCTGATTTTAGTGGTGAGGAAAATTTTAAAGAAAAGGATGAGGACATTGATGAAGCGATTGATAATTGTAGAAAAATCCTTAATGAAGGTAATATTTATCAATCAATTGAAAGAATAGAAGATATAATCCTGACATGTATTGAAAACGAGAGATACTCTTCCGGACTGGATCTAATAAACAGGCTTTTGGAAATCTCGCCATACAGTTCTGAATATTGGCTGAAAAAAGGGATACTACTGAACGGACTTTGCCAGTTTGAAGAAGCGCTAGGGGCATTTGACAAATCTCTTTCTCTTAATCCAGGCGATGCTGAAGTTTATATTGAAAAAGCTGTTGCTGAAGAGAGCATTGGTGAAATTGCCCTCGCAAAAAAATCTTTGGAAACAGCAATTGAATCAGATAATCAAAATTCAGATGTTTTTTTCAGTATGGGTGGGGTTCTTCAGAGGCAAGGTAAGTTTAAAGAATCTATTAAATATTTGTTAAGTGCGATTGAATTAGATCCCGGATTTGAAGAGGCATACTATGAGTTAGGTTATTCTTATGAAAATAATGATCAGTTGAATGAGGCATTGAATTACTATGATAAATTTCTCGAACTCCAACCCTACAATGCAAATGGCTGGTATAACAGGGGGGTAGTGCTTGCTAAAATGAATAAACTTGAAAAAGCAATCGATAGTTATGATCTCGCAATAGCAGTTAAACCAGGATTTGGAAGCGCCTGGTTCAACAGGGGTAATGCGTTTGCTGATCTTGGCAGGCTACAGCAGGCGCTTGAAAGCTTTAAGGAATCTTTTGCTATTGACAATGTCGACGAGGCATCCTGCTATAATATAGCCAATATTTATGAAGAGCTTGGTGAGACAAATAATGCTATTAAATATTATTCAGAGGCAATAAAAATTAATGAGCATTATTATGAAGCCTACCTTGCCAGGGGTTATTGCTATGACTCTTCAGGGAAATATCATTTGGCTCTCAAAGATTTTAATAGTGCTATTTCCCTTTCCGGTGATAATGCTGATGCCTGGTATGCTAAGGCTGACCTGGAATATTCACTTGGTAAACTTCAGGAAGCTGCCGCAAGTTATAAAGCTGCTTTAAAAATTATTCCCGACAGTTACGAAATCTGGCATAATCTGGCTCAAACATGTTTTGAAATGGCAGATTGGCTGGATGCCCTGGAAGCGTATGATAACTGCTTACGAATTAATTCGCTTGATGCTTCTTCGTTCTATGAGAAAGCAAAAATTAATTTTATACTCAGGAGAACCAAAGAAGCTGTTGATTGTCTTAAGTCCGCATTCTTAATTGATCCTGGTTTTAAAAATGAGTTTGAGAAAGAGTATCCTGATATAAAGTCTTCTAAATTATATGAAAAACTACTGGGCGGACTTTAATGATTTTGGTATCGATATGATTTGATTGAAAAACTGTTTTCTTTAAGTTAAGGGGAACAGTTTTTTTTATATTATTTCGTTTTAGTTATGAAAAACCTTACTCATGTAAACACTAAACTGCTTGGCCTTATCGGGCATCCGATTAAACACTCCTATTCGCCTTTTATTCATAATGCTGCATTTGAAATGAAGAAGCTTGATTACATCTATCTTCCGTTTGACATTACCAAGTCTAATCTAAAAAGTGCTCTTAAGGGGATGGCTATTCTAGGATTTAAGGGATTTAACGTAACAATTCCGCATAAAGAAAATATATTGAACATGCTTAACACGATATCCGAAGAAGCCTCTATAATCGGGGCGGTTAATACAGTTGTAAATGATCACGGCGAATTGAATGGATATAATACTGATGTGTACGGAGTTACTGAAACGCTTGCACCCTACAAGAAGGATATAACCGGATCAGTTGTTTCAGTTGTTGGAGCTGGCGGTGCTGCGCGGGCAGTTTTGTATTCGCTTATCAGAAATTATAAACCTAAAAAGATATATCTTATTAATAGAAACGAACAAAAAGCAGAATCACTGAAGAATTACTTTAGTGAAAAAATAAAATATGATTCGATACAGACTAAAGAACTTTTTCCACCTGACCTAGTGGAAATGTTTCAAAGCTCAAAACTAATAATTAATTCAACATCGGTTGGAATGTTTCCTGAAGTAGACGACTCTATTACAGATTTAGGCGAGTCATTTAAAAAAGGTCAGATAGTCTTTGATCTGGTCTACAATCCAATAAGAACAAAATTTTTGAAGTTAGCTCAAAAACAAGGTGCCCAAATACTGGATGGATTAAGCATGCTGATATATCAGGCAGCTAAATCATTTGAACTCTGGACCGGCGAAGAAATGCCGCAAGAACAGGTTAGAAATTCAATTAAATATTATATTGAAAATTAAAATCTTGCTATTTCAGGTGCTGTACTGTTTCCTTAAGTCTTCTGCATGCTTCTTTTATACTCTCCATTGACGTAGCGTAAGAGATTCTTATGAACCCTTCGGCCCCGAAAGCACTTCCCGGAACAACTGCAATATTTGCTTTATTCAGAAGGTACATTGCAAAATCAGTTGAGTTATTTATTGTAATATCATCAACTGATTTTCCGAAAAATGCAGAGATATTAGGGAAAAGGAAAAATGCACCTTCGGGTTTGTAGCAGGTTATTCCTTTTATAGAAGTCAATTCACTATATAAATATTCTCTTCTTTTTCTGAATTCCCCAAGCATACTTATGACTGTTTCCTGTGTACCGTTCAATGCTTCTACGGATGCATACTGGGAGATAGAAGAAGCGTGGGAAGTGGTGTTGCTTTGTATTTTATTTATTGCGCTTATAATATCTTTCGGTCCAGCGCAGTAGCCGATTCTCCAACCGGTCATTGCATATGATTTTGAAACTCCGTTTACGACGACAGTCCTTTTTTTCATTTCCGGACTGATGGCAGCGAAGCTTATGAATTTATAATCATCGTAAATCAATTTCTCGTAGATCTCGTCTGAGATAATCAAGAAATTATATTTACTACATACTTTGGCAATCCCTTTCAATTCTTCTTCTGTATAAGCAGACCCGGTGGGGTTTGAAGGGTTACAAATAATAAGAACTTTTGTCTTAGGCGTAATTGCTTTTTCAAGTTGTTCCGGTGTCATTTTGAAACCATTCTTCTCGTCGGTATCAACAAAAACAGGTACGCCTTCCGCCATCTTAGCCATCTCGGGATAAGAAACCCAGTAAGGCGCCGGGATAATTACTTCGTCGCCTTTGTTCACTGTAGCAAAAAGAGTATTGAATACGCTGTGTTTTGCACCGCTGTTAACAATTACTTCGCTTATATCATAATCAAGATTATCATCGCGTTTTAATTTATTTAAAATAGCTTTTCTTAATTCTACAGTGCCTGAGTTAATTGTATATTTTGTTTGATTATTATCAAGGGCTTTTTTACCGGCTTCTTTAATATTTTCGGGTGTCGGAAAATCAGGTTCGCCAACACTGAAATCAAGAACATCAATTCCTTCTGCTTTCAATCTCTTTGCTTCACCCGCAACTTTCATCGTAGGTGATTCATTAATATTACTCACTCTGTCTGCTACCAAAGTTATCTCCTTTAGTTTCTTTGAAAAAATTAAAGATTAATTAATCGACCTTAGCTACTGTGGCGCTGAATTGCTCAAACAAACCCGATAAATATACAATTTGAAGAGATAAGTTTAAAGAATGTCAGGGGGAAAATTGGATTTAAAATGTTCCGCAGTAAATTTTCTGCGGAACATTTACTAACTACTTTTTTAGTCTTACAGGGCCTGCTTCGTTAACTTCTTTTGCACAACCTTTTTCAAATAGTTTGAAGTTTTCTATAAAGCGTGCGGCGAGTGCATCGTACTTTTTCCAGTACTCATCTTTATTGCCCCAGGAATTTGATGGTTCAAGAACATCTTCAGGAACTTCAGGGCAGGAGAGAGGTACTTCAAAGCTAAATAGTTTATCCTTTCGGTATTTTACTTTGTCAAGTTTACCTTCAAGTGCTGCATCAAGTAAATTTCTAGTGTGACGAATACTTATTCGCTTGCCTACACCAAACCTGCCTCCGACCCAACCGGTATTTACAAGCCAGACATTTGTTTTGTGCTTTAACATCCTTTCTTTCAGCATAGCAGCATATTCAAAAGGATGCCTGACCATAAAAGGTGAACCGAAGCAAGCGCTGAATGTAATCTGAGGTTCTATTCCTAGTCCGATTTCAGTGCCTGCTATTTTGGAAGTATATCCACTGATAAAATGATATTGTGCCTGTGCAGAATTTAGTTTTGCAATAGGTGGCATAACTCCGGATGCATCACAAGTAAGGAAAATTACATTCTTTGGATGTGTGTGTACATATCCTTCCGGAACTATATTGGGAATGAATTCCAAGGGATAGGAAGCACGTGTGTTTTCAGTAATAGAATCATCTTCCAGATCGATGTATCTGGAAACAGGATCATAAACCACGTTTTCGAGAATTGTACCATAGCGTTTTGTGGTGGCATAAATTTCCGGTTCGTGCTCAGCAGATAACCTGATCACTTTAGCATAACAGCCGCCTTCAAAATTAAAAATACCTTTTCCGCTCCATCCATGTTCGTCATCACCTATCAATCTTCGTTTTGGATCGGCAGATAGTGTTGTTTTTCCGGTGCCGCTTAATCCAAAGAATAGAGCTGCATCTCCACCTTTACCTACGTTTGCTGAACAATGCATCGGCAAAACATCTTTAAACGTTAAAAGGAAATTAAGAACTGTAAATATAGATTTCTTAATCTCACCGCCGTAAAGAGAATTTGCAATTATAGCTGTTCGGGTTTCAAAATTCAGAATAATACCCGTGTCTGTTCTGGTTCCATCAATTTTTGGATCTACTTTAAAACCGGGGATAGCAATTACTGTGAATTCAGGAATAAATTTCTTGAGTTCATCTTTATCTTCTGTCGTGATGAACATATTCCTGGCAAAAAGGCTGTGCCACGCTTTTTCAGTAATTACCCTAATTGCCATCCTGTATTCAGGATCTGCACCGGCGTAGCAATCCTGTATAAAAAACTCCTCTCCCTGTGAATAAGCCTGAACCCTTGTCATCAGTGCATTAAATTTTTCAGAGCTGAAAGGACGGTTATAAACTCCCCACCAGATTTTATTTTCAGTTCCTTCCTCCTTAACAACAAATTTATCCGCTGCAGCCCTTGCTGTATGTTTCCCGGTGTTTACTATAACCGGTCCGCCGTTTGCAACTTTGCCTTCATTCCTGAAAATTACTTCCTCATATAATGCTGCATCTGGTAGATTCCAGTAAACGCGGTCGAGTTGTACAAGACCGTGATTGTCTAATTTAAAGTCAGCGGCTAATTCTTTAGCCTGCTTTGTAGCGGGGGTATTAAATTCGAGATATTTCATGACCAATCCCTCACTAATTTTCTGTCGCCAATGTAAAGTTCATTCGGTGAATTTGGATCGAGGGCCCACTTAATTCTTTCAATTCCCTCGGTGATATCTTTTACCGCTCCACAGTAGCTTAATCTTAAATAGCCGTCCAGACCAAATTCCTTTCCGGGAACAGTAAGCACCTGTACTTTATCAATAAGGAATTCTGAAAGTTTATTTGAATTTTTCTCGTAGTTACTAAAGTCAGCAAAACAATAAAATGTTCCGTCTGGTTTTGATACTTTTACTCCTTCGAATGAATTCAGAAGATCGACCATAATATTTCTGTTGTTTTCAAGAGTAACGCGCAAGCTTTCAACGCCTGATTGAATTCCGTTTAATGCGCCGACAGCTGCTTTCTGAAGAAGAATAGAGGGACCAGAGGTCTGATGTCCCTGAATGTTTGCCATCGCCTCAATTATTTTTTTATTTCCAACAGCCCAGCCGATTCTAAAACCGGTCATTGCATATTGTTTTGAAACTCCATTAATCAAAATAATTTTTGAGCTTTCATCAAGTTTCTTTGCATACTTGTAGCAGTTGATCGGCTTCTTTCCATCGAATATCAATCTGTGATAAATATCATCCATAATTAAATAGATATCTTTCTTCTCACAGAATTCAACAATATCAGCAATAAACTCTTCGGAGTACATCGCCCCTGTCGGATTATTCGGGCTATTAATAATAACTGCTTTTGTGTACGATGAAACACGTTGCTCAACATCTTGTATTCGTGGATAAAAAGTTCCGTCTTCTGGAAGTACAGGTACTCCGATAGCACCGCAAAGTTTAGCCATTTCCGGGTAACTCACCCAGTAGGGGGCAGGGTAAAGAACTTCTTCCTGTGGATTTAAGATTGCCTGCAGCGCAACCATAATTGCCTGTTTCGCGCCGCCGGACGCTATAACATTTTCCGGTGCAACTTTTCTTCCATAAAATTCTTCTGTGTATCGGATAATAGCTTTCTTAAGAGCCGGGATACCATCTGCAGGAGCGTAGCGGACTTCTCCTGTATTCATATGTCCGGTTGTTGCAAGTATAGCATCCAGCGGAACCTGGCTTTTGGGCTCGCCTCCGCCAAGATGAATTACAGGATCACCTTTTTCCTTCAGTATAGCTGCTTTTTCATTTAATTTTAAAGTGGGCGAAGCACTGATTGATTTAGCGATTTGACTGAGACTCATATCTACCCCCATCGGTGGAATGTTTAGTTAATTTTACTAATGAAATTTATCCTTCCCCTGTTTTATAAGCAAGGCTTTTTACTTATTGGAATCGTTCTTTTTTTTTGTAGAAGGCTTAACAAAGGCAGGCATATTATTTCGTTTCCATTCAAATACCAAAGCGAGATACTTCTTTGCGTTTTCTGCATTATAGATAATATTCCCGTTTGGCATTATTTCATTCAAGACATCAAGTCGTTTACTGGCAGCCCAAAGCATAAAGGGGTTTCTAAAGCCCTTTAATTTGTTATCAGTTTCATTTGTGGCTCCACCGGATATTTCATCAATCTTGCCCCCACTAATTTTGAAGATCATTGAATATTTTGCTTCATCTATTCCAATAGTTTTAAGTAAATCATTTTTTAAACTCATAACAAAAAAGGCTCTACCATCATTCTCGGCTATATCACTTACAGTAATTTGGCTATTTAATACACTATCATATTCTGCATAACCTTTTATCCGGGCTTTACCTTTTAATTTATTCAACAAGGATAATTGAATTACTGCATTATCGTTGAAGAGGGACATTAACTTATTTATAGAATGAGAGTTAAATGCAATTTCATATTCCTTAACTACTTCAGTCGGCTTTTTTGAGCAGGAAATAAAAGTAAAGGAAAATACTAAAACTATCGCTAAGGCTCTGACTATTTTAATCATTATCCGGGTGAATTTTATATTTTGAGAAATAACTTTTTACCAAAGTTAGGTAATTGAAAGTTAAATTTAAAAGAAACGTTGTATAATTAATTTTCGAGTTTAAAATCAGGGTTTTCAATTATTCCTAGAATATTTCCAAATGGATCAATTACAGATGCGACCAGAATATTTCCACCTACATTCAGTAATATCCTCATGCAAAGTGGCTCCTATCTCCAGCAATTTTTGAAAGGTCTCTTTTGCATCAGCAACACCCCAGTAAACCGACACTCCTCCTGAACCAGCTTTATTGTTTTTATCTTTTGGAAGTAATCCTAGTTCGTAACCGCCCACATTGAAGCCTACATAATATGGCTGGTCGAAATACGGTCCCTTTCCAAGTACTTTTGTATACCATTCTTTTGCTTTTTCAAGATCATCAACATAGTAAATACAGGTTCGTAATCCCTGAAACACTTTAGACCTCACTTTTATTTTTTACAATCATAGCATGAATTATGAACAGTACTGCCGGGAAGCCAAGTGCAAAAATAAACCAATTTATTCCCATCATTATTGTAAATACAGTAACTGAAACAATTGTGACAACTCCACCAAAAATTTCCTTTTTCCATGAAATAATCAGCCCGAGAACCAATCCCAATGGAAAGAAAAGAAAACCGACCCATTCATTAACAGTAAGCCTGGAAGGATCAAGGCCTTCACCAAACAGGAAAAGGAGGATCATTATTGTGCTTAGCATACTCCAGAATCTTGCAATGGTTTTTACTGCATCTTCGATGGTAATTGTATTTCTCATATTATTATAAAATGACAAAAAGTGTCGCGTCACTTCTTAAATTTTTTCTTCAAAGCCGACAATACATTTGGGGGGACGAAATCACTTACATCACTCTGAAAGCTGGCAAGATTTCTGACAATTGAAGAATTCAGATAAGTATATTTTTCATGCGGCATCAGGAATACAGTGGTGATATTTCCGTCAAGTTTTCTGTTCATTAATGCCATCTGAAATTCGTACTCAAAATCACTAACGGCACGCAGGCCACGTATAATGCTTGTGGCGCCTATACTTTTTGCATGATCTACAACCAGGCCATCAAATGAATCAACGGAAATATTTTTAAATTCTTTCAAGGATTCATTAAGCATATCAATACGTTCCATAGTCGAGAAAAGAGGCGTTTTTCCTGTGTTAATTGCTACTGTAACAACAATGGAATCGAAAATGTCACGTGCTCTTTTTATAATGTCGATATGACCGTAAGTGACAGGGTCAAATGTTCCGGGGTAAATAGCTTTAGCCATAAAAAATTCAAAGATTAAAATTTAGAATCCAAAAATTTATTTCGGAGTTATCTCGTATAAACAAGAATCGCCTATTATCTTGAACGGTTCAACTTTAAAATTTTCAATATCTTTTACTTTTGTTTGCACAGAACGTTCAATAATCATAAAACCGTCAACAGCAAAGTATTTATTATTTATAAGATTCACAACTACGCTGTAAATATCATCCATAAAAAAGGGGGGATCGGCAATTATTAAATCATAATCTTCATTTCTCGATAATTGCGAAAATTTCAAAACTTCCATTTTAAAGATTTTACATTTTTCAACCGCTCCAAGCGAGTTAATATTTTCCTGAAGGTTTTTGTATATCTTAAAATTCCTTTCGATAAAATGGACTTCGGAGGCACCCCGGCTAAGACATTCGAGTCCGAGAGATCCTGATCCCGCATAAAGATCAAGAACTTTTCTGTTATTAAAATCTATTTTGTTGTTTAAAATGTTGAAAAGCGTTTCTCTTACACGGTCAGTCGTCGGTCGGATGTCTTTTGAATCAGGTACATTTATTCTCCGTCCTTTAAATTCACCTGAAATAATTCTCATTTTCATAGATAGAATAATAAGAATATTAAATCATTTTTGATAATAAATGAAACTGAATTCTATAAAAGTGGAGTGATAATTACGCTACCCTGTAGGCAATTCCGGCTGCCGGCGCAAAAGAGTTGAAATTTTCCGAATAAAATTTATTGCCGACTAAATTTTGTTCCGGATTTATCTTTTCGAAAGGATTGAACTGAATAAAATTTATCCCGAGTGTATCGCTCAATGTTTGTACTACGGAATTAGTAAGATCATCTCCTGTAATATAAGCAGTTGACAATAAATTTTTGTTTATGTTAAAACTGTCTCTTGGAGTTAATGCCTGAATAATGTTTTCAGGAATTTCACTTGCGTCATTCATTAACCTGAGGCTAAACTGAATTGGCTTGCTGTTAAGCAAAAATAAAATTGATAAGTGTCTATTACTAATATGAACGCTCATCGAAAGACCAGCTGCTGCATTTTCTCCGCTAACTGCTAATGCTCTTTCTGCCGCAAAATGGACATTGTCAACAAATTTTAATCTCAAATTATTTTGTCTGCAGAAGTTATTTAAAATCTGTAGATATTTTCTTTGCAGACCAACTACCATTGCGGTATTATTTGGAATGATTTTGTTTTTATCTATTTCAATATATTGTATGACAAGGTCTTTAGCAGGCATATATGGGTAAAGTATTGATAATTCCCATCTGAATTCCTCAACAAGGTCCTGATGAAGCAGTGTGTTATCATAAGGAAGCTGGGCAAAATAAAATAATTCAAAAGGAAGTGTGAAGGAGACTGATTTGCTTTTTATGTGTTTGCGAATTATTAGCTCATTAAAAGCGCTCTGTAACAGAGCGCTTATTCTGGTTTCTTTATCTTTTTCAAAATTCAGGGGTTCATTGAAATATGCTTCGTCAACATTATCCAGAAAAAACTGATTCTTAAGGCTGCTGATTTCTACAACCTGCAGTTTAGTTGCGGAGATTGTAAAACCGGCATGGTTTTCAAATCCAGTCATATAAAATTAAATTACTCCCACGAAGCAGTATTTTTTAGTGCATCATTATCGAGGCTTCCTACTGTACCATAACCATCAGGATCCTCTAAATAATACTTAGTGCCCATTACTGTATGCTTATCAATTCTTATAATTTTTCCGCGCCTGTCAACTACTGTATCTGATGTTACGCTACTGTCTATTTGTAAAGTATACATCCGGTCTGTTTTTGGTGTTTTAAATAGACTGTCAGGCGTAAATTTGCCATCAGATAATTTTACAAATGGGTCTGTTTGTCTATGGGATAATGAATCGTATCCATTTATAACGCTGTCAACCATAGGGTCGGTTTTTATAAAGTTTACTAAAGTATCGAGATTTCCTGAGAACTTATTATATTTTTTCTGATAAAGGATTTCGGCTTCTTTAATATTTTTCATTCTGAGTCGTGACTCATTTTTGAAATAATTTTCAGATTCTACAACATTTTTTGGATCAATAATTGCGACTTTTACCAGTATAACAATAAGAATAACAATTACAGCGTATAAAGCAGCGTGGAAGTACCACGGTTCGGATTTAGAATTCATTGTTCCTCCGGAGCTTAAAAAGTATTAATTTACTTCTCAATATATAAATACTTTTTGATTTTATTAAATTTTGTTTTGCCAATACCTTTGACCCTTAAAAGCTCTTCCAGTTTTGTAAATCTACCTATCTTGTCTCTATAAAAAATTATTTTATCGGCAGTTTTGGGCCCTATTCCCGGAAGTTTTTCAAAGTTATTTTTACCAGCCTTATTTATATCAATACTTTTTTCAGCAGGTAGAGTATTAGTTCTATTGGTATTGAATTCCGGCTTCCTAAAATCTAAAACTTCCTGCTTATAGTCAACATTTTTATCTTTTACAGATGTGCCAGTTACATCGCCTTTATCGGGGCTATCAATGCTCAGAAATAGACTATCCTGTACAGAATAATCATAATTTACCGCGCTTCTTCTACCTGAAGTCCAGAACGATTTTATAACGAACCCTGCTATAAAGATTACCAGTAAAAACGTAATAACTTTTATTTCAAGCAGGGTAAAACCTGTCTTTTCTGAGATTTTTTTTATCCCCAAATTCATTCACCGTCTATGATCGGAATTTTAACCTAATATAATAAGCAAGAGGTGTTGTAACAACCCTAATATAAAAAAATACCCGATGCTAGAGAATCGGGTATTCTAAAAAAGGGCGAATCCGAATCAAAAATTAAATCGTTTAAAGAAATTTCTATTGTCTGAATTTGCAAATTTTTTAATATTTGGCTGATCTGCTAATTCCTTTAATAATTCTTTCTCTTTTGAATTTAGTTTTTTTGGTATTTCAATATTAATCCTGACAATCTGGTCACCGTGGCCGGAATGGTTAAGATGTTTTATACCCTTATCCCGCATTTTTAACAGTTTCCCTGAAGGTGTCCCGTTGTCTATTTTTAATTTTGCTTTCCCGATCAAAGTTGGAACTTCTACTTCAGCACCTAAAACAGCATCCGGATAATTTATGTACAGGTCGTAGAGAATATCGTCTCCTTCCCGGATAAAATACTCATGAGGTAACTCCTGGAAAACTACAATCAGATCCCCTGACTGGCCACCGCGTTTTCCGGCATTTCCTTCACCGCGCATAGTCATGTAATTTCCTTCACTTACACCTGCAGGAGAATCAATTTTTACGGTAACTTCGTCGGCTATTTTACCTTCGCCCATACATTTTTTACATGGGTTGTCAACCACTACTCCGTCACCGTCGCAGTTATTACATGGCTGTATGTTTACAAACTGCCCGAATACGGAACGTGAAACGGTTTTAATTTCACCGGTACCGTGGCAAACCGGACAACTCTTCGTGGATTTTCCTCCTTCGGAACCATTGCCATCGCAGGCGTCACACTTAACCTGCTTTTTAATTTTAATTTTTTTGGTAACACCTTCAGCAATTTCTTCAAGAGAGAGTTTTAGATTTACCCTTAGATCAGATCCGGGAACGCCCTGACCTCTTTTTCTTCCTCTGCTTCTCTGTGTGCCTCCGCCAAAGAAATCATCAAAAATAGAACCGCCTCCGAATATGTCTGAAAAATGGGAGAAGATATCATTAACATCAGCAAAGCCCTGTGAGCCAAATCCGCTTCCTCTTACACCCTCGTGTCCGAATCTGTCGTACCGGGCTCTTTTATTTTCGTCATTTAATATTTCATAAGCTTCGGCAGCTTCTTTAAATTTTTCTTCAGATTCTTTGTCATCGGGATTCCTGTCCGGATGATATTGCATTGCCAGTTTTCTGTATGCCTTCTTCAAATCATCTTTGGAAGCGTTTCTCTCTACACCAAGAACTTCGTAATAATCTCGTTTCGTCATATATAATAATTGATTTTGTTGTTAGAGTTATATTCTGAATTATTTTAGCTACTTATTCTGTATCTTCGCTTACAATAACTTTTGTATGGCGGATTACTTTATCCTTATACATGTATCCTTTTTCGAGTTCATCCAAAACAGTATGAGGAGGAGTGCTTTCATCTTTTTTCTGCATTACCGCTTCGTGCAGTTCAACATTAAAAGGCTGACCGATAGCCTCAATCTTTTTTACTCCCTGTTCATCCAGGATTTTCATTAGTTTATCATAAACCAGCTTAACCCCGGTCTTAATGGATTCTACTTCTTTAGCATCTTCCATGTGCTGTAGTGATCTTTCAAAGTCATCTATAATAGGGAGAAGTTTTATTATCAGGCTTTCTCCTGAATAATTTAAAAGATTAAGCTGATCAAGTTCGCTTCTTCTTTTATAGTTTTCAAATTCTGCTGCCTTTCTTAAAAGCTTTTCTTTATAATCTTCTATCTCTTTTTCCAGAGATTGAATCTTTTCATTTTCTTCTGTTGTTTCAGTTTTTTCAATCAATTTTTCCTCAGCCTGTTCATTCTTTGGTTCTTCCCGTTTCTTATCTTTTTCGTGATTCTTACTTGTCATTTATTCATTGCTCCTTTTTTAAGTATTTGCATTTGTTAAAATTTCACTTAGTATTTTTGAAACATAATCCACAATTGCCACAACTTTTGAATATTCCATTCTCTTTGGTCCAATTATTCCAAGCGTGCCTGAAACGTTTCCAATCTTATATTCCTTACTGATCAGGCTATAGTCGTGAAGTTTTTCTTCTTTGTTTTCACTTCCAATTGAAATAAAAACCTGGTCGTTTCCGCTTTCACCGCTTTTTTCAAGAATGTGAATTATAACATCTTGGTCTTCCATCAGTTCTATCACACTTTGGAATTTTTCCGGTACTTCAAACTCCGGTTGTTTTATCACATCTTTTGCGCCGGTAATAACAATTTTATTGGTATCCTTTACATCCTTAAAAATTTTATCAGCAGAATCAATAAATAGTCTTATAATAGCATTATGATCAACCGGTACATCCTTGAACCTGTCCTTAAAGGTTTCCCGGATTTCCTTTAAAGATGATCCTGCCAGTCTTTCATTTAGTAATTGTTGCACTGATTCAAGCTGGTCTGATTTTAACTCTAAATTTTGTTCGAGTGTAATTGTTTTTACAAGTCCTGATTTTATACTGATTACTACAAGTATCCTTGTTGAGGATAGACTAACCAGCTGAATTTTTTCAAGCGTACCGGAATCAACTTTTGGATAGGTAACTGCAGCAAGCTGCCTCGTAATGCTGCTGAGTAACTTTGATGTCAATCTCAATAATTCATCCGTATCAGTAATAGTTATTTCAAAGCTTTTATTAATTAGTCCTCTTTCTACCTGCCCGATTTTTTCGAGATTCATAAGCGAATCCACATAAGTTCGGTAACCTTTATCAGTAGGAATACGGCCTGCGGAAGTATGCGGGTGATTTATATATCCGGATTCTTCCAGGTCAGACATAATATTCCTGACTGTAGCAGGGGAAATTCCCAGCTCATATTTTTTAGTAATATTTCTTGAACCAACGGGTGAGGCAGTCAGCACAAACTGTTGAATAATATACCTGAGTATATTTTTTTCCCGTTCGTTAAGTTCTTCTTTAGTCACCATTGTACCATTTGATGAAATCTATCTATTTTCGTTTCAAACCTACAAATATAAGTAATTTTTAGATTTTTTGAGTTCGTCATTCAGCAACTTTAGATATTGCTACTAGCTAATCAGGGATTTTGTTTAATGATTCAATAAATAGTAATTTTACCTGATATTTATAAAGATTTTGACCCATATAACTAAGGTAAAAATTTGGATAATACTTATAAGTCAGCCGGAGTGGATCTTGAAGCAGGTGATGAAACGGTAAAAAGGATAAAAAATTACGCCAAATCGACATTCAATAAAAATGTATTATCCGATATCGGCCTATTTGGCGGTTTTTTCAAATTAAATCTGAAAAAATATGAGAATCCTGTACTAGTTTCGAGTGTTGATGGTGTCGGTACTAAGTTAAAAGTTGCATTCGGAATGAATGTTCACGATACAGTCGGGCAGGATCTTGTAAATCATTGTGTGAACGATATTGCCGTGTGTGGCGCTGAACCTTTATATTTTCTGGATTACCTGGCATTCGGTAAATTGAATCCCGATGTGGCTGAACAAATTATCAAAGGATTTTCAATTGCCTGCAAACAAAATGGCTGTGCACTGATCGGTGGAGAGACAGCAGAGATGCCGGGACTCTATGCAGAAAACGAGTATGATATGTCCGGTACAATCGTAGGGATAGTTGAGAAAAAAGAAGTAATTAATGGAAATAAAATTAAAAGGGGAGATGTGCTGATTGGTTTTCCATCGAATGGACTTCACACAAACGGGTACTCGCTGGCAAGAAAGGTCTTATTGCCAAAATATTCTCTTGGAGATGTTTCGGCCGGATTTGAGAGATCGGTTGGAAGTGAATTACTTCAGGTTCACAAATCTTATTTACAACTGATAAAAAAACTTAAGAAGAAAACAAAGATTAAAGGATTGTCGCACGTTACAGGTGGTGGGATTATCGGAAATACAAAAAGAATCCTCCCGAAAGGATTGCGATTAAATATTAACTGGAACTCGTGGAAAATTCCTGCAATATTTAATTTGATTCAGGAAACGGGAAATGTCCCAGATGACGAAATGAGATCGGTTTTTAATCTTGGAATTGGACTGGTGGCCGTCGTATCTAAAAAAGAAACTGAAGAAGTTTTTAAAATTTCAAATTCACTTAATGAAAAAGCAATTGTTATCGGGGAGGTTATTTAAGGTTTAATATGTTCATTGATTCACACGCACATCTTTTTCTGCCTAACTTTAAAGAAGATATCGATGAAGTAGTAGCACGAGCGAAAGAAGCAGGGATCAAATATATAATAGTTCCTGCAACTGACATTGAAACAGCAAAGCAGACTCTTGAGTTAACAAAAAAATACGATATGGTTTACGGGACCGCCGGGGTTCATCCGCATGATACAAAAGATTGGGATAGTTCATTTATTCCTCAAATAGAAGAACTGGCAAAAAATGAAAAGATGGTTGCAATAGGAGAGATCGGTCTGGATTATTATTATGATTTCTCACCGAAGGAAAAACAGATCGAAGCATTCAAAGCACAGATTGAGCTTGCAATTAAACTGGACATGCCTATTATCGTTCACAACCGTGAATCTGACGAAGACATTATGAACACTATTCGTTCGTATAAAGGCTCAGGATTAAGAGGACAATTCCATTGTTTCAATGGAAGCAAGGAAGATGCGAAAGAGTTAATCAACCTTGGACATTTTATTTCTTTTACTGGGAACATTACTTTCAAGAAAGCCAATTCACTTCGGGAAACTTTAAAAAATATTCCAGCTAGATATCTATTGACGGAAACTGATTCACCCTTTATGACGCCAGTTCCTCACCGTGGAAAAAGGAACGAGCCTGCTCACGTAAAACTGGTTGCAGAAAAAATTGCTGAAGTGCATAACATTCGCGTCGAGGACGTAAACCGGATCACTGAATACAACACTTACAAATTATTTGGTGTGGGCGAAATTCCCAAAACAAGTTTTACTTATCAAATGCACGATTCTCTTTATATAAATTTGACCAACAGATGTAATGCAGCATGCATTTTTTGCGATCGCGACGGTGAAGCAACGCTTAATGGTTACAACCTGAAAATGAGAAAAGGGGAAGAACCTTCTGCTGAATTTTTAATGAATGAAATCGGTGATCCGAAAGAATATTCTGAAATTGTATTTTGCGGCTATGGTGAGCCGACGATCCGCTGGAAAGAGCTGAAGGAAATTGCTAAATATGTTAAAGAGAAAGGTGGAAGAACGAGACTAAACACAAACGGTCACGGCAATGATATAAATAAAAGAGATATTACTCCTGAAATGACAGGACTTTTGGATTCAGTTTCTATAAGCCTTAACGCAACTGATGAAGAAACTTATTCCAAGCTTGTTGGCGTTGATAAAAGATTATTCTGCGAAATGCTGGACTTTGCTAAAAAAGCAAATCAGTATGTTCCAGAGGTTGTACTGACTATTGTTGATGAACAGGAAATTGATGTGGAAAAAGCCAGGAAAATTGCTGAAGATGATTTGGATGTCAGCTTTAGAATCAGGGATTACTTTTAATTTAAATTGAAAATGAAAAAACTATTTTCTTTCCTGTTAATAATAATAACAGCAGCAACAATTATTGCCCAGTCACACGGAAAGGGAAGTGTGCTTCTGACATCCCTGCAGGACAAAATAAATAATGTTTTGTCTGACCCTTTCTTTACATCTTCTCAAATCGGCATTGATGTTTTTGATCTTAACACACGTAAGACTCTTTATTCTAAAAATGAAAAGCTGCTTTTTCGCCCTGCGTCAAATCTTAAAATTTTAACTTCCGCAGCAGGGCTTCTATTTTTAGGGCCTGATTACGAATTCACTACAAAATTATTTCACACCGGATACATACAGAACAGTACACTCTTTGGTGATCTTTACATCGTTGGCGGATTTGATCCTCTTTTTTCGACTGACGATATTGATACATTAATAATAGGGCTCAAGCAAGCTGGCGTAAAAAACATAACAGGAAATATTTATGCTGATGTATCGGCCAAAGATTCACTCATCTGGGGTTCTGGCTGGATGTGGGACGACGATCCTTCAAGCGATGCACCATATCTTTCATCACTGAACATAAATGAGAATGTTGTTAAGGTTGCTTATTCACCTTCGCAGGTTGGATTCCCGGTTAAGGTAACTTTAATTCCGCAAAGCAATTTTTATTCTTTTAAGAATCTTGCAGTCACCTCAATAATTGATTCACCGAAAATTATAATTGATCGAGACTGGGTTGATAGAAAAAATAACATTATTATTTCGGGCAATCTGATTTATTCAGCGGAACCGGATACTGAAGAAATAAATATTTTTAATCCGCCAAAATATTTTTTAAGCCTGTTCAAACAAAAATTGATTGAGAATAATATTTTGTTCAACGGAGCTATGGATACTCTTACGCTGCCTGAAAATGCAAATCTTATTGGGCTTTATAAACGGCCGTATAGCGAGGTGCTGCCTAAAATGAATAAAGAGAGCGATAACCTTGATGCAGAGATGACACTTTATGCGCTCGCCGATAAATATTTTAGCGAACCGGCCACAGCCGACAGTGGAGTAATAATGGTAGACAGTTTAATTACTCTTGCCGGCTTTGATCCGGCTGATTACAGGATAGTTGACGGCTCAGGTGTTTCACATTATAATTTAATTTCTTCGGAATTAATTCTCGGGATTTTGAAATATTTATACTATCAACAACCGGAAATTTTTCAGCAGTTTTATGATTCGTTTCCAATTGCAGGAGTTGATGGTACGCTTAAAAAGAGAATGACACATTTTCCTGCAAAGAATAATTTACATGCAAAAACGGGAACTATAAGCGGTGTAAGTTGTTTATCAGGTTATGTTAAAGCAAGGAACGGGCACAATATTGCTTTTTCAATTATGGTTCAGAATTATGTTACAAAAGCAAAAGTAGCTGAAAGTTTAGTAGATGATATTTGTGATCTTCTTGCAAGGTATAAATAATATTTAAGGGAGAGTTATTAAAACTCTAAGCTGTCATTTCGAAGGAACGAAGTGACTGAGAAATCTTTTGCTAAAAGGAAGATTTCTCTCCCGCCTGCGTCGGGATCGAAATGACAATTTGGATTTTCTTAAATTCTTCAGAGGTCTTGATAAGATTTTAGTTTTTATTTAGCTATTAACTTTTTAAGTAACGACATGAAAAAATATAAATCAATCATAAAATACCCCTTGCTATTGGCAGTGATATTTTTAGTCGCTTCGTGCGGAGAAAAACAGGATCAGAATGTTTCAAAACCATTATACGAACTAACACCTAATTCCAGCATTCCGAAATTCGATTCAGATAACGCATACAAACAGGTAAAAGCTCAGGTTGATTTTGGGCCTCGCAATCCGGGATCGAGAGGACATTATGAAGAGCTTTTATATCTTGAGAGAGAGTTAAAAAAATATGCAGACACGGTTCAGGTGCAGGAATTTAATTATTCCGGTTACGACAACGAGCAGCTAAAGCTGACTAATGTTATAGCAAAGTATAATCCATCCGCAAAGAATAGAATTATTCTATGTGCTCACTGGGATACGCGACCGAGATCAGATCAGGATCCTGATAAATCAAAAAGAAATCTTCCTATTCTTGGTGCTAATGATGGTGCAAGCGGTGTAGGAGTTTTGCTTGAAATCGCCAGGGTTTTAAAAAATCAAAAAGTTAATTACGGAATTGATCTTGTTTTCTTTGATGGTGAAGATTACGGAAAAGAAAAAGATCTTGATAATTACTTCCTTGGTTCAAAATATTACTCTGCAAATTATAAAAATCCAAACTTGCCTGCATTCGGAATTCTGCTTGATCTGGTTGGTGATAAAGATGCCAGTTTTACAGAGGAAGGATACTCTCTTAATTATGCACGGGATGTTGTGAATATGGTGTGGGGAATAGCTTCGCAAATTAATGCGAATATGTTCAAGCCGAAAGAGGGGCCAACAATTTCTGATGACCATCTCCCAATGAACCAGGCTGGATTAAAAACGATAGACATCATTGACGCAGAACTTGTCGGTGCGGAAACACCTGTAAAAAGAAGAAAATACTGGCACACACAAGGCGACACAATGGAAAATATCGGGAAGAATGCTTTGCAGCAGGTCGGTGATGTTATAACGCATTTGATATACACATTAAAGTTTAACAGTTGATTACGTAGAGACAAGCGATCGTGTGTCTCTACAATTAATATGAAAAAATATTATAAAGAATTTACAATTACTGCTGAACCTTTCAATGTAGAAATCCTATCAAGCATTTTGTGGGAACTGGAAATTACCGGGATAAATGAAGAAGTCGGGTGTCTGAAAGTTTTTGCCGACGAAGGCAGTGATTTAACACCTGAAAAAATTTCATCCTTCCTTAATAAACTACAGGATGAAAAGCTCCTTTTTAATTATACAGTTGAAGAAAATGTACTGGAAGAAAAAAACTGGAATGAGGAATGGGAGAGAAGCATAAATGTGATTGAAGTCTCAGATAGAATTGTGATAAAGCCTACCTTTAGAAATTATGATGCTAAACCGGGGCAAATTATAATTTCAATCGATCCTAAGATGTCATTCGGAACAGGGGAACACCAGACAACAAAATTAATGCTGCTCTTTATTGAAAAGTATGTGAAGCCGGGAATGAGGGTCCTCGATGTTGGTTCAGGAACGGGAGTGCTTGCAATTGCTGCTACAAAATTGGGCGCGGCTTCGGCAGTTGCTGTGGATAACGATGAATGGTGCCTGAACAATGGGAAAGAAAACTGCGAACTTAACAATGTTGCAGACAAAGTTGATGTAAGTCTTGGCGTTGTGCAGGATATTTCCGAAAAAGATTTTGATTTTGTTCTTGCTAATATTCAGAAAAATATATTAATGGAAATTTCCGACGAACTTGTCAATCGTTTATCCGGAAAAGGTATGTTGATATTGTCAGGCCTACTGGAATCAGATGAAAGTGATATAAAGCAAGAGTATGGAAAACTTGGTTTGAAGATTATTGACAAACAGCAAATGGGCGAGTGGATTGCTGTTGTATTCAAAAATTAAATATTCTATGCCACTAATTTTTATCTATTATATTTTCTTCTAATTTAAAAGATTCAGTTCAACTGCCTCGGCCATCATTCTGTGTCCTGCTTCATTAGGATGAAGATGATCTCCTGAATCACCTGCCGGAATCAGGTGCGTCGGATTATTCGGGTCGCTCATTGCTTTAGCAAGATCAATTACGGCATCAAATCTTCCGCTGGTTCGTATCCAGTTGTTAACTGTTTCCCACGATCTTTGATGATCGGGTGAATCGTAAAACGAACCGCCGAACGGAGTCATCGTCGCTCCGTAAACACGTATGCCTTTTGCATGAGCGAGGTCAATCATCTTTTCATAAGCCTCAATCAAACCTTTTGCAATTCTATCGGCGCCTTCGGCTCCGCGCGAACCACCGATGTCGTTTATTCCTTCCAGAATTATTAGCCAGCGAATCCCGGACTGATTGAGAATATCGCGATCAAACCTGCTGATTGCAGAAGGACCGAGGCAGCCGCGCAGTACACAGTTTCCGCCGATTCCTTCGTTCAGAACAGCAACCTCTTGCGTAGCGGGATTTTCACGGAGGCGTTTTGCAAGTTCATCAGGCCAGCGGTTTTGTTTGTTTGTACCGGAACCGCGTCCATCAGTAATTGAATTTCCAAGTACTGCTACGGCGGCAGCATTTTCCGGTGCAACTACATCGATGCCGTTGATAGTGTACCAGTGATCGGTCTTTGCAGCGTTTGTAAAATTTGTAGCAGTAACTTCGTTTCCAGGTACAATGTACGATGTTGTTCTCGATCCCGGGTGTCCCGTAACATCAGGTGAAGTTTCGCCATAATAAATTGTGATTGTTACGTTACTTCCTGGCTTTAATGAAAAACCAAACGGATCTGAAGTAACTGCGTTGCCCAGCTCAATTGTAATTTCAGAATTTCCGTCGAAGCTTAATGACTTGTCGGTTTTAATATCAATTGCACTACTGTTCAACGAAACAGCAATATGCACAGATTTCATAGTTACGGGATTTGAGCTGAAATTATTTGAAAATTTCACACGCAGGCTGTCCCCGCCAATTGAAACGTGAACTACCTGCCTGAGCGTGTTGTCGCTTAATCCCGGTTCGGGAGGAAGATTGCGTGGTTCCACAAGCTGTTCTGCTGTGCTCCACGTTCCGACCCACATATCGGATTTATCAAAACTTTTCGTTTGAGCATTACAGTTAGAGAAAAAAATAAGAGTAAAAAATATTCCTGCAAAAGCGGATAAGGTAGAGAATGAACAACTTGAAAAACTGAAAAGGGAAGTGTGAAGCAATTTTTTGTTACACATTGTTCTATATCCGCCACTTTATTAAATACCACTGAAACTATACTCTTAAAATGTACAAAAATCTGGAATGTTTTTCTTTTGTATTTGATGCAACTTCTGTTTTTGAATGAATATCTTCATTACTGCTATGGACAGATTTCCTGTCCTTATCGATTCAGAGAAAACTATAAAGCTATTTATCTTTTGGGTCTTTCAATGCAGTGCTTCATATTATCCGGAAGAGGGCCGACTCTTTTAAGAGGAGTTTTCATAGATTTAATATCGTGCATCATTTCAAGCGCCTTGCCATTTTTATCTGTAACAAATTCAAATTTTAATTTGCTGAATGAATCGGAATAGGTAAAAACTTTGTTGCTTTCAGATCTCATCCACCAGGGGGAAACGTCACCCCACAAAGCTCCCACAACAAGATAACCGTCGCAGGAAACAGCAACCCAGAACCTTCGCGTTTTGTCTTTTACTGCTGGGTCGCCGTAGAGCCCGGTAAACCGTTCAAGGTCTTTTCGAGGTTCACCTTCAAATTCAACTATATTATTCTGGTCAGTCTTTTGCTTTTCAAACTTTTTATCCTGCTTTTCTTTTTCCCCCTGCTGCTTTTCTGCTTTCATCTTTTGTTGCGTGTTTTTGCCAATATAAGATGCCACCATATCCTGCATATACGGCGACGCAATTTCCATTACAGCTCCGGCGGCTGCATAATTTTTTGTTTTGGAATATTCTGCGGCCAATGAAGATACACCTTTCATATCAACTTTGTAGTGGTTCTTGTCTAATTTATATTCATCCGCGAAATGGTTTTTTGCCGCTTCTATTCCATTTGTATCTATCACTTTTTTGATCGCCTCGGATAAAAGCGGTTTTTCCTGTGCGGTTAAAAATGCTGGGGCTAAAATGGTAACTAAAATCACCAAATAGAAAATCTTTTTCATTTTCTCATCCTTTTTTAATTAAATCCTTTGGACAAAAGAGAAGAGTGCAGAATTTTTTAATTTGCGAATTTTACTGTAGAGATGCAATTAAATAGGCGCAAATAACTGTGTAGCCTATTATGTACACTTTACAACAAGCTATTCTTCGAGTAATTTGTTTAACAACTTTTTAATTGTTTTACTAGCTGGACTGGGAATATTTTTGGTAATTAATTCGCCTTTTTTATTAATGATCATATGTGTCGGAAATCCTCTAAATTTTAATTCGTCTTCTAGTATTTTTGAATCATCTTCATTGAAAAAATAATTATCGCCTAAATTTCCAATTTTAAGTGTAGTTTTTTCCCATTCTTTTTTATCTGAATTTAAACAAATCATAACAATGCTAATTGGTTTGTTCTTATAATAATTGTTTAATTCAACTGTATAAGGAAGTTCAGCCCTGCATGGAGCACACCAGGTTGCCCAGAAATCAATGTACATGATCTTATTTTTATTTTTATCTCCAAGCATTTTCCAAACATTTGATATTTCCTCTGACTTTGTTTTTGATTTTAAATCCGCAATTGTTTCTTTTCCTCCTGAACGACTGAGATTGGTTATTCTTTTAGCAAGTTTGGAAATCAGCACATCATTATTTATATAATTTTTAATATTTGATTTATACTTATCATATAATGCAATCCCATCCTTTATTGGAAGCCCATGCTTTGAATCAAACTTTTCAAATATCTTATAAATCATAATATCCCTGCTTAGCCCGGGTTTTTCATTTTTCATAAGTTCATCAAAAGTAATTGCAAATGAATTATTAACATCGTGTTTCTTTAAGAGTTGCAAAGCTGCAGAATACCTCATAATCGGGTATTCGGATAAAAACCATATATAAATTGAATTGCTTATAGCAGAATCATTACGCGGGAAAAGACCGGTATTAAAGATTTTTGTATTATATGTCGTATCGGTCTTACGATTAACCAAATAATAGTTCATAAAAAGACTAAAACTATTGTATAAAATTTCATTCCTTTCCCAGCTCATGAATTCATTTGTTGGTTTATTTTGATTATAAAATTCCTGTAGGACAGAATCTTCAGTTGACAGATACATTTTTATGTCGCTTAAAAATTCACTTAACGGCTTGTGATATTTTGGTTTATAATCCGGGTTTAATAGAAAAGGAGTATGATATATTGAGTAATCACGTATATTTTTAGAAGTGGTGGAATTTTTACCTGACACTTCAAAATATGGATTTGCATCTTTTTTAAAAAGGTCAGAATCTAAATTAAAGTATAAACTATCTCCGGGATGTACATATAAAGTAATACCTGTATTTTCATATTGTAAACCAATATTCTGAGAATTATAAATTTCTAATTCAGTTTTAAAATTCCCAAGGGAATCCAAAATTGCAATTTGATCAATATCCTGAAGGACACTGAAATTAGTAAAACGCAACACCCTTGTACTATCAGTAAAATTTTGGACTCTGCCTGCAATGATAGCTTTGCCTTTGACCAGTTTTATACTATTCTGTTTGGCGCTGTTACATCCCCAGAAGAGAATTAAAATCAAAAAGTAGAATAAATTTTTCATTTTGTTGAAATCTAATTATTAAAAAAGCATAGTACCTAGCGATTCCTTATACTGAATTTTTAATTACATCAATAGAATTATAGCAGACCCCGAAAAGGGAATGACCAATAAAAGAATGTAGTGAGTTAAATTAAAATTTGCAATAGCTATCTATGCAAAGTGCTTTTTAAGAGATGACATCTTTGAAAAAGATGTCATCTCTTTCCTATTTTATTCAGCTTTATAAATTACTTTTCTGCTTTAGTTCGGTATTATAGTTACAAATACTCTTTTGTATCTTGATAACGGGGGAGTTCCTTTATCTGTAACTCTTAAAATAAATTGTGCTGTTTCTTTCTTTTCAACTTCCGGCGCTATCACATAAGCGTTATATATATTCTCGGCTGAATTAATTTTAATAGGTTTTTTATAAGATCCGGCTTCGGGATAGTTAAACCACAGGTAACTTAAATTATCTCCATCGGGATCGGTTGCCGTGGCATCCAAAGCAAAGCTTTCGCCCGATTTTACAGTTATATGATCCGGAACCAATAATTCAGGAACCGGCGGATGATTAGCATCCTTATATGATTCAGTGCACCAGCTCATTCGGGCGGCAAAATCATTTTGAAAGTCATCCCGCCAACGCCATAAGGGTCGCTTTATTACCTGTAAATGTAGCAGTGTCCTAACCGAACTGTCCGTCCGTATTCATTAAAAATGTACGGAGTATAGTTATCGACCGCATCTGTCCAGATTGCCCGGGTTTCGGGTTCTATCGGGACACCTGAACTTCCTCTTTTAAGAGAATCAAATTCAGGCTTGTAAAATTCATAACGGCCGCCCCAGCCTCCCCATTCAGGATGTTCGGGATAACTCAATCCATTTGGAATTAAATTCAACCACGACGGCGTATCGCCTTCCATTCCATAGGCAACATCGGGATACACTGCACCTAATGGACCGTGGCCTTGCTGTATATTTTTTGCAAGCCACTCATTACTAATCTCTTCATTATTATTACCCTTTATATGACTATTGATTGCACTCCACGTCGCTCTGCCGTAATCATCCCCCGGACTGACAATGTAAAACAAGTCGGGGAAGTTTTTTCTCATCCATACTCCACTGTCGTCCTGGTCGGATATTGTATAAACCCTGAGTTTTGCAATTAACTCTTTCGCTTCTGTTTCCGTTTTTGTCCTTTTAATATCATACAATGCCTGGGCAAGAGTGTTCGCTCCTCCCCAAACGCATACCCATAAAGGTCGTTCGTCTTTTTTTTCAAGTACTTTTATAATCCACTTAGAACCCGGCGAATCTTTTCCTTCGCCCACACCCTGCATTCCGTATTCTGCTATGCTGTTCTTTATCTTCTTTAAGATTGATTCAGCATCAGGAAAACCGGGTTAATGCTTAATAAGATTAGGCTGTACTTTGCCGTAAGCCGTGACTATGCTTTTTATATATTCAGGATGGATTATTTTTTTTTGCCAGCAGGATGTTGTAGCAATTATTCCTTCTATATCGATTACGTTAGAGTACAAAAGCAAACGAACCATTGATTCCGAATCGTCCGGGTCAGCACCAATATCCGTCAATATAATTGCTCTGTTTTTTTTAGCTATTGTTGTGCCTTTTTGATTTGCTTGAGCAAAAACAGAGCACGAAGAAAGAATAAAAGAAAATACAATTAAAGAAATAATAGTTTTCATCTTTATAAATTCCTTATGTAATTTATTCTGCTTTATAAATAACTTTTCCGCCCAGAACAGTCATAGCAACTTTCACATCTTTTATTTTAACAGGATCGATTGTTAAAATATCTTTATCCAGCACAACCAGGTCAGCTAGCTTTCCCGGTTCAATGCTTCCTTTTTTATTTTCCTGGTATTCCGCGTAAGCACTGTTGAGCGTATAACATTTTATTGCCTGTTCAATAGAAATTTTTTCCTGCGGCTCAAGCCCGTTCGGATTCTTTCCATCTGAAGTTCTTCTTGTAACAGCCATGTACAATCCTACCATTGGGTTCAGGGTTACAACGGGGAAGTCGGTACCGAAATCGACAATCACTCCGGCCTTTAAGAATGAATTGTATGGATGCATATATTTTACTCTTTCCTTACCGATTCTTTTTTCTGCCCAGTTGCCGTCTTCCATTAAATGCGTTGGCTGAACGGAAGCGATCACTCCTAGTTTTGCAAAGCGTGGAATATCCTGCGCCCGCAGATGCTGAGAATGCTCGATATGAAATCTTCTATCCCAGTTTGGATTTTCTTTTTCCATTTTTTCAACAGCGTCCAATGTTGATGAAACTGCTTTATCACCAATTGCGTGAACACAGATCTGCAATTTGTGCTTATCTGCATACAGCGACCACTTTTCAAAATTACCATTTTGGAAAATATCATTCGGTAGCCCGTAATTATTTTTATCGCTCACATATGGTTCAAAAAACCAGGCACTACTTGAACCGAGCGAGCCGTCAGCATAAGCTTTCAGTGATCCGAGCGTAATGAAATTATCACCGAAGTTATATTCAACTCCGGCTTTAATTAATTTCTCGTAAGTATTTATGGGCATTCTTGTAGCAACTCTTACTGTAAGTTTGCCTTCTTTCTCAAAATTTTGGTAAGTGCGTAACTGATTTTGAAATGATTCATCGGTTGTGTAAGACATATCTTCAATGCTTGTAACACCAAATCTTTTTGCTTCATTTAATGCTGCTGTTAACGCTTCACTATATCCCACATCGGAGTATTCAGGAATAATATTATCAACTAGATCCATTGCATTGTCTTTTAAAATTCCTGTGGGTTCCCCGGTTTCAGGATCTTTAACAATCAGTCCGCCTTCGGGGCTTGGTGTGTTTTTTATAATTCCGGCTAGCTTTAAAGCATAAGTATTTGCCAATCCCATGTGGCCATCGTATCTCTTTAAAAAAACGGGAGTATTTTGAGTGAAGGGATCGATCATTTCTTTTGTGGGTAAAGTTTTATCATCCCAGCTTTCATGATCCCATCTTCCGCCGGTAATCCATCTTCCTTCTTTACCTTTTACATAATTTTTTACCGCTTCAACAAAATCTTTTTTAGAAGTGAGGTCGTGTAATTTCAGTCCAATTAAATTAAAACCGCCATTGATAAAATGAGTGTGTCCGTCAATAAATCCGGGTAGCATTAATTTTCCTTTCAGGTCAATAACTTTTGTTGTCTTATTAATATATTTATTTGCATCTTTGTCTGAGCCAACGAATAGTATTATGTTACCTTCGACAATTACAGACTGAGCAAAAAGCTGGTTTTCATTTACCGTGTAAATTTTACCGTTTACGAATGCTGTTCTTTTAAGTTGAGCGTTTGTTGAAATAGTTAGCAGCATAATGATTGAAAGAATGATTAGCTTGGATAGGTTCATTTTGTTACCCTCATTTTATCAGGAAAGTTTACGACTAAATTCTTAATTTGTTTAATAAATTTCTCAATAATTTTATCAAAATCATAATCATAATATGAAATTAGACGTACTTGTTTTTGCGGCGCATCCTGACGATGCAGAACTTTCGATGGGGGGGACAATTGCCAAACTTACACATCATAAACATAAAGTTGGAATAATCGATCTGACACGTGGTGAACTGGGAACGCGGGGAACTGCCGACACCCGGCAGAAGGAGGCTTTCAAGGCCTCAATAATTTTAAAGACTGAGGTAAGAGAAAATCTCGATATCCCTGACGGAGATATTCAAAGAAATAAAGAAAATATGCTAAAGATTGTTAAGGAAATCAGGAAATATAAGCCCAAAATTATTTTTGCTCCATATTTTAACGACAGGCATCCAGACCACATCGATGCAAGTAAATTAGTTAAGGAGGCAATGTTTGCGGTAGGTCTTCCGAAGGTAGTAACTATGGATAAGAAAGTTAGCCAGAAGGCATACCGGCCGGATAAACTTTTTTATTATATGCAGACCTACACATTTGAACCTACTTTTGTAATTGATATCAGCAAATATATTAAAACAAAAATGGAGGCTGTGAAAGCTTACAGCACCCAGTTTTATGATCCCAAAAGTTCAGAGCCTGAGACATTCATCAGCAATCCTAAGTTTCTGGATTATATTGAATCAAGAGCAAAGTTTTACGGCTTCCAGATAAGAAAAAATTATGGCGAGCCATTTTTCTGTGAGGAAAATATTGAACTCGATTTGGCGAATTATCTGAAGTGAAATTAAGAGTATTAATAAAGTAAAGTCTATTTAGCAGGGAGCGTAACAACAACAATAGTTTTCTCTCCATAGACACTATTTATATTTAAAGAACCTCCATGCAACTCTGTCAATTTTTTACTAATTGTTAATCCAAGACCGGAACCCTGTTGTTCATATTTTTTTCTTTCAAACTGAACGTATGCACTTATCTGGGATATTTGGTCTTGTTTCATACCTCGCCCAAAATCAGAAACAACGAAAACAAATTTATTTCCTTCAGGATAAATCTTTATCGAAACTTTTGAATTTGTATTAGAAAACTTAAAAGCATTATCAGTAATTTCTTCTAAAATTACACCAATATCATCTATCGCCATTTTTACGGTTGTTTCAGAAATATCATATTCCAGATCAGTTAACCGTTGATATCTTTTTGCAATTTTTTTTATAATAGATTCGATATATGGTTTGGTTATATTTGATACTTTCGCTTCCATAGATGCTTTACCTTTTACCACTTCTCCCTGCAGTTCAAGTCTTGTAAAAATTATAAAGTTCTGGATTAACCTGTGAAGCCTCAAACCTGATTCATGAATCGTTTGTGCATATTCATAAACCTGGTCATCATAAATCTCTCTGTGCCTGTCCATCAGCAGTTGTGCATATCCCAGGATAGAGATCAGGGGAGTACGCAATTCGTGCGGCAGTGATTGAGCGATATTTTTCTTTAATTCATTTAACTTTGCTCTTACCTCTTCATTTTTTGAAAGTCTCATCTTCACAGAATTAAGTAGCTCTTCGCTGGTAAACGGTTTCGTAATGTAATCATCGGCGCCTAGTTCCATTCCTGTTCTGAAATCTTTCTTATCAATCATGGCACTTATAAAAACAAAAGGGATAGTTGAAGTTACAGGGTCGTCTCTGAGTGCCACAAGAACCTGGTGTCCATTAATTTCAGGCATTTTTATATCACATAAAATCAGATCAGGCAGGATGTTTTTTGCTGCTAGAATACCGGCGTGTCCATTTTCGGCTTGCGTGCATTGATAACCATCTTCTTCGAGGATTTCGACGATTGATTCGCGAATGAGGTTTTCATCTTCGATGACAAGTATTTTGTTCATACTTTTGTTTCCTTACTTGCTTTAAGTAAATAATTCGCAAAACATTGCCTCATCCTTATGCAAGTTAACGAATAATAATGATTTACAAAAACTTTTGTAATAATCACCCTGTTGTCAAATTATTAAAAAAACTGTTGGTTGATAGTTTCCAAATTATTAAGTTCAGCAGGTAAAATAGCTCCCTTTAAATAAATAATTCTGTCAATACAAAATAAAATAACTAAATCAGGAAAATTTAATGAGCACTTATCTTGAGACTGTCAAAAATGTTTATAAAGATGCGGCAGAGAATCCACAAAAAGGTTTATGCTGTACAACAACTCCGGTTTGGCAACTGCCGGGTTTGAAAATCCCGGATAAAATGCTGGAGATGAACTACGGATGCGGCAGTACAGTTAATCCGAGAGATCTCGTGAATGATCCTTCAATTTTGTATGTCGGTGTAGGCGGAGGAATGGAGCTTTTGCAGTTCGCCTACTTTAGCAGAAAAGCAGGGGGGGTAATCGGGATTGACCCGGTTGAAGAAATGCTAGAAGTTTGCTCACAGAATTTTAATGAAGCTGAAAAATTAAATCCGTGGTTCAAAAAAGATTTTGTAGAACTTCGTTCAGGCGATGCACTTGATCTTCCAATTGAAAATGAAACTGTTGATATAGCCGCGCAAAATTGTTTGTTTAATATTTTTCACGATGAGGACCTGGAAAAAGCCTTGAAAGAAATGTACCGTGTTTTAAAACAACGTGGCAGACTGGTACTTTCCGATCCCGTTTGCGAAACCCCCATTCCTGAAAATCTAAAGAATGATGAAAGATTACGCGCTCTCTGTCTGAGCGGAGCTATTCCTCTTAAAACATATGTTGACCGGTTAACTTCAATTGGTTTTGGCACTTTGGAGATAAGAGCAAAAAGGCCATACAGAGTTCTTGATCCGATGCATTATGATACTAAAGAACTTTTAATAATTGAAAGTGTTGAAATTTGTGCAATAAAAGATCCGATGCCTGAAGATGGTCCCTGTGTTTTTACGGGAAAGACTGCAATTTATTTCGGCGGAGAAGAATCTTTTGATGATCATAAAGGACATGTACTTTTACAGAATCAGCCTCTTGCAGTATGTGATAAAACCGCCGGTGCTTTGGCAAAACTAAGCAGCGATGATATATTTACTTCAGGATCGACATATTTTTACGATGGCGGTGGATGCTGCTGATGAAATAACTTCAAAAAAGTTCTGGACCTATTTAATAGCTTTCGTTTCTTTTTTCTGTTCCGGCATGGTAAATAATGAATTATTAACATTCACATTTACCCTGATGTTTTTTATAATCTCAAACGTTCTTGAAAAAGGAGTCATTATGTTAAACATAAACGGGAAAATCATTTTGTTACTGATCTTCTTATACTCACTAAGATAAGTTTCATTAGTACCGTTTTTTACGGACTTCTCAATTTTAGATATCAGGTAAGTTTTGGTATCCATATAGATGTATGTTGAATCCCCCGGCGTAGTTTTACACTTAATCTTATAACTATTCTTGCCCATTAATTTTTCCGTTCCTTCCAAAGTAACGTTGTCGCTTCTTTGTTTATAACAGAAAAAATAACCATCCAGTATGGACATTAGTTCATCTTCATCAGAAGATTCTTTTCCCAGTACATAAGGTATACCACCATTTTCGCCGGGCGAAACGCGCCAGGCTATTTTACCATCAAATGCAGTGACCGATGTTTTCCCATCTTCAGTTACCTCGGTTCTGATTTTGTCAGGATTCTTAAAATAGGTTTTTGCCTGAGCTTTCCCGCCTGGCAAAATTAGCTCGGAAGTTATAACAATCGTTTTTAAATTGCTGAATTGATCCTGGTTAACTGCCTGGAAATGTTTGTTAATTATTTCGTTTACAGTCTGGGGATGAATTAAATTCAGGGATATAAAAACGAAAAATATTAATTGGAAAGAAAATAATTTTTTCATATAACCCCCATAATTTTACAGAACTCTATTTGTTAATTCCCGTATAAATTAACAGATAAATTCAGTGAAGTTGTGCTATTGTATTGGGTAGATAGTATCGGGAAGATTAGAAAAAGTACGGCTTTAACTTGAAGAGAATATGAGCTCATTTTTTCTCCCGAAAAACAGTTAACATAAATTAATTAAAATGATTTTCTCAGGCAATGTTATTGTGATGGGCTTAGCAAAATTCGCCATTTATCCAAAAATTCTTGGAAAAGAATGACTGTTTCTCTAACTTAAATTTTAAATAATAATTTCCATTTTTATTTAATGAACATTTCTGTTAATAAATCATTTCTAACAATATTTAAGTCAGGTGGAGCATGGTAAAATTTGCCAAAATTACATTGTTTGTTTTCCTTTCAATAGTTAGCCTTAGTTTCGCACAAAAAGAAAAAAAAGATGGGGCAAAAGATTCCTTAAATTCTTCCACTTTCAGTGGACTGAAACTCAGAAATATTGGGCCGGCATTTAATTCTGGCAGGATTGCTGATTTCGCTGTTAATCCGAATGATCATAGTGAGTATTATGTTGCAACAGCAAGCAGCGGTATCTGGAAGACAAATAACTCAGGCACGACCTTCAAACCTATCTTTGATAAGTATGGTGCATATTCAATCGGTTGCATAACAATCGATCCGAATAACCCATATGTCGTCTGGACCGGCACAGGAGAAAATAATCATCAGAGAGCGCTTGGTTATGGAGACGGTGTTTATAAATCAACCGACGCCGGAAAAACCTGGAAGAATATGGGATTAAAAGATTCACGACAAATCGGTGGAATTGTAGTAGACCCAAGAAATTCAAATATAGTTTTTGTTGCTGCCGAAGGTTCAGCGTGGGGCCCCGGTGGTGACAGGGGATTATATAAAACAATCGATGGCGGAAAAACCTGGAAGAAGGTTCTTAATATTAGTAATAACACAGGTGTGAATAACATTGTATTTGACCCGCGCAATCCCGATGTAATGTATGCAACATCCGAGCAAAGAAGGAGACACGTTTTTACAAAAATCGGCGGCGGACCTGAATCAAAAGTTTATAAATCAACTGACGGAGGAGAAACGTGGGATAAAATTATGACAGGTCTGCCGAATGTTGATCTTGGCGGAATGGGCATTGCTGTTTCTCCTGCAAATCCTGACGTAATTTATCTTATAGTAGAAGCTGCGGAAGCTAAGGGCGGATTTTTCAGATCCACAAACCGTGGTGCAAGCTGGGAAAAAATGAGCGATCACACTTCCTCAGGTCAGTATTTTAATGAAATTTATTGTGATCCGAAAAATGTAGATAAAGTCTATTCTACTGAAACTGTTTCACAGGTAACTCTTGATGGCGGAAAAACCTGGAAGCCTGTTGGCAATAATGCACGTCACGTTGACGATCACGCGATGTGGATTGATCCTGATTTTACGGATCATTTTTTAATTGGCGGTGACGGCGGAGTTTATGAAACTTTTGATGGAGGGAAAAACTATCTATTTTAAAGATAATTTACCGATCACCCAGTTTTACAGAGTTGTTACAGATAATACGAAACCCTTCTATTATGTTTATGGCGGTACGCAGGATAATAACAGTATGGGTGGACCTTCTGCAACATTAAGCAGAGATGGAATTGTAAACAGTGACTGGTTTGTTACAAACGGCGGCGACGGTTTCTGGAGTGCAGTCGATCCGGAAAATCCGGATATTGTTTATGCTGAAGCGCAATATGGAAATATGGTTCGCTATGATCGTGCAAGTGGCGAAGCTGTTGACATCAGACCTGAACCGGTAAAAGATGAACTAACATTTAAATGGAACTGGGACACACCTTTGTTTGTAAGTCCTCATAATCATAAAAGATTATATACTGCTGCGAATAAAGTTTTCCGAAGCGATGACAGGGGAGACAGTTGGAAAGAAATAAGTGGTGATCTAACAACGGGAACAGACCGAAATTCCTGGAAAGTTATGGGGAAATACTGGAGTATCGATGCGGTTGCAAAAGATAAATCGACATCACTTTGGGGGACTATTGTTTCGTTAGTTGAATCTCCTGTAAAAGAAAATTTATTGTATGCCGGAACAGATGACGGACTTATCCAGGTTTCCGAGGATGCAAAAACCTGGAGAAAGATTTCTGAATTTCCCGGAGTACCTCAATATACATACGTAAGTGATATTGAACCCTCAAAGTTTGATGAGAATATTGTTTTCGCTTCTTTTGATAATACTAAACGTGATGATTTCACTCCTTATCTTTTAAAGAGTACAGATAAAGGAAAATCCTGGATGTCAATTTCTGCAAATCTTCCAAAAGACGGTTCAGTACATACTATCGAACAGGATTTCAAAGATCCTGATTTACTGTTTGCCGGAACAGAATTCGGAGTTTTCTTTTCAATTGATGGAGGAAAGGACTGGATACAATTGAAAAGCGGAATGCCTACAATTTCAGTAAAAGATATTGCAATTCAAAAGAGAGAAAATGATCTCGTGCTTGCAACCTTTGGCAGAGGTTTTTATATACTGGATAATTTCGAACCATTGAGGGAAGTGAATAAAGAACTTCTCAATAAAGAATCTTATTTATTTCCTGTAAAGGATGCACTGCTGTACGTGCAAAAATCAGGTAGATATGGAGTAGGCTCAACATATTTCAAAGCGCCAAACCCGGATTATGGTGCTGTCTTCACTTATTATATTAAAGATGTTCCTAAAACTTTGAAAGCTATCAGGCATGAAAAAGAAAAAAAATTATTTAAAGAAGGTAAACCGATTCCGCAACCCACTGACGAGCAACTCCGTGCTGAAAAAGAAGAAGTTGCACCTTACCTTGTTTTTGAAATTACCGATTCATCCGGAAATGTAATCAGAAAATTTACTAAAGCGGCAGGAAAGGGAATACAAAGAGCAGACTGGGATCTTCGTTTTGAGAGTACAAACCCTGTTAAAGCGAATAAAAATAAATTTAATCCTCTTGCAAAAGAAAACAGCAGTACACTTGTAATGCCGGGAACTTATAAAGTTACAATCGCGATGGTAACAAGAGATGGTATAAAACAAATAGGTGAGCCGGTAAACTTTAAAGTAAATTCGTTAAATAACACTACGCTTCCTGCACCGCAGCGCGATAAGCTTGTTGCATTCCAGGAAAAAGCAAATCAGATGGTTCGAACTGTTAGAGGGACTTATAGTTTCCTGAATGATATGATTGACAAAGTTGCTGATATTAAACAAGCTTTAATAAATACACCTGAAGCTCCGAATGAATTGATGGTAAAAGCAGATAGTCTATCTGTTCAGCTTCAGAACATATGGTTGAAGTTCAGCCGGGATGCTGATCATCCGAGTGTAGAGGAAACACCGCCTTCTCCTGTTACATTTAACGAAAGACTAGGTACGCTTGCTTATACTCACTGGCGTTCAACCTCTGAAATAACACAAAAGGAAAAGGACGCTTACAATATACTCGTTGAAGAATTTCCTCCTGTGCTAAATCAAATTAAGGAACTTTATAACGTGGACTTGAAGGGGTTGGAAGCAGAGCTTGAGAAATATAATGCCCCATGGACACCGGGTAGAATTCCTGATTGGAAATTAAAATAAATTTCTTGTAGAGACGCATCGCGATGCGTCTCTACTTTAATTTTTTATTTCTTTGAACCTTCTTCCCAGTCAGTCAAGATGGAGTTCTTGAAAAAATAAGTGATGTCACCGTAATATAATTGTGTAAATACTCCCCAGGGATGTTTGTCGGTGTGGCTTTTATCCGGCTTGCCCCATTCGGCTTCTAGCATTTCAATCGTCATTCCTTTCCAGACTCTTCCTAACTCAATACGTGTAGCTATTTCTTTCCCATATTTTTTAGCATAGAGTTCCTTTTTAAGATCTGCTAATTCGTCCTGGTTTAGGTTTAATCTTTTATCAAGAGCCGATAGATAAGCCGTTAAACTATCAACTTCAGATTTCAGTTTTGTGTTTTGTGTAGTAAGAGATTTTTTAAGCGTCAACAGACTGTCTTTTTCGCTCTGGTGATTTTGGGAATAGAGCGGTATGGATATAATAAGTAAAAATAATAACGTAAAAAATTTCTTTGTCATCAGATATAAATGTTTTATTGGAAAATTTGGAATTCAATAATAAAAGAAATTTGTGGGTATTACAAATTTCTTAGGCGAAGAGATACCATTCTGTTTTTGATATTTAAGAAAAGAGGCTGCCAGAGTATAACTGATAAAGACTAATTGCTGGTCTGGACCAACTCATCGTCCAACACAACATTATATCTTCCTTCTTCTGGTCCATTTTCTAGTCTCAGCACACCTCTTGGACAAACGGCCGCACAAACACCGCATCCTACGCAGGAAGATCGGATAATGTTTTGTTTCCTTTGGGCATAGGCCCTCACATCAATTCCCATTTCACAATAGGTTGAACAATTCCCGCAGGAGATACACTGTCCACCATTAGTAGTAATCCTAAATTTAGATTTAAATCTTTGGAAAAATCCCAATGTGGCTGCTAATGGGCAGCCAAATCTGCACCAGATCCTGCTTCCCATTAGGGGGTAAAATCCTACGCCGACTATTCCGGAAAAAACTGCTCCAATCAGGAATCCATAAACTGATGAAAATGTTTGTGAAAGACTCCCGAGTATTTTTCCGTCACTTGCGGAATTTATCCAGAGCAGGGCAGTAGTAACTACCACAAATACCAGTACAGAATGAATTGACCATCTTTCAATCTTCCAGGATTTTAATGATTTATCTGAAAGATGACGGAAAGGATCACCAGCGGTTTCTGCAAGTCCCCCGCAGCCGCAAACCCATGAGCAGTACCATCTTTTCCCGAAGAAATATGAAAGAACAGGAACTGCGATAAATGTCATCGCGGCACCCCAGAAAACCATGAAGTATCCGAGTGCTCCTGCAGTATGTGTCAGGTAATGAATATCATTCGGAAATAAGTATTGATATTTTAACGGCCAGAAATAGCTGAAATAATGTTCCGGTTTGTTTAACATAATTAGTAATGCAGGTATCAGGTAAGAGAAACTAAGTTGAAAAAACATCACCGACAAAGTTCTGATAATATGATAACGGTTGTGCCGGTACTTTATTATCATTTTCAATCCCATAAAAAGAACAGCGAGAGTATAAAATGTGCCGTATAAAAACCATCGATCTGCTTTTTCACCACGAAGGAGATAACTGAGTGGATCAACGAGTCTTATCCAGTTTTCGATAAAAGAAGGAAACCAGTAAAGGAAAAAATAAAATGCTGTGATAATTATGCCTGCAATCCAGGCAATCGTTCCCCTTGAGGTAAAGCTGTTAAAAAATATTTTGTTGTTTTTAATTCCGGCAGGCGCTTCCCAAATTACAGGAAGTGCATAAACAACTGCACCAATTATTGATAAGCCAAAACTCAGAAATAAAAACAGGTTCGGCATTATCATTGCTGTGCCGGTTAAACTAACTAAAAGAAAAATTACTCCAGTGAGAAAAATTCCTAACCCGGTTTTCTTTATCCATTCTAATTTTGGGCCATTTTTGTAAATCTTAAAGGGTTCAATTTGAATTGGTGTCATATCAATTCCTTGCTCAGTAAGTTTTTCAAGCCTCTTTTTGATTTTAATTTCAAATTAGCTGCCGGATTTTGTCTATTAAATTCTTCGGCAATTTCTTCTTCGTGCTTCTCAAAAAATTCCGGATCAAAATTTGCTTGCGGTAAATGTTCAAGAACAAATTCGATTGTCTTTTTATTATTTATCCATTTTTCAAAAAGTTCATGCCTGTAACGAATTCCGTAGGTATTCATTCCAACAAGTGAGTGATCATCATTTTTGTAAACAAAACGGACAGCTTTTTTACCCGATTTATGTTCCCAGTAAAAATTTGTTTCGCCTTCACGCGGTTTTGCTGAAACGAATCCGTAAGTCTGGTATTCTATATCTAGAAATTTTGCCGAGTTAAACCAGACACCTCTTTCATATTTGGTCCTTTTGCCACAGATAGTTTGAGCGATTGCCTCGCCGTGCATTCTTCCAGTGTACCATAACTGTTCAAACCGGAATCTGCCGGGTTCTCTTTCCTTAAATTCAACGCAGTCGCCGGCTGCATAAACATCAGGAATATTAGTTTCAAGATAATCGTTTACGAGAACACCTCGGCCGGTTTCCACTTTCGAACTTTTTACCATTTCAATATTTGGATGAACTCCTGGCGTTAATCCAACTAGCTGACATTCTATTTCTTCATCCTTATCTGTTATAATGGATTTTACACGGCCGTTTTCACCGGCTTTAATTTCCTTTAATTGTACTCCGAAATTGAGATCAAAACCATGTTCAATTATATGACGTGAAATTAAAATTGAATCTTCTTTTGGAAGAATGTTGCTCCAGTATAAATCTTCTCTTACTAAAAAAGTAACATGAATTTTTCTTGAATGAAGCATCTCAGCAAGTTCGATCCCAATCAGTCCGCCGCCGACAATTACAGCGTGTGAAATATTTTTTGTATTTTCTTCAAGGAGTTCAACATCCTGCCAGCTGTACAAACCCTGAACTCCCGGAAGATCCTGCCCCGGCCATCCGAATTTATTTGTTTTAGATCCTGTTGAAATTACCAGCTTATCATAGATGATTGAAGAACCATTATTTAATTGCAGAGTTTTGTTATCTGTATCAATTGAATTTACGTGGGCATAAATAAGCTCGATATTATTTTTCGTCCAGAACCAATCTTCGTAAGGCTTAATCTCTTTGAATCGCATATGTCCCATATAAGCATACATCAGGGCGGTACGTGAAAAGAAATATTTTGTCTCACTGGAAATAATGGTGATTTTCATATCACTCATTTTACGTACATGGCGGGCAGTTGTTACTCCTGCAATTCCATTACCTATTATTACGAGATGCTGCATAATATAAATTCCTCAGATTCTTAAATTTATTATAACACAACCGCTTAACAAAAAATGGCGGTCAACTTACATTTCGACATTTAATAAACATAAGAATTATCACAAAATTATTTCAATAAAGTAAAAACTATATCACATAAGGGCTATGCGATTTTTTAATTCAGGACAAATAGATATTAATTTAGACTGAAGTTTATTTATAACTTTTTGTACTCAGGTTTTATCTTCATTTCTGGCAGACACCCCAAAGATATTGAAATCAACATTTTTAAGCCTTTCAATTGCGTCTTTAAGTTGATCATTCCGAATAAAAAATCGTGCTGGCTGGATCAATGGATCAATTTGGGCAAAGTTTTGCCCCGCTATATAATAATCAAACCCGCCGTCATCGAGTATTGAAATTGCCAAAGCAATATCTCCCTGATTCATTGAGTTAAAAAGCAAAGAGAATTCTTCCGCTGGATCAAAAGTAGGTGGCTTAGTGGTAAAATCAATAAAGCTTCACATTTTGGGCAATGGACTTTTCCTGTTTCTCTAGCTTTCTCAGAAAGTTTAAATTCTTTTTTGCAGTTTGGACAGGTCTGGAGAGGCTCTAATTTTTTACCTGGTAATTCTTTTTTTAATAACGCCTGGCATGCTGGCTTTTTACAATAATAATATTCATTACCTGCTGAAAGGCAATCCTGGCAATAATGTTCACCACAATTATGGCAAATTGAAAAAGCTTTTCTTTCAGGATGATTTACACAGATATTCATTGATTTCTCCCGTTTTTAGGTATTCCTTTAATTATATCCAATTTAATCTTAAAATAAATGTCTTTCAATTGAATAATTAGAGGTAAAGTTTTTTAATTTTCTTGAACAGCAATGTGTAAACCTATAATTTAGTCCAAGCCTAAGATTTAATTATTTTAACCATATCAATGAAGTTTGACAGAAAAGATTATAGTAACGAAACTCTGATTGAGTTATATATTGCATTGCTTACACCAAGAATCATTGAGCAAAAAATGATTAACCTTATCAGGCAGGGGAAAATTACTAAATGGTTTTCGGGGATTGGTCAGGAAGCAATTTCTGTGGGATGTGCTTATGCTTTGGCGGGTGATGAATTTATTTTAACGATGCACCGCAATCTTGGAGTATTTTCGATTAAGGATGTTCCACTCAGAAAATTATTTTCACAGTTTCAAGGGAAAGCAAACGGTTTTACAAACGGGCGGGATCGTTCATTTCATTTCGGAACTTTGGAACATCACATAGTAGGGATGATTTCTCATCTTGGTCCTCAATTTGGTGTTGCCGATGGAATTGCACTCTGGAGTAAAATCCATAATGAAAAAAAAGTTACTCTTGTTTTTACGGGAGAGGGGGGAACGAGTGAGGGCGATTTTCACGAAGCTGTGAACGTTGCCGCTGTGTGGAATCTTCCAGTAATTTTTTTAATTGAGAATAACGGGTACGGACTTTCAACTCCTACAAGCGAACAATTTAAGTGCAAAAGTCTTGCAGATAAAGGAATTGGTTATGGGATTGAAGCCAGAACAATTGAAGGGAATAATATTTTGGAAGTTTACTCAACTATTAAGGAAATAGCCGAGGATATGAGAAAAAATCCAGGACCTGTTTTGATTGAGGCGATAACTTTCAGAATGAACGGTCACGAGGAAGCATCCGGTACAAAATATGTCCCTGACAAATTATTCGCACAATGGATGAAGAAAGATCCGATAATTAATTATGAAAAATTTCTTGTGAAAGAAAAGGTTATTACTAAAGGAATGGTTAAAACATTCATAGAAAAAATTCAAAAGGATGTTGATGATGAATGGGAAATTGCCTTAAGTGAAGTAAATATCGCAGCAGATTCCCGAAAGGAATTAAATGATGTCTATGCCCCTTTTACACAAAAGGTCCGAAATCCTATTTCTGAAAAGAAAAACAAAAAAAGATTTGTGGATGCAATCAATGATGCATTGAGTCAAAGCATGGCAAAATATAAAGATCTTATTATTATGGGGCAGGATGTTGCTGAGTATGGCGGAGTTTTCAAAGTTACGGACGGATTTTTGAAAAAATTCGGAAAGGATAGAGTTAGAAACACGCCGCTTTGTGAATCCGCGATTATTGGAGCGGGACTCGGGTATTCGATATGTGGGGGAAAATCAGTTGTCGAAATGCAGTTTGCTGATTTTGTATCTTCCGGATTTACGCAGGTAATTAATAATCTTGCAAAAACTCATTATCGCTGGGGGCAAAATGCAGATGTAGTAATTCGTATGCCCACAGGCGCAGGGGTGGAGGCTGGGCCTTTTCATTCTCAATCTAATGAAACCTGGTTTACTCATACGCCTGGATTAAAAGTAGTTTATCCTGCAACCCCGTACGACGCAAAAGGTTTACTGAACGCTGCAATTGAAGATCCGAACCCGGTAATGTATTTTGAACATAAAGCTCTTTATAGATCAATTCGTGAAGAAATACCTGACGATTATTTTACAATTGAAATTGGGAAGGCAAATTTAATAAGGAAGGGAGGCGGTCTCTCGATAATCACTTACGGAATGGGAGTTCACTGGGCAATTGATGCCTTAAAAGAATCTCCTGATATTTCTGCTGATTTGCTTGATCTGCGAAGCCTTCTTCCCTGGGATAAAGAAGCTGTTAAAAATTCTGTAAGAAAAACAGGCAAAGTTATTCTTCTTCATGAAGATTGTCTAACCGGAGGAATAGGTGGAGAAATTTCGGCATGGATTAGTGAAAATTGTTTTGAATTTCTTGACGCTCCAATTATGAGATGCGGTAGTCTCGATACACCGGTTCCTTTTGCTAAGCAACTCGAAGATAATTTTTTACCAGCAAAGAGATTTAAAGAGAAGTTAACAATGCTTTGGAAGTATTAGTGTACTTATTCTACAACCTGGTAAACAGAATCCAGTACAGTTCCATCAACCCATTTAACTACTGCGACTACTTTGTTTTTATTTAATTTTGGCTTGTCAGGAATTCCACAAATTGAATCAACTTCCTTTTTGATCTCTTTCAGAGATTTAATTGGCAAAGAAGATTCTTTTATGGCTTTAAGTAAATCCTTTCTTAATGGATTTATAGCAATTCCTCTTTCTGTGATTATAACATCAATTAATTCTCCCGGTCCGCAGAGAGTGGTTACTTCATCAACTATAACAGGAATTCTGTCTCTGAAAGAAGGGATTGCAAGAATAGTACATTTTGAATAAAGACAATTTTGCCAGCCGCCAATTCCATGTAATAAATATCCATCGGAATGAGTGACTACATTTGCATTGAAATTCACATCAACTTCAGTCGCACCGAGAACAGCAACATCGACTATTGAAGCAAAATTTCCTTTGCCGTGAAAATTATAGCTTGTAAACGGACTGGTATTTACGTGGTTAGCATTTTCACGCATACTTCTCACACCTTCGAGATCGAAGGTTTGTCCGTCAAGTATGTAATCAGTCAAACCTTCTTCGAGCATCTGTACCAGATATTTTGTGCTGCCGCCACGCATAAATCTTGCTTTAACATTTTTTGACTTCATTCTTTCTTTTAGATAAAGAACGAATGCCAGGTTAGTTCCGCCTGCACCTGCCTGAAGAGAAAAACCTTCTTTCATTATTCCTGCTTCTTCAATAAACTGGGCAACATATTCAGCTATCAAAAGTCTGTCGGGAGATTTTGTTACTTCAGTTGTTCCCGAAACAATTTTGCTGGAATCTCCTAGAGAATCAATTTTTACAACGTAATCAACATTGTTTCCCTGTATCTGCCAGGGTATGCAGGGGAATGGGACAAGATTATCTGTCACGACTATTACATTGTCCGCATATTCCGAATCTGCCAATGCAAAGCCTATTAAACCGCTGGCAGAAGGGCCGGTTACACCGTTTGAGTTTCCAAACTCGTCTGAAGTTGGTGCAGCAATTACGGCGATGTCAATTTTAACTTCACCATCCTGTACTGCCTGGAATCTTCCTCCATGCGAACGAAGAACTCCAACTCCTTTCATTTTTCCGAGGGAAGTAAATCTTCCCAGAGGACCATTCATACTTCCTTCTATGTGATGAATTGTTCCATCTTCCAAATATTTAATTAAATGTTTATGAACGGGGAAAGAAGCGCTGGGAAACCATCGGATGTTTTTTATCCCCATCTGTTTGATTGTGTCAAAAAGATAATTTGTTAAAACATCACCGTTCCGTAAGTGATGATGAGTAGATATTGTCATTCCGTTTTTCAGGCCCGCTTTCCTTAATGCTTCTTTTAAATTTTTAATAATCTTATTTCCGTCAGCAGGAAAATCCATACAGGATTTAATCGGCGCCCCGGTTTTTCTACCGCCCGGTTTGTATTTGTTTACACCTTTGAAGGCAATCTGTTTTTGTCCATTGATGACAGTTGGGACGAATCTTCCCGCAGCATTTTTAGTTAATTTCATTTCTCCAAGTCTCAGTAATTAAATTATTAAGAAACGCTAACTCAATAGTTTTATGCGCACGTTTAACAACAGGAGCGTCAATCATTTTACCGCCAAGTGTTACTACGCCCAATCCTTTTCCCTCGGCTTCTTCATATGCAAACACGATTTTTTTTGCATTGTCGATTTCATCAGGAGTTGGTGCAAATGCTTCATGTACAACCTGAATCTGTCTCGGGTGAATGCATCCTTTACCTTCAAAGCCAAGTGATTTAGCTTCGATTACACTTTCTCTTAAGCCTTCCATATCATTTACATCAGAGAACACTGTATCAATTGCCTGTACACCAGCAGCCCTTGCAGCATTAACAATCATCGATCTTGCAAAGAAACTTTCTCGCCCCTCCTTCGTACGCTGTGTCCCGATATCAGCAGTATAATCTTCGAGGCCGATAGCTAGTGCGCAAACATTGGGAGAGGCTGATGCAATTTCATATGCATGAATAATTCCTTTTGCACTCTCGATTATAGGTATAACGTAAACTTCATTTCTGATCTTGTGTTCAACTTTTAGTCGCCTTATTTCTAGTGCCGTTTCGACTACATGAGCAGGCGATTCACATTTCGGAATTAAAACAACATTAACATTTTGAGGAATAATATATTTAAGGTCATCCAATCCCTGCTGATGCTGGTTGACTCGCACAATTCTTTCGCAACCATAAAAATCAACCGCGCGAAGTGCATTGCGTACCAGAATTCTTGCCGCATCTTTTTCAGATGGTGCAACGCTGTCTTCCAGGTCCAAAATTATTCCGTCTGGTTTATGGAGGGCGGCGTTTAGGAAAAACTTTGGCTCATTACCGGGCAGGTATAATCGGCTTCTTCGCAGTTTATCCCTTGTTGTTTTGTACTTGTTTTTCCTGAGCATCGGTAATAGAAAATCTTTTTTTTCATCAGGATCTAATCTTTTAACTACTGCTTCAAATCTTGCCGCAATTACAAAAGGCAGTGCTCCATTGTCTTCAATTATTATATTTATGTGTTTCAGATTAAAGAACTCACACATTGCTTCAATCTGCTTCCTTATGGAATTACCGTACATCGATTTTACTTTACTCTGGAGTTCAATTTTTATGCCTCCTGATTTTTTCTTTTCTATTTCAATGTAACAATCTGAACGTACGGTATCGCCACGTTTTCCGGCAGAAGCTTTATTTGTTTTTTTACTCATTAAATTCTCATTTATTAATTGTAAGTCTTTTCATAAAGTCTGTTGTTTCCATCTTTTCGCAATTAAAAATCATCTCTTTTATTTTTTTTTGCTTTTTCTTTGTCAATAATTTCCTTGAAAGAGAATTGAACTTATTTTCAAGATCTTCCAAGGTCATAGGCTCGCGCGGATCGCCTTTAGGAAATTCAAGATATTCTGAATATTCATTCCCATCTTTCGTTTTTATTACAATTTTTGATGGCTGTTTTGCCGGGAACATTTTTTCAAATTCCACCGAAGCTTCGCCTTTTATCTTGTCGATAACTTCCCACACTCTCGGATCTTTCATTTTTTTATCCGAAAATGAATCGGTTGTAATTTTTTTATCAACCAAAGCAGTTGCAATGCAGTATGGGAGTGAGTGATCGGCGGTTTCTCTCGATTCGGGTCTGTATTTATGCGGATCGAAAAGAATATCACATGCACGTGCAATTGTGGTGACAATAACAGAATCAATATGATCATAATGGATATTATTTTTTGTTATGACTTTTAGAGTTGCACTGATATGTGTGTGGGTTAATGCTTCAGTCGGGAAAGCCTTCATTCCGCATTCAAGTATTTTATAGTTTTTCCCAAGGTCTTCAATTAATTTTGCTGTATCCCAATCGGGGCCAAATACATCCATTAGCCCTTCTTTGCCATCGAATACGGCTTCGGTTCCTGTATAACCGTTTTTTGCCATCAATGCTGCAAACACGCCTGACTGTACCGCCATCGGATCAACTGTATTTTTCATCATTGTAAGTTTGCCTGCGGTCGGGCAGCCAATTGTATGATTGTGACTGCCGTTTATTCCAATTGCATTCACCATTTGGTCAACATTTAGTTTGAGTAATTTTCCTGCTACAATGGGAGATACAAATTGCGTTAAAGTTGCGTGGTGCCACTTGCGTTCTCGTACTCCCGGCACAGCAAACTCACAAAGTCTCTGTTCAAACTCGTAGGCAAGAACAATTGCTGTAATAACTTCTTTCATTGATGCGTTGGTTAGTTCACCAACCGAGAGTGCTGCGGGGATAAGATCAGACGGATGGGAAGGATCTTCTTTCCAGTAAATGTCATTGAAGTCCAAAGCACGAATCATTAAAGAATTTACTAAAGTGGTATTTACAGCCGGAAGTTTATCCCCGTATCCAATCAGAGTGGATTCCTTTTTGCCACCCATGTTTTTATAAATCTTTCTTAATATTTTAACATCCTTTGTGTGGTAACCGCCATAAGCACAACCGATTGAATCATATAGATATCTTTTTACTTCATTAATTACATTTTCAGGAAGGTCTTTATATCTTAGATTGACTGCAAATTCTGCGATTTGTCTGGAAATTGAAGGCCCCATTTTATCCTTTATATTAGTTTATGTTTTTCTTTATCCAGTTTTCGAGTCCATCAAGTACAATTAATTCCTGGGCAGCTTCTCCAACTGGATTAAAAGAATACTGCTTTCCTTTAAATTCTAAAAGTGAACTTTTGAAATCTATCTTAATGTTATCATTTAATTTGTTAGTCAGTTTACTTGATCCAAATTCTTTTTTCAACTCTGTGGATATATCCGGACATTCTATTAATAAAAAGCCATTGTTGATTGCATTTCTTTTGTATGTTTCATTGAATGATCCCGCAATAACCAGCTTAATGCCTTTATATTTTAATGCGGTAGCGGCCTGTTCTCTGGAACTGCCCGTACCGAAATTGAACCCCCCGACTAAAATGTCTCCTTCTTCAGCAATCTTTGCAAATTCGGGATCATAATTTTCCATTACAACTTGTGCTTGTTGTTGCGGAGTAAAATTATCCTGGTAGGTATACTTTCCGGGATAAATACCATCAGTATTTAAATTGTCCTGATGGCAGAAAATAACATTACCTGACAATGATTCAGGAAAGTTCTCTATAATATTTACTTTATCTATTCTTTCATTTTTCTTTTTGTTTTCATTTATTATAGCTGAAATTTTAGTATCTGAATCTTTCCAATTAAAGAAAATCTTTCCGGCAACTGCTGAAGAAGCCACAACAACTGGGGAAGCCAGAAAAGCCTGTGCATTGGGTGAGCCCATTCTTCCTTTGAAATTTCTGTTAGTTGCAGATATTCCCACTTCGCCATCTTTTAGCAAACCAGTTCCCAATCCTATGCACGGACCACAACCCGGAGGTAATGGAATAGCCCCTGCATTTATTAAAGTTTTCCATGCCCCTTGTTTTTCAGCTTCTTTTTGTTCGTCACGCGAGGCGGCAGCAATATAGAATTCCACACCTGGAGCAACTTTCTTGCCTTTAATTGCTTCTGCAGCATCGTAAATATCACTTGCTCTGCTATTGACGCAGGAGACTAGATAAGCTTTATTAATTTTTATTTCTTTCTTATTAAACTCAGTTACAGGATTAAAAATCTTTACTGAATTTGGTCCCGATACAGAAGGCTTTATTGTGCTTAAATCTATAATAATTTCTTTGGTATAAAATGCATCAGAATCGGCAGCAGGAGGATTTTTTTCGATATCAAATATTCTAAATAGATTCATTCTTGGGTGAAGATCGTTACCATCCGTGTCGGAAGCCACACCTTCAAGTCCTCTTTCAACTATGTAGTTTGCTCTTTTTTTCATCCAGTAGATTGTTGCAAGGTCAACAGGGAATACGCCTGCCAGGGCTCCCCACTCGGTAGTCATGTTTGAAATTGTTAACCTGGCATCAATCGACAAATTTTCTATACCGCTACCTGTAAATTCGATTGCGCAATTCAGGACTTCATCATTCTTAAAAAATCCACTAAGAGTAATGATCAGGTCTTTTCCAGTTACTCCCGGATTTAGTTTATTAATAAGTTTTACGTTTACAATTGGAGGAACCTGCCACCACGTTCTACCTGTTGCCCAAATTGCAGCAGCGTCGGTTCTTACAATCGGCGTACCGAGACAACCGAGTCCGCCATACATGTTTGAATGACTGTCCGAGGCGACAACCATTGTACCCGGCCAGGCATATCCTTCTTCACACATTATCTGATGCCCTATCCCGCGGCCTGCAGGGTAAAAGTCTGCACCATGCATTTTTGCAAAGTATTCAATCTTACGATACTTCTCAAGGTTTGCTTCGCCCTTGTCCTGAATATTATGGTCTAGTGTTATCACTACTTGCCGGGGATTGAATAACTTTTTTGCTCCGATATTTTTGAATTTCGGGATGACAGCACCGGTGTTATCGTGCGTCATCACATAGGCCGGCTTAATTGAAATATAATCACCGCTGTGAACTTCTTTTCCATCAGCAATACCAATGGCAAATTTCTGCGCTATTTTTTCAATTAATGTTTGTCCCATAATTTCTACCTCTCAAAAAATTAAGCTTTGAAAGGATCAAAGCTGACAAAATCAGCATGATGAACAATGATAGATTCAACTGTTCTGTGACCCAAATCACCCTCCTTTGAATGAGTTGCAATTATGTGCTGAACTTCCGCCGGAAGTCTAAATCTGTCAGCAATTGCTAATCCACTGAAAGGATGGCGTACAAGTTTTCCTGCGTGACTAGTTCCTAATTTTCCATCTTTCATCTCGTATTCAAGAAGTTTACCGACATCAATTAATATTGCACCGGCAATAAGAATATCCATATTTATTTTTATTTCATTACCGAAGTTCTTCTTCATTATATTAGCTATCTCAACTGAAAGTTGAACTGCGGTCCTTTTGTGATTCATAAAAGAAATTTTGCAGTCTTTAAGAAGTAGGGAAAAAGGTATCTTATCCAAATCCTCTATTGAAAGCATACTGTTTTCAATCGCGTAAACCCAGCTGTCTAAAACTTTTTCTTTCAGTTCTTCGTTTTTTATCCAGTTAATTTCAGGCCATATTTGCAGAACTTTTTCTTTCATAATTTTATAGCTTCCCAATTATTGCATCTGTCATCTGTTGGGTTGTGCAGGCACCTTTCTTAAATACGTCGGCACCGCCTTTTAGTTTCAGCATATCGTAAGTTCTTACTTTTCCTTCGATAATTACCCTGGAGATTGCGTCGCGAATAGTATTTGCTTTTTCATTCTCTCCAAGATGATCGAGCATCATACAAGCACTTAATATCATAGCTATCGGATTTACTATGGATGGATTCAGTTCCTGGTATTTTGGGGCGGAACCATGTGTAGGTTCGAAGACTGCCACGTCTTTACCAATGTTTGCACTGCAGGCAAACCCTAGTCCTCCCACCAAACCTGCAAAACCATCGCTGATGATATCACCAAACATATTTTCGGCAACAATAACTCCATATATTTCCGGATTTTTTGTAAGCCACATCATTTGTGCATCGATATTAGTGTCCCACAGATCAATGCCCGGATAGCCTTTTGCAATTTTCTTTGCTTCACTTACCATCATTCCGGAAGTTTCACGGAGTACATTTGGTTTTTCGCAGACTGTTACATTTTTATATCCAAACTTTTTTGCATAATCAAAAGCTTCTTTGAGTATTCTTCTGCAAGCCTCACGACTCATAATTCTTGTTGATACTGCAAGATCTTCATTTGGAACATTCTTAAATGATTTCATTTTCGGGTGAGTCTCCAGCGCATCACGGACATTTTTAGGAGGATTTGTCCATTCAACACCGGCATAAAGACCTTCAGTATTTTGCCTGAAAATTACAGCATTGATTTCAGGTTCAGAAAATCCGTGTGCATTCCTGATGATAAAATTAAGCGGGTTACCCGGAAACGACTTGCAGGGACGAATACAAATATCAAGATTAAAATGTTGACGAAGTCCGACAATCGGACTGAAATAAACAAGGCCACTATCACTTAATGAAGGATCGAGTTCGCTTGCTGCAGCGTCTTTTGGTTTGCTGGTAATTGCACCAAATAAACCAATTTTATGCTTTTCAAGCAAGTCAATAGTGCGTTGAGGCAGTGCATTTCCTTCTTTACACCAGAATTCCCAGCCAATATCCGCGTGGATGTAATTCGCTTTAAAATTAATTGCGTTTAGAACACGAATTGCTTCAGGAAGAACAGTTTTACCTATGCCATCTCCAGGCATGGTAATTATAGTATGAGGCATCTTTCCCCCATTTTATTATAAATATGAAAAATCAACTTATTTAAAATTATGGATTTACCCTCTGCTAAGCAAGATAATTCAGGGCAGCGATAGTTACTGCTTTATTCTGTTAGCCCGGTATTTTTCATTTATTCTTAGAAAAGACCTGGTTAAACGATTTTTGGAAATTAAATCCCGATTTTATTAAATAAATTTTATCATTAATTTAGGGCAGTCATATTGCTCATCCAAGGGAAACTAATAACACTATATCGGATAATTAAATCCCTCTCTTTCTGGATGTTCAGGAAAGTAATACAGGAAGGGGCCAGAGTCGCGTCATTAAAAATTTTCGGATAATGAATAAGAGCGAAAATTAATAATTTAGTATTCAATAAATCATTATATTTTTGTATTTGATAAAATTTGATATCAGTTGAGGAACAATCTGAAATATCATGGGAACTATTAATTGAAAAATGGTACCGCTGAAAATAAGGTAATCCAATTCGAGCAGGATCTGGAAAAATTTGACAGAATTTTGTCTGACCTAAGATCGGTAGGACCGCTCCCAGCCAAAATAAGTAATAAGTTAAAACTGTTTGAAGAGACCATAGCAAACCTGAAAGAATCAGTCAGGGATTATATCCTTATTTCTGAAGCATCGATTGATGTTATTTTTCGCATTTCTTATACAGGCAAAATACTTTTTATCACCCCTTCCTGTAAAGAAGCCTTTGGCTACGAAGTTGATGAAATTCTGGGGGATCCATTTTTAAATTTTGTTTCTAAAGGAAATATCAAAACTACACTAAGTGCTCTTTCAAAATTTTTAAAAGAAAAAGAACTTCATAATTTTATCACGTCTATATTACATAAGAACGGTGAGGAGATTCCTGTCGAATTAAATGCAAGAATTATTGATATAAATGGGAAAAAAGTTGGTCACGGGACGCTACACGTTATAAAAGAAAGACTAAAATCTGAAGAAAAATTGCGAGCATCGGAAAATACATTCAGAACTGTCTGGGAAAAATCCTCCGATGGAATTCGTTTAACAGATGAAACAGGTATAGTCTATATGTGCAACAAAGCATATTCTGAAATGGTTGGTATGTCAAAAGAGGAGATCGAAGGGAAAATTTTTACTGTTGTCTATGACCCGGCCTACGCACCGCTTGCTTTAAGGAATTACCAGAACAGTGTAAAACATAGTAACATACAATCTAAATATGATTCATCTGTTAATTTATGGAATGGAGCATACCTTAATTTTGAAATCTCAAATTCATTTATAGAAAATATTAATAATAAAAGATTATTATTGAGTATATTCAGAGATGTTACGGAAAGAAAATCAAATGAGGAACTTCTAAAGAGAAAGGACAACTTGCTTCAGGGAATAGCTGAAGCAACAAGGAGTTTAATTTCGAACAGGGATAGTAATACCGGCTTCAACTCAGCGTTAAGGATTCTAGGTATTGCAGCCAGAGTTGATAGAGTTTACATATACAAGCACGAGATAATTGAAGAAACAGAAGAACATTATGCCAAGCTTCTTTTTGAATGGTCAGCGGAATCTGCCATTGCGCAGATAGAGAATCCCGCTTTGCAGAAATTATCCTATTCAAGATTTGCATCCCTTAATTTTTATGAAAACTTTTCGAAAGGAAACTCATTAAAATTTATTATTAAAAATTTACCACCTGAAACTCAGGCCGCATTAATTGATAAAACAATTAAGTCTTTAATTCTAGTGCCGATAATGGTTGATGATGTTTACTGGGGCTTCGTTGGTTTTGATGATCTTAATGAGGACCGTGTTTGGACAGACAATGAAGAATCGTTGCTTTTCACAATGTCGGCTACGATAGCTGCAGTTATAAAAAACAATAAAATATCTGACGATTTAATTGAAAAAAATAAACAGCTTGATATAGCCTTGGCAAGAGCTGAATCAGCTGTAAGGGCAAAGAGCGAATTCCTGGCACTGATGTCGCACGAAATAAGAACACCAATGAATGGTGTTATTGGAATGACCGGACTACTGCTTGATACTGATCTTGATGGTGATCAAAAAGAATATGTGGAAACGATTAGATTGAGCGGTGACCAGTTACTTGTTATCATAAATGATATTCTGGATTTTTCAAAAATTGAATCGGAAAAACTTGAGTTTGAACACCAGGCTTTTGATGTTAGAGATTGTATTGAAGATTCCCTTGATCTAGTTGCTCCCAGAGCTGCGGAAAAATCCCTTGACATCGCATACCTGATAGAAGAAAATACACCCACAACAATTATGGGAGACGTTACCAGGCTAAGGCAAATAATTATTAACCTGGTAAATAATTCTGTAAAGTTTACTGAACAGGGTGAAGTGTTTGTTTCTGTTTCTGCCAAAAAGATTGGCGATAAATATGAATTACTATTTTCTATAAAAGACACCGGCGTAGGAATTCCCTTTGATAAAATGGATCGTTTATTTAAATCTTTCAGCCAGGTTGACAGTTCAACTACAAGGACTCATGGCGGAACCGGACTCGGATTAGCAATAAGTCAGAAATTATCCCAAATGATGGGAGGTAAAGTGTGGGTTGAAAGTGAACTGGGAAAAGGGAGTACCTTTTATTTCACCATATTGGCTGAAACAGCGCCTTCTATTTCCAGGGTATATTTAAAAGGGGATCAACCTGAACTGAAGAATAAAAAGGTTTTGATTGTTGACGATAATAAAACAAACAGAAGAATTATCCAGCTTCAGACCGATTCCTGGGGGATGGAATCCAGAATTGTTAATTCAGGAGAAGAGGCTCTAAACTTGCTTGAGAAAGGAGAAAAATTTGATGTTGCTCTTTTTGATTATCAAATGCCAATTATGGATGGCATTACTTTATCCCAGGAAGTCAGGAAATATGAGAATGCAAAAAATACCCCGATAATAATTCTTACTTCAATAGGAAGAAAAGAGCAGCTTACGGAGTATGACAGAATGAATCTTGCAGGATTTCTATCAAAGCCAATCAAGCATGCGCAGTTACAAGGAATATTGGTAAATGTTTTAAGCGGGAAAGATAGAGGGAAAAGAAATGAATTAAACAGGGAAGTCATAATCGATAGAAAATTGGCTTCTCAGATGCCGTTGAGAATATTAGTTGCTGAAGATAATGTAGTTAACCAAAGGGTCGCTCTGCGGATTTTTGAAAGGCTGGGATATAGAGCTGATGTAGCTGCTACAGGAATAGAAGCGGTAGAAGGTGTCAGGAATATAAATTATGATGTAGTTTTTATGGATATACTGATGCCGGAAATGGATGGTTATGAAGCAACAAAAATTATACTTGATGAGTTTCAGCCTAAAGAAAGGCCTAAAATAATTGCAATGACAGCAAATGCAATGCAGGGAGACAGGGAAACTTGTCTTGAAGCAGGTATGGATGATTATCTGAGCAAACCAATCAGGATTGAAGATTTACAAAAAGTAATAATTAAATGGGGAAAAAAGATTTATGATGAAAAGGATACTTTAATTTCCGAATTGAAATTGAAAAGAACACCTACCTTATTAATTGATGAAAGCAAAATAACTTTTCTTAATGATATCCAAAGCGAGCAGGACCTTAACTTTTATGTTGAGCTTTTAGATATATATATTGCTGATCTCCCGGTTATGATACGTAATATAAAAACGGCTGTTGATGGAAAAAATTCAAAAATGCTTCAGCTAAACGCTCATAAGTTGAAGGGAAGCAGTGTAACTCTTGGAATTGATCTGATAACAGATCTTAGTCACGAACTTGAATCAGCAGCAAGAGCAAATAGGATTGATGAAACTACTGAAAAAATGGCTGATGACCTTGTGCATAAGTTTGAAACAATTATTAAAGAGCTTGAAATAATCAGGGAGAAATATTCAAAATATTAGTATCCAGTTACTTTTAGAAGAACCGACTAATTCAATATGCAAAAAAAAAGAGCCCCTCTTAACCGCACTTTAACCGTGTCTGAAAAAGAAATAACTGATCTTAAAAAGAAATTGCTATTCACTTCCGGTAAGATTTTATCGAAGAAACAGATAATTAATAAAATAATACATGGGGATGTTTTTGATGTACTTGAATTACTTCCCGATAATTTTGTAGATCTCCTTTTTGTCGATCCTCCATACAATCTTGATAAAAAATTTAATCTTACTGTATTTAAGGAAATGGGAAATGAAAAATATGCTGAGTGGCTCGATTCCTGGCTTAATAAAATTATCAGATTGTTAAAGAATAATTCATCTGTTTATATCTGTGGGGATTGGAAATCATCCCCGGCAATTTATAACGTTGCAAAAAAATATTTTAAAATAAAAAACAGAATTACCTGGGAAAGAGAAAAGGGAAGGGGCGCTAAATCAAATTGGAAAAACTGTTCGGAAGATATCTGGTTTTGTACCGCGTCGGATAATTTTACTTTTAATATTGAAGATGTAAAAATTAAAAGGAGAGTTCTTGCACCATATAAAGAAAATGGTCAGCCTAAGGATTGGACTTCTGAAGAGAAGACTAATTACAGGATAACTTATCCTTCAAATATCTGGACTGACCTGACTGTACCATTTTGGTCAATGCCGGAAAACACAGATCACCCCACGCAAAAACCGGAAAAACTTCTGGCAAAAATAATACTGGCAAGTTCCCATCCCGGTGAAATGGTTTTTGACCCCTTCATCGGATCTGGCACAACTGCTGTTGTTGCCAAAAAACTAGGCAGGTTATATTCAGGTATTGAAACCGATTTGGACTATTGCTGTATTACAGAAAAGAGGCTGCAACTTGCAGAAAAAAATAAGAGTATACAAGGATACGAGGACGATGTATTCTGGGAAAGAAATACTTTGAAAGATAGAAAAAAGAAGTAAAGTCCCTCCTTGTAAACTTGCGATAGTTAAGTAAAATAATAATCTTTACATCTCTAAAGTTTTAAAACCTCGGGTAGCGGTTGACGAAATAATACCCAATCCCGTCAGGTCCGGAAGGAAGCAGCGGTAAGTATGAATTTCGGGTAACCTGCTGCCCGTTTTTTTTCAGAAATTAAAAGACAAACCTACTAAATAGGTTTTTTCTTCATTTGCCGTATTGTAATTATCTCTTCGTATTCCTAGATACACCTTAACAGGCGGTGTTTCTTGAACTGTTCTACTATTTGACACTTTCATTATTAATTTTGAATTTGAAGGGAGTAATATAAGGGACGAACTATTAGAATTAGTTGTATCTTCAGTGTCATCGCTCTCCTGAAATACAAATTTATACATTAAAAAGCCGACCACTACTGCCCCCGCCAAAATGTAAATACCAGTATGGCTATTATTATCCTGGGGTACGGTTGTTCCCGTAGTTGTTCCACCACCGCCGGGTCCGGAGTTTACTTTCCATAATGATTGTGCATCAACTGTATTAGAGGAAAAAAGCACTGCAATAGAAAATGCTAATATCACTATTACAGATGAAAAACCAGAGTTAAATTTTTTCCACATAATTACCTCCGATGAAAAATGAGTTGTTTAATTGCTTAAATCTAATTTTAGTTCAAATTAAATTCTACATATATTTTACTTATTTATCTGAACATAATCCACAAAAATAAGATCTACATATTCGTGATAATTCATAAGGTCCTTGTTCAGCTCTTTTCCATGTTTGCTATTTAATAGCTTATCCATATCTTCTTTTTTTGCAACTTCAAATTCACAAAAATGGCTATATTTTGTTTCAAGTAATAAACTGCTCTCAACTTTTCCCGCTATTATTTCCTCACCGGCCAGATTAGATAAATGTTTTAATGTAAATTCTTCAAAATGAGCAAAAACCTGTTTATCATCAGTCTTTTTGAGAAATAAGAGCAGTTTATACATTGTATGCCTCTAATAAATTCATTTTATGCTTTGTGATTGTTTAGACTCTCAAAGTGTTTTTTAATCAATTCGGCTTTAGCCTTTCCTGCTACTTTTGATAATATCTCAATATCTGCATTCTGTATTGCTAAAATACTGCCCATCTCTTTCAGTAATTTATCGGTAGTTGATTTGCCGATTCCTTTTATATTGTTCAACTCAGAAGTAATAGTTCGTTTGCTCCTTCTGCTTCTGTGGAAAGTAATTGCAAAACGATGCGCTTCATCCCTTACCTGCTGAAGTAGTTTTAACCCGGATGATGTTTTGGGGACCGACTCCGGTTCTGAATTGCCGGGGAAGAAAACCTCTTCAAGTCTTTTAGCCAGTCCGATTATATTATAATTTTTAAAACCAAGTTCATTAAGTACACTCACTGCGCTTGATAATTGTCCTTTCCCTCCGTCCACCATTATCAAGTCAGGTTCTGATTCCTTTTCTTTCAGAAGTTTTTTATATCTTCTCTCTATAACTTCACGCATACTTGAAAAGTCATCCGGTCCCTCGACTGTTTTAATTATGAATTTGCGGTAAAGACTTTTCTTCGGTTTACCGTCGATGAATACCACCATACTTGCCACGGAATCAGTCCCCTGTAAATTAGAGATATCGAAACACTCAATTTTTCTTGGCAGGGATTTCAATCTTAAATCTCTTTGTAATGCTGAAAGCGAATAGGGGACATTGCCCTGGTTTTTCATTTTTTGAATCTGAATTTCTTTTAGCTGAAGTATAGCATTCTGTTTACACATTTTTATTAATGAAAGCGCATCGCTGCTTCTTTTCGGTATGACGAATTTTGCTCTCCTTCCTGCGCGCTGGCTTAGCCAGGATGAGAGAGTCTCAGAATCTGTCGGCTCAATTTCAAGGAGTATCTCTTTTGGTATCTCAACATATTCTCCGTAATAAAATTTTAAAGCTGCAGAGTAAATGTCAGTTAGTTCGTCACCTTCACCTATCCCAAGTTTTAATTGTTTTTTTGAAGTAAGCTTGCCTCCACGTATATTAAAGATTGAGCAAGCTGAATCTTTACCTTCATAAGCAATTGAAATGACATCACGGTCTTCAAAATCACTTGCAACAATTTTTTGGCGTGCCGAAATTACATTTAGTTGATCTCTTTTATCCCTGATCTCTGCTGCCTTTTCAAATTCCATTTTCTCAACAGCTATTTCCATTTTAGAAGTTAAATCTTTAATCAGCTCATCGGTTTTTCCTTTTAGAAGTTTTACAACTTCATCAACCATATCTTTGTATCCTCTTTCGGATATCAATCCTTCACAAGGTCCATCGCATTTATGGATATGAAAATCGAGGCAGACTTTGAATTTCTTTTTGTCTATCGCTTCCTGGTCAATATTTAATTTGCAGCTTCTTATTTTAAATATTTGATTTATCATTCGGAGTGCAGATTTCATATCCTTTACGTTAGTATAAGGCCCAAAATATTTTGAGCCGTCTTTAACAACTCTTCTGGTTGGATAAACACGAGGATAAGGCTCATGTGTAACTTTTATGAAGGGGTAAGACTTATCATCTTTTAAATTAATATTGTAACGCGGCTTAAGATCTTTTATCAGATTATTTTCAAGTACCAGTGCTTCTATTTCATTGTCAGTAACTATAAGTTCAAAGTCGTTTATCTTATTGACAAGAGCTAGTGTTTTGGCGGAAGTTATGCTTTCGTGAAAATAGCTCCTCACGCGGTTCTTTAAATTTCTCGCTTTACCGACGTAAATCACCCTTCCTTTTTCGTTTAGAAACTGGTATACTCCGGGGTCACTAGGTAGATTCTTTATTTTTGCTTCTAAATTGATGTTCATATTGGTTAAAATGATTAATTATAAATTAAGACAAAAATGTCTTTAAAGAAATGCTCAATTAGGAGAGTAGTAAATGTATACACTCGCAAGGTTGTATCAATTATATTTTGCGGAAAGATTAAATTAGAGGAAAATTATAAGCTAAAAAATAAGTGTTAGATATTACGTCAACACCTGGTTTTTCCCGATTACTACAATTCCACTGTCAGTAACGGTAAATTTCTTTTTATCTCCTTCAAGGTCAAATCCGATTTCGTAACCTTCGGGAACGGTTACATTTTTATCGATTATTGCTCTTCTAATTCTTGCGTGTCGCCCGATGTTGCAGCTATTCATTATGATGGAATCAGTCACGTACGAAAAGCTGTTCACTTTAACGTTTGGACCTATTAATGATCTCTCAACCAGACCACCTGATACAATAGTTCCGTCGCAGATCAATGAGTTTAAAGTCCTACCGACTCGTTCACCTTCGTGTGAAACAGTCTTGGCAGGCGGATATTGAAACTGGTAAGTTCTCATCGGCCAGTCAAAATCATAAAAATTAAATTCGGGAGAGACGCTAATCAGGTCCATGCTTGCTTCATAATAACTATCGATAGTTCCTATATCGCGCCAATAAGGTTTAGTCTTTTTGTTTTCATCTTCGAACTTATATGCTAAAACGTTCAATTTATTTTTTACCATGTATGGAATTACATCGTGTCCAAAATCATGAGGCTGTAACTTTTGATTTTCCATTTCAATTAGCACATCTCTTAATACATCGGCATTAAAAACATAAATTCCCATATTAACAAAAGAGTTTCCAGGTGAGTCAGGCAATTCAGGAGGGTTTTGTGGCTTTTCAATAAAAGACTGTACCCTATATTTATCATCAACACCAACTATGCCAAACCTGCTTGCTTCATCTTTCGGAACCTGAATGCAGGATATAGACAGATCTACTTTTTGGTCAACGTGATATTGAAGCATTTTAAGGTAATCCATCTTGTAAATATGATCACCGCCTAGTATAAGTACCCACTTTACGCCCTTATTAGTTGAGAATAAATTAAGGTTTTGGTAGATAGCATTTGCAGTACCGAGGTACCAGTCTTTAGTCATCTTCCTTTGAGGTGGTACTGAATAAATAAATTCTCCAAGCTCAGGGTTAAAAATACTCCATGCCTCAAAAATATGCTGGTTTAATGAATCCGATTTGTATTGAACGAGAATATAGATCTTGCGGAGACCCGAATTCAGGCAGTTGGAAAGAGCAAAATCAATAATTCTATATTTTCCCCCGAAAGGTACAGCTGGCTTACTCCTGAGATCGGTAAGTGGTTGCAGTCTTTCGCCTTGTCCTCCGGCTAGAACCATAGTTATTGTGTCTCTTAGTATCGATGAACCAGGGAAAGTCATACCTGCTCCTAAAAACTGAATAAAATATATCTATTTATTGTTTTATTGGCAACGATGTCTTCTGTGAAATAATTGTTAATTATTTTTGGTGACGTTTACTGTTTTATACGCGTTTTAAGACTGAAAGTTGCATTTAATATTTATTGAACGAAGTAAATAAATAAAGTATCTTTTTGTAGTTGATTAAAAGATTTATTCAATATAAAACCGTCATTTATAATTAATTGATTATACTATTTTGCATATCCAATTTCAACCCAGTGGATTTGTGGTAATCTTCTTATGAAAATGTTTCACTTTTGCAGTTTAGTTGTTTTTTTATTCTTAATAGCTTTTGTTTCCACTACTCAACCCGGACAAAAAATTAAATCTGGTGAAGAGAATACAAGAACCGGGTACATTTCTCCCAACCAATATGATATTGATATTTTGAATTATGTTCTCTCAATCGATCTTTACCCCGAACAGAAATTATTGAAAGGAAATGCAACATTGACCGGGGTCATTACAAATAAAAAAATCTCCCGGTTTGATCTAAATTTTTATGATAACCTTGAAATAACAAGTGCCACAATTGATGGGGAGCCGGTTAAATATGAACGTAAAGCTACAAGTATCTCTTTCCCATTAAATGAAGTACTGAAAGATACTTTTAAATTAAATATTGTTTATGAAGGTACACCGAAAAAGGTCGGGCTTTCTTCCTTTGTATTTGGTGAAATAAACTCTCACTCGGTCGTTTACACTTTAAACGAACCTGAATATGCATCAACCTGGTTTCCGTGTGATGACAGACCTGATGATAAAGCTTTGCTCGATATAAAAATTACAAACGATACATCCCAGGTTTCTGTTTCAAACGGCAAGTTAATGGGAGTTACAACAGAAGGGAGCCGGAAAACATATTATTGGAAAACATTTTATCCAATATCGACATATCTTATTTGTCTTTATTCATCCGATTATAAAGAGTTCGATGATAAATATGTTTCACAGGATAAGACTGATACGATGGTTATAAAATATTTTGCCTTTCCAAATCAGCTCGAAGATGCAAAAGTGGATTTCAGCAGCCACGTTAATATGATGAATTACTTCTCACAAACATTCGGTGAATATCCCTTCATAAAAGAAAAATACGGCGTTGCTGAATTTTTATGGCAGCTTGGTGCTGAGGAGCATCAAACTATAACCGGAATCGGTTCTATCTTTATTGGAGGCAAAAAACTTTTTAACGATATTTATGCACACGAGCTTTCACACCAGTGGTTTGGTGATGCAATAGGTTTAAAATCCTGGAAAGAAATCTGGCTGAATGAGGGCTTCGCTTCTTATTGTGAAGCTCTTTATGCAGAGCACGTTGGCGGACCAGGTGCATTACAATCAACAATGATGAGTAAATTTCATAGCCGGTTTTCCGACAAAATATATAATCCGGAAGATCTTTTTTCGCAAACTGTTTATGATAAGGGGGCCTGGGTTTTACATATGCTTAGGTGGGAAATCGGAGATACCGCGTTCTTCATATCTATGAGAAACTATTTTAATACATATAAGTATAAAAATGCGTCTATTGATGATTTCAAAAAAATATGTGAGAATGTTTCAGGCAAAGATCTAAATTATTTCTTCCGCCAATGGATATTTGAAGGTACCGGTATTATTAATGAAGTATATAGTTGGAATGCTGATGAAGAAGGAAATGACTACAAACTGGAAATTAACCTTAACCAGTTACAGAACGGGTTTGATGATTATAAATTTAATCTGGAGGCGGAAGTGAAATTAGAGGATAACTCAATACAATTCATTAAATTTGAAGTTAATAAAAGAGAGCAAACTACCGAATTCAAATTTCAGAAAAAGCCTATAGCCGTTATTTTTGACCCCCACAATTGGATTCTTGGGACATTTATTCAAGATAAAAATTGATACAAGACTCTTGAAGCTGAGAATAATCCCGTTAAAAATCAGGGACTGACTTATTATCTTTTATTTGTGTTATTTATGAACTATTTTTTCCAAACAACATTTTAATTTTTAGTGAAAGACTCTTATCTTTTTATCTCTGATATACATCTCGGACTTCAATCCGATGCTATTGAAAAAAGAAAGGAAAGACTTCTCGTAAAGTTTTTAGAATTTGCAAAGGAAAATGCTAAAGAACTTTTTATAGTTGGCGATCTTTTTGATTATTGGTTCGAATATAAAAGAGTTTATCAAAAAGGATTTTTCAGAACCCTTACCGCTCTTCAGGATATAACCGAGAGCGGAATAAAAGTTCATTACTGGATAGGCAACCATGATTTTATGCACAGGAATTTTTTCAGCGATGAAATAGGTGCTGTTATGTACGATGACCCGGTTGAAATTAATCTTGACGGGAAGAAGTTTTTTATAGGTCATGGTGATGGTCTTGTAAAAAATGATGTCGGGTATCAAATTCTAAAAAAAATAATGCGGAATAAATTCCTACAAGGCGTGTATTCCTGGATACACCCTGATATAGGAGTAAGCCTGGCAAGCGGCACGAGTAAAAAAAGCAGGGAATATACCAACCAGAAAGATTACGGTGAAGAAGACGGTATGCTGGAAGCAGCAAAAGCAAAAATAGATGAAGGATTTGATTATGTATTATTCGGACATCTTCACAACAGGTGTTTTATTAATTATAGAAACGGACATTACATTAATTTAGGCTGGTGGATTGATTCCCCTTGTTTCGGAATTTTTAAGAACAACAAATTTGAAATAGTAGATTGGACCTAAAATGGCAAAAAAGCGCGATGATGATTTAAAAGAATATTTCAGCAATCCTAAAAAAAGGAACAAGTACGGATTATCAAAATTAAGGTGGAAGCATAAGATAATTATACTCGGCGTGTTTTTTATTGCCGCAGTAGGTTTTATCTATTATATAATATCAGGTCTTCCTTCACTGGAACAACTGGAAAATCCCAAGCCACAACTTGCTTCAACAGTTTATTCTTCAGACGGGGAAGTGCTTGGCCAGTTTTACATTGAGAACAGGATAGAGACTCATCTTGATAGTCTACCAGACTATCTACCAAATGCATTAATTTCAACTGAAGACAGAAAATTTTACACGCACTGGGGAGTAGACCTCGATCGTTTCGGAAAAGCGATGGTAAAAAACTTGCTTACATTTTCGCACGAAGGAGCAAGCACAATAACACAGCAGTTGGCAAAAAACCTTTATAACCTGAAAAATAAAAATGAAAATGCTTTTGAGACCGTAACAAGAAAAATAAGAGAATGGATAACTGCAGTACAGATTGAAAAGACGTACACCAAAAAAGAAATTCTTCAACTTTATCTTAATGTTTCTTATTTCGGAAAAAGTGCTTATGGAATTGAATCTGCTGCCAGAGTTTATTTTGGAAAAACAGGCAAGGAATTGACTCTTCCCGAATCGGCTATGCTGATTGCTTTATTAAAATCATCAGCATATTACGACCCAGTTAGACATCCTGAAAATGCTTTAGCAAGAAGAAACCTTGTAATGTATAATATGGTAGTCAATGGAATGCTTGGTAAGGAAGATTACGAGAAATTAAAAGAGAAACCGATTGTACTGGCGTCCGAGAAAGTTGGTGGTCACTCAAGTATTGCTCCGCATTTTATGGAATATGTTCGTCAGAAAATGGAAACTATGGCCGATAAATACGGATACGATCTTTATCGTGATGGACTGAATATTTATACTACACTTGACTCAAGGATGCAGAAAATTGCAAACAAGGCTGCTGCAGATCATCTAAAGGAATACCAGGCTTTGTTTGATAAAAAATGGAAATGGAGTAAGAACAGGGATCTGTTAACAAGCATTCTCGACAGGGATATTAAAGGTTCGGAGGAGTATAAAGCAGCAACTACACCTGAAGAGAGAGCCAGCATATATAACAAACTAAAAATTGATAAAGATTTTATCAATAAAGAAGAAGAAAATGCTACACGAATCCAGGCTGGATTTGTGGCTCTCGATCCTCATACCGGACAGATAAAAGCAATGGTGGGCGGCGAGAACCAGGATTTTGGAAGAGGATTGAATCATGCCACAGGAATAAGAAGACAATCGGGTTCAGCATTTAAACCATTTGTTTACACAGTTGCAATCGATAACGGATATTTTCCTGCATACACTTTGCTTAACCAGAGATTTGATTATAACGGGTGGTCACCGGAAAATTTTTCACAAGATGAATACGGTGGTTATACTACCCTACGGTATGCGCTTGCGCATTCGCTCAATGTGATTGCAGGAAGGATGACCATTGGAGATAACCCGATAGCACCACCAAGTCAAGTTGTTAAGTATGCAAAGAACATGGGAATTGAATCGCCGCTTGGTCCTTATCCTTCTATTGCACTCGGAACATCTGAAGTTACTCCTCTTGAAATGACCTCAGCTTATGGGACACTTGCAAACAAGGGAGTTCATGTTTCACCGATTGCAATTTTAAAAATTGAAGATAAGAACGGAATAGTAATCGATCAGTTTGTTCCGGAATATAAAGAAGCTATTTCTCAGCAGACAGCATCTATCATTACCAATATGCTGCAGGATGTTATTGAAACAGGAACAGGTTTAGGTGTAAGGCGTTATTTCCAGTACCCCGCAGCAGGAAAGACAGGAACTACACAGGATTTTGCCGATGCCTGGTTCGTAGGCTATACTCCCGAATTATCAGCAGGCGTGTGGGTAGGTTTTGATGATCATAGGGTTAAATTTACAGCTGAGTACGGGCAGGGTGCAAAAGCTGCTTTGCCTATATGGGCAATGTTTATGGAAGAGGTTTATAAAGAACTAAATCTTCCCGTAGAGTATTTTGAACTTGCTCCGGGAGTTATAAGTGCACAGTTTTGCCAGGAAACAATGGATCAGGGTGATACAAGGCTGGCTACACCTTATTGTCCTGTTGTTGTTACAGATATTATCAATTCTAAAAATCTACCGCGTCAATGTGAAATACACACTGGCGGGAAAATTAAAGAGGAAAAGAAAGGGGATACGGGATGGTAAATTTGTAATTTTTAATGCTGGGTCTGTCTACCGACAAGCAGGTTTTGAATTTTTAATAAGCAAAGTGCAAAAAGATTTTTTTAATTGTAAATTTGTCTTTAAAAATTTTGCTGCCCGGATGGTGAAATTGGTAGACACGCTAGGTTCAGGGTCTAGTCCAAGTAATTGGGTGGGGGTTCGAGTCCCCCTTCGGGCACAAGTAAAATCTCCCCACCATGTGAAGTTTGTACTAAAAGCTTGCTCATTCTTGTCTGACTATAATACTTATGCTGGGGGCAGATTTTAATTCGGAATATGAAAAGATGGGAGTATAGGTCGTATATTATCTTCGTTATTTATTTATTTATTGGGGAAGCTTACTAATGAATACTGGTAATGATAAATATAAAACATCGATCGATTTTGAAGTTAAGACTTATGAAATAGATGTTGCAGGGCACGTAAACAATATTGTTTATGTTAAATGGCTAGAAGATTTAAGGATCAAACTTTTTTCACAACTGCTTCCCTTGGAAAATTTGGTTAACGAGAAACTCTATCCGGTAGTTACTTCGACTATCATTAATTATAAAAGACAACTAAAATTTGGTGATAAACCTTGCGGAACAATGCATATTGATTTTGTAAAACATGGCTTGCTGAATTTAAAATTCAGCATTGTAAATAATAAAAATATTAGTGCCTATGGTGAACAGAAATGTGTGATAATGAATACGGAGACCGGTTTAATGAATAAAGAAAAATTAAAATATGTTTTTGATGTTTAACAACTAATTTATGGAAGAGACAAGGCTTTCACTATCAATAATGCCTAAGAGATTAGCAGTTTGTCGTTTGGAGAAAAACACCCCTATTCCTTCCTGGGCAACAGATGATACATTTTTTTCTATCAGCAGAACAGATAATGAATTATCAATCGTTTGCCCGGAAAATAGAGTTCCGAATAATATTGAAGTAGAAAAAAACTGGCGGACAATTAAAGTATTGGGGCCATTAGATTTTTCGTTGACCGGTATCCTCGCTTCTATAGCAAATGCCTTGTCAGAGGCAAAGATAAGCATTTTTGCTATTTCAACTTTTGACACCGATTATATACTTGTAAAAAACAAAAACCTTGAAAGGGCCATAAAGGTTCTAAGTACGTTTTGCAATGTTCAGCGTTAAATATTATAATTAATTAAAGAAACTTTCAAAAGGTTTCCATAGAATTTGATGTAAAAGAGCTTCCGCTAAAGTTATGTGCAAAATTTGCACTCATGTCGCAATTTGTGTCATTTCTATTAAAAGATGCAAAAATTCCCTGCAAATACTTAAGGTTATCACGACTATTTCTCAAAATTCGCTGGCCTGAAAATGGCTCTATTAGATGATTAATTAGCAATCAAATTTATACGGAGTGATCAAAATGAAAGTGATGATCTATAAATTATTTATTTTGTTGGGAATTTCAGTATTCTTCCTTGGCTGTTCAAAATCAGATAACCCGACTTCCCCTGCAGGCAGCACTGGGATTTTGAAGATTACAATGATTGATAGTCCAGCTAATTTTTCGCAGGTTAATATTGTTGTAGACAGTGTGCAGGCACATATATCAACCAGCGGCAGCACAGGCGGATGGTATACCTTAAACAATGTACCGGCTACTTATGATTTATTGACTCTTGTAAATGGCGCTAATGCTGTTATAGGACAGGATACTCTACCGGCAGGAAACTATTCACAAATCAGGTTATATATCGGTACAGGAAGTAACATAGTCTTAAATAGTCAGACGCATGCTCTGACAACACCAAGCGGAAGCCAGAGCGGGATAAAGCTTAATGTACATGCAACAATACAAGCTGGGATGACTTACAATCTTACTATTGACTTTGATGCAAACCAATCAATTGTAGTAACCGGAGCCCCAATAAATCCCAAATATATCCTTAAACCTGTTATTAGAACGGCAGCTACAGCTACAACAGGAATAATCTCCGGTGTTGTTTCACCTGATACGGTATCTGCAAGTGTTTGGGCAATTACAGGGATTGATTCAAGCTCTACTTCTACTGATGCAAGCGGCGGGTTTAAATTGTATTATTTAAATCCTGATACTTACCAGGTATTCATTGCTCCAAAAGATAATGCCTACCTTGATACTACTATTTCAAATGTAACTGTTACAGCTTCCAATACTACTGCCCTAGGTACAGTAATTCTTACTCATAAATAATTTTGAAATTTAAAGAGAACTGAAAAGGCTTGAGATAAAAATCAAGCCTTTTTCTTTTAAAAGCAATCGGCTAAATGAATTATTGTGTAAATAAAAGGGGGGCATTTTAGTCAATTTTTACTATCCGGCTCATTTTTTATCAACAGTGGATCTGTCGAAATATCAAACAGGGAATGCAAAGAGGTTTATTTTCTGTAATTTCTTCATTTTTAAGCGTTTATAGATTAGGAAATTTTATTAAAAAAACCAAAATATTATCACTTGTTTCGGGAACTTATTTTTTCCCGGCTGTGTTCGGACATATGCAATCCTGATATTCCTATTCTTATTATTCTTATTCTTGGATTGCGATATTGCTTATTTCATTTCAAAAAGTCGTGAGTAAATAATAAGCAAATATACTGTAGTCTCAAGGTTCTCCCCTGCCTTGAGATATTAATACAGTAAAGCCGGGCATTCCCCCTATGTCCGGCTTTTTTTTATTTCCTGCCCCTGATGAGAATACAGTCCGGTCTACTGTCGAACGGGTAGGTCTGGTTACGCTAAACTTTAGGTGAAAGTCTTCAAACTTGATGACGAAATATATTTGCACATTTCAAATTTCATTGCGTGAATTATAAAAAAATAAAGGCTTATTTAAATATTTTTGTTTAATTTATTTGTGGTAATGATAAAGCTTACAGCAAAGCGCAGCTAAATCTCGTAGACATATCCAGGCTGCCTTACCGGTAAAACAGGAAAAAAATTAATTACTTTCTCAATAATTAAATAAGAGGAGTTAATTATGAACCTTGTAGATCGTGCAAAGAACATTATCATGACACCCAAAACCGAGTGGCCTGCTATTGCTTCCGAAACACCCAATACTCAACAGATACTTGTCACTTATATTCTGCCGTTAGCGCTTATTCCTGTTATTGCGAATATTATTGGCTGGGGATTTGTTGGTGCTATTTTCAAATCGGTTTCGTGGGGAATTGCAATGGGACTTGTTCAGTTTTTCTCTGTTTTTATTTCAATCTTCATAGCTACCTTTGTTATTAATGCGCTTGCACCAAATTTTGCCTCTACAAAAGACTCCGGCAGAGCGATGCAGCTTGTTGCTTATTCATATACACCCTCGCTTGTCGGCGGAATATTTGCGATAATCCCGATGATAAGCTGGCTTGGTTCATTGTTTGCATTGTACGGGCTTTACCTTTTGTACGTAGGCATTCCTCATTTGATGAAAACCCCAAAAGATAAAGTGGCTGTTTATTTCATAATTTCTTTAATTGTAATTGTAGTTGTCTACTGGGTAATAGCTGCAATCCTCACAGGTATCTTCGTCACGATTTTCGGATTGAGTATGTATCATATGGCAGGTTTTTAGTTTTTGTAGAAACTATCTGATAAATTGTTTATAAAATTTTAGCGGTTGAGAGTAAGCAAAAATTCTCAACCGCTTTGAATCAATATTCTTCCTACTCGCATAAGAATGATGGCATAGCGTTAATTGCGATAAAGGTGAAGTAGGTGTAGTTTCGATAAGTCTTGTATTGTGGAATTACCCTACCACCGGCTTTTGATCAGACTTTGCTTGAAAAATGTCAAGAGAACCATAGCCTTAATTCTGTAACTCCTGTCAACAGATTCTACCCAAAACAAAGAATTAAAATTACTGAATATCCTTCTTTTATTCCGCTGATGTAATTTAATAGTTTATTAACCTGCTTTTTATGTTAACCACTGATTTATATGTTATCTTAGTGCTCCAAAATTATAGGATTTGTATTCAAATGGTAAATGATAGTAATGAGCTAATAAATTTTCAGCAAATAGCTAAAAATTTAAAACCAAACCCTGGCGAAATACCTTCAGTGGACGGATTGGATATTTATGGTGAGACAATTCCTCTTTTAGGAGAAGTTTGTGGCGATCATATCATTTTTATGGATTTTTCAAAACGATTTAATCTTGATGAAAGAATTAAACGGGCAGAGCTAACCGATCAGATAGAAGTAAGCAATAAATTAAAAGAGCTTAAAAACAAATCAGGCATTCTCCTCTCAGATGTCAGTGGTCACAGTATTACGGATTCTCTTTTGAACGCGATGCTTCATCAGGCGTTTCTTGTCGGTGCAAGTTATGAGCTTTCTAATTATGGTGAAATAACATCAGATCTTTTTGAAACTATAAATAACAGGTTTTACCAGTCGTCCAGCATTGATAAATATATCACTATGATATACGGAGAAATCGAAAACAATGGAGATTTCAGATTTATATCTGCCGGTCATCCTCTTCCATTAATATTCTCGAATGAATATAATAAGATAGTTAGCATTGACAATCTCAACCTTGTAAACTTTCCGCCAATAGGAATGCTTCCGTCTGAATCCGATATTGACGGAAAAACTGCAAAAAGCATACTTGGCTTTAAGCAGAAATATTCAGTTAACACACTTAACGTAATGGGTAGCGGCGATATTCTGATTCTTTTTACGGATGGATTTTCAGAGCAGAAAGACGGTAAACTAAATTACATTTCAGACAGGCTCGAAAAACAATTAATAATATCCAAACATCTGCCGGCTAAAGAAATATTTTCACTGGTAAAAGAAGATTGTATGAATTATTGTGGAATGCCCGATGACGATGCAACTATGATCCTGATAAAGAAGATTTAGTTTGGAAATAACATATCTCCACTGAGCCGGGTTCTGCATTCAACAGAGGACATTATTTTTATTTGTTATCTTCGTCGGTAATGTCGTCTTTCTTTTTGGTCAGCCATTTTTCAGCTTCTTTAAGAACGTTAAAATATTTTACGTCGCACCATTTAGCTGCATTTATGGCTTTATCATTTAAGGAATGTCCTTCGCTCTCACCTGAAATTATAATAGCAACACGATCTGAATTCTTAAATCCAAAATTTTCCAGGGCAGCTCCATCTGTATGCAATTTATATAAACCACGTTCAAGTATGGTATCTGTATGGTCTATTAAATATTTATTACAATTATTCTGGTGTGCAAGTTTTGTAGCTTCAATTGAGTATTGACTGGCTTTTTGAAAATTTAGCCTCCCCTCATTTTTTATATTTACTATCTTTTTGCTGGCATTGAAATTTACTGTATATTCCATTTATTGATTCCTCTATAATAAATCAACCTGACCTATTATTTTGGCTCCTTTTTATGCAACATATCGAATTAATAGTTAGAGTCCTAAGCATTTGCATTGGTACCTGGAAATTCTTTTTAATGTTAAACAGACGAACAAATTACAGCTTATCCAGCATTGTTATAATTTCTTTCTTTGTCTTCGAGAATTTATTTTGTAAGTTGGTCAATAGAATACGTTCATCACCATTGTCCAGTTCTAAATCTTTTTCGGTTATTGTTGGATAAGCTAGCATGATCCTTTTTTTAAGTTCAATCCAATTTCCTTTATTATTTATCTGGTACATGTATTACCTCCTTCCCGTAGATTTTCTATAATAAAATTATGGGAAAATAGATCGTAAGGAAATAGTGCAAAGGGATGAAAAAGGAATTAATACCTGCCTTTACTACAGAATATAAAGCTGCTTTATGTTTTAAAGGACGCGAAAGCTTCAGGATAGGCTGCTTGAAATTCTTCTGAAATGAAATCCATAAATAGTAAACAATATTGCCAGCGAGAATAATTGTGGTTTTCGAAACAACGACCAGAAAAATAATTTCCAGTAGTAAATTCTTTCCTCGCCAAGCACTCCAAGCTTAAGCATCGATTTAAATAAGGCGAGTATATAACTGAGATTAAGGTGAAATACTTTTTTCTTTGGCTTAAAATCCTTTAAAAATCGTGTTACACGTTCATAATAATATTTAGGTGAATAAATGGTATCCAAAATTTTCTTATATCCATCCAGCAAGCGTTTTGTGACTCATCTGCGGGATAAAATTAATTGAGAAGTCGGTGTTGTTACCGGTGAAGTCTTTTAAAAGCCTTCCTTCATTTTCCAATCTTTTTTCCAGCTTTGTTCCTTTTGGTGCGTTTAATAATCCAACCATAGCCGTTACAATTCCACTTTCCTGTATAAAGTTTGTCAGTTTTTCAAATATTGATGGCGGATCATTATCAAAACCAACAATAAAACCTCCCTGAACCTCCAGCCCAAAATCCTGAATTTTCTTTATGCTTGAAATCAGATCACGGTTTCTATTCTGGGTTTTATTACACTCAATAAGACTTTCCTCATTCGGAGATTCAATGCCGATAAACACCGCTTCAAATCCGGCTTTAACCATTAGGCTCATAAGGATATCATCATCGGCAAGATTGATTGACGCTTCAGTATTCAGAAAGAACGGGCTTTTTCTTTTATCCATCCACTCCGCAATTGCGGGAAGTATTTCTTTTTTTAATTTGCCTTTATTGCCGATAAAATTATCATCAACAAAAAAGACAGGGCCCGCGCCAGCCGGAAAAATATAATGCATCCAGTTCAGCAATTACCTGCTCTTTTGTTTTGGTACGCGGCCTTCTGCCGTAAAGCACTGTAATATCGCAAAAGTCACAGTCATAAGGGCACCCACGGGAATACTGAATGTTCATCGAGCTGTAATTATTCATCGTTACAAGATCCCAGAGAGGAAGGGGAGTGGTAGTAATTTCTGCCCAGTCTTCAGTTGTGTATTTCTTTTGGGGATTTCCTCTGGACAAGATCCTCTAAAAACAATGGAAGAGTGAGTTCTGCTTCATTTAAGAACCAGGTGGTCAAGGTTTTGATAAAGTTCCGGGCTGCTTGTAAATAAAGGACCGCCGCCTACAATTTTTGCATTTAAGCTTTTTACATCTTTGTATTACTTCATCTGTCGGACTCGCTTTGAACTGACATAGCACTAATAAAAATAAAATCTGCCCAACGAATGTCCTGATCCACTCAAATCATTTGCATTCATATCAATTAAACGTTTGTCCCATTCTTTGGGCAGTAAGGCGGCTACCGTTAATAAACCTAATGGCGGGAAGCTTGCTTTTTTTGATACAAATTTCAAAGCGTGTTTAAAGCTCCAGAATGTATCGGGATAATTTGGATAAACTAAAAGGATTTTCATTTATTTTCTCGTTCATTTAAACTTATCTTAAACTGCAATCCGCTTCTTATCTGATTTCAAATACGCATTATCATCGTGGAAAATTGCACCTTCCGGCAGCTGGTTCCACAAAGGGCCCAAATCTATTTTTAATAGAATTCAAATAAAATTTCGGTAACTCTGTTGTTTCCTGTTCAAAATAATCACGGAATTTAAAATCTGAATTGAGTAACTTAAGTATTTCTTTATTGTATCAACTCTGCCGAAACCTTCATCTGAAATTGCACGGACAACATTCATCCATCGCGGGATAAATGCTTTTGTTGCTATCATTCGTTTTACAATTGCTTTCCATGAAAAAGTGTGTTCACCGAGGCCGATAATTGAGAATAAAATTCAGTCCACGAATAGTTAAGCGGTTTTACATTCATTGCATGGTTGTTATCGAGGAAGTGAAAAGGAAATGGAACTACCCTGTTTGCTTTCTGGTATTCCAGGTTAAGAGGCGATGCCTCCCGAATGCCGAAACAAGGAATAGCCCGGGAATGCGCCCGGCGTAAGGTCGACAAATTTCTTTGTAAGTTCAAAAGGTTCATCTCCTTCGTCTGCGTCAAGTCCCAGTACAAAATTTGTTTGAACATATGGAATATATCTGAGGATCATATTAACCTGTTCGGCAACAAGTATTTACTTTATCCATATCCAACCTTACTTCCTGTTTTTGATTTATTCCCTAAATCGAACCACGATTCTATTCCCGGGAAGCATTGCCCCGAAACCGTTTCTTTTTAGTCGTTTTACATGAGGTTCGGACAAAAGTGATAAGCTGCTTTCTGCAATAAAGTCGATGCTGTTTTCCGGAATTGCTTCTTCAATTGCATTCATATAATCATCAAACCGTATTCCAAAATTCGGATCGTGCCAGCCGACAAGAGGCCGCTTATATTTTGTAAGCAAAAACTTTAAGTCTTCTTTCATCACTTCAAAATCCAGTGGCTGATAAGCAACAGTTGAATCAATACAGAAACTGCAGGTATAAGGGCAGCCCAAACTTCCAAGCATTGGAACCATTTTAATCAATGGCGCTTTTTTTAATGTGGGTTCAATAAATTTCCATCGTTCCTTTACACCCGGGAGTGACAAAGGCTGCTTTTGAGAAGTTAAATATAAACCCATGGGATTGTGCGGAGAACAGTCGTATAAAATTTCTTCAATAATTTTTTTATCTGTAAATCCGACGACATAATCAAAATACTTCAACGCATCTTCCGGGTAGCAGCGTGCATGCGGCCCTCCTAATACTGTTACTGAACCCTGTGAACGCAGCAGATTACTTAATGCATAAGCCGTCAATGATGATTCAGTGAATGCGCAGATAAATACCAGGTCAGAATTGAAAGGAAGATCGTTAATTAAATCTTCCTTCCCGGTGTAGCAAATGTAATTTACATTATGTCCTTCTTCTTCGCACCAAACTCCGACAATCTGGGGCATTATGCTCGCGAAGTTTGCATTCATTATTCGTGCAAATAATTTATTGGTTGGCTTTTTTGATACAAGATCAATTATTCCGATATTCTAACATTCGACTCATTATGGCGACTACTTTATTGGTGATAAGTAATTGAATTGATAACCGATTTCACGATATCATCTTAACCGGCTTCATATTAAAAAGATATGAAATATATTTGCAGGAAGAAATGAACCTAGTGGACTGGAAAATGGATTAATCCTTTTGGGTGAGTAAATGCTTTTTTGTTGCCTAAATTGCATTATTTAATGGAAAGGAGGGGATTGTAAAATAAAAGGTACTTCCTTTCCCTTTATCGCTCTCAACCCAAATCTTCCCGCCGTTTTTTTCAATAAATTCTTTACAAAGAACTAAACCAAGCCCTGTGCTCGGTTCGCCTTCCGTTCCTTTTGAAGTGAATTTTTCCTCTATCTTGAATAGCTTTTTAATATTTATTTCAGATAATCCTACGCCATTATCACTTACTGAGACTTCTACATTCCACTTGCAGCTTTTTTAGATTTTATTATAATTTTCCCACCTCTTTTTGTGAATTTAACCGCATTGGATAGAAGGTTTCTAAAAACAGTGTCAACCATTTTATCATCTGCATAAACTCTTTCTGAAGCCGGCACTTCATTTAAAATAGCAATCCCTTTTTGTAAAGCTCTTTGATTAATAATCTCAATATTTTGTGAAATGATAGTAGATAAATTAATTTCCTCAGGAACAAAACTTATTGAACCCTTTTGCATTTGTGCCCATTCCAGCAGGTTCTCTAAAAGTTTATAAAGGATACGTGCAGATTCATTTAATGATTTGCTGTAATCTGCAAATTCAGCAAGTGAAAAATCTTCGGTTTTATCAGCCATTAATTCCGTTAAATTTAAAAAACCATTGAAAGGACTTTTAAGATCGTGAGCTATAATAGAAAAGAATTTATCTTTTTCAGCGTTTATTTTTATAAGTTGTTCATTTCTTCTCTTTATTTCCGCCTCGGCTCGTATTCGTTGGGTAATATCCGTATGCATTCCCACCAATCCCACAATTGCTCCATTCGCATCAGTTATAGCATCTGCCCGCAAGCGATACATTGAATTTACGCCCGCTCTTTGATAACATCTCCACTTCTCCGTTCCACGTTCCGCCCCCCATAATAATATCGAATACCTTACGTCCAACATCATTGTTCACATAAATCGCGGTACCTCCGCCTGCCGCTTCAACTTCCTCTACAGTATATTCAAAAATTTCTGTAAACGCCTTGTTGTGATAAAAGTGATGTCCTTGAGGATCAGACATGCAGATAGCCTCACCTGAACTCTCCACTGCCTTATTAATTCTGAGAACTATTTCTTCCATCCGCTTGCGTTCGGTGATATCCTGGTTAACCCCGAGCGCCTTAATGGTACGATTATCTGCATCTTTCTCAATACGAACATTGGCTGCGAAGTAGCCTATCTCACCGGGTGCATAGATTACACGGTATTCCATATAGGAAGTATAAGCCGGGTCCGGAGTTTCCAACGCTTTCCGAATTTCCTTCTCAATCAATACCCGGTCATCAGGGTAAATATACTTTTGTGCGAAATGCTCGGAAGACATGATATTACCGCCTTCATGTTCTGCTGTTGTATTAATTAGTGAGAAGGATTGATCGGGAAAAGTAAACCGGTCGAGAGCGAAGTTATATTCCCATGTACTGAGTTTGGCAATCTTCATAGCATCGGTTAACCTGGCTTCGCTTTCTTTAAGTTTCGTTTCTGCTTGTTTGCGATCCGTAATATCGCGTACTACGGAAATGATATAACTTTTCTCAAGTTCCACAACAGTAACATTTATCTCCACCGGGAAGGTAGAGCCATCCTTGCGTTGGTGGATAGCTTCTATAATTGTTGCATTTGATAGTTGAATTTGATCCATTAATGATCGGAAGTTTTCCGGTGTCTGCCCCGGATCGATATCAAATATTTTCATATTTAAAAGCTCACTCCGGGTATATCCCAGATCGGTACAGGCCCGTTCATTCACATCGATAAACTGAGCTGTTTCCATATCAACTACCTCGATCGCATCATTCGACTTATCAACCAATGTCCTGAAAAGCGTGAGCGAATCTTCTGCTTGTTTGCGTTCGGTAATATCTTCAATTACCGCCTGGATCATTGGTTGATCGTTAATATTAATTATTGTTAATGTTAATAGGGCATCATAAGGAGAGCCGTCTTTGCGTTTGAACTTAATAGGGTGCTGAGTAATGGTTCCTTTTTCTTTTAATAAAGGAATAAGTGTTTCCCGGTCAGACAAATTATAATAAAGTTTCTCTACGGTTCCAGTTCTGATCAAATCATCACGGGAATAACCGCCGGGTTTAAGTATGGAGTCATTAAAATCTACAAGTTTACCCGTCAAATCCGTGATACCAATTCCAACAGGGATATTCTCAAATAAAGTTCTATATTTACCTTCACTTTCTTTAAGTTTTAGTTCTGCAAGTTTTCGTTCAGTAATATCCTGCCCAACGCTGGATAAACCTGTAATTTTTCCCTCCACATAAATCGGGTTAATTAAAAAACTAAGCCAGCCCTCTTTACCTGAATTTGTTATTATCCGAACATCAACGCTTTTGTTTAGCGTAGGATTCTTTAACTGCTCAGAGAAAATGGAATGAACTTTTGCGCGGTTTTCCGGATGAACAAATCTTAAATATATTTTGCTAAGTAATTCCTGGTTTGTCATTTCAAGTTTTTTACAGGCAGCTTCATTAAGGTAAGTGAATATACCGTGTGTGTTGACATTGAAGAGAATTGCCTTTGTTCCTTCAACAATGCTGCGGAACTTCATTTCGGATATTTTTAATTCATCTTCCGCTTTTTGCCTGTTGGTAATATCAACATTAATCCCCCGGTAGCCAATAAAATTATTCTCATTATCAAGTATCGGGAACCCGGATGTTGAAAGTATTATTCTTCTGCCGTCTTTATGAATGTTACAATTAATAAAATTCCTGATGCTTTCTTTTCTGCCAAACGCCTCAAGAGCTCCCTGTATCAACTCTTCTTTATGTTCAGGCTCAAAAAAATCATAAAAGTTTTTAATGCCGATTAGTTCCTCAGGGTCATAGCCCAGCAACTTTTTCACATATTGATTCATATATGTGAAAACACCATTCACATCAACTTCCCAAATCCACTCCTCAGTGCCTTCTGATATTTGTTTAAACCGCGTTTCACTTTCCAGCAGTTTATTTTCAGCAATTATTTTAACCAGTCTTTTCTTTGCAATCTGCCAGGTTATTATTGCAATCAGTAGACTTAAAACTATTCCCACTATTAGAATGATTGTCGAGAAATTAAATCCCATTCTCGATTCTAATTCCGGCGTAGATTTTACTATAGATCGTCCATTTGTGTCCATCAAATTTAATCTCTCTATTTAATGATAATAAATGATTGTACTTTAAAGTATGAACTTTGGAATCATACATTTTCGTTTCTTTTGATATTTTATTGCCGTCATAAATCTCTACATCAAGATCCGCGGATCGTTCACCAAAAAGTCCTGCTATAAAATTATCCATCCTGAAAGGGGAATAAACCCAACCTATCTATATTTGCGCGTCTCTCCTGTACTGTTTTGTGCGATGCCCCGTTTCGGTAAACCGGTAAATAGATCAGGAAACCCGCCTGTACTTGTTTACCTGTTTCCTGTACAAGTGTAATTTTTCCTGATATTTTGCTCTCATCTGAGTCACGCGATGTTTCCATTGCCTTCTGGCGAACAGGCTCAGAAAACATATCATAACCAAAAGCACGAAGGTTTAGGCCTTTGAACGGTTCGAGATAAATTATAGAAGTATATATTTTTCGCTTACCTTCCGGCCAGATTTTGTAATTACTAAAACCCTCAGCACAAACGCTTGCAGTATGTTTTTTTATTTGCTTTGAAGGAATTATTAAAGAAAAGCCCACCCCCTGTATGCCCGGATAGCTTTTTTCAAGTTTCAGAGAATTAAAGAATGCATGGAATTCAGCCCGGTTAACATGATCCGACACATTAAATAAACCACGTACACTTCTTAGTACTTGTTCATAATTAGCAAGCCGCTGCTCAATACGTTCGTTAACATCTCTTGCGCGAAATCCCAAATATGATCGGAGTTCATTTTGTGCATTTATGTTTACAAAATTCCAGATTAAGTAAGTGATTATCCAGCAAGTTAACAAAACCAAAACTATACGAATAATAATATTCCGAGGTGCTGATTTCTTTGGAAATTCCGAAAACTTGTTATTTGGTTTTACCTGGTTATTATTTTCTTTGTTATCATTCATAATAATTACACCCAGTTCATCTTTATTTCATTTTCAACTACATGCTGGTTTATAGGAAACTTCAATATAAATATACTTCCGCCTGCAAAGCCGGCATTTAGGTTTTCTGGTTTACTGTTAATTGTTATAGTTCCGCCCATTATTTCCATATATTTTTTCACTATAGTTAATCCCAGTCCTGTTCCTTCAAATTTTCTGCTGAATCCAGTCGCTTGCTTGTATGAAAGGTTCAAATATTATTTCCTGGTAGTTCTCAGGTATGCCAATGCCCTGGTCTTCTATTTCAATTACTGCCTTATCATCCTGCTGCATTGCCCTTAAAGTTACACTCCCTTTTAGCGTAAATTTTATTGCGTTATTTAAAAGATTACTTATTATTGAAATGAACATTTCTTCATCAATATAGGCATTTAATATTTTTTCTTTAATTTCCAAATTCAGCGATAAACCTTTTCCTTCAGCCACAACTTTAAATAATTCCACCTGTTCAATTAAATATTTAATTATATCCTGTTCTTTTAATTCCATTTGCTGTTTACCTGAGTCGATTCTGGAAATATCGAGTATGTTATTTAAAGTTGTATTTAATCTTTGCCCGCTGGTTTTGATAGTCGTTGCCATTTGTAGAAATTCTTTATCTTTTAACTCGCTCTCCAAAAATTCGGCGTATCCTAAAATTCCAATCAGTGGTGTCCTGAGTTCGTGACTCATATTCGCCAGAAAATTTGTTTTCAACCGGTTCATTTCTTCTGCCTTATCTTTTGCTTCAATTAATTCTTTTTCAGCAAGTTTGCGTTCGGTGATGTCTTGATTCACACCAAACGTTTTCACTGTCCGACCCTGCGCGTCTTTCTTAACACGAATATGGACAGAGATGAATATTATCACACCATCATGGCAGATTATACGATGGTCTATTGAGTAGTGCTCCGGTTCTATAGCATCCAGTGTTTTTTGAATTACTGTAAGTACCAGAGACATATCATCCGGATAAACGAATTTTTGGGCATAGTAGGAGGAAGACATGGTGTAACCGCCTTCGCCTTCCACTGTTGTACGCAGGAGTTTATAGAATTGGTCGTTGAATGTAAATAAATCACTTTTGACATCGTACTCCCACGCAGCTAGTTTTGCAATATTCATGGCTTCGCGTAACAAGGTTTCGCTGTTTTGTAATGCTTCTTCCGCTTGCTTGCGCTCGGTAATGTCACGTGATATTCCAAATGTGCCAATGATTTTGCCATCCTTATCTTTCAATGGCATCTTGGTAGTTGAAACCCACCTCTCTCTACCGTCAGGGAAGATTTCATTTTCTTCAACATCCACAATTGGTTTGCCGGTTTGTATGATCGACTTCTCATCGTCAAAAGCCGATTGGGCCTGTTTCTCGTTGAAATAGTCAAAGTCTGTCTTTCCAATAGCTAACTTAGGATGACTGATACTCAATGAATTAGCCTGGCTATTGTTTATTCTGAGAAAACGACTGTCTTGATCTTTAAAGTAGATGAGGTCAGGGATATTATCCATCAAAATGTTCATAAGGTACTGCTCTTTCTGCAGCTTTTCTTCATTCTGTTTGTGCCTGGTGATGTCGTTTATCATCACCTGCCTGGCCTTGCGATTATTAAATGTAATGGAGTGAGAAATAATTTCAACATTAATGATTTCGCCGTTTTTCTTTAAATGGCGCCATTCGCCTGCAGGGTTGTAAGCATAGAGTGTTAGTTCAACATCCTTCATTAAGGCTTCAATATCTTCTTTTGGCCGAATATCTTTTATAGTCATCGAAAGAAATTCTTCTCGTGTATAGCCATAATGATGAATTGCAGCGGAATTTATTTCGAGAAAAGCCAGTGTCTCCAGGTCGTAAATCAAAAAAGGCTGTGGATTGTTGGTAAACATATAACGATATTTTTCTTCATTTGCTTTTATTTCTTCAAAATTTCTGGAGTTTACTTCCTGGTCTGATAAAATCTTGCCGATCAATATTGTAGCCAGGGGATAACTGATAATTATAGGAATACCCATTTGTTGGATTACAGAAATTGCAATTGAAAAGGGGAGCATGAAAATTAATAGAAGCATTGATATGTGAACAGCTAGTCCTAAATAAAGTAACTGGCGGATGGTTACTTCTTTATAATTTTTCTTTCTATAAAAATGGAAAATTGTTCCGATTATTACGGAAGAAGTAATGACAAGTGTTCCCAGTACTAATCCCGAACCTCCTATAGTTATTCGAAAAATTATTGTCATAATACCGGCAATGGTTCCGACAACCGGTCCGAAAAAGAAAGCTGCAAGGCTTAATACTACTGAGCGGCCGTCAAAAATTAAACCTTCGCTGAAAATTAGCGGCTGCAACATTCCAACTATTGCCACAATACCGAATAAAAAGCCCTGGAAAAGAAGCCCGGAAAGTTTAGTGCGGGGATATCGCTTTTCGAGAAAGCCGGATACAATGCTCAGTGATACAAGAAGACTTAAGTTATATATTAGTTCAAAAATGATCATTTAAATCACACTGGGTATTGTAAAGCAATACCTGTTTTGGATATGATTTTTCGCTTATTTCGGGTAATAGTACATATTAATTATAATTCCCTCTTTTTAATTTAATTTTTGCATATGGCACAAATTAGCTGCACAATAAATTTCATCCATTCCTGGTGAATTCATCAAAAAAATTATTCAAACCACGTAAAAGTTTTATTGCGACAAAAACACATACTATTGTCAGAATTCCGAATAAAAATAGATTGATTAAAAATTCCATCATACATTTTCCTTACAATACTGGTATTGAAACTCTTTAAATCAGCAAATCAACTCCGGTATTATTATTAATTAAAATTAACGGTTACCTTTTCCGTCTTTTTTCTTGTGACCGTTATTATTTTTTCCCTTTACCTTGCTGCTATTTTGTTTTTGCTGAATAGAGTTATTTCCATTATTTCTGCTGTTACTATTATTCCGTTTATAGTTGGCGTTTTTTTGCTTTTGTTGCTTAACCCAGTTTTTATGCTGAGGATGGTATTTATTTTGAAAATATTTAGGATCCTTAGTATCCCGTATTGGCTGCTGATCATGACGGTTTCTATATTTTGAATAATTCTCCCTGTAACCACTGTTATTCCTCCAGGGTTCTTTTTCATTAACTACTACCTTATAAGAATTATATAAGTTATAACCTTGATAGCGGTGTGGTAAATTATAGCTACTGATCCAACGCCCATTATCGATGTAGTAATAACGATGTTGCGGTACGTTGTAATAAACATCCAGATCAGGTAGGTAATAATTTTCTACATAATCATATCCAGTAGGGCCCCAGGCTGGTTGTCTGTCCATATTGAAATTAATACTAGTACGTACCTGTGCATCTGTAATGCCTGAAGCCGTCCAGATAAATAGTGCTAATATTAATGCAAAAAAATAACGCATTTTATCTTTCCTTTTTTAACAACAGTTAGAATGAATTGCGGATTTTTTATTATTGTTTATCAGTAAAAAACAGATAACAATTCTAAAATTTTTTGCTTACTAAATATTATTCCTGATCCACTCTCAGTGAAGGTATGTTGCCTGTAAGGATAACAATAGTATAGCGCTTGTCCTTCCTTGCTGCAAATGTTGTTGTTGGCGAAACAGCTTCATTTTGTATAACCGCAGTGACTATTATATCACCCTCAGCAGTCGATTGGAATTCTGAAAGTTGTCCGGCCTCAACATCATTGATATTAACCGTGTTACCACCTGATGTTTGAATCTGGACATTAGCCTTACTTGTCCTCTGGTTCTGTACACGGTATTCAGGATCTGATTGGGTACCACAACTAGAAATTGTAATCAAAAATAACAGGCTAAGAATACCAAACATTAATCTTTTCATTGTTTCCTTTTTATTTATTTTCTGATAATTTTAATTATGCAGTTATTATTGAAATGCTTTTTGCTATTGTATTTAAAGCCTGGTCAGTGTAAGAGTAATTTGCAATTTCCAGTCGCGTATGCAGTGCAAGTTTTTCCATTATATTATGAATGTGACTCTTAACTGTATAAGTTGATACGTGCATTTTCTGGCCTATTACTTTATTACTCATTCCTTCACCAAGCAGTACGATTACCTCACGTTCACGCTTGGTCATTTTAACGGCTTCTTTTATTTTTGATTTTCCATCTCTTACTGCGTTTTCAACAATCTGGGAAAAAAGAGAATCAACCAGAAGGGGAGGGAGGACGGTTGAACCTTCTGCTACAGTTCTAATCGTAATTAAAAAATCATTTAACGAAGCATCTTTAAGTATAAACCCGTTGGCGCCGGCTTTTACATACTGCAGAATATCAGCCTGAATCGGCGCAAGATCCATAATAATTATTTTTGCATTTGGAAAATCTTGCTTTACTATTTCCACTACATGCAGACTGTTTTGACTTCTCAGTCCGAGATCTAATAGAATCACATCAGGTTTTAATGTTTTAATTTTTGTTATAGTATTTTTACTCTGCCCTGAAGCAGCTATTATTTTTATATCCTTATGAGGTTTAAGGATAGAAAGAATCCCGTCCCTGAGAAGCCTGTTATCTTCTATCAGTAACAATTTAATTTTATTTTTCATAGCTAAGTGTTCATTCTTAATTGATTGTTTATTTGGTCGCACGGAAAATTGGGGCTTTTGTGCAGCATATTCAATAGACCAGATGGATGAAAAAAGGACTAATTCCTTATGGTAGGGTTTTAATAGGGAGGGGTTTATAATTTTTACAGCTAATAGAATATCCGGCAGATGCCGGATAACAAATAAATTCAGATACCTACTAATTACTATTTATTGATTATATCCACAAAGTTATTCTTTTGATTTTTCTTCTCTCTTTTAGCAGCCTTTTTTTCTTTCATGGTTTTTACAGGGGTTTTTTTTGAATTATTCTTTGCATTCTGACCTTTGCTCATGATAATATCCTTTTTAATAATTTCAATGTAAGAACTAGTGGTCTAATTGAATTTTTAATTGAGCTGACCTTTTTCAGCAGCGTTTTTAAGATCATCATTAGCGAAAATTGCTATCTCAACTCTTCTATTGAGTCTCTTTCCATCGACTGTTTCGTTTGATGCTAAAGGTTCCTTTTCACCTAATCCAATAACTGAAAGCCTTAAAGAATTAACTCCCTGTGACATTGCATAATCTGAAACTGATTTGGCACGTTTTTCTGATAAAGTTTGATTGTATGAATCACTACCATCAGCATCAGTATGACCGGTAACCAGGATATTAGTATCGGGGTATTTATTTAGTATAACAGCGAGTTTATCAATGTTTGATTTTGCCTGGTACTCAAGAGTTGAGGAATTAGTGGCAAATAAAATTCCCGAGTCGAATGTTATTTTTATACCTTCACCCACTCTTTCGATTTTTGCACCGGCAATATCATTTTGCATTTCTTCGGCTTGTTTGTCCATATAATTGCCGATTAAAGCTCCGGCGGTACCGCCAACTGCTGCTCCTATAATAGCTCCCAGCACAGTGTTGCCGGCATAATGGCCGATTACCCCGCCAACCACACCACCACTAGCTCCACCAATAACTCCACCTTTAACTGCATTGCTTGTACCACAACCGTAAATAAAAATTGATGCAGCTAAAGTCGAAATTAGAATTATGACTTTTAACTTTTTCATTTTCTGCTCCTTTTATTTAATTTTTTACTAACTATTATTTTTTATTGAAAGAAGTATCTTATTCCCAGTCCGGCATCAATGCCCAGCCCGGTAAGCGGAGTAACCTGGAAAACAGGTACCAGTTCCAGAAAGACATCTATCGGAGTTGAATGGGGGAACCATGCTATACCAATTACGCCTCTTATTCCAAATGAAGCATCATAACCTCCGCTGGTATTGAATCTGCCTCCAAAACCGTAATAGAGTGGAAATTTTTCGGTGGATCTTATTGCATCAAATGAGTGCCAGAGGTAATCCATATGAAAATGAATTCGGCTGCCATCATTATAGTTCCCTTTATATTTGATACGGTCACCGCCCACTGATACACCGAGGCCGAAATCAAAAGCATTTACTTTTGATGTCCAGAGTTTAGCGCTCAACCCTGTCGGTTCCCCTAGTATGAGTCCCATTCCAAATCCGTGATCCTGCGCAGCAATTGGTTTTACTAAAATGATCACTAAACCTAAAGCCATAGTTAACAGTAAATACTTTCTCATAACAATTAATTCCTTTTTTTTTATTTATCGTAAAAAATTTACTCATGAATTATGAATATAAATATCGGTTAAAGGGATGAAAAAGGAACTAAGTCCTTTGGATGAGAGACTTCATAGCGGGTAATGGAATTCCGGTTTACGCTGTCTTAAATTTTATTATGGTCTCCGTAAATATTTGTTATCGCGATTTCACGAATACTTCCTTAAAAATCAATTTTACAATCGAAAGAATTAATTGTTCGAACACATAAATTGTTCTACTGTTTAAGGATTTCGTTTTCACATATTTTTTTTCGGCTACATAATCAATTTTGTGTTTTAAACTGATAACAAATGTTTCTTCTTGCGGAATAAATACTTACAAGTATCATTTTACCTCTCCAAAAAATTATTATGCATTTTACGTTCTTATGATCAGTGGTTGCCAGTAAGTTTGCAATGGGCCAAATGGATGGAAATTTGCATCCATACTTTCGTCATTTTTTGTTTTGTTAATTGAATCTTGCAGCCAGTATTATCTTCGCCTCTTTAACCTGTTTATCCCTTACAATTAGTTTTACTCTTTCATAGCACAGCATAGTGGGCGAAGTATTAACTATACGTTCTTTTATAATGTTTGTTTTAATCCCTGCCGCTACAAGCTCTCTCCTTGCTATCTCTGCGTTCGACTCATCTTCAAATTCGGCGAGTATAACATTATTGTCTTGCATCTAAACACCTCATTGTTTTATAAATGACTATGGTTATTAATCAGCTTGTTAACTAATATTGATTTTCTCCCAGCATATATTTCCCTTATGCATAAATACTTCTTTCAAATTGAATATTACAATAGCTATGAAAATAGGTTTAAATTTGTTCTCAAGAAAAATGCAGTTATAGTGTAGCATATCCAATAGATCAATCGAACGAAAAGGGAATTAACTCTTTATGGTGGGGTTTTATAATGCTAATGGCAAATTGAAATTCGGCAGATTCTAAATAACAAAAAAATCTAATTCTTTTAATTACTATTTATTGGTTCTATCCTCAAAGCTATTCTTTTCCTTTTCTCTCTTCACCGCCTTTTTCTCCTTTTAGTACCTGCAGGTTTTTCCAGCTATTATCTAAATCAAATTAAAATATTTATTCAACCATTTACGGTATTCTTATTCGAGAAAAGATTATCAAATTCTTTGTGATCTCTGTACGATTCTTTTATTCTCCGAATTGATTTAATAATTATGGAAAATATTAATACTCCAATTGTGGTCTGTAAAAATAACATAACTTACCTTAATTATTTTTGCAGATATAAAATGCAAATTATTAATGCACAAAATAAATAGGTCAAAGGAATGATAAAGATACTACATCTTTTGGATGACCTTAAAATCGGAATGGGGAAAATGGAATGAGCAACGATAGACTATTTATGTTTGTTTATTAGATTCCTGAACAAAAGCGAGTTTGGCAATCTGTACACGTGTATTTAACGATAATTTTTCAAGAATATTATGCACGTGGCTTTTTACAGTGTAGGTTGAAATTCCAAGGTTTTTTCCTATGTCTTTATTTGTTAATCCATCGGCGATCAATTCCATCACATTCTTTTCTTGTTTTGTTAATCGGGCAATTTTATCAAATGCTGAAAGATCGTTATCACTAATTTTATGTCTAACAATTTGAGAGAATAGCATATTAGTTAAAAACGTCGGCAAAACCTTTAAACCTTTATAAACTGATCTGATCGTTTTTATCATATCAGCACAGCTTATATTTTCAAGCATAAATCCCGAAGCTCCCGCCTCAACAAATTCATAAGCATTGGTATCTGAAGAGGTGAGTGCCATTATAATTACTTTGGTTTCCGGGTAATCTATATGTATTGATTTTACAATACTCAAACTATTCTGATTTGGCGCATTATAATTAAGAAGCACAATGTTAGGTTTTTGCTTTCTTATAAGAGGTATTATGATCTGGGGATTGTTTATAGCGGTGGCACAATTCATGTCCCTCTCTTTCTTTATTAACGAAGATATAGAATCAAGTAGAATCTTATTATCTTCAATTAGAAGAATATTAATCTTTTTCATAAGGCACCCTTTGTTTGCGCTGAAAATCTATAATAGGATCAGGTATAAATTCCCAGCTATAAATATTATCCAGGATATAAGTCTAATGCTGAATCCTCAATAGCCCTTCTCAATGGCGACTTACGACATTTTCAAGATTTTTTTTTGCCTAAAGTAAAAATAAATTTCGATCCTTGCCCTATTTCGCTTTCAACTCTGATTTTTCCTCCGTTTCTTTCCACAAATTCTTTACAGATTGGTAATCCCAGCCCCGTTCCTTTTTCATCATTAGTTCCATGATTTGTAAATACAGTCCCGAAATTAAATATTGCGTCGGATTGTGCGGTTTCTACTCCTATCCCTGTGTCGTTAACTGATACTTCTACAAGACTGCCTTTATCCTCCGCTGAAACAATTATATGTCCGTCTTTCGGTGTGAATTTGATAGCATTCATAATAAGATTTTGAACAATTGAATGGAGCATATTTCCATCAGCATTTACTACTATTTCATTGCCAATATTATTTGATAAGGTAATATTTTTTTCGATAGCAAGCTGCTTTAATAAAGCATTTGTTTTATTTACAACTTCATTCAAGTTAAGATTTACTGGCTCATACTCAAGCTCATCTCTTTGTATCATGGACCAGTTGAGCAAATTTTCCAGCAAGACATAAGTATTTTTTAATTTCTCGTTTAAGCTTTTGTTAAATTTCATTATCTCATCCGGGGAAAGGTCTTCACTTTTTGTAGCAAGAATATCTGAAAAATTCAACAAAGCCTGGAATGGGTTTCTCAAATCGTGTGCGATAATCGCGAAAAATTTATCTTTGGTAGCAATGATTGATTTAAGCTTCTCGTTTGTATCGTTTAATGAATATTCTATATTCTTAAAGTCAGTCAGGTCGATCAATGCAACCAGGCATTTTTTCCCCGGCTCCAGCAAGTCTTCAATTTTAATAGCCTCAAACTGGACCTGTAAAACTTGTTTATCTATGTTAGTTACTCTTAAGTGGCAGGATTGTTTTGAAGCTGAATTAAAGACAGCATTTAAAAACAGTTTAAAATTTTCCCTTCCATCCGATTGAATAAAAGTAAGAATATTTCTGCCAATTAATTTCCTTCGTTCAAATCCAAACAATTTACTTGCGTTTAGATTTGTTTCCTTAATGTTCCCGTCCGGGTCAAGTGTAAAATATGGGATAGGTGAAAAATCAAAGAGGCTTACATACTTATTCCTTGATACTTCAAGCTCTTCATGCGCAATTTCCAATTCCTGGTTTTGATGCTCAAGTTCAATCTGGTGAACCTCAAGCAAATGTACCAGTCTTTGTATATCTTCCTTTCTTTCTGGAACCCGCTTTTTGGTTCTCGGATTTTTTATTTTCTCCACCTTTTTTTTGACTGCTTTTTTTATTCCAGATTTTACCGGTTTCATTTGTTCGAACCTCCTTTTTAAATTATCCTAGCCTTGAATCGCAAGAAGAATGAACTTGGAATCAGTATCTCCCTCAAATATTCCCCGGGCATTTAGTAGTAATTTCTTTTTACCACCTTTGGGCAAATTGTATATAACTTCATAATTTTCGAAGAAATTATTTTCAGGGATTATTTCTTCGAGAAGTATTCTTAGTTTCGGGATATCCCAATTATTGCCGTCCAGTTCGAATATAAATTTCCCAACAGTATTTTCACTAACAATACCGAACATTTTATAAAAAGAGCGGTTTGCTGAAAGCACTTTCAGATCTTTATCAAGGATAATAAGAGAATCCCTTACTGTGTCAATAATATTATCTGAATACACACGAGCAAGTTGAATTTCCTGGTTTAATTTCTGTATTTCTTCGTAGGCAGTTTTTAACTGGTGAATGTTTGTAAAAGTTACCACGATTCCATCTATGATATTATTTGAAGTTCTGTAAGGCAATATTCTCATCTGGTACCATTTCCCATCATTGGTTTGTACTTCAACCTCCTTAAAAACCAGGGACCTTAAAACTTCTTTAGCATCCTCAATTAAATCTTCATATTTAAGGTTTGTAGCTATATGGCTTATGGGCCTGCCAATATCCGAAGATATAAGATTAATAATTTGATTTGCACGAATCGTAAACCTTTTAATTGATCAAATTATTATCAAGAAATATTGTCGGGATATTAATACCCTCCAGCAGGTTATTCATATCATTATTTATATCTGTTAATTCATCATTTTTATTTTGTAGTTCGTTGTTTACCGTAATTAACTCTTCATTCAGCGACTGTAATTCTTCTTTTGAAGTCTCCAGTTCTTCGTTTGAACTCTGCATCTCTTCATTAGTAGACTGCATTTCTTCATTAGTAGATTTAAGTTCTTCGTTAGAAGTTTCCAATTCTTCTATAGTTGAACGTAAATTTTCCTTTGTGATTTTAAGCTCGTGTTCAAGCTCTTTAATTAGCTTTTCCGGTTTTTTATCATAGTGAACTTTTTTGGACTCCGTTCCTTTCTTTTTCTTTAATATATCTTCAAATATTATCAAAAATGAACCGTGCATATCCGCCGGTTCATTTATTTGTTTAACAGTAAGATTAATTAGAATAGTGCTCCCATTTGGCTTTACTTTAATTTCTTCGGCGGTTATAGGTTTCCCGGTAGATGCTACTTTCCTGATGATGGGAGGAAGTTCCTGCTTCAGGCCCTCGCGCGCCATTTCGAAGATATTCAACTTTGCTTCGCCATTAGTAAGCTCGAGATATTTACCGGTTTTGCCGTGGATATAAATAATATCACCATTCGGGCTTATTATTGCACAATTAGGTGAGTAATTTTGAAGAATAATTTTTTCAGCCATCTGGGTGACGTTATTTACTGCATTTATATTCATAGGAGTCTCATTAATTTTGCCGGTTGAATGTGAAGTAGGGAAGTCCACAAATTGCTGCATTGAATAAATTGACTCTCTTCTTTTGTAAAACTTCCATTTTTTGTCAAGAGTTGAGAACAGATCAACAAATCCGCCGATAGTTTCAGATGAGCCCAGAAAGAGTATTCCATCTGGTGATAGGCTGTAATGGAATGTAGGAATTATCTTTTTCTGTAATTCTGCGCTAAAATAAATTAGAAGATTTCTGCAGGAGATAAGATCAAGTTTGGTGAACGGGGGATCTTTTATTATGCTTTGTGAGGCGAATACAATCATCTCTCTGATTTCTTTTCGAATATGAAACAGGTGCTTTTCACTTGTGAAGAATTTTCTAAGTCGTTCTTTGCTGACATCCTGTTCAATTCCGGAATATGTTCCGGTACGGGCTTTCTCGATTGAATCTTTATCAATATCTGTTGCGAAAATTTGTACGTTTAAATTTTTCTTTGCTTTACTCATACACTCGCGCAAAATAATTGCTACTGAATATGCCTCTTCACCTGTAGAACATCCGGGTATCCAGATTCTTATCTTTCCACTTTCAGGTTTATTTTTTACAATCTCTGATAAAATTATTCTTAGTTTTTCGAAAGAATCGGGATCCCTGAAAAAATTTGTTACTCCAATCAACAGTTCTTTGAAAAGCAGTTCAATTTCTTCCGGACTTTCCTGCAGCAGGCGGATATAATTGGAAACCGTATCCAGCTGGGAAACATTCATTCTTCTTTCAACACGCCGGTAAATTGTATTGTGTTTGTACTGTGAAAAGTCATGGCTTGTGTGATTTCTGAGTAGTATGAAAATTTTTTGAAATGAATCAGGAATTTTACCCTCAGCAGTTTCTTTTTCTAATACAATACCTTTTATTTTATGTATCGCATATTGAACCAGTTGAGCCGGCATTTGTTCGGGCGGAAGAATATAATCAGCTAACCCTGTTTTGATTGCACTGCTTGGCATACCGTCGAATTTAGCAGAATTCGGTTCCTGTGCCATAGCCATTCCCAATGCATTCTTAACTGCTTTTAATCCATCAGTACCGTCAGATGCCATGCCTGAGAGTATAATACAAATTGCTTTTTCACTCTGATCCTGTGCAAGTGATTTAAAAGAAAAAATTAATTGGAAGACGGAATCCATGTGCCTCGGAGGGCTCAATTAGCTGGATTATTCCGTGAAGAATTCCAATATCACGATTAGCAGGCGCGACATAGACATGGTTGGGCTCAATTTTCATACCGTCTTCAGCCTGGTACAATTTCATTTTGGTAGATTTTTGAATTAGTTCAGGCATAATACTTATATGTTTTGGATCTAAATGCGAAACCACTATAAAAGCCATGCCTGTATTATCATTCAGATTTTCAAAAAATCGCTCGAGAGCTTCTAATCCGCCGGCAGATGCACCGATTCCAACAATATAAAATGAATCATCCAGAGGTATTTTTCTGACAATACTTTTCTTCTTATTGATTGGAAAGGTTTTTCGGTTTAATTTTTTATTCATAGTTCTTATAAATTCAGTTTAAGGGACTTCCGCCAATCTTTAGGAATTGTAATGAATAATATAAAAGTGAAAACCACAATAATTCACACAGCGAGATGTGCCCCATATGCAGTAAATTGGTGTTGAATTAACGTAATATTTAAAATTATAAATAGCAACAAAAATCATAATGTGTTCAGAAAATTGTGACAAACTACTTCTGCCGATATATAAAAATTATATTTTAAAGTAATCAGAAGATTATTTGTTAAAATATCATACATATATTTTCTTATTGTTTGTCCCTGCTTTTAAACCGGGACAATTTAATAGTTCATATTGTTACCAAAGTATATAGTAGTAATAACAGTGGACGATATTATTGCTGCATTTTTTGAGCTTGCATCTCGTGAACTTCATATTTCCAGCATTCCCATCCTGAATGGCTATTTTTATTTTTTAAACGTCCAAATCTTGCTGATCGGAAAAAGACATCTACACCTTTGCTCATATCCGGCAGAACATACTCAGGGATCTCGGAACAATCGCAATGCTCTATAGTCGAAAGGGAAGCTTGTTTATCACTTTTCAAGCCGGTAAGAGCATGTTCATAAAACTTATTAACAGAATTTAAATATTTTTGAGTGCGGGACACATCGTACACCACAACGCTCACTGCAGTTTGCACATTTTTTGTCAATCTATCGAATGACTGCTGTGCAAATTTTTTTGCAAAAAGCGGTACATTACCATTCTTCAAATTAATGTCCAGCCGTTCAAGCGGATGAAGATCAAAGTAGGACAAATGAAGATTGTCGGGAGATGCGATGATGGTTCGTGAAAGTGATCCAAGTGTATTAATAGTATAAGGTGTACCATTAAAACAGGTAGAGAGTATCGTAAGATCGAACTTTGACGAATCAGGCAGGAATTTCTTCATACCATCCGCAAGATCATCAACAGTGAAAGCACGTTCCGGGTATGATTCATCGTAACCGGCACCGCCGAACTCAGGAATTTCGTGGCCAAAGTATAGGAACATCTTTACCATCTTGTACTTATTATTAACACTAAAGCGGTTATACAATTCTGCTTCAGGCTCGAGATTTGATTTTTCCTGATCGCGCCAGTATGATTCATTTGCAATTAACTGTCCGTTACGGTAATAATAGAATTCCCCGTCCTTAAGTGGGAAAAAGAACAAGAAGTGTCGTCGGGGTTTCTGGTGAAAGATGAACACCTCAGCGTTTGGGTTTTGCTGTGCAATCATTATTGCGCCTGCCAGCGTTTCCTTGTCTGCATCTAATTCGTTACCGGTGTTGTCATGATAAAGATAATCACCATCACCGTGAATGATAAATATTAATGAGTAGTTCGTTACATGTAAATTTCCTGTTTCCTGCTGTGATTCATTCAGAACAGGAAGGTTTGGGCTGCACGAACTTAGTAACAAAGCGAGCACCAAAAAACCAACACTCACAAGGAGCGGCGGGTATCTGGTGCCCTTAACCGATCGGATGTTAGTGAGTAACATATGGCTGACAGGTTGTTGAAAAATTCTTATACTATTAGAACAATCAGAATGACTATAAGCAGGGCAGCAACAAGACTTATTGTAACTGTCTGGTCTGCCTGTTCCATAGACTGAACAACGTAATTAGAGAAATTATTGAGTTGCGAATCCGATACTTTCTCGTATCCGTTTATACCTTCAAGTTCATCTTGTTTATCCTGCACTATTGATTTTAAACGAGCAAGGTCAGCGCGATCATTATCAGAGAGCAGCCCAAAGTTTTGAACCTTATCAAGGGCATACGTCATATCCTTAAAAGATGCATTGAGTATTTGACGCTTTTCAACAGGGTTTTCAGTTGCTTTTACTTTGGCTGCTGTATTGCTGAAGTATTTTTGAAGATTATCTTTTCCACCCGCTTTTACCGGAAGTGCCGTAACAAACATCAATACTATAGATAGAAGAGCAATTTTTGTTTTCATTTTCGTTCCTTTCTTTAAGTTGTTAATAAATTGATTGAACATATGGCAACGAGTATGTTTCCTGTCTACTAAAAATCCGTATCGTACAGAACCAAAGAAAACGCATTGTCATATACTCTTACTCTACAGCTATTGTTCAGTTACAGCTAAATTTCTGCAACGCAAAATTAAAAGAGTAGTTGCAGTTATTTAACTTTCGAAACAATTAACTTCAAAAAAGTATTGTATACCAGGCTGTAAAGAAATAGACCAATAGGATGAAAAATGGACTACATCTTTTAGGTGAGTAAAAGAGCTGACAAAGCTTATTTATATTTAAAAATTGAACTCCGTTTACAGCGAGAAATCGTCTCCTAAATATTGCTATATCCTATATAAAAAAAGTGCCGAATGTTGAATGAGAGAATTATTAGGCTGTTTACATTCATTCACAAATCAGATCGGTACATTGAATCCTATACATTAAATCAATATTCACAATAAACTCAACAGAACTATTACACCGGAGATAGTTAACAAAATTCCTGAAATTCTATTTACCCATTTCAATCCGACCAGGTCCAATTTTTTCCGAAAAAACATAACTCCGGAACTGAGGGATAGAAACCATAAAAACGAACCGATAAAAACTCCAAGGACGAGTGCTGATCCTGAAAAGATAATGGCCTCGTTTCCTAAACCGAGTGCAGCAAACACAGCAATAAAAGCAAAAATGCTCAAAGGATTTGTTAGCGTTATTAAAAAAGCAGTGAGGTATGATTTTAGAATTCCGGTGTTGTTTACAGGTAGTTGGGGGTCAGCAGGAAGTTTTCGGAATATTCTTATTCCAAGAAAAAGGAGAAGCACTCCTCCGGCAAGTCGTAACCAAATTCGTTGACTAACAAGAGTGTCCGAGATAAATGTAATCCCAAATGCAGCAATACAGCCGTAAAGTAAATCTGCAGTTGCAGCTCCAAGACCAATAATTAATCCGCCTAATCGTCCTTCAGATAATGTCCTGCGGATACACATTATTCCGACAGGCCCGATTGGAACGGCCATTGCAAAACCTATAAAGATTCCCTTTAAAAAAATATAAAACACCATCTTGCAATCTTTTCAATCCTAATACTTGCATCTCTACAACTTACTATAAAGTAGCTATTTTATCTTATATTTGAACTGCGTTGTTTTATAACCTGCATCAACATTTAGAGTAATAGTAAAAAGGTATTCATCATATTAGCTTTTGACTTTACATTTTGTTTGGTCTGGACGAATATGATTAGTGTCGCGGCTATAATCAGCAATGCTGTTAAAAGAAAATACTTATTATAAGCACTTACCAATTAGTTTTTTACTAATGGTGATAAATTTGTGTCTCTTAATGTTAATGCCCTAAAAAGATTTAACTGAAAGGACAAAAATTATCCTTTGTAAAACTCTCTACCAGCAGCAGATTCACAGCTACTCAAAATTAAACTCAAGCATAAAATGAGTTAATTATTTAAGCAAAAAGCATCAATCCAATATGAATCGTCTTTAGACCTTCTATGAGACCAAATGAACTCAACAGCCAAAGAACTAAAACAATAACTACTACTGCATTTAAGATCTTTTTAATGGTAGACTGCATCGGGATGTAACTGTTAATCAACCATAAAACCACTCCAACTACTACCAGAACGATTACTAAACTTAGTAATGACATAGCTCATCTCCTTTTATTATTAGTTAATAGCCATATCAATTTGATTTGCCAGGTATTTCTCCAACCCTATTTGATCAATCTGTGAACGCTGGATTTCTGCCCAATCGACGTGGCCCTCTTCCATTTTAAGTATCTTTGTCAATAAGTCAACACTACCTTCATCGGCTACTTCATGGGCAAGTTTAATTGCAGCATTGTAATCCTTTATTCCTATAATTTCAGCTTCCTGATCATTGCTTACCATTTCGAGAACCGTCTTACCGATTTTCATAGTATTCAACTTGGAAACTGATGGTATTCCTTCCAGAAAAATGATGCGTTCAATAAGCCATTCCGCATGGTGCATTTCATCCATTGCCTGTTTTCTTATAGCCATGTGTAGTTTACCATAACCCCAGTTTTCGCACATTTCTGAATGAACCATATACTGGTTAATGGCAGTCAGTTCATCAGCTAAACGTTGGTTAAGTATAGTTAGTAACTTTTTATTACCCTTCATCTTCTTTCTCCTTTAAAATTGTCACGACATATTCTTATTTGACTTCTCTCTTTTTCTTATGAGCAGCCATCCGGCAGCGGCACCAAAAATGAGAAAAATTATAGCCGGGTAAAACCTCCAGCTTATGCTGCCTGCCAAACCGTTTGCGTGCATCCTCCCACTGAATCCGCCCTCTATCATAGCACCGGCTCCAAAGTATAAAAAAAGAATTAATAGTATTGACAGCGCAGTAACTAAGTGTCTTCTGTTTATTTTATTCATTTTCCGTTCCTATTGTTTTTCTTATTCTTAATATCATTAGAATTTATAGAATTAAAGCCCTAAGCTTTATAATACTAGGGAAAGGGTGATTTTAATTCAATCGGACAAAGGGATGAAAAGGGGACTACATCTTTTAGTCGAATCCAGATAAGGAATATGGTGTGAAATTAATCCCGATAATCTTTGCTTATATATTTTAATTCATAATAAGAGACATATATTATTCTTGTTAAGTAGTGTCCTAACTGCTTTCAAAGATTAATTATTAATTCCTTGTGTCAAGATTTCTCCTTCATCCGGGTTTTTAGTACAGCTGCTATAATACCTATTCCACAAAGAATGATGACACCTGTAATAATCCAAATCGGTGAAACAGCTAACTTGAAAGCTGCTAAAGCTAATCCGCAAACTACAAATATTATCCCTATCAGGTATATTGTAAAATTAGACATAGAAATCTTCCTATTAGTTTATTTCTGCTTTTATTTTAGTTCGTTTCTGAAAATTTAATGTTTAGCCAAATATATTTAGACTAAACTTTTTTATTCTTGCTGAACAGAACAATACCACCGCCAATTACCATTACTCCTAAGCCGATAAATGGTGACCAGTTTGCGGAATGATTTTGATCCATTGTTATATTCATGCCGCCAATGTCCATTACTTTTTCTCGTGTTACATAGTTATAACCGGTGTATAAAGTCATTAGCAATCCGATAACTAATATTATAAGCCCTATCTTTTTCGTATCCATATTTTTATCACTTTATTAGGTCATTAAATGACTGTTAGTCAGTATTCTCATTGCTTCTTCAATCTGGGTGTCAATTACGATGAGCTCCACTAGTTCCTTAAGTATATTCGAATCAATACCCACACTAATAAGTTCTCTTCTTGCAATTTCAGTACACAGTTCATCTTCAAATTCGCTGGGTATAACTTTGTGTGCTTTCATAATTACACCTATTTGATTCAATTTTTCTTTTATATAAACTTTTATTGATCATTTAATCTCATTTATTCGTTAAAATAACTTTCAGAGTTTTTTCCTTAGCAGCATTTCCAAATGTATCGTAAGCTTTCATAATATCGTTAAGTGCAAACCGATGGGTAATCAATTTTTTCGGCTGTAGTTTCCCTGAAATTACTGTTTTCAACAACATTGGTATTGTCACAGTATCAACAAGTCTGGTTGTAATAGTAATATTGCCGGACCATAATTTCTCGAGATGTAACTCTACACTTTTTCCGTGAACACCTATGTTTGCTAAATGACCTCCTGCCGCAACAACTGACTGACAGATATCAAAAGTGGCAGGTATGCCTACTGCTTCGATAGCAACATCAACTCCTTTACCATCAGTTAGCTTCATTATTTCTTTAACGGCATCTTTTGAAACAAGCTTTGTAGCCCCGAATGTTTTTGCAACGTTTAACCTGTTTTCATCCAGATCAACCATTATAATCTCTGCGGGGGAATAGAATTGAACTGTGAGAAGAGCTGCAAGCCCGATTGGTCCTGCGCCCACAATTGCAACAGAGTCTCCCGGTTTTACCTGTCCCTTAAGAACTCCGCATTCAAAGCCGGTTGGTAGAATATCACTAAGCATTACAATTGCTTCTTCTTCTGCACTTTCTGGTATATGATAAAGGCTTGTATCTGCGTGAGGTATTCTGACAAATTCAGCTTGAGTTCCATCAATTAAATTTCCAAGTATCCAGCCGCCGGTTTCGCAATGCGAATACATCCCTTTTTTACAGGCATCACAAATTCCACAGGCTGTTATACATGAAATCAATACTTTGTCGCCAACTTTAAAATTAGTAACAGTCTTACCTGTTTCTTCTACAACTCCAACACCTTCGTGCCCAAGAGTTCGTCCATCAGTAACAGTTGGAACATCGCCTTTCATTATATGAAGGTCCGTTCCGCAAATAGTCGTTTTTGTTATTTTGATAATGGCATCGGTTTGTTCTTTGATAACCGGTTTCGGTTTTTCTTCCCAGGCACGTTTGCCGGGTCCGTGATAAACTAAAGCTTTCATAAATTTTCTTCTCCTGTTTTTGTAAATGAACTATAAAGACAAAATGATCTTGCCTATGCATTAATAGATTACTTCATGAATGTTAGTGAAAGCAATCGGTCAAAGGATTGAAAAGGGGACTACATCTTTCTTGACGAGGTGTTTGGCAATTATCTGCAATTGGTTGTCCTTTCGAAGGAAGCCTGCCTGTGTGTGAATGTATAATCTGGTATTCTGAATTATTAAGCTTTATTGAAGATAAAATTGTATGCAATTAGTATTGAATTTTCCGATTGCATTAGAAATCCGCGCTTTAATATCCCAGCTTGTGCAATTCAAATATAAATTGGATAATGCTTTTGTGATTCAATATTCCGATGCAATTGCCATTTTCCATTACAGGTATCTCGCTTACATTATTTTCGTCGATAGCCTTTAATGCATCTAATAAGGGTTCATTAGGATCTATATTATTCATGTCCTGTAACGGTATCATAACATCTCCGACAGTTTTATTTTGTCTATCTTTTTTTGAAATTGAATTTATTTGCGCGGGTGTAAGAAATCCGACCATTGTATTATCATCCTTTACAAGCAGGTTTCTTCGATTTGCGCCAATGAAATGATTATCTATTATTTCCTGAACGTTAGAGTCAGGATACACTATGCCGTAATCATTTGACAAAGCTTCATGAACCTGGTGCCCAAATAATAAATCATTTAGCGCTTGTCTTTTAATCTGGGATATTGCAGCACTTTCGAGAAACCAGCCAACAAATGCAATCCACACTCCGTTAAAAACATTATTTTGAAAAATTTGAATAACGCCAAACATAATAAATGTGAACCCAAAAAATCTTCCCGCGTTCGCTGCAATTGTTGTCGCTTTTTTATAGTTTTTTGAAATGGCCCACACTATCGCTCTTAATACTCTTCCGCCATCTAAAGGAAACCCGGGAATTAAATTAAAAATTGCTAGTATAAAATTTATTAATGCCAGGTAATGAAATGAAGCTGCAAGATATTGGTTATGTGAAAATGCTTTTTCTAATAAATAAAAGATAGCTGCTAATATGAAGCTGGTAACCGGACCCGCAATAGCAATCCAGAATTCCGCCATTGCTTTAGGTGATTCTTTTGAAATTTCAGCCACACCACCAAATACGAAAAGCGTTATCCTTTTTACATTAAGCTTGTATTTTTTTGCAATTATGGAATGACCAAATTCATGAAACAGAATACTAAGGAAGAAGAATATTGAAGTAATAAATGCAACTAACCAGTATGAGAATTTCGTCCAATTTTTGTATTCAATCGGGAAATAACTTTCTGCTAATACCCATGTCAGTAGTGCTAAAATCAGGAACCAGGAATAATCCAGATAAATTGGAATACCGAGAAATTTACCAATCTGAAAATGTTTATCCTTCATAAAACTTATCCTTTTTATTCAATACTTTTTTTGTCACCATTTAACATAATCGCTTCAGTATCAAGCTTATAAAAGTTTTTGAATTGCTCGTATAATTCCGGATGCTTTTTTCTTAGTTGGATTGGCCTTTCGAAAAAGTATTCTGTGACAACAGCAAAAAATTCAGCCGGACTTGTGGCTCCATAAGAATCTATGTCAGATTTATGGTTGTGCTTAAGATGATCAAGTAAGTCCTGATACTCTTCGCATAACACGCGTGCCCAGGCTATATATGAAGACCTTTTGAGTAATAGTGGAGCGCCATCGTTAGTACCTGATTCACCGTCAAGTTGGTGGGCAAATTCATGAAAAACTACGTTGTGCCCATCATTATGATCGTGCGCAGACCGGCTGACATCATCCCAGGAAAGAACTACGGGTCCACGGTACCAGGATTCACCTAACCTTCCCTGTTTCCCTTCTGCTATTATTCCACCGGGCAGGTTATGTTTTATGTTTGAATAAAAAGGGTGGGGATAAACTAAGATTGTAAACAATGTAGGATAATAATCCGTGTCTCTATGCAGAAGTAAAATACAGGCCTGTGCTGCGATAGTCACTTTTATTTCGTCAGTTATTTCAAATCTATCAAGGCCTTCAAATTTTTTTTCATTCAAAAATATTTGTATATGGCCGCGTAACTCGGCCTGATCTTCTGAATTTAAATAATTATAATACACTATATTCTTCTCTAAAATTTCCAGCCATTTTTCAGGGAAGGGGAGCTTACGTATGCGCTCTCGTCTTCTATTTTTTAATCCAAACATAACTTCTTTTTAACTATTTTTTTTTGGTTGGAACAATAAATAGCGGTATAGAAGTATGATGTAAAACTTTTTCCGTGACACTTCCCATAACTATATTTTCCAACCATCTCCGGCTGTGCGAACCCATAACTATTATATCAACATGTAATTTCTCGGCTGTTTCTTTTATGATCTCAGCAAAATCTCCTTCTTTTACAAGAGTCTTAATTGATTTATCACCAAGATGTAGTTTTGATTTATTCAGAAATTGCTTGGATGCTTTTTTCCTTCCTTCAACTGTTTTCAATTTTAATAGATCCATATTTGTGAACCCACCAAAACTCATTCCTATTATAGGAGAATATTCTGAAGAGGAATACAAAACCGGATCTGAAATTACATGCAGTAAAATTATTTCAGCTTTCATGGCTTTTGCGAATGAAAAACCTGTTTCAGCTACTTTTTGTGCAGTAGGATTATAGTCCAATGCAATAAGCACTTTTTTAATTTTATTTATTTTCATTGTAGGTCACCTTTTTTTTAATTATACACTTTTCATTATTTTAATAAAAAGATTTCCATAAGATTTAGGAATATATTAGAACATTATAAATCCCCCCTCAAAAGAATCATCTAAATTATTGGGATCAAAATATCATTCTCCTTTGTCCGCGTATACAGAAGGCATGTTATCAAAAACTTTTTTACAGGTTGCACAACAGAAACTATATTTATAGTCCCTAAATATGCTGGAACCCTTAGCTTCCTTGATATCAATCATTTGTCCACATACTGGATCTCTGCCCATTTGTTCCCATTTTTTATCAGACTGATTTACTAAATCTGTATTATTCACTTTAATGTACTTAATTTTATTGTTTTCAAATTCATCTCTGCAGGTTTCGCAGGAGTTTTTGCCTAATAGTTTTCACATCTCTGCTTACAAATTGTCATTTAAAGACTTTCAATCACTCTATGAAGGCTCTCCCGAATTTCGTCAGCAATCTCACTCAGTTTAGGATTATCAATGGCTTGCATCGACGCCACTGAATCAACCGCAGCGATTTCAACTCCATTTCCTTTATCCTGGACAATAACATTACAGGGCAGCATGATGCCGACCTTGTCTTCTGCTTGCAGTGCTTTATAGGCAAAGTGAGGATTGCATGCACCAAGTATTTTGTAAGGACGAAAGTCCACATTCAATTTCTTTTTTAATGTTTCCTTAACATCAATTTCAGCTAAAACACCGAAACCCTCACTCTTTAAAGCTTCGGTTACTTTTTCAATTGCTTCTTCGAATCCCAAAGCTGATTTTTTTGAAAAATAGTAAGACATAATTATTCTCCTATCAAATTAATCGAACTAAACAATTATGTTAAATCCTTTTTCTTTTCATTATATTCTTCTTTGTTTATTTCTCCTTTAGCATACCTGTTTTTTAATATATACAATGGGCTTTCTTTCGAGGTGCCGGAATCCGGATTTTTTTGTGAGCGATTGACCTTACTTATGACAAGCCAGGCTATTAATGCAATGATAATTATCCAGAATAACCAGTTGAACCACATACCACCCCAAAACATATTGTGATACATAAATTTCTCCTTATAATAAATTTCCAATTCGAGAAATAATTACTTCCCTTTGTTTTTATTATATATATGATTCATCATATCTTTATAAGTATTCATCAGGGATTTCATATTTCCCTTCATTGAAATAATTTGTTTATTCATTTTATTGTCTTTCATCATTTCTTTATTATCCATCATCTGGTTCATTTGCCCCAGCATACCGTCCATGTTTTTGCCCATTTCGCTCATATTGTTCATATAAGTCATCATCTCTTTTGAATTCTGCATTTGCCCCATATTCTGGTTCATCTGCTTCATCATCTTGCTCATTTGACCATTCATCTGATTCATATTTGTCATCATCTGCTGCATATTCTTCATATGCCCGCCCATCATTCCTTCCTTTCCCATCATATTACCCTGTGCATTTATTGAAAATGTTATTGCAATGAAGAAAAGAACGGTTGTAGTTGTTTTATAGAAGAAATTATGTAGCATGGTTATATCTCCTTTTTTATATAAAGTTAGGCGGAGAAATTTCTTGATTCAATAGTGCGAAGGGACGAAAAGGGGACTACATCTCAATGATCACTTTTCTTCCGGAAATATCAGTTCGGTTGCTGATTGTTCGGTTTTGTGGTGCCTTCTATCGCGTTGACGCCCGATGATGCTTTTAATCATACTCTTTAATTTAACGAGAGAACCGTCGAGAGCCTGATTCAAGGTCGCCGCATTATCAGTGACAACGATGGGCTGATGTCCTTCGAGCCGAGCTTCAAGCATACAGCGTTTATCATTCTTGCCTCTTTTATCGCCGTCTTCATCGCTCAGATGAACTTGTACACTAGTTATGTGATCGCTCATTCTTCTTAATGCTTCTTTAATTGTGCTGCTGAACTTAGCAATTAAAACCTCATTACCCTTGATATTATGGCCGGTATTAATTTTGATATTCATAATTTTCTCCGTTGCAATTGTGTATAACTTTAGAATTATTAGTGTCTACTATTGTAATTATTTTTTAAACTGTTGATTGAAACTCTGTTAAAATTTGTTAAGAGTATTCCATACATTTTATTTATTTTAGGCGGAAGAAACTTTTTATATTTTTGTTTACTATTATGAGCTATGTTCATCAAGCCAATTAAGAATTTCCTTAATACTACCGGTAGCCAATGCAATACAGGTGTCTGCTGCACCATAATAAATGTTGATAGTATCACCATCCGGTGCAATAGTGTATCCGCACGGAAAGACGACATTTCCAACATCACCGTGCTGCTCGTAAGGTTCTTCCGGTGCAAAGATCCATTCGCTTCCCCGTTTAATGCAAATCTCAGGTCTTGTTCAAATCAAATAGTGCAAGTCCAAGCCTGTAAATACATCCGCCGCAGGATTGCTTAACACCATGATAGATCACGAGCCATCCACCCGGAGTTTCAATCGGAGGGGGAGAGAGGCCGATTTTATTTGCGTCCCACCAGGCGCCTTTACGTGCGTCCATCATTAAAATATGTTTACCCCAGTTTTTCAGATCGGGTGAATAGGAAATCCACATATGAGCTCTTGCTGCGCTCACAGGGCGATGAATCATTGCCCAGTTGCCATTTATTCGATATGGTAATAGTGCTGCATCTTTATCTTCAGGCGGCATTATTACACCATATCGTTCAAATTTTTAAAATCATTTGTTAGTGCCAGTGCAACGCCGGGTCCATCGCGGGTGTATGCAGTAAAAACAATTACATATTTTTTTAATTCTTTAACGAAAGTAATGCGTGGATCTTCAATACCCCATAATTCTTCCGGAAAATTTTCCGGGTTGGGTAACAGAGTTGGCTTTGATCAATCTTCCATCCATCTATTCCATTGTCAGAACGGGCAGCACAAAAGTGAGAAATCCCGCTCCGGTCTTCCACCCGGCACAACAGCAATGTAGTTCCATCCTGCAGCAAAGTTGCGCCAGCATTGAATACACTATTAATCGGGTATGGCCAATTATCGGCAGTAAGTATCGGATTAAGTTTATTGCGGTGAAAAAGCTCTGTATGCTTATTGTTCATTTTAATAGTACCTCCATTGATAAATGTGTTTGTTCTGATAAACGCAATTCTAGCAATGATTGTAAAAATGCTAAAGTCGATTCTGCTCCCTGGTTTTCATTAGGGCGATCAGAATGCAGACCATCGCGACAGCCACCTGTTGTTGGATCGTAAACGGAAAGATTTAAATCGTTACGCCCGAGAAACCACTCAAATGCGCGCCGGGCTTCTTTGTACCAGAGTTTGTCTCCTGTAATTCGAAAGGCTTCCAGGCAGGAAGATACCATTGTTTGGGCTTCAACCGGTTGTTGATCGAAACGTGCGCGTTCTCCGCCATATTGATAAAAACCGTTTGATCCAATCGGCACAAAATGACCTTTACCGGAACGTTGAAGATCTGCAAGCCAGTGCAATGACTCCAAACCGGCTTCAGTCATTTCACTGTTCAGGAATTGATTTTCCACAAGTGAGTAATGCATGTGGCAGTGAGGCATTACAATATGAAAGTTCTTTTTCAAACCAATCTCCATTCTTCAGTACGGTTATCTTTGATATAATTTCAAAAGCCGTGCTGCCAAGTTCATCCCTTACCTGGCTTGCCCTGCTGTCTCCCGCAAATTTTTGCGAATACTCATCAATTCCTATTAGTGCAAATGCCCATGCCCGCGGGCTTGAAGTTGATAGAATGGCCGGTAAAGTTTGCTCAAACAACCAGGCTGCCATTAAATTTTGGGATAGGTATGTCTGCATGATTTAATACGCAACCTAATGCCCACAAGTGCGCGTCCATGACTATCATCTGATCCTTTATCTTCTAGCCAATTATGCTGGTAGTCCATAAAATTTCGGAATCGTTTGGTTTGATCATTAAAAGCATATCCCAGAAAAGCAAGATACCGGGATGATAATTTTATACTCTTCATTATTACCGAGCTCATCCAGTAAAGAAGCTTACTAATAAAGCGCGTGCATTGTCATCGGTTGTATAGCCGTGAGAATAATTTGGAACTGTAAAAAGAGCGTGTTGAAATATTCCGGTATAATCTGTCATACGTAACTAGGTGATCAAGTTTTAAGGGAGGTAATTCACCCGGGTTTTTATCAAGTGCTTTCGCCGAAAATCCTGGTGAAATATAATGTCGTCGTTCTATGCGTGCACGATCAAAACTTTCCATATAACGCTGAGCCACTTCGGACCAGATCATTGATCTCCCAAACTTATAAGCGCGTTTCGCATTGCATGCCGTTCTGCTTCGTTGTTCAATAAATTAATAACCTGCTCAGCCATTGACTCTGGATTATTAAATGGAACCAGAACCCCGCGTCCATCGGAAAGTATTTCCTGTGCGTACCAGTATGGGGTTGAGATAACGGCTTTACCTGCTCCGACTGTATAAGCCAGGGTTCCCGAAGTAATTTGTGCTTCGTTAAGATAGGGTGTAATATAAATATCGGCTGCACCTATGAACTCAATAAGTTCTTCTATGCTCACGAACCGGTTATAAAATATTACATTACTTTCCACATTTTTTTGCTGAGCCAGCCATTGCAAAGAAAGACGGTAGGTTTCACCTTCATTTTGAATTACGTGTGGATGCGTTGCACCAACTACTATATAAACAACATTAGGGTAACGAGCTACAATATCGGGTAAAGCTGATATAACTGTCTCGATTCCTTTATTTGATGAGAGTAATCCAAAACTTAGTATGACTATTTTACCTTCAACTCCAAATAAATCTTTATTAAAACTTGGGTCAACAAATGGCATGTCTGGAATACCATGTGGAATCAAATCAATTTTTTCAGGCGGAACATGATAAACCTCCTGCAGAAATTCAGAGCCGCGTTCACTCATAACAACCAGACGATCCGATAATGCTGCAACTTCTACCAATACACGCCGCTGATCGGGATTAGGGTTTTTTAGTATTGTATGTAAAGTTGTAACAATGGGCATTCGTAATCCGCGAAGAGCGCAAGGATGTGGCTTCCGGCTTTTCCTCCGAATATTCCATACTCGAATTGCAGGCACACCATATCAACATTATTGATGTTTAAAAAATCAGAGGCTCTTAAGTAAGAATCAATATCTTTTTCTGTCAGTTCAAACCGGACCGGGTTGGATAACATAACCAGTTGCTACATCATTAACCGGTATTGCAATACAGGTTGTATCACTATACTGCTTAGCAATAGCTTCACATAAATCGGTTGTAAATGTTGCGATTCCACATTGACGTGGTAAATAATTGCCGATAAAGGCAATCCGGTTGAGTGTTGAATTTGTAATTTTTTGTTTCAAGATCAATTTCAATTATAATGAATGAAAAGATGTACTATTTTTAACTTTTATTTTGTTAAAGAACTTTTTCCTATCGACGTATTACCATATCAATTTAGCGGAACACAAAAAAAATAATCTGCCCAAAGTTTAAAATCGTTTATCATATGATTTGCATTGGTCTCTATTATTTGATTATATCAATCTTTGGGCAGTTTTAAGAATTATTATTTCCTTATAATTATTTTAATGAGGTATCATTTTAATTCTTCTCATAAAAAAATTATTGCTTATTAGCTTTGTTCTGTAAATAAACTATCTATTGAATTCCCAAGTTTGTTCATCGCATTATTAAAACCAGTTTTAAAATCCGCCCATACATTTTTCCCACCATTTTTATAATTCTCTAATGTTTTTTTCATCTGTCGATTCGTCTCTTCCAGGTTTGTAATTTCATTATTGTATTTAGCTTTCATTGCCGTACCCGTCTTTTTCATGTTTCCCTTAAAGGCTGCAATTTTCTTCTTATTATTTTCAATTTTCTTTTCGGCCTCAGTCTTGAAATTTCTCCAATCATCAGAAAAACTGGTATGTGCAGCCTGCGAATCCGGTTTTATCTCTGCATTATTTATTCTTACAGTATCAGGTCTATTTGCTTTTGGGTTCTGGCAGCCAATTAGTAGTAACTCTGCTATAAAACCGACGGATGTTAATTCAAAAAATTTATTATGCATAAAGCTTTCCTTAGAAAATCATTAATGACAAGTGAAATTTTATGGTACAAAGTTTCAAATAAAAGTTAATTAGAAGAGTGAAATTTAACAATGGTACAAAAGGATGAAATAGGGACTACATCTTTTAGGTGAGAATAAAATAGATTTGCTTAAATTATATTTTATTAGAATACTGTTATTTTTAATATTTGCAGTTGAATTCATAGTTATTTCAAATTGAAAAATTGTGGATATTAAGAATGTAAATGATATATAAATAAATGACCCGGTGTTTTCCGGATCATTTATCTAATAGGAATTATTGATTATAGTTAATTACTAATTATTTGATCGATCAATGACAATTTCTACTCGTCGATTGTTTGCTCTACCTTCTGCATTATCATTGTTTGCAATAGGTCTATCTTCGCCGATACCTTCGGCAATTATTAAATTTTCCGGGTATCCACGGGAGATCAGGTAAGAACGCACCACATCAGCACGCTTCTGTGACAATGTCTGGTTATAAGCCGTAGAGCCTTGTGAGTCTGTATGTCCTTCAATCGTTATTTTCCTGCCATTGTTTTCTAAGAGCGCATCAGCAACACTGTTCAGTCGATCTTGCGCTGCTGGCAGAAGCTGTGATTTATTTGAAGCAAAAAGAACACTACCTGACAAAGTAATTACAAGCCCCCGTTCTTCTTCTTTAACAGCAGCAAGTTTGGCCAGATCGGCCAATGCTTTAGCTGCTTTTGTCTCAGCTTCCATCCTTGCCTTTTGCTCATCGACAAGAAGATCTGTTTTGTCTTTTAATATCTCAGCCTGTGTAGTTTCATAGTCTTTGTTTGCTTTAGTTGTAATTGCATCTTGGGCTATGATAACAGCTTCTGCTTCAGAAGTCTTTGCCAAACGATCGGCAATATACGAGAGATCTTTTGTACGATAAGATTCCGGCTCTTGAAGAAAAGAATTTTCTGCCTGATCAAGTGCCAGTTTTGCTTTGTGAAGTTCTGCAGGTACTAAAACTGCGGCCTGTCCTTTGTTTGCCTGCTGAAATGCCAGGCGTGCATTAACTAATTCCGAGGGTGGCAAACTTGTGGCGCAACCAGCCAGTATTGCGACTAATGCTACTACTATAAAATATTTAAAATGTTTCATTATTCACTTCCTTTCGATGATGTGTTGTCTTGTCTGAGAATCTTTACTTTTTCCAATGCTTTTAGAGCTACAGCTTTTTCAGTTTCTCCGCGTGAGAGAACTACTGCCAGCTCGGCATCGGTTTGGGCTCTTGTTAGCATAGACTCTGCTCTTTCCTTTTCACCGTTTGCCGCAAAAACATCGGCTTTATCCAATTCCTCTTTTGCTAGTTGCAAATAGAGTGATGCATTTGAATTTGTAGCCGCACCAACTTCTTCGGCAGCACGAATGGCTGACGTTGAAGCTTCTTTATTTACGACTACCGGGCTGCTTCCGCAGCCAACTATTGCTACTGTAAGCAGAACATATCCAGCTAACAATGCTAGGTTTATTCGCTTCATTGAATCCTCCTGTTATTTTTAATTCACAAATAGAAAATGCTATTATGATTTTGAAATAATTTACGCCGGGGATCAGTTATAAACAATAAAGCAAAAGGATGAAAAAGGTGCTACTACTTACGGTTGAGTCTGCCCGCAGTGTTTTGGTTGGGTACTACTCATCAAATAAGAAAATATTTTTACTAGCTCTAATAGTAGGGGAAATGTTCCTCTGTTTGTCTGAGAATCCTCTATAATACTACTTAATGATAGTGACACGCTATATTCGTCTAATATTATTTCAGCAAATTCATTTTTCTGGTTTCAGAAAAATTACCTGCTGTCAACCTGTATAAATAAACTCCGCTTGCGGCATTTCTTCCGTAGCTGTCTCTTCCATCCCAGTAAACTATGTGATAACCTGCAATGGTTTGATTGTTAATTAGCGTTGTAATCTCTTCACCTATAATATTGAATATTTTTATTGTTACATTTGTGGTGTTTGGTATGTAAAACTTTATCGCCGTTGATGGATTAAATGGATTTGGAGAGTTCTGCATCAGTTCAGCCTTAGCGGGAGAAGTTAATGAAACAGTAACTGCATCATAATATTTAAAATTTCCTTTGATGTCAATTTGCTTTAACCTGTAGCTGAAAGAAGTGCTACCTACGGGATTATTGTCAGTGAAAGAATAATCTTTTGGGGAGTTGCTGTTACCAGCTCCATTTACTAGACCAATCTTTTCCCAATCTTTAAAATGGGGAATAGCCGATGACCGTTGAATTTCAAACCCGAAATTATTTACTTCCGTAGCCGTATTCCAATTTAATACTACTGCATTGTTATTTAATGCTGCCGTGAAAGATGTTAGTTCTACCGGAAATGCAGAATCTCCATTTATATCAATATAGGAAGTCCTCGTATATAAATTGCCTTCTATAGATGCACCTGCATATTGTGTAATAGCTGCTGAAGCAAGTATGTTTCCTTTAAAATCTTCATTAATAAATGCGGAACTGCCAACCTGCCAAAAAACATTTGATGCCAATGCACCACCGGTAAGAACAACATTACTACCTGCAGCTGTTGTAAGTGTGCTAACCATCTTGAAGATAAAGATATCGCTAGATGTGCCTGTTAGTGTTAGTGTTCCGTTTATAACAAAAGCTCCTGCTGATGCATAAATTCCTCGGCCAAGCGTTCTTCCGCCTAAATCTGAGCCAGTAGCAAAGTTAGCATTAGCAGTACGTCCGGCAATGTTGCTATAAACAGTTGCATAATCAGTTTGGGCTTGCGGTACCTGAGTGTTTGTTCCGGTTGTTGTGGTTCCATCACATGTTCCTGAATTAGTTACAGTGGTTCCCCAAAGATTACCCGACACATATCCACTATTTGTCAAAGTTGTACCTCCAAGATTTCCGTTTACAGTTCCTGAATTGGTTACCGTGGTAGCGCCGACATTACCAGTCACAATTGCAGGAGGAACAATAGTGCTGGCACTTCCAGCCAGAATTCTGAAATTTCCAGCTGATAATAAATTTACTGGCAAAGGGTTAGGATACACAGGAATATCAGATGTTGTCCAAAGCACTTCACTCGAGATAGTGCCATTATTAGTTCCCTTATTATCATTAAGTGCTGAACCGCTTCCCGCATTCATTTTATAGTAAGCTTGAAGTCCGGTTTCACTTCCATTAAGCGGACCGTACATAGTAGATTGAATTTCCACTACTGATCTGGCAATTCCCCAAATGCGGACCTCATCCAAAATTCCATTTAGGAAATAATTATCCATTTTCGAATGTGAAGCAAAGTAAATATTATTTCCGTTAACATCTGATCTGCGAGGGTTAGGAATAGTTGTTGTTCCTTCTGAAACGCCATTAATATACAGACTTAAATTTGTTCCATCTACTGTTCCGGTTAAATGGTACCAGGTACCAGAGGTAACGATTGTTGCACTTGTTTTACGGGTGTAACTATAGGCAGTTGATGATCCGACCTGGAAGACTATTTGGTTTGAAATAGTTTTCCACAATCCAAATTCATATGTATATGAGTGATTTTTTGATGGGTCATCGTCTTTTAACAAAATATCCTGAAATGTTGATAAATCACCGAATTTTACCCAGCATTCAATTGAAAAATCACCTGAAACATTAATTGTGTTGTCGGATACTTGAACATAGTCAGATCCGGTAAATCCCAAAGCACCGCCTCCCCAAGTTTGAGAAAAAGCAGCGGAAGGTATTATCAATGCGGTTAACAACATTGCTATGATGATGTGCAGGGATCGGATTCCTAGATTTGTTGAACTAATTATATAATTTTTCATAGGAATGTCCTTAATTTGTTAAATTGCCTGATGATAGAGGATTGTTTAAAGTTTTACATTCTTTATTATTAGAGGTAATTGGGAAAATAGCATCGGAGTGCTTCCCTTTAAAAACAATTAGAATTGTTTTAAATAAAATCTTTAAATCAATAAAGAGGGAAGCGTCCTTATTGAAGGCATAATTAGCAGATGTAATGGTTTGCGCTTTTACTACATTCTCAAAGTCTATCAAAATAATTAATAAAATTGTTAAATTTTTTTTCATTCCTTGCCTTATTTTTTCCCCTCAAAAGTTTATTACTAAAAATAGTTTTTCATATTCATCTGGCGGGGCAAGATTCATAATGATCGATAAGCAAAACAAGCGAAAAGTACAAATGGCTTAATTATGTTATCCAATTTGGCGGATGTATTCAATAGAGCAAAGGAACGAAAAAGGTACTATATCCTTTAGATTAGGTCCAATTATTAATAGACGAAAGCCCCGGTTTTATCCGGGGCTCTCTGAATTTACTAAGCCTACAAGATGAAGTAATTATTTGCTAATTATTATTTCAACCCGTCTGTTTTTTGCTCTTCCTGAAGCAGTTTTATTAGATGCGATTGGATTAGATTCACCATTAGGAATTACCTCAATCCTGCTTCTATCTATACCATGGGAAAGCAAATAGTCTGCAACAGCCTGTGCTCTTTTTTCTGAAAGTTTCATGTTATATTCTTCACTACCTATTGCATCAGTGTAGCCATCAACACTTACAGTATAATTAGTATTGTTTTTTAGTGTTGATATAATTTTGTCAAGTTTACCATATGCGTTTGTTTTTAATGCAAATTTATTGAAATCAAACAAAGCATCAGAGCCCATTACTTCTTTCGTTACTACAACTTTCTTTGCTGCGCAACCATTTGCATCTACTCTAACGCCTGCTGGAGTATTTGGACATTTATCAAGATAGTCAGGAACACCATCTCCATCTGAATCCAGCGGACAACCATTAGCATCTACACTTACACCTGCCGGTGTGTTAGAGCATTTATCAAGATAATCAGGAACGCCATCACCATCAGCATCAATGGACAACCATTTGCGTCTACACTTACACCTGCCGGTGTGTTAGAGCATTTATCAAGATAATCAGGAACACCATCACCATCAGCATCCAATGGACAACCATTTGCATCTACTTGTACACCTGCGGGTGTGTTAGGACATTTATCAAGATAATCTGCTATGCCATCCTTGTCAGTATCCAATGGGCAACCAAATTCATCTACCATAACTCCAATTGGAGTATTCGGGCACATATCTTTAGAGTCATTTACTCCATCGCCATCAGTGTCTTTATCTCTTCCTATATATACTGAAACACCAAGAGTTACTGAGGCTATCCAGTCATTGTGATCACCCTGAACATGTGCATCTACATTATCTGCGTTATCATCCTTTAATGGTGACATCAAACCACCGATAACGTTTAAACTTACATTATTACTGACCATAAATCTAAAACCGGCTTCCCCGTTAAAAGCCAGTAATTTAAAATTTGGAGCGGCAAGGAGGTCATTGCCATTACCATCGCGCGGTGTAACCCACATATGTGCTACGCCTATAGAAACATATGGGTATACAACATCGCCTACCGGAAATTGAATAGAAAATCCGGCACCTATTGAATAGTATCGCGTATTAATTTCGGCAGGAACTAAATAAGAACTTGTACCGGCAATAGTACCTATTCCACCGCTAAGTTTAAATCCCAAATTAGAGGCAAAAAAATACTCAAAGGAACCTCTGCCTGTAAAGCCTGGTTTAATATCAGCGTAATCAGTTTGTCCTATGGTAATACCACCTTCACCGGTTAGTACCACCACGCCTGATAAAGAATTTTTCACTTTATAATCATTTGTTTCCTGACTGAGTCCGAGCTGCACAAGTCCAAAACTCAATAATAGTACAATAAGTAACCTTTTCATTTCTAGCCTCCCTGCTTATGATGTTATAATAAATTTCAATTGTATTTCATCATATATTAAGAAAGAACACCTGAAATAATAATCAGGCTTTTATTTGGTTCTATAATCAATAGTTGCGAGGAATAATTCAATCGGTCAAAGGGATGAAAAGAGGGCTACATCTTTTGGTTGAATTTCCAGTTACAGTCTAAATGTGGATATATTAGGGTAAACTCAATTCTTCATTACAAAAAATGAACAGATTTATTAAAGGTTTACTTAGTTAGATATTATTCAGGAGGAAACCCAACTATATCAGCAACTCCGCTTCTGAGAGTATACCATATAAACTGAAAAAAAGGATTTACTGGTTTTCGAACAAATTTTATTTCGCCCGTTTTTATTAAACCGTTTCCATCCGGCATATTAGAGCTTTGGATAATAAATAATTTACCGAAGATGGAAGAGATCCTGTTGAAAATCCCATTTTCACTTCCGGTATTTGAGTTAATTGATACGATGGATAGGTCATTATAAACTATTGCCACGGTACCGCTTGCGCGTCCTGAATTAACATTAACATTAAATTTTGCGGACTGCAGGATTCCGGATTTAATACGTTTTTGTTCAATCGGTTCAATGAAAGTATTTAACAAATTTATATCCATCTTACCTATCGAGCCTGAATATTGTAATGAAAAATCCTTTGAGGTAAGCGGAATAGACATCAAAAGTTTCAATGTGTCGGAATTCATCAAAAGTCCTTCCCCATTAATAATTGTAGTTATTGGTTGTTCTGTGTGATTGGCAATTCCATTTATTGAAACATTAACTTTATTAATTGTAATTACACCGGGTCTTTTCTCTACAGCTTTCCTTTCGGCATATTTCAAAAAGCCGTTTGTTATTTTCGCACTATCTATTCTAATTATTTCAGTCAAAGAAGAAAAAAACTCGTTTGGCATTTGAGGGTTAGGCGAATTTATATCATAATCTTTATCTGAATTTACCATTATATCTACAAATGCATCCTGAACATTAATGCTACCGGCTTTGTAGGCTTTCCCTTCAAGCATTTGAAGATATTCCAAACCTGCTATTGCTATTTTGGGGATATCAATTTTAAATCTTGTTTGCTTGAACTGACTTTTCGCAAAGAATTGTTCATCATCAATTAACGAATAATATTTAAGCGAATCAGCAACCAGTTCAGAATCAGGTACGGAAATTTGTATATTTCCAATACTAAGTTCCATTTGGGACTGATTAAAAATTAGTTCTATCTTTTGTGCATCCATCACTACGTCTTTAAGAATGCCAGGATCGAACGCTTCGGCTCTTAGTATTTTTATCCAATTAATACCACCTAAGGAAAAATCCTTTACATTACATAAAATTGTAGAGTCTCTGTTTTTTAACATTATAGAATCAATCTTTAAACGATTATTCCAGGTGTTATAATGCAGATCACTAATCTGTATTGAGTATTCCGGAAATGATTCTTTGATGGTATTCGTAATTCTGTCTTTAAATAATGAATTGATAAGATGGTCGGGAAAGGAAAGTAATAACAATAAACAAACTATAATAATAATTCCAATTGTAAATCCGGCATATTTCCACTTTTTCAAAAGTGATAGTTTTCTCCAATTGAAAAATACATTTTTAATATGTTGAATTTTTATCACTGATATTTGTTCTCAGAGGTTTAATGTAATTCAGATTTTCATTTCACAGGTAATTTATTCAGGAAAATAATTTTAATGACAAACATAACTTTTGAGCAACAAATTATCAGATTATTTTTCGTCCTTGAATTACTCTTATTAAAATCATTATAATTGCAATTATCAGGAGAATATGAATTACACCGCCCACAGTGTATGAAGTGAGTAATCCAAGTAACCATAGTACTATTAAAACTACTGCTATTGTATATAACATTGTTTATGCCCTTTATGTTTGATGTTTTCTAACTTTGCAGCATATGAATCATATTTAATCTTGCTTGAATTATTAAAGCCGCTGATTCATTAATTCTGCAACATTCAGGTTGAATTTTTTATCTAGCCAGCCTGACAATTTTTCTACTTTGCCGTTTATCAGCCGAAACTTTTCCGCTTACAGAAAAGCCGTGTATAATAAACGATACAGCTAAAACCAAAACTAAAAATATTACGTTTAACTTTAACAGCCCTTCAAATTCTAATTATAAAAAATCATTAGTACGATGTGAATTACTTGCCGCTCTTTGGAATATCATGATTGATTTTAGACCACATTTCCGTAAAGTCAGATTTAGTTGAATCAAATGTTGGGCTTTCTGAATTATGACATTCTTTGCATAAGGCAACTCGTTCTTCCTCGGTTTTAAAGATTTTGAGACCGTTTGCACTTGCTTCTTTCGGGTCTTTCATTACTTTAAGACTTTTGTAGTCTGCACCTGCGCCGTGACAGGTCTCGCACTGAACTCCATCTTCCATATTGAATTTTGCTTTTTTTAATGAAGCATCAACATTGTAACCGCTGACATGGCATTTTAAACAGGCTTCACTTAATACTGCGTTTGTTGATAATCCTTTTGCTTTAGCAATACTATCTGCCTCAGCCGTTTTTAGAGTTTCATAGGCTTTGGAATGAGCACTGGCTTTCCAGATATCAAATTGTTTGCCCTGTTTTTCGGTCTTGTGGCACATTCCACAAGTTTCAGCACCGACAAATGCGTGCTTAACATCAGTGCCCTGTGCAAGTATTGCCGGTGCTGCAAATAAAACGATCAGAATGACTATTTTTTTTAACATATCCTCGCCCTTTGTTAGTTTCCAATAATGTTTATTTAATAACTCTCCACTTAAGGTAGTTAATATTTTAAGTTATACATTCGCCTTCATTCATTTCTGTATTAAAAAGATCAATTAACGATTAATTCTATTTTAGGAATATATCCTTGAGCGAACTTTCAACACTATCCATGTCATTATTAAAACCAACTTTGAATTCGTCCCAATTATCTTTCCCCTGGTACTTATAATCATTTAACTTTTTCTTAAGTTCAATATTCTTTTGTTCCAAAGTCAGCACTTTATTTTCATATTTAGCTTTGAAATTTGTGCTCGTTTTTTTCATCTCTGCTTTAAATTCATCGAGCCTTTTTTCGTTATTATTAATTTTCATCTCAGCTTCGTTCTTAAATTGCTGCCATTCCTTTTCATACTGAGCCTGTGTATCTTTTAAATCCTGATTTGCTTGCTTAACAGTATTTGCAGCATCATCAACTTTTTGTTCCGGACTTTTGTCACAGCCAGTTAATACGAATCCTGCAATTAACATTATAATTGCGAGGCTAACATATTTGTTTTTCATAACTCTCCTTATGGGTTCTATTTTTTCCTACATACCTGTTCATTCCGGGAAATTAAATTCCCGGGCAGGTTTTTCATATTTTTGAAATAATCCTTTTATTCATCTGTGTATATGATATAAAGGAATTTTGGTTTGATCAATCGGTCAAAAGGATGGAAAAGGGACTACATCTTTATGTTAGTATCTTAATAGGGGAGGGGTTATAATATTTATAACTAATCGAATATCCGGCAAATGCGGAATTGAGAAAAGATCTAAATTCATTATGAATAACTATTTAATAATTGCATCTATATTATTATTCTTTTCTCTTTTTACTGCTTTCTTTTATTTCATTGTTTTAGCAGTTTTTTTACATAAATCTAGCAGCCAGTATTTTCCTGGCTTTTTCCAGTTCAGCGTCAATAACAATCAATTTTACTGCATCACTCTGCTCCGACATCGGTGAAAAGCTTTTGTAGTTCTCTTTAAAAATTTGAGATTTAATTCCAGCCTTTATGAGATCTCTTCTTGCAATCCTGGCGTTCAGCTCATCCTCAAATTCTCCGAGTATAACTATTTGACCTTTCATCTAAGCACCTCATTGTTTGTTAAATGATTATGCATTTTAACCCCTTGGTCAATAATTTGTCCTCACTATTAATCTCTGCGAGATATTTAGAATCATTTCAGAAAAATTATTTTTTGTGCTATCATTTTACTAAACCTATCATAAAACTTTCTTTCCTATTTTTACAAATTAACCATAAAGAAAAAATGGCAACACCCCCACAATAATAGATACATATATATCTTAGTGAAAACAATAGATCAAAAGGATGAAAATGGGATTACATCTTTAGGATGATGATTTTAAAGGGAACTATTCGTCCAGTAGCGAAGTCGAGTCCATTGCGGATTTGTAGGCCTCCGAGAGATGAGCGTGCTTTGCAATCTGTACGCGGGTATTAAGCGCTAATTTTTCCAGGATATTATGTACGTGGCTTTTTATAGTGTAAGGGGAGAGGTGAAGCTTTTGTGCTATTTCCTTATTTGTAAAACCTTCGGCAATTAATGCAATAATCTGCCTTTCACGTTTTGTCATACGTACAGATTGATCTATTACTGATGGAGAGGATCCGCCGATTGCGTGTTCAACGATCTGGGAAAAAAGTGTACCGGTCAGATGAGGCGGCAGAACTTTAGCACCCTTGTAAACTGTGCGGATAGTCTTAAAAAAATCGGTGACATTTGCATCTTTTAGTATAAATCCTGATACACCGGCCTTTACAAATTCAAACACATCCGCCTGAAGCGGGATCAGGTCCATTACTATGATTTTGGTTTCCGGGAAATTCTGCCTGGCTGATTTAACAATTTGTAAACTGTTTTGACTTCGCAGCCCAAGATCAAGAAGTACAATGTGTGGATGAAGCTTTTCCATCATTGCCAGTATATTCTCACCGTTGCCTACTGTGGCTACAGGCTGCATATCGGGCTCCTTTTTAAGCATCGATGCAATACCGTCGCGCAGAAGCCTGTTATCTTCGATGAGTAGTATCTTTATTTTTTTTGTTAGTTTGGCCAAATTTCACGCATATTAAATATTCTTTTAATAAATATAGTAATATTTACAAATTAATATGATTAAAAAAAATAAATTCGACGACATAAAGAAATTCTTTGAAGATAAAGTAATACAATTATGGCAGTTTTAATAGAACTAACAATTAAGGCCCACCGAATTACCTGATTATAACTGAGATATAAATAGGTATTGGTCAGGATTATACCTAATATAAATCAACCGAAATTATTTCGGAAATTATTTTATTTTTTTTAGGTGGTAATAGTGGGCACAAAGTTATTTGTAGGTTCATTACCCTGGTCGGTAACGGACGAATTTTTGCATAGGACCTTTGAAGGACATGGAAAAGTTGTTTCAGCAAAGGTTATAACTGATCGTGAATCTGGAAAATCCAGAGGTTTTGGATTCGTTGAAATGGAAAATTCATCTGACGCTAATAGTGCTTTAACAGCATTAAACAATTCAGAAATTAGCGGCAGGAAAATCGTAGTAAATCAAGCTACGCCAAGAGGCTGAAAAGATATTTTGAGTTTGTTTCAATGATAATAGGCGTCTATTTGACGCCTATTATTTTATCTAAAATTATTCCAGCTGTTTCTCAACCAAATTTTAGAGAATGGATTTAATTTTAATTAATTGTACCGTTGATTGCTATTATAATTACGGGAATGGCACTTGTTTTAGTTTAAATTGGAGAAAAATAAAATGGAAGTAAAAATTGAAAATAAAAAGCTTATCATTAATATTGACTTACAAAAACCAATACTAAGTGAATCCGGGAAATCCCTGGTTGTAGCATCCACTAACGGATATGTGCCTACTGAATGTAGAATTGATGGTAAGAAAATAAAGATAGGATTGAACGCATATATAAAAAAATAATTCTACTGGTTCAGTATTGAATGTGATTCACAAATAAGTCATTCAGAAAATTTTTTACAGTTACATCTCAGAAAATAGCCTTCGAAGAACTGTAACAACCTATACTAAATTATTAGTTCATAGTAAGCTTATTACCCATATTAAAATTCAATAAAGAATGTTTACCTTAAACCAGATATAACCCGGAGCATAGGGAAAAATGGAAATAACGTTAGAGAATTTCAGTGATGTTAAAAAAAACATTGCTAAAGATGGGATTAAAAAAGTTAATTATGGTACACAAGGGAATGCACTTTCATTCACGATGAAGGATGATAAAGAATTTGAGTTAGATTCAATAAACTTTATAGATTTCAAGACCGCTGAATTGATAAGACCCGGGAGAAAAATGTAAAAGCCGGTATCTACAGAGACGCTAGCTTGATTTCTTTATTCTGTCAACTCCATAGTTAGTAAAAAGAAAATCGCAAATGTGCCTTCGATAAAATTCCGCTAAAGCGAAATCATTCAGCCACCAACTGCAAATTCTGACTTTTCTCAAATTGTGAATTTTATAAAAAAAAGATGGAGAAGAAGATCAGCAGAAGATTTTATTAATAGAGTGGATGCTGTAATTAGCTTCCTGGGAGTTTTCCCTCAGCTGGGAAAAACTATTCAACGCCAAAAACAAATCAGAGCACTCATAATCTCAAAACAAACAACGATTATTAACAGAGTAAAATCAGATTTAATAATTATACTAAATTTGTTTGATAGACAAGATCCTGATAAGTGGACTGTTAATGAAAATATAAATATGTCATACGAAAAAGTCAGGTAGTAAAGCTTGTAAATATTAACTTCTAGGCCTCCAAAAGAGACCCATACTCATTTAATTCCTAAACTACCCGCAGTAACAATAGGAATTTAATTTTTATTTTGTGATATTGCGTCAAATAATAAGTTAGCCGTAAGCGTAAGACAGACCTCAAATGTTAATGATAAAATAAAAAAAGTTTAATTTTAAAAACTTAATTTTTAAGACAATGAAAAGAATGTCATTGACGATAGCACTAATAGCTGCTTCGTTTCTATTAGGTTTCGCTTTTAATACAATAATGTCTAACAAAAAAAATACAAAAATGAAAAAAGTAACAGGAATAGGGGGTATCTTCTTCAAATGTAAAGACCCAAACGCAATTAACGAATGGTATAAAACACACCTTGGGTTTGATACAAAACCATATGGAACAAGCTTTGAATGGCGGCAGATTGATGACAGTACTAAAAAGGGACTTACCCAGTGGAATCCTTTTGCAGAAAACACAAAATATTTTGAGCCTTCAACAAAAGATTTTATGATTAACTATAGAGTGGATAATTTAGAAGCATTGGTTGACGAATTAAGAAAGGAAAACGTAACTATCCTGGACAAAATTGAAACATATGATTATGGGAAATTTGTTCATATTTTAGACATTGAAGGAAATAAAATTGAATTGTGGGAGCCTAAAGATTAGAACATAATTAAATCGTTGGTGGACGAACGAAATAAATAACTCAAAAAGCCTACCGCTAACAGCACATTTGAAAGAGGAGTGGTTTTGTGCTCCGGTGAAAGTTTTGTGTTCCGAATCCTATCAGAACACAATGCTCGAAATCGCTAGCGGCAAATTATAAATTTACACTTGTATTTTGGATAATGGATATTGAATTATACATATCAAAACAACCCTCTGCGAGACAAAATATATTAACAAAAATTCACAAAATTATTGTTGAATCTGATAGAAGCGTAAAAGCGGAAGTTGGACTAATGATGGGGAAAGAAATGATTCTGTATAAAGGGAAAGGTATGATGAAATATGGCCTTTCAAGCGTAAAAAACTATATGTCGCTTCACGTAATGCCGATATATGGTTCAAAGGTTCTTTACGACAAATACAAGGCCGTGTTACACAAAGCAAATTTTCAGAAAGGGTGTATCAATTTCCTCAATGAAGATGAAATGCCTCTGGATATTGTTCAGAAATTAATTATTGACTGCTCAGCCATTGACCTTTTAAAAATGAAAGAAGAATATTTAAAATCGAAAAAGAAGTAATACTATGCGACAACTTATCTTTGTAGCCTGTGTTTGCCTGGTCATTGGTTGTGCAACAACAAAAGATACTTCAATGAAGGTAAATCTTCTCAATGGCACGTGGACACCAATAAAACAAGAAATTGGCGGAAAGGAATTGCCGGTAGTTGCTTTCAAAAATCAAAAACTAATCATCAGCGACAGCAGTTATATATTTAGTGCTGAGAGTGTTGATAAAGGCACAGTTAAGTACAAAGGCTTACAAATGGATATATTTGGAAAGGAAGGTGTAAATAGTGGTAAACATTTTACTGCAATCTATAAACTTGAAAATGAATATTTGACAATATGCTACAATTTGTCAGGCAATGCTTACCCGGAAACGTTTGAAACCAAAGGTAAACCAATGTACTTTCTTTCAGTATTCAAAAAAAAATGACCAAATAATTTATATTAAAAAAATAAATCCGTAGGAACTCAAAATATTGTCACCGTTTTAACCAATTGCTTTAATAAAAATTATTGAAATATAATTAGAAAATTAAAACAATCTCAGAACACTAACTGCCCGCCTATGGCTGACTAACAATATCACTATTCACTCCATAATGAGCAGATCATAAAAATTCTGGTCCTTCAAATTTAACCCTGAAAATTTTTCTGAGAAATTTATATTTCCCGCAGAGCCCTATGAATTTTTCGGGTTCAAAATTTCCGTTCCAGTCTCCGCCCCAGCCGGTTTTTATGATGGTTTGTTTTGAAATACCTTTAATAATTAAATATATTAAAGTAAAAATTATATTGATTTAATATACGGTTATGCAAATCATCAATATCGAATCCGGAATGCCAACAGTAGAAGAAGCCCGCGTAAGATTAAAAACCGCGCTGCAAAAAGCTATAAAAGAAAACAAAAAGCTGCTTAAGATAATTCACGGCTATGGCTCAACAGGCAAGGGTGGGAGACTAAAAACCGAACTCAGGAAAAGCCTGGTAAACAGAAGAAAAGAAGGCCTGGTAAAAACAGTCATCTGGGGCGAATATTTCTCAAAAGATAAGCTGGAAACCAAAGAATTATTAAAAAGACACCCATCACTTAAAAACGATAAAGATCTTGACAGAAAAAACGAAGGTGTTACAATTATAGAACTTGCCGATTAAATTATACTTATATTTTTTTTATTTTAATATATAAATTATAAAAGCAGTCGGTATTTATAATATTTGGATAATTAATGGGACGCAAACCAAAAGCTATCCGTCAGTATAATGGCAAAACAGGATTATTCATACGTGAATATTCTTCAATGAGTTTAGCTGCTAAAAAGACAAACACTTCAGCATCTAGCATTAAGCATGCTTGTGAAATAGAAATTAGGTGTGACGGTTATTACTGGCGGTATTCTGTCGGAAAGAAATTACTGAAAGTTAAAGCCAGGGTATACAGGCGTGGCGGCAAGAAAGTCAGGGTTTACAAAACCCGAACGGGAGGTAAACCAAGAAAATTTACCTTATGTGATACAATTAGTGAGGCAGTAAATTTAACTGGAATTTCTCACACAACTATCCGTAACATCTGTAGGGGTAAAATATCACAATATAAAGGCTTTACCTTTGAATTTGTTAATGAAGAAGATAATTGGAACAGGACTGCAGAATTTAATCTTTATAAAAACAAAAAAGGAAACCCGCGTCCGTATTATAAGTGTCCCGTAAAACTGACTAAAGACAATAACTCGTATAAATTTGATTCCATAGCAGAAGCTTCGCGTAAATTAAATATCAATTACAAATCTCTTATTAATGTATTAGCGGGAAGGTGGCAAACAGCAGCAGGTTATTTGGTCGTGAGAGACATATAATAATTATTTGCCCGCACCAATCCTGGCCACCAGGGTGTAAAGTACATGCAGTTTACTCTTTCATAAAACAAAAAGCACGAGCAGGAAAAGCCAGGTTTCCCTGGCTTAATGCTATTTTAGTAAAATCATCTTTTTTGTCTGAGAATAGTTACCGGCGATAATTCTATACAGGTATACACCTGACGATAGATTTGAGCCGTCAAAAGTAATTGAATAAACCCCGGTCTGTTGATATCCATTCACTAGTGTTTTTATTTCACTTCCAAGTAGGTTATAAAGTTTAACAGTAACAAATGATGATTTTGGAAGTTCATATTTTATTACGGTTGAAGGATTAAATGGATTTGGATAGTTCTGATAAAGATTAAATGATACAGGTAGATTTGTTGATGTGTTGGGTTGAACAGCTGTAACAGCAAAGACATTGTTAGCCCAAAATCCACCGCTTAATTTGTATGTTCCATCGGTTATATTGCCTGTTGCATCCTGGCCGAGGCTGCCAAGGATATTGTTTGACCCATCATTTATGGTAGTGCCCCCGTTGTTCAGGAAACCTTTTACACTTTGCGTATAAATTAAATGCGTGCAGGTTAATCCTGTAAATAAAATTAAAAATATAGAATTTATATTTAGCCTTTTCATAAAATTTCCCAATTCTTTTTTAGTTCTTTATTTTTTCATTTGTTCAATTTCTGATTTTAATTGCTGTATTTCCTGTTGCTGTTCTTTGATAGCTTCCAGGAGAATAGGGATCATCTGCAAGTATTTTACACCCTTATAATGAACCGGGTGAGGGGTGGCAGCAGGATTTTTTCTATCAATCCCGGGATCAACAGCATCAACGACCAGGTTAGGGAATACTTTTTCAACCTCCTGCGCTATCACTCCGAACTGCTCACCGGATGAAAAATCCATTGAACTGTAGGCAGGGTCCTTACGAAAAGTAAAAGACCTGGGGGCGAGTTCCATAACTTTACTAAGGACAGGACTGATAGTCTGCACATTTTCCTTGAATTTAGCATCGGAGGCGTGGATAAGGCTTCCGGTATAGGCCATGTCACCATCTGCATAGACTCCATAATTTGTTGTAGCATTAGAAGCATAGCCGTAAATACCGTAATTCACACCAACTCCGGTAGCAAGCGCCTCTCCATCCACTGCTGCTGTAAAACCAAACCCATCTGATCCGCTGGCACCTCCGGAGGTTTCTGCAAGTATGCCGTTTATACCTCCATTCGCAAATAGACCAATTCCACCAGCAGTTAAATTTTCTGCATACAGACCTCTGCCGTAGGAAGAATCAGATGAAAAATAGCCTGCATAAAAATGGTGACTTTTTGTAGTTAGCTGACTATAGCCCAAAATGCCGCTGGATCCGGTTCCGATTCCTATTCTGCCATCTCCGCTGATTGACATCAGGTCTCCGGTAGCGTGGTTATAAAAATTGAGACGTTCTAATGTATTATCCGCGTTGTTATAACCTGCTACTGCCCAATAATTACTTCCTGATGCATTGCTGAAATTGATCCGGGCAAAGTTATTTGTACCTGTGTCGCGCAGCCAGAGCTGGGGAGTACTGACATTACTCAGACCCGACACATCAAGGTTTGCTGCGGGAGTAGTTGTCCCGATCCCGACATTTCCGCTGTTGTAGTAAATATTATTACCGGAAGTGGTCCATGGAGAGTTGCCAACACCAGGCGCCGAAATTTTTATTTGATGTGAAGTATTCGTAATAACTATGTTACTGCCGGGTGCTATATACAGCGAATCGGTCATGCCGTTTATTTTGCGCATCACCTGTCCAACAGCAATACCCTTTCCTGTTACCGAGCTATCAGCCACAGATCTTGCGCGTAAACTATATGCCGATGAACTCAGTTCCACCCTTGGTGCCATCTCTGATCCGCTGTTTACGGTAATTCCAAGCCAATAAGGGCTGTCGAAAGGAACGTTTGCCAGCGGGGTAACTTTTCCAAGCAGAACAGAGAATATCCCATTGGTGACTGTCGAATTCTGAGTCTCTGACCAAATCGCAGAACCTCCCGAGGCCACGGTGTAGAGTTTAAAAGTGAGTTGATATTGGCCGTCAGTGACAGGCTTTCCGCCGCTGTCGGTAATCACACCCTGGTAGTTAAGCGTGTTTGGGACCTGTGCTTGTATCGATTTTACGGTAAACAAGATCACTGAAAGAAACACGATTATTAGAAAAAATTTTTTACCGCAGAAAGTAAGATGGTACGAATTGTTCATAACTCCTCCAATAAAATGAATAGCTGTTATATATATTTGTTTAGTCTATTTAATAGAATATTTCGTGTATATTCATTATGTAATATGCGCGGAAATCAATTCTGCCTTTTATCACCGGTTTAATTACTGTAAAGGATCATCTCTAAAAAATATGAATCTGAAGAAAAATATTATTTGTAAATGTTCTATTACTACGAAGAAAACTCTCCAATATGATTTATGGTAAGGTTATATAACCTAATCTAACCTCTATGTGAGTCTTAGTTAAAACTGGTCTTATTGAAGGTACATCCAGGTTAAGAATATAAAGGCTACTAAGATTCCTAACCAAATGATTTTTTAATCATTATTTCTTAATAATTTAATTCAATAAATGGATACTTTCAATTCATTTTCTGCCCTTTTTAATTTTTTGAAATAATTCCATAAAAATGTCTGAAGCGGACAAATATTAGTATGATATGAAAGAATTTAACGTCATTCTAAATCTGCCTGAACGGCAGACAGGTTTATTCCAGGAACTAAATAAAAGTAAGATCCTGAAACAAGTTCAGGATGATGATTATGAAATTTGTCTACTATAGAATTATTCATTAAATAATTTTAATTTCTTGTCTGCATATTTTAAAATGCCAGTTAATAATTTTGAGGTAGCAAGATGAAAGGCTTATCCATAATTCTTATTTCTTTTCTCTTTGTAAAAATTTCTTATGCACAATTCAATTATTTACCTGCTACAATTCCAGGGCACCAGGTTGTAAAGTACACACAGTTCACTCTTTCATATAACGAAAAGCACGAGCAGGCTGACTGGGTTGCTTACGAGCTGGACAAAGCAGAAGCAAAGATGGAAGCGGGAAGGTGCAACTGTTTTCATAAGGATACAAATATAACAACCGGCAGCTCAACTCCCGAGGATTATGCAAACTCTGGTTTTGATAAGGGTCATCTTTCTCCTTCGGAGGATAACCAGCTCTCAGCAGCAAACAACAGGGAATCGTTCCTTATGTCAAATATGTCACCGCAGCTTCATCGTTTTAATAACGGTAAGTGGAAAGAGCTTGAGACGTGGGTACGGGATAAAGCAATTAAGTATGATACAATTTATGTAGTGTCTGGTCCCGTGTTTGTAAATAATCTCGGTACAATCGGCGCGGACAGCGTAACTATACCGGGATATTTTTATAAAGCGCTGCTTCGTTTTGAAGATGGTTCACCAAAGATGATTGCGTTTTTAATTCCTCAAATTGCCGCAATAGGGGAGTTGAAGGATTACGTAGTACCTGTCAATGCGCTGGAGTCAATAACAGGAATTGACTTTTTCCCCGCGCTACCTGCATCAGTTGAGAACAGGGCGGAGGCAAGTGAGAGTTTAACACAGTGGGGGTTGTGAGGTTTTGTTTCCTGCCCTTTTGTCTTGACACAAAAGGACCAAAATGTCAAGGCTGAAAATATTTGGTTAAAGATTACTCTCACTTCACTAATGAAATTTAACTCGCCCCGACGGGTCGGGGCTCAAGCATAAATTTCCTTTTAAGGTTTCGTTCGATAATCTTTTTATCGCCAAATATTTTAGGCCGTTTAGGAAATTATTTAAGGCCGTTTTGTTTTTGGCGATAATATTAATGTTAAAAGAAAAATTACGGTTGCTTTAATGATCCTGACTTGGTAGAGCAAATCGATTTTAGTTATATTAAACAAGAAAAATGTTAATAATTATTTATTTTAGCTTTTGCAGGTAATATATGCAATTACATATAAACCGGGCATAGCCTGTAACAAAAATCATAGATAGGATAAAAATTTATGAATACCAACAAGCCAAAACTACTTTATGTTGAAGACGACCCGATGGCGACAACACTTGTAGTTAAGAATTTGTATCTAAGGTACGATATACATTGTGCAAGCGACAGCAGGGAAGCAATAAATAAGGCAATTGAAAATAATTATGATGCTTTCTTAATTGATATAGGTCTGCCCAGCTCGAATGGAATGGAGACAACCAAACAACTGAAAGAAATTAAAGACAACATAAACAAACCTTATATTGCTGTTACAGCCTATGCAATGCCGGAATATAAAGAATACTTTCTTTCAGAGGGTTTAACCCATTACATTTCCAAACCTTATGAACCAAAAGATCTCGTAAAATTAATTGATGAGGCGCTTGGCATAGATACCGAGCCTTAAACAATTTAAATTATGTTTTTTTTACATCCTTAAAATTTTAAGAGATACATGATAAGATTTAAAGACCTGTTCAGTAAAGGGATCTATCCAAAATCTATAACTATCTATTACGTTGTATCGGCTGTTTTTATTATTACATCATTTGTAATCGGTATCGTTAATAATCCACCCGGAATAATTTTACTCCTGCTTGGCATTTTTATGCTGGTGTTCGGAGTGATGAAGTTCAGGAAAAAGAGGCAGTAAATTTGTCCTCAATACAACCAGGGTTTGGTCGGGATACCCGGATATTGTATTTTGAAAGGCTGCTGAGTTTCCCTAACGAAGTTAAGAAAGAATCAAAGCAGCATATATAATATTCAACAAATCAATCCACCTACCTTAGTCTTTTTTAAGCTTATCAATAAACGATGAAACCAAATCGATCGGTACAGGGAAGACTATCGTAGAGTTTTTATCTGTGGATATTTCAGTTAATGTCTGTAGAAACCTAAGCTGAATTGAAGTCGGAAATTTCTGTAACACTTCAGCAGCATCTGACAGCTTTTGGCTTGCCTGGAATTCACCTTCGGCGTGTATTACTTTGGCTCTTCTTTCTCTTTCAGCCTGTGCCTGAATAGCAATTGCTCTCTGCATTTCAATTGGCAAATCAACCTGTTTAACTTCTACAGCAGTTACTTTTACTCCCCACGGTTCAGTCCTTTCGTCAATTATTTTCTGAAGTTCCAGATTTATTTTTTCCCGTTCAGATAAAATTTCATCTAACTGTGATTGCCCTAATATGCTTCGCAGAGTTGTTTGAGAAATCTGTGATGTGGCAAATAAATAATCTGCAACTTCTACCACTGCTTTTTCTGCCTGCACCACTCTGAAATAAACTACTGCATTAACTTTTAGTGAAACATTATCTTTCGTGATAATATCCTGCGGCGGTACATCCAGCACAACTATACGCAGACTTACTTTTACCATACGGTCAACTATAGGGATTAAAAATATAATACCTGGACCTTTTGTTTTAATCAATCTGCCTAATCTGAAAATAACACCGCGTTCATATTCGCGAAGTATTTTTATTGCGGTGGAAAGAATGAAAATAGCAAATACTGCAATTATAATAATATAAATTGGAAACTCATTTTGCATAATAACCTCTGCTTTCTAAATTGTAATTAATCTTTCTTTTTAATTTTTAATATTAAATCAGAAATTCCCGTGACAATTATTTTATTTCCTTTGGGAATTGTTTCCTCAATGCTTTCTGCGTTCCATATTTCGCCGTGGATTTTTATCATTCCCTTAGGTTCTAAATCTGTTATCGCTTCTCCAATTTCGTTTATTAATCCTTCCAGTCCCGTAGTCGGTTTTCTGCGCTGGGCTTTTATTCCAAACCCTATTGCAATAGTGAAAAAAGAAACTGTGAGTATAACGAATAACAAAATTATTTTCCAGGAAACCCCTAATACATCAAAAGCAGGATCAGTTTTAATGAGCATAACAGAACCCAGGATTAAAGAAATAACTCCCCCGATTGTAAGAAGCCCATGGCTGACGATTTTTATTTCCAGTACGAACAGGATAACCGAAAATATTATTAATGCCAGGCCTGCATAGTTGATTGGCAAAGTATGCATTGCATAAAATGCAAGCAGTAAACTAATTACACCTACAACACCGGGGAATATTAAGCCGGGACTGTATAGCTCAAACAGTAAACCATAAATTCCAAGCATAAATAATATATATGCAATGTTGGGGTCGCTTAAAATACTAAGCAGCTTTTGCTGAAAGCTCATATCAATATTAATTATCTCAGCATTTTTGGTATTCAGAATTGCCGAACCAGAGGCAGTATGAATTTCTTCGCCGTTAATTTTTTCCAGCAGGTCCTTTGTATTGTTTGCGATCAAATCAATAATGTTGTCTTTCAGAGCTTCTGTTTCAGTTATAGAAATGCTTTTTCTAACTGCATCCTCGGCCCATTTTACATTTCTATGTCTTTTCTCGCTTATTGTTCTTATAAAAGCTGCTGCATCATTGGTTACTTTTTCAGTCATTGTAGAATCCATTTGTCCCTGTAGTGAGACAGGGTGTGCAGCTCCAATATTAGTTCCCGGTGCCATCGCCGCGATGTGTGCTGACAGGGTAATAAAAACTCCGGCGGAAGCCGCTCTTGATCCGGGCGGGGAAACATAAACAACTACAGGAATAGGGGATTGCAGAATATCGGATACAATTGTACGCGTAGATTCCAATAAGCCACCCGGCGTATTTAAGCGGAGTACCAGACATTCAGAATTATGTTTTACTGCCTGTTCAATTCCATAATGAATATAATCTGAAGCTGCAGGATTGATAGCACCATCGAGTGTAATTACTAATACGTTGGTCGTCTGGCCGTTAAGCCGGAATGTAAAAATCGAAAGCCACAATAAGAGGAAAGCAAATCTGTTCATAAATTTCCCCATGGTATTACTAAATAAAACTTATGCAAAATAATGCCGCGAATCAATCTACTTTATTCTCTACAAAATGTTTATTCGTTTACTTGTCAATTTCTCTTGTATGGGCCATTCGCTATTGGATAAAGTAACTCCCGCTCAGAGTAATTTTTATCTCACAATTATTGACACCGGATTTTTTATCACCATATATTTTTTTGCTGCATTCTTTACATCAGCCAGGTTTACTTTCTTTAACGCATCGAGAAATTGTTTGTCGTAATTAAAATTGTTTTCAAAATAGAGAGAGTGTCCGAGATAATACGCCTGGTTAATGCTCGATAGTCTCCTGAACATCATTCTGCCGAGGTACATATTGATTGATTTTTCCAGTTCATCCTGTGTCAGTTTATCAATCACAGACTGTTTAAAAAAGCCGGGATATTGCGGAACAAGCTTGTCAACATTCTGTGGACGGGTTCCCTGTGAAATATAAAAAAGAGCTTTATCCTTAATTACATCGACACCTGCACTCATATGATAAGCCATTCCCTGTTTTTCCCTGATGTCGAAGATGATTTTATCTGCAAGCACTAAAGAAAGGGCCTGTAAAGCTGGCGCGTCTTTAAGATCAATTTTACGTTCGAATCCCCAGAACAGGTATGAGCGTTGACCACCTCCAACTGTGTCAATGCTTACAGGTTCGCTCTGATCAAGATATGTAGGCGTATAAACCGCTGGTTCATTTTTAATCGGTGTACCTGTAAAATCAGCAAAAAGGTTATTAACAGTTTCAGGATTACCCGGTGACACTACAGAAACTATCATATTTGCGGGATTAAAATATTCATTTGTAAATGCCAGTAACTTATTATAAGTAAGTTCTACATTGCTGCCGGAATAAGGATCAGGCTTAAAAACCAGTGAATTGTATTCCTTATCGAAAAGTTTTTTTGCTTTATCACCGCCCATTGACATCATTGCTATGCCCTTGAATTTCTCGACGGCCTTTTTAAATTCCGCTTCAGTAGGTACAAAATCTTTTATCTGGTTATTAATATATTTTATTGCGCCGGGTAAATCATCAGCCAGGCCTTCCGCCCTGATGTAACCAAAATCCGGATGCAAATAAATATTATCCATCGGTATATATGGATTATCGTTCACTGTATATCTGAATCCGTATTGATTGCTAATGCTCCTGCTGGAATCGGAAGTTAAACGCTGGCCAAGACAGTCGTGTAATATTTCAGAAGCATCTTTTCCGTATTTAGCTTCCAGGGCCGCTTTATGTTTTATAAGATAATGAATAGCTAAAAGATTGCTGGCTTCATTCTGCACTACAATTAAATTTTTACCAGTCACATCGTCCTTAAATATTTTAGTGTTGTCGGAAGCTTCAGCCTTTTCGTTCTCTTCTTTATTTACAGGTGACTGAATTATTATTTTTGATGGAACAGTGAGCTTAAGACCGGCTATTTCTTTAGCAGCTTCAAAATATTTGTCACCGCTGAATGAGGCAAGAACTGACTCCAGCCCTTCCTTTACTATTTTATCGGAATTATAAATTCCGAACATATGAGGTTTTTCTATATTTTGTAATAAGTCGGTACGCTCATTTGTTGCTTCCGATTCAACTGTACCTTCCGGTAAATGAAAATCAAGGCTCTCAATTTTCTTCTCCACTGAATTAGTAATGGCATTTAAGTCGCCAGCTTTTTTATATAAAGTTATTTTTGCTTCCACATAATCAGCCAGGGGTGAAGGTCGAACGGATAATTTTATTGACTTTATTTTTTCAGGAAATTCTTTTTTCAAAGCAGACTGAAATTCGATTTGTCTTTTATTAAATATCGTTCCCATCAGTTCAAAGCATTCGGAAGATTCATTTTTGGGGAGCTGATAAAATAATTGTAGCACCCTGTCATTACCTTCATAGAATCGATGATATACAAATATGTCCCTGTTTTCAGTTGTCTTCGGAATTTGAAATCCCGTAGCCCAATCGGGATTTTCTTCGCGCAGCACATTGCCGGGTTTGGCTTTCCCGTATATTTCTTTAACAAGCTTAAGCATTTCTTCCGTCTTAAAATTTCCGATTACACTCAATATCATATTGTTCGGTACATAATTATTCTTGTAAAATGAATAAACCTGGTCGCGAGTCATCGATTGAATTGTTGAATATGTGCCGAGTGTCGGTAGTGAAAGAGCATGACCGGGATACAGAACCGAAATGGTATTTCGTTCCAGCTGTTCATCAGGATCAGCAAGACTTTTTGAAATCTCTTCCAGCACAATTCCTTTTTCCTTCTTAAATTTTTCTTCAGGCATTGTCGAGTTAAAAAGCATATCAGCCTGAATTTCCATACCTTTCTTAATATTTTCAGCCGGGGTAACCATCATGAAATCGGTGTAATAATTATCTGTGTGAGCATTGTTATATCCGCCTATGCGGTCAACATCATCATATAATTCCTTTTGATCTCTTGTTGTTGTACCATTAAATAAAAGATGCTCAAGCATATGGCTCATACCGCTTGTAGAAAAATTTTCGTAAGCCGAACCGATTTTAATTACAACGTTGCAGCCCACCATCGGCAGCGCAGGATTTTCAATTAAGAGCACCTTCATGCCATTGTCTAACTGGTAGATTGAAATTCCTTTTGGAAGTGTTTGTACAGGAGTGCCTTGTTCTGCATCTTGAATATTTGAAATAGAACAAATGTCCGGCGACATTATTAACAGTCCAAACAACAGCATAGCATAAAATAAGATTGAAATATTTTTACCCATTTTTGATTTCTCCCTTTCTACTAATATTAAATAAGCATTAAGTAAATTTAGATAAATTTTTGCCGATAAATTATAAATCTCAATCAATAACTGAGCTTTGATATGTGCTACTACGTGGGACTACTCAGTTTTACCCGCAGCTGAAAACTGTCATTTCGACGCATCCTGTAGTTAGGCAGGCTAAGGGAGAAATCCTTTTCTTTCCAAATGGTAGGATTTCTCACTCGAAGACTCGTTCGAAATGACAATTACATCATTCTACAAAATACTGCACATGAGGACAGCGGGCTTTGATATATCCGCCGAAACTTTTGTCTATATTTGTTCTTATTAATCAGTGTTTTATATAGATCGAGATTTTATATAAGAGTTTTGAAATGATAGGAATAAATAAAGATCACTGGTACGATGGATGGTTTTACGATAAGATTATTGCTCCGAACCAGGACAGACTATTTGCAGTTATAAAAAAACTGATCGATGCAGACTCTAAAATTATTGACGTTGGCTGCGGGACGGGGCGTTTTTCTTTTTCAGTGAACGATAAGTGCAAATCAGTTCTCGGCATAGACCTTTCCAAGAGGAATATCGACCGTGCAAACCTCACACTTTCCGGGAACCCGAACGAAAAAATTTCTTTTCAGCATAATACAGTAAGGGATATCATCTCCGAAGGCAAAGAGCATTACGATTTTGCTGTAATGACCTATGTTGTTCACGAAGTGAATGAAGAAGAAAGAGAAGACCTGCTAAATGAGATTGCAGAAGTAGCAGATAAAATTATTATCGGAGATTATCTTTTCCCAAGACCAACCGGCTTTTGGAGCGGATTAAACGAAGTGGTTGAATTTGCCGCCGGGAGTGAACATTACAGAAATTTTAAATCATATCTTGCCGGAAAGGGAATTTTAGGTCTTGCTGAAAGAGCTGGGTTTAAAGTTACTAAAGAAATTAAAAACCATCCGCTAACAACCCATATAGTTGTTATTGAGAAGGTAGGGAAGTAGCTTCAATAGGATGGCTAAAGCCGTTTTCTCAGTTACCAGGCTTCGATGGGAATGTCGGTTTCATTTCTATTTGTATTAAGGAGTAAGGTTGTTGAATGTTCTGAGCCGTTGACTGAGTGTTTTGAGTGGAGCGAAAAACTTAGCGAGGCCGGGCGAAGTATACTAGTCTTCCTGATGCAGGTTATTGAAACAATTACAATATTTGAAATTCTTTCCGGCCATTTTAAATCGACCATAATTAATACTAATGTTTAAACCAGGATACTATTATTATCCTGATTAATGTTTTTTATTATACATATATTTAGTACATATTAATTATGAAATATTTATTGATAACATTTTATGGGGATGCGCATTATGGAAAGTGATAAAAGATTTTTGGCTGATGTCGGACTGAAGGATATTGTTTACCCTATAAAAGCAATTTCAAAATCTAATAAAGATGGTCAGAATACAATTGCAAAAATATCTATTCAGGCAAAAATAGAAGAGGAATTTGAATCTCAATGGATAAACAAATTTATACAGATATTGCACAAGCATAGGGATATAATAGGCACTTCAACATTGAAAAAAAACATAAGAGCTTATTTCAAGGAATTGAATGCCAAGATGGTAAGGGTCGACTTTAGTTATCCTTATTTTATTGAAAAGAAAACCCCGGCTTCAGGCATGTTAAATCTTGTATGCTACAATTGTACTTATTCATCGAAAATGACCACCTATATGGAACCGAAAATAATATTTAAGATTGAGGTTCCTGTTATAACGACAATTCCTGAAACATTAAGAATGAAACCCGGCTCATTCGCCGGTCAGCGAAGTATCATTACTGTTGAGGTTGAATCATATAAAGAGTTTTATCCGGAAACAATTGTGGAGATAGTTGAAAAGAAAGCAATCTCTTCATTCTATAACTATCTTACTGAAGATGATCAGAACTGGCTTACAAAGAAAATCCAGAACACTGATAAAACCGATGTAGTTTTGCTCGATGAAATTGACAAAGAATTGAAGGAGAATGAATTCATCTCCTGGCATACATTAAGATGTTCTAATTATAACCAACTTCAATCATACTCTACTTTTATGACAACTGAGAGAGATGTTTGGGGTGCTCGTAGTGACGTCGATGCTGGTGAAAATGATTATCTTGGCATTTGAATAATTTGTACCACGTGTCCTATTTAAAACAGGAAATGCCGGTTGTGCCAAAAGCGGTGCGGGGGTAATCATTTGTTGACCTGGATATTCTTACCTTCAATAATAACCTTACAAAAAAGCAAAACAAGAAATTCCGGAAGTACAAAAGGGTGCTGAATGTATAGAGTTAAACCTCTAAAGTTGTTAAAATGATTATTATATTTACACACATAATAATAGATTTTGAGACAAATGACCGATAGGGGAATCATCTTTAATATTAACAAGTACGCCGTAAACGACGGACCTGGGATTCGTACGACTGTTTTCCTTAAAGGCTGCCCTTTAAATTGTCAGTGGTGCCATAATCCCGAAAGCCGCTATTCCGCAGTAGAACAAAGCAATTCAGAGAATCTCAAAAAAATATTGAACCTTCCTTTATCCGATACTAAAAACACTATAGGCCTGGTAGTAACTGCGGATGAAGTTATGAAAGAAGTCCTGAAGGATTCTCTTTTCTATGAGGAGTCAGGTGGTGGAGTAACCTTTTCAGGCGGCGAACCGATGATGCAGCCTGAATTTCTCTATACACTTTTATGTAGATGTAAAGAAAAAGGAATTCACACTGCAATAGATACATCCGGATATGCTTCAACTGAATCATTTAAAAGAATATCTGAAGTTACAGATTCATTTCTTTTCGATCTGAAGATAATTGATAACAAACTACATATAAAATATACCGGTGTACCGAACAGGCTCATTCATGAAAATTTAACTACGCTGGATGATCTTGGGAAAGAATTGCGAATAAGAATACCGCTCATTCCGGGTATTACAGATACAGAAGAAAATCTTGATGATGTAATCAGGTTTATCAAACTACTAAAAAATGCTACAAATATTGATCTGCTTCCTTTCAATGAATTAATTGACGGAAAATACAGAAGACTGGAAAAAAAACTTGAATTACAAAATTTAAAAACACAATCAGACGATATATTAAATCAAATCTTAGAAAAATTTAAAGTGACGGAAAAGGAAATAAGTCTCAGAGGATAACGATGAATGATAGAATAAACAAACTGCGTGAGCAATCACTAAATACAATATCAACTTTATCGCACGAAAGAGCGAGACTGGTAACAGAGTTTTACCAATCAGGTGAGGCGGATAAATATTCTATTCCTGTGAGTCGTGCATTATGTCTCAAATATATTCTTGAAAATAAAGAACTATGTATAAATGAGGGCGAACTGATAGTCGGCGAAAGAGGGCCTGCGCCAAAAGCAACATCAACATATCCTGAAATATGTATCCATTCAGAAAGTGATCTTGATATCCTGCATAACAGGGAGAAAGTCTCATTCAAAAGTGATGCAGAAACCAGGAAAGTCTTTAAAGAAATGATCACGCCGTTCTGGAAAGGGAAATCAATCCGTGATAAAATATTTGCAGAAGTTGACCAGGAATGGAAAGATTGTTTTGAAGCAGGACTTTTTACCGAGTTTATGGAGCAGCGAGCTCCCGGACATACTGTGCTTGATAATAAAATTTATAAAAAAGGTTTGCTGGATTTTAAGAAAGATATACAGGAGAGTATCACCAACCTGGATTTTTATCATAATCCCGATGCGTTTAATAAAAGAGAAGAACTGAAAGCAATGAACATTGCTGCTGATGCGCTGATATCATTTGCCCGGAGATATTCTGAAAAGACAGCAGAACTCTCAAAACAAGAAAAAGATAGCATCAGGAAAAAGGAACTGGAAAAAATATCTGAGATTTGTAGAAAAGTTCCGGCCAATACACCTGAAACTTTCCAGGAAGCTTTGCAATACTACTGGTTCATTCATCTTGGTGTTATTACTGAATTAAATACGTGGGATTCATTTAATCCCGGCAGGTTGGATCAGCATCTTTTACCATTCTATAAAAAAGATATTGAAGAAGGACGACTTACTCCAGAGTCCGCAAAAGAATTACTGCAGGCGTTCTGGGTGAAATTCAATAATCAACCTGCGCCGCCAAAGGTTGGAGTTACCGCACAGGAAAGCAATACATACACGGATTTTTGCCTTATCAATATGGGCGGACTTAAAGAAAACGGGGAAGATGCAGTTAACGAACTTTCGTATATACTTCTGGATGTGATTGAAGAGATGAGACTGCTTCAACCAAGTTCAATGATTCAGGTTAGTAAGAAAAATCCCGACCAGTTTATTAAACGCGCTCTTAAAATTATCAAAACCGGTTACGGACAACCATCGATATTCAATACAGATTCAATCGTACAGGAACTTGTCCGCCAGGGTAAATCAATAATCGATGCAAGAAACGGCGGAGCCAGCGGGTGTGTTGAATCCGGTGCATTTGGAAAAGAAAGCTACATACTAACTGGCTATTTTAATCTTGTTAAAGTTTTAGAAATCACATTAAATAACGGAATTAATCCTCGAACAGGGAAGAAACTTGGAATAGAAACAGGTGATCCGAATAATTTTAAAACCTACGAAGAACTTTTTGAAGCTTATTCAAAGCAGCTCAATCATTTTATAGATATTAAAATTAAAGGAAATATTATCATAGAAAGATTATACGCGCAATATCTTCCGGCGCCGTTTTTGTCTATACTTGTTGATGACTGTATCAAGAAAGGAAAAGATTATAATGCCGGGGGCGCAAGATACAACAGTTCATATGTGCAGGGTGTCGGGATGGGAAGCATAACCGATTCGTTGTCTTCGTTGAAATATCACGTGTTCGATAAAAAGAAATTTACGATGGAAGAAATGCTGGACGCAATGAAAAATAATTTCAAGGATAAAGATAAAATGCGGGAGGTTTTATTAGGTGATACTCCAAAATACGGCAACGATGATGATTACGCCGATGAAATATTGGAAGACGTTTTTGAAATTTATTTCAAATCGGTTGATGGCAGGCCAAATACAAAGGGTGGACATTACAGGATAAATCTTTTACCTACCACATCACACGTATACTTCGGAAGTGTGATCGGGGCAACGCCTGACGGAAGATTTGCGTATGAACCGTTATCAGAGGGAATTTCCCCGGTACAGGGAGCGGATGTTAATGGTCCGACTGCTGTAATTAAGTCTGCAGGCAAGATAGATCATTTGCGGACAGGCGGTACACTACTGAATCAGAAATTTACTCCTCAATTAATGGAAACAGAAAGCGGTATTGAAAAGGTTACAAAACTGATAAGATCTTATTTTAGAATGGACGGCCATCATATACAATTTAATGTTGTAACTGCGAATACATTACGCAAAGCTCAAAAGGAACCGGAAAAATACAGGGATCTTATAGTAAGAGTCGCAGGTTACAGTGATTATTTTGTTGATCTGACAACAGAATTGCAGAACGAAATTATAAAGAGAACGGAACAAAATTTTAATTGAGGATTTCTGAACTTATCCAATCCCTGTAGTAGTTGAAAAAATAAGCAAACTTGTAGTCAAAGGATTCCCGCCGACCTTCCGAATTACACACACACATTATAGCCGAAAATTTCTGTACTTTTTTAGAAAAAGAAATACCATTTTGTGGGAATTCGGTAAATATCAGGGTTATAGCTTAAGTACAGCCTTTATATAATCGCAATTTTTTGCTTCTTTATCTGCATATATAATAGTCACTTACGATCTTTTTTTATGTCATGACTTGATATAAATCTTATAAATATTTATTTTTTTGTCCTAATAAATGAAAAATCCTATAATCAGCATTTTCAGCTTGGGAAACTCTCGCTTTGCTGAATGAATAAAACGTTTTTTCGAAGCTTTAAAACATTTTTAATAATACGGGAGGGTAAGTGCTATTATGGTAAGTTATTTCAAAGATTTTGTTTACAGTTATATTCTCTGTTCCCATACATAACTCTCATCAATTGTTTACCAAGGGAATTACGCTTCTGATTACAATATTTTTATTCTCAGGTTTTAGTCAAAGTTATTCCCAAACTACTGTATTCTTTGATAATTTTGAGAGCGGAACAAGCAATTGGACATTACAAACATCCTGGCAGCTTACTAATTCAAAATCATATTCTGCATCAAATTCTTTAACTACAGCAAATAGTTCCGGTACTTATCTAGCCGACCAAAATATTTCAGCAACATTAACAAATGGAGTTGATTTATCATCCTATAAAGGTGCGGAAATTGATTTTTATGGCCAATACGATGTTGAGCAATATTTTGATTATGTATATCTGGAAATTTCAATAGACAATGGAACAACCTGGTATAAGGTATCATCTTTCACAGGTACTCAAAGTAGCTGGAATTTATATCAAATTGATATTGGAAGCTTTGCAGGGTATCCAAATGTAAAAGTCAGATTTCGTTTAAAGAGTGATCAATATGTTCAATATGCCGGAATGTATGTCGATGACTTCAAAATAATAGGTACAACCACCGATAATTCAGCACCATTTATTGTTGTGCAAAGTCCTCAGTTTTATCAGGGAACACAAGGCGCTGAAACAATCAATGCTCAAATATTTGATGTTACTGGCATTCAATCGGCGTCATTATATTATAACGTTGATGGAGTAGGTCAGTCCAGTTTAGCACCTTCTTCCGTATCTGGTAATGATTATACTTTTACAATTCCATCTCAAACTCCGGGCTCTTTTGTATATTTTAAAATTGGAGCAACAGATAGTTCGCCAGCTAATAACACAAGTGATACTACTAATGTTCAGGCTAACAGTTATATCTCAGGGACTTATCTCAGCTATGATAATGGGGCTGTGGATGCGGTATCCAGTTTTACTTCAAGTGGCGGAAATAGTGGGGCTGCAGTAAAAATAACAGCTCCCTCCGGTAGTAATGCTACATTGGTCAGTGCTCTAATAAGAAATTATAAAGACCCAAATACAACAAATAGCCAGATGCTTTTTCACGTTTGGGCCGATAACGCTGGAAAGCCCGGATACAGATTTAATAACTCCATTTCTTGTTACACCGGCAGCTGCTTTATCAAATCCATCAGCAATGACATTGGTAGATCTAAGATCATATTCCTCTCAATTATCCAATCTTAATGGAGATTTCTATTTAGGATTTACAGTTCCATCGGGCAGCGTTAGTATAATTAAATCTAACACAGTAACAGGAAATAGATCTTACAATTATAATGGTACTACCTGGAGTGCAATATCAACTTTAGACTATGAGTTTAGAGCAGTGATACAGGATAATAGCGCTGCTCCGGTTGAGCTATTTTCTTTTACTGCTGAATTAGTAAATTCGAGTGTTGAATTAAAATGGTCAACGGCAACTGAAGTAAATAACTACGGTTTTGATGTAGAAAGAAATTCAGGGAATGGCTGGGGAAAAATTGGATTTGTAGCTGGACACGGCAATAGTAACTCTCCTAAGAATTACACTTTTATCGATAATAGTATAACGAATGCTAATGGCCTTCAATACCGGCTCAGACAAATTGATAACAATGGCGATTTTGAATACTCCAATAAGGTGCAGGTTACATCGGTTTCTAGTAATTCCGAACTATCACAGAACTTTCCCAATCCTTTTAATCCCACAACCTCAATTAGATATTATATTTCTAAAAATTCTTTTGTAAAACTTACGGTTTATGATATGCTTGGTAGGGAGGTAAGATCGCTTGTCAGTGGTATAAAGGATCAGGGAAATTATAGCGTGGAATTCAACGGTAATAATCTGCCAAGCGGTGTTTATATGTACCGCTTAGTAATAAGCCCGACGGACGGTAGCAAGGGATTTGTTGCGGTTAAAAAACTGATGCTGGTTAAGTAGTAACGTATTTTTTTTATGTGCGGCCGGGTTGTTTGAATTAAATATTAATTTTATCTGATCAGAAATTGTAGATTTTAATGTCACTATTTGGAATTCTATAAATTGTAAATAAAATTATATAGCAAAACAGGATTAAAGAACTAAAAGAAGTTCCCCTGAAAATATTTTCCTGCTTTTGATGTGATATCAATATTTAACTAAAACATTTATAGTCAATTTTTTTTACAATAATATTGGGACCAAAATGCTAGAAAAACAAAATGATGACTCTAAGGATCAGGAGAATACCATTGCTAGCAATGAGAATCAAAGAAATGCTGCAAACGCGGGAATATTAACATCAATGTTTTTTAAAACGCACGTTAATGACGTCGAGACTAAAAACGGGTTTCGTCGCACTATTACATTAGTTGTTAAACCTAATAGCGAAAAAGTTGAACTAACGCTGGAAGAATTTTATAAAATGATGAAGTTTCTTACGGGTGGTGTGCATAAATAAAATAATTTGATAGAAGAAAGCGCAAACTAAATTATTAACATTTTAATAATATTATTGATTATATAAATCAACTGTACTCAAAGGCATTGGGTGTTATTACGCTGATGAAATATTGGAAGACGTTTTTGAAATTTATTTTAGATCGGTTGATGGCAGACCAAATACAAAGGGTGGACATTACAGGATAAATCTTTTACCTACCACATCACACGTATACTTCGGAAGTGTGATCGGGGCAACGCCTGACGGAAGATTTGCGTATGAACCGTTATCAGAGGGAATCTCCCCGGTACAGGGAGCAGATGTTAATGGTCCGACTGCTGTAATTAAGTCTGCAGGCAAGATAGATCATTTGCGGACAGGCGGTACACTACTGAATCAGAAATTTACTCCTCAATTAATGGAAACAGAAAGCGGTATTGAAAAGGTTACAAAACTGATAAGATCTTATTTTAGAATGGACGGCCATCATATACAATTTAATGTTGTAACTGCGAATACATTACGCAAAGCTCAAAAGGAACCGGAAAAATACAGGGATCTTATAGTAAGAGTCGCAGGGTACAGTGATTATTTTGTTGATCTGACAACAGAATTGCAGGATGAGATTATTAAAAGGACAGTGCAAATATTAAATTGAATATCCTCAAAGTTGGGTCTTGGTATTCAATATATTTTGAAAATATAATTGACAACGGTATTTGAAATTTAGATACTATAGCTCAGGTTATTAACCTGAGCTATAAGTTTACGCAAAAATATAACTTTTGCTTGTATATTTAGATCAATCCTCTTCGTACGCTATTTCTCCATGCAGAGATGCATCCATACCTGCTTCTTCTTCTGCTTTAGTTACTTTTACAGGAGTGATGTAATTAATTATTTTCAGAACTAAATAAGTGAACACAAAACAATATGCGCCCACTGCTGCAACAGCAACTACCTGTTTTATAAAAAATTCCCACGAACCGCCAATCAGAAGACCATCAACTGAAACCATCGGATTAACAGCTTTAGAAGCAAACAGCCCAAGGAGAATTATTCCTATTGTACCTCCTACACCGTGAACACCCCAAACATCAAGAGCATCGTCCCAGTGAAGTTTATTCTTCAACGCGACAGCATAGTAGCAAACTATTCCTGAAATAATTCCAATTAATGCAGCATCGCCGGTAGTAATAAAACCGGCCGCTGGCGTTATAGTTGCAAGCCCGGCCACTGAACCAGTAAGCAATCCGACAAACTTTGGTTTCTTTTCCAGCACCCATGCCAGAAGAAGCCATGTGATAGCGGCGAATGAAGCGGCGACATCGGTATTTAAGAATGCAGTTACTGTAACTGTATCTACTCTTAATTCGCTGCCGGCATTAAACCCGTACCATCCAAACCAGAGCAAACCGGTTCCCAGTGCTACAAGCGGAATACTGTGCGGGCCCCTTTCTTTTACATTTCTTTTTCCGACATATAATACGGAAGCTAAAGCTGCCATTCCTGCGCTAGCGTGTACAACTATTCCGCCTGCAAAATCAAGTACACCCCATTGTGCTAAAAGTCCGCCGCCCCAAACCATATGAACAAGAGGGAAGTAAACGAATATTAACCACAAAGTTAAAAATATTAGATAGGCAGGGAAGCGTACCCTGTTTGCAAATGCTCCTGTGATTAGAGCGGGAGTAATGATCGCAAACATCATCTGGTATGCAATGAATACATAAAGTGGTATCTGGTTATTACCAAAAAATGCCGTATTCAAATTTGTACCTGATAAAAATGCCATATTTAAATTTCCGATTAGTCCACCCTGACCTCCGCTGAAGCAAAGAGAATAGCCGAAAGCGAACCAAATAACTGTTGTCCAGCCTAATGAAACGAAACTCTGAATCATTATGCCAAGGACATTCTTTCTTCCAACGAGGCCGCCGTAAAAGAAAGCCAGGCCGGGCGTCATAAGCATTACAAGGCTTGTTGCGATCAACATAAAGGCCGTACTACCGGTATCAAACATTTTATACCTCCAACTTTTTTATTTATATAGAAAAGCGCAGAACAAAAAATACTGATCCACTATTCGGATTTAGAACATAGCTGTAATAAACCGGTAGTGAATAACTCTCCGTGATTCTTATAGATTTTGAAACTTTGTCTCCCCCGACGTCCAGGGATAAATGTTGTGCCAACATAGGTCGGATAATTGTTCCTATCATTATTAACATAAATAAAAATGATAGGCTTCGTTTTCTCATCATACATCCCCCGGTATTTTTACAGAATAAGAAAAACTAATACTTACAAAGTTTGAAAATATAATTGATGATTAACAGCTTTTTGCAACAAGCGCGACATTTTTGTCTTAAGCGTTTATTAAGATTTTACAGGAGAATTAGGTAATTTTGATTTGTCTATTTAACGGAATTGTCGAAAAAGTCCTAAAAGCAGACTATTGAAAAAAATTTTAGTAATTCAGAATTGTGAAGAGGATATTAAAGAGATTGATGATTTCCTACCTGGGGGTGAGTTTGAGATATTTTATTCACATAACCTGAAAGACGGCCTGGAAATTTCCCTCCGTTACTTGCCCGACCTGATTTTATTTTATTTAAATGATAACGATACAGAAGTACTATTAAAAATTGCCGATGAAGAAAAAACATCGTTAATTCCGTTAGTGGTTATTTCTGAAAATTATTCAATTGAACAGTTCCGCACGGCAATGGAATTAGGTGCAGATGATTATATCCCGCGGGGAGTAATGGAAAGATCTTTGCTTAATTCTGTGAATAAGAGATTGGATAAAGTGATAAATCTAAAAACAAGTATTAATAACCGGATAAATTCTTTTGATGAAGAAAACGGAAAAGCTAAAAGAGATGATCACATTCTTGTTAAGATAGGTAATAAACTTAAGCTGGTAAAGTTTGCCGATATTGTATGTATCACAGCACTGAAAGAATACAGCACGCTAACTACAATGGATAAATGTAAAATTATTATGAGAAAATCATTAAAGAATTGGATCGCTTTATTACCTGCAAAATCTTTTTTACAAATTCACCGTTCAACAATTATTAATATTAATTTTATAGAAAATATTGTTAAAACAAACGAGCGTACTTACACTGTTCATCTTAAATATATTTCTGAGACTTTCGATTTCAGCCAGCGATATGCAAATATTATGCGTCATACTTTCCCGACATAGCCGTTTGAAAAGCATTTGTAGCCTCGATCACTAACCAGGTACATGAAAAATTAAAAAAAGAACCTCACACCAACTCTCATCATTATTCCACTCATATCAAATTTCCTTTCTAGAGTCCTCGTTCTTCCTGTTTGATCCTGTACGGTAAACTGCCAGTTAGGTTGTGCATTGTGGTAGTCAATTTCAACAAATGCGTCTGATCTGGTGCCTACTTCGTAACTTACTCCACCACCAATTTGCCACGCAAAATCAAAAGCGCTTTTAAATTCGTCATTGTCCGGGTTGTCATAATTTCTGTAATAAACCAACAGTACTTGCAGACCGGCTGCACCGGTTACGAAAGCGCGGGTTTTGTCTGCAACGTACCATCCTCCTGTAAGACTTAACATTACAGGAATTGCGTGAATGTTCGTTTTTGCTCTTAGTTCATTTAAAGTTGAATTGGGTCCGTAGAGGTTGTTAAAATTATTAAAATCATTTACTAGGTTTTCGTCCACATAGCTTTTATGGAACCAGTCAATACTGTAACCGTAGGAAAGGAATTCATCTATATTTTTTCCTCCTTCATACCCGATTATAAATCCTGTGCTTGTTGCACCCGGGCTGAAGATTCCTAATTTAACGCTTCCATATTTTGCCTGCGCGATAATTGATGCAGGTAAAAGTACTAATAAGAGTAATATTAATTTTTTCATTTCTAATTATCCTGAATTATTTTGTTCGATTACAAATATCAAATAAATGCCGTCAAAAAGCGCATATAAAAACGATTTTGCACACTAATTATTATTCTTGTACTAAAATATAAACAATTGATTATTGTGAATGAATATTAAATAATACAGTAAAAATAAGCCATAAAATTATGTTGAATGGGGCGAGTAATCAGTTCCGACAGAAAGGTATATTTGTAAATAACGATAAAAAATAATAAGGCAAATGAAAAATAAACTAATTTCTATATTGGCAATTCTTATGATTTCTGGAATGAAAATGTTTCCGCAACCGGACAATTCCGGAAACAAGAATAATATTGTAAAGACGGTAAACTTTGTCGATCTGAAAAAATATGCTGGTAAATGGTATGAGATTGCTAAGATTCCAAACAGGTTTCAGAAGGGCTGCGTACGTAATACTACGGCTGAATATAAATTAAGAGATGATGGTGATATAAATGTCATCAATAGATGCATTGAAACTGATGGATCAGTTAATGAAGCAGAGGGACTTGCAAAAGTTGTAGACGAAAAGACAAATTCAAAACTGGAAGTAAGTTTCGTAAGTATTTTCGGTATTCATTTATTTTGGGGGGATTACTGGATAATCGGACTTGATAAAAATTACGAATACGCAGTAATAGGACATCCGGAAAGAAAATACGGGTGGATCTTAAATCGCTCTCCTAAAATGTCCGAGGATAAGTTAAAGGAAGCATTTGAAATTCTGAAAGAGAATGGATATGATCCGAAAGACTTTGTAACAACTATTCAACGATAAAGTAAAAATTAAATTAATTGAATTGAGTCCATTTTCTTGGTCTCCAAGAATGAATTTCTTTGAATTATTCTTGTTATTTTTTGATAGATGGTTTATAAAATCCTGAAAAATTTTGGTATTTTTAATAACTTTCATTAAATGATCATTTAATTGATTTACAAATAAAACCTTAAGGGAGTTGTATTTGTCAAAGTACTATAGGATTCTCTTAAATAGATTGGAAAATAATGATTAAAAAAATATACTATTCTTTAATAATTGTTCTTTTTGCAACAACATTAATTTCTGCTCAGCAAAGTAATACAACTGGTTCTATTTCAGGAAGCGTTTTTGATGCAAACGACGGTTCGCCGATAATTTATGCGAATGTTGTCTTACTATCCGCAAAAGATACATCTCAGGTGAAAGGTACTACCACAGATAATGAAGGTAAATTTGTTTTAAGATCAATTCCTTTTGGGAATTATGTTCTGGGCGTGCAGTTTGTTGGATATGAAAAGAAAAGAATTTCGGTTTCTCTATCAGCTTCAATGAAAAATGTAGAATTGAGCAGAATAAATTTAAAACCTTCATCTGTTGAACTTAAGGATGTTGTAGTTGAAGGACGGAAACCGCCTCTTACTTACGAAATTGATAAAAAAGTTATAGATGTCGATCAGATGCAGACCGTTACTTCCGGTAATGCTGCTGATGTGCTTGAAAATATCCCGTCTGTTTCTGTGGACATTGACGGTAATGTCAGCCTCAGAGGAAGCAGTAATTTTACAGTATTGATCGATGGCCGTCCCTCGGTTATGGATGCGCAGGATGCGCTTCAGCAGATACCAGCAAGCGCTATAAAATCTATCGAACTTATGACAAACCCTTCGGCCAAATATGATGCGGAGGGAAATGCAGGTATAATAAATATTAAATTAAAAAAAGATGACAATCTCGGACTTAGCGGAATTGTGAATGCAAACACAGGGCTGAACAATAAATACGGCGGCGGATTTATCATGCAATATAAAACTCCGTCACTGAACTATAATTTCAGTATTGACTATAACAGGAGAACTTATCCCGGCACAAGCACTCAGGAACAACAATTCATTTTGGATGGAAATAATTCATATCTCAACTCAGATGGTATACGTAACCGGAACAGGAATTCATTTGGTTTTAGGGGAGGACTTGATTTTAATCTTGGTGAAAATAATCTAATCAGCATGGGAGCTAGGTATGGATCAAGAAGCGGCGGGAATAATTCTAATTTGAATTATATGGAATGGTCGGATTCAATCCCTCAACCTGATTTTTATTATAGTGCAAATACACGTGAGAGATCCGGTTCGTATTATGCCGCAAATCTGAATTATGACAGAAAATTTGAAGATAAAGGGCACTCACTTACTGCCGAATTTTTCCTGAGTCATCGTAAATCAGATGAACTGACCCTGTCAGCTGAAACACAAAACGGTGCACAGATAAGCGGGAAGAAAACTACGGAAGCTGGTCCTTCAACAGAGTTCAGGGGTAAAATAGATTTTTCATTGCCACTTGGTGAAAAGAGCAAATTTGAAACAGGTTCTAAAGGAGAAATAAATATTTCGCAGGACGGGAATAATTATTATGAGTACAACACAGCAACCAGTAATTATGAATTTCAATCTCTCTTTAGCAATACTACAGATTATAACAGAAGAGAACTTGCAGTCTATTCAATTTATTCGAATGAATGGGGGAATCTTGGATTTCAGGGGGGTGTAAGAGGAGAATATACTTACCGCACAATTGATCTGACCGCTAATAATCAAAGTTTTTCCATTGACAGATGGGACTTTTTCCCAACATTGCATAGCAGCTACAAATTTGAAGGCGGATCTCAGTTAATGGCAAGCTACACCCGCAGGATTGATCGCCCGCACGGCTGGCAGCTTGAACCATTTGACACCTGGATGGATGCAAATAATGTTCGTCATGGCAACCCGGCGTTACAGCCGGAATTTATTGATTCATATGAGATTGGTTTTCAAACATTTCTTGGGCAGATTTCATTATCCAATGATTTCTACTATAAGATCAGTCACAACAAGGTTGAGTTTGTTCGTTCAGCTTATTCGAACAATGTTACTTTAACTACTTTTGAAAATGTCGGACAGGATTACTCGCTCGGTACTGAATTTATGTTAACTTTTGACCCGATTGTTAAGATATGGAATTTAAACCTTACTGGCGATGTTTATGATTATAGAATCAACGGAGTAATATTCAATCAGTCTTATGAAAATACTAGTTTTAACTGGAGCACCAGGTTCAGTAATAAAGTAACAATTACAAATTCGACTTCACTGGAATTAAATGTAAGATATAACAGCCCAACCGTTTCTTCACAAGGAAGAAGAGAAGGATATTTCAGAACTGATGCCGCTATAAAAAAAGATTTTATGAATAAGAGATTGTCTTTAACACTTCAGATCCGGGATCTTTTTAAGACAGGTAAGTGGGAATTTACTTCGCGGGGGGCGGATTATTTTTCATACAATCATTTCACAAGGGAAGCTCCAAGTGTAATGTTAAATATTAAATTTAATTTCAACAATTACGAAGCCGAAAAACAAAGAAATGGTAATGGCAATGGTGGAGAGGAATCACAGCAATTTTAAGTCTGAAGTATTCTAACGAATTTCAATGTTCCCTAATTTATAACAGCTTGAACTTTAAAAGGAATATCTGCTAAAACAATTTTCGGATGCTTTTCGAAGAAATAATTCAGTGACCATTCGCTAGTAAAAAGAATTACCTGTCTCTCTTCTGAATCAAGTGCAAATGCAGCTCCTGCAGGCAAGACAATTTGAGTAATCTCTTCTTCTGTATGTTCCGGTGAAATCCAACGTAATACTTTCCAGTTTGTTTGTTCCATCCTTGATTCGGCGCCATATTCATCCTGTAATCTGTACTGAACTACTTCAAACTGAAGCGGTCCAACAGCACCAAGCAGAGGGACTTTTTGTGCGGAGTTCTTTAAGTAATATGCCTGAATTACTCCTTCCTGTAACAGTTGATCAAGGCCATCACGGAATTTTTTATAATTCGATGGATTCGGATTGTGGAGCAATACGAAGTGTTCGGGTGCAAATTTCGGGATCTCTTTGTATACTATATTCAGATCTTCGGTTATCGTATCGCCTATTCCAAAATTGGAATTACCGACAAAGCCGATTATATCACCTGGATATGCTTCATCTACAGTTTCTCTGTCCTGACCGAAAAGTTTTTGCGAATTTGAAAGCCTGATTTTTTTTCCGCTTGACGCATGAAATGCCTGCATATCACGAGTAAATTTACCAGAGCAAATTCTGAGAAAAGCAATCCTGTCACGGTGTTTCGGATCCATATTTGCCTGAATCTTAAAAACGAATCCTGAAAAAGTTTTGTCATCCGGATTGACAATCCCTGTTGTACTATTTCTAGGAACAGGGGGTGTTGCATAATCCAGAAATCCGTCGAGTAGTAATTGTACACCGAAATTATTTGCAGCACTTCCAAAAAATACCGGGGTTTGTTTACCTTCTAAAATAAGTTCCGGTTTAAATTTTTCTCCGGCGTGTTCAAGCATTTCAAGTTCTTCTGTAACCTGTTCGTAATTTTCTTCACTTAGTTTTTCTTTTACAAAAGGATCAGTAATATTGTGAATTGAAACCGGGGCTTTAAAAGCGTTTCCGGTTGTTCTTTCGAACAGATGAATTTGTTTATTCCTTCTGTCATAGACTCCTTTAAAATCAATTCCCGAACCAAGCGGCCAGTTCATCGGGTATGCGCCTATTCCTAAAATGCTTTCAAGTTCGTCGATCAATTCAAGAGGATCGCGGGTTGGCCGGTCGAGCTTATTCATAAAGGTGAAAATAGGTATGTGCCTTCTGCTACAGACTTCAAATAATTTTCGCGTTTGTGCTTCAATTCCTTTTGCAGAATCAATTACCATCACTACAGCATCTACGGCAGTTAAAACTCTGTATGTGTCTTCAGAAAAATCCTGGTGGCCCGGAGTGTCAAGAAGATTAATTTTAAAGCCTTTGTAATCAAACTGGAGAACAGTTGAACTGATCGAGATCCCTCTTTTACGTTCAAGCTCCATCCAGTCAGATGTAGAAGCTCTTTGGTTTTTTCTGGCTGTAACAGATCCCGCTAATTGCACAGCACCTCCATAAAGGAGAAATTTTTCTGTAAGGGTCGTTTTTCCTGCATCCGGATGTGAGATTATTGCAAAGGTTCTGCGTTTATTAATTTCTTTTATATTGCTCATTCTTTTTTAATTTCTTTGGGATTTAACTAAAAGGTATTAATTAACAGGAAGGCTGTTCTAATAGAAAAAGGTCTTAAATTCTGTGTAATTTATAGCACTCTCTTGAATCATTTTGTTTTCGTCTGGCTCAGTTATTATTCTAAAATCAAAGATTAAAAATAAGTATTTTAAGGTGTTATAACAAAATATTTTACCTGTAACCTGGTTAATCAATCTGATAACTAATAATGAATCCTGAAAACTCTTACAAAAAAGCAATGGAATTCGCAAAAGCTCACTATGAAAATTTCCCGGTGATTTCATTCCTTATTCCGCGTGAAATTCGAAAAGATGTAGCTATTATTTACTGGTTTGCACGAACTGCTGATGATCTTGCTGATGAAGGGGATTTTTCTGAAGAGGAAAGGCTTGAAAGCCTAAATAAATTTGAAAACAGGCTGACCAATTCTTTAAACGGAGAATATGAAGATGAATTTGATTTTGCTTTAGCTGAAACAGTAAATAGTAGGAAATTATCGCGCGAAAATTTTTACAGTTTATTAAAAGCATTTAAGCAAGATGTTGTGAAAAAGCGTTATGCAAGTTTCTCTGAAGTGAAGGAATATTGCAGAAATTCAGCAAACCCGGTCGGCAGACTTATACTCGAGCTTTTTGATATTAGAAATGAAGAAGCATCTCAATATTCTGATAATATTTGCACGGCGCTCCAATTAACAAATTTTTATCAGGATGTAAAAATAGACTACAAAAAGGGAAGAATTTATTTCCCAATTGATGAAATGGGAAAATTTGGAGTAACAGAAAATATGTTTCGAATGAGTGAAAATACCTTTAATTTACAGCAATTAGTGGAATTCAATGTCTCGAGGACAAGGGAATTATTCCATAGCGGCCGACAGCTTTTCAAACACCTGAGCGGAAGATTGAGAGTGGAAATTACATGGACGGTATTTGGTGGTGAGGCTATTCTGGATAAAATCGAAAAAAATAATTATTATGTGATGGATAAAAGACCGAAACTAAACAAGCTGGATTTTATCAGGTTATTTTTAAACTCAATATTTTAATGTCTGAGTCAACAAAAAATATAGCAAAGAAAAGTAAAAGCAGCTTTTATTATGCTTTTAATTTATTACCGGTTGATAAGCGGGATGCAATGAATACTGTCTATGCATTTTGCCGTCAGACTGATGATATTATTGATGAGGGGGACGAAGCAAATGATCTTAAATATGAAAAACTTCGCAAGTGGAGAATTGAATTCCAAAAGGCTTTCGCCGGAAAATCCGAATATATCTTGTTAAATACACTTGCTAAAACTATTCTGAAATTTAATATCCCGGTCGATCCTTTCTTTGAGTTAATTAAAGGTATGGAAATGGACCTGAAGAAAAACCGCTACCTTACTTTTCAGGATTTGCAGGAGTATTGTTACAGAGTTGCTTCAACTGTTGGGCTGATGTGTATTGAAATTTTTGGTTATAAACATAAATCGACAAAAGAATTTGCAGTTAACCTCGGTATTGCCTTACAATTGACAAATATTTTAAGAGATATTAAAAAAGATGCAGAGAAGGGGAGGATATATCTTCCTCAGGAAGACTTCAAACGATTCGGTTATTCTGAACAAGAGTTATTAAGCGATACTTATAATATGAATTTTAGGCAGATGATGGAGTATGAAGCAAAACGTGCAAAGGAATATTTTGACAAAGCTAACAGGGCGCTGAATCTTGATGATAAAGCTTCGATGTTTGCAGCGCGCGCGATGCAACATATTTATGAAAGAATGCTTGATAAAATTATTGATGCAGATTACGATGTATTTCGTAGGGATATTAAAGTTTCAAAATTTGAGAAGGTTGGAATTTCAGTAGGCGTATGGGCAAAATATAGCTTAGTCTACTGATGAAAAAATGTCTTATCCTCGGCGGCGGCTTCGCCGGACTCTCCTCGGCAGTTTATCTCTCCAAAGCAGGAATTAAAGTTGAATTAATTGAAGCATCTCCAAAGTTGGGCGGTCGTGCGTATTCACTGACAGATACTGAAACGGGCTCTGTTATTGATAATGGTCAGCACATCCTGATGGGGTGTTATAAAGAAACCCTGAAATTTTTTGATCTTATCAATGCAACTGGAAATTTAGAATTTCAAAAAAACCTCAAAGTTAATTTTGTCAAAAAGGGATTTGAGCTGGTTCCATTAAAAGCCGATACCTATTATTACCCATTAAACCTTTTAGCAGGAATACTGAACTACAAAGCTTTGAGTTTCAGTGAAAGCTTAAAATTGATTTCGTTTTTTATCAGGCTTTCTTTTATTCCTGAAAAGGATCTAAAAGGTTTATCAGTTTATGACTGGCTGGAGAAGGAAACTCAAACCGAAAATATCAGAAAAGCTTTCTGGGAAATTCTTTGTGTCGGTGCTCTCAATACGAATATCAGAAAGGCCTCTGCTATTACCTTTGCAAATATTTTAAAAGAAGATATTTTTAAGAGGGAATAAGTCAGCGAACATCATATTGCCAAAACATGGTCTGAGTGAATCTTATTGTGATAATTCACAGAAATTTATAGAAGGAAATGGTGGAAATGTTTTTTGTTCTGAAAAAATTGAAGAGCTGATCTTCAATTCTGATAAACTGATTAAGGTCATTACTTCAAAAAGGGAAATTTCATATTTTGATTTTGTTATATCAACGATGCCTCTTTACTCACTCGAAAAAGTTGTTAATGATATAAGTATTCTCACAAAGCTTCAGCTTACATATTCTTCTATACTATCCATACACATCTGGTTAAACAAAAATAAGCTTGAAAAAACTTTTTATGGATTAATAAATTCAAAAGTTCACTGGGTGTTTAATCATGGAACTCATCTGACTCTAGTTATAAGTGATGCTAATGGCATAATTGAACTAACCAAGGAAGAATTATTTGAAATAGCTGTCGAAGAGCTAAATAAATACTTAAATATTTCACGAAAGGAAATCAGAAATTATAAAGTTTTAAAAGAAAAAAGAGCGACGTATGTTCCTTCTAATGATATAATAGGGGACAGACCGTTTACAATTACGGAATTCACAAATTTCCTTTTAGCGGGGGACTGGGTGGAAACAGGATTGCCTTCAACTATTGAGAGCGCGGTTTTCAGTGGAAGGATTGCAGCTGAAATTATTATATCAAACCAGGGACGTAATTAGATAGGTCCCAGAAAAGATAACGTATTATAGACCATACTGGTCTATCATATAAACCAGCGTTGCCATTGCAGCAGATCCAAGTTCAAATTCTCTCGGATGAATTATTGCAAACTGGTCATTATCTGAATGATGATAATCAAAATATCTTTGCGGATCGGGAATGTATCCGATTCTTGCTTTGGCATTTTTAATCTCTCCAACATCAGCTCCGCTTCCGCCTTTTTCAACCCAATCAATATCAGATCTTCTTAGCACAGGAAGCCAGCTTTGCATTTTTGCAATTGTTAAAGAGTCAGCATCAATAGAAAATCCTCTCGGACTTCCGCTTCCAGCATCTGCTTCAATTGCGGCAATATGTTTTTCAGGTGAGTCCTTTGCATATTCACCGTACTTTTCTCCCCCTCTGCTGCCGTTTTCTTCATTAATAAAAAATACGCACCTGATAGTTCTTTTAGGTTTAATGTCGAGCCGTTTAAATAAATCCACTACTTCCATTGACTGCATAATTCCTGTACCGTCGTCATTGGCTCCCACCCCTTTATCCCAGCTGTCAGAATGGCCGCCAACTACTATAACCTGATCAGGGAATTCCGATCCGGTAAGTTCACCGATTAAATTATATGATTGAGCATCAGGTAAAGTTTTGCAATCTAATTTAATGTTAACTTCCAAATGCGGGTCTTTCTTCAATGCGTTGGAAATAAAATCGGCATCTTGGTATCCAAGTGCAACCGCTGGAATTTTCGGAATTGTGTCGTTATAAATCATTACACCTGTGTGCGGGACATTGTCATATTTGGTTGTGATAGATCTGATCATCACTCCAACAGCTCCTAGTTTTGCAGCTTGCATTGCTCCAAATACTCTCTGGTCGACAGCTTGTCCGTATCCACGGAATGTTTGAATTATTCCGGGATCGAGTGGACGGCTCATAAAAATGATTTTACCTTTTGCTTTGTCCCTAAGTGCTTTTAACTCGTCAAAGTTTTTTACTTCGAGTACTTCCGCACTTATTCCACTTTTGCCTGTGCCTATACTTCCGCCCAATGTTGCAATGTTAAGTTTTCTATTCTTGAATAATTTAGATTTTACAATTTCAGCTTGTTCTACTTTCCCTCTTACCCAATGTGGAACCATTACCGGCTGGAGCCATACTTTGTCGAATCCGTCTTCTTCCATTTTCTTTTTCGCCCACATAATGGCTTTTACGGAATTTTCAGAACCGCTCAAACGGGAGCCCATATCTGTTAGCTCTTTTAACAGGTGGTAGCCTTTGCGATCGGTAAGAGCACTTCGTACGAATTGATCTGCAACTTTTATATCCTCTTTTATCTTATCATTTATTTTTGTCTGTGAGTACGATAATGATGCAGAAAACATCATTAGAATAAAAAACAAAATGCAGGTCAAATTAAAAGTAAAATGTTTCAATGAGTTCTCCGTTTAATATTGGAAAAATATCACTTCGAATTGAAGAAAATTACAACAATTTTTTGAATTATATAAAATAATTTTATAGGCAATAGGTCTGTAATTGCATAAAAGCTAAGAATGAGGTTCCTGCTTTGCAGGCATTAAGTCCTTAACCAGTCCTGAATATTTACGTTCTATTTTGAAACCAAACCTGTAAAAATATTCCGGGCGGAAGAATCCTGTGGTAACATATTTAATGTGATCGTCCCTTAATCGGTTAAACAATTCATTCATTAAGGCTTCACTTATTCCTTTACGTCTATAGCGGTTTGAAACTACAATTTTTTCCATATGTGCAGTTTGTTCGTCAGTGCGTATATAAAATAACCCGCCAATAATATAACCCCGTTCCGAAATTGCAACAAGGAACTGATGTTCAGGTCTGAAATGCACAAGCAAGTTTGTTTCAATATATAATTGGTGTAGTCTTGAAATTTCTTTTGGTGATACAGGATTACGAAGGAAAACAGCTTTACCATCATTATCTTCTATCTGGACAACAAGATTGGCCATGGCTGTACCTTCACTTTTTATTTTTACCAGAGTAGCTGAATCAGTGGGCTTTAAGTGCGGATAGCTTAACCTTGTGAGGAAGAAATGCTCTCTTTCGTCAAGTTTGAATTCACTCTGAATTCCGGATAGTAAAGCCAGAGTATCGTCTTTTGTAATTTTCCTCTCATGCTGTTTTGCCGTTATTTCTTTCAATGCATTTTTTACTTCTAAGGATGAGCCGGCAAAAATTGTTTCGAGAAAAAATCTTGAACGTGTTTCAGGATACTTTTCTTCCAATTCATACATACGGTAGGTCTCATACAATTCATAGATCATTTCTGCCTGGGCGGTGAGTGCTGCATCCTTGTTCAGTTCAAACCATCTGTGGAATCTTTTGATCGCGAAAAATAATTTTTTGGGTATAAATCCGTTCAACCGCACATTTTCAGTAAATAACTCAATCCTTTTGATTAACTCTTCAGTGTTTTCGAAAATCGAGGAAGATTTTAATTCATCTTTAAATTTTCTTAATAGTTCGAGTCCGGGTCCCTCTTCCTCTGAATCGATAACGCCGGAGAATACATAATTCCAGATTGATAATTTTTTAAGGAAGGGGTAATCATCTTCAGTGGCCTTAATAAAAAATTTATAAAAACTTTGGAAAAAAATAAGTGGTGAACTTGATTTAACTCTTTCGGAAATGGAAACAAGCCTTGTACCCGTTTGATAATCGTGAGTAGGAATTATTATGTTTGTCGACATAGGATCAGCAAGTTCCAGTTTATAATCTGACAATTTCCAAAAATTCATATAAGATGTTGCCGCACTCCAGACAAAATATGGCCATAAATAAAATAGCCTTTTCTGTGTAGCTTCATCCTTCTTACGCGTCTCTCTTTGCAGGAACTTTGCAACGGTTTCCCCTGGTACAAATTCCTCCGTCCAAAGATCATAATCTTCCCAGTATCCTCCAAAATCTTCAACCAATTTTTGTCCAGCTATATCCGACCCTGCAAGTACAAGCCAGTTGATTTCTTCTTTAACATTTTCAGCAGGCAGGTTTTTATTCAGGTTTATCACAATATCGAATGCACCCTGGTAACGTGTTTGGATGGTTATCCTGTAGACAGATTTTTCATGTTGTGTCCCAAGATGACTTATCCATAGACCGGCAGGTAGAATATTATTTAAGCCTACTAATGTACCATCTGAAAAAAGAAATATAGCTTCACGAATTAATGATGTTTCCGTGATAGCTTTTATTATTTTATCGCTATCGTGTTTGTCAATACCTTCCTCGAGAATAATTACATCCGACCAACGATATTCTTCACCAGTTTCTACATCTACTGAAATGCTTGGATTTATGCCGAGCCATTTCCTGAAACCTTGCAGCATTTCTAATCTTATTTTGTCAGCATAATCGACAAATTCTTTCCAGTCTTTAAATAATTTATAGTACATAAAAATTTGCCGTATCTTTTTGTAGCTGGTTGGATGCTGAATTCCGTATTGGCCGAGCAATTCAAAAAGAGAGGGGATAGGCGTTTTTTCCAACTCATTATAGATGCTGTGGATTTCGATTTCTCTTTTAAGTGCCTGTTCAATAACATCGAGGTTTTCGTCTCCCTTTGAAGTTTCCACAATTAGATTAATTATTGTTCTATCCAGCAAATCATAATTATGCTTTAAATATAATTCTAAAAATTCGGCAAGACTTCCGCCATGAAATTTTGCTAACCCTGTCTTAAATAATTCACGTCTGATATTAAGAAGATCGGTCAGGCCTGGTCTTCTTAATAAACCCAGTGTAAGATTATAATAAGGATTTGATTCATCCTCCAGAAAAATTTTCAAATATTGTAGCCCGAGAAAACCGTCATTTTCTTCTTCCGATTCAATTAATAAAACGGCAAGGTGAATACCCAACAAACTCTGCTCGTCGGATGAAAAGAAAACTTTAATAGTTTCTCTTGTTTTATCATTAGCCTCAATAAAAGAGGCTTTTGAATAGAATTTTATTCTGCTGTCGCTTTTAGTTTGCCTGAACCATTGGAAGATTGATTCCCCGGTAAATTCAAAAAGGCCTTTATTCCCAAGCCAGTAAATCGGTGTAATAAATATTTGCTGCAAATCAATAAAGGTAGTAGTAATTACATATTTGAAATCGCCAATTCTAAAAATATTCTTATCGGTATTTATCTTTTCGATTTTTAATGTTAGTTGAAGTTTAGGAATTGAAATTCCGCTTTTTAAGGCAATTATATCTCCGCTCAAGCAGCCCTTTTCTCGCAGGAACCAATTTGGAATCCGAACTTCGGTTGCTGAAACATTTATGCTAGTATGATCCTTCACATACATTGACTCAATTTCTTCTGTAAAATTCTTTTCGATTACTCTTCTTTTGTAAGTTCCCTTTGGAGTAAGCTCACCTTTTTTATCGTTAAATGGTCTGCTGATAATTCTGAAATCGACGATCCTTTCAAATGGTGCCAGGAATTTATTAACAGTCACAATTGCCGACGAAAAGTATTCGTGCATTCCCTTTTCATCCATGTTCTTCAGAACAGAAGTCTCATCGTCATAATTTGGGTAAATCAAAACTGTGTTAAATGGCCTGTGATCACCTGCAAGAAACACCTGTTTGACGGTATTGAAATCTCTAAAATAATTTTCAATTTTTTGTGGGGCGACCGTTTCTCCTTTTATATTTTTATAAATTTCTTTTTTCCTGTCGATAATTTTTATGAACTCGTTCTCATCCATTTGCATTATATCGCCGGTTGGAAGCCACTTATCCTGTAGGAAAGTATTCTCATCTTCTTCTCCGAAATATCCCAACATCACGTAGGGGCCCCGAATTAAAATTTCGCCGTCATCTGCAAGTTTTATATCAATTCCTGGTAGGGCCTTACCGAGAGAATCTGGAATGTATTTATGTGGAGGGGTCATTGTTATTCCGCCGGTAGCTTCGGTCATTCCGAATCCGCTCATCAACTCAATACCATATTTTTGAAAGAACAAAAAGATATCCGGTGAAAGATATCCTGCAGCAGATAAACCCCATCTTAGTTTTCCGCCGGTAATGTCATTTACTTTTTGCTGTATAATTTCTTCTTCCTCAATTTCGATATCAACATAGTCTGCAACGTACTCATAAAGTTGAACCCACTTTTTAGGGATGCTGATGAATATCGTCGGTTTTACTAACTTCATATCAAAAATCATCGTTTCAATTGAAGGATTTTCCATAAACACATATTCAGCACCCCAGAAAATTGTGCCTATCATCTCAAACCATCTACCAAAAGTATGGTAAAGAGGGAGGTAAGCTAAAAATTTATCCTTATCACCGATTTCAGGGATTGCTAGTGCACGGCAGAACCTTTTGTAAATTACGTTCATCTGTGAAAACATTATGCCCTTGGGATCACCTGTAGTTCCCGATGTGTACATAATGCTTGCCAGGTTTATCACTTTACTTTTGTTCAGCCTTTCTTCAAGTATTGAATCCGGTTCGGAAGTACCAAGCTTAATAAATTGATTAAATGGAATAACAAGGCTTTCGCCACTGCTGCCATGCCGCAGGATTATTTTTTTCAGATATTTTAATTCGTCTTTTATTACCCTGACTTTATGCAACTGTTTTTCGTCCGATACAATTATCAGCGGAGCTTTTGTCTGGTTCAGAATAAAAACCAGGTGTTGCGGAACTGAATTTGCCGGAATCATAATATTTACAATTCCGTTTGTCAGGCATGCAAGGTCAAGCACAGCCATAGATAATTCATTTTCCATAAGGAATGCGATACTTTCATTTTCTGAATTGGTCTCTTTAAATAACTTTAGTATACACTTTGCATAAGTTTTTGTCCTTTCATAAATGTCATCCCAAGTATACTTTGTTTCAATACTGCCGTGAAGTAATGTAAAAAGTGCCTGGCTGTTATAATCATCTATTCTTTGCCTGAATAATGAGTTAATATCGAAATTGCTTTTAATAATAAGATCGTGGATTAGTATTTCCCACTCTTTTTGTTCGTAAATCCTTGTGAGTAATTCGGAAAAACGAAAAAGATTTAGGAATGAATGAGTCAGGTTTTTCAGATAATTATAATCCGGCTTCTGTGTCTCAGCTAATTTCTTTAAAAGATAATTTCCGAAGTTGTAATAAATTTCTGTACCAATTTTGTGCATTAAGTCGGGGGCAAGTCGGGCGGGGAAAACAGAAGAAAAAATTCCTTCCCATATTTGAATTAAATGTTGATCTTTGCCAAATGAATCAGTTTCATAAATTTCTTTCAACTTCTCTTCGAATGAGAGCAGCAAAGGTTCAAGTTCGTCTTTCTCAAGGGCTGCCTTACCAGCAAATATTTGCTCTCTGATTTTTGAGATTTCTGGAGGTAATTCTCTTGTTAGTTTTGAATCATTCATAATTTTTGTGAAATTAAATTGTTAGAACACGATCCTCCATTAAAATAGTAAAAGAAAATTTAAAAGTAAGGATAGATAAAAAAAGTCCGGGACTAAAAATATTTAATCCCGGACAGGTTAATTATATATTGCAGTAATACCTTACTTGGTTGCCTGTAATTCTTTTTCTGTTATTCCTGCAAAGTCTTCTAACATTGCAGTAGTCAGAGATTTAGGTCTTTCAATCGGATAACCTAAAGCGCGATCCCAGATAATATTTGCAACTACACCAAGTGCTCTTCCGATTCCGAAAAGAACTGTGTAGAAGTCATATTCTTTTAATCCATAATGCCATTGAATAACTCCTGATTGAGCATCAACATTTGGCCATGGATTTTTAGCTTTCCCTTGTTTTTCGAGAATTGGCGGAGTTACTTTGTAAAGAACATCTACATATTTGAAGATTGGATCATCTTTCAAATGTTTCAGGCAGAATTCACGTTGCGCCATGTAACGCGGGTCTGTTTTTCTTAATACTGCGTGACCAAATCCGGGGATTACCTGACCGGAATTTAAAGTATCCCAAACAAATTTTTTCATTTCTTCTTCGCTTGGAACTTTTCCGCCCATTTTATCCATTACACCCTGTATCCACCTCAGAACTTCCTGGTTAGCGAGACCATGTAGAGGACCGGCTAATCCATCGATCATTGCCGAGATAGAATAATAAATATCTGATAGAGCTGATGCTACAAGATGACCTGTATGTGCACTTACGTTACCGCTTTCATGATCGCTATGGAGAATAAAATATAAACGTGCAACATCATCATAAGGTTTTCCGATACCCATCATATGCGCAAAGTTTCCGCCCATATCAAGACCCGGATTTCCCTGGATTATATCATTGTTTTTATATTTTAGTCTGTAAATGAAAGAGGCGATCCTAGGAAGCTTTGACAGCAGGTTCAAGCCATCTTCATAATATGCATCCCAGTAATCCATTTTGTTTAAACCTTCGTTGTATTTTTGAACGAAGACAGATTCTTTTTCCATCGCAAGAATAGCAGTAGAAAACATCACCATAGGATGGCTTTCAATTGGCATTGCACGGAGGATATTAAAGACATAATCCGGTACGTGTTGCCTTTTCTTAAATTCTTCAGCTACATCCATTGCATCTTTTTCGGAAGGTATGTCACCTGTTAACAATAAGTAGAAAAAACCTTCGACGTAGGGCATTTCTCCATCTTTAGTTTTAACTTTTGGTAGTTTCTCCAGGGTTTCAGGAATTGTATATCCTCTGAATCTAATACCTTCGAGTGGATCCAGGTAGGAAATATCAGTTGTAAGACATTTGACTCCTCTAGCACCGCCTATGGCTTGGGCGATAGTTACATCGCTAATTTTCACATCCCCATATTCTTTAATTAGCCTGGATGTCCTGGGGCGCCAGGATTCGATTTTGCTTTTTAGTCTTTCCTTTAATATGGACATTACTGCCTCCATAATTTTTTATTTAGTAATATCAGAATATTAAAGAATGGATCAGTTGTTATCTCTCTGAAGAAGATATTGGTATGTTTAACCCAGAGTGGCTTTGCCTGATTCGAGGGTACCACAGCGGTGTTATTCATAATTTATATCCCCCTCTAATCCCCTTTAATAATTCTTTTTTTCTTTGGTATAAGTTTAACAAAAACCCGGAAGAAATGAAACTTATTTTTTATGCCTAGCGGACAATGTGATGAACGGTATACGATGGCTTTGTCGGTTTACAATTCCCGGTTTATTGCTTGAGAATTAGTTTATTTCATATTAGTTTATCCATCTGCAAATTGATTGAATCCGGTAGATTGTATACGATTATTTTTTTATGAATGAGAAAGCAAAATATTACATCGATAAATTAAAATTACAAAAGCATCCGGAAGGAGGATACTTTAACGAGATTTACAGGTCTGATGAAATATTTGCAGCTTCAGTTTTACCGGAACGGTATATGGGTAACAGGGCATTTTCAACTTCAATTTATTTTTTACTTGATGGAAAGGATATTTCCGCTTTTCACAAATTGCAGTCTGACGAGATATGGCATTTTTATGACGGTTGTCCGGTTAGAGTCAGCATAATTACTCCACTGCAGACACTTGAAGAAAGGGTGTTAGGAAATAATTTAGACGGTAACGAAAATCTCCAAACGGTTATAAATAAACACTCCTGGTTCGGCGCAGAATTATTAGACAAATCTTCTTTTAGCTTGATAGGTTGCACGGTATCGCCGGGATTTGACTTTCAAGATTTTGAAATGGGAAAGAGAAATCATCTTTTGGAAAAATACCCGCAATTCTCTAGTACAATTTTGAGGCTAACAAAACCTTAGTTATTGCAGAAAAAGTGGTATATTAATTGCCCTGATTTCATCCAAAAAATAGCTGATTTTAAACAATTACGATCTGTTTTAATTAGTTTGAAAATTAGGCATTATTTCTATAATTTTTGAATAAAATTATACCGGAGGTTTCATAGCAACTCTCTACAATCTAAACTAATCTTCTAACAATTTCTTTTAGGTTACTCTTATTATTCGTAAAAGTTTATATTGGTTAAAAGAGATATTCAGTGCTGCCTCCGTTTTTGCTATTTTATTTTATGTAGCAATAAATTTGGGCTTTAATTCTACAGAAGACTGTAAAATTAATACATCTCTCTGGGTTCCTGCTTGCATAAAATTAAATTCATATATAAATAAGTATGAAGATCAGGGGAATAGTCCTGCCGAGAATAAATTCGACCATCAACTAAAATCTGAAAGAAATACTAACCTGTTCGGATCTGATACAACAAAACATTTGGATTCAGTAAAGGTTGTTCCTGATTCTTTATTGAGTAAGAATGATACAACAAAAATTAAAGCTGATTCGTTGCTTTCTAAAAGTGATTCACTAAATGCTAAGCCGGATACTGTTGATGTCTATGCGCAGGACTCTACTGCCAGAATTCAGAACTTTCACTTCCAGAGAAACCCATTGCCTGTTTCAACCTTAGGTAAAAAGTATATTCCCCGATTTTTTGCTCAACCCGCTCCAGGTATGATTACAAGATCAGTTCAGATTGATTCAACCGGAAAGTACGTTGAAATAAAAGAAGAAATCAATGGAGTTCCATATAAAACTATTTTAAGGATTCCACTTAAAGAATACATTGATATGCAACTAGCAATAAATGAAAAGGAAGATTGGGATCAGCTTGGAAATAATTATGAACTTAAGTCATCAAAAAAGGAACTCGGGCAATTGATAAAGGACATAACTGATTTTGAAATCCCTCTTCCAAGCGTCGGCGTATTAAGTATTTTTGGGACACCGAAGATAAGTTTGAAAATTGGTGGGGCAATAGATATCCATGGTGCCTGGCGAAATGAAACAACTCAAGGTATTACTACATCATTGTTGGGAAACACAAGAAATGAACCTGATTTTAGCCAGACTGTACAGGTTAATGTAGATGGAACCATTGGTGATAAATTAAATATTAAAGCTGATTGGAATACAGAGAGACAGTTTCAGTACGAGAATCAGCTAAAGATAAAGTATACTGGTTATGAAGATGAAATAATTCAAAGTATTGAAGCCGGTAACGTCTCTCTTCAGACCACACCACTGGTTGGCGGTAGCGAAGCACTGTTTGGATTAAAAGCTAAATTTAAATTAGGACCTTTAACATTGACTACCCTTGCCAGCCAGAAGAAAGGACAAGTAAAAGAAGTTAATGTTTCCAGTGGAGCAACTTCATCTGAATTTAATATAAGGGCGTATGATTATTCTATAAATCATTATTTCCTTGATACTGTCTATGCTAGTCCGACTCTAAACCTGTTCTATAAATATTATGGCAGTGCCACACCGGAAGTAGATGAACGCTTCAGGGTAACGGACATAGAGGTATGGAAATCAGTAAATAATACTATTATTAATACTTCAAATGAACGAAAGGCTAATGCATATATAAACCTGAGGCCGATCAAAGCCGGAGGAAGTTATCCAGATAGTTTAAGAAGAGAAGATATGGTCCCGATTCCCGGTCAATCTGAAACAGGTCGATTTGTATTGTTAACTCCAGGAACAGATTATGATCTTCATTCTGCTACAGGATTTATAACTTTTAAAACGCAAATTCAAGACCAGGATATTATCGCTGTAGCGTACAGAGTCGAAAATAATCCAGGACCCGGTGATGATGATTTCTATGGAGAATTTCTGAAAACTGCAAAATCAGATACTTCCCAAAGATTAATTTTGAAGCTTGTAAAGCCAAGAAATCTGCAGCCACAATATACCCAGGCATGGAAATTATTGTTAAAAAATATCTACCCGTTGGGTGGAAGAAATATTAAACAGCAGGGATTTGAATTAAATATTAAATATGAAATTGCAGGAGAAGATCCTGTAACACAATTGCAGGTGGGAAACAATACAGTTAAACTTTTAAACGCTTTTGGATTGGATAATGTTGACCAGGCATTAAATCCAACACCTGATGATATTTTTGATTACCGCACCGGGCTTACAATAATTCCTGAGACCGGAGAAATAATTTTTCCTTCACTCGAGCCATTCGGAAGGGATCTAAATATCAAATTTGCCTGACTCCTTAAAATATCAAACAATTTATGATACTACTAAGACTTTTGCACGGCAGGATAAAATAAAAGATAAATGGGAAATAGTTGGAAAATATTCCGGGGAGGCGAGTTCGACTTATCAATTAGGGTTCAACATTGTTCAAAACTCTGTGCGGGTTGTATTAGATGGAAATGAATTGAAGGAAGGCATCGATTATATAGTAGATTATAATATAGGGCAATTGACTATCAAGAAAGATGCTGCGCTTGTTCCCGGTGCAAATTTAAAGATTACTTACGAACAAAATGATCTCTTTCAGTTAGCGTCAAAAACACTCCTGGGTGCAAGAGGAGTTTTTGATTTTTCACCGAAAACCCAGTTGGGTTTTTCAATTCTAAATTTGAATCAGCAATCTCTTAACCAGAAAGTAAGGATTGGTGAAGAACCATTAAGCAATACAATCTACGGAGTTGATTTTAGGACAAGTGTTGATTTACCTTTTTTTACAAATCTACTAGATAAAATTATTTCCACCCGGGAAATGTCGACAATAACACTGTCTGGAGAATATGCATATATAAAGCCCGATCCTAATACAATAAAAAGTACAATCCCCGATGATAACGGTGAAAGCATTGCTTACATAGATGACTTTGAAGGTGCAAAGAAAATAATTCCTATTGGTGTAAATTATACAGCGTGGAAAGACATAAGTCCGCCGGTTGGGTTAAAAAATCTTCCATCTAATATTACTCCGCAGAAGTTGATGGCTTATAAAGGAAAGGCGTTCTGGTTTTCAGTTATTCCTCCGGACGTTACTGTTCAGGATATTTGGGGTGACAGAAAGAAAGTGGCAACACAGGATCAGCAGGTTAGTGTGCTTGATTTTGTATTTATCCCGGATACTCCGGGAACTTATAATTATTATCCTGATCTTAAAACCGATAAAACAAAAGATTGGGGCGGTATGATGCAGCAGCTGTCATCTACGGCGAATAACCTGGTTGAGGAAAATGTTGAATATATTGAGTTCTGGATGAACTCAAGGTACGCTCCTAATGATGGTAAAATCTATATAGATCTTGGTAGAATTAGTGAAGACGTCCTTCCAAATGGTAAACTTGACGGTGAGAGCAAATTAGGACTGGATGTTTTGCGTGAAGGAGAGGATACTGGTATTGATGGTTTGACAGATACACAAGAGGGGGACCCGGCACAAAATTTAAATTTGTATAATGGGCCGCCTACAAATGGTAATACAGGAGATCCCAGTGGAGATGATTTTTCCTATACTCAAAAATCCAGCGGTGTAATTAATCCGTTCGATTATTTTCACATAAATGGAACTGAAGGGAATGCTGCGCTTACAGATATTGGAAGAATTCCTGATACTGAAGATTTGAATAGAAACGGTAACCTGGAAACAGGTAATAATTTTTTCCGTTATGAAATTCCTGTTGATACAACAACCGCTCCGTTCGATCCCAATAAGTTTAACAATAAATTTATTTCCGGAAGAGGTGAAAATGGCTGGTACTTATATAGAATACCGCTAAAAGATACTCTGAGCCAAATTGGAAATCCGAGTTTTTCAGATATAGAAACAATTAGGCTTTTCTCTACTAATGCAACTTCAATGGAGCGTTTTAGAATAGCTGAATTTAACCTGGTAGGAAATCAATGGCAAAAGGTTCTTCCACAAGACACAGTTATGGAAGTTTCAGTAATAAATATAGAAGATAACCAAAATTATACCAGCCCTCCGGGAGTATTCCAGCAAAGAGATAACACCCGGCCAGATCAACAAGTTTACGGAAACGAACAATCTCTTGATTTAATAATAAAAAAATTGCCGCAAGGAAAATCAAGGGAGGCTGTAAAATATTTAAGCGCACCGTTAGATGTATTTAACTATTCGGAAATGAAGTTTTTTATTCACGGTGATAAGGATACAGGTATTAACACAATATCTTCATCTGATCCTACTGATTATAATTCTGAAGTATATTTCAGGTTTGGAACCGATACTAATAATTATTATGAATACAGGCAGCCTGTAAGACCGGGCTGGAATGATGTTGATATTAAATTCAGTGAACTCACTTCTCTTAAGGCGCAACGTGATTCTACAAATGGCAAAGTTAGTGCCCCAGTTTCAAATAGCCCAGGTAGTTTTTATTCATTGAAAGGCAACCCCACTTTGACCTCAGTTAAATTCCTTTTAATAGGGGTTTATAATAGGGGAAGTACTTATCAGACGGCGCCAACATCAGGCGAAGTGTGGATAAATGAACTGAGAGTTATTGGTGCTGACAATCATCCCGGATGGGCTTATAGTTTTGCATCTTCAATGAAACTTGCGGATTTAGGCACTGTCAATTTTAATATTCAAGGGAGAAGTCCATACTTTCATCAATTATCAGATAGTTTTGGCAGCAGGATAGAAACAAAAAACTGGTCTGTTTCAGCTGATATGGATGTTATAAAATTAATCCCTATAAGTTTGCCCGGTAGTACCTTCAGATTAAGCTATGCTCATACAGAATCATTGGGCAAACCTCTCTATATGCCAGGGACAGATATACTTGTCTCCGATGCTGCCAAAAGGTTAGATGCTCTTGGAGATACTAATAGTACTGGTATGACCGGTGCACAGCTTACTGCCCAGACAATAAGTTATAGCACCTCTGATACCTGGAATGCCTCAAATGTCAGATTTAAAATTCCCTCTAATTTATGGTGGATACGAGATTCTTTTAATGCATTATCTTACAGTTTTTCATATAATAAATCTTTCTCAACAAGTCCAACTGTAGAATCAAATAATGGGTGGCAGTGGAATGCAAATTTGAATTATGCTTTAAATCTAAATCTGGATTATTATTTCAAGCTCTCAGATATTCCGGTGATTGGTTCAATAATTAATTTTCTCTCAGATTACAAAGATGTAAGATTTTATTATTTACCTCAATCTATAGCCTGGAATATAACTGCAAGCAGATTGAGGAATACGAATATCCCAAGGCCCCAGGGTAAGGCGGCGGTAAATCCTATAACATCAAGAGATTTTAAAAGTACGAGATCATTTAATTTAGGCTGGAGGTTAAGTGACGGTGGTCTATTAAACTTGAGCACAAACTATAGTCTGAATATACTTTCATCTCTTGCAAATCTTGAAACTGATGCCTCTGGAAATCAAAGATCAGAAAGTCAGATCTGGTCCGATATATTTTCAGGCAAATTTTTTGGCAGGGACTATCAATATCAGCAGTCGATCGATATTAAGGCCAATCCCAGGATTCCTTCACTATGGAATATTGACAAGTACTTTACATTGACCGCGGGGTACTCTGTATCTTATCGATGGATGTATGATTTTCGTCAGAAGGATTTGGGGAGGAGCGTCGGGTTTAATAATCGGACAAACTTTGGATTAATATTGAGGTGGAAAGCGCTTACTGCACCAATATTCCAATCTGAGGAGGAAAGATTAAAAGAACAAAAGCGGCCGGAAACAAACGTGCAGCTTACGGGGGGATCGGGGAGCGGCAGAACGAGGATCATTACAGGTAATGAACAGGTTGATCTTAGCAATATATTTAAGAATAATAAAGAACAAATTGATACCGGTACACGTGAATTAGCAGTACAGAAAGATACATCCTCTAGTAAAATAAAAATATCTCCGTTGAAACGAGGGGTATTATTTTTAAGGGATGTCACAAAAGCAATTTTGTTTGACTATGAAACGATAAACTTCAATTTTAGTAGTCAAAATACAGTTTCCAAGTCAGGAATTCGTGCAACCCAAACAGGCTTCGCTAATTTCTTTGGCTTTGGAAATGATCCTGCCAATGGTCCTTCCAGGTCTTTTATGTTTGGCCTTGATCAAAATGCTGGTCCGAGAGCTCCTAATGGAAATTTGCAGGATGTTTTTGCTCAACAAAATTCTCTGGATTTTGGTACATCAAGGCCTCTTTGGAAAGGTGCAAAAATTGATCTTAAATGGCAGGTAGGATGGACAATAAATAAATCGACATCATTAACCTCTGATCCGTTTGGTAATACGGCGATTTCATATATTTCTGAAACAGGAACATTAACAAGATCATTTTTCTCTTTACCACCTGTCTTGTTATTTAAGGGATTCAATAACGGGATAAAAAAAGTGCACGATCTTTATGATCCAAATTCACCCGACCCTGTGGCAAATCTTTCAGATGCATTTATAAAAGGTTTTGAAACGTTGCCTCTTGCTGGTAACCTTGGGTTCTTGAGCAAAATTGCAAAGTATATTCCAAGACCAAACTGGCATATTACCTGGGATGGCTTGCAGGATCTGCTTTTCTTTAAAAAGATTGCTGACAATATTTCCTTAGATCATTCTTATTCATCAACTTATACAGAGGGTTGGACAATAACTCCCGATGGACAGAAACAAATTCAGACACAAAGGGTTGAATATGGTTTTATGCCTTTGATTGGATTGAATTTCACTTTTGCTAAACTTTGGAATGGTTCGTTAGTTGCAAGTATTAAATATTCTACCAAGACGAGTTATGATCTGGGAATTTCTACCAGGAGTATTATAGAATCATTTTCAAAAGATATTGGAATCACTGCAGGTTATTCAAAATCAGGGTTTGAAATTCCATTTTTTGGATTTTCACTCAAGAATGATATTCAATTTAATCTATCTTATACTAAGTCAATAGCTTCAAGTACAAATTTTAGTATGATTGACTTTACCGAAGCAGGCATTCCGCAGAATGGAACAACAAGGACAATAGTTGGACCGAGCATAAAGTATACTATTAGTTCCAAGGTGCAACTCTCTATCTTTTACACCAGAACAACAGTTACACCAGAAGGAGCAAATCCAGTTCCTCCTTCTGTTCAAAATCTGGCCGGACTGGATGTACATATAACAATACAGTGATATACTGAAATATTTCAGTCTTACTAAAACTGATTTTAAAAATTACTCTTAATTGAAAAATATGGAAACAAAAAAAATATTATGGGTTGATGACGAAATTGAACTGTTACGTTCGCATGTTATATTTCTTTCTGAGAAAGGATTTGAAGTTGATACAGTCACAAACGGTGAAGATGCAATTAATTCTGTCAAGGATAAAGAATATGATCTGATTTTTCTTGATGAAATGATGGCCGGAAAGGGAGGGCTGGAAACTCTCGGTGAGATTAAAGAATATGACCCCAACATTCCTGTAGTTATGATAACCAAGAGTGAAGAAGAATCACTAATGAATGATGCTATTGGAAGCAAGATAAGCGATTATTTGACAAAGCCAGTAAACCCAAGCCAGGTTCTACTTGTATGCAAAAAAATCCTTGAGGGGAAGACAATCTCAAGCCAGTATGTTGCAAAGGATTATCTTCATGATTTTAATAATATTTCGCAAGCCTTACAGGATAATCTTTCATACGAAGAATGGATTGAAATTTATATCAAGCTTGTTAACTGGGACATTGAGCTCGACTCACACTCTGAGATCGGTCTCAGGCAATCATTAAATGAACAGAGAAAGGAAGCTAATAAAGAATTTTCAAAATTTATCGAGCGGAATTATAAAGAGTGGGTAAATAATCAGGAATCGGACAGAGTTCCAACCCTTTCTAATAAAATTGTACAGAATTACGTTATCGATCATTTTAAGGATGAGAACTGTTCTGTTTTTTTCTTTGTGCTGGATTGCCTGAGGTTGGACCAATGGCTGTTGATGGAGAAACTTCTTATCAACGATTTCAAAATTGAAAAAGATTACTATTATTCAATATTACCAACGGCAACACCTTATTCGCGGAATGCTTTGTTTGCAGGTCTTTTCCCGTCGGAAATTGAGAGGAACTATCCACAGTACTGGGAATCAGGGGGTGAAGAAGAAAATAGTATGAATAAATATGAAAAAGAGTTGCTGCAATTACAGCTTGAAAGAAAGAAAGTCAAACTAAGAAATGAGCTGAAATACATTAAGATTATTGATCCGGAAGTTGGCAGAAACTTTGAAAACAACATTATGTCATTTAAGAATACACATTTTACTTCTATCGTTGTAAATTTTCTCGATATGATGGTGCATGGCAGATCTGATTCTGATTTGCTTAAAGAAATTGCTCCTGATGAAGCTGCATACAGATCGCTCACTAATACCTGGTTCAATCATTCTTCTTTGCTTAGCACCTTTAAAACCTTATCCAAGATGAAAAATGCCAAAATAATAATTACAACGGATCACGGCAGCATCAGATCTTTACGGGGAGCTAAAGTATTGGGAGACAAGCAAGCTTCGACTAATTTGAGATTTAAATATGGCAGAAATCTTAAAGTAGATGACAAACATGCTGTCTATGTTAAAAATCCTAATGAATATAAACTACCCAAACGAGGTGTTACAATAAACTACATTATAGCTAAAGAAGATTATTATTTTGTTTATCCTACTGATTATCATAAATATTTAACTTATTATAAAGATACTTTTCAACACGGTGGTATTTCGATGGAAGAAATGATATTGCCGGTTATAACAATGGAACCAAAGTAAAGTGAAGTATCCAAATTCTTTGAAAATTTTTTCCGAAGACGAAACAAAAAACATTGCTGTTGAGTTTTCAAAAGATCTAAAAAATGGTGACGTTGTAATATTGAACGGGGACTTAGGTTCCGGCAAAACATTTTTTGTTAAGGAAGTCGGAAAGCACTTTGGTATAAACAATGTCTCAAGTCCAACTTTTGCCATTGTTAATGAATATTTGAGTAGAATTAAACTTTATCATTTCGATTTCTATAGGATTGAAAAATCAGAGGAAATTATTAACATCGGTTTTAATGATTATTTAAATGATAATGAAGCTGTTATATTTATCGAATGGGGCGAATTGTTCTCAAAAATTTTACCGAGGAAAAGATACGAAATAAAGATTATGTTAAATGAAGATTTTTCCAGGACTTTCAAAATTGATAAATATGACTGAAGACAAACCAATATTGGCAATAGAAACTTCCGAATCGTTGTGCAGTACAGCAGTCTATTTCTCTGACGAAAAATACTTCCAATCTGTTTTAAGAGACAGATATTCTCACGCAGAAAAATTAATGGCTTCGATTGAGCATTCTTTAAATTCAGCAGGTATAACGGTAAAAGATATTGGTTCAATAGCTGTATCGTCAGGTCCAGGTTCGTTTACAGGACTGAGGATCGGAATGTCTGCAGCAAAAGGATTAGCATTGGGTGCGGATTTGGCAATTATTCCAGTTCCAACTTTTGAAGCAATGGCAATGCAGATCTCAGAATATCTAAATTTAGATTCTGAATTTATTATAGCCAATAAAGTGAACTCTGAAGAGATTTATTACGCCAGGTTTCAAGTTATTGCTAATAAAACTATATTTGTAGATAATTTACAGGTTATAAAAAAGACTGATTTTAAGGGAAAAACTAACACTTTGCAGTTTGGGAATGTATCTTTGAATGAAAATAGAGAGGACAGAATCATGAGGAACATTATTTCTCCCGATGCTGTTCATATTGCCAGATGGGCAAACACATATGGCAAAAATCTGGCAACCTATGATTATGATTACTTAGAGCCTGATTATCACAAAAATTTTATTATTAAGGCAAAAAAACATGCTTAAGAAACTTATTTTCATTTGTGCATTAACTTGCCCTATGTTAATTGTGGGGCAGACTCTTAAACCTAAAATCTCGGTTCAGATTGTTGAACATGATTTTGGAACCAACCCCGGTCCCTTTGATTTTATTATCTACAACGGCGGTGGGGGAGTATTGAAAATTGATAAAATCCGTACTACCTGTAGTTGTGTAAAAACAACTATTGATAAGAAAGAAATTGCTATGGCGGATTCTGCCGCCTTAACTGTTAATTATAGCGCATCGGCTAATAAAAAAAATGGTATTGAATATGTCTTTATTTCAACTAATGACGAAAATACCCCGGTACTGAGATTAACAGCGGCATTTAATAAAAAAGTTTCTCCCCTCATTTTTCCAAATTTAGCACATTCAGATTCAGCAGAAATAAGAGTAGAACAATCTAATTCACCAATAATTTATTTCCCTGAAACATCACACGATTTTGGAACAGTTGAACAGGGTAATGTGGTTGGGTATAATTTTACTGTGACAAATAAAGGGAAGGCACCACTGAAGATCAAAAGAATAAGAACATCCTGTGGATGTACTGCAGCCATTACGAATAAAAATGTTCTTGATCCAGGAGAAAGCACGGAAATTCATACTGAGTTTGATTCATCTAATGAAATAGGGAAAGTACACAGATCTATTGAAGTTTTGTCAAACGATCATTCAAATGAAAAATCAATACTAAATATTTATGTGGACGTAAAACCGGGATCTAAATAATGGCGTGGTTCAAAAGATCAAAAGAAAATATTTCACCTGATTCACAGAAAAAAGATCTGCCTGATGGGTTGTGGGAGAAATGCCCAAGCTGCAGCGAGATTATCCATAAAAAACAATTGGAAGCCAACCTCTGGACCTGCGTGAAATGTAACAATCATTTCAGAATCGGAAGTGAAGATTATTTCAATATCATCCTTGATAAAAATACTTTTAAGGAACTGGATAGGAAGATGCGATCCGCGGACCCACTTGGTTTTGAAGACACAAAGAAATATAAATCAAGAATTAGTGATACTATTAAGAAACTGAATTTATTTGATGCAGTAAGGACAGGTACAGGGAAAATAAACGGGATGGAAATTGCTATCGGCTGTATGGATTTCAGATTTATTGGCGGAAGTATGGGATCTGTTGTGGGGGAAAAACTAGCACGACTGATAGATAGATCATATAAGAGCAAAATTCCATTGATTATTATTTCAGCGAGCGGTGGCGCACGAATGATGGAGGGAGCATATTCATTAATGCAAATGGCGAAAACCAGCTCACGCCTTGCCCGTTTAGCAGAAGCAAAAATACCTTATATTTCTGTACTTACTGATCCGACTACAGGAGGCACAACAGCCAGCTATGCTATGCTAGGCGATATTCACATAGCTGAACCACAAGCCCTTATAGGTTTTGCAGGACCAAGAGTAATAAAACAAACAATTGGTAAAGATTTGCCGAAAGGTTTTCAGCGATCTGAATTCTTAATGGAGCAGGGATTTGTTGATATTATCTCTCATAGAAAAGACCTTAAGTCTAATATACATAATGTCTTGACACTAATGACCTGAGGCTACTTATCATAACTGTTTCTACTGTCAAAGGAATACAAAAAAAAATTGACCAGCTAAAGAGGAAAGGCAAAACAATAGGTCTTGTTCCTACAATGGGTTACCTGCACGATGGTCACATTTCGCTGGTTAGAAGATCGAAAAAAAGGGCAGATGTTACGGTAGTCTCTATATTTGTAAACCCGACCCAGTTTGCTCCTAACGAAGATTACAATAAATATCCACGTGATATAAAAAGAGATAGAAAAATGCTCCGAAGGGAGCAAGTAGATATTTTATTCTGTCCGGACGTTTCTGAAATATACCGAACTAATTTTCAGACCTATACTAACGTTGAGAATATAACGAAGATTCTAGAAGGAGAAACCAGACCAAATCATTTCAGGGGGGTTACTACAATCGTTTCCATTTTATTTAATTGCGTGAAACCGGATATAACGTTTTTCGGACAAAAAGATGCACAGCAAGCTGAAATTATAAAAAGAATGGTAAATGATCTTAAGTTTAATATAAAGGTAGAAGTTTGTCCAATAATTAGAGAAAAAGATGGCCTCGCTTTAAGCTCCCGAAATGTTTATCTCTCTGACAAAGAAAGACAGGATGCTCTCATCTTAAATAAGTCGCTTAGGTTAGGAGAAAATATGATAAAGAACGGTGAGACCAGCACTAAAAAAATACTGTCCGAAATGAAAAAATTAATTAACTCAGTTGATTCTTCAAATCTTGATTACGTAAGTATAGTTGAAAAAAAATCTTTTAGTATTGCTAAATCCATTGAGAAAGGTGAGCGGTATTATATTTTGATTGCATGTAAGATTGGTACGACCCGCCTGATAGATAATTTACTCATCAAAGTTTAGTTTATATGTTTTTTTCATAGACAGCTTTTATCCCTACTAAAACAAGCTCGTTAACTAACTTATGTTTCATTTCTAAATGGGGGATTATTTGTTGTGCATTTCCACCAGTAATGAAAACATGAGTTTTCCAGGATTTATTTTTCAGCTTTAATTCGCTGATGCTTTTTTCAATAAGTCCGACCGTTGAATTTATAATTCCGCTTGCTATGGATTCTTTCGTGTTTTTTCCAATCAGCTTGTTGTATTCCTTCGTTGAAACAACCGGCAGCAAAGCCGTTTGGTTGTGAAGGGATTCACCCATCATTTTAACACCCGGCGCAATTATTCCCCCCTTAAAGATTCCCGGATATTTTACAAAGTTTAGCGTTGTAGCTGTACCAAGATCAATCGAAATGATAATATCATTTTTGCTGTAATTTTTGAAGTATCGCGATTTCTTAAATAAGTAGAAAGCTCCTTCAGCAGAGCAAATCCTGTCTGTGCCGACATATTCAGGAGTTGAATGATCGATCTTAAGATTAAAACTTAAGGAGTCATTAATTCTGAAAGGGGATATTTTGAATTTCTTTTTGATTTGACCGGCGAATTCTTTCGATTTGTCTGGAACGACCGAACTAAATACGACTGATGAAATATCTTTTTGTCTGTAACTGCTTACTAGTTTATTGACCGAAGAAAAGGAATTAAAACCGACTATTTTATTTCTATTGAATAAGGCAGTTTTAATCCTTGTATTCCCGATGTCGCAGACTAAAAGCATTATTGTACGCTCACATCACCGAAATGAATCTTTTCAATTTTATTATCTCTTGATTTCAGGAGGAGGAAACCATTCTCGTCAATGTCGTCAAAAATTCCATATTTTGTTACGTTGTCATCACTGACTTCAATCTTTTCGCCTATCATTCTGCAGCGTGATTTCCAGTCTTTTAAAATAGCTTCAGGTTCTGTGCTGATCTTTTCCAATAATTCTTCAAAATTATTCAGTACTTCTGCAAGCAGTCTTTCCCTTTCAATATTTTCATTTGATTCAAGTTTTATTGAAGTGGGGGGGATGTTAAAATTTCCCTGGAACATGGTCTGGTTAACATTTATTCCAATTCCAGTCACCAGTCTTTCTACCTTACTTCCCTGTGAAGTAGCTTCAAGCAAAATGCCGCTTACTTTTTTCCCTTTTATCAAAACGTCATTAGGCCATTTGAGATTTGTATTTAATTGGAATAAATTTTCAATCGATTGCGCAACTGCAAGCGAGCTGGCTAAATTTATAAGATTAATATTTTTGCCAAGGTATTTTCTGTTGGTCAGCAGAATTGAAAAATTTAAATTTTGATCTTTTACACTATACCAGACCCTGTCTTTTCTCCCGCGCCCCTTATTCTGCTTTTCTGCAAAAACAACAGTGCCATCAGCAAGATTTTTGTTCGTTTTATCAAGCAAGTAAGTATTGGTAGAATCTATCTCTTCTGCATAGATGAAATTTCGCCCAATTACGTTCGTATTTAATTTTAAATCAAAGTTTTCAAGTTCAAACAATTTAATTCCTTTAGTAAGCTTTATTCCCGATTGTCAGTAATTTTGCCAGATTTAATAGTCTGCTGACAATATGTCAGGGAATCTGTCAAAAATGCTATTTTATGAGAATTATTAAAAAACTGCATAACCTATTGCACATCAACTAGTTATGCAAGTAATTGTTGTTGGCACATTGATTGTCATACGTATGGAAACAAATCAAATAAATATACCTAAAAGGAGAATATATGACATTCATAGAATTTGAGCCGATTGTAAATTTTGAAGAATTAAACAATAACATATCTAGAATCTTGAACAATAATTCAGTTCAGGATGTTAAACATGCTAATTCTTTGATACCTAAAATAGACATTTCTGAAGATGAAAAAAATATATATATGGAAGCAGAATTACCGGGAGTTAAAAAAGAAGATCTGAAGATTAAGCTTGAAGATAACAAACTGACGATCTCTGGAGAAAAAAAGCACGCTGCTGAAAATGAAGAGAATAAGAGATTCTTTAGCAGGGAAAGAATTTTTGGAACGTTCGAAAAGGTGTTTACAATTCAGACCGAAATAAACAAGGATAATATTAAAGCAGAATTTGAAAATGGTGTTCTTTCATTAACAATTGAAAAATTTGTTCCTGAAAAAAAGGAAAGGACAATCGAAATTAAATAAGAAAATCTAAACTTAAAGGAGTAGTAAATAATGAGTAAAATAATTGGAATAGACTTAGGAACAACCAACTCTTGCGTTGCAGTTATGGAAGGCAATGACCCGGTTGTAATACCGAATTCTGAAGGCGGAAGAACGACCCCTTCTATCGTTGCATTTACAAAATCAGGTGAAAGATTAGTTGGCCAGCCTGCTAAAAGACAGGCGATAACGAATCCTAAAAATACAATCTTCTCGATAAAAAGATTTATGGGAAGAGTAATTAATGAAGTAGGAAGTGAAAAAGGGAAAGTACCATATGAAGTTATATCAGGTGATAACGACACAGCCCGTGTAAAAATCGGCGACAGAGTTTATTCTCCACCTGAGATCAGTGCTATGATACTTCAGAAAATGAAAAAGACTGCAGAAGAATATCTTGGACAGGAAGTTTCTGAAGCTGTGATTACAGTGCCTGCATATTTTAACGATTCACAGAGACAGGCAACTAAAGATGCCGGAGAGATTGCAGGATTAAAAGTAAGAAGAATAATTAATGAGCCTACGGCTGCTGCTTTGGCTTATGGCCTTGACAAGAAAACAAAAGATCACACTGTTGCTGTTTATGATCTCGGTGGAGGTACTTTTGATGTCTCAATCCTTCAGCTTGGCGACGGAGTATTTGAAGTAAAATCAACAAACGGTGACGGACACCTCGGTGGCGATGACTTTGATCAGAGAATAGTTGACTGGGCCGCAGATGAATTTAATAAATCTGATGGAATCGATCTTCGCAAGGACCCGATGGCATTGCAGAGACTGAAAGAAGCTGCTGAAAAGGCAAAGATTGAATTGTCCTCTTCAACTAATACAGATTTCAATCTTCCGTTCATTACTGCAACGCAGGATGGACCGAAACACTTAAACTTAGCTTTGTCAAGAGCAAAGTTCGAACAGTTGATTGACGATCTTGTACAGAGAACTAAAGTTCCCTGCGAACAAACTTTGAAAGATTCCGGTGTTTCAGCTTCTCAGATCGATGAGGTTATACTTGTTGGTGGTTCTACCAGAATTCCAATGGTACAGGAACTGGTTAAGAAAATTTTCGGTAAAGAACCTCACAAAGGAGTTAACCCTGATGAAGTTGTTGCGATTGGTGCAGCTATCCAGGGTGGCGTTTTAACAGGCGATGTAAAAGACGTATTGCTGCTTGATGTAACTCCGTTATCACTTGGTATCGAAACAATGGGTGGAGTTTCCACAAAGCTTATTGATGCAAATACGACTATTCCGACAAAAAAGAGCGAGATTTTCTCAACGGCTTCGGATAGTCAACCGTCTGTTGAAATAAATATTCTGCAGGGCGAGCGCTCAATGGCTGCTGATAACAGGACTCTCGGTAAATTCCATCTTGACGGTATTCCACCGGCACCTAGAGGAGTTCCGCAGATTGAAGTTACTTTTGATATAGATGCTAACGGTATTTTGCACGTGACCGCAAAAGACAAAGCTACAAACAAAGAGCAGAGCATCAGGATCACTTCTTCGAGCGGTTTATCGCAGGAAGAAATAGATAAAATGAAGAACGATGCAAAATCACATGCAGCCGATGATAAGAAGAAGAAAGAAGAGGTTGATACAAAGAACCAGGCAGACAGCCTTGTTTTCCAGACTAAGAAACAGCTCAGTGAATTAGGCGATAAAGTTCCTGCTGATGTTAAAACAAGACTGGAAGGAGAGATAAAGAAAGTTGAGGATGCAATTGCATCAAACAACACAGCACAGATAAAATCTGCTACCGAATCGTTGAATAAAGTATGGAGTGAAGTTGCTTCACAGCTTTATTCGCAACCGGGCGCAGATCAGCAGGGAGGACCTGAAGCTCAGGGACAACCCGGCGGCCAGCAGCAGGAAAAGCAAAAAGATGATAAAGATGTGCAGGATGCTTCATACGAAGTAGTTGACGAAGATAAAAAGAAAGAAGACGATAAATAAATAATATCATTGCGGGTCCTGCATAAGCAGGACCCGCAATCTTTTGTAACTACAATTAACGAACAGAGAATATTAATAATATTGAGAAGTTTACAGAAGATGAACGGAGGAAATTAAAATGACCGATAACAAAGAATTAATTAGTCTGCGAAATATGGACGGCGATGCCTGGAAAGACTATCTTGAAACCGAGAATACTATTTCACCGCTGGTTGATATTTTTGAAAAAGATGATAACTACATTCTGGCTGTGAGTATGCCGGGTGTGAAAAGAGAAAATATAAGAGTAAAGATTGAAGGTGAATCACTTTTTATTTTTGGAAAAATAAATTACCGCGAGAGAAATAATTACGAATATATTCTGAACGAAAATGAGATCGGGAATTATTACCGCAGATTTAAATTAAGTGAAAGTATAGACCAATCGAAGATAGAAGCAATGTATGAAAACGGACAGCTTGTTATAATTATGCCGAAAGATGAAAAGATGAAAGCAAGAACAATCGAAATAAGTTAAGAAGGAATTTTTTCGGTTTTAAAATCGGCTCTGTCAAATGATGGATGCCGGATTTTATTGTTTAAATATAATAAATGGCAAAAACTTAAAAATACCAAATGCTAATAGGGCATCCACTTGATCGGCTGGAAGTGATGTGCTAACCTAAAATATATCTGGGATAGTTTATATCCCATAAGCGGTTTGGTTACCTGAACATCTATTAGTGATGTATTCTGGCAAATTCAAATGATATTATTATGGCTACCAGTTTTTAATCCAAAGAACTTATTTAGGATATTAATCCTAATTAAATTTCTATGACCTATTGACTTTTTACTTTTTTAAGTGGTTATATGGTATACTTATTTAACCTTAAGATTTCCGTTAGATAAAATCTCTATTGAAATATTTTGTTTATATTCCTTTAAGGTAAACTTTTTGTAACTCTTCCACTTGTTGAACTCTAAATCAACAAGTCTACCATTAGTATTTGCTATTTTATCAATGTCAAAACTGAAGTAAAAATATTTTTGTAAAACTTTGATTTCAGAACCTTCATCCAATCCGCGTGAAACTAGTTCAATCATTAGGCTATAATATATTTCCTCAATGACAAAAGAAACTCTATAAAATCGTTCGTCGGTAATCGAAATACTATCTGAATATTTCTTGTATATATTTTCCAGAGAATCGACATAAAATGATGGCCCACAATCTAATTAAATGATAGAGGGATCCGGGCTAGGAATGTTTACAGAAGATGCTTTAACTTCAGTTTGAGCTGATAATTTGAAAGCAAGAATGAAAATAAGCACGAATATTTTTTCCATATTTATTACCATATAACTATTAGATATGACGAATTAATAAGAAGCATATTGGAACATATATGAGAATAAAATGCTCATATATAAACCTTTGCTTAGTATGATATTCCCAACCAACTATTGTAAACCTATAAAATTATAGCGTTTATAAAACTTTTAGTCAGGATTACATTAACGAATTTTATTCTGATATATTTCCCCCATATCATTAGGATGAAAATTCTACTTCTATCTTTTAACAATTAGACAGGAATTCTATACAATACAATAAAGTAACAGTAAGTCTCATGAAAAAATTCACGGGAGATAAAAGCTTTAATAATATCTTAATCCTTTTTGTAATTTGGAAAATAAATAAATGAATACAACTTTTTTATTTCATTCCCGGCCAGCTAAAATATTTTCAAGTCTTTGGCGTTTTACATAGTTTTCAAACCGGAAAGATTTGGCAAGTGCAACTAGTTGTTCATCCGTCAATCCCTTAAACAAATTACAATATTCCGGCACAAGTGCTTCAGCAATCAGGATATGCCTGACGAGCAGGGCTATGTGTCTTTCCGTGCCATTTGGATAAGGGTCATAATCAGGAAATTCTTTTTTGAAAAGTTCTTCTATCGGTTCCATTACCTGCCGGATATTTTTATCGGACGAGCCCCATGCATCAGCCCCAAGGTATTCTTTCTTTTTCAGAAAGGAGGAAATCAGCTTCATATAAGGTGTATTAGTTTTCTGGTGTATAATTGCTTGCAAGCCCAAATCCTTATACAGCCAAATACACCAGCTTACTTTGTATTTTTTGTAATACGCCAGTTGATCTTTCAGTACCCGGTAACGCGATTCATCTTCTTTCGGATCGTTGGTATAAACCGGACCGAACTCACCGACCCAGATAGGCACTTTATGTTTAAGCATAAATTCAGATTTTGCAAGAAACTCATTCTCAAGAGTTTTCTTGTCATAATATTTCCGGTTGATTTCGCCGGGGTAATTTCCGGTAAAGCCGGGAAGGGCATAATCGTGATTCGTATAAACAACATTATCCCAGACTTCTGTAAACTTACTGAAGTCTTTTGCGTAAAGGTCTCCTTCAATGAACATAATGTGGTTCGGATCGACTTTCTTTACTGCGTTGTATAGTCGTTTATAGTAGGGGAATAGTTTCTCGCCTGAAGGATCAGCCGGTTCATTTATTAAATCATAACCAGCAACCCAAGGCTGGTCTTTGTAGTGCTCTGCTATAACTTCCCACAAATGTAATGCTCTGTCCTGAAAATCTTTATATGCCCAGAAGAATGCTTTGTGGGTCGGATTGTCGCTATGCCAATGTTGGTTTTGAGAACCTGGTAATGCATGCATGTCGATTATAGTATATATCTGATGCTTTGCGCATAAATTGATAACTCCGTCAAGATACGTAAAAGCTTTTTCATTTATGACTCCCGGATTCATATCATCTTCAAAAAGATGGTAGTTAATAGGAATACGAACCAGGTTTAATCCCAGACTATGAATATATTCCGCATCAGGTTCGGTGAAATAACTTTTAAGAAAAGTATCGAAGTAGAGATCATATTTCTTTTTACCCAGCACTTTCAGCAAACCCTCTCTCATTGATTCTTCATTGTAGGGATAGCCATCAATGAAATTTTCCATGTGCAGCATACCACCTAATCCGAAACCACGCAGAATAATAGTTTCGTCTTTTTGATTGACTATATGATCGCCTGAAACTTTTAGCAGATATTCATTTGCAGATTGCATATTATCTGATCCTTTAACTTTGGAAAATGAAAAAGTAAAAAATACAGTAAGGAAGGTTACAAGCAGATAAAAAAATCTGTGGTTTATTTTTGCTTTCAAATTAATAAAATGTAATTTATTCATAATGAAATACTCTTAAATGTTTTAAAAATTTTTATTGTTGATATACTCAATTTGTACAAAGGAATAAATTCAATTCAATATTAAAATTTAAGAAACTATGCCTGGTATTCACTTAAAATTATTTACTATTCATTGCCGGGGTAATGATCCTGTAATTTCCGCTTAAGTGCATTAAACTGAAAAGATATAATAAACCGTCATAGTAAGGATCGAAATAACCATCTTTGTATGGTTCCAGTTTAGCATTCCAGACCGCATCAACAAACTTCCAACTTTTGGCCTGAGTTCCCATTATGGAAGCTGCGGCAGATGTAGCAACTAATCCCAATGAATGACGAAGCTTCTGATATCCGCCGGCAGGAAGAATAAAATCGGGAAGTGTTCCATCTACGTTATACTGGTCTTCAAATGCGTCAATTCCTCTGCAGAAAAGGAAATTTTGAATTCGCTTGCAATAATCCTGCTGCCATTTTTTATCTTTTGCAAACCAGGAGTAATCCATAGCAATGTTCATCGGAACTCTCCAGGAATCGAAACGAAAAGATGGTTTAAAACGACGAAATGATCTTGGAATTCCATCGAACCCGGTAATATCGGCATTAAGACCTGTTGGCGCTCTGCATGCACGATGAAGAAAGGCGCGTGCTGTATCGGCACAATCCCTGTAAAACTGTTCGTGACCATCTTTGGCGTATTCAGCCCATACTTCATAAAAAGCGGGTAAAAAATAAGAAGGATCCGTCCTGTTGTAACCGGAACTGTCGGGGACAAAAGTTATCTTTTTTTGTTCAACATTAATAACATTTGTTATTCTACCCTTCCCGTTTTTACTCCACATTGCATCAAGAATTCTTCGGGCTTCACCATAATAATTTATCCCGGTATTATTTCCCCAGCGGTTTGAGGCAAACAAAAGATCAGTTATGAAATAAAGTTCACCGTCAGATGCTGATCCTTCAGAATTGTGTACTCCGGTTTTTGGTTTTACGCTCCAGGCAAAATAAGCATCGCGCGGCCCGCCCTGGTGCTGCATATATTTTTTTGCCCAACGCCACAAACTGTCAAAGACATCCTTCTTATTTAACTGTACGGCTACCATCAGACCGTATGACATACCTTCGGTTCGGACATCGTGATTTTTCACATCGGAAAGGTAGGCCATCGAATCATCCACTTGAAAATAAACTTTGCTTGGTCCTTCGAAGACGTCGTAATAAGCTTTGGCTAACTTTGCGTCAATATCTTTTTGCTTATATCCCGCTTCTAAAAATACATTTCTGTATTGCCCGGTTTCCCACGCACCTTTATTCCAGGGTTTCATTTTCCCGCGCGGGTCTTTCACATCTTTATCACAATCGCCGGTTTTTGTTATTCCAAATGAAATAAAACATAATGCAGAGAGTGCAATTAAGTAAATATACTTTTTCATAAGTGCTCCCTATGGAAATTATATGAATATAAATGTTCTATTTATTATTTCCATATGCATCCAAAATTGCTTTGGAAATAACATTTGGACTAACGTTATTCTCTGAGGCATATTTTAATATTTCTTCGGATTCCGGTTTAACTTTCTCTTTACCGTCAGGCGTTTTAGAAATCTTTACGTGAAAAAATCCCAAATCGGTTTTTACTTTTTCAACTTTCCTTTCAAGTTCAATCCTATCAACTGGATAATATCTTATCCCTATTGTAGTAGTATAATTCAAAATAAGATTTGAAATTTTCTCCAGGTCATTTCTATTACAGATTACGCTTAGTAAAATTCCGGGCCTGCCTTTTTTCATAATTACTTGAGTGTAATGAAAATCAATTGCTCCATGGTCAAACAAGTTATTTTGAAATTCCAAACCCAGGTATTCATTATTTGCGTCGTCAATATTGGTTTCTATTACAAATAAATTTTTATTTGTGTCCGAAATTTCTGAAATAGAAAGTCTTAATACATTGGGAGAGATAAAATCTTTTTCACCGGCTCCATAGGCAGTTTGAATATCCGTTGTTGATACAGGATCAATTACCGGATCTAAATATTTGATTATTGCTGCACCTGTCGGAGTTAACCTTTCACCTTCTTCATCACCGTAGGTATAAGGTATTCCCTCAATTATTAGCTTGGTTGCAGGGCAGGGAACAGGAAGCTGTCCGTGAGCTGTATTAACAAATCCTTTACCCGTTATTAAAGAAGCTAAATAAGACTCTTTAATATTTATTTTATCCAGAAAATACGCTGTCCCGCAAATATCAATTATTGAATCAACTGCGCCTATTTCATGGAAATGGATTTTTTCAATTGGAATATTATGAACTTCTGCCTCAGCTTTGCCAATAATTCCAAATATATCAATTGCAATTTTTTTCGCGTTTTCTGTAAGCGAAGATCTATTAATTAATGAAATAATATCCGTTAAATGCCTGTGATGATGTTGTTTTACTTTTTCTACAACTTTAACGTGCTTACAAGCTATTCCATTTTTTTTTACATCAGAAATTACAATCTCCGCCTGGTCATCAAAATTTAACAATGAAGGCAGCTTTTTTAATTCTTCAAATCCATCTGATAATTGAGCCAAAGCTCCTAAAAACATATCTCCGCTTGCACCAGAAAATGCTTCTATCTTTAATATTTTTGACATTTATTTTGATCCTTTAACTATTCTATATGCTGCAATGGCAGCTCCATATCCGTTATCAATATTGGTTACCAGTAACCCATTAGCACAACTTGAAAGCATTGAGTTAAGTGCGGTGTGTCCTCCTTTTGCAACTCCATACCCTATGCTTATTGGAATACCTATTATCGGCTGAGCGAACAATCCGCCAACAACAGTCGGCAGCGCTCCTTCAAAACCAGCGCAAGCAATTATAACTTTTGCTTTTTTTATTTTCTCTTTTTTATCCAATAATCTATGAACTCCGGCTACACCAACATCCACAATTTTTTCAACCTTTAATCCTAAAAACTCTGAAGTATAAAAAGCTTCGTTAACAATAAATTCATCAGAAGTTCCGCCGGAAAGAATTATAACGTCGGGATTCTTCTTTCTAACTTTAGACATTTTCCCAACGATACAAATTCCGGATTTTAAATCATAAAAAGCACTTTTATATTTCTTCCTGATTTCGATTGCTTTTTGTTCTTGTAGTTTTGTTATTAAAACTTTTCCCTGATGTTTTAATATTTCGTTTAAAATATTAAGAAGTGTATTTACATCTTTGGTCTCTCCATAAACAACTTCGGGGAAACCTATTCTTGCTTTCCTGTTATGATCAATTTTATAATTCATTAAGAACCCTGTTTAATTTTCCGGATATCAAACCTTCTTCATCAATTATACATTCGGAATACCCGAGCTCAATTATTTTTTGTTTAATCTTCTGGAAATGAGATCTCAATTTAGAGACTTGTTTTTTAGGTACCTCAATTTTTGCAATTATACCATTTGTTCGTACGCGTACATCTTCAAAGCCATAATCATTTAAAATAGATTCAGCATCTTCAACCATTTTGAGTTTTGCCTTTGTAATTGATTCTCCATAAGGAAAGCGGCTGCTTAAGCAGGGACTGGCAGGTTTATTCCAAACAGATAATTTAAAATAATTTGCTAATTCTCTGATTGATTGTTTATCGATTTCGCACGCAATAAATGGACTTAAAATATCATTCTCGGAAGCAGATTTTAGACCAGGACGATAATCTCCTAAATCAGAATAGTTATTACCATTTACAATTTTGAATTCGTAATACTTATCCTGGACCAGGTTCTGCAGAGTATCATAAAGTTCATTCTTACAAAAGTAGCAACGGTTAATCGGGTTTGATGAATAATTCTCATCGTTAATTTCATTAGTTCTTATTACTTCATATTTGATATCGTTGTCCTGGCAAAATTGAATTGCTGTATCTAAATCTTTTCGTTTTAGACTTGGCGAATCAGCAATCACTGCAACTGCATTTTCTTTGCCAAGATATTTTCGGCATAAAAATGACGCCAGACAGGAATCTACTCCGCCGGATAGTGCAATTATAGTTTTATTATAACTTTCGATCTCTGGTTTTAACTTATTCAATAGAGTTTCCATATTTCCCAAATTTTGTGGCATATTATAAAGTATGGTCGTGAAAATTTGATTTTCAATTTAATGAATTTAGTTCTATAAGAAAAACTCTTTATGGTGGGCGGTATCTCAAGGTTTACAGCAAGTCGGCCTACCCAAAGGTGGGATTTCGGAAGTTATTTGAATGATAAAAATTCCAGAACAAAACTGTCTGACCGGCAGGGGGCAGAATGACGGTTTGTTTTTATCATTTAAAATGAAATTAGATACACTACCGGAATTGTCTGTTCTAAAAAAATAGTAGATTCTAATTCTTCTTCTTTCCGGCTATAGCTATGTCGACATCTCTCGCAACTTCATCACGAATCAGGGCCCAATGAAAAAAGTTATTTTTGTTGGCTGTGAAAAAATTATTGTTATAATGAGTTAACGGCATATCCTTGTAAATTGGTCTGGTAATTTTTATCACTTCATCCCAGTATCCCAGAGCTTTCTTTAAATGTTCTATGGCTTCTTTATGCAAGCGTCCCTGCAGCCTGTAAGTTTCCAGTGCGATGGCGCCTCTCAGCTTTTCTGCCAGGTGCAGACCTAAATATGCCCATACTTTTACGTCAGCTACTTCATACATAAGCGAAGCATTTCCGGACACGTCTATATTATCAACAAGTTGAAGAGCTTTGCGGTTATCTTTTTCGAGCATGTCCGCGAGCGTATCAGGAGTTACTTTGTCTTTACTGAAAGTTTCACCTTTCAAAGTTTTTTCCACGTAATCTTTTACAGGTACATAATCAGGATCCATAGTCGGTTGATCAATCAGCCGGTTAACTGAGATGTATTTTGTGGTATCTCCCTGTAGAGCAAGAAAGCCTTCACAGTAAAGTGTGAAATCCCAGCTCGAATCATAAAGAGAAGCGAGGCGCAATTGAGTATTAGAAGCAAGCACGTATGCCTTCAATAAATTATCACCTTTAGCTCCGTAACGCCTGTTAAATTCAGCCTGAAATACTTTGTCAGGAGTCTTCGGATCGTAAAGCAATCTTCCCCAAAGTTTATAGAACAACCACTGTCGCTGAAATGCCCATTTCCAGTAGACAGGTTCTTTAACAGCGGTGAAATAATCCAGGGCAGGAATATAGGTTTCGGAGCCGATCATATATCCGCCGACATAATCCGGCTTTGCATTTCCTGCAATATGTTTACGAATAAAATCGGGAACACCCCAGCGGAGAGCAAAAAAATCTTCGTTGCGAATAGTCCAGACAATTTTGTAATTCTTTGGTTCCGGTTTGAAATAAGTATCGCCCAATTTTCCGCCGTGTACCTTTACAAGCTTCGTTGTTGAATGACCATGCGACCAGTTGAATTTAATCGGTACCCAGATCGGTCCTTCAAAACGATTACCCAATTTTTCCATAGCAGTTCGGGTAATTTTTTCAACATTATTACTTACGCCCGGATCCGAACTGGTGCCGGAGGAAAAGGGTACACGGTTAATAAGTTTTACAGGACGACCTGCATCGAGCATACCTTTTATGAGCACATCATCAACCCACTCCTGACGCTGTTGAGGAGTCATACCAGCCATACCTTCACCCTGCGAAATACCGATACCATCAAGGTTCGGATATTCCTGCAAAACCTGTTTTACACACTCACGCATGTAACGGCGAACAATTTCTGAAGTATCTCCCTTTACAAAGTAATGCGGGTAAAAATTTTGTTTTGCAACATTGTGTGCTTCCGCAAACTGCTTGCTGACAAAAATATTCCAGTGAATAATATAAGTATCAAGCCCGCGTTCCTTTGCCATTCTGAATATTTCATGATAAAGGTGTTTCCATTCTGCCATTTGTTTATCTGTCCAAGGACTTGCTTCCGGAAAATCTTTTAGCCTAATCATAAATGTGTAAGGATCTAAATTCCACAGCGTGATAACATTAAAACGATTCTCTACCATCATATCGAGAAAAGCTTTCCAGAATTTCAGATTACGAACAGTTTCATAATGCTGGGACAGGGCAGAACTGGGGCGGTAGGTATCCCACGGTAGATTAAATTTTATTGCTCTGAATGCAAGCCTTGGTTTATCACTTTCGCGTTTTATATCTTTTAGTGAAACACCGTTTCTCAAATGCTCTACAAGTGCGAGTGTTCCATAAATCAATCCGCGTTTATCACCGCCATAAATTGTGATTATCTTACCTTCAGGAATTATTGAGAATGCTTCGGCCCCGAGTTGATCAGGGTTTAACGAAAGGCTGATTAGAAAATCATAATTAGTTTGGGTATTAGTGATACTGTAATGTCTTTCAACAAGCGCTTCTGATAATTTTCCGGCGGCGTATTCAATTTGTGGTACGCCTTTTTTGTACTGAAGAAAGACATTCTTTGCAAAAGTTGTTTCTGAAAGCAGGGAAGAGATTACGAGAAGCAGGGGAATGAGTTTTTTCATAATCAAAGTTTATTGTTAAGAGAATAGTCAATTATTATTTTGTAAAATAGTTTTTATATGTTAACACTTCAAACAAATTTATGAATTTTTCCCATACCTTCATAAAATATATTTGAAATAGATATTACCGCTATAGTTGTTGGTTAAAGTAAGAATTATATGTAGGTCAGTATTTCTGGCGAAGCCATCACTATGTGGAATGAACTTTTCCTAACTGTATCGAATAGCCGTTTTATTTTCTTTATCGTTCTCTTGACTTTTTACTTTTTTAAGCGGTTATATAGCGTTTTCAATTTTTACAAATATGATTCCAACGTTTTATCCTTTAAAGCTTTATGGAACATAAATGACTTTTCTAAAGGGATTGGAAGTAATATTTGAATTACAGTAAAATTTCCTCTTAATACTTCACAACCATGAGTTAATCCAAATTCTACTAAAACTTTCTCATCATTAATATCGATAAATGAAAAACAATTAAGAATATTTGAGAAATTAACTTCGCATTTCCCGTCGAGGTTATTAACTAAATCTTCTAAACTACTTGGGTTTTTATTTGTTAAATATTTATTTATTGTGGAATCTTTCAATAATGCCTCGTAAATATCTTTAGAGTTGAAAATTTCATCTAATGAAATTTCTTTTTTTGTCTCAATGTTATATGTGACGTAATAAGAACCATAAATTGGATGAACACCGCCAGAACCATTATAACCAACTGCATAAGATAAATATGGACCAACAATAGACAGCATTTGATTCCATTTTTTATAATAATAGGGGAAAGAATTGGTATCTGAATCATCATATTCAGATATATTACAATAAATAGTATCTATATGTGAAGTACTTATATCTTTTCGGACTGCGAGTGAATCATTCCAAAAAATTTCCCAGCCTTTGTAACTTGTTTTATAATTAAATAAAGAATCTGAAAAAATTGTTTGAGTGAATGAATCATTTGTCAATAGGAGTAATAATAAATAAAATATTTTTAAGAAATCCTTCATATCATTTTAAGCTATATAACGAAGTTGCAACTAAAGCGCCGCCCAACAAATCCACGCCACCTTAGCCACAAACGCCAATAATTTTACAAATTGTATTTAACTTTCATCGTAAATACAATTTGTGATAATGTTATTTAGAACTAATCCCTTAAATAAAAATTTGAACGAAAATCATAAACTTACAATATTAAAAACACTGCATCGATTATGCGGTCGCTTTGAGTTGCAGGTTAGGCAATTTATTTTAGTAAAATAGATGAAACAAATCCTTGAACACCGGTACCAATATTTTGAATGCTCGTTCCATCCCATTTAAAAATACCGTTCACAGTTTTTCCATTAACAGTGGTAAATAAGCCTCCGACATACAAAAAGTCGCCGGATGTATATAAGCTATTTGGCCAATTATCAAATGAGAACTTATTAAAATCCCAATCACTTCCGGTCCAAATTGCATAATATGGCAAATCATTTGAACCATTTGATTGACCCGCTAAATGGAGTTCATTTTTATACACAGTCGCCACATATATTCTGTTTGAAATGGCAGTACTATCGACCGATTGCCAAATACTGTTATTCCATTTTGCAATATTAGTAACCGTCACATTGCCACATTTACTAAAATTGCCAGTAGCGTATAACTCATTATTGAAAACCGTAAGTGTCATTATATAAGAACCTGAATTAACCCCGCTTCCTACCGTATCCCAATTTACCCCATTCCATTTAGCGATATTATTTGCATTAAAATTTCCCGAATAGTTTATAGTAAACCAGCCGCCTGCATAAAGTTCATCATTATAAACACAAAGTGTATATACTTCATCTGAAAGTCCTTCACCAACTGAGGACCAATTTGTTCCATTCCATTTTGCAATATTATCAGCTTTAATGCCACCAGATCTTGAAAACCAACCGCCAGCATAAAGTTCATCTTTATAAACTTTAAGGCTAGTTACTCTACCATTAATTCCACCACCAACTGATGACCATTCTTTCCCATCCCACTTTGCAATATTTTTAGCTTCCTTCCCTCCAGCTGAATCAATGAATCCACCAACATACAATTCATTATTATAGAAGGCCATACATTCTACATCTGCATTTTGCCCCGATATTCCGGTACTAAGTGCACTCCACTTACTTTCATTCCAAACAGCAATATTTTTTATAGATTGATTGCCTGGTATGGTAAAACTACCACCAATGAAAAGTGAATCTGAAGGGGATGTGGTGTTCCCATCAATTATTTCAGTTGGAGCTTCTGATTTGCATCCGTAGAATATTATTGAAACTAAAAAAAGTAAATTTAATATTTTCATAAATTACTCCCCATATTAGTTGCCTAACGGCGTTGCCGATAAGCGGCGCCCCAGAACAAGAATGCCACTTAAAAAACAACTGCCGATAATTTAGCAAACTGTGCTTAACTTTAATCGTAAGCGCAGTTTGCAAGTTAATTTATTAGATACGACTACCTTTAACAAGTTAGCCGAAACGGAACGACAAACTATAAAATTTATAAAATGCCAAATGCGAAAACGGCGTCCGCTTGATT
>CAVYYF010000013.1:0-88671 GCA_963772675.1 uncultured Bacteroidota bacterium
AAATAAAAAATCCTGACAAATTATCAGGACTTTTTTGAGGCGCCGGTCGGATTCGAACCGACGAATAAAGGTTTTGCAGACCTTCGCCTTAAACCACTTGGCTACAGCGCCATATATTTTAGAACTTCCCCTATAGTATTTCTGCCTGAGCGGGAAACGGGACTCGAACCCGCGACATCAACCTTGGCAAGGTTGCGCTCTACCAACTGAGCTATTCCCGCATATTCCTAATATAAAACTAACAATTTCGCTAAATAATTGCGCTTTTAAAATAACAAATATAATACCATTAGTAATATCTTGCAATAAATAATTGTTTTTAAACTTTCTTTAATTAGTAAGTGCATTTTTTTTATTAAATTGAGAAAATCAATTTATTATTTTCTCAAACAATATATGAATTATCTACTTTGTGCTACTATAGGATATCTGCTTGGATCGATACCCACAGCATATATTGTTTTAAAGAAAACTCACCAAATTGATATCAGAGAAACCGGCAGTGGTAATGTCGGTGCAATGAATTCATTTGAAATAAGCAAATCAAAAGTTATAGGCATACTTGTATTTTTAATTGACGCGCTAAAAGGTTTATTAAGTGTCTATTTATGTGTACTCATATTTCCTGGTGACTTTGTTTATCCTGCCCTGGCTCTACTTTTTGCAGTACTCAGTCATTGTTTCAATCCCTGGCTTGAATTTAAAGGCGGAAGAGGTCTGGCCACTGCGACTGGAGGAGCAATACTTTTGTCTCCTATTATTCCGGCTACCTGGTGCGTTTTATGGGTACTGGTTTATCTATTTAAAAAAGATATTCTTTTAGCTAATATTAGTGCAACAATTTTTACATTACTATCAACTATTTCTTCAATTGAAATTATATATAAATACTCATATCCAACACCTGATTCGTACGGAACTATACTTATGTTCTGCGTTGGTCTTTTAACAATTATTTTTATAAAACATATTGATCCGTTGAAAGAGATCATTGATAAATATAAATCTACTTAGAAAAGGTAAATGTGATGACTAAATTTTCAAAAATAATTTTGCTCGTATCTTTTTTGTTTTTTGTCAGTGGAGGAATTTTCTTTTATATAAGTTCACAGAAGTCAACTCCCTACTTTTATCAATCTGATGCATACTCCAACACATTAGATGGACACGAAAAAGTTGTAAAAACAGATAGCGACATAACCGGAAGCAGGCAAACCGTAATTACAGAAACAGTAAAGAAAGTGAGTCCCGCCATAGTCGGAATCAACGTAACGGAAATCAGGCAATACCAAAATCCGTTCAATCCTTTTGCGAACGACCCATTCTTCAGACAGTTTTTTGGTGGTGAAACGTACTCTCAAAAGGTGAAGGAACTCGGCTCCGGGTACATAATTTCTCCTGATGGCTACATTATAACAAATGATCATGTTGCGGGTAATGCTTCACAAATAACCGTAACACTTACCAACGGCAAACAATATCAGGCAAAGCTGGTCGGGACTGATCACGCTTCAGATATTTCCTTATTGAAAATAAACGATAAAAATCTTCCTTTTGTAACTCTCGGAAATTCTAATGATGTAATTATCGGTGAGTGGGTAATTGCGCTTGGAAATCCATTTGGGTTATTCCAAATAAATGATAAGCCCACTGTAACAGTCGGTGTTATTTCCGCTGTAGGAATGAATCTTGAACCGCTTGACAATCGCTATTACTTAAATATGATTCAAACAGACGCAGCGATTAATGGCGGTAATAGCGGTGGGCCTTTGGTAAATAGTATAGGGGAAGTTATAGGTATGAATACTCTTATCTATACAGATAACGGAGGTAAAGGAAATATTGGAGTTAGCTTTGCAATCCCAATAAACAAAGTTAAAAGGATAATAACCGAGCTAAAAGAACATGGAAAAATTAATAGGAATTTTGATGTCGGTATATCAGTTCAATCTGTCAATGAAAATCTTGCCAAGGCTTACGGACTTCCAGCTACAAAAGGTGCGATAGTTACATATGTTGAAGCGGGATCTTCAGCAGACAAATGCGGAATAAAAGTACGGGATATTATAGTCCAGGTTGATAATTATAGAATTAGTGATCAGGAAACTCTAAAAAGTGTTTTCATGGAATTCCGTGTCGGTCAGAAGGTTACAATTAAATTGTTGCGCGATGATAAAGAAATGACTACAACAATGACATTGGCCGCAAATGATTGAACGTTATACACTCCCTGAAATGGGGAAAATATGGCAGGATGAATTTAAATTTAGTACCTGGCTTAAAATTGAAATTCTCGCCTGTGAAGCAAGATGTGAACTTGGCGAAATTCCAGAAGCAGATATTGATGAGATTAAAAATAAAGCTAAGTTTGACGTTACAAAAATTTTAGAAATCGAAAACACTACAAAGCATGATGTAATAGCATTTTTAACAAACGTTGCAGAATATGTTGGTCCCGCATCCCGCCATATTCATTATGGAATGACCTCTTCTGACATACTCGATACAACACTCTCCTACCAGATGAAAGCTGCCGGAGAAATATTATTAAATAGATTAATCGAATTAAAAAATGCTTTAAAGGAAAGAGCTATCGAACATAAAAATACTATTTGTGTTGGAAGATCTCATGGAATACACGCTGAGCCAACCACAATGGGTTTGAAATTTGCTTTATGGTTTGAAGAAACTAAAAGAAACATTGAACGACTGCAAAAAGCAATTAAAGTTATAAGTTTTGGACAAATATCCGGCGCGGTAGGAACCTTTGATCATCTATCACCCAAAGTGGAAGAATATGTCTGCAAAAAAATGGGTCTCTCTCCTGCGCCTGTTTCAACACAGGTTATCCAAAGAGACAGGCACGCTGAGTTTTTAACTACGCTTGCTGTAATAGCTGCAACACTCGAAAAAATATCCATCGAGATCAGACATTTGCAAAGAACGGAGGTTCTGGAAGCGGAAGAATATTTTTCAAAAGGACAGAAGGGTTCATCAGCAATGCCCCACAAAAGGAACCCGATTGTTAGTGAAAGAATTACCGGTCTTGCTCGAATTCTTCGCGCTAATTCAATAGCATCTCTTGAAAATGTTGCGCTCTGGCACGAGAGAGATATCTCACATTCTTCCGTAGAAAGGATCATAGTCCCTGATAGCTGCATCGCCCTTGACTATATGCTGGATCTGATGACAAAACTGATTTCGAATCTGCTGGTTTACCCGGATAACATGTTAAAAAATTTGAATATTACCCGTGGACTCGTCTTTTCACAAAAAGTATTGTTAAAACTTGTGGACAAAGGCCTGACAAGAGAAGACGCTTACAAATTAGTGCAGGATTCTGCTATGAAAGTGTGGGCCGATCAAGGTAAATCTCTTTTATCGGAATTAAGTAATTCAGATGAAGTAAGAAAATATTTGAACGACAAAGAATTGAGCGAAATATTTGATAATAAGAAAATGTTAAAGAATGTTAACTATATATTTTCAAGAACTATCGAAGCCGAATAAATAGTTGCCTTCCGTTCATCATAAATGTGTTGAATAAGTTATTAAATCTCGAATAATTATACGAATATTTTATAACTTTTGTTTTTTGGAACAAAAGAGTTTTGTAAATGTGTATTTATATTAAGTTTTATCTATAAATGAAAATAACCACAGGACAATTGATGAGAAGAATCTTAATTCTTTTGTTGCTTTTAACAGCAGCTAATCTTTATTTCGCCAATACATCTGACAAAAGGGCCGCCGTATCAGTAAGTGACAATGATACTACAAAGGTTTTGAGCCCTGCACCATATATGATGCAAGAAGATGAAGTGGTAAATACCATCCTTTCACGTTACCATTATAAGAAATTCAATTTAGATGATTCTCTCTCGTCTGTAATTTTTGATCGTTACATAAAATCATTGGATTATAACCGAAGCTTTTTCCTGGCATCAGATATAAAGAATTTTGAGAAGTATCGTTTCAAACTTGACGATGATTTTAAAGATGGAAACGTAGCTCCTGAATTTGAGATTTATAATGTTTTTACGAAAAGACTTGATAACAGGATTAAATACGTGCATGAACTTCTTAAAAAAGGATTTGATTTTTCAATCAATGAAAATTACGAATTCAAACGAGATAGTGCTGCCTGGCCGAAAGATGAAAAGGAGTGGGATGAAATCTGGCGGAAAAAAATCAAAAGTGATGCCATTAGCCTTTTGCTTGCCGGAAAAAACTGGCCATCGATAGATACAACCTTGCAAAAAAGGTATGATAATTATAAGAGAGCATTTTCCCAGTTAAACAGCGAAGACGTTTTCCAAATTGTAATGAATTCACTGACTGAATCAATCGATCCGCATACAAATTATCTTTCACCAATTTCATCGGCAAATTTTAAAATAGATATGGCGCGTGCCCTTGAAGGAATCGGAGCCCAGTTAACGAGCGAAGATGATTACACAAAGGTACACGAAGTCTTACCGGGCGGACCGGCATTCAAGAGTAACCTTATTCACAATGGTGACAGAATAATAGGTGTTGCTCAAGGAAAAAATGGAGAGATGGTTGACGTAATCGGTTGGCGGTTAAATGATGTAGTAAAATTGATAAGAGGTCCAAAAGGAACTGTGGTAAGATTGCAAATTCTTCCGGCGGCAGAAGGAATAAACGCTGTACCGAAAGAGATTAAAATTACGAGAGACAAAGTTAAACTGGAAGAAATGTCAGCGAAAGATGATTCACTTGACATTACAAATAATAAAGTTCCTTTCCGTTTCGGCGTTATTTCTATTCCTGCTTTTTACAGGGACTTTGAAGCTCAGGCTAAAGGTGACAAAAATTATAAGAGCACAACCCGAGATGTTAAAAAACTAATTGAAGAGCTAAAGAAACAAAAAGTTGATGGAATAATTCTGGACCTAAGAAATAATGGCGGAGGCTCTTTGCAGGAAGCTATTGCATTGACCGGATTATTTATTAAAAGCGGCCCGGTAGTGCAGGTTAAAAATTCAGACGGGACAATAGACGTTGGGAAGGATCCTGATCCTGGGATCGTATATAATGGGCCTCTTATAGTTTTGGTAAACAGGTTCAGCGCATCTGCTTCTGAAATATTTTCTGCTGCCATTCAGGACTATGGCAGAGGACTAATTGTCGGTGAAAACACTTATGGAAAAGGTACAGTTCAGAATCTTATTGATCTTAATCGTGTAATGAAAAATTCTGATGATAAATATGGCCAGATAAAACTAACCATAGCTAAGTTTTACAGAGTAACCGGAGGCAGCACACAGCATCTTGGTGTTAAACCGGATATTGAATTCCCATCGGCATATACCGCAGATGAGTTTGGAGAAAGCTCACAACCCAGCGCTTTACCGTGGGACCAGATAAAAGCGGCAATGTTTACCCGCTATGGAAACATTAAAAAATATATTCCCGAACTGGAGAAAAAACACGAAGTAAGAATTAAGGATAGTCCTCTCTTTCAGGATCTGATTGCAGATACACGTGAGTTTAAAGAATCGCTGGAGAAAGAATCTGTTTCTTTAAATCTTGATGTACGCAAGAAACAGAAAGAAGAAGAGGCTGCAAAAAAATTAGCCAGGGAAAATGCTTTGAGAAAGAAAGAGGGTTTGAAGCTTTTGAAAAAAGGTGAAGTCCCGGAGTCAACAAAAAAGGCTAAGGATGCTGAACTAGAGGAAAGCGGTTATATATTATCTGATTATATCTTAATGACGATTGGTTGAATTTGCTATATTTGGATAAACAATTTATTATGGCAGGTATTACTCCTGCCTTTTTTATTGTAATTTACTTACAAGGTATTATTTTTTTATGAATAATTTTACAAGTACAGACATAGAGAACTACTACGATCAGACGGAAGTACATTACAGGATGTTCTGGAAACTTGAAGAAGCTGCGGGTTTACATTACGGTATATGGGATGCTTCAACAAGTCACACAAGCGAAGCTATATTAAACACAAATCGCCAATTGATGATCCTTGGTAAAATTAAGAGAGAGCATAAAGTACTTGATGCAGGGTGCGGCATAGGTGGTTCAAGCGTTTACCTCGCTAAAAATATCGGGTGCCGGGTTCACGGAATCACTTTAAGCAAAAAGCAATCAGAAACTGGGAATAAACTGGCACAAAAAAATAAAATAGACCACCTAGTAAAATTATCTCAGGCCAATTATCTTGAAACCGGTTTTGATGATAATACTTTCGATATTGTGTGGGCACTTGAAAGCTTTAGTTCCTGCCCCGATAATGATTCATTTTTTAGAGAAATGAACAGGATTTTAAAACCCGGCGGAAAAATTCTTTTTTCAGATATATTCAAACCTACCGCTTACGATATTTCAAAAAATAAACCAATGCAGGTAATGTTGAATGGCTGGGCCATCTCTGATGTGCTTTCAATCGATGAACTTCGTGAAGTAGCGGGGAGAAATTATTTTGAAGTGACTAGTACAAAAGATTTTACAAAAGGAATAAAGAAATCAGTTAATAAACTTTATTACGCATCTATACTGGGATTTTTTGGAACAAAAATCTATAACTTCTTCAAGAAAGCAAGTTACTTTTCCAGAATTCATTATACTACAGGCTTAGCACAAAAAAAAGCTTACGATAACGGGGATTGGGGATATTATATGGTTGTGTCTGAAAACAAAAAATAATTTAAATAGAGATACGATGTGTTGCGTCTCTACAAATCACATAAACTTTCACAGAATCAAAACCTGATTCTTAATTAACTCCAATAGATATTTACTCGCCCACCCTGTCGTTATGTTCGACCACGCGGAAGCAAAAAATACTTAGAAACAAATAAAAACATTCGATTACTTTAAAATATTTAATGATAACATTCTGGCACAATTGTTTTAATACCTTTTCTGTAATCGTTAATTAAATAATTTATTACTAAGAGGTACAAAATGAGACGCATATTTAATCTTTCCGTGATTGCAATTACTGCAGTTATGTTATCCGGTGCAGCTTATGCTCAGAGTTCTTCCCAGTTTCAATATATGAAACAGGTAAAAGCTATGAAACAAGTAAAAGCCCAAGTTGGAACAAATGGGATTCAGGCAAAGACAAACTGGGTTGATGTTGATGGCGATGGTATATGTGATAATTATTCTTCAGCTGCAAGGGTAAGAAACATGAACGCTAACGGTGGTAAAGGTGCCGGGTTGCAAAAAGCTGGAAACTCCAACGGAACTGGTTCAGGTTATCGATTCGGTGACGGCAGTGGATTACATCCACAGGACGGAACAGGACTAGGCTTTAAGAATGGTGGTGGAACGGGAACCGGCACAGGTACTTGTGACGGAACTGGTCCGAAAGGAAATGCTAAAGGTAGAAGGTAATTATATTCCTGAATCAAAGTACAGAAGAGCAGCATTATGCTGCTCTTTTTTTGTTTAATAGTAACTCGACTAATTAGTCGATATCGCCCGCCTGTTTTGTCGATGTTAAGACTTCCTCACTAAGAAATAATTATTTTTAATCAAAATGAAGTCATTTGCTAATCTCCTTTTCAGTGGCATAGCGATTGAGCAATAGGAAATAAATAGCACAGGTTTATAATGAAAAACATAATTTTTTATATCGCACTGGTTGTTGCTTTCGTTGTATTTTCATCAGATTTAAGTTACTCCCAGGATACAACCAAGTCAAAAGATAAAAGCAAAAAACAGCCAACAGTTACTAAACATCAGCACAAACAAAAAGCACAAAACTTTGTAGACAAAAACGGTGATGGTTATAATGATAATGCTCCTGATGACGATGGCGACGGAATACCAAACGGTCTTGACCCTGACTACGTTAAAAAGTCTGATCCAAAAGGATAATAAGAATCTTCCTTACATTGACCTGAACGGGGACGGCATAAATGACAATTTACAGAAAAAAGGAAAGAACAAAAACAAAGGGAACTCCCCTAAAAATATAAAACCTCAGGACGGAACAAATTCAGGAAACGGAACACAGAGTAAAGGACAAAACAGTGCAGGTAAAAAGCGAGGTAAAGGATGAATCTACAATTATTAAAGAATAGCAAGAAAAAAATATCAGGCATTAGTATAATAATTGTTACCTTATTTTCTACATTTACTTCAGCGCAATGGAATTTTACACTTTCAACCGACCACGAATTTAATAGTAATCCTTTTCGTTCACCTTTCCCGGAACAACAATTTTATTCCTCTTTCAATATTGGAATTCAAAGGGAGTTTGAAGATATAACCATACTTTATTATGGAAGCTATTCTCGTTTCTATGAAACTAATGAACGAAATTCATACTGGCATCAATTAGGTTTTTATAATAATGATGAATCTACAAAATTTGGTATTTATGCCAATCAAAGATATAATACAGTTGATTACGAATTTTTTAATTATTCTGATGTTACAGGTTATTTAAAACAAAAAATAGACTGGAGTTTTATGAATGTTCTTTTACAAACTTCAGCTACTTATAAAATGTATAACAATCTAAAATCTTACAACAATGCTTTATTCACTCTTGGGCTTCAACTAAATAAAAGCTTTGAAACCAAAACCACTTTTATTCTTCAATCACTATTGTCGTACAAGGATTATGTAAACACCGGAACTGAGTCAATAACACAAGGAAGAAGTGGAAAAGGGATGATGTCAGGCAATGGATATAACAGTACTTATGCTGATACTATATCGTATCCCAAAGTAACTTCCACACAAATATTCAGCAATATAAGAATTGCTCAATCATTTATTTGAGAATACCGGCATAGCAGCTTACTATCAAAACAGATCACTTATAGAAGGTTCAGGTACGTGGTATGGTAGCGTAAACTATAATTATGGTGATGAATCTGATCTTTATGATGATCCGATAAGCAGAAGAGAAAATACTTTTGGGTTTGAATTGACCCAGGTACTACCTGAGTTAATAATCTTAAAGTCGGGTTATATGTACAGCAATCGTACCTATCCCTCACAGGGAATTTATACAGATGCTGAAACTCTTGTCCAGGAACTAAACCGGAATGATAAACAAAAATATTATTACGTAAATATTTCAAAAAGCTTCTTATTAAGTGAAGAATCAGAACAATCGTTGAATCTTAACATTGCTTACAGTTATATAAATAATGAATCAAACAGCTTTTGGTATAGCTATAACTTTAACCAAGTTTCACTTAATCTTGGTTTTGTATTTTAAGGAAACAAATATGGTAAACAAAAAAATAAACTGGCGTTCTTTTACAAGTATTTATATGGGATTTTCATTTATCCTAATGGCGTTAACCGGAATCGTTCTCTATATAGCTCCCCCGGGTCGCGTTGCATATTGGTCAAACTGGTTTTTTATTGGACTTACAAAAACCGAATGGCAATCGGTTCATACTATATTTTCATTTTTATTTGTTATTTCAGGTATATTTCACATAATATTTAACTGGAGACCTTTATTAAATTATTTAAGAAGAAAAGCGGAAGAGTCTCTAAAAATCAGGAAAGAATTAGTTCTGACTACCTTCACAGTTTTTATTATTTTTACAGGTGTATATTTTGATGTACCACCGTTTAACTATGTAATGGATCTTGGGGAAACTATGACAAACTCCTGGGCAACAACCGAAACAGAGCCACCTGTTCCCCACGCTGAGCTTCTGACAGTTTCAGAATTTGCTAAGATTATAAATAATAATACTGATGAACTTATTTCACAGTTTGCAGAAAATGGTTATGTGATCAGCGATACAAATGAGACAATTCAAACTTTAGCAACGAGATATAATATTTCACCGAGTACTTTATACAATTCAATCAAAGTCGGCAAGAACCAAGATGTAACATCATCAAAGTACACGCAAGGTTCCGGCATCGGGAGAAAGAATTTGTCTGAGATACTGAAGGAAAATGATATTGTGTGGGAAGAGGGTATCGCAAAACTAACTGCCGCAGGTATTAAAATTACGGAAGATGGGAAGATCAAGAATATTGCAGAGAGCAATAAAATATCACCAATCGAAATAATCAAAGCATTGGGAATCGATTAGTTTGAAGCATTTGATAAATAAATTTATCCGACCTAAGTCACTCATACTGATTTTTGCCGCCGTAGGTATTCTTATAATTCTATTCGCTTATAATGAAGTAAAGCAAAGTAAGAAGGAATTACTTGAACTAATGATAAACCAGTCCCATTCACTACTCGAAACAGTTTTGGTTTCATCTGAACAAGTTTTACTGACTAGTTCTAAAATAGAAGAAGAGATACGGCTACGATTAATTAATAATGCTAATACTGTTAAGACTTTATTAAGCACAAACAGGATAAATAATTCCGTGCTTAAAAAGATTGCATTTGAGAATAAAATACTACGGATAAATATAGTCTCATATAACGGAAAACTATTATATACAAACTTCAGCAACACTTCTGATCAAAATATTTCTCCGGAATTTGTTAAAGACAATCTTTCAGAAATTATAACTGGGCATAAGTCGCAATTAATTTTAGGAATAAGAAGAGCAAGAACTGGTAATGGCTTTAGATATATAGTCGCAGTTGCGGGTGAGAACAAGACAATAATTGTACTAAATGTTGACGCCGCACAGATTCTTGCACTAAGGCAGAATATGGGATTCGGTGTTTTACTCAGAAGGCTTGCAAATAATCAGGGTGTAGTATTCACTGCTTTGCAAAATGAGAATGCGATCATCGCGGCTTCTTCAAATGTTGACAGCCTCGATGGTATCAACGACTCCCCTTTCCTTCAAAAAGCAATTTCCGATTCTACATTCGAGTGGCGTATAACACAATTTAATGGTAAAGATGTTTTCGAAGCAGTTCACCCATTTACTTATAACCAGCAGATTGTTGGCCTGTTCAGAATAGGTTTGAGTCTTGATGCATTCAATAAAATTGAAGACAGCATTTATAAGAGAATTGTAATTATCAGTATTATTTTCTTTCTGCTCGGCTCTGTATTATTGGTACTTGTATTTGTTTACCAGAATTTAGACCTGGTAAAACGTCAATATTCTTCAGTTGAAACATTTTCCAAAAAGTTAATCCAAAGTGTAAATGATGCAATCATTGTACTCGATGATAAGCTAAAGATAAAACAAATTAACAATGCAGGTGAAAAATTATTCAATAAGAAAATAAGTGATATTGAGAACAAAGAATTCGGTATATTACTCGACAATAGTAACTGCATTGATTTTGAATATGATGAGTCAAAGATGGAACAAATTGATTGTACGATTAATAATGCCAGGAAAAACCTGCTAATCTCCAGGAACCATTTCTTTGATGAAAATAAAGCGAAAAACTTCGTAGTCATAATAAAAGATCTTACAGAAATAAAAGAGCTGGAAGAACAGGTTACACGAAAGGAACAACTTCTTGCAATGGGTGAATTAGCCTCAGGCGTCGCACATGAGATTAGAAACCCGCTTAACACAATTGCAACTATCATCCAGCAATTAATTAAAGATTTTAAGCCGGTTTCTGAGAGTGATGAATATTACTCCCTAACAAAATTAGTCTATAAAGAAGTCCAGAGAATAAATGACTCTATAAAGAATTTTTTGAATTTTGCCAGGCCCGAACCGGTCAGGTATTCTGTTTTTACTTTATCGGAACTTTTTAGTGAAGTACGACAACTATTTCAGAATCATCTAGCAAATAAAAACATCACGCTGACTATCAGTCAGGAGTGGGATGGGAAAGTAAACTGGGATAAAGATAAGATTAAACAGGTGCTTATTAATCTTATAAAAAATTCAGAAGATTCCATTGAAAAAAATGGTAAAATTGATCTTATAATTTCAGAAGCTAAGGCTAATATTGTAATTAATCTTTCTGACACAGGCAAAGGAATATCTAAAGATAATCTTGCAAAAATATTTAATCTTTATTTTACGACAAAAGCAGAAGGATCAGGAATAGGACTAAGCATTATTCAACGAATAATCACCGAACATAACGGAATAATTTCTGTCGACAGCGAATTAAATGTCGGTACAATAATTAATATTAGATTACCGATAAACAATTAATGGAATAAATATGGATAACTTATCTATTTTATTAATCGATGATGAAATATCACAGCTTACATCATTAAAGAGTTTTTTATCAAGGCGGAATCATACTATTTACACTGCTGAAAATGGCAGTGATGCATTGGATATAATTCATAAAAACCTAATTGATGTTGCGCTCACAGATTTTAGAATGCCTGGTATGAATGGCCTTGAAGTCTTAAAAGAAATAAAAAAGATTAATCCCGAAATAGAAGTAGTGGTAACAACCGCGTACGGAAATATCGACCAGGCGGTTGATATAATGAAAAGCGGTGCGTACGATTATCTTACCAAACCGATCGATCTTGACGAATTGGAGAACTTGCTTTTCAGAATCAAAGAAAAGAAAAACCTGCTAAAGGAAAACAAATATTTAAGAGAACAACTAAAGGAAAAGTTTAAATTTGATTCCATAATTTCACAAAGCGGAAAAATGGAAGATGTTTTAAATTTAGTCGGACGAGTAGCAAACAGTAAAGCAACTGCTCTGATTAAAGGTGAAAGCGGAACCGGAAAAGAATTGATTGCAAAAGCGCTACATTTTGCAAGTTCAAGAAAAGATAATCCGTTTATCACCGTTAACGTAGCCGCATTATCAGAAAACCTGATGGAAAGTGAACTATTCGGCCATGAAAAAGGATCATTTACCGGAGCGATTGCAAAACGAATCGGCAGATTTGAGGAAGCAAACAAAGGAACTTTATTCATCGATGAAATAGGCGACATTCCGCTTAACATACAGGTAAAACTACTACGAGCAATTCAGTTCGGAGAAATTCAAAGAATCGGAAGCAATAATACTGAAAAAATTGACGTAAGAATAATCGGTGCTACAAACCGTAACCTGGAAGAAATGATTGAACAGGGCGAATTCAGAGAAGATCTTTTCTACAGGTTGAACGTGGTTTCTGTGGATATTCCTCCTCTCCGAGAAAGAAAAGAAGATATACCGTTATTGATTGAACATTTTATAAAGAAATATTCCCAAATAAATTCTAAAGAAGTTTCCAAAATTTCACATTACGCACTGGACAAACTTCTAAAATATCATTACCCCGGCAACATAAGAGAACTCGAAAATATTATTGAACGCTCTGTAATATTGGCACGAAGTGACATGATAGAAGAAAGTGATTTACCATTGCAGCTTGAAGCACAGGTAAGCAAAAGTTTATTAAATCCTCATGCTATTAACAAAGACTATGATGAAAAGATTCATGCTTTTGAAGCTGAAATAATCAGAACGGCTCTGGAAGATAATAATGGCAATCAGAGTGCCGCTGCCAGGTATTTGGGAATAACAGAAAGACATTTGAGATCGAGACTGGAAAGACTGGGGTTGAAGAATAATTTTAAACCGTAGGGACGAGGCATGCCTTGTCCCTACAGAAATTGATTAAATATCGAACTTAATTCCCTGTGCCAAAGGCAGTTCTGTACCATAATTTATAGTATTTGTCTGTCTTCTCATATAAGCTTTCCACGAATCAGAACCTGATTCACGACCACCGCCAGTTTCTTTTTCACCGCCGAATGCCCCACCAATTTCAGCACCGCTTGTGCCTATATTAACATTTGCAATTCCGCAATCAGAACCTCTTGATGAAAGAAACTCTTCCATATCTCTCATATTAGTTGTGAATATTGCAGAAGACAATCCTTGCACAACATCATTATGAATTTGGATTGCATTTTTTACATCACCAGAATATTTTATCAAATACAAAATCGGAGCAAAGGTTTCTTCCTGCACAATTTCATATTCATTTTTAGCTTCGACAATCGCCGGTTTCACATATGTGCTCGCTTCGTAACCTTTGCCTGAAAGAACCTCTCCGCCAAAAAGAATTTTTCCGCCCTCCTTCTTAACTTTTTCGAGGGCTTCAGTAAACATTTTCACAGCATCTTTATCAATTAAAGGACCAACGTGATTCTTTTCATCAAGCGGATCACCTATCTTCAATCCTTCATAAGCCTTTATTACTGACTCTTTAACCTTATCAAAAATTGATTCGTGAATTATTAATCTGCGTGTACTGGTACATCTCTGCCCGCACGTTCCAACAGCACCAAATACAATAGCAGGCATAGCCATTTTAAGGTCCGCATCAGGAGCAAGAATAATTCCGTTATTTCCACCGAGTTCCATAATAGCTTTTCCAAACCTTCCGGCAATTACCTGGTTAGCATGTCTTCCCACTTTTGTTGATCCGGTGAGAGAAATTAGAGGAACTCTTTTATCATTCAGCATTTTTTCGCCAATAGTTGATCCTCTTCCAATAACCAGGTTGAAAATCCCTTCCGGGAGCATATATTCTTTTAATACTTCGGCAATGACATTCTGAGTGGCAATGGCTGAAAGTGGCACTTTAGAAGAAGGCTTCCATAGATTAACATCCCCACAGACCGCAGCAAGCATAGCATTCCACGACCATACTGCTACAGGGAAATTAAAAGCGGAAACAATTCCCACGACTCCAAGTGAATGATACTGATCATACATCCTGTGATTGGGCCTTTCGGACTGCATTGTAAAGCCATATAATTGTCTTGATTGCCCGACTGCAAAATCACATATATCAATCATTTCCTGCACTTCGCCTAATCCTTCCTGTAATGACTTACCCATTTCAAATGAGACAAGTCTACCAAGGTAAGGCTTGTATTCTCTCAACCTATTTCCTATTTGTCTTACTATTTCTCCTCTTTTTGGAGCAGGCATATCTCTCCAGATAGGAAAAGCTTTTTCAGCTAATGTAATTATATTCTCATAATCTTTATCTGAAGCCTGGAATACTGATCCGATAAATTCTCCCGTAGCAGGTGAATATATCTTTAACTCCCCTTCTGTTTCAGTTTTGCTCCAGTGTGTTCCACTTGATGATCCATAGTTTTGCTTTTTGATCCCTAATTTTTCTAAGAATTCCATTGTATGCTCCTTATTTTTCTACTTGTTCAATAATTGATTTTAATGTTAATCTTCTCATTTTTTCTTCGATTTCTACCTGAATATCTGCGAACAAATCGAGAAAAAAATTATTTAATTTTGATGTTTCACTTAAAAGGCCGCCTTTGCTCTTTGCAACATTCAGATGAAATGCTTTCCTATCCTCTATTGCGCAATAGATCTCCTGCAGGTGGAGGCTATTTATATCCTTTTTCAATAGAAAACCCCCTGACGAACCCTGACTGCTTTCCACAATATTATTTTTAACGAGCATCGATAGTATTTTCCTTAGCTTCGATGCATTAACTCCTATTTTCTTTGCTATCTCAGAGCTTGTTTTAGGTTCAGGATGAGTATTTGCTAGGTAATAAAGCGCTTTAACTGATGTCGATAATTTTGTTGATGCAGACATAAATTTAAAATATTGTTACAGTAAGTGTAACAATTATTGGACTAAAACTCAAGATAAAATATTGTGAGTCATTGTTAAAATTACCAATATCTTGGAAGTGTTCTAATTTGACTTTTAAATATAGAAAATCTCCAAAAGTGGACTTTTTATTTAGTCTAATCCTTGCTATTAACCTCTTGTAGATTATTGATTCCCACCTATTCTTAATTTCTTTATAATGTACTATTATGGAATGGTTTAAGATTAATATGCCTGTTCAGGATTCCGGAGAAATTCTTGGTTCGATAAGATCGATTCTTAAATATACTCACAGGGCTGATACGCATAGAATTGCGTGTTTTACAAAAGTTGCTCAGGATGGTTCAATCAATGTTTTTTTAACAGAAGAAATTATTAGAGGACTACCGGGTATTCTAAGAGAAGAGTATAATCTTCAAAAATGCGCCCCACCCTCTCAAAGATCTGATAAGGAGGGGTCTTTTCTGACATATCAATTTGGCCATTCCCATTTGCTTTAACACTTGTGGTGAATCGGGGTTCATTTTTGTATATAATTTTTCTTATTTGATATTATGTCATTTGCCGGCTTATAGCCGGAAATCTATACTTTAAACTGAGACATTACCGCCTAATAATCGATCTTGTAAATTTGAAACGGATTCGCTAAATTATCCTAACTGATTAAATACACTATGGACAATTATATAAACTTCACAAAACAAACAGGTTTCAAGAATCTACGAAGCTTCACAAGCTCTGCATTCGAAGAACTATTTTAGTACCTACTTCTTCTCTACCTATTTACAAAATAACATAAGTACAGAAATTAAATTTTAATTTTTTATTGCTTTCTATAAGGAGGATAAACCTTGGAAAAAGAAATTAAATCAGTTGAAGATAAATATAAAATATTTGATAATAAAATATCTCCTGAAAACGTGCACGCAACCATTGGCAAATATATGCTCGCCGATGGATTCAATTTTGTACTGGATTTAAAAAATAGCCGCGGCTCAAGAATAATAGATGAGAAAACCGGCAAGGAGTATATAGACTTATTCACATTTTTCGCTTCAAATCCTATCGGAATGAATCATCCCGGAGTAAATAATTATGAATTCAAAAAGAAAATAGCCGAAGTTTCGCTGGTAAAACCATCGAATTCAGATATTTACACCACCTATTTTGCAGAATTTGTTGAGACTTTTGCTCAAATAGCAAAACCAGATTTTATGAAGCATTTGTTTTTTGTTTCAGGAGGAACACTGGCGGTTGAGAACGGGCTTAAAGTTGCTTTCGATTGGAAAGTCCAGAAGAATTTTCAAAAAGGATATAAGGAAGAAAAAGGTCAGCAGGTTATACATTTCAGAGAAGCCTTTCACGGAAGAAGCGGTTATACAATGTCACTTACAAATACTGATCCTGTAAAAACCAAATACTTCCCTAAATTCAATTGGCCGAGGATAACAAATCCAAAAATAACTTTTCCGCTTGAGGCTCATCTTGATGAAGTAAAAGCGCTTGAAGCAAAAGCAATTGATGAAATATATGCTGCAATAAAAAATAATAAAGATGATATCGCGGTAATAATAATTGAACCTATTCAGGGTGAAGGCGGAGATAACTTATTCAGAAAGGAATTTTTTGTTAAGCTGAGAGAGATCGCCGATGAAAATGAAATACTGCTTATGTTCGACGAAGTACAGGCTGGAATGGGAATAACAGGGAAATTATGGTCATATGAATATTACGTAAAGCCTGATATAATCGCTTTCGGTAAAAAGGCACAGGTTTGTGGAATTATGGTCTCCGACAGGATCGATGATGTAGAAAATAATTGCTTCAAAGTTTCAAGCAGAATCAATTCTACCTGGGGCGCTAACCTGGTTGATATGGTAAGATCAAAAAGAATACTTGAAATTATAAAGGATGAAAATCTTGTGGAAAATGCAAGTATTCAGGGAGAATATCTCAAAGAAAATCTCCTGAAAATCCAAACCGAGTTTCCACAATTAATTACAAACACACGTGGGCTCGGGCTAATGTGTTCATTTGATATGCCTACCACTCAACAAAGAAATGAATTTACGAAACTTGCCGAACGGGAAAAAGTATTGATCCTTGGATGCGGTGTTAAGACAATTCGTTTCAGGCCGGCTTTAAATATCACTAAACAAGATATTGACGATGGCTTGGATATAATCAGAAAAGTATTAAATTTAATGTCATCTAAAAACTAATTTTTTTTAACTACTTGCATTTCGGCTTCCACAAAACGGAAGCCGTTGTTATTTTAAAGCGAAAAAGAGTTATTTTATAATAAGACTATTAATATTTTATTTCCTGACTTTAATGTCATTTCGAACGAACTTATGTCAATGAGTGAGTGAGAAATCTTAAAAGTGTAATTAAAAGATTTCTCACTTCGTTCAAAATTGCAAACTAATAAAAATGCAACCAACTCTCTACATAGTAAGCACACCAATCGGCAATTTAAAGGATATTACTTTACGTGCTTTAGAAGCTTTAAAAGAGGTCGATTTTATTGCCTGTGAAGACACACGGGTTACAGCCTTTCTATTAAATCATTATGAAATAAAATCCGAGCTGATTTCTCTTAATGCAGTCAATGAAAATTCCAAAATTGATTACGTGCTGGGGAGGATTAAAAACGGTGAGTCCTGCGCACTGGTTTCTGATGCAGGAACGCCGGGAATTTCAGATCCCGGTGCACGACTAATTTCAGCTGCTATCAAAACGGACATACCAGTTTCAACAATACCGGGAGCTTCAGCTGCAATAGCAGCTTTAACAATATCCGGTTTCCCTACCGATTCATTCGTCTTCGAGGGATTCATCCCACAGAAAAAGGGCCGGCAAAAAATGCTCAAGGAATTAGCTGAAGAAAAAAGGACTATAATCATTTATGAATCCACTTACAGGATAGAAAAATTACTAAACGAGTTAAATGAATATATGCCGGAAAGATTAATTGTTGTCTGCCGGGAGTTAACTAAAAAGTTTGAAGAAGCATGGAGAGGCAAACCAGCAGAAATAATAGCAACTCTCCCTGAAAAGGTAACAAAAGGAGAATTTACGGTTCTAATCTCACCGCTAAACTGGAAAGAAAAATAACTTATTATTCACTGTCGTAATCAACGAGCGATACTATATTATAATTTTTAAGCTTTTCCCTTCCCTTCAAAAATGATAACTCGATAATAAAAGAAATCTGCATAACTCTACCACCTAGTTTTTCAATTAATTTGCAGGCTGCTTCAGCAGTGCCTCCGGTTGCCAGCAAGTCATCGTGCAGCAAGACTTTATCACCGGGTTGAATTGCATCTTTGTGGATTTCAATGGAATCGGTGCCATATTCCAGTGAATATGTCTCCTTTACAGTTTCAGCCGGTAATTTTCCGGGTTTGCGGATTGGAATGAATCCTGCGTCGAGTTTATCTGCAAGTAAAGAACCAAAAATGAATCCACGTGATTCTATCCCTACAACTTTATTTATATCGAGATCTTCGGCTTTTTCAAATAAAAGCTTTGAAGTTAGTTTAAGAGCTACGGGATCTTTTAAAATAGTTGTGATGTCCCTGAACATTATTCCCGGCTTGGGAAAATCTTTCACTGTTCTAATATATTTTTTCAAATCTTCCGACATTTTAGCCTTCTATTTTTTATTTAGATAATTTTCAAGCCCCGTTTTAAAATCTTCTGCCGAACGGCTGATTGTGTTCAGCCTGATGCAATAATCAACTGCTTCATCTACATTGAGATTCCCCGCAGAAAGAACCATTTGTTTAGTCAGTTTCATACTGTATGATGAGTTCTTCTTTAACTTCTCAGAAAGAGCAAGAGCATCCTTCATCGAATTACTGGCAAGGTAATTTATAAAACCAACCTCATAAGCCCTTTTAGCATCTATAATTTCACCGGAGAGTAGAAGCTGTTTAGCAGTTCCTTCACCTACTCTTTTAATTAAGAATATTGAGACGATGGCAGGCAGAAACCCTATCTTAACCTCAGAATAGCCAAACTTTGCATTTGTTTCATTTGCAACTATGAAATCACAAACACTTGCCAGCCCGCATCCACCGGCAATAGCAGGGCCATTTACTGACGCTATAGTTGGCTTCGAGAAATTATAAACTTGCAGAAATAATTCCGCAAGACTTTGAGAATCATTTTCGTTTTCAATAACAGAATAATCCCTGAGCTGATTTAAATATTCAAGATCAGCCCCGGCACAGAAACTATTACCTTCACCGGCAATTATTACCACTTTAATTGAATCGTCTTTCTCTATTTCTGTCAATTTTTCTTTTAGCTGCCTTACCATCTTAGGGTGTAGCGCATTTCTTTTCTCCGGACGATTGAGAAGTATAACCTCTGTCCCGTTTTCGCTAAGATATTTTATCATAAATAAATACTAAGGATTATATTTGTTTATTACTTACGAAAAATAATGAATTATAAGGTACATTTGTAAATATGCAGAAAAAAATCCCAGTAATGCACCTGCCACAACCTGACTGACAGTATGTAATTTTAGCTTTACTCGTGCCCAGCCAATTGCTACTAATAGGATAACAATAATCAGGCCTAACGGTCCAAGTACATAGGTAATTGCAGCCAGCGGCCCGCCTGCACCCATTGTATGTGCACTTATCTTCCACTTTTTGTTTATCAGGAATATAAAGAACGTGTTTGTAATGTAGCAAAACCAGAATGCGACTGAAATTATATTGATTTGGAAATAAACAAGAATAATAAGTCCAATAGCATAAAATAATATAGCAACTAAGTACGGCAAACTTCTCTCTTCTTTAATAGAAGCGTCACTGTCAGCAAGTGCACCTTTTCTACGCAGGTAAAAAAATAGAATAATGTGAAAGGTAAAGCCGAAAGTGAGTGCGGTCAAAATTAAAATAATTCTATTTATTGTAGATGTTTCAAAAGCCAATGCAAAATAAGTAAATATTAAAATTGTAAAGGACGGAGGAACAAACAGGGTTGAAAGTGTTCCGGCAAATTTGTCTGATGTATTTTTAAGCAATATTTTCAAACGAATTATGAAAAATAACTTAACTAAACAGCCACCTTGAACTTAGTAAGATAATTCAAATACTTCAACAAAATATCTTCAACTTCATTGTATTCAGTTGGGACCATCAATGCTTTGCGTATTTCAGAAACATTGTGCAATCCTTTAAGATAGCCGGTATAAAATTTTCTGTGCTCAAGAATAGCTCTTCTGTTTCCTTTAACCTGTATTGCAAGTTCAAGATGCCGCAGACAGGTTTTTATCCGTAGTTCTTCATCAATCACAGTAGAGATAAAATCATCTTGCAATAATTCTTTTGCTTCCTTAAATATCCAGGGATTTCCAATTGCGCCTCGGGCAATCATTACTGCGTCAGCATTTGTTTCATCAAAGGCACGCTTCACATCCAGAGGAGTTAATACATTTCCATTAACACCGACAGGAATGTTAACAGCTTCTTTAATTTTGGGTATCCAGGTCCAGTCTGCTTCGCCTTTATGCCCCATTACTCTCGTTCTGCAATGGACTGTTAATGCCTGCACCCCTACATCCTCCAGTCTTTTTGCAACTTCAACAATTTTAATACTGTTACTGTCAACGCCCAATCTTGTTTTAACTGTAACAGGAAGTGAAACATTATCTACAACTTCTTTTACCAGCTTCTGCATATAAACAGGATCTTTCAAAAGCCCTGCTCCTGCCCCCTGTCCGAAGACCCCTTTCACCCAGCAGCCCGCATTTATGTCGATAATGTCCGGTTGTTTTTCCTCTGCGATTCTAGCGGCTCCCACCATTGATTCTATGCCGCTGCCGTAAATCTGAATTCCAACCGGTCTTTCTTCTTCTATAATTTCCAACTTTTTGTGTGTCTTTTCGGATTTGCGTACAAGTCCCTCAGAATTTACAAATTCAGTGTAAACGACATCAGCTCCAAGCTCACGGCAAATCAAACGGAAAGATATATCCGTAACATCTTCCATCGGTGCAAGTAGAATTGCTTTTTCTTTTTCTATTTTTCCTACTTTGAACATTTATTCAATCATAAAAATTATTGATACAAAAATAAGAATAATTTGATTTAGAAAAATATCAGACCGGTAATTAAAAATTGAATTAAGGAATCATTCCTGTGCCAGATTCAGCCTTTTGGGTATATAAAAGAAACTGGCGCCAACAATAAGCACTAAAAATATTCCTCCTGTTAAAAACGGCCACTGATAACCGAGATATTGAAATGCAAATCCGCCCCAGAAAGGCCCCAGAACTCGCGCAAGCGACGACATAGATTGATTTGTTCCAAGCGTGATGCCCTGCTCTGTATCGGGCGCAATAGTTGAGATCATACTCAGAATTGTCGGCTGTAAAATTCCGGAACCGAACGATAATAGCGAAATAATTAAAGCCAGTCCAGCAAAATTAATTCCATAAGGAATAAGAGCTAATCCGAGCATCATTGTAACAGAGCCTAATTTAATAAGCTTTTTTTGATCCATATACTTTGAAATAAATTTTAACAGTCCGCCCTGGACTATTGCCGAAACAAGTCCAAGTATTCCATACATCAAACCATTTTGCATATCAGTAAAATGATAATGTTCATAACCTATCAATGCAAAGGTTCCGTAAATGTTTGCCATAGCAAATGTCTGAATAAAAAATAAAATGATCAGTACACCAACGCTAGGATGAGTAAATACTTTTTTGAGAGCAGAAATATCAAGTATCTTGCGAACAGCCTCTTTGGATTTTTGAATGTTTACATTTGACTCAGGCAAAAAGAATATTGTTGTAAGAAATGCAATAAAAGAAAAAACAGCGCTGCCAAATCCCACAACAGCATACCCGTATTTTGCAAGCAAACCGCCGATCAACGGACCGAAGACAAAGCCCAAACCAAAAGCTGCGCCGATAAGCCCCATTCCATGAGCACGATTTTCTTTAGTGGTAATATCCGCAATGTAAGCCATCGCAACGCTTACGCTGCTGCCTCCGATTCCTCCAACTATTCTTGAAATTATTAAAAGTTCAAATGAATGTGTAAATGCGAAAATAACATAACCAATTGCATTAAGCAGAAGACAAAAAGTAATTATAGGTTTTCTACCATACTTATCAGAGAGCTTCCCAAAAAGAGGATTAAAAATAAACTGCATAAAAGAATACGCCGCAAGCACAATTCCTATCGTAGTTTCATCCATATGAAGTTTAACTGTGGCAAACGTTGGAAGGATCGGAATTAATATACCGAAGCCTAGCAGATCAATAAAAACTGTAAGAAATATGAGCGTTAAGGCAGTTCTGTTCTTCAAATTACTTCTCTAATTCTTTTACGACTTCATCAGCATATTCATTAGTCCCCACAGATTTATTCGGATTAATATCCCTAGTAACCTTTTCACCATTTTCAATCACCGAGGCAACGGCTTTTTCAATTCTGTTAGCGGCTTCTTTTTCCCCGACATAATCGAGCATCATTGTAGCTGCTAAAATAATTGCTGTCGGATTAGCAACATTTTGTCCGGCTATATCCGGAGCCGATCCATGCACCGCTTCAAAAATTGCAATTCCGCTGCCTATGTTTGCTCCTGGTGCAAGCCCCAATCCTCCTACAAGACCGGAAGCAAGATCAGATAAAATGTCACCAAACAAATTAGTTGTAACAATAACATCAAACTGATGCGGATTCATTACCATTTGCATTGCCATATTGTCGACTATTTTATCTTCAAATTTTATTTCAGGATAATTTACTGCTACTTCTTCTGCAGTATCTAAAAATATACCGCCTGTAAATTTCATAATATTTGCTTTGTGGACGGCAGTGACTTTTTTTCTATTGTGCTTCCTGGCATATTCAAAGGCAAATTTAACAATTCTTTCACAACCGCGCTTAGTAACTATTCCAATTGTCTCTGCTGCCGATCTTGAACTATCGATATAGTGTTCAACTCCCGAATAAAACTCTTCAAGGTTCTCACGAACAATTACAATGTCAAGGTGATCGATATGTACAGTTTTAACACCTTTAAATGTTTTGGCAGGACGAAGATTCGCATAGAGGTCAAAATCTTTTCTTAGTGCAACATTGATGCTTCTGAATCCTTTGCCAATTGGAGTAGTTAACGGTCCCTTTAATGCTATTTTATTTTTTGCAACTGAATCAAGCAGCTCCTGAGGAAGCGGATCGTGAAATTTATGGAGTGCTGTCATACCGCCATCCACAACTTCCCAATCAATTTTAACTCCCGACGCTGTAATAACCCTTACAGCAGCTTGCGATATTTCCTGTCCAATTCCATCACCCGGTATCAACGTAAACTTGTGATCCAACTATTATGTCTCCTTCCCCTGGTAAAATATTCATTTGAAGATTATAAATATATGAAGATTCCAGCACTTATTTAGTGTAAATTTTGAGTGAAATATACCTTTCCTCCGGCATTTGTATATGAATTAAATTCGTTACGCATTAAATAATTTCGCATTTCAACTAAGACAAACAGCATTTTGAGCTAATAACAGCACCATATATTGGCCTTGTTTTAGCTAACATTATCCGGTGTGCTTCCCCATTTACAATGTTTGGAGAATTATATGCTATCGAATGCTAAATTCAAAAAGAAAAAAGCATTATTGTCGAAGTGTTTAGATTTAGGTTTACCTGTTAAAAAAGAAGATAAGGTAGAAACTCTTGAATTGATTTACTCTTTGGCTAAGGCTGATAAATGGAGTTATAAAAACGGTGTATCAGAAAAAGAGAAACTTATTGAAGAAAGCATTAGGAAAATAAGAAATTTTATTGAGTGCGAAGTGGTCAGTTAGTTAATTTAGAAGTATATGGAAGTTTCAAAAGATATTTTTCAAGTATCATTTTTGTATCCTGAAATGCTTCGAACATTTTTCGAAAATCAGCTTTTGTAAGGTAAGAATAAATATCGTTAAGCATATAATATTGTGAAGGTATTATAACATATTCCCTTTTATGATTAACAACTCCTTTGAATAGCCAGGTAGGTACATAATCAACTTTGGATACATAAACTTTTCCTGAACTAAAATTTTTTGTAATAGAAATATTCAAAATCACACCGGCGTCCGAATACCTCCATCTCTGGTTTGAAAAGAAATTTCCAAGTGAATAAGCCACAAGCCCCGAGTCTAATGAGCTATCATTTGTTTTAAACATTTTCATAGGTTCAATTACATGCGGGTGACCGCCGATAATAATATCCGCACCATATTTAATTGTACTATCAACTACGCTTTTTTGATATTTATCAGGCTCTCTTTGATATTCAGTACCGAAATGAAAATGTACCAGGACAACATCAACGTTTTCCATTCGGGCTTTTCTTATATCGTTCTGAATCAAATTAAAATCAATTTTATTTATCAGATAAGGTTTGTCTTTAGGTACAATATTTCCATTTGTTCCATAGCTATAAGCCAAAAAAACAATCCTTATTCCTTTTATATCAAAAATGCGTAGAGAATCACGGTCTCTCTGTGATGATAAATGTGCCATTGTAATTTATCCCATTTTCTTTTAAGACTTTTATTGTCCTTAAGACTCCATATTCTCCCCTGTCTAAAGCATGGTTGTTGGCAGTGGAAAGTAAATCAAAACCTGCATTTTTTAAAGCAGTTACGTATTCATCAGGAGAATTAAAAAGAGGATAGCCAGAATATTTTTTGTCCTTCCCGGCAGTCACAGTTTCTAAATTACCGAATGTAAAATCGGATGACGATAAATAAGTTTTCACAACCCGATAATCAGGATTAAAGTTGAACGTATCAACTCCCGTTTCTGCAAATTGAAACTGCGTTGAATGACACATAAGATCGCCGACGGCGGAGATTGTAATTGTTGTAGTATCTTTTGCATCCTGAGCATAGCCTGTAATGCTTAAAAAAAGAAGCACTAACAAACTCAAAAGCCTGTTATATTTATAATATTTTATCATCTTAAAAAAATAAGGCTGAAGATTGTTATCTCCAGCCTTGTAAATGAAACTCGAATAATTGTAAAGGTACTTATGCTGACTTTTCAGCCTTCCTTTGTGCCTTAACTTCCTGGATATTCTTTCGAACTTCCTGGCACTGTTTTCTTAATTCACTTAAACCCTTACGCAAACGGGTTCCGGCAGCAGCCTGACCTTTGATGTAAAACTTCTCGAAATCATGTTCGAGATTTCTTACAGACTGCATTAGTTCTTCAAAATGATTCATAGATACCTCCTATTGTTTGTGAACGTTTAAGTTAGTTGGAATTTTCCAGAACTATTTCTGCAATATCTTTAACTGCAACTTCTTCCGATTTTTCAAAATGTTTGACGCCGTCGGTTATCATTGTCATACAAAATGGACATGCTGAAGCGATAGTATCAGCGCCGGTTCCTAAAGCTTCTTGTGTTCTTTCAACATTTATTCTTCCACCTTCTTCATCCTCAAGAAACATCCTTCCACCTCCAGCCCCGCAGCAAAAGCCTTTACTTTTCTTCCTGTCCATTTCTTTTAATTCAAGTTCGCCAATTCGGTTTAACGAATTTCTTGGCGAATCATAAACACCGTTATACCTGCCCAAGTAACAGGAATCGTGATAAGTTACTTTTTCTTTTTTTTCTCTGTTTTGCTTCAGTTCGATCTTACCTTCTTCAAGCATTTGATCAATAAACTGGCTATGATGCATAACCTCAAAGTTTCCGCCAAATTGTTTATACTCATTCTTAATTGAATGAAAACAATGCGGGCAAGCAGTTACTACTTTTTTAACACCATACTTATTTAAAGTTTCAACATTCTCTTTAATCATCATTTGAGCAAGATACTCATTACCGAGCCTCCTTGCAGTATCCCCGTTACACTTTTCTTCGGTACCTAGTATACGGAAATTAACACCAGCTTTCTGCATTAGCTTTGCAAAAGATTGAGTAACTTTTTTATACCTGGCGTCAAAAGAACCAGCGCATCCAACCCAGAATAATATATCACCATTAGGATCTTCTGCCATTGTTTTGATACTCATTCCTTCAGCCCAGTTAGCCCTGTCTGCCTGATTAAATGCCCATGGCGTAAAGTTTGTCTCAATACTCTTAAAAACATTATTCAGGTTTGATGGAAATTGTGATTCTGTCAGAACAAGATCTCTTCGCATATCAACAATTGAGTCTACATGTTCAATCATAACAGGACATTCCTGAACGCAGGCCATACAGGTGGTACACTGCCATAATACCTGGTCTGAGATATAATCGTGCACTAGTGTTTTTTCAAATTCAGGTCCCTCAATAACACCCGCTGCCATTAAAGGAGCTTTATCTTTTGTTCTTTTCCTGATATTAACAATTATATCCCTTGGGGAAAGTGATTTACCTACTGTAGCAGCCGGACAAACAGATGTACATCTTCCGCACTCTGTACACGAGTACCCGTCCATGATTTGTTTCCAGGAAAGATGCTCAATGTCTGCTGCTCCGAAAAACTCAATGTTTTCATCTTCAAGATCTATAGGTTTTAGTGTATTCCTAACAGATTCGAGATTTGCAAAAAATGTATTCGGAATTGAAGTTATTACGTGAAGATGTTTTGAGTATGGAAGGAAGTTCATAAATCCTAATACCACAACTACATGCATCCACCAGAATAATTGGTAATTAAATGATGCTGCATTGCTTCCCGGGTTATAAAATAGCGGACTTAAAAACGCCGAGATAGGTCTTATCTCATATCCACCAAGTACAAAATTATGTTTTGCAATTAATGCTGAATTTTCTCCCAGCATTGAGATACAAACAAATATAATAAGAATCAGTATAAAGGTTGCATCGAGTTTTGCATGCCTGCCATAATCCAGTCTGGGGACCTTTACTACATACCTTCTATAAAGCGCAAAAAGACAGGCTATTAACACCAATACAGAAAAAACATCCTGCACAATTGTAAGGACTGAATAAATGGGTCCAAGAAATGAAAGACTAAATGGAGAATAAAAACCTTGTACAAGCGCTTCAACAACAGCAAAAAGGAAAAGAATAAAACCCCAGAAGATGAAAAGGTGTAAAATGCCTGGAGCAGGGTCGCGTAATAATTTCGTTTGAGCAAAAGCAATATTCCATACGCGCTTTAATCTTAGTCCTATCTTGTCAAATCTATCATCTTTTTTCTTCGCAACTAACATGTACTTAATGAGATTTCTGCAACTCCAGATAAAAAACCCCACCGCAATCAGAAAGAATAAGGTGAAGATAATATTTTTTAATCCCATAACTATCTGAATTAATTAAAAATCGTTTGGAACAATCTGACAAAAACTAAAACACTTTCTTATACTTTTTTGAAACTCCGAAATAAATTGAAGCAGCAGCAAATACTTTTGCAACTTCCCACACCAAAAATAATGCAGCACCGGTTTCCAGCCCTTTCACAATATTTCCAAGGAAGAATATACCCAGGTAAAGAGATCCAACAAGAAGTATAAAAATATTTGCAACAAACATTGAAAAAACAAAATTTATATAACTCTTATTCTTTTCAATCAGATACCCGACTAAAAATGCTGCCACAGGAAATGAGAGAAGATAACCGCCTGTCGGGCCAAATAGGCGGGCCAAACCAATTGTCATATCCGGCACCTGAGCAAAAACGGGAAACCCGAGTACTCCCAAGCCTAAATAAACAACCTGGCTGTATGCGCCATTCTTAGCACCAAGAAAAGCCCCCGATAATAGAGCCATCATTGTCTGCAAAGTAAAAGGAACTGGTTCTACCGGAATAGTTATTTGCGCAGCTACAGCAGTTAATATAGAAAAGGAAAATATCCACAGAAGATCTGCAAGATGTGGACGACTTACAATTTTAGAAAGTATGTTATTTTTAGCATTCTCTTTAGTTGTCATTTTCAGAATATCCTATTTTAAATTTTTGTTAAAAAACTCTAATGTGCTATTTAATACTTTTTCAAATTTTGGATTACTCCCCTTAAAAGGATGAACTACATCAAATGTGTGTCCGGTAGCAGGAATTTTGATAAACCTTGTTAAATTTTTATTGGACATTTCGTACAATTTTTCTCCTTCTTCAACATGTACAGCGAGATCTTGTTCTCCGTGTACAATTAAAAGAGGTCTGTTAAGTTCTTTTACCGATTTGGCAATATTTAAAAGATCATCTTTATTTTTCTCTAGATCTTCCAGCAAGCTTACATTTAGTCTCATAACCTGCTTTGTTCTCGAGTTCAGTACTTCAAAAACACCTTTTTTTCTCCAGTTCTCTTTTTGTCTTTCAGAATAACGATCGAAATCCGATACTGATGCCCACGTAGCAACAGCATCAATACTCTTTTTCTGCTTTGCTGTAAGAAGCGAAATTCCTCCACCTCTGCTGTGCCCTATTAAACCAATCTTTGTATTTGAAATTTTTCCGAAAAATCCCTCTAAATAGGCATCGATTAGTTCCGATAATTCCGATATTTCAAGAGAAAATGTATTTTCAGCAAATTTATCCAGTTCTGTAAATTCTGTCGGATTATTTCCAATACCATTATGAGAAAAATTAAACGCACAAACAAAAAAACCGTTTTCGGAAAGAAATTTTCCAACAAAAGGACCATGGCCCCAATCCTTAAAGCCCTTAAAACCGTGTACTAAAAATATGCAGGGAACTTTTCCAATATTCTCGATACCATACGTAGTAATCTTCAGAGTATCGTTATTTCCGGTCTTGAATACAAAGTCGTTGGCCATTTAATCGAAATATGCTTATTAAACTAAGAAAAGTCAAGAATTTAGTTAAAAATGCATTTTTTAAAATAATGCTTAAAAGGCTTCATTTTAGACTAAACTAAACCCTGAGAAGATAATTGAATAAAAAATATAGTAATTTACGTGTTAATTTCATTAGCGTTTTTTCAAATTACTTTTTATGGATTTTAAATTATCTAAAGAACAGAAAATGCTTCGTGAAATGGTGAAAGAATTCACTGACAGTGAAATTCGCCCCATCGCACGAGAAATTGATGAAAATGAAGAAATACCATCATCCCTGATAATAAAAATAGCTAAAGTAGGTTTATTAGGAACTTCCTTTCCTGAAAAATATGGCGGAGGAGGTTTTGGTGAAGTTGGTTACTGCCTTTCGCAGGAAGAAATAACAAAGGGGTGTGCCTCCACTGCTACTTTTATTGGCGCACATCAATCTATTGGAACAAACGCCATATTCATAGGCGGATCTGAAAAATTAAAAATGAAATATCTTCCGTCTCTTACTTCAGGAGAAAGAATTGCCGCTTTTGCGTTGACTGAACCGGAAGCCGGATCTGATGCATTTAATCTTCAAACCAGAGCTCGGTTTGTTGGCGATAAATGGATACTCAACGGCACAAAAGTTTGGATTACTAACGGAAGTCTGGCTAACATCTTTTCCGTTTTTGCAAGAACTGAAAAAGGCATTTCAGGTTTTGTAGTCGAAAAAAACTTCCCTGGAATACATATTGGCCCGAATGAAAAAAAACTCGGAATAAAAGGCAGCGTAACAAATACAATTACTTTTGAAGACGTTGAAATACCAAAAGAGAATATCATAGGAATAGATGGCAGAGGTTTTATTACAGCGATGGCTACGTTAGATGCGGGTAGGTTGGGTCTTGGTGCTGGATGCCTGGGTGCTTCCAAAGAATTATTAAGCCTCTCAACAATTTTTGCCAAACAGAGAAAACAATTCGGAAAATCGATCTCAAAATTTCAGGCCATTCAATTTATGCTTGCGGATATCTCAACAAATATTTATGCTATGGAAAGTATGGTATACAGAACTGCGTATAAATATGATAATAATGAAAATATTTCGTCTGACTCAGCTATAGTAAAAATATTTTGTTCTGAACAAATGGATAATATTGCGGACAAAGCTTTACAAATCCATGGTGGAATGGGATTTTCGCGGGACTTGACAATAGAAAAATTTTACAGGGATGCAAGAATTCTTAAAATTTTTGAGGGTACGAACGAAATTCAAAGACTAATTATAGCAAAACAAGTATTAAAAAATAATGGCAAATGGGTTAACTAAATGGGTTATTTATTAGTCATACCATCTATTGACATTAAAAACGGCAAAACTGTCAGAGTCGTTAAAGGTATTCCTGAACTAAACTGCCAGGAATATGGAAATGACCCCATAGAAATGGCTAGAATCTGGAGAGCTGAAAATGCAAAATTAATCCATGTAGTTGATTTTGATGGTGCAGCAGATCACTCGAAAAAGAACGTTAAAATCATTGAGGAGATTTGCTCATCTGTAATAATCCCTGTGGAATTTGCCGGAGGAATCAGGACATTTGATGATGCAAAGGAAATGCTGGCAACGGGAATAAGCAGGCTGGTCGTTAGTACGATTGCGATTGAAAACAGACAAGATTTTATTAAATCTTTAGAATTCTTTGGGCCTCTAAAGCTTGTGATTTCACTTGACATAGTTGACGAGGAAATTGTTATAAGAGGCAGAAGAATTAAAACCGGAATCAGTTATCTCGACTTTGCCAAAGAAATGAGTGATCTCGGTGTTGAACGCTTTATTGTTACAGATGTTAATACCAATGGAATGATGAACGGGCCTAATATTGAAATGTCCAAAAGAGTTGCCGAAATTACGGGTGCTAAGATAACTCATTCTGGCGGAGTAAGGAATAAAGATGAATTAATGGATCTCCAGAGTTTGATGCCAATAGGAATTGACTCTGTAATAGTCGGCAGAGCTCTTTATGAAAACAGGTTCCCCTGCCAGAAGCTGTGGCGCGTAGCTGAATCAGGAATTTTTCAATGAGGACTAAAATATGAATAACAACATTAAAGAAATACCACATAGCAGTTTTTGGGCTAACTTTTTTAATTCCTCCACAGAAAAAATTGATCTTCAAAAATCTTTAATGTCAATTCCAATATTCGAAGAATTGAGCAAAAGAGATTTTACCTTATTAATGAATTTAGTCCATCATAGAATTTACATAGCGGAAGAATATATTTTTTACCAGGGGGATCCCGGACTAGGAATTTATCTTATCCGAGAAGGAGAGGTTGAAATACAAAGAACTGGAAAGAATGGAAATATTTTATTGCTGGCACATTTAGGGAAAGGAGATTTTTTTGGTGAGTTGGCTCTCGTGGATGGGGAAAAAAGACCTGCTTCTGCTATAGCGAGAACTGACACAAAACTGGCTGTAATTTTTAAACCAGATCTTGATGAATTTATTGATAAGTTTCCTAAGAAAGGGGTAAAAATTATGGATGGAATTTCAAAAATAATTGCTACACGTTTGAGAAAAATGAATGAAGAACATTATGAAGTTCTAACTAAAAAATTAAGGGAGTAATTTATGGGACCCGATATAAAAAGGATACTAGTACCGATAGATTTTTCCGATTATTCAAAGAGCGCATTAAACTATGCAACAGATTTTGCAAAGCTCTTTAAAGCTGAATTAATTCTGGTATTTGTTGTTGAACCGGTCATCTATCCACCGGATTTTAGTATGGGACAAATAGCCGTTCCTTCTATCGATATTGAGATGGATAAACGCGCTAAGGAAGAGTTAGATAACCTTGCTAAAAAACAAATACCCAAAGAATTAAAAACAAAGATCATCGTAAAAATGGGCAAGCCTTTTATTGAAATCATTGATACGGCAACAGAAATTGAAGCTGATCTTATAATAATTGCAACTCACGGACATTCTGGGGTTGAACATATGTTATTTGGGAGCACAGCAGAAAAGGTTGTAAGAAAAGCACCATGTCCTGTACTTACACTTAGAGATCCCGTTAAAGGTTTTCAGTATAGGAAAGAATTAAATAAGCTAAATGAAAAGGATTAAGAGAAACAACTCAATTAATTTATAGTTAGTTTTTACGGTCTATAATAAAGTCGACCAAAGCTTCTAAGGCTATTTTTGCCGGAGATTCGGGAAATATTTTAATTGCTTCTTTGGCTTTTTGGGAATATTCACGCGAGGTTTCTATCGCATATTCTATCCCCCTGTTTTTCCTAACGAACTCGAGTATTTCTTTAATATCCTTCTTGCTACCATTTTTAATTAAGTTCCTGATACGTCCCGCTTCACTTTTTGATACTTGATTCATAGCATAAATAAGCGGCAAGGTTATCTTTTTTTCTTTGATATCACCACCAACAGGTTTGCCTATCATTGAAGCAGTCCCCTCAAAATCTAAAATATCGTCTCTAATCTGAAAAGCAACACCAACTGACGAACCAAATTCTTTCAGAGCTTTATGGTACCCGACATTTTCTGAGGCGCTCATTGCACCAATCTGACAGCAGGTTTCCAGCAAAGAAGCGGTCTTATCAGAAATCACTCTAAAGTAAGTTGCTTCATCTATATCAAGTTTCCGGGTTTTCCGTATTTGAAGCAGTTCGCCTTCGGACATCCTTTTTACAGCATCAGTTACAACACCTAAAAAGTCATAATCCTTTCCCTCAACGGCAAGCATTAGGCCTCGGGATAGTAAATAGTCTCCCATCAACACAGCAACTTTATTCTTAAATACAGCATTGATAGACCAAAGTCCCCTTCTTTTGTTTGCATTATCAACAACATCATCGTGAACGAGCGTTGCAGTGTGAAGCAACTCGACAAGCACTGCTCCCCGGTAAGCTCTTGCACTGATTCCACCTGAGACTTTCGCTGAGAGCAGAACAAGTAAAGGTCTGACTTTTTTACCTTTTTGTCTTAAAATATAATTGGCAACTAAATCGACAAGACCTACCTTAGATTTCATCGACTCTTTAAATAGTGCCTGAAATTTATCCAGTTCAGATTTAATGGGCTGACTTATTTCTGATAGTTGTGGTTTATTCAATTTTTCTTCGCAGCAAATTTTGATATGAGAATACTTATTTCATAAAGCAAAAATAACGGGATTGCCAGTATAACCTGTGAAACCGGATCTGTTCCCGGTGTAAGTAGAGCAGCTAATATAAAAATAACAACAATAGCATGCCTTCGGTATTTACGCATAAAATCCGGTGTTAGAATCCCGATTTTAGTAAGGAAAAAAGATACCATTGGTAATTCAAAAACTAAACCTGCTCCCAGGAGAATACTAATAATAATAGACAGATATTCATTAATAGCAAATTCATTCTTAATAGCTTCTGACCCGAATTGGACAGCAAATTTTAGTGCAAATGGAATCATCACATAATACGCAAATGCTATTCCGCATAAAAAACAGAAGGTAGAAAAAAAAACGATCGATTTTATATACCTTCTTTCCTTCTTTCGTAATGCCGGGGATAAAAATTTCCAGAATTGATAAAATAAATTAGGAAGACTAATGACTACACCTGCAATGATTGCAACTTCCATATACATAAAGAGCTGTCCGAATGGCTTAAGATTCTGAAGACTTGCCCCGGTATCACGTGCAGGTTTTAAAAGAACTTTATCAACAAGCGTATCTATAAAAGCCCAACTAATTGCAGTGCCTGCTACCAAACCAATTAATGAATATATAATTCTCCATCTTAATTCTTCAAGATGATCAAGGAACGACATCTCAGGCCCTTCTTCTTCCTCAAGAATTTTGTCCGTTATTTGATCATTAGCCACAGGAATTAGCCTTTAAATAATGGATAACCTGAACATAATTCATTTACTCCTTTTTTTATTTTCAGAAGTTCAGAATCATTTTCAGTATTTTGAATAGCATTGTTTATAAAGCCAGCGATTTGTTCCATTTCTTTTTCTTTCATACCACGGGTTGTTACAACTGGTGTCCCGATCCTGATTCCGCTTGTAACAAACGGGCTTCTCTGATCAAAGGGAACCATATTTTTATTGACTGTCATCCCTGCTTTTCCAAGGGCATACTCAGCTTGTTTGCCGGTAATGTTTTTATTCGTCAAATCTATTAGCATAAGGTGATTATCTGTACCCCCGGAAATAATATTAAAATCCAACTTGTTCAGGTTTTGAGACAGAGTCTTCGAATTGGCCAATATCTGTTTTGCATAACTTAGAAAGGAATCTTCAAGTACCTCGCCAAAGGCAACGGCTTTTGCCATAATTATATGCATAAGCGGTCCCCCTTGAATGCCCGGCATAACCATGCTATCAAGCAATTCCGACACCATTCTTAACCTATCCCCCTTGGGTGTTTTTATTCCAAACGGATTCTCTCTATCCTTACCCATTAAAATAATTCCACCTCGAGGCCCTCTGAGTGTTTTATGCGTGGTTGAAGTAACTACGTCACAAAATGGAAGTGGATTATCAAGTAAACCTTTGGCAATCAATCCGGCAGGATGAGCCATATCACACATTAAAAAAGCACCGACTGAATCTGCAATTTGTCTGAACTTAGCATAATCCCATTCTCGTGAATAGGCACTTGCACCAGTAACAATAAGCTTTGGTTTTTCCTTCTTTGCTAATTCCTCTACCTGATCATAATCAATAAGTTGTGTTTCTTTGTTTAAAGTATAACCAATGGCCTGGTAAAGCTGTCCTGAAAAATTAACGTGCGAACCGTGAGTTAGGTGGCCACCATGAGCCAGACTCAGTCCTAAAAATTTATCTCCCGGTTTCAACAACGTCATTAATACAGCCATATTAGCCTGACTACCGCTGTGAGGTTGAACGTTTACATATTCTGCATTAAAAATTTTTTTCAATCTTTCCCGGGCAATATTTTCTGCCATATCTACAAATTCACATCCTCCGTAATATCGCTTTCCGGGATAGCCTTCTGCATATTTGTTTGTCAAAACAGTACCAGCAGCCTGTAAAACTGCGGGGCTTACATAGTTTTCCGAAGCTATTAATTCAAGATGATTCTGCTGGCGCTGAGTTTCCAGATTTAATACTTCAAAAATTTCTTTGTCTTTTTCAAGTGGATTTAACATTTTAATTCAATTTAAATGAAATGAATGTCCTAAATTTAATCAATAAAGTTAAGATTATCTACATTTGAACATGCTGTAAATACATAAAAAAAGGTTTCAGAGTGCTTCTGAAACCTTTTCAGTTATAAATCTTATAATAAGTTATGGTACTGTTACGCTTCTCTGAATCCAACCATAGCAACTACCGGCTATAGGCAAGGCCTGTCCAGATTTATAGCCTTGGAAAAAGTAATCTTCTTTTGTAGGAATCGAATCTTTAAGCGCTACGACTCTATCAGTTGCCTGATTCAAGTCCGGATCCATTTTGCTAGCTCTCCTATAAGTTTCCTGAGCTAACAAATAAACCAACTTTGCTTCGAAGTTAAAATCACATCCTCTTGCAGACTGTTCGTATAAGTTCCCTATATAGAATATAGGGAGTGCCCATCCTTTTCCTACTTCGCTTGCTTTCTCATAATATGTTCTTGCCACAGAATATTGTTTCTTATCCTTATAAACTATTCCTAAGTTTAGATAATCTTCTTTCTTATCCGGTTCAAGCTTAATTAATTTCTTATAAGCATCTTCTGCCTTATCCAATTCATTTGCATTTTGATAAGCAGATGCCAATTGTGCCCAGTAATTAATAGTAGTCGGATTTTTTGAGACCAAATATTCAAGGGGAATTATTGCGTCATTATACATCTTTGCCTTCATAGCCACAGAAGCATACTTCCATGCTTTTTCAGGATTGTCTTTATCCAGCTCCCAGGCTTTTTTAGCTAGATTTACAAGTTCTTCTATATTTTCCACAAGGCTTTCAAGTTGGGTATTCCATTCCGGATTATCTGGGTCTTTATCATTTAACTTAGTATATAAGTCAATGGCTTTGGATTTATAATCATTTTTATCAGACTGATATTCCTTATAAAGCTGTCCTAACCTGTTGTAATAGTAGGTCGAAGCATTTGGATCATCAGCAAGAGCCTTTTCATAATCAGAAATCACTTTGTCAGGATAAGTATGGAGCCATGTTTCTTCTACAAAAGCTTTCCTGGGCTCAAAATATTTTTTGTCAGTTGTATCATACTTTAATGCCAGATCATAAACGTAAAGGATCGTGTCTTCTATTGATTTCTTGAGTTCGGGAGATATTGTGGTAGAATCGTGCAGCTGCCATAAAATATCTTCCATTTTATAATAAACCCATTTACTATATTTACCAGGGTATAGTTTTAGCATTTTCCATCCGTAAGGAAGAGCGCTCAAAAAGTCTTTATTTTTATAATACTCTGAAAAAAGGCTGTAGTTTATCAAGGACGAGTCTACAGAAGATGAGGTTGTTACGTTATTTCCTTGTGCCTTTATGTTAAATGAAAGAGCCAAAATACTAACAGAGCAAATGCAAATTATTTTAATTAGTTTTTTCAAAACTAACCTCAAAAATTAATTAATAGTTATCACTTCTTATAAACCACAACTCACCCAGACTTATGCCCGCAGAAAGTTTGATTATTTTTTCCTGAAATAGGTTAAAATCTCTTGTCCCTCTGATAGTATACTCTAATCCAATATCCAGAGTATTTTTATAACCCAGAGGTAATGAAATACCACCCATAACAGAATATTTATTTATTCCCTGACCATTAATGTTATACTGCGTTTGCTCGTAAGTTAAACCCAAACGAAGCATAACTTGTTCCCAAAATGATTGCCCCAACTGTTTTCCCGGTCTATATTCAAAGCCTGTACTGATTTTGTAACTATCACGCATATAAGAAGATGTGACTCCATTTAACGCGTATTTACTCCATGGCTGGTATAAATAATCAAGCGAAAATAAGTAATTTTTGTTTAATACAAAACTTAAACCTCCGGCAATTCTGTAGGGAAGATTCATATCTACTGATGAATTTTGTAAAGTATCTTCTACAGAACTGGCTGATATTAGTATTGACGTATCTGCAAGTAAAGTAGTACCGAAAGATAACGCGATCCCCAACCTAAAATTAGAGACGGATTCTAAATTAAATAAATTTGATATGTCAGGAGATATTATACCTACAGAACTACTGAAACCGCGTGGCCTGTATCTGGTAGTAAAAGTACCACTTCGTATACTATTATCATTGGGGAAAGAAATTGAAGAAGTATAATTAAGATCTCCAAAATAATATTCAACTGTAGCTCCGAGGCTCAGATCAAAAGGGAATCTGTAGGATGACGCCAAAATCATTTTTGATAATCCCCCGCTTCCTTCATAGTCAATATTATAGGCATTTGTTACAGAGCCATTACCAATATATTGATTTTCTTCTCGATAACTCACTTTTGAATATGGAAGAAGTCCGGCAGCTAACGTAATACCATGAACTATACTTATTGGAAATGCCAGGGTAACGCCAGTAAAATCAGTGTTGGCACTATAAGAACTAGCATTATTATTTGATAAGAATAAACCGTTGTACATCATTCCTAATTCCGTTCTGGTAGTTTCTAAGCCAGTTAAGCTAGCTGGATTTAAGAAACTGACATATTCAGCATCAACTACTGAAGCACCTAGTTCTCCCATCCCTGCTCTTCTGGCACTGTATGTATAAACCATATCTCCAACGCCTAGTCTCGAATAGCTTGAACTTATTTGTGGTAGAACTTCGGCCTGACAAATAAACAACAGAATTAAGAAGGATAACTTAAAATATAATTTCATATTACTTCTTTGTATAGAGGATTATTAATCTTGGTCTTTGCAACGCATTACTTGAGTTACTGCTTTTAAATGCATACAAATCCAGTCCGGTTAAACCATCTAAAGGTGTAAGGAGCAATCCTTGGTTATTTTTTTTAGTAACCCACTTTTGCACAAAAGAGGTTATATCACCTTCAAAGGTTACAGAATCAACTGGATTGATTGTTATTGCAGACGATGTAGAATCAATAATTTTTGATGCACTATCTGCAACATTATATGAAGCTATGTTGGAAGTAAAAACAGTCCCATTTACTGTATTTGACTGATCTACTGTTAAAATCAATTTAGCCTGATTAATAATTGCATTTGATGGTATAACAGAAATATCAAATGAAATTATAGCCTGACCTATAAGGCTTGACTGTAGATAGAAATCCTGTGCAGAGGATTCTATATTTCCAGACACAACACTTACATCTTCCGAAGTATTAAAATACAGCGTATCCGTATAAACACCTACTTTATTAACGACAACAGCTATTGCCGGCGGATAAGAAGACAAAATAGCACCAAAACCCCAAACAGTGTTTCCTGATAAATTTGGTTTTAAATAAAGCCCGTTATCTGCTATTCCGTTTGCGTAATTACTGATCTGATCCTGAACAGCAGCAGGTTTAATATGAATTTTATAGATATTCGTAGAATCATTAGCCAGGATTTTTTGCATGCTCAAATCATCTGTGCCGTAAGAGAAATTATTATTCAAGCTGTCTGAAGTAAACCCGACAGATGTCCACGGAGTGTTAATTTTATATGCACCAAAATTAATTTGAGTAGCATTCGTATCACCAAATGCATAAGTTTTTGTAAAAACAATCCAACTATCGATTACTGCAGCATTACCATTCAGCAAATCACTTTTATTTGAATCAGAAATTGTTGAATAATCAAAATTAAGAAGTAGTGACGCGCCTTGTGTATTTCCGGAATGAGTTGTAAAGTTACCAAGTAGCAGAGTAGATGAGGCCCCAGTTTTAACAACAGTCTTAAATGAATGGGAACTCTGTGGCAAATTGGCAACATAAGAATCCAAACTCACTAAATTAATTTGATCAGGTCCGAGCAAATTAGAACCAAAATTTCTAGGTGCTTCTTTACAAGAAAAAAATGTAAACGCAATCAGGGTAACCAGTGCAAACAGGTATCTTCGTAATGGCAATTAGTTTTCTCCATTAAAATCTTTTTGAATAATATTACGTACATCTAAAATATTTTGAGCTACAAAGGTTGGAAAATTATTCTGTTTTTGCAAGATAGAAAGGCTTTCCTCACCATACCCTGTTTTTACCAAAATTGTTTTTAGCCCGGCATTTTTCCCGCATTCAATGTCGCTCACGGAATCACCAACAAAAAAGGAATGTTGCAAGTCAATCTTGAGATCTTTTGCAGCCTTAAAAACCATCTCAGGAGATGGCTTTCGACAAGAACAATCTTTTTCATCACTGAAATCGGGATGATAAGGACAATAATAAAAAGCATCAATTGAAACATTATCGGCTAATAAAAGTTCATTCATCTTTGCATTTACAGACTTCACCATATTATCAGTTAGAATTCTTCGTGCTATTCCAGATTGATTTGATATTACGATTAGCTTTAGATCGAGCTTATTTTTAAGATCAGCCAGAGCTTTTCCTGTATTTGGATAAAGCTTTAGAGATTCGGGATTGCCCAGATAACCGGGGTCCTCATTTAAAGTCCCGTCTCTATCAAAAAAAACTGCGAAATTACCCATTATTAATTATTTATAACGGTTTTATATAATTCCACATATTTTTTAGCAGAAGAGTTCCAACTAAAATCAGATTTCATACCGTTTTTCATAATTTTTAGCCACTCTTCTTTATTTTGAAATATCTTAAGGGCCTTTTTTATCTCTTTTAGCATATCTTCGGCATTATATTTTTTAAACATAAAGCCATTGCCATCGTTCTTATTTTTAGCATAACTTTTTACAGTATCAGCCAGTCCACCTGTTTCCCTTACAATGGGCACAGTACCATACATAAGGCTGTACATCTGATTTAGTCCGCACGGCTCATACTTAGAGGGCATTAAGAAAATGTCAGCGCCAGCTTCAATTATGTGAGCAAGTTCATCATTAAATCCTAAATAGCATGCAAACTTGTTAGAATATTTTTTTGCTGTCTTTTCGAAAAGTGTATGGTATTTTTTATCTCCGGTTCCTAAAAGCACCATTTGAATATTTAATTTCATTAACGAGGGAAGCGCTTTACTTATCAGGTCGAGCCCTTTTGAATCATACAAACGGGAAATGACACCTATAATAGGTATTTTTTCATCATATACGAATCCGAATTTTTCCGTCAATTCTTTTTTATTAAGATATTTGCTTTCAATATTTTTCAACGAATATTTTTTCGGAATAAGTTTGTCCTTTTCAGGACTCCAAATTCGTGTATCAATACCATTAACAATCCCGTAAAGATCATTTTTCCTTTTTGCAAGCACATTCTTCAAACCCGCACCGTAATTATCATCAGTTCTAATTTCATTTGCATATGTTTCGCTCACAGTATTAATAACATCGGCATAGAGTAGCCCAGTCTTCATAAAATTAATTTTTCCTTTGTTCAATACCTGCTTTTCACTATTTAGCTCATCAGGTAGTCCCAGTTTTTTGAATGACGATTTTGGAAATTCACCCTGGTATGCAACGTTATGAATCGTGAATAAGGTTTTAAATCGTGAAAACAGCGGGTCATCTTTATAGATTGTTTTAAGATAAGCAGGTATTAGTCCACATTGCCAATCATTGCAATGAATTATATCAGGTATCCAGCCTAGTTTTGAAATTAATTCGAAGACTGAATTCGCGAGGAGAATGAATCTTTCATCATTATCAGGATAATCCTTACCAGACATTGGATCAATATATAAACTATTTCTGCTTCCGAAATACTCCTGGTTATCAAGAAAATATATTTGAACTCTTACCTTTTGCCCCGGTAGGAAACAAGACTTTAAAAGAAAAGACTACATCTTTATCCCCTATTCTAATAAGAATATCTTTTAACCTGACCACTTCGTGAATTTTGAATTTTCTCTCGTCAACTGCACCATATTTAGGAACAACAATTCTAACCTCGTGACCCATTTCAGAAAGCATTTGAGGCAACGCAGATGAAACATCGGCTAAACCCCCGGTTTTTACAAAAGGAACTACTTCCGACGAAACAAAAAGAATCTTATATTTTTTGGATGGCATTTTTGATACAAAATTATTTTTAATGAATATTACAATTTACTAAAAAAATAGCTTCTACTCAAAATAAACTTTAGTTCAGAGCTGTAAAACAAAGGTGCTTGTTATATTTTCGCCTAATAATAAACGACTTTATCAGAGGAGACGATTTTTGTTGTATTATTTAACGTGCACTTTCAGTAATGTGTTATTAATCATATATTATGTTGTAAATTCCAACTTTTTTTATGAAATACTCAAAAGCAATTAGACAGATCATTATTGTTTTGTTAGCGACTTTTACGCTTGGTTGTGGATCTTCTACAGGTTCCCGGTATAATAATGAAGAAACAAAGGGAAATGAACACAAGAGTGAAAAAAACCTTAATGAGAATTTTGATATTTCGAAGTACAAAACAACAATCGATTTTAACGATAATTCCACACCAATTGCCAACGAAATTATTTCAGCTTGGTATGATTACCCGGTTAAAATAGATACAAATATCGATCAGACAACAATTATAAATACCGCAAATGGATATCGTGTTAGAGTTTCATCAACTGAAAAATTGGATGAAGCTGACACATTGCGTAATAAATTATACGCCAAAACAAATCAGAAACATATATATATTATTTTTGATCCACCGTTTTACCGGATTGAAGTCGGTGATTTTACAGAAATATCCACTGCTCGAGACCTTAAGTTTAGACTAAATCAACTTGGCTATAATGAAGCTAGAGTTGTAAGCGAAAGAGTAAACGTTTATAAATAATTTGTTTTTGATAAATGATAAAACTACTCCTTCATCCTTCCCAGATCATTACTGTCGACACTAATGGAAAAAATGTAAAAAGAGGAAAAGATCTTAAAAACATCAATGTTGTAACTGATCACTCACTGCTAATCGAAAACGATTTAATTAAAGACTTTATCCCGAATTCTTCAGTTGATAATATCAATGCTGATAAAATTATAGATGCCGAAGATAGAATAATTCTACCGGGTCTTGTAGAATGCCACACCCATGCTGCTTTTGCAGGATCACGGGCAGACGAATTCAGGCAAAGATTAAAAGGGACTCATTATGAAGAAATAGCAAAAGCCGGCGGCGGAATAAATACAACAGTAACTGCTGTTAGGAATTCAACCTTTGACGAACTCGTTAATATAGTTACTCCAAGAATAGAATACTTTATTTCACAAGGAATAACTACCCTGGAAATAAAAAGCGGCTATGGATTAGATTTTGATAATGAGATCAAACTTCTGAAAGTAATAAACTATCTTAATGAAATTTTTAAAATTGACATTATTTCAACCTTTCTTGGCGCACATACTTTCCCCAAAGAATATAAGAATGACCATGATGGTTATATTGATCTGATAACTGAAAAAATGCTACCGTATATTTCGGAAAACAAGCTGGCAATGTTCTGCGACGGCTTTTGTGAAGAGACCGCATTTTCGACAGATGAAATTGATAAAATATTTGAAGTTGCTTCGAGTCAGGGACTGGGATTAAAATTGCATACTGACCAGTTTAACTCTATTGGAGGAATTGATGTTGCATTAAAACATAAGGCTGTAAGTGTAGATCATCTCGAAGTAGTCCAGAAAAAAGATTATGAAAAGATTTGCAAAAGTGATACAGTAGCAGTACTTCTGCCCGGTGTATCATTCTTTCTTAATTACCAATACGCACCTGCCAGAGGACTAATAGAGAATAATGCAATTGTTGCACTAGCAACTGATTATAATCCTGGCTCATCTCACATTTCAAATCTTGCTTTTATTATGAGCCTTGCTGCGTTAAAAATGGAAATGACTATTGAAGAAACAATTTCTTCTGTTACCATTAATTCTGCAAAAGCTTTGAACCTAAGTCATGATAGAGGGAGCATTGAAATTGGAAAGAAAGCAGACTTTGCAATTTTCAATACAAAGGATTTTTCTGATATTGTTTACAGTATAGGTAAAAATTTAAATCAAATGACAATTAAAAATGGAAATATCATTTACGAATCAGATGGAGACAAAAGATGAAAATTATTGAGTGTGTCCCCAATTTTAGCGAAGGACAAAACGAAAAAACTTTTCGGGCAATCACTGAAGCAATAAAAAATACAGAAGGAGTTAAATTTCTAAATCTTGAACCGGATGCTGACTACAACCGGGTTGTCGTCACAATGGCAGGGAATGAAAATGGTATTATTGATGGAGCAGTTAACGCATGTAAAGCAGCTTCTGAACTGATAGATATGAAAACTCATAAAGGTGAGCATCCAAGATTGGGCGCGATAGATGTTGTTCCATTTGTTCCCGTTAAAAATGTTACAATGGACGAGTGTGTAAAGATATCTGAAAAATTTGGTGAGCGAATTTCAAAAGAAATAAACGTACCAGTTTATTTATACGAAGCTGCTGCCAGAAAACCAGAAAGAAGAAGCTTGAGCAATATTAGAAAAGGTGAATACGAAGGATTGGAAGAAAAGTTAAATGATCCGCAATGGAAACCGGATTTTGGAGGTGCCGAATTCAATCCCAAATTAGGGTCTTTAGTAACTGGGGCAAGGTTCTTTCTTATTGCTTACAACATAAATATTAAATCCACAGATGTAAAATATTCAAAAGAGATTGCCGAAACTTTAAGAGAATCAGGTAAAATCAAACGGGGTTTGGATGGGAAACCCATAAAAGTTGATGGCAAAAGTATAAGAATTCCCGGACGATTGAAAGAAGTTAAAGGGATGGGTGTTGCACTCGAGAAACATAATATTACTCAGGTATCGATGAATCTTACAAATTATGAAATAACACCAATTCACGTCGCATTTGAAGAAGTAAAAAAAGAAGCCACAGCAATGGGGATTGAAATTAATGGCAGTGAAATTGTTGGTCTCGTTCCGTTGGAAGCATTATTGCAAGCTGGAAAATTTTATTCAAATGGGAAAGAAACAAACGAAGATAGACTTGTAGATATCTCAATCGAAAAACTTGGCTTGAGCAAATTAAATGTATTTGATAGAAACACTAAAGTTATCGACTATATGATTAAGGATTAAAACTATTATCTGAGAAATATTTAGCAGGAAGAAATATGGACTTAACAAAATCATTAAAAACTTATTTAGAAGAATTATCTTCAAACTCCACTACCCCCGGTGGTGGAAATGTTGCAGCACTTTCAGGTTCACTAGCCTGCAATCTGGGAATTATGGTTTGCAATTTAACAATAGGTAAGAAAAAATACCTGGATGTCGAAGAAGAGATGAAAACCATAAAATCAAAATTAGAAAGCCTCAACGATTGTTTCTTAGAATTAGCTGCAAAAGATAATTATGCATTCGATCAGGTTATGGTTGCATTCAAATTACCGAAAGAAAAAGATGAAGAAAAGAAATTACGAGCAGAAAAAATTGAAAAAGCTACTTTCGCGGCCGCAATTGTGCCATCCGAGGTTATTGAGACATGCAGACAGGTTATCCCTTTCCTTGAGACAATCTCCCAAAAAGGTAACCAAAATTCTGTTTCGGATGCTGGTGTTGGCTTGTCATTATTATCTACTGCAGCAGAAGGGGCGTTATTGAATGTAATCATAAATTGCACTTCGCTGACAAATAAGACTCATGGCCAGGAATTAATGAAAAAATCTGAAATTATATACGAAGAGGTAAAAAGTAAATCAGAAAATAGTATATCAGAAATTAAATCGAAACTATATAATACCTGATACTATTTTTTAATGCTAAAATTAACATCTGTTAACGTCCATCTGGGCTTGAGGGTGAAGGTCTCAGAATACACAAAGAATTCCTCGGCTGGTATAAAAGGATAAACCGAGCCATATGAATATTCTCCATTATCATCAGTATCATAATAGCACCATAAATTGTACTTGCCGGGTTCTATTCTTGTAAAATTAAATTTACCATTAGCACTGATTTTTTGCTCATATTTCTTCTTACCACTTTCAGTTCTCTCCAGAATAAGTTTAGGATTTTTTGAGAGTTCAAACTTTTCCAGCTTACCTGAGATACCTGTAAAATCAATTCCCGATATCGTACGAAATTTATAAATGTAGGTAGAATCAAAACTATTGCCGGCTTGGTTCTTGAACTTATTCAAATAAAGTTTGATCATATAATCTTTAACTTTGTCCAGGTTTTTTGCAGGCACAATGGTAAAAGTTGCATCGTCCATATAGTTAATTTCATAAGGATAAATGTTACCAGAAGTATCTGTTAAAGATATTCCTGCCCTAGCACTTGTTGTATCGAATGAATCAGTAAAATAAAAGATAAATTTTTGTTTTATGTAATCAGCATTTATAAAATTATTTGGAGGAATGGTTTTCAGAATTCCTGGTTTACTGGTGTCAGCTCTATCACTAATTGTTAAACGAACAAAGTCGCTAGCAAAAACATTTCCGTATTTATCTTTTAGCCTTTTTGCAATGAGATAGACATCATCATTAAGTGAGATTGTATTTTTAATAGTAAGAACTATCTCGGCCGGTTTAGCGGTACCCTTAAATGCAGAACCTACCATAATATTATTATTTGTTGTTGAATCAGTCAAAAAGAAATTATCTGATTCAATTAGCGTTGAATCAATCCCTTTTGTAAATCCCACTAGTAAATGATGTTCATCCGTCATCGTAGCAGATAACAACCTTGGTGGTATAGTATCCCTCTCAGTCAGCATAAAGTTTATGCCACTCAAAGAAGAGTCACTTTTAGCCAGTGTTACATCTGATGAAAGGCACCCATATTCATCCTGTGACGGCTGATATAGCAGGTCTTTATACTTATCTCTTATCGCAAACAATCTATATTTCCCTTCAGCTAATCCCGCAATTTTATACGCACCATCATTACCCGCTTGAGAGATATAATCAGGTTTATCTTTTAAGGGATTAATATCGTTGGTCCCCTTTTTATATGCGAAGATCATCACCCCGCTGGGTTTTCCGTTGTAAACTTTTCCCGATATAGTCCTTCTATCAATTTCGTTGCCTGTTGAAAAAGTAAACGTGTAGGATTCTTTCATCTTATTTTTGTTATTATAATCCTCAACGTCTGTGCCGACAGTAACAACATATGTTGCATTTTTCTTCAGACGTTCAGGAAAGTTTATATCAACACTTTTACCAGTCCAATTGAAATCCAGTTTTCCATTAATAGCCGGCGATATAAATAACACATCGTTAAGCGAACTTTTTGTAATATATTCTGAAAACTCAAGTTCAATATGATCATCATTAAAATTAGTTGTACCATTAGCGGGATAAACATCTACTATTTCAGGAGGAGTTTTATCAATATCCCCACCTCCCGGCGGGAGTTGATTTGCACAGGCTGAAATAAGAACTAGAAGCAACAATTCAGCTGTAGTACTTATTATTTTGATTGTGTCCTTAACCATCTTCTGTATTGACGAACTTTTTTTAAATGTTGTGAATATGTTTTAGAAAAATTATGTCCCCCTTCACCATTTGCAACAAAATATAAATATTTGTTTGAATCAGGATAAAGTGCAGCTAATATAGCATTCTTCCCTGGATTATTAATTGGACCGGGCGGCAATCCTGTATACTTGTATGTATTATATGGAGAATCAATCTTCAAGTCATGGTAACTTAATTTTTTCCAACCATCTGGCTGTGCATACTGAACTGTAGGGTCTGCCTGAAGAGGCATCCCAATTCTTAACCGATTGTAATAGACTCCGGCTATAGTCGGCATTTCCTCTACATCATTTGTTTCGCCTTTTACAATCGAAGCTAAGGTCAGAACATCGTGAATAGAATAGCCAAGTTTTTTTGCCTGTTGTCTGAGTGAGTCAGCCATAAAATTATGGAAATGATCAACCATTTGATTAATAATTTCCCTGGCCTGACTATGTTGATAAAACCAATACGTGCCGGGCATCAGGTAACCCTGTAGATCATTTGCATCAATCCCTAAAGAGCCTGCTACTGATTTGTCTCTGGCCATATTTACAAAAGATGCTGAATCAATATCGGCTTCCTGTTTAAGCTTAAAAGCCATCCACTTTATTGAAAGTCCGTCTCGTATATAAACTTCTTTCTGGAAGTCCGCTTTCCCCTTTACAAAAAGATCAACTAAATTGAGATAACTTAAGCCATTAGGAATGTAATACCTTGCTGTTCTGAAACTTTTATCTGCGCCTGAAACAAAGGTTGCAATTTTCATATTCACTTTGTTTGGAATGATTCCTTTATTATAAAGATTATCTACTATTTCAGATAAAGATTGTCCCTTTTGGATTTCAAATTTTACTGGTGCTTGCACGCTATAGTAATTCGGTGTGAAAAAAATATAAAAGAACCACATCAGTAGAATTATAAAAACTGCAGCTATAAAGATAAATTGTTTTTTCGAAAGAAGATTTTTAATGTCTACTTTTAATTGGTCAACTGTCATAAGCTTAATATTTCCTTCAGTAGCTTCATAATTTTGTATAGCCCTAGATTCATCAATTATTCTTTCATAAATTCTTTCTAACGCATCATTAGCCAAAGGAATTTTTGCATAGGAAGATATTTTTTGACTAATTTCTTTTTCACGTTCAGGATTATAAGTTGGTTCTCCAAGCGATCTTTTAACCCTGCCGATTAACACAGAACCCAAAGTACGTTTATTAATCAGATCAACAATCTTTTTATCTATCCCATCTACCTGGCTACGCAATCTAGCAAGTAATTTGTTCCTCTCTTCAATTGAAAGTTTGTCCAACTCCGTTTCAATTTTTCTTATAATATTATGCATATAAGAACTGGCTTAATCTAAAATAATACAGAGCTAAAATAAAAAATAATCGGGAAAGAAAACTTATAAACCGGAGTAAAGGCCCTCAGGCAAAGCCGGGAAAGGCGCATAATCATTTCGATATCTCTTACCAGCCTCAAATAATTTCTGTCCTGTAAAAGCTATCATAGCTGCATTATCGCCACAAAACTCCAGCGCCGGGATAATAATTTTCTTCCCTTTTTTCTCGGCCAGATCAATAAAGGATTTTCTGATCTCAGAATTTGCTGCCACTCCACCAACCAGAGAGATTGAACTTACTTCATAATTTTCTAAAGCTTTACTTGTATTTTTTATAAGTGCACGAATAACAGCATATTGAAATGATGCAGCAATATTATTTATTTCCACTTCAGGAATATTTTTATCAGGAAAGTTTTTCTGAATGTATCTGAGAACCGCGGTTTTTAATCCACTGAATGAGAAATTGTAGGGATCCTTCAAATCTGCTACGGGGAAGTCAATCTTATTTCTATCACCGTTTAATGAAGCCTTTTGAATCTTGGGTCCCCCCGGATAACCCATCCCAAGCATCTTTGCAACTTTGTCAAAAGCTTCTCCCGCAGCATCATCTACAGTAGAGCCTAATCTTATTATTTCTGTAAAACTCCTGACAAGAAGTAACAAAGTATGTCCACCCGAAACAACTACAGCGAGATATGGAAACTCAGGTTTTTCCTCCATTAAAAAACCGGAATATATATGACCCTCAATATGATTCACAGGAATAAATATTTTACCAAGAGAAAATGCCAGTCCCTTTGCGAATGTCAAACCAACAAGCAAAGCACCAATTAATCCCGGTCCGGCAGTAGCACAGACAATATCAATATCTTCTAATTTAAGTTTAGATTTTTCAAGTGCATTTTTCACCAGAGGTGTAACAATTTGCAGATGAGCCCTGCTCGATAATTCTGGTACCACACCTCCATATTTACTATGGAAATCCTGAGATGATATGAGGTTAGCTTTTAACTCATCATTAGAAATAATAGCTACCGATGTCTCGTCACAAGAACTTTCAACACCTAAAACATTCATTACTTCATAAAAAATATATTCTTAAATACATGCCCGGCAATAGACGGGTTTTCTTTTAATCTGCGAATAGAATATTTATACCAATGTTCGCCGAATGGTATATATATTCTAATCTTGAAACCATCTGAATTTATTTTATCACGCAGGTCTTCTCTAACTCCTAAAAGCATCTGAAATTCAAATTTATCATTAGTTACTTTTAGTTCTTTTATCATTTTATACGCTTCATTGATTAGATACTCATCGTGCGTTGCAATTCCAACATAATTTCCTGACTTTAACATTTTTTCAAGAGATCCCATATAACTATTTCTTATTGCTTGTTTGTCTTTATAGGCAATAGTTGCCGGTTCAACATATATTCCTTTGCACAAACGATAATTTGTATTCAGTTTATTCATAATTACAACATCGTCAAATGTTCTTTTTAAGTATGCCTGTACAACTATTCCGACGTTGTCATAATCTCTTATCAATTTTTTATAAAGATTAATAGTTGCATCTGTGTAAGGGGAATCCTCCATATCAAGTCTGACAAAATTATTTAGCTCACTTGCGCGTTTTAATATCTCACCAACCTGTTGATACGCAAATTCCGGATCTAAATTTAATCCGAGCTGAGTTGGTTTTAAAGACAGGTTCGCTTTGAGATTATTTTCTTGAATAGTATTTAAGACCTGGAGGCATTCATTTTTGGCAATTACAGCTTCATCCTTATTCTGAATCGCCTCACCCAGGACATCAATGGTCGCATAAATATTTTTCTCATTTAACTTTTTAACTAATTGAACCGCATCATCCAGAGTTTTTCCAGCAATATATTTTTTCGAAAATATCCATACAATTGATCTTGGCATCATTTGAACAAAAGCAACAATTATTTTATTCAATATATTCATTTATTAACCTGTAATTAAAAGTTCCAGAGTTTAGAGAAAATTATTTTTTGATGAAAGACCGAGGGTTTCAATTTGAGCGATTCCGTATTTAGTTTCCTCCTTTATTATTTTCAAAAACTTCGTTGAAGTTAAATGAAGAAGAGGATGTTATATTTTTGCCAAAATATTCAATTGCAAAAGTTTTGCTAAAGGTGCCTCTTTCTTCCCGGGATGCAATTTTAATCATTTTGTTTTGCTAGTAAGAAGAATTATCAATAACTCTGCTTTATTCTTAAGATCATCAAATGAAGAATTATTTCCAAACACAAAGTCTGCTCTTTTCTTTTTTTCACTATCCGGAATCTGGTTTGCATTTCTTTTTTCAAATTCCTCAGCCGTCATATTTCCGTTTTTAACTTTTCTTTCTTTTCGAACATTTTCATCAGCAGTTACCAACACGACATTATCAAAGATACCTTCCATATCAGCTTCGTATATCAAGGCTGCTTCTACAAATATTATTTTTTCTTTGCCTTCCTTTTCATCGAATATAGTCTTTATCTCAGAAACTACAACGGGATGAATAATCGAATTTATTTTTTGGACATTGGCGGTAGATGAAAAAGCTTTTTCCGCTAAATATTTTTTATTAATCTCATTATTAACAAAAGATTCATTTCCAAATGTTTTTATAATTTTATTTCTGATTTCTTCGTTGGAGGCAAGTAATTCTTTAGAAAGTTCGTCACCATTTATTACTGTATATCCTTTCCCAGATAATATTTTGCAAAACGTGGATTTACCTGAACCTATGCTTCCCGTAATGGCAATTTTTTTTGTATGAGACTTCATAACCGGAATTTTCTATGGAGAAAACGTCAGAATCTAACTCCTGCTTAATTTACCTTGCATAACTTATTTTCCTAACTTCCCGAATAACAGTTACTTTTATCTGTCCCGGATATTCCATCTCCTCTTCAATCTTTGCAGCAATATCGTGTGAAAGTTTATCGGCAACTACATCATCAATTTTATCATGCTCTACGACAACTCTTACTTCCCTGCCAGCCTGAATTGCGTAGGTTTTTGCAACACCCTCAAATGATTTTGCAAGAGCTTCCAGAGTTTCAAGACGCTTAACGTAACCTTCCAGAGGCTCCCTTCTTGCACCTGGTCTAGCACCGCTGATAGCATCTGCCGCCTGCACGAGCGGAGCAATCGGATGTTCCATCTCAATATCTTCGTGATGAGATCCAACAGCATTTACTACGATTGGGTGTTCCTTAAATTTTTTGGTTAGATCGTATCCTAGCAAAGCATGCGGACCTTCAACGCTTTTATCGACTGTTTTACCAACATCGTGAAGAAGCCCAGCACGTTTAGCCAAATTAACATCCAGTCCGACTTCTGCAGCCATTATACCCGTAAGATATGCAACTTCAACGCTGTGTTGAAGCAGATTTTGTCCGTAGCTTGAACGGTATCTCATTTTCCCGATGTGCTTAATAAGTTCCTGATGCATATTGTGTAGACCAAGCTGCAGAATAGTGTTCTCTCCTTCCCTAATCATTTCTTCTTCAAGTTCTTGTTTTACTTTTTCCACTACTTCTTCAATTCTTGCCGGGTGAATTCTGCCGTCAGAAATTAATCTTTCAAGAGATACTCTGGCAACTTCTCTTCTGAATTGATCAAAAGATGAAAGAATGACCGCTTCAGGCGTATCGTCAACAATTACATCAACTCCTGTTGCAGCTTCAAATGAACGAATGTTTCTTCCTTCTTTACCGATAATACGACCTTTCATGTCATCATTTTGAATTTGAACAACAGAAACAGTTGTTTCAATTGAATGGTCGGCTGCGGTACGTTGAATAGCCTGAACAATCACCTTTTGGGCATCTCTTTTAGCTTCAGCTTTTGCTTGATCGTGAATTTCCTTTACTGTAACTGCCACGTCAGTTTTAGCCTGGTTAACCATATTTTCCATCAGCATTCTTTTGGCTTCTTCTGTGGTGAGACCCGAAATTCTTTCCAGCTTTTCATTTTGCTCTGCTTCTAGTTTAGTAAGTTCCTGAAGTCTGACATCAAGATCCTTTTTTGATTCTTGAAGCTCTTTTTCAAGTTCCTTGGTATCTTTCTCTTTCTTGATCACTAGATCAAATTTCTTTTCTATATTTTCTTCACGCGAGGTTAATTGTTTCTCAAGATTATGAATCTTTTGTCTTTTCTGATTAATTTCAGCATCGAATTCCATTTTCTTCTTATACCATTCATCTTTTACTTCAAGCAGTTTTTCACGTTTAAGATTATTTGATTCTTTTTGTGCATCAGCAACCATTTGTTTTGCTTTATCTTCTGCAGAAAGTAAACTTTTCTTACCTATCCTGGAATTGAACACCCAGCCAAAGTAAAAAGCCAAAGCTACCAAAACCACAGCCATCGGTATCAGAATAATTATGTCCAAATTTACCGCCATTTTTCCTCCAAATGTAGGGATATATAAAAATTAATTAACCGCATCTGCCAGACCGGTGATTCTAGAAAAACTTTTGTTCAGCCACATTAGTGGGAATAAGCCCGAACGCTTTTTGCTTCCACTGTCCCGGTTAAACCGAAAACCCAACGAATCGGGGTGAGGCCTGCAATACACGCCGTAAGTCCAACTCCCGGTGCTTAAGTAAGTTTTCCATATTTATTCGGACTGACAGAGCGGAATATCAGGAGGGGTTAGTGACACTTGGTTCGTTTAAAAGAAGCTTTATCTTTTTCACCTTATCAGTTGCTTGAACAATAAATTCTCTGTTCTTATTTTTTTCAATAAATAAATCATAAGCAATATTCAAGCACGCTATTATAGCTATTGTCTGAGCCGGTTGATCAGGAAGTTCCTCTTTCGTTTCTTCCATAACTTTATCAACGTAAATAGCTAATTCCTTAGCGATATCTTCATTCTCTACTAATAAAGAATATTCTTTGTCAAATATTTTTATTTTAAGCTTCTTTTTATCCGTCATTTATGTCGCACCCGTCCACTACAATTTTTGTTAAGAACTTAAACTTGTCTGTCTGTTGACAGATGATAATCGATCCGCGAAATTAAATTTTGCAACTTAATTTTTAAAGTTTCAGTCTCCTTAGTGTTTAATAAATTAGACAACATTCCTTCTTGTTCACTCTGTTCAGAACGTGCCTTTTCTAACTCGTTCTCTAAATTTACTATCTTCTGCGATAGTAAAGTAATTTCTTTTTTTGCCTTATTCGCAAACTCCTCAATTTCAAGATTGTGCTCCATCAACTCCTTGCATTTGTTGATAAGAACAGAGGACTGCGACTCAATAGAGCTAAGATCATTGAGAAGAGTTTCATATTTTGTTTGATCAGGCAAATTAATTTCCTCTTAATTTCGCATTAAACTTATTTGTTACTGCAGAGATCAATCTGTCAAATTCTTTTTCTACTTCTTCTTCGGTTAACGTTCTTTCTTCAGAATAATACTCAAGATTAAATGCTAAACTCTTTTTGTCATTACCGATTGAATCACTTTCAAAAAGGTCAAATAACTTTACAGACTTTAATAATTCAGAGCCTTCTTTTACGATAAAATTTTCTACAACGTCATACTGAACAGATTTATCAAAGATAAATGCAAAATCCCTTATGACTTTTGGAAATCTTAACGGCTCAAAATATTTTCTGTTTTTAGTTTTGATTTCCTTCAGTTTGTCAAGGGAATACTCAAAAGCAAAAACATCCTGCTGAATATCAAATTGTTTAAGAACTTCTTTGCTTATTCTTCCACCGCTTCCGATTTCATTATCTTTCAATTTCTTAGTAAAAGACAAATCGAAGCAACTATCTTCACTGTGATAATAGGAATCATTTAAAACATTGTCAAGTAAAATCTTACGCTCAAATGATTGAAGCATTCCTTTCATAGTATAAATATCAGCTATTCTTTCTTTTTGATTCCATTCATGAGCCTCTATCTTGCCGGTTAAAACAAAAATAATGTTCTGTTTTTCAGTAAAATCCTCAAATTTTTTAATTTCAGTATTGGCTTTTTTATTGAAAACATCCCCAATTTCGAATAATTGCAGATCTTTTTCGCCATACTTAATATTCTGGGAAATAACAGAAAGCGCTCCCGGAAGCAGAGAAGTTCTGAGATATTCCATATCAAGGCTAAGTGGATTCATCACTTTCACTGGTTCACCAGTCAAAGACGTAAATTGTTTATTCTGTAATGGATTATTAATCATTTCGTAAAAACCCATTGAACAGGCTATGTCTTTTGCCCTGTCAGCGAAAGAGGTTTCGTCGTGCTTTTCGCCAAGCGTTATGGATATTTTTGAAACAGTAGGAATATTATCGTAGCCATAGACTCTGGCAATTTCTTCGATAAGATCTATTTCTCGCTCAATATCTGGCCGGAAAGTTGGGACTGAAACAGTTAGGGCTTTAGTTGAAGTTGCAGAAATTGTCATCCCAAGTTTTTTAAGAATAGATGATACCGATTTTGATGGAATAGAGTAACCAAGGACTGTCTCAATTCTTTCAAATCTTACTTTTATATTTTTATTCTTAATCTTCTTCGCATAAACATCTATCTTCCCGCTAAGTATTACTCCGCCGGCTAGTTCTGAAATTAATTGCGCAGTTTGCTCTGCAGCAAAAACAGTATTGTTCGGATCAGTTCCGCGCTCAAAGCGATATGAAGCATCCGTACTTAAACCAAGTACTTTAGCAGTTTTTCTAATGCTTGAAGGATTAAAGTAAGCGCTCTCAATCAAAATATTTTTAGTGTTGTCTTTGATCTCGGAATTTTCGCCACCCATAATACCTGCAATAGCAACAGGCTTTTCTGAATCACAAATCATTAAACTTCCTGCAGGTAATTTTCTTACTTTTGAATCAAGGGTAGTAAAAGTGGATTCAGAGTTTACGCTTTTAACAATAATTTTGTTTCCACTTAGCAGGTCAAGGTCAAATGCATGCAGTGGCTGTCCACATTCGTGCATCACATAATTTGTGATATCGACTATGTTATTCCGGGGACGCAATCCAATCTTAGTGATTCTGTTTTTCAACCAGTCCGGAGATTCTTTTATCGTTACATTTTTTACAACTTTGGCTGAATACCTGGGGCAGTTAATTGTATCTTGGATTTCTATAGAAGCAGCAGTATTAATTTTACTTTTCGATTCTTTTAATTTTATTTTAGGAACAATAAGTTTTCGATTAAACAGAGCGGCTAAGTCTCTAGCAACTCCGATATGCGAAAGAGCATCAGGGCGGTTGGGAGTAATTCCTATTTCAAAAATTACATCATCAAAGCCAGGTATTTTTGTAAGTTTAGTTCCGGGTTTTAATTTCGAATCAAGAACTATTATTCCTTCGTGATCATCACTTAAAAGTAGCTCATCCTCCGAGCAAATCATCCCGTTCGATTCGAAACCACGTATCTTTGCTTTAGAGATAGCGAAATTACCTTTTGGTATTATCGTACCTACAGGCGCAAAAACAACCTTCTGATCTTTATCGACATTTGGTGCTCCACAAATAACCTGTAAATCATTTTCCCCATCAAATACAGTACACAGTGAAAGCCTATCAGCATTCGGGTGTTTCCGTTTGTCTTTTACAAGTGCAACAATAAAGCCTTTGTAGGTTTCTTTTTCAGCGAAAATATCTTCTACTTCAAGTCCGGCAAGCGTTAGTTTTGAAACAATTTCCTTTGTTGAAATACCTTCCAACTCGACATATTCTTTAAGCCAGCTAAGTGAAATTTTCAATCCATTATCTCCGCATCAAAACTGTTTTAAGAATCTAAGGTCATTTTCAAAAAATACTCTAATATCAGTAATACCATATTTTAACATTGCTGTTCTTTCAATACCCATTCCGAAAGCGTAGCCTGTATATTTTTCAGGATCATATCCGACATGTTTGAAAACATTAGGGTCAACCATTCCGCATCCTAAAATTTCAAGCCAACCAGTCTGTTTGCATACATTACATCCTTTTCCGTGACACAAAAAGCATGTAATATCCATCTCAGCACTTGGTTCTGTAAATGGGAAAAAACTTGTGCGGAAACGATATTTGAGATCTTCACCATAAAATTGTTTTGCAAATGAAACTAATGTTCCCTTCAGTTCAGCAAAAGTCACATCTGTATCTACATATAATCCTTCAACCTGGTGAAACATGCAATAACTTCTGGCACTTACAGCTTCATTACGATAAACTCTTCCCGGCATAATTGCTCTAACAGGAGGTTTGTGTTTTTCCATCAATCTAATTTGTACAGGAGAGGTATGAGTACGGAGGACAAAATCCTTGTTAATAAAAAATGTATCCTGCATATCTCTTGCCGGATGATCGGGGGCAAAATTTAATGCTTCAAAATTGTAATAATCGGATTCAAGTTCCGGACCTTCGTGAACTGAAAATCCCATTCCTTTGAAAATTGTTTTTATTTCATCAAGGGTTTGAGTAAGAATATGCCTGCTACCAATCTGATGTTCATTTCCAGGCAGCGTAAGGTCAGTTTTTGTTTCACTTGCAGTATAGGTAGATTCTAATTTAAATCTTAATAAATTAAAATTTTCAATAGCTTTGCCCCTTAATGTATTAAGAGACTTTCCCAATGTAGGTTTTTCTTCTTTTGAGGCATTCTTCAATTCATCAAAAAGAGAAGAGATAAATCCGTTTCGACCAATATATTTGATCCTCAATTCTTCAAGCTGCTGAAAGCTCTGCACAGATTGAATATCTGAATCAAAATCATTTGAGATTTGTTTAATTTTTTCGTCAAGCATCACGAACAACTTTAATTTTTAAATAGAAATCCCCTTCAAAACATTAAATTGTTCCGAAGGGGATGAAAATTAGTTATTAGAAAAATTCACTAATTCAGTAAAAGCTGACGGATTTTCAACAGCAAGATTTGCAAGAACTTTCCTGTTAATATTTACACCTTTTTCATCAAGCGAATGAATTAACCTGGAATAAGTAGTTCCGTTCTGTCTTGCAGCAGCATTTATCCTGACTATCCAGAGATTTCTGAAAGTTCTCTTTTTAAGTTTTCTATCTCTGTATGCGTGAACCAATCCTTTCTCAACATGATTCTTTGCAACAGTGTATACTTTGCTTCGCGCACCCCAGTAACCTTTTGCCTGGTCTAATATTTTTTTACGTCTTCTGTGTGAAGCAACTTTATTTTTTGAACGTGGCATCGTTTAATCCTTTTTTAATTTATTGAACCATTATTTTCACACGCTTATGTTCAGAATCTGAAACTAATGTAGCGTGTCTGAGGTTTCTTTTCCTCTTAGTGCTCTTAGAAGTAAGAATATGACTCCTATAAGCTTTTTTCCTTTAAATTTACCTGAAGCAGTTTTCCTGAAAGTTTTTCCGGCACCGCTGTTACTTTTCATTTTTGGCATTGTTTTATCCTAAAGTTATTCTTTATTTAATTATTTTTTTTACTTCCTTTTGTTTTGGAAGGTACCAGTATAACATTCATATTTCTTCCTTCCATTTTAATCGGGGCTTCAACTTTCCCTACATCTTCAATTTTTTCAATAAATTTGTTCAACAGTTCTTCACCCTGTTCCGTATAAGCCATTTCCCTTCCTTTGAACATTACAGAAACCTTAACTTTATTTCCTTCTTCCAGAAAGTTAATAGCATGCTTGGCTTTAAATTCAAAATCGTGAACATCAGTATTCGGATGAAGTCTGATTTCTTTTAAAACTGATACAGTTTGATTTTTCCTCTGTAATTTTTCTCTTTTCTGTTGCTCATATCTGAATTTACCGTAATCAATGATCTTACAGACGGGAGGCTTAGCCTGAGGAGCAATTTCAACTAAATCCTGCCCTCTTTCATTTGATAATTTTAATGCATCCTTTACTGTAAAAACGCCTAACTGCGTCCCATCAACATCTATAACTCTGACCTGAGAAGCTCGAATCTCCTCATTTACCCTTACACTATCTTTTTGAGCGATATAAAACCTCTATGAATATGAATTAAAAAGGATTACTTAACTTTTATTTTTTATAATATCTTTAATATTATCGATAAATTCTGACAAAGACAAAGCCCCTTGATCACCATCTTTATGCTTTCGGACTGAAACAGATTTTGCTTCCCGTTCCTTTTCCCCAACAATGAGCATATAAGGAATTTTCTGGATTTCCCATTCCCTTATTTTATAACCTATTTTTTCATTTCTATCATCCAATTCAGCACGGATTCCGTTCTTTTTTAATTCATCAAAAACGGCTTTTCCGTAATCAAGGAAATGTTCTGAAACTGGTATCACAACAGCCTGAACAGGAGCTAACCACAGAGGAAATTCACCAGCATAATGCTCTATTAAAACACCAATAAAACGTTCAAGTGAACCAAAGGGTGCCCTGTGAATTACGACTGGTCGATGTTTTTGCCCGTCACTACCGACATATTGAAGATCGAATCTTTCAGGCATTACATAATCAACCTGAACTGTTCCGAGTTGCCACTTTCTTCCCAGAACATCTTTAACAATAAAATCTATTTTAGGACCATAGAATGCTGCTTCTCCTTCAGCAACTACATAATCAAGTTTCATTTGATCTGCAGCTTCCTGTATCTCTTTCTGTGCTCTTTCCCACAGTTTTATATCGCCGCCGTACTTTTCTGTGTTGTCATCTCTGAAAGAAAGCTCAGTAATAAAATCTTTAAATCCCATTTGCCTGAAAACTACCTGGATCAGTTCGATAACATTACATACTTCATCTTTCAACTGATCTTCTCTTACAAAAATGTGTGAATCATCAACTGCAAAAGATCGAACGCGGGTTAATCCGTTAAGTTCACCAGATTGTTCATATCGATAAACTGTTCCAAACTCTGCCAGCCTTATCGGAAGATCTCTATAGCTTCTAGGCTTGGAAGCGTAAATCTGAAAATGATGAGGACAGTTCATCGGTTTAAGTAAATACTCTTCTTTACCGTCATCGAGTTTAATTGGAGGAAACTGGCTGTCTTTATAATATGGATAATGCCCACTAGTTTTATAAAGGTTTATATTTCCGATATGTGGAGTTATCACAGGTTGATAACCTCTTTTGCGTTGTTCCTCGCGCAAATAATTTTCTAATGTTTCTCTTAAAATTGCTCCTTTGGGCAGCCAGATCGGAAGGCCGCTCCCAACATTATTTGATATAAGAAAAAGTTCAAGTTCCTTTCCTAATTTTCTGTGATCTCTTTTCTTAGCTTCTTCAAGTCTATCCAAATATTCGTCGAGCAATTTCTTTTTCGGAAATGTAATGCCGTAAATACGTGTAAGCTGTTTATTGTGTTCATCACCACGCCAGTACGCACCTGCAACGCTTAATAATTTTATAGCTTTTATCGGATTGGTATCCGGTATATGAGGACCGCGGCAAAGATCTGTAAAACTACCTTGTTTATAAAAAGTAATATTACCGTCTTCAAGACCGTCAATAAGTTCCAGTTTATATTCGTCGCCTTTCTCAGTGAAGTATTTTACTGCATCTGCTTTAGAAACAAATTCGCGTGTGAATTCTTCTTTTTGCTTAGCAAGTTCTTGCATTTTAGCTTCAATCTTTGGCAGATCAGCTTCAGCGATTGCAGTACCACCTGCCGGATCGATATCATAATAAAATCCGTTCTCAATTGGAGGACCGATTCCAAACTTTGTACCCGGATAAAGCGCCTCAACTGCTTCCGCCATCAAGTGAGCGGATGAATGCCAGAAAGCATATTTGCCTTCGGGATCATCCCATTTGTTCAGTTTAACGGATGCGTCGAAGTTAATGGGGCGTTTTAAATCCCATATCTCTCCGTTGACTGTTGCGGACAAAACATCAGCAGCTAAACGCGGACTAATATCATTTGCAATCTCAAGGCTCGTTGTCCCTTGTTCATACTCTCTGACTGAACCGTCCGGGAATGTAATTTTTATTTTTTCCATAAACTCATTAAAAAAAATCGGAGTCACCTCCGACTAACGTGGGCTCTAAAGGATTCGAACCTTTGACCTTCTGCACGTCAAGCAGACGCTCTAACCAACTGAGCTAAGAACCCTGTTATTAAATCCCAAAATTCAAATAGCAATTTGATACTGTTCTTATTTATAATTTGGATTTTGTTATATCTACTTGTACCGAGAGCCGGAGTCGAACCGGCACGGGAATAAATTCCCACAGGATTTTAAGTCCTGTGCGTCTACCAATTCCGCCATCCCGGCAAATTTTGGGTATTTACGCAAAAATTCAAACTATTTTAGCGTGTAAATATAGAGAAACAGCTTAATTTTTGCAAGAATAATGAAAGGTATTGATTAAATGATGCTGATTATTTTTAATCAAAATAAGCAGTTAAACTTTTTGTACCTGTTGATAAACCTGGTTCAGATACTTTCTACATTCAATTATTACTAATTCACCTGGATTTTGATTGTTTATATTCGTGAATCAGAATATCCTGTATCTTTTGCATTTCAGGAACTCTCCCCTGCAGCACTACTTTTTCATTTACCACCAGGCTAGGTGTATGGGTAATACCATATTTATTAATTTGCCGATTATCAACAACTTCTTCCACTTTTGTTCTGATTTTAAGTGCTTTTACTGCCCCTTTTGTTCTTTCTACAAGTGGTTTTGAATCCGTAGTATTTTTATGGAGAACTTTTACTTTCATCTTTGCCTCATCAAACTAGATTACTGGAAAACATTCAATGATTATGCCAACTTAATAAGGAATTAAAATGAAAATTTCAATACTAATGCTGATGAACCTAATGAAATATCTCAAACCTTGAAAATTATTTTAATGGAGGCTCTTAATCATGAGAATGGCTTAAGTTATTTTTTCCGCTTCTTTTTATACTGAATTTTTTCTCTTTTGCAATATTTATTGATAGCTTCATATGAATCAAAATAACCAAGATTGCCTGCCTTAATTAAATCTTCACAGCCACTTTTTTTATTTTTCAGCGCAATATAATCCAAGCCCCTGCGGTAAAAAGCTTTTGCGTTTTTAGGGTTAGCATATATGATATGTGTAAAATCATCAATTGCACCGGAGTAATTATTAATCATATTTTTTGCTTCACCGCGCATAAAATATAAACTAGAGTAATTTGGATCCAAGGCAATAGCCGAAGAAAAATCTGAAATAGCTCCTTCATAATCCCCTATTATTCCTTTATCTGTCCCGCGATTAATATATGCATTAATGTCAGTCGAATCGAGTTCAAGTGCAGTTGTGAAATCATCAATCGCTCCAAGGTGATCGTCGAGATCAGCTTTAACGTTTCCCCTGTTTATATAAATTTTTTTGTCACCGGGTTTTAATTTTGCAGATTTATTGTAATCATCTAGCGCTCCTTTCAAATCATTCAGCTTTGATTTATCATAAGCCAGGCTAAAATAAAGCGCTTCATCATCTGGAAGATAGTCTCTTGCTTTTTCCAAATCTTTCAATGACAAAGTATATTGTTCAGTTAGTAATTCGCTAATTCCTCTTCCAAGATATGCTTCACCAAGATCAGAATTAAGTGCAAGCGCTATTGTGTAATCATTTATCGCAGATATATCTCTGCTTAATATGCTTTTTGCTTTGGCCCTTCCATAATAAGATAACGCATCATTGGGATCAAGGTCGATTGCTTTAGAATATGTTTCAATTGCAATCTCATATTTCCCTTCGTTATATTCTTTAGTCCCCTGGTCATAAAAATTAGGATTGGATGAAGAACAGGAAAAATTTAATGCACATATTAATGCTGCTATATTTAGAAAAATAATTTTCTTAATCACTTTCCAAGTCCCTGACCTTTTATGTAAAGCAAGAATGTAATGAATACCTTATCTCACACAATTTTGTTTCAATAAAAAATAACCCAACTCTTGTTATTGAAATTGGGTTATTTCATTCTTCTTATGTTTGTCCTATAAACTATTTCAATGTTCTTTGATACGCTTCCGCTTCACCAACAGAATTGAAATATCCGATTCTAACTCTATAATATGTTCTCTTAAACTTATTAACATAAGCTTTTTGAACAAAAGCATTATGTCCCTCAGTTCTCCATTTAGAAGCCATTCGGTCAGCCCTGGCTTCAGTACTCCACGAGGAAACCTGAATTACGTATTGTGTGCCATCTGTCCAGATATTCTTTTCTATTTCAGTTTCATTTGCAGGGTCATAAAAATGTATTGGCTTTTCAGGTTCCACATTCTTTTTTACCACCGGTTTTTCTGGCTCAATATTTTTCTTGCAGCCAAATTGATCGACCTCAGTACCAGCCGCTGTGCCGGGACATTTATCAAGATAATCGGGTACTCCATCCCCATCGGAATCAAAGGGACAACCATTTATATCTACAGGAACATTTGCTGGGGTATTCGGACACCGATCAATGTAGTCAGCAACTCCGTCATTATCGGAATCGACAGGACAACCATCTGATGTTACTTTAACACCCGGAGGTGTTCCCGGACATTGATCATTGTCGTCCAGTACACCGTCATCATCAGAATCATCATCACTACCTGAAAACAAAGCGTAAGTGATGCCGACTGAACCTGTATAAAAATAATCATTTGCTTTGCCAGCCTTAAGTCCGTCTAATAAATCGTGATCGCCAAGAGTAACACCGATACTTGCATTTAAAAGACATCTTTTGATAATTGAGAATGGAAACCTATTTCAGCGTTATAACCAATCTGATCTAAAATCCCCGATCTACCCGTGGGAAGTGGTTTACCACTAACATCTTTAGGTGCATACCAGAGATGAGACAATCCCCCAAATATGTATGGGATAAATTGTGGTGAAAAATAGTAACTATAAACTATACCACCACCTACCTGGTCAAACCCTGTAGTAAATTTATCAGGTGTCTTTGAAGGCTCAGATCCCGATAATTTCCCTATACTTCCGAAAGCCCTTAACGCCAGCGCGGATTTTGATTCAAGCTTGAAATAATATTCAGCCGAGCCATTCATTTGGAAACCAGCAACGAAATTACTGTAATCAGAGACTGCACCGGTTCCTCCGGCATTTAGCGAAAACACAAAAGCGCCTGAAAATGGATGAATGTTTTCATTCTGTAACTGCTGCGAATAGATAAATTGAAATGTAAATACAGAAATAATTAATAGGTATAATATTCTTCTCATAATTTCTCCAATTTTATTCAAGCGTTTATATTAAAATTACAAAATTTATTTTTCAATAACAGAAAATAGATTAGTGATTATCTTTCACAACCTGTTTTTTTTCGCGTGTCAACAATAACCAATATTTTCCACCCTTCAAACTTCTTTACTAATTGGAATGAATCTATTCCACAATGATTTAACTTATCACCAAGATAGAAATTGTAATCTGCCCAAACAACTGCAAGATCTCCATCAATGTGAATAATAGGATTCCTTATTCTTTCATCCCATGCCTGTGGATGAGGAGTAGCTACTGCTTTTGCAAATGAGCGGTAATCATCAGAATGCACTATGGTTTTGCCAAGCGAACTCCCGATACTCATTAAAACAGCTGAACTATCAAATGCGGAAAGGAAAAGACTTTCATTCCCAAGCTTCATACCTTCAAACATTTTGTTAATTGTTGTCATAATTTTTGTGGTGTCATTTTGTACCTGGGCAAAATCGGCTTTTGGAATAGAAAAGATTAAAGCACATAAAAGAGAGAATAACATCAAATGATTTTTAAGGCGCATTTATTTTACCCGTTACTTTTCATTTAATAATTTTTCAGTAAATCTTGTGAATTCATCCGTTAGATGGAAATAGTGATCGCCTGTTCCCGGTCCCGAAAATCCTGTGTTTATTTTTCTAACATGTCCTCTTCTATCCATAAATATTGTTGTTGGGAAAGCTATAACTTTGCTCAGCATTGGCAGTTTTTTGCTCGCCAGGTCTTTATCATTCGTACCAGCTAAAAGCAGATCATATTTGATATTGAATTCATCTCTGAATTTTTTAATCTGTGCAACTGCTCTGGCAGAGTCATCGTAATTTTCAAACATAAGTGAAATTATTTCTAGTCCCTGATTATGATACTTATCATAAAATGGAGATAAAAATCTTGATTCGTCATGACAGTTTGGACACCAACTACCTTCTAAAGTCACTATCACTACTTTCCCTTTATATTTTTTATCAGACAACGAAATCATTTTCCCATTCAAATCAGGAAAAGTAAAATCCAATTTGTTATAACCCTTTTTCAGAAAGGTCAGTTTATCAGGATCCGGAAGCTTTGCATTTTCATCTTTTACAGCAGTCCAGGATTCATGATACTTAATTCCTGACCAGTAACCGCCTTCAAGCTTATTATTTTTATCAAGAGTTGCTTTAAATAGATAAGCATGCCCTCCATCAAAGGTTGAAAGGTAGATTGTTCTGTCTTTCACCTGGCCTTGGAGATACCTGTAATCGCCAGTAGGAGTTAAAAATGTACCTGTTAAACCTGATCCATTTTGTTCGAATTCTCCAACAGCGGGATAAGTGCTTCCATCATCTTCTTTAAAAGCTGCAGCCCATCTGCCTGATATGTCAATGCTATTTTTAGGTTTTGGGAAAAATCTGTAAGTTGTATTTAATTCAGCTTTTAATGGGATAACCTGTAGAACAGCATTTGCTTTGACCAGGGTTAAGTTTCCTTTAAGAAGGAAACCGGAATATGCGGCTTTAATAGTAGAATTAAAAGAAGGGAGATAAAGTGTTAGGCTATCACCAACGACCTTAACTTCATCAACTTTTATTATTTCCTTGCCGTTTAATATAGAAGCAGAAGAATGACCTTTTTCATTTTTCAATTCAAAGAAGAAAGGGAGATCGCCACCCGCAGTTTTGAGAATGGCCCTATACTTTCCCATTGGTATATTTTCAGTTGATTGCTTTCCACATCCTACTATCAGCAGAGGTAAAATAAAAACCGGAATAAAGAGCTTTTTTAATATCATATTTCCTTCAATAAGATTATATGGGTAGTAAAAAAGTAAATAAAGATTGAAGAAAAAACAATAAAACTTTGCCTTAATACACAACTGAAATTTGTCAGGATATAAATTTGATGTCCTAAAATCTTGATGAAAGGTTGTCCTATTTTAAAAGTTTCTATTATATTAGTAAGCTAATTAGCAATTATAATTTTCAAAATTTTATTATAGGGCTCTATAATGAATGCACTTGAAGTAAGACATCTAAAAAAATCATTCGGAAAGGTTAAAGCTGTCGACGATGCATCATTCGATGTACCGGAAGGAGCAGTGTTTGGACTGATCGGAAGGAACGGTGCCGGCAAAACGACGACCATTAGAATGATGATGAATATTTATGCTCCCGACGACGGAGAAGTTATCTTAAGAGGCTCAGCGGTTACTGAAGAATTCAAACAGAAAGTTGGCTATTTGCCAGAGGAGCGAGGACTATATAAGAAAATGAAAGTCTGGGATACACTGATGTTTTTCGCTGAAGTAAAAGGTAAAAGTGGTAAAGACATTGAAAAAAAAGCTAACGAATATCTCAAACGCTTCCAACTAGTTGATAGAAAAACGTCTAAGATACAAGATCTTTCAAAGGGTAACCAGCAAAAGATTCAGTTCATTGCAACAATTCTACACGACCCGGAATTTCTTATTCTTGATGAACCTTTTTCCGGTCTTGATCCAATCAATACAGATTTGCTCAGGCAAATAATTATAGAGCTGAAAAATCAGGGCAAGGTGATTATTTTCTCAACTCATCTGATGGACTTTGCAGAAAAGATGTGCGATCATATTGCTATGATTGATAACGGCAAAATTATTTTACATGGCTCATTAGCGGAAATTAAAAGAAAATTCGGTAACAGAAATGTTAATATTACTTACGATGGTAATATTTCGTTTCTGAAAAATAATCCCATTATCGAATCAATACAGGATTTCGGAAACACTACAGGCATTACTGTAAGAGAAGAATCACAATCGCAGGAATTACTAAAACTATTGTTAGAAAACAATGTTACAATAAGAAGATTTAATGCCAATGATATTTCCCTGCACGAAATATTTGTCAGGCTTGCAGGCGATCAAAATGCGGAGGTAGTCAATGTTTAATTTTAGAACTCTAACAATTATTAAAAGAGAATTAAGGGAAAAAATTCTCAGTAAAACTTTTATTTTGATGACCCTGCTTGTTCCTGTATTTATGTTTGGCATTTTAGCTTTCCAAACATTTTTGATTGCTTACAATGGTGAGAATAGTGCTACTCTGCTGATTATTTCAGAATCGTCCGAACTCACTAATAGCCTTCGAAAAGATTTTGGGGAAATGTCTCTGGTTAAGAATGGGAAATACAAAATAGATTTTGAAACTGAAAGTAAATCTGAAATTAAAAATAAAATAGATGGATTAAAAAATAAATTACTTGCAGATAAATTAACCGGTGTGGTATTTATTCCTTCAACTGCATTAAAAGATAAAAGGATTGAGTATTATTCCAAAAATCCAGGGAATAACGATTTATTTCAAAAGCTCAGGGGAACAATCAACCAGGCACTGGTAGATAATTACTTCAATAATAAACAATTATCAAAGGCGGATATTGAATATGCCCGGGACAGGGTTGACTTTAATGGTTTCAGAATTTCAAGCGATAAAGAAGTAAAACAAGCAAATGATGGCGCCACAATCATCTCTATGGTTTTTTCATTTATACTGTACTTTAGTTTGATGTTTATAGGAATGATGATGATGCGATCGGTTGTAGAAGAAAAAAATTCAAAAATAGTAGAGTTGCTTCTTTCCTCTGTAAAAGCTAAAGAACTAATGACTGGTAAAATTATTGGAACTGCCGTAACCGGTCTTTTGCAAATGATAATCTGGATATCACCATTGATTGTGCTAATAAGTTCCAGCCTGTTTGTCATTCCAGCTGAATATATGCCCACTCTTTCAATAGGTCAGATATTTTACTTCCTCTTAAACTATTTTGTTGGTTTGATAACCTTCCTGGGTTTGTTTGCGACGGTAGGCGCTATATTTGATAATGAGCAGGATGCTCAATCAGGTATCTGGCCAATAATGATGTTAGTTATGATTCCTTTTTTTATAAGCATTTCAATGCTAAAAAATCCTGATACTCTTTTGGCAAATGTAACCTCTCTGCTTCCATTCTCATCAATAATAGTAATGCCAGCAAGAATGAGTCTTGTTGAAATACCACTCTGGCAATTTGCTTTGTCAATAGTTGTAAACGTTGCAACGATGCTTTTAATATTCCCTTTTGCAGGCAAAATATATAGAGTCGGAATTTTACTGACAGGGAAAAAGCCTCAATGGTCTGAAGTTTTCAAATGGCTTAAGTATTAAATATTTCTATTTCACATATACCGCTGTGATATAAGGATTACAGCGGTTTACTTCCAATAGATTCTAAAGTCCAACATTATTTAGAAAATATATTACGTTATTTATTTTAGCTGTTAGTTCGGGATGTGAGGCCTCAAAATGCTCAACTGACTTCTCCAGTCCCTCTAAAAGTGAAGATTTCTCAATTCCCTGTTTCGCTTCGCTATGCTCAAGAGCCTTTTCAATTTCCATTTTCATTTTGTCCAGCATCTCAACGGAACTTTTATCCACTACTTTTATGTTATTTATTTCTAGTTTAAGTTTTTGCAATAAAATCTGCAATTCATTTGCAGGCATAATCATTCCTTTTTTATGTAATTATAGATGTCTTTATTAGAAGAAATATATATTTAATTTATAGAATTTCCCAATAAATAACATTCTCAAAAGTGAAGCCTAAATCTGCTCTTTTCTTCTTCATTCATGACAAAATATTGGTTTCTTATTTTGAGTGTTCTTATATTATAAAATTAGTCTAAGCGAATTAACCAATTATTACATATAATATTGAGAGAATATAATTATGAAATCTTCGTTCTTGCCTGTGCTTTTTATTTTATTTATTTCAGCAAGCACCTTATTTGCTCAACAAGATAGTAAATATGATCAGCACAAAGTATTTGATCCTACATTTCTTAGTGAACCCGGAACTGCTTATAGAAGCGGAAGTGGTCAGCCAGGTCCATTGTATTGGCAGAATTCTGCAAGTTATAAAATTAACTCAACTCTAGACACAAAAGATAATGTTGTTACTGCAAGTGAAACTATAACGTACACAAATAATAGTCCTGACCGCTTGCCTTACTTATGGCTGCAATTAGATCAAAATCTTTTCACGGAACACTCACGGGGCGCAAAGACAACTCCTTATGAGGGAGGCAGATTCGGAAACCAGGATTTTAATGGTGGTGATGTAATTAAATCCGTAAAAGTTAAAGAAGATGGAGATACTTCAACACCCAAATACGTAATAACTGACACACGTATGCAAATAATTTTACCTTCTTCTATGAAGCCAAAAGGTGATGAACTTGAAATTGAAATTAGCTGGAGTTTTAAAATTCCAAACTATGGATCTGATAGAATGGGAATGCTGAATACAAAAAAGGGTACTATTTATGAAATTGCTCAATGGTATCCGCGAATGGAAGTATATGATGATGTAAACGGCTGGAACACTCTTCCCTATCTTGGCGCAGGTGAATTCTATCTTGAATATGGTAACCTTGATTATACTGTTACAGCTCCCGCTGATATGATCGTAGTAGGTTCAGGAGAACTTCAAAATCCTGACGATGTTCTGACTTCTACACAAAGGGACAGACTTGACAAAGCCGGAAAAAGCGACACAACCGTTTTTATCAGAACACCTGATGAAGTAAAAGCATTAGATTCAGTTTCAACTGTAACAAAAACTAAAACATGGCACTTTATAATTCATAATGCAAGAGATGCAAGCTGGGCTGCCTCCCGCGCTTTTATATGGGATGCTGCAAGATTAAATTTACCAAGCGGCAAAAAATCAATGGTAATGTCTGTATATCCACTGGAAAGCGATGCTGATACTGCCTGGGGGAGCGCTACAACATTTGCTAAAGCATCAATTGAATATAATTCCAAACAATGGTATGAGTTTCCTTATCCTAATGCAATTAATGTTGCCGGGAGAGTTGGAGGAATGGAATATCCCGGAATAGTTTTTTGCAGCTACAAGTCGTATGGAAGAGGATTATGGAGTGTTACTGATCATGAGTTCGGACACACATGGTTTCCAATGGTTGTAGGGTCTAATGAAAGAAGATACGCATGGATGGATGAGGGATTTAATACATTTATAAATAGGTATTCAACAGCAAATTATCAAAACGGTAAATTTAGTTATCATCGTAGCTCATCAAGAGGTCTTGCCCGTTTTTTTGCAAGAGCTGGCCAGGAACCGGTTATGACCTATCCGGATGTTATGAAAGCTCAAAATCTCGGGCTAGAAGCTTACTACAAACCTGCACAGGGATTATGGCTACTTCGTGAAGATATCTTAGGGCATGAAAGATTTGATTACGCATTTAAAACTTATATTAAGAGATGGGCTTACAAACATCCTCAACCAAAAGATTTCTTTAGAACAATGAATGATGCTACTGGAGAAGACCTTAATTGGTTCTGGAAAGAATGGTTCTATAAAAGCTGGACTCTTGACCAGGCTGTGAAGGATGTTAAATATATTGATAATGATCCTTCAAAAGGTGTTCTTATAACAATCGATAATCTTGGGCAGATGGCTATGCCTGTGGCCGTTGCTGTTAAAGAACAAAACGGAAATACAGGAACAGTTAACCTTCCTGTTGAAATCTGGCAGCGTGGAGGTGAATGGACATTTAAATATAATTCAACAAGTATGATCGATTCTGTTAGCATTGATCCTGATAATCAACTGCCGGATGTTTATCCGGATAATAATATTTGGACCAGTGGTTATCAAAAACCGAAGCCGGGACCAAGAAGATAAAATTAATCTAAACAATTATTAAAATTTATGAAATTAAAATATTTTCTCTCTACACTAACTACTGTACTGTTTATGCTGAGTCTAAGCACTCTTGCTCAGCAGAACAGTGTATATAATTCTCACGATGCTTTTGATCCAACCTTTTTAAGTAGGACATCAACAGTTTATAGAAATAACGATGGAACACCCGGCAGAGATTACTGGCAAAACCAACCCGACTATAAAATAAATGTTAGTCTCGACGAAAAGACAAACAGAATCACAGGAAGTGAGGTAGTCACTTACGCAAATAACAGCCCAGATAACCTCGATTATCTTTGGCTGCAAATGGATCAGAATATTCTTAAGAAAGATTCCCGTGGAAATATTATTAATAATTCAACACGGCAACCTGCTGAAACAACGAACGGATATGAAATAAAATCCTTAACGATTAGTTACAAAGGAAATACTTACAAACCTGATTACGTTGTAACAGATACTAGAATGCAAATAACGCTAAAAAGGCCTTTGAAACGCAGTGGCGGTGTTCTTAAAATTAAAATCGATTATTCATATATACTGCAATCAAAAGCGCGTGGACGTACAGGCAGTATGAAAACTAAAAATGGAACCATTTACGATATTGCACAATGGTTTCCCAGGATGTGTGTTTATGATGATGTGATCGGATGGAACACTCTCCCCTATCTCGGCTCAGGAGAATTTTATTGCGAGTACGGAAATTATGATTACTATGTTAATGTTCCTGCTGATCAAATAGTTGTTGGTTCAGGTGAACTGGTAAATCCAAAAGAAGTTTTAACAACAAAACAATTAAACAGACTTGCAAAAGCAAGAAAAAGCGATAAGACTGTTGTAATTAGATCGCAGCAAGATGTTTTAAACGAAACATCACAGTCTGATAGCAATAAAAGATTGACATGGCATTTCAAAATGAAAAATTCACGAGATGTTGCCTGGGCTTCATCAAAAGCATTTATCTGGGATGCTGCCAGATTAAATTTACCGAGTGGCAAAAAAGCTCTTGCAATGTCAGTGTACCCGGTCGAAAGCGCAGGTGATTCAGCATGGAACAGATCTACAGAATATTTAAAAGCCAGCGTTGAAGATTTTTCAAAAAGGTGGTTTGAGTTTCCATATCCCGTTGCAGTAAATGTTGGAGGTCCGGTGGGTGGAATGGAATATCCTGCACTAGCCTTCTGCCATTGGAGAGCAAAACGTGGACAACTCTTTATGGTAACAGATCATGAAATAGGACATACCTGGTTCCCAATGATAGTAGGTTCAGATGAAAGAGAGTACGCTTTTATGGATGAAGGTTTCAATACATTTATTGATATTTATGCAACCGATGATTTTAACAATGGAGAGTATGCACCTAAACGTGACCATGAATATGCCCCAAACGGCGGTAACCCTGCAAGAGAATTTGCTCCTTATTTGAATGATCCCGACTTTCCTATTATTATAACCTATCCTGATAATATGAACGGAAAATATGTGCACCCATCGCAATACTACAAAACAGCTCTGGGATTGGTTATGCTTCGTGAATATGTTCTAAATCCGGAAAGATTTGATTATGCATTTAGAAATTATATTAAAAACTGGGCATTCAAACATCCACAACCAAACGATTTCTTCAGAGCAATGAATTCCGCCTCCGGTGAAGATTTGAATTATTTCTGGAAGGGGTGGTTTTATAAAAAATGGAAAATCGATCAAGCGGTTGAAAGTGTAAAATATATTGATAACGATACTACAAAAGGCGTAATTATTAAAATTAAAAATAATCAAAAATTGCCTATGCCTGTTGTTGCTGAGATCACTCAATCAGATGGTAAAGTTGAAAGAGTAAAACTTCCCGTTGAAATCTGGCATAGCGGTGATGAATTTAATTTTTATTATCCATCGACCAGCAGGGTTACTTCAGTTGCACTTGACCCTGATTCTAAACTTCCAGACATTGATGATTCAAATAATGTTTGGACTTCTTCCGGAAACAATTAAAACCCAAAGAGGCGTTTTATGATAAACGCCTCTTCTTCCACCCATTCTGTTTCAAATTCTCACCTAAATTTTATTATAATTGATTATGATTTTGGAAGAATTATTAAATAATCCCCCTACACCACTTCAAAAACTAAATAATAACTTTCTCAATAATTCCGGTATAGAATTATTTATTAAAAGACTTGATCTTACCCATCCGGAAATTTCAGGCAATAAATGGTTTAAATTAAAATATAATTTGTTAGAGGCTAATAAAAACAAATACGATACACTCCTCACTTTTGGCGGCGCTTATTCCAATCATATTTATGCAACAGCCGCTGCAGGAAAATTATTTGGATTTAAAACTATCGGAGTTATCCGGGGTGAAGAGCACCTTCCATTAAACCCGACCCTTACTTTCGCTAAAGCGTGCGGAATGAGGTTCACTTATCTGGATCGAACTTTTTACCGTGATAAATACAATACAAAATTTCTGTCCTCTCTAAAAGCTAAATATGGCGATTTTTATCTGATTCCTGAAGGAGGGACAAATTCGCTCGCAGTTCAGGGATGCAATGAAATATTAGATGATATAAATATATCATTTGATTACATCTGCACCGCTTCCGGTACAGGTGGAACTTTAGCAGGATTGATTACAGGATTAAAAAATAATCAAACAGCTTTGGGTTTTTCGGTATTAAAAGGCGGAGATTTTTTGAGAAATGAAATTGTCAACCTCCTAAAAATGTTAAAATTTACGAATAATAAAAACTGGCAACTCATTACTAATTATCATTTTGGTGGTTATGCAAAAATTACAAAAGAGTTAATGGGTTTTATTTCAGGTTTTGAAAACCAGAATGGAATAAGACTAGAACCAATTTATAGTGGTAAAATGTTGTTTGGCATTTATGATATGATCAAAAAAGATTATTTCCCTAAAAGTTCAAAAATAATAGCCCTGCATAATGGTGGACTGCAGGGCCTTGAAGGACTAAAACAAAAGTTAAACTCTCGGAAAATTAGATAAAGCACCTGAAGTTACGAGAGCTATAATAGCAATAATATAAAGCACAAAGAAAACCAGTGAGACTATTATTATTACTTTATAAATAAAGAAAGAAGAATTTTGCAGATTAAATGCCCTGTTCAAGGTTTCATCAGATTTATTATCATTATATAATTTCAGATTTTCCGCTGCGTCCCTCAATCTCGAACCGGCAATAAAAGTGGGAACTCCTATAATGGCCCCTATAATTGTAAGTGAAGCTAAGACTCCGACTACCATATAATAGATGCCAACAAATTTCATATTTCCGGTAAGTTTTGGGTAAAGAGCTTCGTTCTGGAATGATTGCATTTTATCCTCCCTTTTGATTGATGAAAGAAAATTTACATTTTGGATGAAATAAAATTCAATAAATAATCTGGTTCAACTATCTCTTTTTTAAGCCGTTCATCTCTTTGAGGTTCAGCAAACATAGTTTTAACAGGAAGTACTCCTGCCCAAACATTGAGTTCGTAATCATCTTTGTCATCGACAGCGGGACCGGTTCTTATTTTTGCCGACGCCTCTTCAATCGGAAATCTCAATACGCCTGTAGCGTACAATTCTTTTTCTGAGGGTTTCCTGACATCATCCCATCTACCCGGCATTACATGTTCAGTAAAGGCCTTTAATGCATTAATTTTTTCTTGCTGATCTTCAACTATTTTCCCTTTTCCAAACATAACCACCGAACGATAATTCATAGAATGATGGAAAGCTGATCTTGCTAAAACGTAACCATCAAGCAAGGTAACTGTAAAACACGCCTCGCTTCCGTTGTTTATTGCATTAATCATTTGATTTGACTTTGCGCCGTGGATATAAATGAAATCGTTTAATCTTACATAAGCAGTCGGAATTATAAAGGGCCTGCCATTAAATATAAAACCAACCTGGCATATTATTCCTTCATCGAGTATGCTAAAAATAGTTGCCTTATCATAAAACCCACGTTTTGCAAGGCGGTTTACTTTTGTCCTTTCAGTAGGTTGAGGTTCACTCATAACTATCCATTTTTTATCGAGATAAATAATCGAGAATTAATATAATAAAAGATTGCTCAAACATGGTATATTAATAATCAAATTTATTGCAAGTTCTTTATATAAATTCTTATTTTTAAGGATTGTTTTATTCAAACGTTATAGTCTGACTTTTCATCCCTTAAAGAAACATGGACATACTGAAAGAAATTATAGATTTTATTTTGCATTTGGATGTACATCTGAATGAATTAATCCTTCACTACGGAACTCTAACGTACCTGATTCTTTTTTTAATAATCTTTTCAGAGACCGGATTAGTTATCACTCCCTTCCTTCCTGGCGATTCATTGATATTTGCAGCAGGCACTTTTGCTGCGCAGGGCTCATTTAACCTTCACTTATTATTTTTAATCCTTGCAGTTGCAGCAATTTTGGGCGATACCGTAAACTACTGGATAGGGAAATTTTTTGGACATAAAATTACCGAATCCAAAAGGATCCGATTGATTAAGAAATCTCATATAGAAAAGACCCACAGATTTTTTGAAAAATACGGTGGTAAAACAATAATAATCGCACGCTTTGTGCCAATCGTAAGAACTTTTGCCCCTTTTGTGGCCGGTGCAGGAAGTATGACTTACAAAAAATTTATTAAATATAACGTAATAGGAGGAATTCTATGGGTTGGACTTTTCACTTATAGCGGTTTTTATTTCGGTAACATTCCCGTCGTGAAAAATAACTTTATTTTTGTAATAATGGTGATAATATTTTTATCTCTCCTCCCCCCAATTATAGAACTCATTAAACACAGATTAGAAAAGAAAAAAGTCATTTAATTACCAATTCTATTTTTAATTAGCATTACCCCTTCTAATATAACTAATTTACTAATAGTAATAATATTCTACTTAAAATGGGAGCTATAACTACCAACAAATCAAACAGATGATGCTTTTATATTTATTGATAATGGCAGTAAATCGGTTATTTCGAGATAAACTTCAAAAAAATGGTTGATACTTATTATTTAATGTAAATTTCATTGACAATTAGTAAATAATTATCATAATTAGTGTATTATTTTCCATTTGTTAGATAATTGTTTAACTAATGCATTCTATGTTTTTTTTAATAATATATTTAGGGCTCTGCCTTGTAACCTTTTTGCTGATTGTAGTGCTATTAAAAATTTCACCTTCAGGCTGGCAGGATAAAAAAGGTTTCCATCAGCTGACAAAAAAGCATAAAAGCAGTGGCGCGTTTAATTAACAATAAGGAAAAATTGATAGCATTTAAAAGTTATTATACTTAAACATCTAATCTTTTCACTACTTTTAGATATCTGCTCATCACAATAACCTAAAGATAAAAAAAATACCTCCCATTCATTTGTGAGTTAAATAAGCAATTACGATATACTTATAGATATAACCTCCTATCACATTATAATGCTCTCTTTTACTTTTTAGTGGTTTTTTTAGAAAAAATTTGTATATATTAATCATTATTCATTAAAGGGGTAAGTTATGAAGAAGACAATAATATGGTCTGCAGTTGTTGTAGTTCTCCTCTTAATAATATTTATTATAACCCGCAATACAAATAACCCTACAGATAGCAAAACAAAAACCGCTGAACGCCTATACAGCTCATTGGGCTGTGCTACCTGCCATGGCTCCGATATGTCTGGAACTGAAAAGGGACCTGAATTAACGGATCTTGGTGAATACTGGACAAGAGATTATCTTGTTATGTATCTAAATAACACCACTGCTTTTATAGATTCGGCCAGGATGGTAAAATACCAGAATAAATATAAAGGGTTCATAATGCACTCATACGATACTGTGGATGTTGATGAACTTCAAATGCTGGCGGACTATCTGATAAAACAGTAGCATTCACTTTTTTGTTGAATAAATCATATAACCAGTGGGCTCTACTGTAGCAGTGACAGTTTTATATTGGACCTAACATGCTAATATTACACTTGAATGTGGTTATTTGCAATTCATTAACTGCCTTCCCAAAGTGGGTGGTAATGCACTGACTAAAAAGATCATCCAATATTAGTTAGATGATATTATTTATATCCAATTTATAACCGGCCGATTTTAATTTTTTTGCAAGATCAATCTGCCAGTGATCTGAAGGATCAACAGAGATATAAACCAGGTCATGTTTATCACCTGGTAATTCAATCTTGTTATTATGAAGAGCGCAAACTCTATCTATTCCAAGCCTCCCTATAAAATAGCCCAATTCCAGTATTACATTTTGTCCTGCTCTGGAAATTAACTCTTTATCTTTTTGAGCTTTTCCAACATCATCATCAGATAATAATACTATAGCAAAAGCTACGTCTGAATTATTCTCTATTAGTTCAATTAATGTATTCTTTTCATTACCTTTTTCATGTAAAATTATTGGTTCAATTCCCAGCTTTTCCAGAGTTCTTACCACATTTAATTTCACTTCATCGTTATGACCATGTACAACAAAAACTTTATTATTTGAAGTCATTTCATCTTTTTTAGTCTGCTGGTGGGCATCCTTTCTCTCCTCAATTTTATCGTCTAAAAATATTTCATCTTTTTTAGCTTGCTGATTAGCCTCCTTTTTCTCCTCAACTTTATCATTTAAGAATACTTCATCTTTTTTAGTCTGCCGGTAAGCCTGTTTTTGCTGTTTATACTTAATTCGTGGAAGCTTTTCTACCAGTTGAGATAAAAATTCTATTTTATTCCGTATATCAATAAATAAGATGTCCCGCTCTTCTTCAATGAAAGCATCCCTGAAAAATGTTCCTTTAATATTAATATAGTCATAGCCCGCTCTATACTCATTATCAGGCTCATTAAAAGCTAGTTTTAATAACACAGAATTTTGATCATTCCAAATTTCATATTCCTTCTGGGTAATACTTAATTGTGAGCGAGTTTGAATTTGCCTACGCAAAAATTCTTCTCCAATTTTAATACGCATAATTAATTTCTCTGTGAGTTCCTCTTTAGGGATTAATAACATAGCACTTGAAGAATCTACTAACCGGGTCAGTGAAGCCTTGCTTTTTGTCATATATATTTTCTTAAATTAAGTTAATGAATTTTCCCTATCTGCTATCCAAAATATTTTTAATATTCTAAAGGCGGTATAATAGCTGATTTATAGAAAATAAACTATCCCAAAGCTTATAATTTTGTTTATCCCAATTTGCTAATACAGAAAGAGATATCATTATACAAATTTATTCAAATAGCTACATTTTTAAAACAAAAAACCTCGAATATTCAATATTCGAGGTTAAACTTTGTGGGCCCGGATGGACTTGAACCAACGACCCTCTGATTATGAGAAAGATAAACTTCTTCGACTCAGCTTAAATTACTGAACATTTTTCTTATAATGTAAGTAATTGTTCAGTAAAAATCTAATCTTTTAAAAAATATTTTGCAAAATATTTTTTTTTAATTTGGATAACATTCCAAAAGAAATAAAAAATTATTTGGTTATTAGTTTTAGTAATAACCAAATAAAATTTTTTACTTTAATTTAAGTATCTCTACCCAGTTCAACTTTGAATATTTTCATTCCAAATAATATGATATTTAAAAACTGGAATTTTGTCAGGGTGATATTTCCCTTCCCTATAGTGATGTTGATCTGAAATTCTCCTAAGACTTTTCTTTTATTTACTCTCAGATAACTGGCTTCAAGATTTTAGATCTCTTACGGTCTATGATTTATGAAATATAAAATAATTAGCCGGTACACGTATATGGAAATTTATTTACTCCAAGTGAAAATTATAATATCATCGTAGTCCGAAAATAAAAATAACCTTCCTTTTTTTTAGTATGCAATTATGATTATTAATTTTTCCCCAAAAAAAAATAAAAATTAATTTATTGCATGTCACCTTTAAATATTTATATATTGCATTCCATATTTTACAATCACAATTAACAAGAAAATCGATCTAATCAAGCAAAATCTTGTTAGTTAATTCCTTCAAAACTGTTTATTAATTTTTTTTCTGTGATCACTCTTCTTCTGCAATTATTTATTCACAATATGTAATAATTGCAATTTAGTTTAATAATTGGTCAGTCTTTTTTTAAAAAGGGCTCTTTGCCTCAACGAATTTTATTGCTCAAAGTGAATTTAAATATTTAGAATTTATTTTATTTCGATACAGTTATTCAATAAAGTGACTTAAATAGTTTTACTTAAAATTATTTTGAGTTCCTGACTGTAAAAAATATTTCTATATAACGATACTATTTTCAAATCCAATTTATAAGAAAAAGGGTATAATAAATATACCATTCGCAATAGAATGTTAATGAAATCTATAAGTGCATTAATATTTTTAATTTTAATAGCATTCTTCCCTGCAAATGTATCAGGACAAACTGTAATAAATTTCGATAGCCAGAGCTGGACCAGTGACCAGATTTTGTCTTCAAACTTTTCAATAAGCAGTTATTCGTTTTCAAGCAATGAACGTTTTTATACAAATTACGGCTACAATTTTGATGTAAACAGCGTTAGTCTTTATTATGTTTTTCAAAACTCTCTGACGGATAATATCACAATTACTTCCCCAAACAACTCTCCCGTTAAATTAATCAGCCTTGCTGCATGCCAGGTAAGCGGAACAAGCACTGATAGCCTTATTGTGGAGGGTTGGAATAATTCCGTCTTAAAATATTCCCGAATTTTTCCTTCCAACGCCAACTGGACTGTTCTAACGCTTAACTATGATAATGTAAATAAGATTGTTATAAAGGTTGATTCGGTAGGAACCGGCGGTTTGGCGGATTATAACTTTGACAATTTTAATTTTGGTCAGGCCACCTTTCTGCCTCCTTCGCTTAATTCTCCTGCAAACAACTTATCAGGGGTTTCATTATCTCCGACATTAAGCTGGTCTGCTGTGGCAGGTGCAAATGCTTACAGACTGGAAGTTAATACCAGCAGTAATTTTGCCGGTACTGTAATTTATGACCAGAACAACCTGACCTCAACATCCAAAACGATAGGAGGACTATCAGATAACACAAAATATTACTGGAGAGTTACTGCACTTAACAGCGCTGGTAATACCAGTGATGCTAGTTCTGTCTTCAACTTCACTACAGGTCAGTCGGTGCTGGTCACCACAGTTAATGGTGCAATAGGTGTATCAACCTCCCCTACACTAAGCTGGAACAAAACATCGGGTGCCAGTACATACAGACTCGAAGTTAACACTAAATCAGACTTCACGGGGACTGTAGTGTTTGATAACTCTTCAATCACCGGCACACTTCAGGCACTGAGCGGACTGTCAAACAATACTACTTATTATTGGAGGGTAACTGCGGCAAGTAACGCCCTTGCAAAAACCAGTACCTCGAGTGTTTACAGTTTCACAACAAAACTTGCAACAACAACTCTCAGTTCACCGGCTAACAATTCATCGGGTATGTCACTAACACCGACATTAAGCTGGTCTGCTGTGGCAGGTGCAAATGCTTACAGACTGGAAGTTAATACCAGCAGTAATTTTGCCGGTACTGTAATTTATGACCAGAACACACTGACATCCACATCAAAAATTATTGGTGGACTGGCAGACAATGTAAAATATTACTGGAGAGTTACTGCGCTTAACAGCGCTGGCAATACCAGTGATGCTAGTTCTGTCTTCAGCTTTACTACAGGTCAGTCAGTGCTGGTTACGGCTGTAAACGGAGCTATGGGTGTTTCAACATCCCCTACTTTAAGGTGGGACAAAACATCAGGTGCAAGCACCTACAGGCTTGAGGTTAACACTAAATCAGATTTTACAGGAACAGTTGTATTTAACAACAACACTATTGCAGATACAATGCAATCCTTAAGTGGACTTGCCTACAACACAACCTATTACTGGAGGGTAACTGCGGCAGTAACTCCCTTGCAAAAACCAGTACCTCGAGTGTTTACAGTTTCACAACAAAACTTGCAACAACAACTCTCAGTTCCCCTGCTAACAATTCATCAGGCATTTCATTATCTCCGACATTAAGCTGGTCTGCTGTGGCAGGAGCCAATAAATATAGATTGGAAGTAAACACAAAATCTAATTTTGCAGGAACAGTAATTTATGACCAGAACACACTGACATCCACATCCAAAATGATCGGCGGACTAGCAGACAACATAAAATATTACTGGAGAGTTACTGCGCTTAGCAGCTCTGGCAATGCCAGTGATGCGAGTCTGTACTTCAGCTTTACAACAGGCCAGTCAACGCTGGTTACAGCTGTAAACGGAGCTATGGGTGTTTCAACTTCCCCTACATTAAGCTGGAACAAAACATCAGGTGCAAGCACATACAGACTCGAAGTTAACACTAAATCAGATTTTACAGGAACAGTAGTATTTGATAACAATCTTCAATTGCAGACACAATGCAATCCTTGAGCGGACTTGCCAAACAACACAACCTATTACTGGAGGGTAACTGCGGCAAGTAACGCCCTTGCAAAAACCAGTACCTCGAGTGTTTACAGTTTCACAACAAAACTTGCTACAACAACTCTCAGTTCCCCTGCTAACAATTCATCGGGTATGTCATTAACACCGACATTAAGCTGGTCTGCTGTGGCAGGTGCCAAAGTATAGACTGGAGGTCAACATAAAACCTGATTTTTCAGGTACTGTGATTTATGATCAGAACACACTGACATCCACATCAAAAATAATTGGTGGACTGGCAGACAATGTAAAATATTACTGGAGAGTAACAGCACTTAACAATGCAGGTAACTCAGGTAATGCAAGCAGATATTTAGTTTTACAACAACCCAGTCTGTACTGGTTGCTGGAACAAACGGAGCCATAGGAGTTTCAACTTCCCCTACTTTAAGGTGGGACAAAACATCAGGTGCAAGCACCTACAGGCTCGAGGTTAACACTAAATCAGATTTTACAGGAACAGTTGTATTTAACAACTACACTATTGCAGATACAATGCAATCCTTAAGTGGACTTGCCTACAACACAACCTATTACTGGAGGGTAACTGCAAAAAGCAATGCTCTCGCTAAGACGAGTTCTTCTGCTATTTACAATTTTACAACAAAGCTTAACGGCCCATCCTTGATCTCGCCCGTAAATAATGCTACAGGTATCAGCCTCATCCCTGTTCTCAGATGGTCCGCAGTAGAAGGCGCAGATAAATACAAGCTTGAAGTAAACAGCAAGAACGATTTCAGTGGTACTATAATATTTAACAGCGATACAATTACTACAATTTCCAGACAGTTAAGCGGCTTAAGCAACAACAGTCAGTATTTCTGGAGACTTACAGCACTTAATAATTATGGCAACTTCAGCAATGTAAGCGGCACAAATAATTTTACCACGACAAGCTCCGGTTCAATCCTGCCCCTGAATGGATCACTTGCAGTAGGCCTGTCCCCTTCAATAAAATGGGCATCAGTTCCCGGTGCAACAAGTTATGAACTGCAGGTAGATACCAGCTCAACCTTTTCAGGAACATTATTTTTTGACAGCAGCAGTCTGACTGATACAGCGGCAACCATTGGTAGCCTTTTCCACAACACGAAATATTTCTGGAGAGTCAGGGCAACCGGTAGTGGCGGCTTCAGCAACTGGTCTGATGTTTATAGTTTCACTACAAAACTAGCTGCCGCAACACTTAGTGCCCCAGCCAACAACTCAACGGGAATTAGCCTTTCCCCTACATTAACCTGGTCGGCTGTGGCAGGAGCCAATACATATAGATTAGAAGTAAACACAAAATCTGATTTTACTGGTACCGTGATTTATAATAACAATACAATAAATGCAACATCCAAACGGATAGGCGGACTTACTGATAATGCGGTATATTACTGGAGAGTAACTGCCCTGAGCAGTGCCGGCAATACGGGTGACGCAAGCGGCGTTTCAGGCTTTACAACTGGCCGGTCGATTTTAACGGCTGCAACAAACGGAGCTATCGGCGTATCAACTTCACCTTTATTAAGTTGGAATAAAACAAACGGAGCAAGCGCTTACAGATTAGAAGTGAACACGAAAACGGATTTTACGGGGACCGTAGTTTTTGATAACAGTACAATAACCGATACACTCCAGCCTATAAGCGGGCTGTCAAACAATACGACATACTACTGGAGAGTAACTGCGAGCAGCACTGCACTGGCAAAAACGAATACATCGGGCGTCTATAGTTTCACAACGAAACTGGCAATGACAACTCTTACATCGCCAATAGACAATTCATCAGGGGTATCGCTATCTCCTGTATTAAGCTGGTTGGCTGTTCCAGGTGCTGATATCTATAGATTAGAAGTCAATACAAAATCCGATTTTAGCGGAACAGTCATTTTTGATAAGGATACATTGAGTTCCACATTAATTATGATAGGCGGATTGGCAGACAATAATAATTATTACTGGAGAGTGACTGCATTCAATAATGCAGGTAATGCTAGTAATGTTAGCAGCACATTTATTTTTACAACCGGGAAGATAATACTATCAGCAGATTTAGATAACGCTATGGGTGTATCAACTTCACCTACATTAGCATGGAACAAAACAAAGGGAACAAACATTTACAGACTGGAAGTAAACACAAAATCAGATTTTACAGGAACAATTGCATTTGATAATTCTTCTATCACTGATACATTGCAAGCATTAAGCGGTTTGTCGTACAACACAACATATTACTGGAGAGTAACAGCCAGCAGCAATGCCCTGGGAAAAATCAGTACCTCGAGTGTTTACAGCTTCACTACAAAACTAGCCGCAGCAACTCAAAGCTCACCTGCGAACAATTCATCGGATGTTTCATTATCTCCGACGTTAAGCTGGTCAGCAGTAAACGGAGCCGATAAATACAGGCTGGAAGTAAACAACAAAAATAATTTTACAGGAACAGTAATTTTTGACAGTGATACAATAACCACAACTTCAAAAAAGATCAGCGGCTTAAGCTATGATTATCATTACTACTGGAGAGTGACTGCACTTAACAATGCAGGCAATTTAAGCGATACCAGCAGCACATTTATTTTTACTACAGCAGCGAATGTAACAGAAGTTGAAGGATCGAAAAGCGTTATCCCTGACAGATACGCACTATTTCAGAACTTCCCGAATCCGTTTAATCCTACGACTGTCATCAGATATGCTTTGCCGGCTGACAGCAGGATAAATATAGTTGTATATAATATACTCGGGCAGGAAATCAGAGAATTGCTGAACAATACAGAGACTGCGGGGTATCACGAAGTGATTTTTAATGCGAACAACCTGGCTTCCGGAATTTATTTTTACAGAATTATGGCGGTATCAACGGATAATAAAAAGGAGTTTGTAGATACAAAGAAGTTTATTTTGATGAAGTGACCGGGTAGCCGGTCATCCTGAGGAGACCGATGAAAGCGGATGACGAAGGATCTTTTGAGTCCATCCATTTTTCCCCCTTTTCAGCGCTGCTCATCATCCAACAGGATATGTTTATTGTATTCCATCCTTTTTAATAATAATTGACAAATAAGTAGTTTTTCACCCGGGACAAAAGCAGTGTTAATTTATTACTTTTCCGCCAGTAATCAAATTTTCCCAATATTCTATTCCGGCATGATTCTGGTCGCTGAGATACGAAATAATTGCGTTTTGCAATGTAATATATGCCATTTTTCTTCAAAGGTACCTGTAATAATTGCTGAAAAAAGCAGAGTAAATTGAATTAAATGCTCAAATTTTTTGATTAAAATTTAAACACTCATTTGTTGCATGCCCTAAATGCTGCTATATGTGCACTATATGCACCCTCACCTTAATATTAGAATCCATTAACCAATAATATCGTATCCTTGGCTTAATTATTGCTTGAACTAGTTCGCAAGGACTAGTTCTTAGGAGGTAATTCTTAAGCTTTAGTTCTAAGATGCTAGTTCTTTAGCACCAGCCTTCCTGGAAATAAAAACGCCTAATGCTTAGCAATCAAAAAGACTCGCAAGACACGTATGAAATAAAGGAAGTTTTTAAGGAACGGAGGAAGAGATGAAAAATATTAGATCAATAAGTTTAGGAATTTTATTATTATTATCAGCCAATTTTATACCTGCGCAGGAAGTATTCACTTTCGATAATCAGGGGTGGAACAGTAACCAGTCTCTACCTTCAAATTTTTCAATAAACAACTACACATTTTCAAGCAATGAACCTTTTTATACTAACTACGGATATAACTTTGATGTAAGCGGAATTAGCCTCTATTACGTTTTCCAGGATCCTTCTTCAGATGAGATAACTGTTACCTTGCCGGCTCATACTTCAGGCACATTTTTAAGCTTTGCTGCTTACCAGGTGAGTGAAACCAGCAGCGATAGTCTAATTGTCGAAGGATGGAGCTGGAGTGGTTTAAAATATTATCAGTCCTTCCCTACCGGAAGCACCTGGACGATTCACACACTGAATTATAATAACATTAATAAAATTATAATAAAGTTAGGTGCTAACGGAGCGGGGGGACTGACCGATTACAATTTCGATAATTTTTCTTTTACAGGTATTGCCACATGCAATCGGGATTCATCTAATACAATACCGAAAAGTTATGAACTCAGCCAGAACTACCCCAACCCGTTTAACCCAAGTACTGTAATAAATTATAAATTAGTCAACCCGGGGAATGTTATCCTGAAAGTATATGATATGCTTGGAAAGGAGGTCGCCACGCTTGTTAATGAACAGCAGGGGGCCGGAAGCCATTCAGTAAGATTTAATGCATCAAATCTTTCCAGCGGAATGTATATATATGTATTGCAATCGGGCGGGCTGGTTTTAAAAAATAAGATGATATTGCTTAAATAAATATTTATATTAACATAATTATAAATGATAAGAGTAATAGTGAATATAATCAGGAACAATAACTATCGAAATTCGGGCTATAGAAAAGGCATTTTTCTCTTTCTATTCCTTTTCCCTTTTCCCTTTGCAAACGCACAGACATCATCCTATCACGTTAACGTTGATTCTCTTATAACACAGTTGACAGCGCAAAATGCCACTTCCTACACCTGGAATATTAAACAGACCTAACGATTGGGCTGACCTCAGCACTTTTCTTCCGAAGGCAAAAATAGGCGGGCATATCTGTCTCGGTTTCTTTGTTGCCGCCAAGCCAAACTCCGCCAATAAATCCAACTGGAAATTATTCTGAACCATATGAACTGGATTTTGTAACCTGGGCTAAAGAAATAGCTCAATTGTCGCTCAGGTACTCAAATCTTACAGGATTTGGCATAGGCAGCCTGCAGCAAAATTTGAAGTCTTGGATATATTACACAAAGTTATATAAATAGTGTAGGAACAGCTAGTCAGTCAATCAATCCTAAATTGCAATTTATTACTACGTTACCAAATATTTATTATGTTGATAAGAATGCAACAGGCAATGGTAATGGTCGAGCTGGACAAATGCTGCTAAATCTTTGTCCGCCTTAAATTGGGCTAACATAAATGGTGGAGATATGGTTTATATTTCAGGGGGTACGGATTCGACTGTTTCAGTAGCGATATGTTGGAAGGATTGGTCCTGCAGCCGGTACATGTCATAATTACCAAAGGAATAGATTCTGGACATAATGGCAAGTAATTTATTCACCTACAACTGAGTATAACTGATACTTATGCCCTGAGCTATGTAAACGGACAAAAATATCAAAATAATGAATATTACTTTTAAAATGGGATTATATTACTGTCGGTAATAATTCCATTGTATCACTTGGTCAAATGACACAAACATTCAATTTGATAATTGTCATATAATAAGTGATGGAGAGCACTGGGATTATTGGAGAGTTCTGGTATATTTATCAATTACAAATACATATTAATTGAATCCCTTCCTAATAATTTTACAAATGAACAGGATGGAATGCAGATTTATAGTGGTGAGGAGGCGATGGACTATACTATAAACACCATAATTTAAGGGGAATAAATATGACTCCGCATAGAGACGGCATACAGTTATTCAGGCAGCAGAAGGAGGAAATAGATTATCTTCAAAACAACAATTGCAAATAATCTTATTTATAACAATGGACTAAGATATTATATCTTTCTGATGTAGGTTCAGGTAGATTTTTAATCTATAATAATATTTTTGTAATGTTGCATCATTTTCTGTGCGCAAGTGAAGTCTTAGCAACTACTTAATAATACCTACACTACAATGGATTATTCTAAATAATACTATTAGTTACTCGTGGAAATGTGATTAATACCGCAGTATTATTTGCTTGGTTCTGACACCTTAATTTTTAGAGAATAATATTGTGTATAACGAAAGTGGAGGAAGTCTGTATTATTTTTTGATTGGGCCGGGTTGAGCGGAATGATATATTGATTTTGATTATAATCAATATTATCAGGCTGGCTTACCAATTAGAATAGATACGGATCAAGTGCTGATCATATAACTTTTGCACAATGGCAATCACTTGGTAATGATGTTCATGGAGGTATGGGGCCAATTAATTTTGCAAAACTTGGGGATACTACCTGCAGCAGGTTATGCACTTAAATTAAGCGGTACCGATACCGGGGCGGATTTATCCGCATTTTTTACAATTGATATACGAGGTATATCGAGACCACAAGGAGGAGCATGGGATAAGGGGGCGACAGAACAGTGACTAAGGAAAAATATGATGAATTAGTAAAAGAAGAATACAGATCCGGCACAGTAATGGCATACTTGATTGTGCTTTTTATTATTCCAATGATATTGATTTTGATCTGTTTTTTTTGAAGGAAAATATTGTTATAAACCTAATTTTACTAAACTTTCTAAGAAAAAATTATTACAAACGAATATGCTACGTCGAAGTTATTGAATCTTAATCGTACCAACTAGGAACTTCTTGCCTTCTTAATAAGAATATTATAAATACATTTAAATAAATATTGTATATCTGTTTTAATTGGATTTTGTTTATAATTTAAAAGATATTTTTTTTCAGATTCTATAATTCATTAAACGTTTTGGGTAAATCTGCATAAAAAGGAGGAACTAAACCCGGTTTTGCGGATATTCGAAATTCCTGGAATTCCGACGGATATTGTCTTAGCTTACTCAAACTTAATGGACGTACGCCCACTAATTTAATATCCCCTTTGAATAAATTTATAATCGACGGCAGTTCATCCAGCCAGAGTTTTCTTAAAGATTTTCCCCAAAAAGCGATCCTAAAGTCATTCGAAATTTTATCACCGTCCTTCGATCCATTCAAATTATATGTAAACTCCTGAATGAATTCGGAGTATGGGTGCATTGTTCTAAATTTATATATATAAACCTCCTTCCCGTTCTCTCCCTAACCGTTTCATTTTAAAAACCAGACCAGTAGAGGGTGGAGGGTAAGGCAGGGTTCACTTTTCTTTTTAGAGATAAAGTACATTTTATCTTTGAGAAACTTTTTAAATCAAGAATGTCGAATCCATGAAAATGCAATAACCCTAACCCTTCTGCAAGAGTAAGAACTCTATTCTTTTTACCACTTAATACAGTATATAATTTTTTCAACAAGGCTGTTTTAGGAAAAACCCTGTTCCATAAAAAATCAAAGAAATAAAATAATTGTGCAATATAATAGGGAAATTGTTTTAAGAAGATCTGGTGACGGATATAGGATGTATTAAAGTTTCCGGCAAAAATGCTGCCTATCATAAGTTTATCATTAACCTCGGCAAGGTATTCATTTAAATTGTGTATTTGATTAAACTGCTGGAGATTAAGCAAGAATTGAATGCTGCCGTCACGCAGAAAATCTATATTGGAGATATTATCTGATTTTATGATTACAGAATAAACGTTATCAAAAGAACACAAGTCAATATTTTTATCGAGGAATTCAAACACTTGAGGATGACTATCTAATAATAAATTTTTTAATGTCAACTCCAGTACTGCTGAGTCGCTTGTATTAAATAAAGTTCTGTAATGATTAACTATATGCGCAACGTTCTGATCCAGCATTATGGTTCCCGGCTCCGGTTTCAAGGTGAAATCTGTAATATTTAATGCCACCATTCTATATTTTTTTATGCTGTAATAGGAAGAAATACCTAAAAATGATAGAATCGAGTACAAAATTATTCCATAAAATATTATCATTGTATCAAGTACAGCCAGTCCATTCACGAATGCGGAAAACAATGAAAGAGCTAAAATTATTATATATGATTTCAAATACTGCCAAATGAATGCCCAGAAGTTTTTGGACCTATACCGCGGATGGAATTGATGACCAATGAAGGATCCCACAAACCAGCTTAAATAAAAATTGAGAAAAAGCAATAGGTTTTGACTATCAAACGATATATTCCCTCTTAGTCTATCTATTATAACCAGGTTTATAATTCCGAACAATATAACTTCGAAAGTAAAAGCTTTACTGCTGTAAATGAGATTAATACGTTTGATATTAATTTTTTCTTTATTTTTATATAACAACCAACCGATCTCAACCAGGAAAGAT